>JBJMMD010000057.1:0-46505 GCA_045804965.1 Thermomicrobiales bacterium | reverse complement strand
CCCTTGTTGATATCGAAGTAGGGGAGAGCACAGGCGATGAGGAGCGACACCGCCAGCGTGAGGCTGATGACAGGGTGCGTCATAACCAGCTTCGCCATCCGGCCCCAGAACCCACCGTGGATCACTTCGTTGTCGTGCGCGGCTTGCTTGGCGGCCGTCGCCGCGTCGTACTTTTTGCGGCGGGGCCAGTCGATCTTGTCGCCGAGCAGGCTGAGCAGCGCCGGGATCAGCATCAGGGTCGCGGCAATGGCGACGATCACCACCAGCACCGCGCCGAGCCCGAGCGATTTGAATGTTGACTCGGGCACGATCAGCATGCCGGAGAGAGCGAGGATGACCGTGCCGCCGGAGAAGAGGACGGCCTTGCTGGCCGTGCCTCCGGCAATCTCGATTGCCTCATGCTTGCTGTGCCCGCGGCGTCGCTCCTCGCGGTAGCGCTCGATCACGAACAGCGCGTAGTCGATGCCGACCGCGAGCCCGATCATGCCGATCATGTTCACGATGAAGAACGAGAGATCCATGGTCCGGCCGACAATCGCCGCCAGACCAATCGCGACGAAGACTGAGACCAGTCCGAGCATGATCGGGAGACCGGCTGCCACGAGAGCGCCGAAGACAATCACCAGGATGATCAAGGCGATTGGCAAGCCCATCTGCTCACCCTTGCCGAGATCTTTTTCCGAGATCGTCGTCAGTTCGTGATTCATGCTCGCGTCGCCGACGGTCATCACCTTAAACGAGGAGTCTTGGCTGGCTCGATTAAGTGCCGCTTCATAGTCAGGCACGTTATCGGTCGCCTCGTCGAGCTTGCCGACCATCGTGACCGAGATGAGCGTCGAGTGCCGGTCCGCGGACACGAGCTCGGCGTTGTCGGCCTGATAGTAGGTTGTGTATGACGCGACGATCTGCGGCATGCCCGCGAGCTCAGAAGTGACCTTGTCGATCTGCTGCTTGAATGCGGCATCGTCGACCGTCGCCGTCTCTGAGCGGACGATGATCGTTTCGGTGACCGGTTTGGGACCGCGAAGCCGCTGTTCGAGCAGGTCCTGGCCCTTTTGCGATTCCGGTTTGCTGATGAATTTCGTTTCCGTAGTCAGCGAATTGCCGAGGGACGGCGCGGCGATGGCCGCGAAAACGAGCAAGAGAAGCCAAAAACCCAGAGTAGCCCACGGCCGGCGGGCGCTCAGCCGCGCAAGGCCGGCCGTGGAAAAGCGTGAAGACGTCAAGGTTTTCCTCCTTATTGTTCCCGCGCACCCATTTCGCGAGAGCTTCCACTAAGACCGCATTCCGCTACTTGACCTTGACCGCTGGCGACCGCGTCCGTTTCCGGTCCGTGCAATTAACGACCTCCAGCGGCCGATAATGAGGATGCCAGGTTGTGAAACTCTTCACATCGGCACATTTGCGTATTTGCGAGATTGCACCGGAGTACGTCGATTGGCGGGGATACGTATTGGGTGATGGTCATGCAGGAGGCAGGAAGCAATCCTCGCCTGTCGACAACCCTCACCCGCCGCATGCGCGGCTAGCCTCTTCCTCTGCGGAACGGAGAGGGCACGAATGCGCGAAACGTCCCGTTCACCGTAGCGGCGCACGGCGTGCGCCTTGGGGCAATGATCATGGCGTTTCGAGGCTGCCACAGGCCGCGGTCACCACTCGGGGCGCACGCCGTGCGCCGCTACAGAAAAACGTGCTCGAGCCCTGGAAGGGCTGGGATGTCGTAACCCGGGTCTTCTGACCCGGGCATGTTAGCTACCGCGGCGGTGATCAAAGACAGATTCTTCGACTCCGCTCGGAATGGCGGCGGGGGAGGGACATCGCCGACTCGTGCATCCCTGCGCTGACGGGCGCTGGTGGCTTGAATGTCGCAGCGGGTGGAGTCGTATAGTGCGTTAGACAACATGGTTCGACACCACGGGATGATGGGATGGCAACTACCGCGACGAAAACTGGTCCGATTCCTGAAGTGAAATTGCAGCCCGGCGAGCCGGTGATTGACATCCGCGGGCTGGTCAAGCGCTACGGGTCGCTGATCGCGGTCGCGGGGCTCGATCTCGCGGTTGCCCAGGGCGAGATCTTCGGCATCCTCGGACCGAACGGCGCCGGCAAGACCACGACCCTCGAGATGATCGAAGGGCTGCGCACGCCGGATGAGGGGAGCATTCGGGTGGCCGGGCACAACGCGATTGCGGAGAGCGAAACCGTCCGCCGCATGATCGGCGTGCAATTGCAGACGACGGCGCTGTTTGATTACCTCTCCGTGGCCGAACTGATCGAACTGTTCGGCGGTCTCTACTCGCTCGACGTCTTGCCCGCGCGCATCGACGAGTTGCTGCGCATGGTCGGGCTTGAAGAAAAGCGGAACGGACGCGTCAACGAGCTCTCTGGAGGTCAAAAGCAACGGCTGTCGATCACGTTGGCGCTCGTCAACAACCCGGTCGTTGCCTTTCTCGACGAGCCGACGACCGGACTCGATCCGGCCGCCCGCCGCGACCTGTGGAACACTATCCGCACCATTCGCGACGCGGGTACAACCGTTGTCCTGACTACGCACTATATGGAAGAAGCGGAAGTGTTGTGCGATCGCGTCGCCATCATGGACCGCGGGCGGTTGATCGCCTGTGACACGCCGGAGAGGCTGATTCGCAATCTCGGTCTGGCGGCCAAGGTGCGCGCGCACGTGACCGAGGGTACCTTTGCGGCCGACGAGCTGCTCGCCTTGCCCAGCGTCACCGGCAATTTTAGTGACGAGGAGAACGTGGAGCTGCAATCAACGAATGTCCAGCAAACCCTCGTCGCGTTGCTCGATCTCGCCACCCGCCGCAAGGTGACCTTTTCTGATCTCAGCAGCACCCAGGCCTCACTGGAGGATGTGTTCCTCAGCCTAACCGGGCGGCAATACGAAGATGAAGAACCACCGCCGGCTCAGCAAGAACAGCATGATGAAGGCAAGCGCCGGAGGTTCCGGCGTGGGTAGATTGGATACCGAGCCGCGATCGCACTCTTCCCACGACCCCAGGCTAAAGCCAGTGGCTCATCCAGACGAAGCCGCTCCGAGGCTAAGAACGACGCCCTTCCAGCGATGGCCCTGTGCTCAGTCCCGGAGGGACTTCGTTGTCTTAGCGGGGTACCCTCTGGGTCACTTTCAGCCCGGGGCCATAACCCGGAGTACCGGATGAAGCCATTTCTCGCTATGGTCAAGGCGAACCTGAAGATGAACGTCCGCAACCGGACGGCCCTCTTCTGGAACCTGGTTTTTCCCGCACTCTTTATCGTCCTCTTCGGTTCGATCTTCAGCGACTCCAGCGGCGTGAGTCTGACCATCGGCGTCGCCGGAACCCAATCAGCGCTCATGGACAGCACGGTCGCGGCGATGAAATCGGACGACGCGATCAAGGTCAAAGCAGGGACCGAAGCCGAGGAAATGCACAAACTGCGCGATGGTGACTGCGACGCGGTCGTCGTTTTTGGTCCGGCGGCCAGCGGCAGTGGTCAACCCGGAGTCACGATTTATTACGACGAGTCCCAGGGACCATCTTCAGGCGTCGCGGTCAATGTCATCAGTCAATACATCGACGCGGCAACCCAGACCGAGAGCCCGGTGTCCGTGACCACGCTGCCGGTGAACGCGACGAGTTTGGACTACATCGACTTTCTGGTGCCAGGCATCCTCGCCATGAGCCTCATGAATTCCGGGGTTATCGGACTCTCCACCGCCTTCGTCACCTTTCGCGAGCGGGGCATCCTCCGCCGGATCAAGGTCACGCCGTTTCACCTCACCAGTTTTGTGCTCGCGCGGATCATCTCGCAACTGATCATCGCGCTCGCGCAAATGGCGATTCTCATCGGTCTCGCGGCGTCCCTGTTCGGGCTGAATGTACAGGGCAACCTGCTCTTGCTGCTCATCGAAATCCTGATCGGCGCGCTCGCATTCTTGGCGATCGGCTTCGCCATCGCCGGCGTGTCCAAGAATGTCGAAACGGCTGCCGCGGTCGGCAACCTCGTCACCTTTCCGATGCTCTTCTTGTCCGGCGTCTTTTTCGAGATCAGCGCCGCGCCGGCCTGGCTGCAACCGATCACCAAGATCCTGCCGCTGAGCTACCTGGTCGACGCTCTCCGCGACACGATGTCTCGTGGCAAAGGATTGGCCGACGTCTGGCCAGACCTCCTCTTTCTGCTCGCGACGTTCGCTGTCGGGATGGCGATCGCCGTCCGCTTCTTCCGCTGGGACGCGCAGGGCACGAGCTAGGGCAACAGGTCCATTCCTCAGCGACCCTCACCCGCCGCTCTCGCGGCGCCAGCCAGAGGGTACCCGGCTCTCTAGTGCGCAGGAGGGAACGGGCACGGCTAAGCGCGCTTAGCACGGGGCGCTTCCGTCATCCTGAGCGAAGTCAAAGGAGCTGTGCTCTCCGACACAAAGGGTAAGAAAGGACAGATTCCTCGACAGGCTCGGAATGACCATCGGAAAAGATCGCATGGCAGCGGGTAAACGTGCTGTGACGGTGAGGGTTGCGGCCGGAAAGTGACTCTCTAAGGCGTCTGCGTGAGTTCGGACGGGGCGAAGGTCTGCGTTGGCGGGAGCGTAATCGTTGGTTCGACGGTTGGCGTTGCCGTACTGGTTGGCTGCGGCGGAGTCGTTGCGGTCGGCAGCGACGTCGGCGTTTCCGTGGGGACGACGGTCGGCGCCAGGGTCGGCGTTTCGGTCGGCACGGCGGTTGATGTCACGAGGAACTGGTTCGGCACATCTTCCCGCTTGGTATGGATCCGGATGCGCTGCTCGCCGGTGCTGTTGTAGACGTAGACAACCCCGACCACTTGGTACGCGGCATCGCGGTTGTCGGCCCCGGTCGGCGCCAGCCGGCGGCATGATTGATCGGAGAGCTCGAGTTGAACCGCCGTCGGCCCGACGTCTGGGTGCTGGCGATCGACGACGATATCGACTCGGCTGACCTTTCCAGCCAGGATCGCCGCCTGCGCGTCGGCGGCGGAGATATCGAGACAAATCGGGCGCTCTTCCTCACCACCGCCCGTCGCCGAAATCCAGACGATCATCAGCAACACGAGCAACGCGCCGGCCCCGGCGAAGAGCACGAGGTAGACTATGAGCGGACGCCCGCCGAGCGCCTGCTCAAGCCGGTTCACCGATGTGCCCTGTGCGTCGGGATCGGAACCCGACGGATTATTGGTGAATGGACCGTTGTTGCCGTCCCGCATCTCTGCTCCTATCGAGCCACGGGGTCTCGCGTTCGGATCGCCGGGTCAGCGGTGGCCCGGCCGACGCATGCACTTCCTGATTGGTCCATCCGCCGACACAAGGTCGCGAACTGCATTCCCACAACCGGTCCCTGCGGCAATGAGCACTCGATGTCGCTTCGAGGCCCCACTCAGGGTCGGCCGCGATGCCGCGGATGCACGTTGGGCCAGCGCCGGCGCCCGCCGGAATCTGCCGTATCCAGCAAAAGTGTAGAGGCGAACCGGTGACCTCACAACGGCCCGGAGGTACAGGTTCGGGCAGCAGTCCCGAATACATAGTAAACCATTGCGAACGTACGCAGGGGAACGGATCGGCGCTCAGCCCAAAAGTTCCCCACCCACCCTTCTTCCTTGCGAGGAAGAGGGGTATCCTTTTTCGGGATTCGTGCTCGCTTCGAGCCCTGTTCCGCGCACGCAGATACCACACTCAAAGGGTACCCGGTGCGGTGGTCTGCAGGGTCGGGTGAGGGAATCGCTCGCAGTATTGGCCGCGCCCGCTCGATCCCTAAGAGCTCGGCGTCGCTGCTGGTGACGCTTCCGGTGAAGGAGATGCCGCCGGTGCCGCAGGTTCGGTGGTTTCGGGCACGAGACCGAAGACTCCACGACAGAAGATGTCCACCGGCCCGGGGTACTCGTATTTCTTGCCCGGTCCGTCGACGTACCCTGCGTCGCTCAGGGCCTGGCCCGCTTCCTTCACACTCGAGAACATCCACTGCGCGAATGCCCGGTCGTTCGGCAAGCGATCGCCCAACATCGCCCGAACCAGCACCTGGTGCTGAGCCTCGATCGCGCCGATCTGATACGAAACCTCGACTAGACGCGGGTCGCCCAGTTGGGCGAACTGGTTCGCCGCGGCCATATAGGTCGCCACGCTCATCTCTTCGAGGTCGCGCACGTGCTGGTAAAAAGTTGAGCGATTCTTGAAGATCGCGTTCGGGAGCGAAACGGCCGTGGTCGAAGGCGCGCCGCCGGCAGCTTCGAAAAAGTGGTAATGGGCTTCCTCTTCGCACTGCGCGGCGCGAATGAACCGCACATCGTCGGAGGTCAGACCCAATCGTGTGCCGCGCTGGCGGGCGACGCCGAAGAAGGTCACGGCGACCGTTTCGAGCGTGATAGCGACATTGAGCAGATTCTGGACATCGGGCGATTGCTGCGCCCTCGTTCGCAAGTAGCCCGTGTACCCCGCGAGCACGCCGAGGCCTGTCAGACCGGCGCCCTTGACTACCTCTCGGCGGGAAATTCGCTCCTGAAATCTATCGAACAGGCTGCGCGCCGGCAGATCGCCAGTCTCCATTTCCCTCGTTCCCCCCTTCGCGTGTCCCGCCAGTGTCGCAAAAAAACTCGCCAGTGATTCCCGCACGAGCCGAACCACATCGCGCGTGCAATCGCCTGGTCTTGGCGGCCATTGTCGCGACAACATGGCAGCAGGGCAACAGCCCCTCGCAAGTCTCGCGATAGTTCAGACCAACGAGCGGAAATTGGCAGGATATTGTCTTGACAAATGTCTAGATGAAAATGTACCATGTCGCGAGAAAGGGGACGAGACTATGGCTTTGTACGCCGTTCCGTCGGTAGCGACCAATCCGCTTCGTCTCCGCGAGCAATTGCACCTCTCCCGGGAGCGCATGGCGCGGTTGATGGACGTCAGCGCCAAGACGATCGAACGCTGGGAAGCGCGGAAGGCTCTGCCGTTGAATCGCAGCACGCGCGAACGCCTCTCCCGCATTCAGGAGATCACCGAGCTCGGACACGCGGTCTACTCGCCGGAAGGGCTCGAACGCTTTCTGACGACGCCGTTGCCGGTCTTCGACGGCGCAACCGCCTTGCAGATGATCGAAATCGGCCACGCCGACCGAGTCCTTTCCGCACTCGCCGCCGACTACGAAGGTCTCGGCGGCTGAGATGACGTCGGAAGTCGACGTTGTCAACGCGTGGCACGACGCGCTCAATGGGGGCGAGATCGACCGCCTCGCCGGCCTTGTCAGCGATGATGTTGCGGTCGGCGGTCCGCGGGGATCGAGTCACGGCGCCAATCTGCTCCGCGCGTGGGTCGACCGCGCCGGCATCAAACTTGTCCCAGCCCGCACATTTCATCGCGGCGAAACGGTTGTCGTCGAGCAGCGGGCCGCATGGCGCTCCCCCGCCACTGGCGAACTTGGCGAGCCCACGACCGTCTCCTCCGTCTTCCAGGTCCGTGCCGATCGCATTGTTTCGGTGCTCCGCTACGACGACCTGACGACAGCCCTCAACGCAGCCGGCTTGACTGATAGCGACGAAATCGAGGAGGGGGTGTAGGTACAACCGGCACTTCCCCGGCCGGTCAGCGCATGCGGGTAGTGCGCACCGCTCGTGCTCGGGGCTGAGATCACCCAGAGGGAAGGCTACGATAACCAAAGTCCTTCCCGGGCTGAGCACGGGGATTCATTCCCGGGTGGAGTTGGCGACCACAACGGCCGCGCCAGTTCTCTGCTCCGTCGCAGCCGTCGACGTTCACTAACCCAGATAGGCTCGCTCGACAAGGAACCACACGTGTCCACCAATCAACCAACTCCGCCGCCGAGCCGCCTCACCGCACAGATCCGGCCTTGGACGGGATCGGCGTGTCGCCATATTCCCGATGGGTCGCCGTATGGGGTGCTCGATACGCGGTTCGCGACGCGGGCGCGGGACAATCGCTGGAATCGGCAAGGGGAACCGACGCTCTATCTCGCGCGCGATCATGGCGTGCTGATCGCCGAGTTTGCGCGCCATTTGCAGGATCTGCGGACCGAAGAAATCGGCCGCGCGATGCTCGCCCGCCGGATTTTTGATGTCAACCTGGCCCTCGAGCGGACGCTCGACCTACGCGATCAGCAGGTGTGCGCGACGCTGCCGCTGACCGGCGCGCCCCAGTGCTTTCTCGATCGCGACGTGGCGCGGGCAAGCGCCGATTTCCTCCGCCGGACAACCGCGGTCGAGGCGCTGCTCCTGCCGTCGATGGCCTTTCTCGACCAGCCGGAGCGTTGGATCATGGCGATCTTCCTCGAAAAGCTGCCCAACGGCATTGACCACTTCTCCGTCGCGGCGGACGGTATCTTGCGGCATCAAACGCAGCCTTGAGCGGCGACACGAAACGCCCGCCTCGAACGTATCAGCAGCAGCACGAACAGTCGTCAGATTCCCTGACCCGATCCTACGTTGGAGAAGGATTGAGATGCTTCGCCACCATTGGTTACCTGCGCTCCCACTGTTTGCCGCTCTCGTCTTTTCGCTCGCCGGCGCCGGCGCCGTCGTGGCCACCGTTCCCACCCCAGAAGCCAGCCCATCGGCCAGGACGATGACCGTCTCCACCTACTTCTTGCGCGAGGCCCGGCGCGGGGAAATGATCGCGACGGCTCACCGCGAGATCGCAATTCCGGAGGACAAGACTGTCGCGAAATCGGCGATGACCGAGCTACTGCACGGTCCAACGAAGGAAGAGAAGGGAGCGGGACTCAAAACCGCGATCCCGGCGAAGACGAAGCTCAAGGGGATCAATCTCGTCAGCGAAACCAAAGTGGCGACCGTCGATCTCTCAAAGGCATTCACGAGCGGCGACAAGGACACGATGAAAGCGCAGATCGCGCAGGTCGTCTATACCTTGACGCAGTTCCCAACGATCGAAAAAGTGTCGTTCAAGATCGACGGCGAGAAGGTCGCCAAGATCGGTGACGTCGCGCTCGCCAAGCCGGTCGGCAGGGCCGACTTCGAGGACGTCACCCCGATCATCTTTGTCGAATCCCCGGCGCCGTTTGCCACAGTCGGCAGTCCGCTGACTGTCAGCGGCACCGCGAACACCTTCGAGGGCGTGTTCCAAGCCGATCTGCTCGACGAACATAACGCAGTCCTGGCGCACGAGGTCGTGCAGGCGACGTCCGGCAGCGGCACTCGCGGCACCTTTGAGACAAAGCTGACCTTCCACGCTCCACAGTCCGGCACCGTCACGCTTAAGGTCTACGAGCTCTCCGCGAAAGACGGCTCCGTCGTCAACGATGTCAAGATCCCGTTGAGGGTGGGGAAGTAGATCGTCATACGGCGGGCGAACGTTGTGATTTCATGGCGGCGCAGATCGACAGCCAGCAATCCTCACCCGCCGCGGCGCGGCTGCCCTCTCCCTTGTGACGAAGGGCGAGGGTGGCCCGGAGGGCCGGGTGAGGGTTGCTCCCCGGGTACGGGTTCCATTTTTCTCGGTCTGCCTGCTACCGCGGCTCGTTTTGGTCGTGGTTAGCCAGCCCCCACATCTCGGACGCCGATGCCGGCTCAGACCATCGACAGAGGTCGCCAGAGTCGACCGTCTCGTCATCGCACGATAAGAGCGGGGTTGGAGTCGGCGGAGGCGGGAAGGGTTTTGTGCACGCGGCGCCGGGCTGAGTGAATCGCGCGTCACACCAGTCGCTCGTCGCCGTTGGGCTGGGCATCCACGACGCGGACGGGGTGTCTTGCGGAGTCGCGGTCGGAAACTGCATGACCACTTCGACGACGACCGGCGGCGTTTCGACGGCCGCGGCCGGCCGGGGAGTTGAATTGGCGACCGCAACGGGCGCCGCGGTGACACGAAAGAGCATCCAGAGGATGATCAGGGGCGCGATGATGCCCACAAAGAGGAGCAGGCCCGTTTCACTGACGGTGCGGCGATGGACCGGAGGCAAGTGAATGATGGTGTTGGGCGGCACGGTCTCCATGACGTTTTCGCTTCCTGCGTGGGCGCAATTCCGGCTACAAGCGGCTCCTCATTGTTGATGGTGGCGAGGCGGACACCCTCAATTGATTCTTTACGCCGATTCTTCCCTCAACGGAATCACCCATCAGTAGACTTTCGAACAATGGACCGTTCGGGCCCTGTGGCGTGTCTTTTCTCCTCTTCCCTGTCGGGTGCTGCCACTTCCGGCGACGTCGGAAACGCCGGCGTTGCCCGGAACAGGTGCGTGCTGACCGGTTAGCGACCGGCGCGCGCTGTCACCAAGGATGGGGAATGGGCTGTCTTCGTTCGCTGATCATTTCGGCATCGATCTTCGTCAACTTTTTGGCAATGGGTTGGTTGATTCTCGTGCTGATCACCGCGAAAACGCTCGGGAACGCGGCGTTGGTGGCGAAGAACGACGCGATTGCCGGTCTCCTGCTGCTTCTGATCGCATTCGCCGGCAACGCGCTGCTGGCGTTGTTGTTGCTTCTCGGACGGCGATCACGGCGGAAAGCCGGGCCCGCTCCAGGCATCGAGATCATGGGGAAGACTCAACCGCCGTTCCCTCCGTAACCGGCCTCACCAGTGATGATCCCGGCATGCGTCGTGCGGTGAGACGGGGTGAGAGTGGTTGCGCGTCCGACGGGTGGGTCGCGAGTCGACCTCCGATCCACTGCGTCAATGCAGACTCAGGGAACCGGCAAATGCTGGTTCCCTTTGAGACGTTCTTCACCAGGCGCAACCAGGAGGTGATGTCGATGGTCGTCCCCACCATCACCGGCCCAAACCGGCACTGGCGACTTCTCCGCCTCGCCGAGATCTGGCCGCCGTACGATCCCGCCGGAAGTGTCATTGTCGGCACGAAGCCGCTCGGCCCGGAAGAGATCCATCAGGTCGAAGAGCAGGGTTTCACCGTCGTCGCGGAGACGCCCGACCAGTCTCCGTATAGTCATGTGATTAGCACGGGAACGCACGACTATTTGGCATTGCTTGAAGAAGTGGAGTAACCCAGGTGACCGACGAGGAGCGTGGCCGGCAACGCCGGCGGCAGGAGCGCGAGATCGACGAGGCGGCGGAAGAATCATTTCCCGCCAGCGACCCACCAAGTTGGTCCGGCGGCCGCGCGCACCGGCACGAGCCGGCGCCGTCTGACGACAGTTCCGAGCCGGAGGACACTAACAATCATGAGCAACCGGCGAAGGACGATACCGCTCCGCGAGCTATCAGCCGGACGCTGAAGATCGCAATGGTCGCGCCCCTGATCGAGCCGGTGCCGCCGCCGCTCTACGGCGGTACCGAGCGCGTCGTTTCGGTCTTGACTGAGGAGCTTGTCCGCCGCGGACACGACGTCACCCTCTTCGCCAGCGGCGATTCGAAAACGTCCGCCACGTTGATCCCCTGTTGCGAGCAAGGTCTGCGGCTTGACCCCACGGCGAAAGATCTTGTGGCGTACACCCTGTTCGGCTGCGGCGAGGCGTATGTCCGCGCCCATGACTTCGACGTCATTCACAATCACAACGATTACATTGCCTTCCCGTTCGCCCGCATGTCAGTAACGCCAACCGTGACCACCGTGCACGGCCGCCTCGATCTGCCCGAAGTACAGCGGATTTATGAAATGTTTCCAGAACAACGACTGGTTTCGATCAGTACCGATCAGCAATCGTGGCTGCCGAACAGCCGCTGGGTGGGCACGGTCTACAATGGCATCGACATCGACAACTACCACTTCACCGCGCAAGGTGGCGATTACCTCGTTTTCCTTGGCCGGATCGCCCCCGAAAAGCGAGTCGACCGCGCGATCGAGATCGCCCGCGATGTCGGGATGCGGCTGATCATCGCCGCCAAAGTCGACAAGGTCGACCGCGACTACTATGAAAACGCAATCAAACCGCTGATCGAACGCAATCAATCGCTGGTCGAGTTCATCGGCGAAGTCAATGAGCAGGAGAAGGACCAACTGCTCGGCGGCAGCTACGCCTATCTCTTCCCCGTCGATTGGCCGGAGCCGTTCGGCCTGACCATGGCCGAGGCGATGGCGACCGGCACCCCGGTGATCGCGACGAATTCGGGATCGGTGCCTGAGGTGCTCGTCGACGGCGTGACCGGGTTTGTCTGCCGGTCCTTCTCGGCGATGGTGAGCGCGGTTAGCCGCATCGGTGAGATCGACCGCCGCGCCTGCCGAGCGCATGTCGAACGGCGCTTCTCCCCGACGTCGATGGCGGACGGCTACGAAGCCATCTACGCGGACGTGATGAAGCAAACCATGAACCGTCCAGGCAAGGACTCGGTACGACAGATGTACTTCGAGGCGCACCGCGACATCGTCACCGAGGAAGTCTCACAGGCGTAGGGGCTCAACATTACCTGCATCGACGCGGCTGCACCGTGACGCCGAGCCCAAAATGCTCCTTCCCCGCGAAGAGCCTCCGTGCGGCTGAGCCCAGAGCCCTGCCCCAGCCGTGACGCTAGGCGAACCACTGACGTCATGCTGAACTTCCCCCCGTCATGCTGAGTAGTCTGTCCAGGCTTGCTTGTCGTGTTGCCGCGCCCGGAGCTCAAGGTCCGGGCTCCGCCTAACGAAGCCCTTCCCGAGCTGACGACCGGCACCACGGCCACCACCTCACCAAGGCGTGGACAGACTACTGAGCGAAGGCAAAGCGTCTGCCTCTGCTGAAGGCGGCGGTGAGGTAGGACGGATTCCTCGGCAAGCTCGGAATGACGATGGCTTCGGCGCGGAATGACGAGGAACCTACTTTCGAAAATGAATGGAGATGATTAGAAAAAGATGATCATTTGATCAAATGGTCCTCATTACTTCGAGACTTTATTATTTTTCTCGTCAATGGCAGAGAATTGTCGCTTATGCTGAACCTGTCGGTTGATCTCTGCACGATCTCGCGCCGTTTGAGACCGTCAGCCGGAGGAGGGCATCATGACGACCATTCGCACCGAACATCGCGCTGGTGGCGCGGTCACGCCGATCGCTCGTGAGATGGTGACGCTCACCCCGCTGATCAGCCAGTTCACCGCGCTGGCGTCGAATGGTGAGCTGATCGTGGTCGACGAAGCGACCGAACACGTGATCGTCCGCTTTCTCTTTGGCCGTGAGCCGGAAGAGGGCGACATCGCCCAGGTCTTCCCCGACAATATCGCGTAACGCAGCCCGTCCAAGAACGAAACGATGCTTGCCGGCAACCGGCCCGCGCTGGGTGAATGCATCCAGCAACGGCCGATTTTGTTGTGCCGATGGCTTTCCAACGTCTCGGGGCGCGGATGCGCTCCTTCCCGGCAATGACTTTCGTGCGCGCTCGTTTCTGGTCCGTGGGCTATGCTGCACAAAGCTTCAGTTCATCCGGTGTTCTCCCTCGCAGCTCCAATGATGTGCGAACGGGAGATGCGCGGTGCGGCGGTTACTGCGGAGACCAAACAAGGTCGGGGAGGAGCCAACGGCCGACGCCGGCAATGTCTGCCTCGTCCTCGCCGCCCAGTCCGGCGCGCTTGCCTTTGACCGTCTCTACACGCGGTATGCAACGTCGGTTCTGAACTATTGCTACTACCGGATCGACGCCTGGCCGGAGGCGGAGGATGCCGCCCAACTGATATTCACGAATGCATTTGCTGGACTGGCCAGGTTCGCGGTCCGGCCGAAGGAACCTGCGGGCTCGTTCCGCTCTCGGCTCTTCACGATCGCCCATCACGAGGTCGCCAACCGCAAGCGCGGATATGCGCGCCATCACGAGACGCCGCTGATCGCCTCGGCTGAGCTCTCCGATCCAGGACCGACCGAAGGGAACCGCGAAGGCCCGCTTGACCTGCTCAAGGCGCACATTCAGCGTACGGTTGGCATCCTCACTAACGCCTTCACGGCGGCGAACCCAACTCACATCTCCTAGGCAGCCGGGCGGTAAGCATCTTGCGGAAGAATTCAGCGTCGGTTTGGGGCGAAGTTCGCCGTCACGTAAGGGCTATTGTCCCGTCGTGCGGACCGCTCGCCAATGAGATCCAAGGAGCGAACCATGGACGTGCAAGAAGTGCTGAATCATTCGCGAGACGCGCTCACGGTCGGCCGTGTTTTTGGCGAACCGATCGAGCGCAATGGCGTGACCGTGATCCCGGTCGCCCAGGTGATGGGCGGCGGCGGCGGGGGCGCCGGCGGTCAAGGTGAAGAGAAGCAAGGGAGCGGCGTCGGCTTTGGCGTGCGGGCAATCCCCGCCGGCATCTACCTGATCAAAGGCGACGACGTGGAATGGAAACCGTCGGTCGACGTCAACCGCGCCATTCTCGGCGGACAGCTCGTCGCTATCTTCTTCCTCCTCACCCTCCGTTCCATCGTCAAAGCGCGCTCGAGAGGCAAACGGTAGCTCAACGCTGCGCGCCGCCGCGTGCCCGCGGGCTGAACCAACGAAGCCGGCCCGACACCAGCTCACGTACCACCACTGCCGTTCCCAGGCTCGGCCCCCGAAGGGTGGCTTCGTCGCTTTGGCGGGGAAGGGTCCTTTCGAGCCCGGCGGTGCGGCGTCGCCGCGTAGGAATGGGTCGCGTTCAATCGTGCTCATGGCCGTAGTGCTGGGCGAGGGCCATGCTCCCGCCCTCGATAATCGGCAATCTCACCGATGCAATCCGCGCTCGCATCGGCCAGGATGGTCTTGCCGGCGAGTGGATGCGCCGGCATTCACGACGAAACGAACCGAAGGAGCGTGGAATGAGGCCGAGGGACCAGGGGTCGCTGCGGACTTCGCTGTGTGAGCGACTCGGCATTCAGTACCCGATCATTAAAGCCCCCATGGCTGGTGGCACAGATACGGTCGATCTCGTTGCGGCCGTGTCAGCGGCCGGCGGACTCGGCGTTCTCGGTGCGATCTTGCTCGCTCCGGACGAGCTACGCGCCACCATCCGCGCGATCCGCGAGCGCACTGACCGGCCGTTTGGCGTCAATCTCGTGGTCCACCGCCCGCAAGCGACCTCGGTCAACGCCGCCGATGTCGCCGCAGTCCAACGCTGTCTCGATCCGGTGCGGGCGGAGCTCGGCCTCCCGGACGGACCGACTAAACTTGCGCTTCAACCGTCTGATATCGAGGAGCAGTTCCAGGTTGTCTGCGACGAGCGGGTTCCGGTGGTGCATCTGATGGGTGATCCGACCGATTTGGTGCTCCCCGCACGGGAGGCTGGATTCACGGTCATGACCTTCGTCTCGACCGTATCCGAAGCGCATCAAGCGATCGCGCTCGGCGTCGACATCATCGTCGCCCAGGGGGCGGAAGCTGGCGGCCTGCGTTGCACTTGGTCGGTGCCGGCCGGGGAACAACCACCCCTCATCGGCTTGATGACCCTGCTCCCTCAGGTCGTCGATGCCACCCCGCCGTCAGTTCCAGTTGTCGCCGCGGGCGGGATCATGGATGGCCGGGGCGTGCTCGCCGCGCTCGCGCTCGGCGCTTCTGGCGTGATGCTGGGTACGCGTTTCGCCCTCGCTCGGGAGAGCGGCATCGCTCCCTGGTGGCGGGCACGGATGCGCGAGGCGACGCCCGAATTGACGGTCGTCTCCAGCGCCTTCACCGGGTGGCCGGCGCGCGCGATCGCCAATCGCCTCGTCGCGGCGCTCGACACAGCCGGCGTCTCGCCGCTTCCTTACCCCTACCAGCTCCAGGCGATGCAGGACCTCATCTCCGCTGCCCGCGACCGGCCTGGCGCCGACACCGGCTACTTCGCCTGCGGTCAAGGCATCGCCATGGCAGACAACCACGAACCCGCGGCAGACATCGTCGCCGGTCTCGTCGCCGAAGCCACCGCCGGATGCCGGCGGACCGAGGGTCAGGTCGCGGTGTGAATTCGGCGACGGGACAACCGATGACGCTGACCAGGCGCCGGCCCTCACCCGGCGCCACCCTCTCCCTTTTGATGATGGGAGAGGGGACGGAAAAAACGCACGGACTGCTCCAAACGACCTCCCTCGCCCTGCGCACCCGGGAGAGGGGGCGGGAGTGAGGATTGTGGTGCTCAGTCCGCGGCCGAGAGCGGATACTCGTGCACCACGCGGCCTTCGGTACCCTCGAATTTGCGGCTTGTCTTGAAGAGTTCGAACGAGCCGTTTGCTGCGAGCGGTTTGCTGCGCTTCAGCAAGTCGTGCCGTTCTTCCTCCGTGAGCGGCGCGAAGTTCCGCGCGGTTTCCAGATTCTGCTCCATGACCTCGAGCGAATTCATCCCCGAGACCACCGTTGCCACCGGCAGGCTCATGGCGTAGCGGATCGCCTCCGCGGGCGTGATCTCGATCCCACTGTCCTTGAAGCTCCCGCCCATCAGGCTTTTCATGCCGAGGATGGCAATCCCTTGCTCCTGGCAAATCGGAACGATCTCCTTTTCGAAACTGTTGTAGTGCGCGTCGAAGACGTTCAGCGGCATCTGCACCGAGTCCCAGGGAAAGCCTTGGGAGAGCATGCGTTTGTGGATGGCCGGACTCTTATGCCCGGTGAAGCCGATGTAGCGGACTTTCCCTTGTTCCTTCGCCTTCACCAATGCCTCCGCCGACCCGCCCGGGGCGAAAATCTTGTCGGGGTCGTCCTCCCAGACGACTTCATGGAGTTGCCATAAGTCAAGATGATCGGTTTGGAGGCGTTTCAGGCTATCCTCGAGCTTCGCCATGGAGTTGAACGCCCGCCGGTCGTGGGCGCAGTCCTTGGTCATCAGGAACGCGCGTTGCCGGTAGCCATCCTGAGCGAGCGCCTTGCCCATGCGAAACTCGGAGATGCCGGCGTTGTACTCCCAGGCGTTGTCGAGAAAGGTGGCCCCGGCATCGATACAGGTGTGGATGATCCGGATGCCGATCTCTTCCGCCGGCGCGCCGATGTGGGCGCCGCCGACGCAGAGCAATGACACCTCTTCCCCGGTTTTGCCAAACGGTCTCCGTGGAATCCCGGTCCCGCCGGTCGCGCTCATGCTGATCTCCTCGCTTGCTGGACAATGGCATCTCGCCGCGAACTCGGTAGCATCCCCGCAGTATGCGTGCCCACCCCATGGCAACATACCGGCTTCCGCCGTGCTGGCGCCTCAACCGACCAGCGTCCAGTCCGCACGTCGTGCATCCTGTACAATCTCGACTCCAAGAAATACCGTGAGTTCCGGGTCACTTCAAGCACAGCCACTTCGTCCAACCGAACAATGGCAATCGATCTACCGAACCCATCGACCAAGTAAAGCCGTGTTCGACTATGGCGCCTCGTCGCGGGCTGGCAGATTCAGCGCAGCGCAGGAGTAGTGACGCAATCGCGTTCGTCAGTGACGAATGGCGCCGCGGGTTGCTGATCAGAATCAGGTCGGGGCGGCACAGGAGAGTTCCAGGAAGGCTCTGCTGCCATGAGTTCGATTGAGGCGGCGGTTCGCTGGTATCTCGTGCTGGTCGCAGTTACTTGGGCATTCGCGCCCGCCACGCGCTCGATTTCCTCGAGACTCCCCGATCGTGGAGCGACAATAGCGCGTCCCCTTTCCTTGCTCGCGTTCATCTATCCCGCTTGGCTTCTCGCATCTCTCGATCTGGTTCCTTTTTCTCGGACGAGTCTGGTGGCGACGGCTATCCCCATTGCTGCCGCCGGTTGGTTGATGGCCATACGGCGGCGCTGGATCACTCGATCGTGGCTGGGACACTTGTTCGCGGCTGAGATTGCGGGGTTGCTGGCGTTCACCTCGTACCTGTGGCTATGCGGCTTCAAGCCCGACATCTTCTGGGGCGAGAAACCGATGGATGCGGCGTTCATTGCCTCAAGCGCTCGCACGGATTCCATTCCGCCTCCTGATCCATGGCTATCTGGCGAGTCCATCAACTACTACTACTTGGGACATGTGATCCCCGGCGTGGTGATGCGGATGTCTGGAGTCAGCCTCGGTTATGGGTTCAATCTCGGTACGGCGACTGCATTTTCGATGGCCGCAGTTGTCACGGCAGGGCTCGGGTTCAACGCGGTGAGAACTTGGTGGTCTCGCGCTCAGGCGCTGATCGTGGGGGCCGTCGCCACGCTGCTGCTCCTTGGTGCTGGAAACCTGCTGGCACCAAAGGAGCTGCTGCTCCGTCCGACCTCGACCCTAGCCGCCGACTGGCGCCACGGCGTCGGGTGGTATTCCGCCCGGGTTCTGCACGACGCCGGCGTGATACCAGGCAAGCCACCCCGGCCAGTCATCACCGAGTTCCCGTTTTTCAGCTTCCTCCTTGGCGATCCTCATGCGCACGTCTTAGCGCTTCCGTTCACAGTAACGGCACTAGCGCTCATCTTGCAGCTCGTGCTGACCCGGCTTGATGGTCGCGATAGCTGGCGGACGTTCGCGGGCGTCAGCCGAATCGCGGCGGCGGGCTTTGTCGTGGGTGCGCTCTATCCGATGAATAGCTGGGATTACCCGAGTTACCTTGCTATCTCGCTGATCGGACTGTTCATCGCCCTGAGTGGTACTGGATGGCGCTTGCGGGCGCTTGTGATCGGTGGTTTCTGCACAATCTCCATCGTCGCATGGCTGCCGTTCACACTGGCGTTTTCGCCTCCCACGGGTTTGGAGACGCGAGGACTGCCGAATACCGTCAAAGGGTTTCCCGTCGTCCAGAGGATCGCGAGCCTGTTTCGTCTCGTGACATGGGAGCGGACGTCGCTCGGTGAGTTCCTGACAATGTTCGGCATTCCATTCGCTGTCGCGGTCTGTTTTCTCGGTCTCCTTCTGCTGCGCGCGTACCGATCTGGTCCTTTCCATCGCTCTGCGTTCTCTGCCGTTATCCTGACGGGAGGGCTTGCCATCCTTTCGATCGTTCTCAATGCTCCACTCGTATTGTGGTGCGGTGTGCCGCTGGTCGCGGCGCTCAGTCTGCTGCGCGCGACTCGTCGACTCTGTCCAGAAATGATCGCGGCATCCGCGTTCGCAATCGGCTTCGTCCTGATTATGGCGATCGAGTTCGTCTGCTTCCGCGACGCCAATCGACAGCGAACGAACACCGTCTTCAAGGTCTACTTCCAAGCATGGGTGCTCTTTTCATTGGCCGGCGCAATCGGCTTGATGGTGCTCTGGTTGGCCGTCCGTGAGAAGCGCATGGTCCGCGCAGTCTTCCTTCTCGCGTGCACTCTTGGCGCCTTGGCGGTGCTCAGTTATCCGGCGATCGGGACGTATAGATGGACAGACGGGTTTGACGACTGGCAAGGCATAGACGGCTTGGCCTATGTCGGTGATTGGTCAACGAACGAGTTGGCCGCCCTGCGTTGGCTCCAAGCTCACGCTGAACAGAGCGACATCGTGCTCGAAGCCGCCGGCTGCTCGAAACTCCCGAAAGACCAAGTCCCCAGCAGTCGAGTTTCGACATTCACCGGCATACCCACGGTTATTGGCTGGGGCGGTCATCAGCGAATATGGCGGCGCGGAAGACCGGGGCTCGATCGGGAAATCAAGGATCGGCAAGCAGCCGTGCGTCGGATATACAACGAACCATCAGCGTCGGAGGTCGCCGACTATGGCGTTACTTTGCTCTATGTCGGACGCTACGAACAAAGCGCATTGAACGGTTGCAACGTTGCTGGCCCTTATCCCGGTGTGGCCGCGGTGGACTACCCAGGATCAGGCTGGGTCCAGGTCTTCGCCAGTGGCGACGTGCGTATCTTCCGGCGGCAAGGTGCCTGATGATGAGATAACCTCGGCGTTCTCACCTCAGAGGGCGGGTGTGTCAACACCTGCCAACGAAGTCGAAATTCGTCTTCCCAGCAAACTCGGTAAAGCAACGCACCGAAGCTGACGAGGACAATGAGGCAAAAGACAGCCGAGATGGCACCACCAAGACGAAGCGAGAGCGGTTCGTAGCGAAGCTCCACGCGATGCTCACCCGCCTCTACTGGGACGGCGCGCAATACATAATCGGCTACAGAGAGCGGAACGCGCTTGCCATCCACATACGCATGCCAACCTTCATCGTAGACCTCGCTGAAGACCACGATCCCAGATGTTCCCGCCCGCACATTGACGCTCACCTGGTTCGGCTCGTAGCGCTTAAATTCGATTGAATCGGTTGTGGGGTCGAGAGGCGGGCCAAGCGGAGGTGAATCCGTCTCGAGGAGTACGGTGCGACGCGGGTCAATAGTGTCAGAGGTCAAAAGATCAAGCACTTGGTCGCGCTCGACCTTCCGAGCATCGTGCACGATCCACGCCCGCGGTAATGCGTTGTCGTTGGCAAGCACTTGAACCTGGCCGTTGTCGAACACTTGGCGGTGGGACGCCTTGAGGTAGGCCAAGTCGGTGCGTACGGGACTCGCCGACGTCGGTGGATACGGAATGACGATGTAGCGCACATTGAGGAGATCGAACAAAGGAGAGTCGATTCCTACTGGCAGCACGTTGGCATCATGGTAGTTCTGTTCGACGCCATCGTTGATGGCAACCATGAATTCAACGTATCGCCGCAACTGAATCGGGTTATAGCCTTGAATGTCGTAGAGTCCGAGGCGAATGGCCCGCGCGCTCACGAGAAGCATCTGGATCTCTGGCAGTTTCCGGCCAAATTGGTAGGACTCACCTCGCTTCGTCTTCGTCCTCAAGCGTATGCCGTCGTAGCCAACATAGCGAAACGGCTCGGCCGACAAGTCCTGCTGTTGCAGGAACTCACCGGCTCCTCCGAGATCGGTCGCCGCAGCATTAACTTCGATCGCCTGTTGTGCCTGACGATGGACGCGCATGTCGTGGGAGGAAGCGACGAACTCGCGGCCCGCTGGCTCCCAGAGCAGCGCGCCGAGCAAAAGCATTGGCATCAAGCGATAAAGCACCGAAGCCCCGGGAAGGCGTTGGCCGATTCTTGTAAACGCCAGAAATGCGCTGGCGAAAAGAACTCCAGTGATGATGGCAACCGTCATTTGAGCATGAGCGATCCAACCACTCCGCTGGTGCTCGCTTTGGAGTGCGGCAAGGAGTAGGAGCGGCAGCGCTATGAATGGAACCATCCGTGGTCTCCATTGTCGTCGTGCCAACGCGTCAACCGTGGCTCCCGCCAGGATCGCTGGGGCGATCAGCATGACGTTGAGGATGCCGTAAGGGGTATGTCTGTGAAGCGATCTGAAATAGGGCAACACGTAGAAGAGGCGGTGGAGCGGCGTGGTCTTGAGAGTCATCGTCATGGCCACCGCCGACAGCGCGACAAAATACGGAGTGGCGTAACGTCGCCGAGCGACGAAAGGTGCAAGGAGCGCGAGCACGATCGTCACGCCACCGAGGTAGAACCTTCGATTGTGATTCGGTAGAGCATCTGTATATCCCACAAGGTGAACGAGCAGTGTATCGACGCCCCATCCCCACTCGCCCAAGGTCTGCACATTTTCGTACTGTCCGCCCGACAGATCCGTGTGCCGGTTGACGTCCAGCCGCGGCAAGAGG
The DNA here is from genome assembly GCA_045804965.1 of Thermomicrobiales bacterium. GTDB lineage: Bacteria > Chloroflexota > Chloroflexia > Thermomicrobiales > UBA6265 > CAVTUU01. The sequence continues at coordinate 25,174 of JBJMMD010000057.1, read as the reverse complement.
CCTGCCGCACCGAGCCCAAGTCCGATCACGAAGATCGCCACCCCATGCACAACCATCTGCCGAAGTCGGACAACGATCATCTGCGAGCCGATGGAAGGCGAAACAAGGGCGCGGTAGACGATATAGCTTCCGATCAGGAGTAGGCCGTTATAGGAACCCTGACCAAGGAACCCGGCCAGCATTTGGCTGATACCGATTCCCGCCACGCTCCACGATGCGGTCCGTCCGGACCATGTGTGGCTCCGAACTGCGAGTTCCACGCCCAGCAGCGAGAGCGGAATCCAGGTGCTCAGCTGTGCTTCGATGGTGCAACAATACGTGTCGCGGAAGAGAAACGGTCCGAATTCAAATGCTGAGGCAGCAACGAGACTGGCAATGACGGTCATGCCCAGCACGCGTGCGAACACATACGTGGAAATGCCGGCAAATGCCAACTGGAAAACCACATATGTCTTGAAGGCAGTGACGGGAGACAGAAGCGCGAAGGGGACCATTGCCGGGAGGTACATCCAACCAGACTGGGGATCACCAGCGGCAGGAAAACCGCTGAGCTGATGCGGATTCCAACCAGGAACGGTGAGGGATTTCAGTTGCTCGCCGGCGAAGGCATACCAGGGCAAATATTGCGTGAGGATGTCGGTCCGTGCGAGCCAGTCATCGAAGTGTAAATAGTTCCAGGCAACGGCGGCGGTCAGCGCCACGAGCACGCCAATGCCGATGGAGTCGGCGATCACAGTCTCCCGTGCAGAAACTGAATCTTCGCGCTTGGCAGGCGTGGCTACTATTGCTGATGCAATAACCATCGAGCCACTCTCACACAGACATTCCACCGACCGACAACCGACCGAAGGTCACGCTGCCCCGATGCCACGCACATTGCGATGGTTGGCTTGGCATCACGTTATCAGCCCAATCAAGAGGTAATTGCACGAACCGCCCGTTCAAGGATCGTATTTTTCCGTTCTTCCTCTTCGGTATTTCGTGAATGCTTCATTTTGCCATTTTGAATCTGCGCGTTTGGCGAAGGTCTTGCCCGAATTCGCGTGCGGACCGGGTAGACTGATGCCCCGGTTGGCGATCAGCGAAGTGGACGGGGCAGCATGATGGGCGAGCAGATTGAGTGGATGAGCCTGGAACGAATCGCCGAGGCGGCTGAGGGCGAGGGCGCGGTGGTCGGGGTGACGATCGTGGCCCCGAACGGGGAGCGCTTTTGCCGGCATCAGTTACGGCAGTTCCGGGCGGCGAGTACCGTCAAGATCCCGATCATGATCGCGATCTACCGCCAGATCGACCGCGGCGAGCTCTCGCCCGAGCAATCTTTCGTCCTCGCGGCGCCCGATAAGACGCCTGGGAGCGGTGAACTCCAGTTTTTGCATGATGGGATTGTGCTGACGCTCGATGATCTGATCTCGCTCATGATCAGCATCAGCGACAACACGGCCACGAACATGCTCATCGATCTTGCCGGTCTCGACCACGTCAACGCCACGATGCGCGCCCTGGGCATGACCGGCTCCGGCCTGAATCGCAAGATGAAAGGCGTGCCGTCACAACCGGGCGATCCCGAAAACTGGGCTACTCCGGACGATTACGCGCGGGTAATGGCGGCGATCTTGGATGGCACAGCCGCCTCGGCCGAGAGTTGCGCGCGGATGATCACGATGTTGGAGCGGCAAGTTAGCGAAGGCCGTATTGCCCGCTATCTGCCGAAGACCGAGGGCATCCGCTGGGGCTCGAAAACGGGTACGATCGGCAACGCCACGAACGATGTCGGCTTCATAGAGGCAAACGGCCGGCGCCTGATCATGAGCTTCTTCTGCGAAGGGTTCGTCAATACCCATCTGGCCGAACAAGTCATCGGCGAATTGAGCCGGGCAGCGATGCTCGTGACCGGGCTCGTGCAACCGTTGCCGGTCTCCTGAAGCCATCCTTTCGGCCTCGATTGGTGCGCCGCGGGGTGGGACGAGGAGGAGCGAATGATTGCCGTCGCGATCGTGCTTGTGCTCTTGGGATCACTCATGACGCCGGTTGTCGAGAAAGCCGTGAGTCCAGCCACGCCGGGCGCCGGACCGGCGCCGGCCGTCGCATGCACGGTCAAGGCGCGCACGGTTGACAGCATTAACGCGGTCGTTTCGACCAAGGAAACGCCGCAAGCCGGCAGATCAACCTCCGACGAGCCGAAACCGTACGAGAAGCCCAAGGGGTCGCCCGTCTCGGATCGAACGCGCAAAGGCGTCACCGCGACGCTCGCGCAGTTTGTCGCTTGTAGCAACTCCGGGGCGATACTGCCGCTCCTTGCCCTGTTCTCGGACAACTTCTTGTTGGATCACGCCGAAGAGATGGGCCTGCCATTTTCCCCAGACGATCCGGCCCTCACCCCATCCCCGAGCCCAGCCGATGCGCGCGTCAACATCGCCAGCATCGACGATATGGTCAAGATCGGCGACGGCCGGGTCAGCGCGCTCGTGACCCTGTCGGTTCCGGACGAACTCTCAGACACCAGTCTCCTGCAATGCTTTTTCACCTACAACCCCGACACCAAACGCTGGCTCATCGACCAAATAACGCTGGTCATCGGCCCGAGCATGTACGGAGGGGACAGTGAGTGAAGATGAAGGGGACAGTGAGGTCATCGCTCCCGATCTTGAGATCGACGGGGTGGCCTGAGGAAGTTCTCGCCGCGGCTGGGCCGTGACGCCTAGGTCAAAGTCCGGCGCTCACAAGCGAAACTCCTCCCGGACTGAGCAGGAGGCCTTTCTTGGTCAGCCGCCGTGCCAAGCATTGGCGCTGGTTCCCCTGTGAGGTCTAGGTATCGATGATGGGGAACCGACGCGGCACAAGCGTGTGCAGAGGGCACAGCAAAGGGATTAGGAGTAGGTTCGTGGCGATTGTTTCGATCTTGACCGTGCTACTGGGCATGCTTGTGCCGCTTAGCGCAGCCATGGCGAGCCCAGCGACTCCGGTCCCGCCAGCCCTTCCGGCCAGTGCATGCCAGGTCGCGCCGCAAACCGTCGCCGCACTCAATGAGATCGTCTCGACCACGGGCACGCCGACCCTTCCCATCACCAGCGCCGACGCCGCGCCCTATGTCAAACCAGCAGGCGCGCTTGCTGACGCGGAGACCGTCGATGGCATCACCTTCACAGTGCAGCAGTTCGTCGCTTGTGGCCGCGAGGGCGACGTCTTGCGCCTTCTCGCCCTCTTTACGGACGACTTTCTCCGCACCAACGCGCAATCAATCGGCCTGCCCATCACCGCGGACACCTCGTTGCTGACCCCAATGCCGACGGCGGAAACCCTCGTCTCCATCAAGAGCATCGACGATGTGATCGAGACGAACGACGGCAAAGTCAGCGCGCTCGTGACCTTTCATATCGTGGAAGGATACAAATCGGAAGATGCATCGCTGCACATCGTCTTCGTGAAGAACCCTGACGACGGCCGCTGGCTCATCGACACAATCACGGTCGTCAACGGTTCAGACACGGCGACCGGTTGGATTCCGGTCCAGGGTGAAGGGTATGAAGGGGTGATCGTTCCCCAGGAACGCGTCGAAGAGTTAACCGATGTCTATGTCGGCAAACCGATCGAGGGCGCCTGGTCCCCGACCGCGGAGGACATTGCGGCGCTCGAACAGAGTCTGCCCAGCTACGAGCAGACCATCGAAGGCTCCACGCCCGGTCTTTCCGGCGACTTTATCTTCCGCTTGCCGTCCTATAAGCGGCAATACGCCGGGTTCATCCTCGGCGGCCGCAAATTGATCCTCGTCAACGCGACCTGCAAGGGCGACGACTTGAGCTGGCGCGCACGGCCCCTGATCGTCATGGATGGCGGCGACTGCTTCTTCCGCGTCACCTACGACCCCGCTGCCGGCACCTATGCCGACTTCGAGATCAACGGAACAGCGTGAGCAATGCCGCTATGCGGCAACGCCGGGGCGCCGGGTTAGCGACGCAACACTGATAGATACCAAGAAGCCTCTGCGAGACCGAACATGGGCCGGTATGTGCAAGCCTTCGTGCGTAGCCTCGGAGAGGCATTGTCTTGTGAGCCGGGTTCACCCTTGGGCGATCTCTACGTCTGCGGAGGTGTTGTCGAATCGTCGGTTGACGGCGTGCTTTCGGTCCACGTCGTGGAGCCGGGCTCATTGGTTTTGTTCTTGTCCATCTTCTTGCCCAGGCTGTCGATGGTCATAGTTGCCTTTTGCGCGCCCACGCCAACCGCGCGCTTCATTTCGTCGAGCGCGCGCTGAATCTCCGGCTTGGCTTGTTTCCACTCTTCCCGCGCCTTCACCTCCGCCTCCGCGCCAAACTTGTTCAATGCCGAGGCCAGATTCGCTAAAGCCGATTTGAAGTCTTCCTTCCCGGATTTGGGCGCATCGCCGCCCGCCGGTTGCTCACCGCCGGCCTCGCTCGCCTTGGCGGGCGGCTGTGTTGCTTCGCTTTGCAATCCATTAGTCGTATCGTCCACGTTTGGCGCTCCTTTCAATACCCACCTACCCTATGCAAATCTACGTCTCGTTGCCCGTGGTGGTCCCGTGGTTCTTACTTCCTCGCCTCGCGCCCGCGCACGATGCGATGGCGCGACTACGGTAGGCGCTGGTGACGGTAGAGTCAATGGGCTGAACGTTGATCCGGATTGACGAGGCGCGGCCGCGATGGCCGCCGATCAAACCAAAGGAAGCGCGCGACGGGGCTGGCGTCGCGCGCTCCTCACCACTCTTTTGGGAAGGGGTCAATCGCGTTGTGGCTGGCAACACGATCGGAATGGCTTGCTCTAGCTTATGATGTCCCGCGCGCGTTGCATGGTCCGTTTGGATACATCAGACGGTACCTTTGACTCCATGTCGCAAACGACCGGCTGCCTGTGGCCAAAATCATCGCCACCGCATCCCGGCGATCGCACGAGGAGGCGATCATGACTGAAGAGCGCGTCGGCGAGGCGTTCGAGCTCAGTGAACAATTGACCGTGATCGGTCGCAAACTTCAACCAGGAGACGCCGCGCCCAATTTCGCGCTCGAACATCTCGACCCGGTCGAAGGGACAATCGCCGTCGTGCGCCTCGCCGATTCGGCGGGCACGGTCCGCTTGCTCAATATCATCAACTCCATTGACACTCCTGTTTGCCACATCGAAACACGGCGATGGGATCAGCTCCGCGCCGACCTCCCGCCGGACGTCACCATCTACACCATCAGCATGGATTTGCCGTTCGCTCAGGCACGTTGGCACACGGCGGAGGGGGCGACGCTTCAGTTCCTCTCCGCCCATAAGAGCGAAGAGTTCGGCCGGAATTACGGCGTCTTGCTCAAGGAGTGGAGGCTGCTGCAACGTGCCGTGTTCGTGATCGATCGCGGCGACCGCATCACCTACGCCGAATACGTCGCCGATCAGATGACCGAACCGGATTACGACGCAACAATCGCGGCAGTGCTCGCCGCGGCGACGATGGGGAATGATTGAGGATTCAATCAGACTAACCCTCACCCGACCTTCGGTCACCCTCTCCCTTCGTCATAAAGAGAGGGGTTGGGGGTGAAGCTTCTTGGCCACGCCTCGTGCGTCCTCGCCACGTAAGGGCGTACAGCCATACGCCCGGAAACGATTTCGACCTGGTCGGCACTATCAAACTGCCGTTGTCACCCCGCGGGCGCACGGCTGTGCGCCCCTACGCCGCGCGATCCTTCGTCCTTGGAATCGGAGATGTTTTCCCTTGTGAGCCGGGAAGGGCGATTTCCAACCTAATGATCAGCCCGGTCCGGTCCGAGCAAGATTTAGTTCAACCGAGGAATCGGGCTTTCGCCTCGCGCAGGCGGCGCTCCAGGCTCACCGGCGCGTCCAGGACGGACACCGGATTCCACTCGCTGAGGGGCTCGACGGGAACGCCGGGGGAGCGATAGAGCCAGCTGCGGGCGGCGCCGTACTCGGCGGCGAGCTGGCCGACGTGGGCGCCGCCCGATTGCTTCACTGCAAACGCCGCTTCTGTCCAGGATGGCCGGACCGCGGCTTGCGGCTCGGCGGCGAGCGGCGACGACATGCGCCGTAACACGTTCGCCGGCGAGGATGCGGACGCGGCGGCGAGCGGCGAACCGGTGAGTGCCGCGATCCGCACCGCGAGTGCGCTCTGCTCCGGCGGGTGAACCATGCGAATGATCGGCTCGGCGCTAGGGTCGGTTTCTACCGGCATCCTGGCCGGGGCGCCGGGATTGTCGATTCGCCGCTCGACCAGATCGAGCCACTCGGTTTCCATCCGCGTGATGCCGGAGCGCCCGATCATCGGCGCGAGCCCACGGCGAGCCTCGGCGACGACGTGCCGGGCTCCCGCCAGGTCGCCCTCCGCCGTCTTGATCAAGGCGATCGTCATCTGACATTCGGAGTGGGTGAGGAAACGCGATTGCTGCCGCATCCGGCTCATGATCGCGAGTCCGCGTTCCGGATTCTTGTTCCAGAGGGCGTCATGCCGGGCCTGAATCGCCAGGATCGTGTCAATCTGCTCGCCGTTGTTCTCGCTCCCTCCCGCGGAGGCAAGCACCGATTCCAAGACCTGCAACGCGCTCTTCAACTTCCCCCGATCGGCCAAATAGAAATATTTGAAGCAGGCTGCAACGACCTTCGATTGCAATTGGTCATCGTCCGCCGGGCCGGCAAGGAGGTAATCGGCCACGGGAAGCACATCGGCCGGCCAGTCTCGCGGCCGCGTGGCGCTTGCGCACCACCTCGCCAGCCGCTGGCCTCGAATCTCGTTCTCGGCGGCGGGACCACCGTTTTCCATGCGCACATATTTCGCGCCATCGGTCGAATACGGCCCGGCGCTGATCGGAACGAGGTTCGCGAAACCGATAAAGGCGCTGATGAGGGCGAATCCGATGAGCTTCCACTGCCCCTGGCCATCACCCCCAAAGAACGTCAGCGCGAGCGAGAAGAGGACGAGGGTCAGACCTAAATTCGTCACCGGTCCGGCGAGGATCATCCGCCGCCAGGCAACAACCGCCTCCGCCGGGGGGCGGTTGCTCGGTTCGAAGATCGTGGCCCCGCCGAGGTGTCCGCGCCGGCTTTGGGCGACCTTGAACCGGCCGGACTCCCAGTTGAGATCGACGGGACCGATCACGATCCCGGTCAGGGTCATGCCGTACAACGCTCCGACGAATGCATGGCCGAGCTCGTGGATGACGACGGCGAGGAAAAAGCCGAGGATGATGGTGGACATAACCGCCACGGGATGGCCGGAGATAAACGCCACGAAGAGGAGCAACACGAGGTCGATCCCCACAATCACCGTGAAATGTTGGCGTGTGATCGCCATGATCGACCTCAACCGGCGCGATGGCCATCTCCGCTCTCGACGGAGTACTGTCCGAACGCCAGCGGTATTGCTGTACTAGCTCTATTGATTATCCGTATGGGGGAGCATAGGGGAAGCCACCCGAAGTCCTAAACTCTTCGGGTCTGACGTCCATCCGATCGGGATGTCACGCCCGGTCCATTGGTCCTTTGGTGTGGGAGTTCCGGGTTAATCGGCGGCGGATTGCGAGGTGGGAAAGGACGCATTGTTGATGCGTTGCTCAATGATGTCGAGCCATTCGGATTCCAACTGCACTACACCTACGCGATCTTCCCATGGCTCGAGTTTTCTCCGCGCTGCCTCGACGGTAATTTTCGCACCCGCCTGGTCGCCGCGAATCAACTTAACCAACGCCATTGGCTGCATCCATTCCGAGGTTCTTCGAACCCAGGTCCCGTTTGGAAATTGTTCTACACGCTTTCGCATGGGCTTTCCCTACTTTCCCGACGGCCAGCCAACTAGTGATCCAAGAGCAGAGACGATGGCGATTGAGAATGCAGTGAACTCGATTATTAGGGTGGCAAAGGATGAGAAAACTTACCCCAAGGTCGTGAATGCGCCGGGACTTGGTTTATCGCGGGGCACGCAGCCAGAAGAAGACGGCGAGGAGGAGGCCGAGACCGACGCCTGTCCAAAGGAGGACGTGGGAGAGATCGGCGTTCGCGTTATCGGTGAGGATCGAGGCGAACAATCCGCCCGCGACGCCCGCGGTCATCGCCACACGCGAGCGAACGGGGATGCGGTTGAGCGGCGATGAATTGCGCCGTGGCGGCGGCTTGTCCATAGTTGCTGAGCTCCGACATGTGGACCGATGCACTGCGGGGACGATAGCCGCCCCTCACCAGACTTGTCGAGGTTCCCGCTTGCCGCTTCTTCGTCCTCATGCCGAGCTGGGCGAAGCAACTGGCTCGGGCCATCCTCCTGGTTGGCAGGCACAGATCCTTCGACTATCGCTCAGGATGACGGGATAGGGTGGCACGGAATGACGGATAGCGCGGCGCGCAGGATGACCAAGAGCGTGGAGTCCTCAGGACAACGGGGCAGGGTGGTGCTGAATGATGAAGACTCCGGTGAGCAGAATGGCGGAGGGAGCGGGGTGCAGGATGGCGGGGGTGGGCGGCGTATGATTTGTAAGGATATCGATCGAGACCTGTAAGCTTCGTTCTGAGACGGCAATGTCCTCCTCATATCCTCCTCATCAAGCGGCGGGCAGCAGCGCCCGCGCAAACGATACAGGAGCGATCAACAGGAGGGAGTTTCAGATGAAACGGTTGTTGGCTTCCACGATTTTTGGTATCGGGGCGACATTGCTCACCATCGGCGGCGCGCTGGCGGGCGGCGTGAGCGGTCCCGCGTTCTACGTTAACGGCGTGGTCTACCGCACGGTCGGCACGCCCACTGACCTCAGCGGCACCGGCGCCCCGCTGAGCAGCTTCGACACGATCTACAATTTTTTCGGGGCGCAATCTCTCAACGTCGCGACCGCCGCGCCGGGCGACCCAGGCTTCAATGGCGGACGCTGGATGGTGCATAAGATCGTGTTCCCGAATGGCTACGCGGCCGCGGTGGCGGCGGATGACGCCAATGGCAGCGGCGACTTCGACACGACGGCCGAGGTGCAGGCGGCGCTGGCCGATGGCAATGCAGTCGACCTCGGCATCGTTCGCGTCTTCGAATGCACGGTGAACAAGATCCCGCATCAGGGCTAACTACTCCCTTCCCCCTCACAACTGACCGGGCGCCTGGCTCACAGACCAGGCACCCGGTCGTTCATTGAGTAGAATCACCGGCACGTGCTTGGTGAGGGGAGAGAGCCGATGTCGACCGCGCAGCAATTAGCGCCCGAACCGCCGACTGAGCTTCGCGGTGAGCGCGTGCTGCTCCGTCCCTACCGGCCGGAGGACGCGCCCGAGGTCTTCGCGGCGGTTAATGAGTCGCGCGAGCGGATCAAGGTCTGGCTGCCGTGGGCGGAAGATGGGCATCGGTCACTGGCCGACACCGAGGAGTTCATTCAGCGCGTCGCGGGCGAATGGCGGGAACGCACGCAATTCGTCCTCGGCATGTGGGATGCCACGTCTGGACGCTTCGTCGGTGGGGCTGGCTTGCACTTCCGGGACCCGGACGTTTCCTACTACGAGCTCGGCTACTGGATACGCGAAGGCGAGGTCGGCAGGGGATACGTACGAGAGGCGGTTCAACTCCAGTCCAAGTGCGCATTTGAGACTCTGGGCGCGAATCGCATCGAGATTCGCTGCGACGCGCGCAACGATCACAGTCGCCGCGTGCCGGAAAGCCTCGGTTTCAGGCTCGAAGGTCGTCTCCGTAATCACATGCGCCATACCGACGGCAGTCTCCGCGACACGCTCGTCTTCGCGCTCACCCCGGACGATTATGCAAGGGTCAGGGGAAATTGGCCGTGAAGCGGCATGCAACGGCCGAGACGAAACCGCTCGGTCCGATCGCTGTGCTCGATCTCTTCGCCGGCGAGCGTGCCGCTCTGCTCGAGGTGTTGACACGTCTCTCTGCTGAGGGCTGGGCGGCGCCGACGGCATGTCCTGGCTGGTCGGTCAAGGATCTTGCGCTGCATCTGCTCGGCGACGACGTCGGCCGTTTGTCAGGGGGACGAGACGGTTTCGCCAATCCTGCGTTCGGCGGGCCAAACCTGAATCTGGCCGCATGGCCGGATCTGGTGACGGCGATCAACGAGCAGAACGACGCCTGGGTCGCGGGCACGCGGCGAATCAGCCCACGGCTGTTGATCACACTGCTGCGGCTCACGGGCGAGGAGACGGAAGGCAACTTCCGGAGTCTCAACCTCATGGCCATCGGCAATTCCGTCGATTGGGCGGGACCGGAACCCGCCCCGGTTTGGCTCGACGTGGCGCGGGAGTACACCGAGCGTTGGGTTCACCAGCAGCACATCCGAGACGCGGTTGGCCAACCCGGCTTGAAGGAGCCGCTCTGGTTCGCTCCCGTTCTCGAGACCTTCGTCTATGGTCTGCGGCGCGCCCTGGGCGATGGCGAGACGTCTGCCGACGCGAGCGTGCGCTTGGTCATCGAAGGTGATGCCGGCGGAAGTTGGGTCGCCCTGCGGACAGGCGCGGAGTGGGCGCTGTACCGAGACCGCGATCTGGTCACGACCGCAACCGTGACCATGGACCAGGAGATCGCCTGGCGGCTCTTCACCAAAGGGATCGCCAAGAAGGATGCCAAGCGGGCGGCAATGATCGAAGGCGATGAGGCGCTCGCCGCCCATGTGTTCGATACCGTTTCGATCCTGGCCTAGCGCGCTGGATCGTCATGACGAACTCGTTGTGATGACCGGAACTTGGCTGTCGCAAGGGAGTGTGGGCCGATGAGCTGGGATGAGTCGTTTGCGGACGTCTACGAGGAATGGTCGGCGCACATGACGGCCGACGTTCCCTTCTATGTCGAGCTCGCGCGCGAAGCCGATGGGCCGCTGGTCGAGCTGGCAATCGGGAACGGGCGGGTGGCGATTCCAGTCGCCCAGGCAACCGGCCGGCGCGTGATCGGCATTGACTCCTCGCCCGCGATGCTGAGGCTCGCCCGTGCTGGTGCGGCCGAAGCGGGCGTGGAGCTCGACCTGCATGAGGGCGATATGCGGGACCTTGCCCTCGACGAGCCGGCAGCGCTGGTCTACTGTCCGTTCCGCGCGCTCTTGCACCTGCCCACGTGGGCCGACCGCCGCCGCACCTTCGAGCGGGTCGCCACCTCGCTCCGGCCGGATGGGTTGTTTGCCTGGAATGCCTTTGCCTTTGACCACCAAATCGCGACGCGCCTCGACGGCGCGCACCAGGAGGAGCCGACCCCCCACACGCTTCACTACGCCGTGGGTGACAACCGGATCGATATCATTCGCGACAATGGCGCAACGAGCTCCCTTTGGTGGGCCACGAAGAATGAATGGCTTGGGCTCCTCGATGTCGCCGGGCTAGAAGTAGAAGCGCTCTATGGCGGCTTTGCGCGCGAACCGTTTACCGACGAGAGCCGGGAATATGTGTTCGTCGCCCGGCGCCGACGCTGAAGTGACGTTTCCTAACCCCTGAACTGTTCGTTACGGCATGATCTGGACGACCTAAATGGTGCCGTCCAGGCGTTCTTGTCGTGGTGAAGCGGACGTGCGCGCCAAGTGCCCGGGGTACAAAGGCCTGGGTTCCGAGAGGACGAAGTCCTTCCAGGGCTAAATCGCGGTATCGACCGGATTTCCCTGAACGGGAAAAGGAAAGCTGGGCGGACTACTGAGGCGACCGATGTGAACGCTCACTCCGGCAAATAGGCGCCGTGCGCGCCGTCGACGAGGAGCGATTGGCCGGTGGTGAACTCGCTTTCGGGCAGACAGAAGAAGAGGACGGCGGCGGCGATGTCTTCCGCCCGGCCGACGCGGCCAAAGGGAATCCGCTTCGCCGCGTCGGGCCACCACGGTTTCGGGTCATTGCCGGGGCGCTCGCCGATGTTGCCGGGGATCACACAATTGACGCTGATCCCGTGCGGCCCCAGCTCGAAGGCCATGTTCCGGGTCATGACCTCGATCGCGCCTTTCGCGCTGTCGTAGACACATGCGTCGCGGTGACAGGCGTGCGCGCCGATGGTGCTGATGTTGACGATCCGCCCTCGTATCTGCCGTGCGATCATGTGCCGCGTGGCGTGCGAGGCAATGATGTACGGCGCGCGCCAGTTGACGTTGACCTGGTAGTCCCAGTCCGCATCGGTGACGTCCCAAAAATTGCCGCGGATGCTCATGCCGGCGTTGTTGACGACAATATCGAGCTGTTCCACCTTCGTCAGGGTCTCCTCCGCCAGGCGGTGGGCTTCATCGACTTGTGAAAGATCGGCGGGGATGCCGAACGCACGCACGCCGAGCGCCTTTATCGCCTCAACCGTGGCGGAGATATCCTCCGCCTTCCGACCGGAAACGACGATCGCCGCCCCTTCGCGGGCGAGCCACTCGGCGGTCGTTCGTCCCAACCCGCGGGTACTGCCGGTGACGAGGGCAGTCTTGCCATGTAGGCGTCTCGACGTGAGGTATTCGGTCAATGGCTGGCTCCTTGGATCAGCTCGATCTTCGAATTGGCTCTCGTCCTAAACAACCCTCAGCCCCAGCCCCTCTCCCTGATGCGCAGGGAGTGGGAAGTCGTTTGGAGCGGTTCGAGTTTGTTCGTACGCTCTTCCTTTTCCAAAGGGAGAGGGTGGCCCGTCAAGACCGGGTGAGGGTTGCTCGAGGACGAGGGCCGCTCACTATCCCGTAACCTCCGCCAGCGCTGATTCCGCCATCGCCGGTCCGCCGAAGACCGCCGTTTCCGTGAGTCGCACCGATGCCCAGGTCCTGATATCCTGCGCTGAGCCACCGATCAGCACCTCGAAATCGCCCGCTTCCGCGACCCAGGCGTGGTCGCGATCGTCCCAATAGGCGAAGGCGGTGCGGTCGAGGGTCAGTGAGACTGGGATCGTCTCACCTGGGGCGAGCGCGACCTTGGCGAACCCTTTCAACTCCTTCTCCGGCCGGGAGAGGCGGGCGGCGACATCGCGCACGTAGAGTTGAACGATCTCCTGACCGGCGCGGCGACCAGTGTTCGTCACATCGACGACAACGGTCAGGTGGTCGTCCTGGCCCAGCTCGGTGCTGCTCAGGCGCAGATTGTCATAGGCAAAGGTCGTATACGAAAGCCCGTGGCCGAAGGGAAAGAGGGGAGCAACGCGTTTTTGGTCGTAGTAGCGGTAGCCGACGAAGATCCGCTCGCCATAGCGGACATGTCCGTTTTCGCCAGGGTAATTGAGGTAGGCCGGGTTGTCTTCGATCCGCACCGGGAACGTCTGGGTAAGCTTGGCAGAGGGATTGACGGCGCCGAAGAGGACATCGGCAATGGCGTTTCCACACTCTTGACCACCGAACCACGCCTGCATTACGCCGGCGACTTTGTCGAGCCACGGCATCGCAACCGGCGAGCCGGTCTGGAGCACGACGATCGTGCGCGGATTGGCGGCGGCCACCCGCTCGATGAGCGCGTTCTGCTCGCCGGGCAAGTCCATGAACGCCCGGTCGTTGCCTTCGGTCTCCCATTCGCCGTTGGTGCCGGCAAAGATCACGGCAATATCCGATCCGGCCGCCAACGCCGCCGCACCCTCAATCGCATCCGCTGGTTGTGGCGATACGAGACCGAAGCGGACCGCCGTGATCGCGAACGCGGCTTCGCTGCTGTACTCGACGATGAGCTCATGCGGCTGTCCGGCGGTCAAATCGACCGTCGCTCTCACCTCCGTCGAGCCGAAACTAAAAAACGCATCGCCGGGTGTTTGGGACGTCCAGTTGTCGATCACCACTCGCCCGTCAAGGACGAGGCGGCTCAATCCCGCGCTCATCAGGCCGAATTGATAGGGACCGCTTTCATGCGGGGTGAAGGTCGCGGCCAAGCGCGCCGAGAACTGGCGCGGATGGACACCCGACCCGGCGCCGCCGAGCCACCATTGCTCCGAGTCCTTGACCACAGTTTCGTAGACTGGATCGCCGCTGAGGTCGAGCGAGTTGTAGTAGGTCACGGCGAATCCGCAGCCGGTGTTTTGGCCTTTTGGCGAGACCATGTCTGGGGCGACGAGCGGGAACCATTTGTGGTTCGTGCAGCCGAGCTCGTACCCCAGCTCAATCTGATCGCCAGCGCCGCTGGCGATACCGTCATATGGCGTGATCCGGTAATGGGCGTTGACCTGGGCGCTGCCGCCGCCGCTGATCCGCGCCACCTTGGCGTTCGGACCGATGATGGCGAGCTTGGAAATCTGCGCTTTGTCCAGCGGCAAGACATCGTGCTGATTTTTGAGGAGAACGACGCCATCGGCCGCAACCTTGCGGGCAAGGGCGCGATGCTCGGGCCGGTCGATCGCCTCTTCCGCCTTCGCGTCAGGATGCGCGAACGCGCCGGCACGATCCACGATCCGCAGCACCCTGCGGACGGCCTCGTCGATCGCTTCCTCGCTGACGTCGCCCGCTTCCACGGCCGCGACCAGCCGTGGTCCGCGCCAGATCGGGGGTCCAGGCATCTCGAGGTCGAGCCCATTGGCCGCGGCCTCGACGGTGCTCTGCGTGCCGAACCAGTCGGACATGATGACCCCGTCGAACCCCCATTCGTCCTTGACGAGATCGATCAACAACGCGCGGCTTTCGCCGGCATACACGCCATTGACCTTGTTGTAGCCGGCCATAACGGCCCACGGCTTCGCCTCGGTCACGGCGGCGGAGAAAGGTGGCAGGTAGATTTCGCGCATCGTCCGCTCGTCCACATCGGAGCTGATCGTGGCGCGCTCGAATTCCGAATCGTTGCAGACGAGATGCTTCGGCACCGCGCCCACGTGTTGTGATTGCAAACCGGTGATGAACGCGACCGCGATCCGCGCCGAGAGGTAAGGATCTTCCGAGTAACACTCGAAGTTGCGACCGTTCAATGGCGAGCGGTGAATGTTGATCGTCGGTCCGAGCACGAGGTGGACGCCCTTGGTTTTCGCTTCCTCGCCGAGGGCAACGCCGATCTGCGCGATCAGCTCGGTGTCCCAGGTCGACGCGAGGCAAACGGCGGCTGGAAAGCAGGCCGAGGTGACCGACGCTCCGGTGAACGCGCCCTCCCCGCGCACGCCGTTTGGTCCGTCGGACACTTTCAACGTCGGAAGGCCAAGCCGCTCGATGGAGGAAGTCAACCACAAGGTCGCGCCCGAGAGCATTGTGACTTTTTCGGCAAGGGTCATCGCCCGAAGCAGGGCACTGATGCGCTCCTCGGCAGCACTTGATTCACCACCGCCCATGATTCGTGCTCCTTCTCGCCGATCCGCTTCGCGGATTGTGCAAAGGCTGGAAGTCTAAAGGGGAGGCGGGGTGTGGTAAAGGCGGGAGCGAAGGTCTGATGAATTCGCGGCGAATTAGGTGGCTCTGTTCGGGTCTTCCTTTAAATGAACCAAGATTGAAAGAAACTCACGGGGCGACAGGATGAGGGTGCCCTGGTAAGAGCCAAGTGTCCTCAGTTCCTTGTCGCCCGTAGCCAGATAGTCAGCGCGTGCACTGACGGCGGTTGACAGGACAAGGTCATCCTCTGCATGGGATGCAACTCCCCATACGTCGACTGAGATTGGGGTGGGTTCCGCATCCTCCCGGAGGAGACTCAAGGCCAGAATGATTTGCTCATCGGAGAAACGAGCACGCCACTATCACTTCGTCCAGGCGCGCTCGAACTCGGCAACGATTGGCTCGGAAATAGCCATGGAGAACTGGCCAGCCGCCCACCTTCGTAGAAGATTTCCAGGCGCACCTTTGGCGTTCGCAAATCCAGAGACGAGAACATTTGCGTCGAAAATGGTCGTTATCTCCCCCGTGACGCAGCGCGTCCGCGCTCAGCGCGGAGGTCAGCACGGACCTCTGCTACCGTTTTCGCAGCTTGCCGCTCGATCTCTTCGGGAGGAACGGCGGAAATGCTGCCTGCATTTCATCAACGATTTGGAATTGGTCGGCACGCTTTCCTTGCAGAAACTCAAAACGTTCCAAGTCATCCACCGAGGTGATCGCGGCGACCGGTATCCCGCTTTTTTCGACGATGACTCGCTTTTCATGGCGGAAGACCTCGTTGACAAGCGTGTTGACCTTGCTGCGGACATCAGAGATCTTCATCGTTTCGGTCGTGATCTCTGGCTTGTCCATGGCTGTCTGCCTTGAAAGGAGTAATCAGTACGTAAGCGGACCTTAGCGTACCGTTCTGGCATTGATCATCGTTCCCGGCAATCGCCCCTCTTGACTTTGACTGCGTCGGTCCCTAGACTGCGGACTTGTTGGTTGGGGCGCCCGCCTCGACCAGTCTGTGTGATCGCGGCTCCCGCCGCGATGCAAACCGCGAGGAAGCAGCCTCGCTCTAAAGGGGCGTACATGCACCAGCCAGCCATCACTGTCGTCCTTGCCGCGGCGTTTGTCGGCTAGGTTCAGGCTCGCTGTTTCCCCTTTTCCTCGTGCTTGGTCGTCGCTTCGCTTGCTAGCGCGGCAGGTTTGCCGCACGCCTGATTCCGCGAAGCACATCGAGATGCTCGTTACCGAAGCCTAAACCTAGCCGGCGTAACGCCTGTGTCCGGCGCTTCGTGCTGCCTGTTTTTTGAGAGGGGTAGCTCGCGCCGGCACGCCGCGGATTCGCGGGCCGGGCATCGCCGTGCCCGCGATTCCATCCACGCAAAACCAATGGATCTGAACGACAGGCGATTTCCGCCCAGTCGCGGTTGAAATCAATGCACGTCACGAAAGCAAACGCCACATGGCCCTTGTCTGCTTCTCCATCCGGACTTCAGTCTTTTCGCGCTCTTGCCTTTGCCTGCAAGCCTCAACCGGAGGGGATTCCGTTGCCTCGTATTCGCTACGACGACGAAAACGACGAGTGCTCGAATGACGACATCGATCACCAAATTCGCCACCCTGACCGCCGCCGCGCCAACGGCCACAACGGACACCGTCCGGGTTACAAACCGCGCCAGGCCGACGGCTCGGAATCGTTCAAATGCGGTCACTGCCGGGCGTTTATCGGCCCGACGGTTTCAGGCGGACGGCATCGCAACCATTGCCCGCTCTGTCTCTACTCCCGGCATGTCGACGACCGGCGGCCGGGCGACCGCAACAGCGCATGTCGCTCATTAATGGCTCCAGTCGGCACGTTCCATCGCCCAAAAGGCGAGCAAGCAGTTGTTCACCGCTGCCTCGGCTGTGGCCTGGAACGTCACTGCCGTGTGGCGGCAGACGACAACATGATGGGCTGCCTCCGCCTTCCCTTGGTCGCCCCTCGACTCGGGCGTCCGATCGAGGTTGAGGAAGCCGAAGCGATCGCGTGATGTTGGGATTGTCGGTTTCAACTGGAGAGGCGCCCCTCACCCAGAGGCGCCCCTCACCTCCAACCCCTCTCCCTTTTAACGAAGGGAGAGGGGTGCGGTGCTGGTTTCATTCCCTCGCCCTGCGCATCAGGGAGAGGGTGGCCCGTGAGCGCCGGGTGAGGGTTGCCTTCGGGCCGGACGTGAATCGGCCTATGCCTTCGCCCGTTTCGTGATGTACCGCGTGAGACCGAGCGCGGCCATGTAGGAGGGGGTGGCCCATTCGAGATTGACGAGCGTTTCGGCGGGGACATTGCCGAGCTCGACGGCCATGCGGTCATGCAACAAACCCGTCAAATCCTCCTGATCCGCACCACGAGCGAGCGCCGCGTCCGCGATCGCTAGGAAATCGTCGAGGTGGGGCAGAACTTGGGCGAGGTGGAACGCCACGTCCTCGAACGGGCCATAGTGGGTCAGCAACAGTCGCCGGGCGTTGAGGGTCTGGAGACGCGCTACGCTTTGGGCCCAGGCCGGCGGGTCGAGCTCCGGGGGCGGGGTCGGCGCGCAGACATACGCGGTGCTGGGCATGCGAATGCCGCCGACATCGCCGGTGAAAACGTCGCCAGCCGCCGCGTCCCCGTAGGCGATATGGTGATCGGCGTGACCAGGAGTGAAGATCGCGGTCAACGTGCGGCCGGCGATGGCGATCGTCTCGCCGTCGGCGAGCGGACGCACTTGCGGCTCCGGAACCGGGGCGATCTCACCCCACAATGCGTCCATCCGCTCCCCGTAGATCCGCGTCGCGCTGGCGATCAGCTTCGCGGGATCGACTAAATGCGGGGCGCCGAAGGGATGGACGTAGACGGCAAGGTCCGAGTTTTCGCGAGCGAGCACGCCCGCCGCGCCGGCGTGGTCGAGATGAATGTGGGTGACGAACGCCGCCATCAGGTCCCGGACCGCGAATCCGGCGTCGTTGATGCCCCGAATAAGCGACGGCAACGTCGAGGACGGCCCGGTCTCGACCAGCACGACCTCATTGCCATCTGCCAGCAGGTAGGCCGCGATCACCCCGTGCCGGTCCTGAAACCCGAGATCGATGATCCACAAGCCATCGTTGAGGCGAGTGGAGTTCGTCACTCATGACTCCCTTCGCGGTTGCACGCTCCTCGTCGTTCCGGAGAGAACCCGTCCGTCTCTCGGACAGGAGCCTCGAGGGGTGCCCGATGGAAACCAGTAACCATAGCCTATTCCCTGGAAGGATGCTTGGTCTTATAATGACGGAGACCTGATCGAGTGCGCAGTCGGATTTGCGTTGTTGTGCGCGACGACAATTCCGGCTGCAACCATGATATCGGCCGCACGGAGCCAAGAGGAAATGCTGATGGATGGGCAGGAAGAGCTTGGCGTCGCCGAGGCGGCACGGTTTCTCGATCGATCAACCGAACAAGTGCGCCGCTATCTTCGTGAGAATCGCCTGAACGGGCGGCGGATCGGCGGGCAGTGGTTCATTAACGTGGCCGATTTGGAACAGTTCCGCAGCGCGCTCCACGAGCAACACAGTTTCATTGAACGGTTGCGCCCGGCGGCCGAGACCAACCCGTTGGAATCGGTAATCGGCATCGGAGCCGGGGGCGGCAGCAACATCGCCGACGGGAAAGACGCATATCGCCGCGCATTCTGGTGGAGGCGCTAAGTGGAACATCAATCGGGGCAATCGTCCCACGGAGATGATGGTCCGCGCGTCGCTTTCGTCGATTCTTCCGCGATCGTGGCCATGGTTGACCGCGACGACGCCAATCATACCGCCGCGGTTGAGGCGTATCGCGATCTCGTGACCCACGACTATCGTCTCTTCACGACTAATCACGTCGTCGACGAGACATTCGACCTCCTCAGCGTCGGGGTCGGGCCGATGATCGCCCGCCGCTGGCTTCGTGAGTTCAAACTCCCGATTTATCATGTCAGCGAAGAAGAGGAGCAATTGGCGCGGCGGATGCTGACGCGGGGGAACAGTCCACAGGTCCACTCATTCACCGACGCCACCACCCGGGTGATCATGGACCGGCTCGGCGTGACCGATGCCTTCGTGGTCGATCCCAACGTGTTAGCGGAATCCCCATAGCTACCCGGAGGGAGCGCGTGAAGAACGCGACGGGGCCGTTCTGCCCGAACTGCGGAGCTCAGAATCCAATCTCGGCCGCGTTCTGCGGTTCCTGCGGCGAGACATTGCCACGACGCGAAGATCTGGCCAGTCTTTGGGGCGAGACTCCGGATGCGGCCACGAGCGCGGGCGGTTCGGATCGCTCGCTCGACGACACCCAAGTCATCGCGACCTCGTCGGCTCCGCAGTCATGGTCGGTCAGGCCCAGCCCCGCCCGCCCCGCCAACGACTCATGGGAGATCAAGGCCGCGAAGCCGGCGCCCGCGGCGCCGTGGCGTCCGGGTGGGTTCCTCCTCGGGTTTGTCGCGCTACTGCTGGTGTGCGTGGTGCTCGGGGTCTTCGGCTGGTTCGCCGGACGGCCGATCGTGCAGGACCAAGTCCAATCCCAAGTATCCGACGCGGTCACGACACAGGTCGCCGCGGTTGGTCGCCTGCCAATGAAGGACACAGGGGAAATCATCGTCACCCAGAACCAGATCAATCACAGCCTCAAGCAGCACGCGAAGGCATACGAACCGCTCAAGAACGCGAAGGTGACGATCACGAAGGGGCAGATCTCGGTCTCGGTCGACGCCTACGGCACAACCAGCACGTACTCTGGAGGGGCCAAGATCACCGGGGGCAAGCTTGAGATCACGAATCCCGAGGTCAGCGGCCCGGCAGGTCAAATCCTCAGCCCCGATGAACTGGCGACGATCGTCGAGAACCAATTCAACTCACTGATGATCCGGTTCCACCGGACGCCGACCGCGATCAGTCTCCGCACCGGCTCAATCTCGCTCGCCACGAAACCGAAAGCCGCTTAGTCCTCCGCCCCGACCCCCGGCGGTTCGACGTCCCAGCCTTGGTTCGCCACGTCGGCGCTGCTGACCCGGAGGATGATCCGGTCGACGTCGTAATGATCGACCGCGGCAAACGGGATATAGAGATTGTTCGACCCGAAGATGCCGCCGTGCTCGACGAGGAGATAATCGGGCATCCCGTTCTCAGGGTCTTCCGGATGGAAGCCGACGACAATGCCGATGTCTTCGTCATCGCGGCCGACCACATCGTCGCCCTCGAGGAAGCGCCATTCAATCTCCGGCTGAAACCCCGGTTCTTCTTCGGGCCGGTCACTAAGCTCGTCGTCGGTCATGCGCCACCTCCATTGCTCGTGCGGTTTGTCTCCAATGCATCGTACGGCACATTGGCTCGATACGGAAAATCCCGGGGTTCAAACCCCGGGCTACGAAACACGAAGCCCTTCCAGGGCTGACGAAGGAAGCACGCGGCCCGTTCTCCGTAGTGGCGCACGGCGTGCGCCCTCCGAATCTCACAATAACGCCCATTCCGTCGTTTCCATCAAAGACACGTCAACATCTGACAGCGAAGCGCGGAGGGAAGACCATGACCGAACAAACAGTCCAAACCAAAGCCGATTTCTTGCATCACCTGACCGCCGACCGGCACGCGCTTGAGGATGTCATCGTGGGGCGTTCGGACGAAGAGCTCACCCGTCCGGGTCCGGAGGGATGGTCGGTGAAGGACCACCTCGCCCACCTCGCCGCCTGGGAGCGATCCGGCCTCGCCTTACTTGCCGGCGAGAATCGCGCCGCCGCCGTTGGGGTGAGCGACGAGCTGTTCAATGAAGCTGATGAAGATGTCAGCAACGAGGAGGTCCGCAAACGGGACGCCGATCGCCCGCTGGCCGACGTTCTCGCCGAGTTCCGCCAAGTCCGGGCCTCGACGATCGCGGCGGTTGATGCCCTCACCGACGACGACCTGCACAAACCCTACAGCTTCTACCAACCCACCGACCCCGATAACCAAACCCCCGTCATCCAATCGCTCGCCGGAAACTCGTCCGAACACGACCGCGAACACACCGAATGGATCCAGGAGATTCTGACGAGCTAAGTGGGTAGTTGGGCATCTTCAACAAAGCGAAATCGCATCTAACAACCAGTTAGGGCATTTAGGCATCCGAATCGACGAACGATGAATCCCTCTGCTGAATCCAAGCAGGAGTAACGGATCTGCGTGAGTCACGCACGGGTGATCCTCACGTTAGCTTCGGTCCAAAATCGGGCGCAGCCGTGATTTAGTATGGTCGGCGTCCAAAATGAGCAAGGCCGTCCCGCAACCATCCACCATAGTCTCGATGACCAACCAGTTCAGGTATCGCATCGAGAAATTGGGTGCGCACGTCCTCTGAGCATACTTCCCAGGCTAAATACAAATCTATAAATGGGACGATTGCACTCCTCGGCTCGTAACCGATTGCGTGCACATACTCGACGTGCACGTCTTCGCCGTGCTTTCGAAAAGTCAACCCGCCTTGATCGGGCACGCGAAACGCCGACTCATTCGATCTTGCAGTTTGTTGCAGGGCGGTCATGCCGTCGCAGGCCATTTTCAATACATTGACCAATTCTCCTAGTTTGGAAATGCTATCAACCCGAGACAAGAACAGATCCGAGCCATTTAGCCGCAATCTCGCGACCATCCACAATGAATCGTCCCATTCAAGGTCCATGTTGCGAACCCTTTGTTCGATCGACGGTTTTTTCGCGTGTGCCCCGCCTTAGTTGACCGTTTCGCCATTCGAACTTGGGAGGCTCTGTCGAGATCCATATTGAATTCAATAAGAATCTGCTTCACTGGAAACGAATCTCCTCCTCATCTAGCTAACGGAGAATCTCGCTTGTGACGTGAAAAGCATTCACCGCTCAGTGTAGCCATCCAGCCTGAACGAAGTTGATTGGCCGATGGATGGGACTACGGTCGATTGCCGCAAATTATCTCATCCAACTTCCAACCGAGTGGCGTTCACAGCACTCCCATTCCGTTTGCCACATTGTCAAGACGCACTTAAACTCTCCGACAGATGGAAGAGGGAGCGGGAGAGTCCGCAGAGATAAGTGAGTTGCGGCCGCTACAGCAGGCGTGGCGGCGGACGCTTTATGCGGTTGTGATCGCGCAGACGCTGGCGATCATCGGATTCAGTCTCCGCGCCCCGTTCTTGCCCTTTTCCTGAAGGATCTCGGCGCCGATTCCGGCAACCAGGCGACGCTCTGGTCGGGACTGATCAACGCCGGTGGGGCCGGAGTGAGGGCGATCACGGCGCCGTTTTGGGGCGTTCTCTCCGACCGCTATGGCCGCAAACCGATGCTGCTGCGGTCGATGTTCGCGGCGACATTCACCGTCGGCCCCATGGGCCTTGCCACTGCGCCATGGCATCTCCTCGCTTTGCGGTTCGTCGAAGGTGCGTTCACCGGGACTGTGACGGCGTCGACTGCGCTCGTCGCCGCAGCCTCGCCGAAGGCACGGCTCGGCTACAGCCTGGGGCTGGTGCAAACCGCGGTCTTTTCCGGTGCATCCCCCTGCCCGCTCTTCGGCGGTCTGCTGGCGGACCAAATCGGTTACCGGCCGACCTTCGCGGTGTCGGCCGCGCTGCTCGGGAGCGCCGGCGTCATCGTCCTCTTTTCGTGCACGAGGATTTCACCCCCGTACCGCGGGGACCGGAGCGCGGTTTGCGGGCATTCCGCTCGTCGACGACGTGGCTGGCAGGCTCGCTGATGCTGACGATGATCGGCGTCATGATCTGTGTTCGTCTCGCGTCATCGGCAGTCCAGCCGCTCATACCGCTCTTTACCGAACACATTGAACCAACGATCAGCGACAAGCGCTCGTCATTGCTTGCGGGCTTGGCGCTCGGGATGCTCGGACTGACGAGCGCCATTTCAGCCGTCTGGCTCGGCAAGCTCGGCGACCGGCGAGGACACCGTCCGATCTTGTTCTGGTGTGCGCTGGGCGCGGGGGTGCTCTATCTACCGATGGCGCTCGTGCACGAATCGTGGCAGCTCATCACGCTGCAAGGTTGCTTCGGCGTCGCCGCCGGCGGCTTAATCCCAAGCGCGAACGCAATCGCCGCGAATGCGACGCCGCCCGAACGCCGCGGGGTGCTGTATGGCGTGCTCGCGGCCGCCGCCTCGATCGGCGGGTTCATCGGTCCGCTCAGTGGAGCGTCGTTGGCGGCCGTGTTCGGTTTCCGGCTCGCTTTCGCCGTCACCGGTTTGCTGCTGGTTGGCGTCGCCATCGTCGCCGTTCGGGTTTTCACGGGCGCGGTCCCCCTCTCGGCGCCCGAACAGCGACCGTCAACCGCAACATAAGACGCTACTCCGTCGCTCGAATAAACGATCAGAAAAAGAGCCAGATCTCGGTCGTCAGCGTCATCATGCTTGGTCATCGTTGCTCGCTTGCACGGTCAGTTGCGTTTGTCGCTCGCTGACGCTCCCCGCTCCATCTCCGTCCCGCGCGTTCGCTTCCCATTCTTCGCGCAGGACGCCCATGTGGATGACATCGTCGTAGCAGCCGTTGCTCCAGACGTGCTGGCGGAGGCGTCCCTCCTCCACGAACCCCACGGCCTGATACGACCGGATCGCCCGCTCGTTGGCGGCGTGCACCCACAGCGAGACTTTGTGGAAGTTGCGATAGCGGAATGCGTAGTCGACGAGAAGGCGGACCGCTTCGCGGCCGTAGCCTTGTCCCCAATACGCCTTGTCGCCGATCCCGATGCCAAGCTCGCAGGTACGAGCGGTCTCATTGACATCGAAGAGGCCGCAGCCGCCGATGTATTTGCCATCGACCTCGATCGCGAATGTCGCGTCGTCTCTGCCGCCCTTGGCGGCCTCGCGGTCGAAATCGGCCTGCAGACGTTCGAGCGACTGCGGCATCGGCGGGTCGCCGCCGCCAGCGAGCTCATAATCGAGGTCGTTGTTGAACTCCCATTGCCTGGTGAGATCATCGCGCCTCATGGCCCGCAAGAGCACCCGTTCACCTCGAAGCATCGTCATGCTCCTTCCTCTGGTGCGATTGGTTGCCACATGCCGAACGACGATGCAAGCGCTGCCACTGATCCCATGACACGACGCCGAGTTCCGGGCGCGGTTCTTCCGGCAGCATCCCGATGAATTCGAGGGAGTGGCCATCCGGATCGGGGAAGTAGATGGCGAGGGCCGGCATCCAGCCGAAGACCATCGGCCGTTCGGTGCCGTCGTTGAGGAAGTTCTGGGCTGGCAGGCCGCGCTCCTTCAGATAGGGCACGGCGCGGGTCAGGATGTCTTCGATGCCGGCGCGGAAGGCGAAGTGCCGCGGCACAACCTGCGCGGCGGGCGTTTCCCAGAGTCCGAGCATTGATTCCCCGCGGGAACCGACCCAGTAGAAGGCGACTCGGCGCTCCTGGTCGAGCAAGCCGAACTCCAGCCCGAGTGTTTCTCCGTAGAAGCGCCTGGCGCGGTCCAGGTCCGCAACGTCGATGTGCGTCTCGAATAAGCCGAGGATCATGGGGGGCCTCTCTCATACGGCGACCTTTCCGGTCGCGCTGGGCACGCCTGCGCGTGCTCGTCGACGGCCGGGTCCGGGACACCACGCCCCGGACCCGACCCGCCGATAGCGGAACTTCGATGGCCACCGGCGGCTACAAGAATCGCTAGACGATCGGGCAGTTGACGACGACGCCGATCGAGCCGTAGGGCGTGCCACCTCCAACACTCTCACGTGATCGGTCCCACCCTCGTTTGGACGCTTCGCCTCCGAGGGCGTTGCGACTGCGGTTCGGTCGAACCGCAGTCGCGCGGATGGCATGCTAACCGTCGAGATCCTGCACGGTCGCCGGACCGCAGCTCTGACGGGACAGTTGGCCGGCTCAAGCGGTGGGCGTGGCGGCCTCCGGCGTCGCGGGTGCGGACGGGTAGAAGAAGGCGTAGGTGGCCTCATACGGCTGACGAACCTCGTCGCCGACGTGGTCTGCGGCGCAGCTCTCGGCCGGTGCGGTGCCGCCAACGGTGTCGAGCCGC
>JBJMMD010000056.1:0-16806 GCA_045804965.1 Thermomicrobiales bacterium | reverse complement strand
GCCCCAAGTCGGGTCGTAGCAGTTCGCAAAGTCAGTCACGCTGCCATTCTCGTACGCGTTGTCCCCGAGCGTGGCGACGGTCCCCTTTAGGCCATCAAGCAAGTTCGCGGTCGCCTCGTCGCCGGAACTGCTGCACGAAGCGATGTCGCCTGCCGCCAAGAGCACGGCATCGGGTCCTGTGCCCTGGGTTGATGTCGGCGTCGGCGTCGGCGTTCGCGTTGGTGTTGCCGTGGGCTTCGCAGTCGGCGTGTTGGTCGGAACTGTCGTCGCGCTCGGCGATGGCGTGGGGGTTGAGGTTTGCGTCGCTGGCAGCGGGGTGTCTGTCGACGTCGCGGTGAAGGTATCGGTCGGGACGACGGTCGCGATCATCGTCGCGGACGGTTGAACTGTTGCCGTGTCGATCGGCAGGGCAGTTGGCGTGTCCGCTGACGACGCAGGGGCGGCGGGGCACGGCTCCACGTCGACGCAGACGTCGTCAAAGTCGACGTCATAGATGCGATCCAGTGAATTCTGGCCGAGTTGCACGATTCCGATCGGAGTGGTGCCGAGATTCTGGTTGCTCTTCGTCAAGTCTCCGACCGGAGCGCCGTCGTACCAGATCGCGACCGTCTGATTGGCGACATCGAAGCGCGCTTGCAGGGTGTGCCATACCCCTTGCGAGACCACGACCGCCCCGCTGCCGACGGCCAAGTCACCGGCGTCACTACGGTAGGCGAGCTTACCACTGCCGGCGATATACACCCCGCCGATCGAGCCATTGGCCGCAGTGCGGAACTTGAGCAGGTAGAGGGAACGGGTGGGGTCGCGGCTGGCGACGAGGAAACTGAGCTGGTAGTACAGCGCGGGCTGCGGACAGGCTAACCGCGCGCGGGCAAAGCTGGCTGTACCCGCGGTGCTCAGGGCCTCAGCGGCCGACGTGCCGTCAAGGACAGTTGTGTGCTCGACGGCCAATCCGTGCACGCTGCTCCAGGCACCGAGGTCGCCGGACTCAAAGCCATCCGTAAATGGCACCCAACAGGTGCCGTCCGGCGTCGACGTCGCGGTCGGCACGCTCGTCGGCGAGATCGTCGGGGTGTCTGGCGCCTGTGTGACCGCTGGCGGCGGCGTGAACGCCGGAGTCAACTCGGTCGGTCGTGTTGCCGTTGGCAGGACGGTTGGCGTGTCGGCCGTCACCGCGGTCTCGGTGGACGGTGCCACCGTTGTGGTCGTTGGTTCCTCCGTCGGTGACGCGGTTGGAAGGTCGGTCGGCGTCGGGGTTGGGATGATCGTGAAGGCATTGGGGCCAAGGACAGCGCTCCGCAGTTCTGCCGCCGCAAGGATCCGCGGCGATGGACCTGTGGCGAGATGACGACCCGGCGCGGCGAGGGTCACCATGAAGCTGACGAGGACTAGGAGTCCAACAACGCGGCCATGCCGTAACATGCATGAGCGCATAGGGGTTCCTCCGGTGCTGACCAATCCCTCGGCGAATAGAGACGCGCGAAATGCGTTTCCGCAAAGTCAATGCCATCGCGCACCTAACCGCCGGTAGCTCACGAGGCTGCGCGGACGACTGCTGCCCGCAGCAATGATCCCAAGATGACCAGCACCCCACCGGCCAGCACCGAGGAGCTGCCACCCGCCACGGCGAGGCGCCACCGTTCTTGCCCGGTCGCGACCTCGACCGCGTAGAGAGTGCCGCTGTCGATCGCGTAGACGAGGTCATCCGCCACCGTCGCGTTGGCGAGGGGCCTTCGGCGGCAAAGCGCCAGCGCTCGGTCCCGGTGGCGGCGTCGAGGGCGTAGAGGATGCCGTCGCCGCAGGGAGCATAGATGATGCTCGCGACGGCGTCCGGCGGTGGGTTGCAGGG
This sequence comes from Thermomicrobiales bacterium, assembly GCA_045804965.1. Taxonomy (GTDB): domain Bacteria; phylum Chloroflexota; class Chloroflexia; order Thermomicrobiales; family UBA6265; genus CAVTUU01. The sequence goes on along the minus strand of JBJMMD010000056.1, from coordinate 14,957 downwards.
GCCGCCGGCCTGGGCGCGCCAGAGCTGGACCGGTTGGCCGGTCGGACCGGCGTCGGCCACGCCGGTGCGCCCGGCGTTGCCCTTGAAGGTGGTCCAGCCGGCGGTCGCCGTCCCTGCCGCCGGGGAGCGATCAGCGCGGCGGTATCCTGGGCGAGGCCACGCGGGATGCCGGCGGACGGCAGCAGGACGATGAGGGCGAGCGCGAGGGCGAGCGGGAACCGCCGGATGCGGGGCATCGCGAACTCCTGTCCTAGTCGGACCATGGGACGGTCCCAGGGCCAAAGGTAAGGCTGAAGTCCTCAGCCTACACCCGCTGTCAATCGGACGTCGGGCCGCTGCCGCCGCGTACCGACCCGCTCGCGATTCGGAACATCGTGGTCGTCGCGCGGACCGAAGTGCCCGACGATGATGGCGATTAGTCTTGCCATATCGGCGGATACGCCGAGTCGCGAGAGAATAAGTGGACAGCGGCAGCCGAGCGCCCACCGAATGCCCGTGGTGGTCACGGTTGCTATGTCCTACGCCGACGAGTGTCGGCCCTAGGCTGGCCGCACCTTGCCTGCCCTGGTTGCGGCTTGCTAGCATCTTGACATCGAGCAAATACGCCTCAGAGAAGGCAGCCCGGGAGCCGACCCTATGCCCGAATCTCGCTTACCGAGCGGCATCGTCACCTTTCTCTTCACTGACATCGAAGGCAGCACCCGGCTCTGGGAACGCTACGGCTCGGAGATGGGCACTGCTGTCGCGCTCCATGACGGCATCCTCAGAGACGCGATCGCGGCCCATGGCGGGGTCGTTTTCAAGACGGTCGGCGATGCTTTCTGCGCCGCGTTTGCCACTGTGCCCGACGCGCTTGCCGCCGTGATCGAGGCGCAACGCACCCTAGCGGCGGAGCAGTGGCAGGAAACGGGGCCGCTCCGCGTCCGCATGGCGGTCCACACGGGCGAAGCCGAGGAACGCGATGACGACTACTTTGGTCCGGCCGTCAACCGCGTGGCTCGGCTGCTATCTACCGGCCACGGCGGACAGGTGCTCCTTTCCGCAGCAGTGGTAGAACGGCTCGAACATCCGCTGCCGGGCGGAGCCTCGCTCCGCGACCTCGGGGAGCGGCGGCTAAAGGATCTCATCCAGCCGGAGCAGATCCACCAGCTTGTCGTCGCGGGTCTGCCTGACGCCTTCCCGCCTCTCAATTCGCTCGATGCCCGGCCCAACAACCTGCCGCTCCAGCCGAGCCAACTGCTAGGTCGGGAAGCGGAGCTAGCGGAGGCGAAGGCGCACCTCCGCGCGCCCGCGACCCGCCTGCTCACGCTCACCGGCGCCGGCGGCAGCGGCAAAACTCGCCTCGCACTTCAGACGGCCGCCGACCTGATCGACGACTTCCCGCACGGCGTCTGGTTCGTCGACCTTAGCGCGACCACCGATCCGGCGCTCGTGCTCGCCGAGGCCGCCCGGGCGATCGGGTTGCGCGAAGAGGGCGGAGAGACGATCGAGGAGCAGCTGCGGGACCACCTGCGCGAGAAGGAGATCCTGCTCCTACTCGACAACTTCGAACAACTGCTGCCTGCCGCGAAAACCCTCGCGCCCCTCCTCGGCACCTGCCCCAAGCTCAAGCTCCTTGTGACCAGCCGTGCACCGCTCAGGATCGCGGGGGAGCAGGAGTTTCCGATTCCACCGCTGCCGGTTCCCGACCCACGGCGGCTGCCCGACCTCGCTCACCTCGAGGCGTTCCCGTCGGTCGAGCTCTTTGTTGCGCGGGCGGCGGCGGTCAAGCCCGGCTTTGCCCTGAATGAGGACAACGCCCGGCCGGTGGCCCAGATCTGCACGGACCTGGACGGGCTGCCACTTGCCATCGAGCTGGCGGCGGCGCGGGTACGCATGCTGAGCCCGCAGGCCATGCTGCCCCGCTTGGCGGACCGCCTCAAGCTGCTGACGGGGGGCCAGCGCGACCGCCCCGAGCGGCAGCAGACGCTGCGGGCGGCCATCGCCTGGAGCCACGACCTGCTCCAGCCGGAGGAGCGGACCCTCTTCGCCCGCCTCGCCGTGTTCGCGGGCGGCTGCACTCTGGAGGCGGCCGAGGCGGTGGCCACCGCCGCCGGGGATCTGGACGTCTTCGAGGCGGTGGGGCGACTGGTCGAGCACAGCCTAGCGCGACAGGAGGAGGACGGGGACGGCGAGCCCCGGTTCCGGATGCTGGCCACGATCCGCGAGTTCGCGGAAGAGCGGCTGGTCGAGCGGGGCGAGGCAGAGGCGATGAGGCAGACCCACGCCGCGCACTTCCTGGCCTTCGCCGAGGCGGCTGAAACGCAGCTGGCCGGGCCGGATCAGGGTAAGTGGCTGGACCGGCTCGAGGCGGAACACGACAACTTCCGGGCTACCCTCGCCTGGTCGAAATCCTCCGGACAGCCGGAACTCGGACTCCGGCTCGCCGCGGCGCTCGCTCGCTTCTGGGGCATCCGTGGCCACCTCAGTGAGGGCAAGGGCCACCTCGAACAGGCGCTCGCGGCAGCGACCGATGCGTCGCCCGTGCTTCGCGCCGAGGCAATGAACGCCGCCGGCGCCCTGACCTCCGCGAGGGGGGAGTACGAGGCGGCCGAGCAACTGCACGAGGAGGCATTGGCCCTCTATCGCTCCGTACACGACGACGGCGGCATCGCACACGTCCTCGAAAACCTGGGCTTTCTCGCCGAAATGCGTGGCGATTTCTCCCGCGCGACAAGCCTGTATGAGGAGGCCCTCGTGCTGAACCGCACGCTTGGGGAAAGTGGTCGACTGGCGGAATCGCTGTACAGCCTGGGCGCTGTGGCACTCGGTCAGGGCGTCTACGGACGGGCGGAGACGTTGTTCGAAGAATGTCTTGCCCTTTGCAGGACAGCCGGCGACGAGCGGGGCGTCGGCATCGCGCTCAACTCGCTCGGCGCGATCGCGCTTCATCAGAACGACTATGACCGGGCGGCGACGTTGTTCGAGGAAAGTCTGGCCGCGCATAGGGCGGCGGGCGACAAGCAGAACGTCCCCGACACCGTCGGAAATCTCGCCCACGCGCGCCACCGGCAAGGGCAGCTCGAGGAAGCAACCGAGTTACTCGACGAGGCCCAGCGCTTGTACGACGAGTTGGGAGACAAGGGCGGAATGGCCTTCGCGCTCGCGCACCTCGGGCGGGTGGTTCGGGATCAGAATGACCTGCAACGGGCCACCGACCTAATGGTCTCCGCCCTCCTCCTCGCTCAGGAGCTCGGGGAAATGACCCAGATCGCGGAGTGTCTGGACGCCATTGCCGACATCGCCTGCGCCCGCGGTGAGATTGATCGAGCCGTCCGGACGTGTGGCGCCGTCGAGTCGCTCCGGGAATCGATCGGAGTGCCTCGGCCGCCGATCCACCAGGCTGACTTCGATCGCGTCGTCGAAACCGCGAGATCCACGCTTGGCGAAGCATCGTTCGCGGCTGTCTGGACCGAGGGCAGGGCGATAGGCGTCGAAGAGGCGATCTCGGAAGCCACGCGCGTAGGAGGGCCGCACGCCGGCAATTCGACGGCCCCATAAACAGGGGAGGTCCGACGAACCGTCGATGAGCACCGGCCTCCGTTGGGCCATTGCCGTCCGTTCGTTGCCGGTGCCCATCGACGGGCCCGGACGTCTCGCACCAGGCAACGGGCGGGGACGCGTCGGGCGCCCCTGAAATCCGCACGTGGGGCAGACGGAAGCAGTTCTGTCGAACGAGTCTCCTCCGCGCCGCCTAGCAATGCTCCCATTGGTTGCCTGGCGAGCCATACAGGTTACAGCGTTGCCCTTGTCGAGCGGTCAAAAGCGGAACCTGTTGAGTCGAGCGGTGTTGAGGAACTCGCACGTCTTCGCGCCCGTGGCGGGGTCGGTGACGCACTGTTCCGTCTGGTCGCAGCAGATGGTGTTGCCAGAGCCATCGGTGCCGCAGGTCCGGCAGCAGCCGAAGCAATTGGACTGGACAGTGCAGGTGCCGTCCTGGTTGGATCGGCAGCAGGGCGAGTTCGGGGCGAAGCAAACCTCGTCCTCGTAGCAGCACTGGTCGTCGCTCGCCGCTGCCGTCGCGCCGGCGCAGACAAGCTGCGGCGGGCAGCAGACCGGCGTTTCGGCCCCAGTGTCCGGATCCCGTTGGCCGAAGCAGTCGGCGCAGCAGCTGGCGCCGCAGGGGACGGTGTTGGCCGGGCAGCCGGCCACGCAGGACCCTGCGGAGCAGGTCTCGCCGCTGGCGCAGGTCGAGGCGCACGAGTCGGTCTCAGGGTTGCACTCCAGGCAGGCGGCCTCGTCGCACGGTTCCGGCAGGCAGGTGTCGCCGCAGGCTCGCGCCGCGGGGCAGCAGCCGGCCGCCGTGCATTGCTCGCCGGAGGCGCAGCAGAGGCCGGCCCCGGTGCCGGGATCCGTGCAGACGCGCGGTCCGGGGCAGCAGACGCCACCTGCGCAGGTCAGGGCTCCGCAGCACGCGCGACCCGCGCCACAGGCCGCATCGGCCGGGGCGCACTTTGGCCCACCGATGGATTGAACCCGCGCGTCGGTGCCTTTGGCGCGGAGTCCGACGAGGAATGATCCGACCAACGCCCCTGCAAGGCTCTTGACGAACGGGCGCCGGCCGGTACGCGTTGCCAGCGATCGTGCCAGTTCGTCGAACCGCTGCCCATCCATGAAGTTGCTCCCTTCGACCTCACATTGTTGTTGAGGCATTCCTCGGAACAAGGCGACACAGTGCGACGATATCGTCGCTAACTGGGACGACCTCGCTCCATCCCGAGGCGTCCGCTAACAGGCCGCCGGCTAGGCCTTTGAGCAGAGCGCGGCGGGATGAGCCCGTTGCCATGCCCCGCGTGATCTGATCGAACCGCGAACTGTCCATGAGAAGACACCAGAACGCGGGTGCGGCAAGGACACCTGGCAAGGCGCACGCTGCGCCAAGCAATAACAAGGCCCAGGCCGGGTGCGCCAGTCCCGTCATCCGGCGCATGGGCGATCCAAACGAAATGGCGCCGGTTGATCGCTGTCTGAGGTGACCCCAGTATAGGCCGAAAGTACTGCCTGTCAAGCGACTCCAGCCGATTTGCGCAGTAGGACCGCTACCACCGCAGGTTCAATGTCGCAATGCGGTCGACGAAGCGGGCGCACGATCTCAGCCCTTCTCATTACGATCCTGACAGCACCGCGGTGTGGAGATCGTTGGATACCGGAGCTAACCTATCGAAACACCGGAGCATTGCGTACTCCCTTATCTCGTCGCCCCCCGAGCGGCATCGATGGTTCGCCCGTTCTCGCACGTCGCGTGCAACGGGCCGTTTGCTATGATGCCGCCCATGACGAACCATGCTGCCAACATCTTCCGTGCCCGCATGCTCGCCGCCGCCCGATGGGGGATCAACGGCCAAACCGAAGCGGGGTCGTAGCCCGATGCCAACGGTCGTGGCCTTCGGGCTGCCCTTCCTCCCCCGCTCGCGCTGACGGCCGCCGGCGTGGTCCTCACCCGGCACCGCGCCGCCCCCCGCCCGGTTGGCCTCGCGCCCACGGTGGTCGGGGCCCTCGGCCTCCTGCTGGTGACGGCGGTGAAGGTCTGGTTCCTCAGCACCTTCGACCCGAGTTAGCCGCAGCCCAACCTGACCCACCCCTGGGGTTAAGCGGTCACGCGCTGGGGTGCGGGTGACGGCCGCGGACAGCACGCTCGGGGCCGTTGGCTTGGGCGTTGTATGACCTCAAACCTATGGCTCATGCCGCACGCGCACGCTGCGCTCGCGATGCTGGCACAGACACAGAAGGACGAAACCGTGCAGCGGAGCCTCATCTCTGATCCCATGCCCATCGCGCGCAAAGAGAAGGAGCTGAACCGCACCCTTAAATGTCTCTACACCGGAATCGCGCTGCTTGTCGCCTGGTTTGTCCTTGTGCTCCCGCTCGGCAACCCGCGGTTCTTCGATCTCGTTGGCGGGCTCGGCTTCCTCTTGATCGACCTCTTCGTCATTGGCGGCTTCTACCATACTGGCCGCTTCATCTACAAGGCGGTTAGATAGCCATGAGCTACTACCCAGACGAAGAGCGCGGCGAGCCGATCGAACGCGACTACGGCGAGTAGGGTACCGCAACCACGGCAACGGCCTCGGGCGTCGGCGCGGGGCCGTTTGCACGCCTGGGCATGATCAATCGTTACCGATCAATGACCAGGACCGCGTCGCTCACTAACACATACGGCGAGGATCTAACATTCGCCGCCTGCGACAGGTTCTCCAAGGCGATCTCATTGGCTCCCGCGTGAAGGAGGCCAGTTGGTACTGCGAACGCAACCTGGGTCCACACAGAGCCCTCGTGCGGCCCACCGCCGTCCCAGCTCGCGAACGGACTGGGACCCGAGAAGATCTCAACCCCATTCACTGTGATCGAAATCGGATTGTTGCCAGGCCACTCGTCGTCGACACCGCTCACTGTGAGCGTGGCTGGTGCCCGAGGTAGAGCGGGAAGCTGTACAAGGAGACTCGCACGCGAATTTGCGCTGTTGGCGCGATAGACCGCCGTCCAAGCCCGGCCATACCACTCAGCGTCTCCGCCAAAGTACCCACCTTGCCAGTCGGCCGCGCCAAACCGGACGACGAACGGCTTATTGTGTCCCTGCGGCTTCTCCGCGACGGTGGTCGTGGGCACAGGAGAGGGTGTGTCTGTCAGCCTCGGAAGCGGCTTATCCGTTAGCGTCGGGTTGGACCGCTTCGGGACCGGAGATGCGATCACGCGCGCCGTTGGCGTCGGCTTGGACGAAAGCAAAGCCAATTCCGCATTGGGAGCGGCCTGGCTGTTGGGACGGCGAGTCGCAATCTCGGATTGCACGCCGGCGCCGCTCCCAAGGGTGATCGCCAATGCACCAATAAGCAGCGCAAGCGCGACCACGACAAAACCGGTCGCACCCAGCCATTCTGCCGACAGGCGCGGGACCGGCGGGAGGTTGCGGCCTACCAATTTTCGGGTCATGTAGAGGTCGAACGAGCGGTTCGCGTCGGCCGCGCTCGCGGCCCGACCCGCCGGTTCTCCAGTGCCGCGGAATGCACGTTGCGTGCCAAGTCAGCGAGGCAACGTTGCGCTCATTCCTTCGTCGGGGCGTCGGGGATGCGGAATGACACTGAAGGACTCGAACAAGACGTGGTGTTCGACCTGCTACACGCTTTATCGCACAGACAAAGATCGCAGCAATATCGAGAAAGCGTTAGCCGTCAAAGCGGCGATGCGGGCGGCCGGACACGACCCCGCGCACGGCGGGGCAGCGACTGAGCGGCGGAGTGCATCAATCGCGGAGCAGTTGCAGCTCAATGCTGATTGGCACGCGGAAAACAGTTCGTCAATTACCGAAGGGGAGTACCGTGAAGCAGTGCTTCCACTTCTTATCGATTTCAATCGTCGAGAGATTGCCGAATTCATGAGTGTTTCGCGCGGGTATGCGGCGATGGTGAAGAATGGTGCAAAAATTCCACATCCACGACATCAAGTTCGGCTGGCGAACCCGGCTGACGAGAGGCCGCCCCTAGGACAGGCTTGGAGAGCGGGACGCCACACCATCAAGATGGGCGACTACGCAGCCTGGGCAAGCCCGAGGCGAGGAAGGCGGGCATGGAAACCCGGGGTGCGATATAGCCCTCAATGCGTTGATCTTGCCTCAAGCGATTGGCACACGCGGCAACTCGCAACCTGAGGCTACGATCCTACCTTGCTACGTTGAGCTGCTTGATCTCCTCGGCGATGTTCACCTGCAGCGTTGGCACCAGAAGTCGACGAACCGTCGCCAGCGTCCGGATCGCGGCCAAGTACCGCCGTTGGGCGCGGTCAATTTGGCGCTGGTGGTTTTCGCTTTCGGCCCAATCCAGACCATTCCGCAGGCGCTGGTGGTACTGCGTCTCGGCGTACGTCAGCGCAAACCAACCCGCAACTACTCGGTCGACGAGGAGCCGTTCCAGGGCGAATGGCTCTGGCCCTGCCAGGTCTCGCCGCAACTGCGAGAGTTTCCGACTGATCGCCTCCCGGACCACGTCGTTCTCACCGGCGGCGACCTGGAGCAGCGAGAGTTCGGCCTGCGCCGCCAGATTGCCCACGGACGTCCATAACTCGGGGTGTCCGTCGAGAATGTGGCGCAATTCAGTCAGCGCCCGCGCGTTGCCGGCGTTGGCGAGCGGCAGCAACGCGGTCGCCTGGCTAGCGGCAGCATGCAGCGCATCATCAATCTTGGCGATCACGTCGTTTCCTCCATGGGCCGCGATGATGCCGGTGATAGCCAGCGATCATGAGCGCCGCCTGCGCCAACGTCTCAGTGACGACATCGAATGCGGTGAGCGTGGCGCCGAGGTCAGTCAGACGCTCTTGTTCGGCTCGCCGGTTCTTGGCCGCCGCCGCATGTTGGGCACGTCGCGTTGCATCCTCAGCGGCGGCTCGTTCGCCTGCGAGTCCAGCCCCGATGTACTCACGGACGACCCGGCCACCGACTTTACGGCTGCGCGTGTAGTAATGCCCGCCGCGCTGACGCGTCTCCCACGCCATGTGTTGTGTTACCTCCGTGTGTGTGCCCCGCTTGCCGGACATTCAGGAGACACGTTGGAAAGCGCTGCCACCACTGCCCTGGCGTCGCTTTCACGTCGACCTCAAACGCGCGACCGCAACGGCGGCACATGATTTCAACACTCACGACGTTGCACCTTCTGCGAACTGCTCCATTGCCAGCCGCCAGGCCCGCCAGTCATGAATCAGGGCTGCGGCATAGACCGCGCGTTCGGCGTCGCTCATCGCCAGAATGCGGGCGGCCGTTTCGTCGAGGTTCCATTGGTCAACCGCTGGCATCTCGGCAATGAAGGAGCGAATGTCGTCGAGTTCACGCGGTTCGAGCTCAGGCTTTTCGCGCTTTTCACGCATCGCCGAGACGCCGTTACCTTCAGTCGGAGGACTTTTCACGCTTAATGCGCTTTTCACGCATGTTGTGCTGTCTTCATTTGTGCCTAGCTCGCTGCTGAGATGGTGCCTGGCACGCGCTGCATAGCCCTGACTACCCATTGGAAGCGTCCTTTCTCGCATTGCGTGAAAAGGGTGAAAAGCGTGAAAAGGTCATGCGGTTGCCTCCCACACGGTTCGCGGGCGGCCGCCTGTTTCTTTGTCCTGGGTACTCCTGACGAGATGCGCGCGGACCAGGGTTTCCAGTGCGAGGCCAATGCGATTCGAGCTCACGTGCCGACCGAAGAATTCATAGATGTCGTTCTGGGTCATCGCGCCGGTTGAACGGAGTGCAGCGAGGATGCGATCGGCGATGGAATCGCCGGTGGCATCGCCAAAGATGTACAGGGCCGAGGCTTCGGCGTAGTCGATAACGGCGAGCGCGGCGAGCAAATGCGCTCCGCCGATCGCGCTGGCGCCGTCGAGCAGGGCATAGGCCAATGCGACGCGGAGCGCATGTGCCTCGGCGCGGGCAATCAGCGACCCAACGAGCCCGGGCTTGCCGTCTGAGAGATCGGGATAGATTTCTCGCCACATCCCCTTCGCTTCATCGTCGAACTGGACGCGGGTCGTTCGTCGCGCATGATCGAGCGCGCCCCGTATGCGTCGACCGAGCTTGGCAACGGTCTCGTCAGGGATCGGCTCGAGGAACGGTTCGGCCTTCGATCGCTCGGCACAGAGCCACAGGAAGCGATTGCCAAAGCCATTAGCGCGCGCGGTGTCATCGAGTTCGCGCCGCAACTCACCGGCGGTGATATGCCCGATGATACTGATGTGTGGCCCGGTCACCGTCAGGGGGCTCGATTTGGTCATGGTGCGCAGGCTGTCCCGGGAATCCCAGCCGCGGCGCACGATTTCCGAAATGATGTTGCCCTGACGGCCTGCCACCTTCAGGAGTTGCGAGAGTTCCTCTTCAATACAGGTCAGCCGTTTATCCTTGCTGCCCTCAAAGATCACTTCGAGTTCGCCCTGTTTGTTGGTTCGCGTAATGGGGTCTGCAATGGCGGCGAGCAGGCCCTCACCCGACGAGAGTCCGCCTTGCACCCGCTCCTCGCCCCATTGCGGGTCAGCAGACGTCAGCAGGCGTTGCGGCCCACCGCGAGAACTGCCTTTTCGGGCTTTGGCTGTGTCGCCAACGAGGGCGATAAATTCGTTCAACCCGTGTCGATCACTGCCGATTTGCAGGTGAGGCGTGCGACCGACCGCGTTGCCGAACATCACGAGGAACGTCCCCAGTGTGGCGATTTTTGCCGCCTCAGTGTGCGCATCGATGATGTCGACGACCTCGCCGGCAAGCCCATAGAGCGCAGCGTCGTCGAGCACGGGCCACGGCATCTCATGGGTCGCCAAGCGGTGGTTGCTCGTTTTGGTCGTGTTCACCGTGGGACCGTGCCCCTCCCAGGGCGACGTATAGGTCTCAGTGGTGTTCTCGCAGACGTGGTCAATGGTCGCAGCGCCGTAGGTACGACCATCGCCGTAATGTTTCGTATCCCACTTGTCTCGCATCAGCGCCGATCGGCGAAAGCACCGATCCATTTGCGCGCTGTTTCGTGCCGTCCAGAAGGCAAACATAAGGCACAGGGCAGCATCAGCTTCACTCTGGCTGGGATACCCGCTCGTGTCGCCATTGAAGAACAGGCGGCGGAATTTGTCGCCGTTGGCGGCCTCCGTCGCGAGCCGGATGATCTCGCCATCCGGCAACTCGTCGTGCCGATGGTGGCTGTTGGGTTCAGGCGGTTTGCTCGGCTCCGGACCGAAGTGGCGCAGGTGCAAGGCGTCAATGACCGCTTGCCGCGCCGCAATGGTCGCCGGCGTCCCGTCGAGCCGATGCCCGGTCACCACAAAGAACCGGCCCTGGTTATACATCTCAATGTGCGGTTTCTTGCCGGCTCGGCTGATTGCCGCAGCGGCAATCGCATGGATCCCCGTCTTCGAGCAGGACCACTCGGTGTAGGTGGCAAGATCGCCGAGCTCCGCTTGGACGTGCTCGTTAATCAATCCGGCTTCGCCCACGCAGCCATCGAAGTCGACCCCGCAATATGGGTCATCGGCACTGAACACATAGCCGATGCCGTCAAAGCCGAACCGCTCCATATTCGCGAGCAACTCAGCAAGGCTTGACCACGTCGCTGGATCGATCGTGGATGCTTTTGCCCCGGTTCGCGCGTTGTAGGGAACCTTCGTCCACTTCTGCCGGCCGTCGCGCTGCGTGACGAGTTCGAGGCGGAAACCGACCCATTGCCTGCGCTCGCGAAGTTCGGCAGGAATCCCTGCCGGATTCGGCGCAAGCACTTGAGGCTTTGCCGGCGCAGTTGTAGCGCTCACGATGTTGCCGCCAGCACTTCGATCGACTCAATCGTGACCCACGGAACCACGGTGATATCGGTCGTTGGCAGCCAGCCACAGCCCCAGGTCATGTGATAGGAGTGCGCTTGAAGTCGGATCGCAACGCTGTCGAGCGCGAGAATGGGGCCGGTCCAGCCGTCAATGCCCTTGCCTTTGGTGTTGACGCGAACCGATTCGCCGATGACGAGGTTTGTCAGCTTGGCAGCTGAGGGGCTGTGAGCCTTGGTGGGTTCGTCCTGTATACTGTTGCTACGCATCGTCGTTGCTCCTGCGAGGTTCCGCGCCCTTGGTTGGTCGGCCAGGCGCGGCCTCGCGCTTGCCGTCAGGCGGCAATGTCCTCGCCGCCGTCTTCTTGCTCCTCTGCAGCGCGGCGCTCAAGTCGCTCAGCAATCGCCGCGAGAATGGCAACCAGTCGATCAAGTGGATTTCGCATTGGGGGCACGCAACTGCCATGCGGACTGCTCATGCCGCGCCCCTCAGATCGAACTCTGACTCGTGGTGGGCGGGGGATTCTCTCGGTGTGATCGGCTGCGTTGGACGACTCGGTGTGCAGACCGCTTCCCGGATGATGATCCGGGCTGTATCTCGGGGATGCCGCAATTCTTCCAGGGCTCGGTTTCGAAGTTGGTCAAATTCGTCGCGGCTGAGCTCTACCATAAGTCGAGGCATCAGAGACCCCCTCGTGTTGAGCAATTCATGCTCGTACGGTAGGGAATGAGATGCCTCGATGTCCCGGAATTAAATACGCAATAAATCGCGGGTGGTTAGAATTGGCCCCGCTTGGCTTCATCCAGCGTCAGGCCGGCAGTATCGAGTCGCTCCCGCAACGTGTCCTCGGACATACCGAGATCGTACGCAATGTCCCAGGCGCGAAGCGGAAAGTGCTGCCGGCGTTGCTTGGATTTCTTCACCGCTCCGGGGAGGCGCTCGAGGAAATCGGCGGTGCGCTCGTCTGGGTCATCGGCGGGCCGTCCCCGCTTGGGCCGCGTTCGACGCCAGACACGCAACCTCCGCCCCAAGTCCCAGACGACGTGAAGGTCTGCTTCCACGCCATTGTCGGGGACGAGAGACCCATTTGGTCTGAGCGTCACGCCGCGGCCGGTCTCTGGATGGGTGAGGCGAATACTAACGTTGCCGCCTTGAGCGAGTGCCCTCGCGGTTCCAACCTTCACGATTACAGGGGCGGCGGCATGGGCCACGCCTGCCAGCGCATCGGCGATTTGGGCCGCGTCAGATTGGATGACAGCGCTCGACTCGTGGCGAATACCAGATGGCAAGGCAAGCGGTCGTTGACCGGGATCGCTTGGTACGCTCGTCATTGCGTTCGACTCCTTCTCAGTCGTTCGCCAACCGCTCGGCCGGTGACACGGTGCGAGCGGATCCTTCTTTTATGAGTTTATCAAATGTACGTTCACTTCACGTAGCACCGAGCGCACGCTCTCATGCGAAACTTGAAGCTCGCGCGCGATCTGGCGAAGAGAGTAGCCTTCAGCGGCGAGCGCAGCCATGCGTGAGCGCGCGCTGTCGTGGATCTCTGTTCGGCGTTGTGTTGTGGCAACTCGGTGCGACGTACCAACGCGCTTAATTGGCGGCGCCTCAGCGATCACGATATAGCCGTCACCGTAACGCCGATGCGCAGCCGATCCCCGTCGCTTCCGCTGAGATGAACGCCACCTGTCAAATCGCCGGGCGGCGATGCCTTCTTGTCCGCACGTGGACAGAACCCTAACCACTCGTCACCATGCGGCGCGGGATGTCTGACTTGCGGCGCGCTCCCCCTGAGATCTCGCCGACTTTGCATGGCCATGTACACAGTTCCATGGATGTTGCGGACCACGCCCAGCCGGCACAATCGAACCGGTCCCGGTAAGTGGCGGGCGCAGGAATGAACATAAACAACGTAAGAGGAGAGCATCGCAATGCGACGAGTAATGACCCTTGGTTTGATGGCGCTGGCCCTGTTGCTCGCGGTAGGGGTGAGTGATCAGGTTGCCTTCGCGACGAAGGCTCCGGCCTTCAAGAAGAGCCCGACCTTCACCGTGAGCGAGCTTCAGCTCAGCGCGTCCGGCACGATCTCCGGCCTGAACGCCTCGACTGAGTACCCAGACGACACTACCGTATTCCTGGTCGCGTATGGGTCATTGACCGTGGATTGCTTCGACCAATTTGGCACGCTGTTGGGCGACGCGACCGCTCCGTTTTATGGCCTTCGCGGTGAACAGCTCATCCCGGACAGCCAAATTCGGTCGAACACGCAGTTCAGCCTGACGACGCCAGCGCCGAGCCTGACGCCGGAGCAGGCCGGCTGTCCGGCTGGCGCCACATCAAGCACCGCCGTCGACGTTACCTATTGGAGCGCGTCAGTAGGGGTCATTCAGGGCGGATACATCATCGTGGGCCGGTTCTACTACCTTTAGCCAGCGACTCTGTTCCACGCCGACTTTGCTTACTCAAGGCGCCGGCTGTTTCAATAATAGGCGGCGCCTTTCGGTCGCGCTATCTTCGCTCCAGCCTGAGCGACCCACCCAAACACATTCGCCGCACGCCCTCGTCCGCTAGCGGGGCCGCTCCGCTGCCGGCAAAGCGATACCGCCCCAGTTCGAGCATGTATCCGCGATCGCTCTTCGAGAGCGCCTTCGCCGCGATCTGCTCGACAAGCAGCACCGTGTTGCCCGTTTGCTTCAGTTCGCTAATCTTGTCGAAAATCAGCTCAACGAATCGGGGCGCTCGGGAACCGCCGCGATCGAGAGCGCATCAAGCGGAAGCAAGGGTCGAAGACTGATGGCACGCGACCGGAGCCCATCCCTTTGTGGACAGCCGGTCCCTAGGATTGTTCAAAGTAGGCTTCGACGTCCACGGCGCGACCGTGAACCATCGCCGCTCCCAAGTCGAGCACTGCGAAATGCCAGTGCCGCTCACACGCCGGGAGCTCCGGCTGCGAAGCGCGCGAACAGGATCCGGCGGTCGTATGACTGTAGGCGCTTTTCGGGGCTAATCACGCTGTGCCGAGCGTCCGCGCGACCTTCAGGAAGAACGGGTTGCGCCGAATGCCGGTCAGGTGCAGCGGCTCGATCGCACCGACGCAGATCGCGTCGATTTGCCGCGGCATCCCGACCAGCAGAGTCCCTTGTTGGACCGAGAACAGCGACTCGAGCTGACGGTCAGGGCGCTGGCCCGTGCCGCGTCGATCCCCGGTTCAGCGCCGATTCGGCAATCTTACCGATGCGTTGGAACTCATCTCTCGCCACAATTGAACCGTACCCGAGCCTGCCGCTCGGGAACACCACCATGCGACCAGCGAACGGTCCGACCGGTCGTGCGATTTGGATCACTCACATAAGAGGAAGGAAATCTAATGCGGAAAATCGGCATCACAACCCTGGCACTCCTTGCCATCGCCCTGTTCGGGAGCCTCGCCGGGTCGGCGACCGCCCAGGGAACTCCCACCGCCGACAACGTTCCGGCCAACCTGGCCCCACCGGCAGGCGCTGTGCTTCTCTTCGACCTCCATGCGCGCGGTGTCCAAATCTACACCTGTGCGGCCAAGCCCGACGACGCCTCCGCCTTCGTCTGGACCTTCAAGGCGCCCGAGGCCCAATTGTTCAACCGCCGTGGCGAGATGGTGGGCCACCACTTCGCCGGTCCAA
>JBJMMD010000055.1:0-25720 GCA_045804965.1 Thermomicrobiales bacterium | reverse complement strand
CCCCCGCTTCGTTACATATTAGGGTCAAATCGCCCGGACTACTGGCCGGCAAATGAAGCCCCAGCCGGACGCCCCGCATCTGCAAACACCTGGGACGAACTCCGGTCGGAGTCGCCGGCGATGCTTGGGAACTTCTCGCTGGTCATTTGTTTCATCCGGTCAGAAATGGTGCCGAACAGATTGGACACCATGTCATTGAAGCTGTCTTCAATGCCCGAGCGCTTGGCCGCCTTGCGGATTGCACCGCCGAAACCGGCGCTAGCAGTGGCAGATTGCCACTGCGGTGGTTGCGATGGTTGCCCCTGGTGATGGTCACCACCACCGCCGAGCACGCCGCCGAGAACCATACCACCGATGAACGCCGCGCCAACGGCAACAAGGGGTTTGTCGTCAACTTGCTTGCGCCAATCCAGCGATTCCTTCACCTGCTGCGTGGTATCGCCCACGCGTTGCTCGATTTGATCGATCTTTTGAGCCGCCTCGTCGCGCTTGTTGTCTACTGCTTGACGGAGCTCACCTGTTGTTTGGCCCATTCTCGGTCCTCCTTGAGTGAATCGATCGTTTGCGCCGGTTTGAGACTTGTGGCGCTCAACTTCGACTTGCCGATCGCCGCGGCAATCGCGGCAATCACTAGCAATGCAAGTCCGACTGCGCCTGCGGCAATCCACATCCGCCAGTATTGGTTAAGCAAGTAGGTGACGCCGAGCATCAAGAAAATGAAGCCCGTCACCCCTACGAGCGCTGCTGCCGCCAGCGAAGTCAGCCCTTTGCTCGCGGTCGAAAGATCGTCCCGCACTTCCGCCCGGGCCAGCGAGATTTCACCTCGGACCATGTCTTGGAGGTCGCGAAGCAAACCACTAATGAGCGACCCGATGCTCTCCTGCGAATCCGTCGATCCTGGAGTAATGGTCCCGAAATCGCCGCTCGTGCTGTGAAAACCCGCTTGACTTGACGAATCAAATGTACCGAAGTGGTCGCTCATGGCAATGCATCTCCCGTCCCGGCGCTACCGCAGCGCTTTCGAAAAGAGATAACCGGCCGCCGCGGCAATGAGCAGCGATTCAACAGGTCGTTGACGAACCATGTCTTCCAGTTGCGCGATCAACTGGTCCATGTCGGTCTGGCGCAGCTTGTCGGCGCCAGTCTCCAATTTGTCGGCTGCTGTCATGGCGGCCGATTGAAATTGGCCCTCTCCCATCGACTGTCCACGCTCGCGGAGCGTGCCGGCGAGCGTATCCATCCCGCTCGCCGCTTTCTCCATGCCGGCATCAGCGCTCTGGGTTGCGCGATCACCCAACTCGCTCGCCTTACTGCTTGCCGTGCCAATCACTTGGTCAGTGTTCTCTTTAACAGATTGCATGGTGTCCTTCGCTTTGTCCGTGGTCGACCCCTTGGCCGACCCCATGGATTTGGTCCGAGCGGTGGCCGAGGCATCACCGGCATAAGCTCCCGCAGACGTATCCGCGTCTGCCAGCGACGTATCGAATCCTTCGGGGGTCTCAGAGACCCGAGAGTTACGCTCAAGGCTGATCATATTCCTTGTCCTTTCGGTTGAGGTGGAATCCGCTGGTCAACGCACAGCCAACGGTTACGTGCTGTAGCGCAAGGGTGGTGCCAGGAAGGCGCCACATGCGACATCTTTCCAACAGGTTCGTGAGACAGCGAACCGACGTGAGGTCGGGTCATCTCTCGTTGCCTCATGCATGACTTAACTATTTGGGAAGAAGCGTCGTACGGGGACTCGATTAAGGTGCAGCGCGGGTCGGCACCGGGTGAGGACTACTTCGTCGGTTTTGCCATCGCTCCGCCGCCCACCACCCCACGCGACACGGCCCGGGCAAAGCGTCCGGGCCGTGTGTTTCTCTCGTGCGTGTGGATACCGGTGTCGAGGTTAGCTCGTCCGGTTCCAGTTCGCGATATTCCAGTAGGCGGCTTCCCACGAACTACAGGCGAGATTGGTATCGCGCAGCGTGTTCAAGATCGCCAACTTCTCTGCTGAGCGCTGGACCAGCGGGATAATCACGACCTCGTTGATCAACAAGTCGTTCATCTTGATGAACGTCTGGGCCGCCTTCTCGAGATCGGTTTCCGTGCCCAGCGAGTCGAACATCGCATCGTAGTCATCGTTGTGCCAGCGCGACTCGTTGATGCCCGACCAGTCGTTCCCCTTCTGGGCGATGTTCGCGAGGTTCTTGCCGCCGTACCAGCTCGACATGTACGAGACGGGATACGGGGTGCCGGCGTTGTTGGTGTACATCTCCAGGTCGTTGAAGAAGTGGGAAGCGTTTTGGTCGTTGCCGGCGGCGCTGTCGAAGAAGATACCAGCGTCGACCTGCTTGAGTGAGATCTTGAATCCGATCTGTTCCCAGGTGTTTTTGTTGAGGGCCTGGTTCTTCTGGCGCACGGCGTTGATCGAGGTCGAGTAGGAGTACTTGAGCTCGACGCCGTTCTTCTTGCGGACGTCGCCATCCATCGTCCAGCCGGCGTCGTCGAGCATCTGCTTGGCCTTATCGAGATTGTACTCCCAGGAGGTGTTGGGCGACTCCAAATCCGGGATACCGGTCAGAATGTTCTTCGCCGGCGGCTCGCCCGCGCCGTAGAACTGCTTCGACATTGTGTCGCGGTCGCCGGCGAGGGCCAACGCCTGGCGCACCGCCTTGTCGGTAAGCGATGGGTGCGGTGTATTGACTTCGGCCCGCTGGCCGTTGACTTCCTTATTCGGGTCGGAGAAGTTGATCAGGACACGCTCGACGCTTGTGCCCGGCACGACGTAGAGCTTGCCCTTGCCGCCCGTCGCCAGCTGGTTGAGGATCTGCGGCTCGACCTGAAGGTTCCAGGCGAGATCCCAGTCGCCGGTCTGGAGCACCGCTTGCGCCGCCGAGGCCGCATCGCCGCCACCCTTGAGGTTGATCTTGGCGAAGAACGGCTTGTTCGGCTCCCGGTACTTCTCGTTGACGGTGTAGATAACCTGGTCGTTCTCTTTGAAGGTCTCGACGACATACGGACCGGTACCGGTCGGGTTGTGGCGGAAGTCGTTGATCGCATCCTTGCCGCTCTCAAGGATGTGCTTGGGATAGACCGCGCCATAATAGCTGCCGGTGAAGGCGTTGTACCACCCGAGGCTGGGCTGCTTGAACGTGATCTTCACCGTCTTTGCGTCGACCGCTTCACATTTGTCGATCGGCTCGTAAGTTGTCTGGTCGGTCGCGGCGTTTTCCGGTTTCATGATCCACTGCCACGTGAAGACGACGTCATCGGCCGTGAACGGCTCGCCGTCGCTCCAGGTCACGCCTTCGATCAAGTTGTAGGTGACGGACGAGAGGTCCTCGGCGAGCAACCCGTTCTCGACCGAAGGAACTTCCTTCACGAGTGTGGGCAGGAGCGTCGCGTCCTGCGCGTAGCTCATCAAGGGCTCGGTCACGAGCGAGGCGGCGAGGGTGTCCTTGGTGCCCTGCGAAGTGTGCAGGCTGGCATGGGTCGGGGCCTGCCACTGCAGGATCTTCAACTCGCCGCCGGCGCCGCGCTGTTGGCCCTCGGTGCCATCGGCTGGACGCGTGGATCCCATCTGCACGGCGTCTTGCGCATTCGGCGCCGCGAACGCACTGTCGATTTTGACGGAATTGAGAATGAACGTCGTGATCGGAAGACCAACACCGAGCGCCGTCGCCCGTTCGATGAACTGGCGGCGGGTCAGGCGTCCTGCCTTCAAATCCTGGTAAATGCTCCAGAACCGGTTCTGTTCCACTGAATCCGACATCTGTCTCTTTTCCTCCACTGAAACGAACGGCCATCAGACCCGATGCACGCCGATCGAGCCCGGTTCGGTAACCGGCAACGGCGCCGGCGCCGCAACCTCCAACGGACTAACCCCGCTCCTCGCGTTTGTTTCAAACCTCACCCTGCGCCTAAGCAAGGTGCAACCCTGCCGGCACGCAACCCCGATCGGTTGCGCGGTCACGACGCGACCGGGACATCCCAACGGGAACACCGAAGCCGGCCCGAACGCCAATGCGCCGCGTCGTCCGAAAGGGGTTGCCCAATCGGCGGACCATAGCGCGTTTGCCATGTGGGGCCGGTGCCGAATATTCCAATGCCGGGAAGGGTTCAGACGGTGTTCCGACCTCATTGTCGCTCCTTATCACCGTAGAGAACCATGTTCGTTTGTCGCTCGTGCCAGGAAGTGTACCCTGCCCCCTCAATTGGTCAACAGTGTACGTACGACCGAGGCCGACAGATATTGGCCGTCGTTGAACGTTCAGCCGCTCTTCTTGCCTCGCGAAAGCCCGAATTTCGTGCAATGTTGCATATTCACCGGGCACCACATGCGAGGAATGGGCGGGGTGCATCGAGATGTGATCCGATGTCGCGTGTTGAGTATGCGCAGTCGTTTGTGGTTATCATGGCTTGACTCCGTCTTATTCAGAGGAGATTTATGGTCGCACCGCTACGGCTGACGATGTTTGTCGATGTCGATAACACGTTGATCGACAACGACGCGGTGAAAACGGAGATGAACCGGCGGCTGGCGAAGGTTGTCGGGGCGGACGGGGCGCGCCAGTTTTGGGCGCTCTATGAAGACGTGCGGCGCGAATCCGGCGTGGTCGGCATCCCCAGCGCCCTCGCCCGTTTTGAAGCGGAAAACGAGCCTGGGACAGCGGACCCTGGGCACAAGGTAGCGCTGGCCGCGGTGTTCATGGAATTCCCGTTTCGCGAGTATCTCTTTCCGGAGGTGCTGGCGACATTGGCCCATCTGCGGTCGCTGGGCAGGGTGGCGATCCTCTCGGACGGCGATACCGTATTTCAGCCGCTGAAGATCGGTCGTAGCGGACTCGCCGCCGCGGTGGACCAGGATGTCCTGGTCTACCCCCATAAAGAGGCGCATTGCGGCGAGCTGGAAGCGATGTTTCCCGCCGACCGTTACGTGCTCATCGACGACAAACTCGGGGTGATTCATCGCTTCCGGAAACAGTTCACCGGTCCCCTGACCACAGTCTTCGTCCGCCAGGGATCGTACGCGGCCGCGGCCGGACCTCCACCCTGGCCGGGGGCAGATATCGTCGTCGAGCGGATCGGCGATCTTCGCGGCTTCGACGTGGCGACGTTCATCGACGCCGGTCGCGATTAGAGAGGTTTGCGCGTGAACTGTCCCGGGCTGGGCGCACCCGGACTGGAAGTCTGCGACTAACACGACAAGTCTCTTCAAGACTCAAAGTCCGGCGCTGGCGGACCGGACACATGATTCGGTAACCGGTCTAATCTTTACCGCTCATCGCCTGCAACACTCGCTCGTGCAACCGCCCAACTTCGCGCAAATGCTCGGGTTTCATCAGGACGCTGCGGAGCACGGTGACGGTGGCTTCGTCGGCAAGCACATCCGGGCCGAGCCGTGACGCCGGCACGACCAGCTTCGCCAGATAGACCGGATCGGCCGGGTCGATCATCGTGCGGGCAAAAACTTGTTGGGTGAGCGCCGAAATCGTCGACGCGCGCATCTTGCCAGTGGCGGGGACGACGGAGAAGGCAAGGATATCTAAGGAAGGCTCAGTCAGCAGGCGCAGGTGGTCGCTTCCGGAGATCAGCGCGGCCCAGGCGAGGGCGGCTTGGCGGGTTTTTCGCAAGATCGGACCGAGACCAGCGTCCGCGCGCAGGGGAAAACATTGCAGCGTGGCCCAGAACGCGGCCGCGGCCGCGCCGGCGCGGGAGCACTCGAGACTGATTTCGCCGAGGTGGAGTTCGTCCGAGGTGAAGTAGGTGTACGGCGAGTCGTGCTGGTAGAAGCGGCCAACGGACGCGTCGCGGAACAAGATCGAGCCGCAACCGTAGGGCTGGAGCCCGTGTTTGTGGGGGTCGACGACGACGCTGTCGGTCTGGGCGATCGCGCGGTAGGCGGCGGCGTCCTCGGGGCGGAGATCCTCCCCGCCCGCGAGCAGGGCGAAGAAGCCACCGTAGGCGGCGTCGACGTGGACGCGGAAGCCGAATACCCGTTGCAACGCGAGCAGCTCCGGCAGGGGATCGACCGCGCCGATCGAGGTCGTACCGAGCGTGGCGACGACGGTCCCGATCCGCTCGCTGCGCAGCTTCGTCCGGAGATCTTCAACGTCGAGGCGGCCGGCGGAATCGGTGGCAATCTCGATTCCACGGGCGCCGATGACTTCGCACATCCGCTTGTGGGTGTAGTGCGCCTCGGACGAGAAGGCGATCGCCGCCTGCGGGTGGATCGAACGGGAAACCCACAGCGCTTCGAGGTTGGCGATGGTGCCGCTCGACGTGAGGTGACCGAGGGAGGTCTCCGGATCGTAGCCCAACATGGCGGCGAGATCGCGAACAACTTCTCGTTCGAGGGCGGCGGTGGCGGGGCCGCCGTCAAGGGCGTGGTTGTTCGGATTGATGCGCTGGGCCATGGCGTAGGCCGCGGCGGCGATGGGATGCGGCGGTTTCAGCATCTGCCCAGCGTAGGACGGGTGGAAGAAGGGATAATTGTCCTGCAACCGCTCCGCTAACTCGGCGAGCACCGCCTCCGCCTGCCCCTCCGGGAGCCGCAAAGTCTCGTCCAGCGCAAACGGCGGCCACTGCGCCTCCCACGCGGCGATGGCGTTGAGGCCCTGATCGATGAGATCGGAGGTGGAAGAAGCGTTCTTGCTCATTTGGCGCCAATACGTCTAACGCTACGCCGCTTCGCGGCGAGCTGCGGGAATCAATTCCCACGCACGAGCATTCCCTCGCCCTGCCCTCCGGGCCACCCTCTCCCATGCGCGGGAGAGGGTACGAAATCTGCACCAAGCTTTCCTCGCCCTCGCACGAGAGAGGGGTTGGGGGTGAGGCAACTCACGCCGCCTGGCGCGAATGTGCCGGACCAGCGGCGACGCTTGCGGCCTCCGTTACTTGCCGGATCTTGCCCTCGCTCGGTAGCATCCAGGCGACCACAACGCTCAGGCCGGCGATGACCGCCTGGGCGCGCATCGCGTTTTGCATTCCATGGGCGTCGGCGAACGCGCCCATAATCGGCACGCCGATCGCGCCCATGATGAACCCGAGTCCGAGTATCAACCCAGAGGCCATGCCGGCCCTCCCGGCCATCAGTTGCTGGGCGATGACGAGGAGCAACGGACCGGTCGAGGCGAAGAGAAATCCGATCATGGCAGCGGTGAAGAAAGCGGGCACACCGGGAAATTGGGCGAAGAGAAGGATCGAAGGGACGCTTAGGACGGACGACCAGATCAGCAGTGTGCGGCGGCCCTGGCGGTCGGCAAGATTGCCTGATCCGACCGTGCCGAGCGCGCTGGTCAGAAGCAATGTCGTCGCCAGCGAGCTGTAGAACCAGGCGTCGTAACCCATGTCCTTGTACCAGGTCGGGATGTAACTCTGGATGCCGAACATGGTCCAGGTGCGAAGCATCATCAGCCCGATCACGGCCGCCAATGGCCCGACGGGGATTGGCGGGTGAGCAACCGGGAGCGTCGATGACCGACGCTTAACGCGAAGGGCGATAGTGCGCATCTGGACCAACATCAAGATCGCGATGCCTAAGCCGGGCAGGATCGTTACCGCCGTGCCGTGAACGCCGAAGAGACTGAACAAGAGTGCGCCGAGCAGCGGTCCGATCGCGATGCCGAGCGTGCCGCCGACGACGTAGATCGACATCGCCGTGTTGCGCTGCTCGTCGGAGATGACGGCGCTGGCGTTGAGCGCGCCCATCGGGTGGTAGGCGCCGGAGCCAAGCCCGGCCAGTCCGGCGAGCAGGATCAGCACGGTGAATGTGGGCGCGAAACCGATCGTGGCGTAGGTGAGCGCGGTCCAGAGCAGCGCCAGCCCAATGAGGCGGGTGCCGAAACGGTCGGCCAGCCAACCGAAGAGCGGTTGCGAGAGCGACGCCGCGCCGCTGTAAGCAAGCGAGACGAAACCGACGGTTTTCAGGTTCAGATCGAAGCGGTCTTGGAGCAAGGGATAGAGGACCGGCAGCATGCCCGCGTACATATCAAGCGTGAGATGACCGAGCATGAGGGTGATCAACGGCCGGTTGCGCACGACCTGGAACCGGATCGGGGGATGCGGTTGCGGAGGAGGCGGGAGCGGACGAGAGTCGAGCCGTTCAACGGTGGCGGGTTGCGCCGTCATCTTGCGCACCCCCGCTTCGCCGTTGCTGTCCCGCCGCCCATCGTCCCGTTGCCGCCTTTTCCCACGTGTTGTGTTCCGTTCAAACGCCAGCCATGCTACCAGTGGCGATAGGAGGGGGCAAATCAGAGCCCAGGCTCTAGCCCCGTGCAGCCCTACGAGGAAGGAGCACGCTCGTTGCCAAGGATCGCGATCATCGGTGCGGGGATCATCGGGCTCAATCTCGCGTTCGCGTGCGAACGGCGAGGGTGGGATGTCATCCTCATCGAGGCGCGGTCGCCGGGGTATGGCGCGTCCTCGGTCAATGCGGGGTGGATCGTGCCGTCGCACGCCGGCCCGGTGCCGGCAGCGGGACTCCTGCGGACGTCGATGCGGTGGATGCTCCGCTCGGACAGCCCGCTCTATATTCGGCCGCGGCTCGATCGCGAGATGGCCCGCTGGCTGATCTCTTTCTGGCGGAATTGCAATGCCGCCGCATATGACACAGGGTTGGCGGCCAACGCGGAGCTAAGCCGGCGAACGTTCGCGCTCTACGACGAATTGGCGGCGGCCGGCGTCGCGTTCGAACAGCACAAGGTGGGTGTGCTCTTCGCGTTCATGACCCGGGAAAAACTCGCGCACGAACTGCTCCACATGGACTCGCTCACCGCGTTCGGAATTGACGCGCCGGAACCCGTGTTTGGCGACGATCTCCGGGAACTCGAACCGGCCCTGGCCGATCAGATCACGGGCGGGTTCTTGATGCGGGAGGAACGGCATGTCCGGCCCGATAGTCTCGTTGCCGGGTTGGTGCGCTACCTCACCGATCGCGGCGTCGAATTGACGACGAGCGCCAAAGTGATCGGGCTTCAGACAGCGAAGGGTGCAGTCGTGGGCGTAGAGACAGAAACGGGGAGGATTCGGGCCGACGCGACGGTGATCGCCGCTGGATCATGGAGCGGGGAACTCGCGCGTCTGGCCGGCGTTCGTGTGCCGATCCAGGCGGGGAAGGGCTACTGCCTGGATTATGCGCCGTCGCCGGTCGAAGTGCGTCACGCGATTCATTTGCACGAAGCGCGGGCGGCAGTGACGCCGCTCGATGCGTTCACGCGGGTCGCGGGCACGATGGAGTTTTCGGGGATCAACGAGGTGATCCGGCCAGAGCGGGTCACGGCCATCGCCCGCGCCGCCGCATCGTCCCTGCGGAACTGGCCGGCCGATCCGGCGGTGGCAAAGGTTGGCAGCGGATTGCGGCCGATGACGCCGGATGGCTTGCCGGTGGTCGGACTTCTCCCCGGGTTCAGCAATCTCGCCATCGCTAGCGGGCACGGCATGCTGGGGCTGACGCTTGCACCGGCGACGGCCGATGCTCTCGCCGAGCAACTCACCACCGGGCAGACACCGGAAGTCCTGCGGCCGTTTGATCCCGGCCGGTTCTAGGGATCCTTAGGATTGAGCACGGTGTTAACGAT
Organism: Thermomicrobiales bacterium; assembly: GCA_045804965.1. Lineage (GTDB taxonomy): Bacteria > Chloroflexota > Chloroflexia > Thermomicrobiales > UBA6265 > CAVTUU01. The sequence goes on along the minus strand of JBJMMD010000055.1, from coordinate 16,157 downwards.
GTCAAGAATTTCGTCGAGGTCGAACGGTTTGGCGATAAAACCAATGCCCGGACCGCCGGCGCCACTGGCGACGGCACTCATCAGGACGACGGGAATGCCGATTTCTTGGACCATGCGCGCCAACTCGAGCCCGTTGAGGCGTGGCATGAAGACATCGGTCAGCACAAGATCGGGCGGGGTGACGCTGACCTCTTCCCACGCGGCCTTGCCGTCATAGGCCCGGCGCACTTCGAAGCCTTCTTCGGTTAGCACCTCGGCCAAAAGTTCGACGATGAAGCGTTCATCGTCGACCACGAGAACTGTCGGCGTCATGCCCCACATCCTACCAAACCGGTCGATGTCGCCCCGACGGGAATCAGATGGGTAGATTTCGTTGTGCTATCTGACGCTAATCCTCTGCACATCCCGTGCCTCGCTTATGCTTTTGCACATTCTACTTGGAGTCCGGGAATCAATTCCCAGGTGGTCGAGCCAACCATGACGATTCCATCAACAAACTCCGATTGGTTCGTCAAATTCCGTCAATCCGGCGTCAGATCGCCCGCGCGAACCATTGCGCTTAGATCACGTCCGCGGACATGGCGTCGTCGACGGGAGTCGGGCCAGTCTTCGGAGCCACACTCTTGATCGCGTCGCCGACGAACCGGGCGGCGCGGCTAGCTATTTCCCACTCGGTTTCGCCGGTGACGATCTGCTCCTGCACGTCGACACCGATCTCGCGAATCGTGCCGGTCAACCCTTCGCGCTGGATCGTGCGGTGCAGCGGCGTGCGATCGCTGTCGATCACCAGCAGCGGAACGTCGATCACGCCGGCGAAGGTTGCGGGCGTCCGCAGAGCATAGCACCCGGCGTTGGCCGCGGGAAGCCCATAATTTTGCAGGATCCACGCGCGCCAGTCGTCGTCCGCTTCGTCCAGCTCCAACTCCCAATCGGTGATCGGATCGATCGCAACCGTGGCCTTCACCGTTCCCGGCCGGCCTCCGGCAAGCAAGAGCGCCAACGTTCCGCCATACCCCTCACCCACGACGGCGATCCGCTCGGCGTCAACGCTCGGCATGTTGCGGAGCGCATCGAGCGCATCGATAAGATCGTAGATTTCCGACTCGCTATCGATCTGCTCTTTCAGGAGATTGGTCACTTTCCGGCCCAAACCGGGGGTTCCCGGCAGGCTGGGCGCGAAAACGGCGAATCCATGCTGCACGAGCACCTGCTCGCTGGCGCCGAAGCGGCTTTCGCGCGGGCGATCCGGTCGATCGCCGAGGTAGAGCACGCCCGGAACCCAGCCGGACGTCTCCGTTGGGAAGTAGTAGTGCCCGGAAAGCTTCGTGTCGGTCGCGGTTTTGAAATCGGCCCAGCTTGGCTTGATGATCCTCGTGCCGGCTTGCCAGTCGTCGATCGGTAGCTCGATCCGCTCAGGCGGATCGGTTTTGCTTTCCTGGATGATGAACCGGAACGGTTCGCCGATACCTGCGTAGGCGTAGATAACCTTCGGCACGGGTGGGACGGCCTTCACCTCCGGCTGCGCCTCCGCGGCGGACGTATCTGCTGTCGTCTCAGCGGCTTGTCCGTCAGTCTCAGTCTCGGGTTCGGGTTGGGGGGCGTCGTCCGACGGCAGCCAGCGAGGGGAACTAACGACGCCGTCGCCGGGATCGAGCAGATTGGCGGTGGCGGCGCTGGTTGCTTTGTCGCAGACCCGGCGGACGCCGTTGGAGAGCCGGGTGTAGAGCACGCGGTTGCCGTCGCTCGACCAGTGGACGTCGTCCTTGTCGCCCAGCTCGCTCGAAATCGTCCAGGCGGCGGCGTTGTCAGCGTTGACGACCGCGACGTTGTCCCATTCGCCATCGTCGGAGATGTGCGCGATCAGCGGCCGCTCCGGTCCCCAGACCAGTCCTCGGCGCCGGGCAAGTTTCTTCGTGAGCTGCTTGGCTTCGCCGGTGGCGAGCTCGACGATCCAGATTTGATCGCCGCCCGCCGTTTCCCCGACCTCCGGATTCCAGCGGCAAAAGGCGATCCGGGCGCCGTCTTTCGACCAGACCGGCTCCTTCTCATCGTGGCCGTAAGGTGCGTCCGTGAGTTGAATCGTCGGCGTCGACCCGTCCGGCGCGGCGGCATGGAGCGTATCGCGTCCGTTCCTGCGGCTGATCAACGCGAGCAACGAGCCGTCGGGCGACCAGCGGGGCGTGTGATCGGACGCCGAACGCGCGAGCGGCCGCGTCGCCTCGCCCGAGGCGACGTCAATGATCCAGATCGTGGTCGTTCCGGAGCCGCCGTCGAGACCGGTCACCGCAAGCCGCGTCCCGTCCGGCGACCACTGCGGTCCGCCTGGATCGAGGACGAGCGGAAAGGCGGTCGGAAGCTGGCGGGCGGTCTTGTCATCGAGCGACATCGTCCATAAGGTGAGCGTGCTCGCCGCATCGGGCAGGAAATAAGCGATCGCGTTGCCATCGGGCGCCGGATTCATCGGCCCTGGCTGCATGGCCTCGGTCACTGGCTCGGAAGTTGGGTGTTCAGGGGCGGCGACGTCTTCCGCGTCCTCGGCGATGGTTGCTTCGGTCACGGAGATCGCCGACTCATCGAGTGTTTCTTGCTCGGTCTCGGTCATTGCTCGTCCTTCAACGCACGATTCGGTGGTCTGATGTGGCAAGCAAGTATGCCAGCCCGGGGCCCGAAACTACGAGGATTCCGGGGAAGGGGCGGTTCATAAAACTATGAGCAACCTTTAACCGGCGAGCTATTCGCCAAACATGATCTGAATTGACAGCGCTGAGGATGACGATAGACTGCGGCGCTGCGGGACATCTTAACCACTGCTTCGAGCCACCGCGAGGGAGCCACATCTTGGACACCCAGCGAGCGACGAGGATTCCTCAAGTCACTGTCGATGGCGCCAAGGTCAATGCATTCAAGACGAGTTTGCGTGGCCAGCTCATCACGCCGGCTGACGAGGGGTACGAAGCGGCCCGGGCCATTTGGAATGTGATGATCGACCGGCGTCCGGCGCTGATAGCCAAGTGCGTTGAAGTCGACGATGTCGTCAACGCGGTGCGCTTTGCCCGCGAGCAGAAACTCGATGTCGCGATCCGTGGGGGAGGTCACGGGGTCGCGGGTAACGCTGTCTGCGACGGTGGCCTGATGATCGATTTGTCTCCGATGCAAGGACTCCAAATTGATCCAGACAGACGCGTTGCCCGGGCTGAGGCCGGTTTGACGTGGGGCACGTTCGACCGTGAGACGCAGGCCTGTGGGCTGGCTACAACCGGCGGAATCGTCCCGACAACCGGCATTGCTGGGCTCACCCTCGGCGGCGGCCTTGGTTATCTCATGCGGAGCTGCGGTCTGGCATGTGACAACGTGCTCTCTGCCGAGGTCGTCACCGCTGACGGACGAGTGCTGACCGCGAGCGCTCGTGAAAACGCCGATCTCTTCTGGGGGCTGCGTGGCGGCGGCGGGAATTTCGGGATTGTGACGAAGTTGGAATACCGTCTCCACCCGGTTGGGCCAACGGTTTTGGGCGGGCTCATTATTCACCCGCTGGACCAAGGGCGAGAGGCAGCTCGCTTTTACCGGGATTTCGCCAACGCCGCGCCTGACGAATTGATCACTCACCTCTCGTTTGCCACGTCGCCCAAAGGTCATCCCGTTGTTGCATTCGTTGTCTGCTACAACGGTCCGGTCGAGGAAGGGGAACGGGTGATCAAGCCACTTCGGAAGTTTGGCTCGCCGTTGGCCGACATGGTTGCTCCGGTCTCGTACTTAGAGATGCAGGCGAGGGCCGAACCGTTCTATCCGTTGGGCAGGCGGCACTATTGGAAATCGAGCTTCGTGAAGGAATTCAGCGACAACGCCATCGAAACGATGCTCTCCCACTTCGCCGCCGTGCCGTCTCCCCATTCAGGGGCGGCTCTCGAACAACTTGGAGGCGCCATGGGCCGTGTCGGCGCGGACGAGACGGCGTTCGGCGATCGAAGTGCTCCCTTCAGTCTGATCATCACCAGCCAGTGGGAAAATCCAGCCGAGACGGCGCAAAACGTGAAGTGGGCGCGGGATTTTTGGACAGCAATGCAACCGTTCTCGAAAGAGGCGGCCTACATTAACTACCTGGACGCAGGGGACGAAGCGCGCGTGAAAGCCGCGTTCAGCGATTCCACCTTCGAGCGGCTGGTCGCTCTGAAGAACACGTACGACCCGACCAACTTCTTCCATCTCAACCAGAACATCTCGCCGGAGGAGTGAGGCAGCCCGAGCGATGATCAGCTGTTGGGCCGAAGCGGCAAAAGGAAGATCCATGGGCACCTCGACAACCCCCACCATCCGCCGCGCGACCGAGGATGATGTGCCGGCGTTGACGCGGATCTACAACGAGGGGATCGTCGACCGGATTGCGACGCTCGAGACCGAGGAGCGGTCGGAAGCAGAGCGACGGGCTTGGCTGACGAAGCGGGACGCGCGGCATCCGGTCTTTGTCGCCGAGCGGGACGGCGCCGTCGCCGGGTGGGTGGCGTTGAATGCCTTCAACCCACGGGCCGCGTATCGCTTCGTCGGCGAGCTGTCGGTCTACGTGGGGCGGGAGGCGCGGGGAGAGGGGGTCGGCCGGGCGCTGCTCACGCATCTGATTGCGGAGGCGCGCGCGCTCGGCTATCACAAGCTCGTGCTGTGTGGATTTCCGTTCAATCAGGCGGCGATGCGACTCTATGAGGCCGCCGGTTTCCGCGAGGTGGGCATCTACCACGAACAGGGCGTGCTCAACGGGCGCTGGGTCGATACAATCATCATGGAACTGCTGCTCGACAACAACCCGCCGCCTCGGGACTAGGGTTTTCCGACGCGAGCAGATCCGCCCGACCCAATCCTCATGCCGAGCGGAGTCGAGGCATCTGGCTCTTGTGAAGTCGGCGTTAGTAGAGGCGAGATTCTTCGCCTTCGCTCAGTACTCTGCCCAGACCTCGTTGTTGCGTTTCCCGCCCGGGGCTGAAAGACCCGGGCTACGAGCAACGAAGCCCTTCCCGGGCTGACGACCGGCACCACGGTCAACACCTCACCAAGGCGTGGACAGACTACTCAACAAGACGACGAGAGAAACTCATAGTGGCAAGTCTGTTTAGGCTTTCATCCAATGATCGATGAAGATGTCCCAGCGTTTGATGCCGTCCATCGTAAGAACCCCGTTCACGTACCAGGGGTCGGCCTGCAACTTTTCCCGAATTTCCTGCTCACCCGTCGCGTGCACGACAAGTAACGCGCCGCCCTCATCGACCAAAGGCCCGCCCAGCAGAATGAACCCTTCGCCGTCGAGCTTGTCAATGAATTCGGCGTGCTCGTCCCAATAGATCTGTGCGCGCGAGTCTTTGCTTAAGTCACGGAGCGGACCGGCTTTGGAAAGCACGAGAAAGGTTTGCATTGCCGCCATAGGTTCTCCCTCATATTCGCTACGCGTCCGTGGCCGTCCACCGTCGGATCGGACGGTGTCCGCCCTCGTGGTGACAAACAGGGTTCGCCGTTGCCATTTGAGTTCGCATTTCCTCCCGGGAGTAAGACGTTTGCCGTGAAGGAGGTCCGGGCAGATTGCCTTCGGCAGTCGGAGTTATCCGACGTCCGTGGATAAGCCCGAGCATCCAATCCCGGCCTTTCAATCCAAATTTACAGCGGAAACAGGGCAAAGAACGTCCTGATTTTGGGCACTGCACGTATTGGCACCGGATCGGCGTAGGCAGGTAACCGCGCTATACGTCCGCGCGCTCGCGCGCGACCAATTCGTCGGTCACCGGCATCATCCGCTGCTTTGCCATGTACATCGCGGCGTCGGCAACCGCGATTAACTCCTGGCGAGTGATGCCATGTTCCGGGGCGGAAGCGATGCCAATCGAGAGCCGGACCGGAACGCGCACACCGTATCCCGAAAAAGCCTCTCGCTCGATGCGCCGCCAAATGCGGACGGCGACTTCCTGTGCTTCCGGCAACGTGGTGGCATGGAGCAGGACCAGGAACTCGTCCCCACCGTAGCGCCCAACGTGATCGGGCTCGCGCACGCTCGTCTGTAAGATCGCCGAGACATTGCGCAGCACCCCGTCGCCGACGAGGTGACCGTGACGGTCATTGACCTGCTTGAAGTTGTCGAGATCGATCATGAGGACGGCCACCGGACAGTCGTCGCGCCGCGAGCGCGCGAGCTCGGCGTCGACCACTTCCAAGATCGAGCGCTGATTGAGCAACCCGGTGAGTCCGTCGGTGAGCGCCCGTTCCTTGAGCGCTTCATGGAGACGTGCGCGCTCGATGGCGAGCGCCGCCTGACTCGCGAGATCCTGCCCGATACGCACGGCGCGGGGCGGGAACGCCGACGCGCGGCGGGCGTAGAACGAGATGATGCCGACGCAACCGTTGTCGATCAACAACGGCACGATCAGGACACTTCGTGTGTCGTAGCTCGAAAAGATGTCACGCTCCTTCGGCGTGAGGAAGTCGGCGTCCGCATCGAACGCGAGTGGTTGTTGTTCGACGATGACGCGCTTGCTTGTCGGCCAATCGGCCAGCGACAATCTACTTCCGCTGTGATCTGGTCCAAGCCAATCCTCGACATATTCCTGGGCGATCAGCAGCGTCTCGTCGGTCTCTGGATACCAGAGCTCGATTTCACAGCACTCGGCGCCGGCGAGACCCCGGCTCGCCCGCGCGACCTCGCGCAACACCGTTTTCAGCTCGTGGTTTGAGATGATCGCCTGGCTGACCCGAAGTAAACCCGATTGGTCCATGGCGAGCCGGCGCGCGTCCTCGAGCAATTGGGCGTTGTGGATGGCGAGCGCGGTTTGGGCCGCGAGGTCCTGCGCCAAGCGGCGGGCATCCGGGCTGAACGCCCGTGGCCGCCGGGAATAGATGTTGAGCAATCCCAGACAATCGCTCCCGATCAGAAGCGGATACCGGACCATGCTGGCGACGCCGGTGGTGGTCATATCGGATCGCTCGCGGTCGCTCAGCCCGGGATCGTCGAGCTCGAAACAGAGCGGATCTTTGCTCTGCAGCGCGGCGCGGTCGGATGCCCAAAACCCGACCGGGAACCGGCGGCCGGTGTCGCCGTTTACCTCCCAATCGGGCGTGGTCGCCTCCGACCGGGTTTCGAGGTCGTCCGTGTCCGGATGCCAGAGCTCGATGCCGCACGACTCTACGCCCGGAATGGTCAGGACCGCGTCCGAAATCTCGTCGAGGACCGTTTGCAATTCCAGGCTCGAGGTCGCGGCTTGACTGACGCGCAAGCGTAGTGCCTGCTCCTCGACCCGGCGCTGGGTCTCCTCCATGAGCAGGGCATTGTGGATCGCGAGGGAGATGTGGCCGCCGATGTCCTGGGAAAAGCGCAGCTCGTGGGGACCAAACGCCTGCGCCCGCCGGGAGAACAGCCGCATCTCGCCGACGCAGACGCCGCCGGTCATGAGCGGGACGAAGAGCACGCTCTGGACGTCATTGTCGACCAAGTCCTTCAGCTCCGGCTCGGTAAAGCAGGGGTCCGGTACGGTGAAGATCATCGGCGAACCCTGCTCGAGCACGAGCCGGACCGACGTGCGCTGGTCGACCGGATAGCGCGTGCCGGCAGGATCCGTCCCGGGCCAGGTCGGATCGGTTTCGGCGGCGACGACTTCGAACTCGCGCGTAAGCGGATGCCAGAGCTCGATCCAGCACGCCTCTGCGCTGGCGATACCGAGGGTCGTGCGCGCCACTTCCGCCAGCATCGGCCGGAGCTCGAGCGTGCTCGTCGCCGCCTGGCTGACACGCAGGAGCATCGCCCGTTCTTCGGCGTTCACCTGGGCCTCGGCATGGAGGCGGGCATTGCGTAGCGCCAAGCCGCCCTGGCGCGCAATCGCGGCCGCGGCGACCGCGTCCTCGTTGTCGAAGCGGCCCGTTTCGCCGGATCGCCAGAGTTCGACGAAGCCGAGCGCTTCGTGGCGGGCGAGCAACGGCGTGATCAGCGACTGGCGCTTGCCGATGTCGCGGAACGCCTCCGCGGCGACAGCCGGAACAGCCTGGACCTCCCCCCAACGGACGGCCATCGTCCGTCCCGCGATGCTCCAACGCCAGGTCGTCTTGAACACGACGCGCGGTCCGTCGGCCTCGTGCAGGAGCGCGAGCTCCTTGTCGCTCAGTCCGTGGGTAACGATGCGATCGAACCCGCCGTCAAGGGAAACCAGGGTCACCGCAGCCCGATCACATCCAACCGCCTGCGCCGAGACCGAGGCGAGGCGAGCTAGGACCTGTTCCTCATCGAGCGTGCCGGCGACGGCGGATGACATCTCAACCACCGCCGCCAGGCGATCGCGCTCGCGGGTGCGGTCCATCAGCCGGTCGGAATTGCGGGAGGCAAGACCTAATCGCAAGGCCAGGAGCAGACCGCACGCGACGACTGCGAACACGGTCAAACTGTCCCGCGGCTGCGTTGTCGCGTAGACGGCAAGCGCGGTCGCGCTGAGCACACCGGTGATGCCCAAAAACAAGCGGCCCCGCAGATAATTACGCGAAACGACGATCGCCATGCCCCGTGGCGCCCGGACGACTGTCGTCCTCAGCGCCGCCGCCGCGAAGAGCAGGAGAGCGGTCTGCCAACCAAGATCGACCGCGTTGGCAAACGTGGTTTCGCCGTTCACCACCGACCAGACGTACCTCACGTCGGCGGCGGCAAACAGGGCAAGCCCTGCCAGGAGGAGCGCGAAGGCGACGCGGTCGGGCCCGCGCGCGGTGAAGATCGAACTCACGACGGCGATCCCGAGCAAGATCAAGATCGCGATCGTCCAGCTCCACCCGATGGCGAAGATCTTCAGGTCGTGATCGGACGGATCGACTCGGGAGTCGAGAAAAAGCTCATAGCCGAGCGCGGCGAAGACGACGATCACGATGAGGCTATCGATGACCACCTCCCGCACGGGATAGCGGGGATCGTTGGCGCGGACGAGCGCGAGCACGCCGGCGGAGAAGCAGACCGCGAAGCTGAACTCGGCGACCGCCGCGACCGAATAGGTGTCGGGCCGTCCGAGCCGTTGCGGTTCTGAGACGAACCAGAGAAGTGTGCCCAGGCACCAGCTGGCGCAACCAGCGCTGAACCAGAGCCAGGGCGTGCCGGCCGCGTTCGCCGCCCGTCCCAAGCGCAGACATGCGTAGGTAGAGGCCGCGGCCGCGATCAGGACGAACGCGGCTGAGAGATAGCGGCCGAAATGGTCGGAGGGAAAGGCAATGAGATACCAACACCCGTAAGCGATGCCAATCAGCACCGTCAGCGACGCGCGTGGCCAATGCGGGAGAGTCAATGCGGCTCGCTCTTCAGATGTGGCCACGGTCCCAAGCCCCTAGCAGTGCCGGCGAGGAAAACCCTGCCAATGCGGCCTCATAATAGGAAGCTTGTCCTGATCTCGCTATGAGAAGGTATTCCTAAACTTGGGTGGGAGGTAAGAACATTCCCCTCACATACATCTGTACTCACATACGAACAGATGGATACTGAGGCGACGGCGCGCATCCATCCTGGCGCGACCCGCCTCCGTCATCTTGCGCGCTCCCATGGTCACCCCGAGCGTCAGTCGAAGGATCTGTGCCTGCCCACCGCCGTCCTCGCGAATCACCCCTGGCCAGTTCGATCGAACATGAGCCCCTACAACAGCTCGAAGGTCATGTCGAATTCGTCGGTGGTATTCGGACGAGGGGAGAAGCGGAGTTGGCCGCGGGCGCCGAGGAAGTTCTCGGTGCCGCCGGTGACGGCGAAGATTGTGTTGCCGGTGTCGTTGAACGGTCCTTCGATGGTGATCTGGCCGTTGTCGAAGATGACCGTGAAGGTGCACTCCCAGGCCTGACCGGCAACGGTGCGCACGCAGCTCCCCTGATCCGAAGCCACTTGCGAGACGTCGTTCGCGTCGAAGATGGGATTTGCGAAGACCAAGAGATCGCCGACCGAATCACCGGAGTCGCCGAGATCGATCGTCTGCTCGTTCGTGGCGTGCTCAACAAACGTGAGGACGGTCAGGTTGGCGGATGGCGTCGCCGCCGGCGTCGCCGCCCCGCTCGGACCGGTTGGGCCGCCAGCTGCGGGCGTTCCTCCCGTGACCGTTGTGGCGACCGGCGTCGCCCCCTGCGCGAAGACGCTACTGGCAACGGCGTAGCCACCGACGATGATCAAGGTGACCAGCGCCAATACCCCCACAAGTCGACCCACAATTCCACCTCCTTGCGCTGATGTGTCCACCGGACAGGAGCCCGAAAGTCGGGATGCTAGGTTGGTTGTTCGGGAGCGACAAGGCGAACTGCAGCCTGCGCTACGGAAGGCTGCTCATCGCGTGCGGCGACTATCAGGGCCTCTCAAGCGCCACTCCCGTGCCCTCTCCTCTCAGCGCGGGGGGAGGGCAGCCTTGGAAAGGCTTCGTCGTCTTCGCGGTGGGCTTTAACCCGGCGGCGCGGCTACGGTGGCAAACAAGGGAGATTTCAACCTAGGGCTGCGGTCTACGGCGCCTCGGGCGAGTTGAGGAAATCGATGATATCCGCTTGTAGCGATTCCAAGTCGATCAGTTCCACCAACGACTCGCCGAGGTTTTCGCGGAGATAGTTGCCCGTTTCTGTCTGGGCGATTGCCTGCACCCGGCGCTGGACCGCGGTCTGGTCGACGATGCCCTGACCGGCCATTTCGGAGGCGACCGCGCGCAAGCGGACCTGGGTCATCGTCAGTTGCGCGGCAAGATGGGCGACGGCGTGGGCGAGCAGCCCGGCCCATTCTTCGGCGGCCGGTTGACGCCCGTGAAATCCGTTCCCTCCACCGCTCATGCGCTCGTTCATGATTTCCCTCGCTGATGCCGGAGCCCTGGTTTTATTGCGCGGGCTCGCGCGCGAAACGGTTGGGCAGTATACGCGCGTTCTGGTAGGCAGACGTTGTCAGGCCAGACCGGGTCTCGGCTACAATCCCCGCTCACCCAATGACACGAGCTTCCCGCAGGCGCGCGCAAAGGGTAGGGTCGATCGATCTCTGGTGGGAGGCTCATGGTGCCGAATCTGGCGATGTTTTCCGTATTGGCGCGTTTCACTGCACGCGCATGTGCCGCAATCGTCATTGTCGGCGCGGTCGCGCTCTTGGCCGCGGGTCCGGCGCCCGCCATGGACTTGAAAAAACCCCCCACTCCGACAACGGGCAAGTCCTGCTTAACCTCGGTCAAACCGAAGCCGACTCCCACGCCCATCCCGAGCCCAACCCCGACTGCTGAAATCGCTTCGCCCATGGCAAGCCCGGCGCACGCGACGCCGGTCAGCCCGGTGACCGCGCCGGAGAACCCTGCCGCCGCCGTCACTGCCGAGCTCTCGACGCTGCAAATGACGATCGCCGCTTGTGCCAGCGCGGGTGACTTCAACGCGCTTTCCGGACTCGTGACCGAGCACTATTTGTCAGACACCTACGCCGCGGGCCAGGTGTTGAGCCGCAAGGAGTTCGTCAGCGACATCGCGCCATACCTGCCGGTGATGCCCGTGCGCGTCGAGGCGATCGATCAGGTCGCCCTCATCGGCGACGGCGCGACTGCGAATGTGACCACGGTCGTTGGCAATCAGCTCCTCCGCTTCCGCTCGACCTTCATCCAGGATATTGACCTCGACGGCACCGGTTTGCGCTGGCTGCTCGACGACGAGACGGCGATCGACGTGCCCCGTCCGCAAGGCGCGGATGTCGTCCAAATCCGGATCGATGACGGCTCGTTTCGGATGCAGGAAACGAGCGCGCGCGGCCCGGACGTCGTGCTCAAAGGCACGAACCAGGGTGAGGCCACCCACGAGATGTTGGTCGTCAAACTCGGCCGAGGTGTGACGAGCGAGGCATTGCTCGACAACCCGGGGCCGCAGTTTCCCAAGGGCATCACCTTCGTCGGCCAAGTGACGGTCGCGCCGGGCGCGACGGATGAGCTCGTGCTGATCGATCTCAAACCGGGGAATTACGCGCTTGTCTGCTTACTCTATGACCAGGACGGCAATCCCTATTTGGCCTCGGGCATGAAAGCAAGACTGGTGGTCACGTAAGCGCCGAAAACGGCTGCGCGGCCGCGGGTCATGCAACGCGCGTCTCGGCGCTGCACGCGTCTTGCGATAGCCTCCTCGCTGCGAACAGCAGGCAGACCAGTTCACGGGCCTATTAACGAAATTCGGTGAATAGCGGCACGTTGCTTGCGGGTCCTGATCAACGAGTCGGGGCTCAGCGGAGTGGACGGCTGCCAATTTCCCTCATTCCCGGCGATTCGCGCCCGTAACGGCGCCCGCATCCGCATCCTGGATTCCGCACACGGCCCTGTGACCAGGATGTTGCATTGAACGATGATGGGTCGATCGATCTAGGTGGGAGGAGCTGAATTGATGGCACCTGGTAAACAGGGTCGAATGCTCGTAGGCCGTTTGTTCATTGTCGTGGTGGCGCTGCTGGCCGCGATGAGTGTCAGCTTTGGTCGCGTGGGAGTCGCGACCGCGCAGGACGCGTCACCAAGTCCAACCGGCACATGCGATGCACCCACGCTGCCACCCGGCACGCCGACGCCGCAAGAAGTGCCGGGGAGTCCTGTAGCCTCGCCGGCGGCCGTCGAAACCCAGGCGGCCGGCGAAGCAACCGCGGAAGCGACCGCGCAAGTGGTTGAAGTTCCCCAGGCCACGCCGGCTGACGAGTCGACGACGGCGACCGCGACCGCAGCCGCACAAAACGTCGCTAACTGCGCGAACAGCGGTAATTACGAAGGACTGGCCGCACTCTTCACGACGAACTTCCTGCAAGAGCAGTTCGGGTCCACCAACCCGTATGACGCGGTGCAGAATCTCCAAGGGTTCATGATCAAGAACCCGTCGTTCGCGAACGTCGCCAGCTACGCCGACGGTAGCGTCAGCGTCGACACCAGTTATCTGGAATCGGAATACCAGTTTGTCACCGAGCGCTGGTTCCTGGTCCAAGAGGGCGGATACTGGAAGATCAACAGCTTGGTGCCGCAGTCCCCAGCGCCGGAAGGCGACACGACGGTGCTCGGCTACGACCTGACCGAGTATGCGTTCACGGCAGAGGGCGCGGGATCCACGCCTGAATTCCCGGTTCTCATGATTCATGGCAACAACATGGGCAAGGAGGCGCATGAAATCCTCGTGCTCAAGCTGCCCGAGGGGATGACCGTTGATCAGCTCTTGGCGGACGAAAGTCTGTTCAACAAAGTAGAATTCATTGGTCAAATTTCCCTTGAACCCGGCCAGCTCGGCGACATGGCATTGATCAACCTGCCGGCGGGCAAGTACACCTTGGTCTGCTTCTTCACGGCGCCGGATGGCAAGTCGCACGCGTCCAAGGGGATGGTGGGCGAATTCGAGGTGACGCCGGCCACACCACCGGCCACGCCGGGCGCGGCGACACCAACATCGTAAGGCGGTTCACGTCCGCGCGAGCGGATGGACAATGCGGGAGCGGCGCGGCACGCCGCGCCGCTCCCGCGGGGACGCCGGCCGCGGACGTTCCAACATCCGATCCTGGCGTTAGCATCGGCGCCGGCGCCAAGGTTCGACCGGAGTAGGTCGAGTCGTTCGTTTTTGAGGAGGACCAAAGGTATGGTTGAACAGGAAAAGGGCCAATTCGGGCGCGCGTTTGAGGAGCTCAAAGCGGGCCGGATTTCACGCCGCGACTTCATGGAAAAGGCCGCCGCCCTCGGCGTCGGCCTCCCCGTCACGCTGTTCGTGTTGCAGTCGTTAGACATGAAAGGCGCTTCCGCCGCGCCGGGCGCCCATGGCGCCGGCTTCCGCAGCGCCGCGCAGGCCGCAGCGACGCGGCCGACCGCCGGCACTGAGAACCAGCAACGCGGCGCGGGCGGCGAGCTGAAACTGCTGCAGTGGCAAGCAGTCACGCACCTTAGCCCACTTACCGGCAACGGCACCAAGGACTACCTCGGCGCCTCGCTCATCCTTGAACCGCTGATGAGCTACATGCCGGACGCGACGGTAATCGCGACCTTGGTCGAGGAAGTGCCATCGGTTGAGAACGGTGGTCTTTCGGAAGACCTGAGCACGGTGACCTATAAGATCATCAAGGACGTCAAGTGGAGCGATGGCGAGCCGTTCACGGCGAAAGACGTCGTCTTCACCTGGCAATGGGTCATGAATCCGGACAATGCCACGACCGCGATCGAGTCGTACCGCCCGATCAAGTCCGTTGAGGCGGTCGACGATCTTACCGCCAAGATCACCTTCAACAAGCCGACCCTGGCCTGGTATGTGCCATTCACCGGCACCTTTGGTGGGAGCGTCTACCCGGGCCACCTCTGGGACTTCGATCCGACTAAACAAGGCGTGATCGATACGTTCCGGCAGAACCCAGTCGGCACCGGACCGTACGTCGTCGACACGTTCAAAGAGAACGACCAGGTTATCTACAAGATCAACGACAACTACCGGGAGCCGAACAAGCCGTTCTTCGCCAAGGTCAACCTCAAGGGTGGCGGCGATGCGGCCTCGGCGGCGCAAGCGGTGCTCCAGACCGGCGACTATGACTATGCCTGGAACCTCCAGGTCGAGCCACAGATCCTGGCGCAGCTTCAGCAAGGCGGCAAGGGTTCGCTCAAGGTCGTCACGGGCACGAGCGTTGAGCGGATTCTCTTCAACTTTACTGACCCGAATAAAGAAGTGGACGGTCAGCGCGCCGAGATAAACACGCCGCACCCGGTCTTCACCGACAAGGCCGTGCGCCAGGCGATGAGTATGCTCGCGGACCGCGATACGATGTCGAAGCAGTTCTACCAGGGGGCTCCGGGCGAGCCGCCGACCAGCAACGCGCTCGTCGGGATCCCGCAATACGAGTCGAAGAACACGACCTGGGAATACAACCAGGACAAGGCCGCGCAGATACTCGACCAAGCCGGCTGGACCAAGAACGGCGACACGCGGAAGAAGGGCGACGTGGAGATGAACTTCAGCTACTCCACGTCGATCAACGCCGTGCGCCAGAAGGAACAGGCCGTCTTCAAGAAGTCTTGCGAGGATGTCGGCATCAAGCTCCAGCTCAAGCAGGTCGACGCTGGTATCTTCTTCGACAGCGCCGCCGGCAATGAGCAGACCTACACCCACTTCTACAACGACCTGGAGATGTACACGTCCAGCCCGGGTTTCTCATTCCCGACGGACTACATGCTGGCGTGGTACGCGGGCAAGGACCGGCAGAACATCGCCCAGAAGTCGAATGGGTGGAACGGTCAGAACCTGGGCCGTTACGCTAACCCGGATTACGATGCGCTCTACGACCAAGTGGTCGCGGAGACCGATCCGGAGAAGGCCGCCGATCTCTTCATCAAGATGAACGACATGGTGATCAACGACTTCGTGATCATCCCGCTGGTGCAGCGTGCTGCCGACAAGTACGGCATTAGCAACACGTTGCGGGACGAGAACGTGGCGCTTGGCCCATACGAGTCGAACTACTGGAACATCGCGAACTGGAACCGGACGAGCTAATTCCGGCGACATTTTGGCGAGCAGTCAGGCCCCGACGGTCAACCGTCGGGGCCTGTTTTTTTGCCAGTCCTCAACCAGGAATAGCTCTCGCTCACCGCGGCGCAGCCCTCGCCCGATCCTCCTGGTCAGCGTGGCCAGAGAGATTGCGGCGCGTGGTGACGGAGGGCGAGTGGCATTGGCGAACCGGAGAGCCGGCGCGCGCGCCACGCGCCCCTACTTGCTTGACGCCGTGCATGGATGGGAGGCGAGGGGTGCTCCGAATCAAGGGCTGCCGGTATTGACGCTCGTCCTCGTCACTCTGCCTACCCTCCGCCGTGCGTAGGAATTGGAGCGTCGCCCGCACGATCTCGGTTGACGAAGGACCGTCCTGCACAGAGAATTGAGTCCATACGTCGCGGATGGGGGGAGATTCTGCGGGCGTCCAACTTTCGAGACAGTTGAATGGAGGGAACGGGTTCCATGGCACGGATGACAACGCGACGTCAGTTCCTGGCGACAAGCGCGCTCCCCATCGCAGGTCTCGCGGTGGCGCAGACGGCCGGTGTGGCCAATTTCGGTCTCAGTTCGGCCGCCGCCCAGCAGTCGACACCAACGTCGGCCATCGGGAGCGCTCAGTCGCCGGACTGGACATTTACGGTCGCGCAGTATGCCGACCCGTATCAGGGAGCGTTAACGAGACCGAAGACGCCGCCCAA
>JBJMMD010000054.1:0-46412 GCA_045804965.1 Thermomicrobiales bacterium | reverse complement strand
CCCAGGAAATTTTGGGCCAAGGCGATCCCCCACGCAAACCCATGGGCGCGGGCCAACACCAGAGCCTCTTCGATATACGTCGTGGCCCGGTCAAGCTTCCCTTTTGCCCAGGCGACGTGTCCCTGCGCCAGGAGACATTCCCCCCACAAGACACTCGGCCCCAGCGCGCGCCAGCGCTCGGCGGCCTCGGTCGCGAAGGCTTCGGCCCGATCGAGGTCGCTGCCGGGGCTTGCAATGGCTAGCAAAGTAACTGCTCGCGCGGCGGCCTCGCGGTCGCCGGTCGCCTCCGCCAACGCGAGACACTCGTCCAGCAGCGGGGTCGCGCTCGCGTTGAGACTCGCATCGCCGGAGTAATACCCCGCCGCGCAGACGACCTGAGCGCGGAGCGGGGGCGGCGCGTCCGCAGTCGCGGCGACCGCCTGCTCCAACCAGGTGCGCCCCTCGGCGGTGTGGCCACCGGTGGCCCAAAACCACCACAGCGCGGCGACCAATCGGCCGAGGCGATAGTGGTCCTCGCGGGCTACGCACCAGGCCAGCGCACTCAAGAAGTTGGCGTGGTCGGCCTCCAGCCAAGCGAACCAGGCATCTTCCGCAGGCCCGTAGAACGCCGCCGCTGCCCGCTCCGCCAGAGCCGCAAAGTACTCGACATGCGCGTCGCGGGCCGCTGTTTCCTCACCGCGCTTCGCCAGTTGCTCCAGCCCAAACTCACGGACCGTCTCCAGCATCCGGTAGCGCGGCTCCGCGGCCAGCGGGTCGGACGATGCTTGCACCAGGCTGGCAGCGACCAGTGCCTCAATCCCGTCCAGGACGGAGGCTGGAGCCGGGTGCGCCGAGCGCCCATTCTCTGCTCCCGCCTCCCGGATGAGGTCCTCGGCTGCCCCGAGCGTGAAGCCGCCGACGAAGACGGCGAGGTGGCGGAGCAGGGCTTGATCGGCCGCCTCCAGCAGGTCATAGCTCCAGGCGATCGCGTCTCGCATCGTCCGCTGCCGATCGGGCGCGTCGCGCGTGCCGCCGGTCAGCAGCGGCAAGGCGTGCTCCAGCCGGGCCAGCAGCACCGGCAGCGGCAGCGTCGGCACCCGTGCCGCTGCCAACTCGAGCG
Source organism: Thermomicrobiales bacterium (assembly GCA_045804965.1). Classification (GTDB taxonomy): domain Bacteria; phylum Chloroflexota; class Chloroflexia; order Thermomicrobiales; family UBA6265; genus CAVTUU01. The sequence continues at coordinate 45,313 of JBJMMD010000054.1, read as the reverse complement.
CCAGGGGGAGACCGTCGAGCCGGGCGCAGATCGCGGCAACAGTCAGGGCGTTGGCCTCTCTTAAGGCGAAGGCGGGGTCAGTCGCCTGGGCGCGCGCCACAAAGAGGGCGACTGCCTCGGTGGCGGCCAACTCGGACAGGACTGGCAGGCGGTCGAGGTCGGGCAGGCGCAACGGGGATAGCGGATAGCGATGCTCGCCAGCAATATGGAGCGCCAATCGGCTGGTCGCCAGGACCGTGAGGTTAGGGCAGCGGGCGAGGAGGTCGGCCAGCACCGGGGCGGCTGCAACGACCTGCTCGAGGTTGTCAAGTACCAGCAGGAACGACCGCCCACCCAACCAGGTCGCCAGTTGGTCGAGCGGGGAGAGGTCGGGGTTGTCATGTAGACCAACGGCGCGAGCCACCGTCGGCAGCACGAGGACCGGGTTACGGACTGGCGCCAGGGAGACAAAGGCGATCCCGTCGGGGAAACCCGCTCGGAGGTCGGCGGCCACGTGGAGGGCCAGGCGAGTCTTGCCGACCCCGCCGGGGCCGGTCACCGTGACGAGAGGAACATCGGGCCGGGACAACAGCGCACCCAACTCGGCGCGCTCGCGCTCGCGCCCAATCACGGGTGTGCGCGGCTGGGGAACCGGCGCTGGAACTGGCGAGAGGGAGATCGGAGGAGCGGTGGCAAGCTCCGGCCGGGCCGCGGCGATGAGGTTGGCCCGGCCCCCGTCATCAAGCCCGAGGGCGTCAGCCAGCAATCGCACCGTGGCGAGGCGGGGAGCTTGGCGGTGCCCCTGCTCCAGGTTGCCGACGCCGCGCACGCTGAGACTCGCGCGCTCGGCTAACTCTTCTTGGCTGAGCCCCGCGGCGACGCGCCGGCGACGCAGCACGGCGCCGAAGGAGTCGGTCGCCGTACTGTCCATGCCCTGCTCCAGACGCCCACCGGACGGGGCCTGCAATTTCACGCGATGGCGTCATCCTAGCACGGTCGTCGTGTTGCCGCGCAGCCATGTGCCGACGATGTGCTGCCGATGAGCCGTCGTTGGGTCTGGAGTGCGGCGCCGTGGATCCGTAGCCTATGACTACTGGACCGTCGCACTGCCGCAGGCAGGAGACAAGCCCAGCCGCCCCGCAGACGGGCGAAACCGTCCGGTATTGCGATCGGCCGGTGGCGCCGTGTCGTCATCGAGATACATGAAGGAGCGAAGCATCATGCTAAGTGTCAACGAGAGCAGTTTCATCCTCACCGAGCTGCGTCGCCACCAACTGCCAGCCGACAATGCTGGGACCCCAACGAAGGAGCCGCTGTTGACCACGCCGAGACAGCAGTGGGCGTGGCTGCGCAGGATAGGCGAGAGCAGAGCGCGGCGCAGGCTCGACCCAACGGCGGAGACCGGCGAGGCAGTCCGTGGCGCGCTCGCAACCGCCGGCAGATTTCCAAACCATTGAGGCCCGGCAGGCTGACGTCAAGGAGCACGAGGTCAAATAGCTCGCGCTGGCAAACGTGCCAAGCGGCCAATCCGTCAGCGCGGGTGATGACGTCATGACCACGAGCGGCCACCAGGGTCGCCAGCGCCTCGCAGAGTTCGGTCCGGTCTTCGACCACGAGTGCTCGCACGATTGCTCGCATCACTAAGCATGGCGACAAGGCCGCATCAGGACTGGCGGACCGTAGGCCTCGATGGTGACGGGGGAACCGCGTGGCGTCAACGATGCACGCTGGCCCGTCTGTCCTATCGCGACGCAAACAGCGCGCGGGTTCCGGGGAGCAACAGGCGGACGGTACGCTTGCAGTGTGCCAAGCACACGAAGGAGAGCCAGGATCGCGCGCCGTCCTGATCTGAGCGTCCTGCCAACTTATCGAGCCATGCGACCGCCGTGAAGGCGGTCGCCGACGACCGATGGCGAGCCCTCGACACGAAGTCCGCCGTAGCCCGCCTCGAAGCCCCGCCTGATCACCGGTGGTCGGAGGATCAGTGAAGAACTGGACGCCGACGGGGCGACCCGCGGACCGCGTCGACACCAGAGCTCACCGAAGTTCCTGTGTCGGAACCAACGGTCGAAGAAACAGCCACTGGGCGACGAATGACAGGCAATCTAACAGGGTTTTTCGTCAGGGACGCGTCGGCTTGAAGCAGGACAAGGGTTGTCTTTGGCGCACGACCTGTTGTCGTCCCTTCGCATGAAACGCTTCGCAGCATCGCCGTCCGATACTGCCTCTGAGAATTGAGGATAGATGGCTGGTGTTGTCCATCAGAAATCGACGGCTTCTTTTTGTCACAACTTTGTCACGAACGGTCCATGATTGGCCGTCATCAAACAACACCAACTGGACATCCGATCCTCGGGATCACGCACAAAACGGCACTATTTGACACGCAAAGACAGGCACCGGGATGGGCTCCGTAGAGTCCCATGCCCGGCACCACTGGTCCAGCGACTTCAGGCCAGTCCGAAAGTCGTGCAGGAACGCTTCGGCCACGCCGACATTACCATGACGAAAGCATTCTGATCGGGCACGCAGACTCAGGCCCGAACGGCAACGACCTCTAGGTAGTCGCTTGGCACGGCCATCGTCCCGTCGTCGGACTTATTGAACTGCGCGACCAGCGAGCGGAGATCGGCGGCATAGGCATCCTGCTGGTCTGTATCCAGCGCCTGGAACGCCTTGGACACCGGGCCGTAGTAGGTCCGGAAGACCTCCAGCCAGTGGTCGAACGAGCGGTAGCGGAAGACGAAGCTGCGCCGCTCCGCCCGCATCGAAGCGACCCCGTCGCCGAAGAGCTCCCAGAGCCGCTCCTCAGTACCCCAGAGTGCCGGCGGCCGCAGACCGGGCGGCGGGGGCACGTACCGCCCCGTCACTTTGAACATCTGACCGATGAATCCGTCGGGGGTCCAGTTCGCCAACCCGACCTTGCCGCCAGGCCGGCACACCCGCAGCAGCTCGCCGGCCGCCTTCTCCTGGTCGGGGGCGAACATGGAGCCGAGGGTGGAGAGCACCACATCGAACGAGGCGTCAGGGAACGGGATGTCCTCGGCGTCGCCCTCGGCGAAGGTGACCGGCAGCCCCTCGGCGGCCGCCCGCTCCCGACCCCGTGCCAGCAAGGCCGGGACATAGTCGATGCCCGTGACCACGCCGAAGCGCCGGGCGGCGGCCAGCGCCGCATTACCGTTGCCCGTGGCCACGTCGAGGACCCGCTGGTCCGCGTGTAGGTCCGCTGCCTCGCAGAGCAGCTCGGCCATGACGGTGAGCGTCGAGCCGACGACCGCGTAGTCGCCGGTGGCCCATGTCTGCTGTTGCCGCTGCTTGATCGCCGCGAGGTCGGGCCCAGCGGCTGCGAATTCCGTCGGCGCTATGAGATTAGTCGACATGTTGCGTTCACTCCTTGCATCGAAGCGTCGTGCGTCGAAGGGCCAAGGGGCCAGTTCGCGAGCGGTCACCTTGCGGGGGACATCCTGGCCGCCACCCAACTCCAGCGGGCCGCCAACCGGCCTCAAGTCCAAGTTAAGGTAGGGGCCGCTTTGAAGGCGGCCCCGCTGGCCCTGCGTCGCGGCCTAGAGGTAGAAGGTTTGATCGAGGACGATGAGTCCACGCTGGATGACTACCATGCGCGCGATCGTGTAGGTGGTCTCACGAGCGGCCGTGTAGGTGGCGCCGCCTGGGCAGCCGGCCTGCTCCGGCGTCAGGCCCGGTGCCTCCGTCGTCACGCTGAACGGCGTGCCGCTCGGCCGAAGCTGGCTGTCCGGGACATACTGCAGGCCCTGGACGCTCCCGAACGAAGCCGTCGCCTCGCCCAACAGCGTGGCGGACGAGTCGAAACAGTCCACCTTCAGGGTCCCGTACCCGGTCAGGAAGATCTTGGTGTCATTCGGGTACTCGGCCGAAGGTTCCAGGCCGGTGATCGAGCCGGAGGCGTTGAGCCTGAAGCCGATCTCGGTGAAGGTCGGGGCCTTCTTGAAGGCAGGCGCCTTGGCCGCAGCAACATCATGGACACTCGCCCCCACCGCGAGCAGCAGTGCCAGCGCCATCAACCCAAGTGTGAAGTACCGTCGCATTCCGATGATCTCCTTTCGATCATAGTCATATCAATTAAGTCCGACGCCCGGCACCCGCCAGGCACGGTCCCATCATGCCTGCCAGCCCCGCCAGACACACCGGGAGAAACCCCCGGTTTGCCGGGGCGGCCCGGTGCGGGGAACCTGGGAGAACTTCCTAGGAGGGGGTCGTAGTCAGGCCCTCGCGGTGGGCGAGGGCAGCGGCTTCGCGCCGGTTGGCGACGGCGAGCTTGCTGAGGATGTTGGCGACGTGGAACCCGGCCGTCTTCGGGCTGATGAAGAGTTCGTCAGCGATCTCGCGGTCGGTCCGCCGTTGCGCTAACAGGCACAGGACCTCGACCTCGCGCGCCGTCAGCCCGTGCCGAACCGCCGCGCCGGAAGGTGCATTCGCAACGGCCGGACTCACCGGCACAGCGAATGCAGAAGCCTCGGCCACGGCCTCGTCGAGGGAGAGCGCCCGGCCGGCCGCCTCCGCGCGGGAGAAGGTCGCGTCCCCGAGCGCCTCTCGCGCGACCTGCGCGGCCCGGTCGTACCGCTCCTGTTCGGGCCGTTCGAAGGTGTAGCCCAGCCGCTCGCGATGCGCCCCTACTGCGCCCAGCAGGCGCGCCGCCGCCTCCATCCGGCCGAGGCCGACGGCGACCGTCGTCAGCCCGGCCAGGCCGTCAAGCAGAGCCTCCTTCGCCCCGGCCGCACTCGCGGCGTCGAGGCCCTCGCGCGCGAGGGCTATCGCCCGCGCGTGGTCACCCCGGTCGGCGGCCACCGCCGCCAGCCAGTGGAGGGTGATGGCGGAGCCGATCTGGTCATTCTGCTCGTGGTGCGCAGTCGACGCAGCGTGAAGGAGCGTCTCGGCGGCGCCGTCGTCGCCGCGCCAGTGGGCGACGATCCCGAGGTGGGCCCGCACCCGCGCTACCCACCGCGCCATCCCCAACTCCTCGAACAGGGTCAACGCCTCCTCGCCGAATGCCCACGCCTCGTCGTGGGCGCCCCGGTTCCGGGCCAGGGCACCGAGGAGGTTCAGCGAGACCGCGGTGCCCCAGGCGTCTTCGAGGCCGCGGTACAGCTGCAGAGCCTCCGCGCCTAACCGCTCCGCCCGGGCGATGTCGTTCTGGGTGCGGGTCAGCAGGGCGGCCCCGTGCAGCGCCCAGGCGCGGACGTCGTCTGACGCCTCTGCCTCCTGCGCCGCGGCGACCGCGCGCTCTAGCCACCGCCGGCCTTCGGCACGGTGGCTGCGGTAGAGCCAGAACCAGGCGAGGTTGCCGGCCAGCCGGAGCAGCCCGACTATGTCGCCGCTGCGCTCCAACCAGGCGAGCGCCGCCCGCAGGTTGTCATGCTCGGCCTGCAGGAGGTCGAACCAGGCGGCCATCTCGTGCCAGTCCATGGCCCGCTGGTCGCGCTCGGTCAGCGCCAAGCAGAAGTCGGCGTAGGCGGCCCGCACCTGCCCCTCCTCGCCCTCGGCCGCCAGCACCTCCAGCCCGAACTCACGCACCGTCTCCAGCATCGTGTAGCGCGGCCCGCCACCCGGCCCCTCCTCCCGCCGCAGCAGGCTGGCGTCGATCAGCGCTGCGACGCCGCCGAGGACTGAACCGACGTGAATCGCGTCCGTGGTACGCAGTCCTGAGTCCTCAAGTGTCAGTCCTGCAACTCTCTCGGCTGCGGCGAGCGTGAAGCCGCCGACGAAGACCGCGAGCCTCCGGAAGAGGGTCTGTTCCTCGGCCGAGAGCAGGTCGTAGCTCCAGGCGATGGCGCTCCACAGCGTCCGCTGGCGGGCGGGCACGTCGCGCGGGCCATCGGTCAGCAGCGGCAGACGCGCGTGGGCCTCCTGAGTGAGGCGGGCGAGCATGGCCTCGGGCGGAAGCAGGGCTACGCGCGCCGCCGCGAGCTCAATTGCTAGGGGCAGCCCGTCCAGCCGACGGCAGACCTCAGCAACGGCGGCGGCATTGGTCTCCGTCAGGGCGAACGCCGGATCAGCCGCCGCCGCCCGCGTCACAAAAAGGCGGGTCGCTGCCGCCATCGCCACCTCGGCGAGCGGGGTCACCTCCTCGCCCTCCGCCAACACCAGCGGGGGCACAACGAAGGCGTGTTCCCCCGACACTCGAAGCCGGACCCGGCTGGTGACCAGAACCTTCAAACGGGGACAGGCGCCCAAGAGCGTTACGAGCAGCGGTGCGGCCTCGACGACCTGCTCAAAGTTGTCCAGCACCAGCAGCACACGGCGGTCCCGTAAGGCCTCGACCAGGCGCTCTGTGAGCGGGCGATCGCCCGTCTCGCGGACACCGAGCGTTTGGGCGATGGACGGCGCCACCAGGTCGGGCTCTGAGAGCGGCGTCAAGTCCACGAAGGCGACACCGTCGGCGAACTCTCGCGCCAGCTCCCCAGCCACCCGCAGCGCGAGCCGGGTCTTGCCGACTCCGCCCGAACCGGTCAGTGTGACGAGGCGCACGCCCTCCTGCCGGAGCAGGTCGACGACAGCCGCTACTTCCTGCTCCCGGCCCACGAACGAGGTGAGCGGGGCAGGCAGCGGCGCGCCGAGCCGGTCCCGGGCAGGTAAGGGGACCGGAGGCACCGGTCGGAGGCGGTTTGAGTCGGTTGATGTCGGGTCGGCCATGGGCGGGTCCTGCACTGCGCACGGTCGTGTGCGCCCATCATGCGGACGGCGCGGCCACCCGTCAACCGTCCGCGTCCCGGCGCAGCAAGGTAGCTCTTAGGCCGCTGTGGCCGCCTCCGCTTCATCAATGTCGGCACCGGGCAGACGGGCATCGGTTACGCATGGACATTAAGGTGACGGATACATCGTCATCGCGGAGGCGGGCGAAGTCCGCCCGCACCAAGGGTGGAAGCGCGGTGTAAGCGTTTTCCGGCCCAAGCAGGCGAGACAGGAACTTGAAGACCATCGTGTAGCGGTGCTTCTCGTGAAGCCACCGAGCGTAACCTTGCCCGGTCCCATCCGCCCCGATCTCGACCTTGTACTGGAAGATGCTCGCGTCTTCCTCGATGAGGTCGCTCTCCGAAAGGTCGTTGCCGCGGCGATCGCGCGGATCGCAAGGGTCGATAGACACGCCCGCCTCGCGGCTCCCGCCAAGGCGATAGAGAGTCGTTGGTGCATAGAAGGTTTCCCGCCATTCAGGAGACAGCATCATCCGCATGGGGCGCTGTGGCTCTTGGCTATGGCGCAACGAGGAGAGGATCGAGATCGCTAGGTGCAGCCCGCGGAGACAGCGAAGATAGACCGCCGGGTAGATGAGCGCTTGAAAGATGTGAAACCGCTCGTGCTTCAGGAGGGAATAATGGTACGTCTCTAAATATCATGCAAGCCGCCGGCCGTACTCCTCCCGGTTCTCATGGGAAATCGGCCGTTTCGGGGCGAACGCGAGGATTTCATCACTCACGCCTTTCATCGGGCCGAGGTTGAAGAAGACAGCCCCGATCGTCGTATCGGCGTGGGATGCGACCGCTCGCCGGGAGCTTGCCATGGGTTCATCTCCGGCTGAAGGATGCTCGGCACGGCATCCGATGAAACCTGCCATATTGACAAGCGCGGCAAATGTACAGGCTATCTTCGAGCTGGTGTCAATACCACCTTCGTTTCGTCACTGGATCATTTTGTCATAAGGGTCAAGGCAAGACGCCCGAGCCATCGCTTGTCGCGCCGCACGATTTGGCGGAGCAACTGAGAATATGGGCGTCAAGCTGCTCGTTGAACTGGGTTCAGAATCTATTTCCCAATTCTTGGCCGGTGTTTACGACTTCTAAGTCAGTTCGGGCTAATCGTCTGCGCGACACTTCACCGTAGCCAAGACGAGTGCGACCATTTCGTGACCAAATTTCGAAAATCACTCAGAAACGATCGTATTTGCGAGGGCTTTCGGCAGTTAGGTTCGAGTCCCATGCCTGGCACGACCAGTTGACACGCACCACCATCACACAGCACGTGCTGACACCTGAGTGTATGGAACTCCGGTCCCTCAAATCCTCACTCAGAAAGGGTCGGCCGATCCTTGTCGGCCCAATCCCGCTGTTGTCTCACTTGAAACTCACGCCGAACCGTACATTGGCGTCCTGAGCCACCACTCTGCTTGCGCATAGGCGACAATACTTTCAGCAGCCGATTCCTTTCCGAAGATCGAGACGCGCTACCGAGCGAAGGGTTCCACGTGAGCGGAGACCGGCATCGGGCTCAACGCAATTGGGACCCCGGATCCGCGATGTCGCGTATCTCGGTATGCGCTTGGTCACCTTGGAAAATGAGCTCTCGCGCATCGGTGTACTCGCCGGCAAAGGGACTTATGTTGTTGAGTTTAACTACAAACCGCGAGTTCTTGACTTCGCCTGGCTGACACCCGGCAGCGTTCACAATCCCGCGGGTTTCCTCTCGACCTCGCCTGATCCGCCGGCCATGTTTGTCGATACGTATCCCGGCGGCTGGCAAGAGGTCTTCCCGAATGGTGGATCGTCCGCGACATCGCTGGGCGCTTTCTTCGGACCACACGGTGAGGTCAGCAATCTCCCGTGGGACGTCCATATTGAGGAGGGGAGCGAGAACGCGGCGAAAGTATCGTTCGCTGTCCGCACGCTAAAAACGCCGTTTCACATCGCGAAGTCGCTTCGACTTGAGTCTGGCCGCCCGACGCTTTTCCTCAACGAAACCATTGTTAACGAGAGCGGAACGATGGTCCCCGCGATGTGGGGGCACCATCTTGCCTATGGGCGGCCGTTCCTCGACGAGACGTGTCGAATTCGTCTTCCAGACGGTGTGACCGTCATTCCGCATCCGGTGGCGATTCATCCGAATGGCCGACGAGTCAAAGCGAAGCAACGACCCACTTGGCCAATCGTTGAAGCCAGCGACGGTGGCGCCATCGATTTGAGTACGCTCCCAGTGAGAGGCACAATCAGCGAGATCGTCTATCTGACCGACTTTCCTGAAGGCTGATATGAAATCGTGCACCCGGGCAAGGGGATTGGGATCCGGGTCGAGTGGGACATCGAGGTCATGCCATATCTGAGGTATTGGATGGAGTTTGGCGCGTCCGTGGACTACCCGAGGTACGGTCGGCTCTACTCCATTGGGCTTGAACAGTTTTTGAGCTATCCAACAAACGGACTAGCTGACGCCGTAGCGAACCGTTCGGCGATCATGTTCGGTCCGAACGAGGAGCGGGCCTTTTGGCTGCGGGCTATGATCTTCGAATTGGACAATTGACACGCAACGAGACTCGCCGCTCAAATCAGATGGAGTGATGAACGGTGTCTGAACAACAGTTTGCATCTAAGGTTGCCCTTGTTGCCGGTGGATCAACGGGTATTGGCAAGGCTGCGGCGCGGAAATTGGCTGAAGCAGGCGCATCCGTCGTGATCTGCGGGAGGCGAGAAGATGCGGTTCGCGAAGCCGTCGCCGAGATGCGAGTTGATGGGCTGTCTGTCGAAGGCATCGCCGCTGACATCAGTCGTTCCGCCGGTGCAGAAAAGGCGGTGAAGTTCACGATCGAGCAATACGGCGGTCTCGACATCCTCGTCAACAGCGCTGGGATTCAGCGCTACGGCACGGTTGTCGACACGGACGAGGCGACATGGGATGAGGTGTTCGACACCAATGTCAAAGGGATGTATTTAACGTCGCACTTCGCTATCCCCGAGATGGAAAAGCGCGGAGGCGGCGCGATCATCAACGTCTCGTCTGTCCAGGCGTTCGCGTCGCAGAAGAGCGTCGCGGCGTACACCGCGAGCAAGGGCGCAATCAACGCGCTCACGCGCGCGATGTCGCTCGATCACGCCGCTCAACACATCAGGGTCGTCGCCGTCTGCCCCGGGTCGGTCGACACGCCGATGTTGCGCTATGCAGCCGATGTCTGGAAGGGCGACCGTTCGAGCGACGATATGGTCGCCGACTGGGGCAAGATGCATCCCATCGGCCGAGTCGGCACGCCAGAAGATGTCGCGGACCTGATCGCTTTCCTCGCCAGCGACAAAGCATCGTTTATCACCGGCGGCGAATACAAAGTCGACGGCGGATTGCTCTCGGCGGTGGCCGTAGTGCTACCGGAATAACCTATCGCCTTCGTTTCAAAGGAGATCTATTCAGCCAGTGGTCATCGCAGTTTTGGCGCGAGACTGACCGTCGGGTCCGCCCACCGCTCGTTCGGGACAAGCGCGTACCAACCGGGGCGACCTGGGTCGCGGTCATACGCGTAACCGCCAAGCTCTTTGTAGAGCTCGGCATATTGCCGCACCTTCTCGGCGTCGAGTTTGACGCCCAGACCAGGACCCGCCGGCACCGCGATCTTGCCTCCCTTATAAGGAAGGGGACCACCTTCGATCACATCGTCGATGAGATGATGGTAGTGCGCGTCCGCCGCGAAACCGAGGTTGGGGAGGACCGCGCCGAGGTGTACCATCGTCGCGAGCTGGATACCGAGTTCGCCCGACGAGTGGACCGCAATCCCGAGGTTGAAGGTCTCGCAGACGCCCGCCGCTTTGACGCACTGGCGAATGCCGCCCCAGAAGGTGGTGTCGAGCAAGATGACGTCGACCGCAAGATCGAGCACGTTCGCGGCGAGTTGTTCGAAATTGATGACGACCGTATTGGTGCCAAGCGGAACGCGGACCATCGAACGCACCCGGCGCATGCCATTCAGACCCCACGTTGGATCCTCGAAGTAGTCATTGTTGAAACCTTCAATCGCCTGCCCAAAGCGAATCCCTTCCTCCACAGTCAGCGCCGCATTCGGATCATAGCGAACGCGGTCCTCCGGAAATGCCTCGGCCAGCGCCCGGAAACAGTCCAACTCGTAGTCAGGGTGGTAGACCCCGCCTTTGAGTTTGTGGGAGGTAAATCCGTGCTTCTGCTTGAGGTCGCGGGCATGTTGAACGACTTGATCTGGTGAGCGCACTTCGCCGGTCCCGGTTTCGGGATTGGTGTACCGGAAGAAGAGATAACTGGCGAATGGCACGTCATCGCGGAGCTTGCCACCCAGCAGATCGTAGACCGGAACGCCCAGCTTCTGACCGATGAGGTCGAGGCAGGCAAATTCCAGGGCGGCGTGTAATTGCGTCCGGTTGTTGTAGAGCGACGCCGTCGGATTGCAGATTTTGAAGCGAAGTGCCTCGAGGTCGAACGGGTTGTGGCCGACGAGATACGAGTTGAGCCCCTTGAACGCGAGTTCGGCGCTTTCGCCGCCGCCGCCCATTTCGCCGAGGCCGACAAAGCCGTCGTCCGTTTCGACTTCGACGATGGTGCGGACAAAGCGGCCCCAATGCGCGCCTGTGGCATGTTGCAGCGCCGCTTCCAGCGGCACGGTCACCGTTGTCGCGCGGATATCGACGATTTTCAGCTTCGACTCCCTTCGCCAGCGTTTCTAACTCGGATATGAACCACTACTTCGCCTCAACCGCAAAAATGACGGCGACGTATGCGCCGGGCGTCAAGGTGACGGTGGCTTTGCCTTCGCTCAGCGGTAGTTGCTCCTGATCCCGCTCCAAGTGATTCGCGACTTTGACGTTCACGGGCGCGAGCGAGGAAAAACCGATCTCAGTTTCGACTGTCTCGGGCGCCAGCGATTGCAAATACGCCACGACGCCATCCCCAGATCGCGATGGAGCGACGGTTACCACTTCGACAAGTGGGTGCGACACCGAGACGAAGCTGCCTGAAGCGTCATCGCGTCCCTTCCCTCCCGACCGGAGGCAGATACCGACGAATGGCGCAGAGAATGACGCGCCGGTCCGGATGCCGAGCTCTCTTCGCGAGCATGATGCGTCGCTGCTCATAGCGTAGCGAAAGTACATCTCGCCGCCTTGCGCCGGCGGAAAGTTCGTGTCCCAGAGGTTGTTGAGTGCCCATGAGTAGATCGTCGAACGTTTGGCGAGTTCGGCCGGGATCGTCGGCGGGAACGGTGAATATGGCAACGCGATGGATCCGAGCTCGATCAGCGGCGCCTCACCGGTCGCCCAAGCTGCCGAACCGCGCGCGTCCTCGAACGCGAGCCAGTGGCGGATCGCAAACATATGCCTGGCAGAACCAGGAACATGCGGGGAATCCTGCGAGGTCACGCCGCCGGTGATCTCGTATTCCGGGTCGTGGTCATCGACCGCAAACGGAAATGCGAAAAAGACGCTTTCCTTCTCCGGCGTCGCGATTTTGAGGAGTCGGTTGGCGATGTCCACGCGCTTGACGTCATGTGGCAGCGTAATCGTCGTTTCCAACCATTCAGATCCTTCTGCAACGAGCCGCACCGTGAGTCGCTCGGCAACGGCGTCGGAGGTTCGAGCCAGCGGGAATGCATTGCCGGCGGTCGACCGCGAACCGAGGAGCGAGAGGTCGACATCTTCGATCCTGCCGGAGAGATGGTTGAACCCAGCGGCGCTCGTGTACCGGTCGTAGATGTATTCGTTGAACCCGAACGGCGCATCGACATCGACCAGCTCGCGGCCGCTTGCGCGGTCGACGATCGAGGCGACAAACCCATCGCGGGGATCGATCTCAACCCGGTAATGCTGGCTCTCGAGCGCAAAAGACTCAGCCGTTTCAGCACTCTTGGTTTCATCGTTTGCTGAAACGACATCGAATCGGGTGAAGCCGACCGGTGGGAGGTCGTGAGCCGCGAACGTGACCCACTGACCTTTTGCGCGAAAACCGGGGTGCCCCTGAGGCTCCACGGCATGCGGCACGACCTGACCCATTCTGGCGTCGACGATCGTGAAGGGTGACCCGGGACCGACACGCTCAGCGGGCAGGAAGACGCGGGCGAGGTCCGTTCGACTCCGGCCACTCGGATTGAAGACGATCAGCGAAGCGAGCGCCTGCGACGCCGGCGAGATGCCTCCACCAAAAAGATGGAGGCCAGATTGGAGCAACACATTTGCGCGGTCGAACGCCTCATATGCGAACCCAGACTTTCGTCCCCATTGCAGCTGACCGGAAGCAGATTCCTCGAGTTTGTTGTCCCAGGGGTTGGCGGAACCCCAGGTGTGCTCATCGAAGAGCGCCGCATCTTCGTAGATCTTGTCAATGTCCGCCACAGCGTGTGGCAAACATTCTCCGGTGAACTTACCGGCGAGCGTGTGCAGCGTTTGTGCCGTGCGGATCGTGCCTTGGGTTTGGCGGTTCAGTCCAAGCGGCAGCGCGGCGGACCCAACTCCATCGACCCACCAATCGGTCCAGTCGCCTTCGAACGTATCGAGCCGGTCGCCGAGCGTCGTCTCGGCCTCTGTAAAGAAGTCGCGGTTCGTCGAGACGCGAAGTCGCGGGTAGGCCCACTGGGCGTTCCAGTCGCGGACGGTCTCGGAAATGGCGAGGGTTGGCGGCGCGTTGTCGGCACGTGAGTTCTGGACCCGGAGAAAAAGCAAGTCGTGCGGGTATGGCTTCTTCGTGATCGGCAGGTCGGACGGAAAATCGTGCCATCCGAACGCGTTCTTGCCATACGGGTAGGGCCGGCTCGCCAGGGCCGCGAGGTAGTCGGGAAGCAGGCCGCGGGCCACGCCTTCGTTTTCGGAGAGACCGACAATGACGCCGTCCATGTAGGCGACGCCATGTGGCGTGTCCGATTGCCACACGAGCAGGCGTTTCCCGTCCGCACCTTGCCACCAGAAGGGTCGGGTCAGGTCCTGTCCGCCGACGCGGAACGGAACCGACCGACCCGCATAGTTGTGCGCTACCGAGAAGTAACGAACGTCGGCAGACGTGAGCAGATTCAGCAGGCCGATCGTGGCGCCGGGGACATCCGATTGAATGGCCGAGACGATGTCGATGCCGTACTGCTCCCGCAGCTCGCCGGCGAACTTCAATCCCCAGGCGAGCTCGTCGATCGAGTACACCTCGGTGTGCATGTTGAAGGCGAGGGCGTTGACCTCGATCCGGCCCTCTTTCACACGGCGGACAAATTCCTCGCGGAGCGCCAGAGGCCGCCCAGCCAACCACTGCTTGAGCGGGTAGGTAACCTCGACATTCCAGCGAAATTTGGCGTCCTCCGGCCAATCATCAGTGAGTGTCAGGAGATCAAGCGCAGCATCGAGATAGCGAAGCTGATGCTCCATCACGACGGCTTGCGGATCGGTATAGCCGTAATCGAAGTGCGAGTGATGGATCAGGTGAATCGTCCATTTGCGCTGCGGACTGACAACAATCTCAGTGGACGCCGAATCCGCTGCGTTCGCAACCGTTAATTGAAACGGCGTGTCGCTTGAAACCTCGGGAACAAAGAGATGGATCGAGGTGGCCGCCTCGATCTGAACGGTTTGCCGGTCCAGGACGGTTTCGCCCGACGAGACGGTGACTGCAAGAGGAGAGCCGCCCACTGGACCGTCGACGCGAACACGAATTGCCTGGAGAAGTCCCGCGTTGGTCTGACGAAAGAGAGGAACGGCTCCGACCCGCGCGCGGACTTGCCCTAGACGAAGCTCGGCCGTCGTTGCGTGGGCATAAAGCTCCTCTTGTGTGTCGAGCACGTTCCAATGCCGATGAACTTCCAGACGACGCGGCACGGCTGCAATACTCCTTTACTCCCTATGGTCAAATAGCCTTGCTTGTCGATCAGCTACAGCAGCGGCGCTCCCGGCGCTCCGACTTCGATCTTCGTGATGTGCCAGCGGCCCAGATTCGAGGTGAAAAGGTCTTCGCCGCGGAATGCGCAATTCGTTGGGTGACAGAGCATGTGCGCGTCTGGATCGTCGTAGAGCAACTCCAACTTTCCGTCCGGAGTCGCGCGGAAGAGGCGTGACGGCTCGTAGCACGCAATGTAAAGATTCCCGGCCGCGTCGAACGCGAGACCGTCCGGCAGGCGTTCGATGCCATCAACGAAGACCTCGGCTTCGCCCGCGCTTCCGTCGTCCCGGATGGGGATTCGGGCGACCCGACTGGCGAAGGTCTCGACGACGTAGAGCGTCGAGCGAGCCGGCGAAAGCGCCATACCATTCGCGAAGTTCAACGGTTGGTCGTACCACAGGTAACCGTCGCCGCTTTCGAGATCGATCCGCCAAACACCCGGTCCCGGCGTACCAAAGGCGTGGCTGTCAGACACGTACAGGCAGTTGCGCGCTGGATCGACGACCGGGAAATTCGGCACTCGCATCGATCTGCCGTATCCGCCGGTTGAGAACTGTTCCACTTTTCCTTCGGCAGGGTCGAATCTCCAGATCGCTTTATGCGCGAGATCACACGTGTAGAGTCGTCCACGCCGGTCAAACGCCATCCCGAGCGTGAAGCCGCCGGTTGAGGCGACGAGCTCGAAGCCCGAGCCATCAGGTTCGATGCGATAGATCTCTCCGCCGTCGCCACCGCACCAAACGGCGCCGTCACCGGCCACCGCGACCCCTTCAGGGTGCTTGAGCCGCACCGGTCCGGTGGTCGCGTCGAAAAAGACCGATCCACGATCGAAGGGCAGAATCGGCTGCAAATTCGAACTCCTTGATCAGTGCGCATCCAAGGAACGAGTACCAGCACCTTCGCTGCCTCCGCGCCATTCGTTTGGACTGCTCAATTCGCCACCCGAACCTCGATGGTTGAACGCGCCACCTCGAGATGGTTGGCCATCGCCTTACGCGCTGCAGGTCCGTCGTGGGCAGCGATCGCATCAACCACAAACTGATGGTTACGGTGGTCGCGTGCGCGAATCTCGGCGAGCGTGCTGTTGGGGTCGACGATGTGCAGCTCGCTTGAATACATCTCAAGCAGCGACTCCACGACGTGGGCCAAGACCAGATTGCCCGAAGCTCTGGCGATGGAAACATGAAAGGCGTGGTTGGCGCTGAGGTAGCGATCATCCGGACGTTCGAGGGCATGTTCACCGCGAAGCATGATCTCCCGAATTTTCGCGATCTGCTCGTCGGTCGCGTGTGTTGCGGCGAGCTCTGAAAGATACGGCTCGATCAGCGATCGTGCGTCGAGGATTTGCATGATCGTCTGCGCCTCCAGCGTTCCGTAGGCTGGATTGGAGAGCATCAAACGGTCGCTGTCGCGGCGGACGTATATGCCCGACCCGTGGCGGATGTCGATCATGCCGGTTGCTTGTAACCTGCGTAGCGCCTCTCGCATCGTCGGCGTGGCGACGGAGAATTGGGCAGCAAGGTCCTTGGCGGACGGTAAGCGGTCGCCGGGTTTGAGATGGCGATCGCGAATCAGATTCAAGATCTGCTGTGAGAGGTACACAGAGAGATTGGGTCGCGTCGCGGAGGATGAGATGTTGAGACTCGTGGGACCAGTCATAGCCACCATCACGTCGCAATTGGATTCGCGAGTGATCTAATCATTTAGTGAATTTAGGGGCACGTCTGTCCGCTGTCAAGATGACGAGACTCTCCGAGGTCATCGGGCAAACGCCCAACTATGCCGTTGACAACTTCCACCAGCCATCCCTATGATACGCCAAATTCACTAATTGATTAGATGACTTGTTCTCGCTAACGTGTCGTCCTAAGGAGGTGAGCTTAGCCGCCTACGTTGCTCGTTCAGGAACTGGTTAGCAAGAACGACGCTCCGGCAGTCCGGCGCAGGATTGCCAGTCGTTGCAGAGGAGGATCCTGATGTCTGATCGTCAGTCGCCCGATCGCTTTGGCCGATCGATCAACCGCCGCCGGTTGCTTCAAGGCAGCGCCGCGCTCGGCGTTGGTGCCGCTAGTGGCCTGTCCCTTTTGTCCGCGTCAGATGCACTCGCTCAAGATGTGACGAAGCTCAAGTTCTCTCACGACAAGGCTAATTGGCAGGACTTCTTCGTTGAGCAGGGCAAACTCGCGGAAGCCGCAATAGGGGTCAATTGGGACGTAACCCCATACTCCGACACTACGTCGTATCAAGCCGCTGTGCTCGCCGCACTTCCGACCAGCGATACACCTGATCTCTTCACCTGGTGGTCCGGCTACCGGATTGAAGACCTATACAACCAGGGCGTTCTCCAGGATCTGTCCGACATTTGGTCGCAGGACATCGCCGATGGCAGTTTGCCGCAATCGTTGAGCCCCGCGTTCAGCTTCGGCGGAAAGCAATGGGCGGTGCCGCTGCATCTCTCGTACTGGGTCGTCTTCTACAACAAGAAGGTCTTTGCCGATAATGGCCTCAACCCCCCAACCACGTGGGACGAGTTCCTCGCCTTATGCGACACGCTCAAGGGAGCGGGCGTGACGCCGCTCGCGTCCACCCAAAACGGACGGTGGCCGAGCTTCATCGTGTTCGAAGAGATGGTCCTGCGCACAGACCCCAACTTCTACGTCGAGTTGACGAGTGGCCGGGCGAAGTACACCGATCCTACTGCCGTCCAGGCGATGGACACATGGAAGTCCCTGATCGAGAAGGAGTATTTCACGTCGTTCGATTTAGACCTCACCAACGATTTCCCCGGCGAATTCCAATCCGGCAAAGTGGCGATGATTCCGATCGGAACCTGGTACCAGGGTACCCTCCTGGCCACAGGGATCAAGCCGGGCGAGGATTATGACGCGTTCATCATGCCGAACGTCAACCCCGCGGTCACCGACAATGTCATCATTGTCGAAACCGGCGTGCTTGCGGTTGCCAACAAGGGCTCGAAGGTCGACGCCGCCAAGAAGATGGCACAATGGTGGCTCACGCCGGATGCGCAGACGGCTTGGGCGAAACACCTGGGCGACGCACCGGCTAATCCAAATGCGACAAGTGATAACCCGGTGATCAGCAACTTGCTCAATGAGATCTCGAGCAAGAAGTACACCCTGTATCAACGGTATTGGGAGGCATCGCCGGTGCCAATCGTCGAGGGCGCTGTCGACTTCCTCGCTCAGTTCATGCTCAACCCGGGCGACGAAGCAAAGGTGCTCGACAACATTCAAAAGCTCGCCGATTCGGAGTGGGCGAAACGCGGCGGTCCAGCGAAGGCGTCTCCTGGCGCGACTCCCACGTCGTAGTCGTCCTAAACAAAGATGTCACCGTGGCTGGGGCTTGCGTCCTAGCCGCGGTGACGGACAATGCGAAGCGGCATTGAGTATCCCTGCGCGCACGGATTGACGGATACCGGAGCCCATAGTTCATGGCACAGTTGACCGAGACATCTGCATCCCTGCGGGGTGTGATGGCTGCAAAGGCAAGCGGCTGGAGCCGCTTAAGTCGTCGCACTGCTCCCTTGTTGTTCCTGCTCCCCGCGGTGGTTCTTGTCTGTGTGCTCCTCATTTGGCCATTCCTTCGCAGCGCGTATTTGAGTTTTACGGCTTACAAGGGTTTAGGCACACCGAAATGGATCGGGTTGGCCAATTACCGCCAACTTCTGAATGATCCGATTCTTACGCAGTCGATGAAGAACACCCTTTATTGGGTGATCGGAACACTCGCTCTACCTGTTGGCATTGGCTTGCTGATCGCGGTCGCGAGCTACGACCTCCAAGGCGGCGCCCTTTACCGGCTTCCATTCCTGATGCCCTATGCGCTTTCAGGAACCGCCATCGCCACGGTTTGGAAGATCATGCTCTTGCGGGACGGTGCGCTCAACAGCGTGTTGAGCTCGGTCGGGCTTGAATCTCTTACACGTTCCTGGTTGCTGCGGCCGCCCCTCAACACCTACGCGATGATCGTCGCCTCGACCTGGCAAGCGGTCGGCGTCAGCGTACTCCTCTTCTTGATCGGATTGCAGGTGATCCCGAAGGATCCCATCGAAGCCGCGAGGCTCGATGGCGCCGAGGGCTGGCGACTCTTCCGTGACATAACCTTTCCGCTCCTGCGGCCGATGACGATCGTCACGGTCGGTATCTCATTGGTCAATTCGCTGAAGACGTTCGACGTGATCTGGATCATGACGCAAGGCGGTCCATATCGGTCCTCCGAAACACTCGCCGTGACCATGTATCGACAGACCTTTGTCCTGTTCGAGCACGGCTATGGCGCCGCAATCTCAGTCGTCTTAAGCGTGTTCGTCTTGCTCGTTTCGCTCCTTTATCTCACCCGCACACTGAGGAGCATCTCGTGAGGATCGGGATCGCCATCCGCCACGTCATCCTGTGGGTCCTCGGGGCAGTGTGGATTCTGCCGCTCTATCTCTTCCTTATTAATGCCTCGACTCCTGCGAAGGAGTACGGTGCCAAGGAAAAGTGGCAACTGCCATCGAATTTCGCCTTGTTCCACAACATGTCGTCCGCTTGGAATCTCGCTCATCTGGGTCAGGCGGTCTTTAGCACTGCGACGTATGCTATTTTGGGCGGCTTACTCTCAGTCTTCCTTGCCTCAATGGCGGCCTATGCCATTGTCTCGCTGCGCGTGCGCTATGGCTTCTTCTGGTTCATGTTGATTTACGCCGGAACGATTTTTCCATTTCAGATGTACCTGTCACCGCTCTACACTATGTACGTGAATTGGAATCTCTACAACACCCACCTTGGTCTTCTGCTCTTGTACACCGCTATCGCGGTGCCATTTGCCACGTTTGTGATCCGTAATCACTTTACGTCGGTACCGATCGAGCTGGGTGAAGCCGCACGACTGGACGGAGCGGGTTCCCTTCGTGTCTACGCTAATATCTTCGCCCCGCTCTCGCTCAACGCGTTCGCGACGGTCTTCATTTTGCAATTCACCTGGATCTGGAACGATCTGCTGTTCGGACTGACGCTTTCCCGTAGCGAAAACGTCCGGCCGATCATGGCGGCGTTGGCTGGACTTCAAGGACAGTATTCGATCGTTGGACCGCCGGTTGCGCTGGCAGGCGCGTTGATTGTGTCGATCCCAACGTTCGTTCTCTTCTTCGCGGTACAGCGCGTGTTCGTGCGCGGACTGCGAGCAACGGCGTAAGACGCCGCCTACCGATCACTGACTTGTTCAAAAGAGGCGGCCCTCCCATTGTCATCCCGAGCGAAGCCGAGGGATCTGGCTCTGCCAAGACGCAGTGATATGGAACGAACAGATTCCTCGACAAGCTCGGAATGACGGTGGGTGGCACGAGATGACTATGCCAGAGCGGCGCTTCTCCAGCGCCGCCTTTTTCAGAACCGCACCCGGAAAGTTTGGATCGCGAGACCGTCGACAGGAACGGTGATGCTCGCGCCCTCAACTGGAAGCGCGTCGCCGTTAATTTCCAATGCAGAGGTCAGGTCCGCGCTTTTTGGCGCCGCCGCTTCAAAGCGGACTGGGACCGACTGCGATTGCGGAGTCAGATTCTGGAGACGAACGATGATTCCGTCGTTATCGTCGGCCGGCTTGGCGGTGAGGACCACGGGCGCATCCTCTGGTATGTCCAGGAATCGTCCTGATTCAGGCCCTGTCCGCAGGTAGTCGCGCATCGACACGGGTGGAGTCGTACTCTCCAGGCCGAACTTCGTCGCGGCAACGTCGTCGACCGCGCCGGCATGTGTCGTCAGGCGGTATCGAAGCGGAATTTCGCCGCCCTGACTTGCCTTGAAGTTAACCATCCAATGGTTCTGCAGCGCCCATGACATGATCGTCGGCCCATCCGGCTCGAGTTCGCGTGCCCATTTGCCGGTGGTGATGCCGCCGAGATGGACGAGCGGCGCGTCGAGCGGAGTCATGGTCACTCCGCGTTCGCCGTCGCTAACGTCGACCCAGCGCCCGAGCGGATACCAGTCGCGGACGGTCCCATTGAGCTGATCCTTGTTCGGCGAGAAAGGAATGCCGTTGATATCCGCCCGGAACGAGGGCGTCCCGAAATTGAATGGAAAGGCGATGAAGACGGCCTCGATTCCGGTCTGGTGCTCCTTATCGAGTGTCCAATCGACGGCAAGAGATTTCTGACCGCTCTCGAGCGCGTAGACGCACTGACCGCGCACGATGCCGGGACCCTTAACGTCAACGGAAATAGAGACTTTGCCGTGGGCGATGATCGCGTCGTTGACGGTTACATTTTCGACTGTCCAGCGCTGCCACGGGGTATCAGTTCGGCCATAGCCAAAGTCTTCCGCCGAAAAATCGCCCCAGAAGAGTGCTTGCCGGTCTTCCGAGGATTCAACCCGTTCGTAAACATATTGGCCGATGCCCCAACCCTGGTACTCCCCGGCAAAGTCGTGGTCAAGCGCCTTGTCGTACCACTCGGCGATGGACCCGGTTTCTGGATCGATGCGCACTCGATAGTGCGCGTTCTCGATGGTCGCCGGACCCACTGCGAGGTCATCTTCGGTTGGTTGGGAAGCGAGCGGAAGAAAGGCGTACCCGTAGCCCGGCACCTCGCCCGCGACCCGTCGGTAGGGTGTCTCAGGCCGGAAGCCGCCCCACGGCACATTCCGCGGGAAGAGATCCTCCGGCACGCCCGCCGGAGCTGCCCAACCACGCTGCTCAGATTCCACGACGACGACGTGGCGCGCCCAAGGCAATGTATTCACCACAAGCAGCGAATCGGCTCCAGTCTCCGGGTAGGCCGCTCGCGGATCGAGATCGCCGAGATTGAACATCCCCTCGATACCAGGTTCGGCGACAGTCCGCGCAAGTCGGCGAGACGCCTCCGCAAGCATATCCAGCGCCTCGGCGGACGCGGTGTAGGCGAAGTTCGCCTTCCGGTTCCACTGACCACGCGCCCAGAGGGACTTCGGCGCCGCAATGCTGGCAAATGCGCCCCAGGTATGTTCATCGAACAGCGTGGACTGCTCGTAAGCATGGGTCGCTCGCTCCGTTGACCAGACCGAGATGCCTTCGCTCTTGAGCCACGCGCTGATGTTTTCAGCAGTCAGGAGTTGATCGTGCGTTGCCCGGCTGACACCTGTCTCGAACGCGCTGGACGCTACGCCATCGGACCACCAGTCGAGCCAGTCTCCGCGAAGCGTTTCGAAGTTGTCGGCGTAGTGTTCCCGCAACATGTGATTGAACCGGGCCGGCGTCGTGAATTCGATCCGAGGAGTCCGACCTCGTTCGTTCCACTCGCGGACAAAAGCTGGCATCCGTGAGTCTGGCGGTCCGTTATCGACGCGAATCGGGTGGGTGGATTGCGCGTACATGAAATCAAATGGATAGTCGGGATCGGCTTCCAGGCGGGCAACGATTGGCGGAAGCGATTCGTCGACAAATCGCCAATCGCCTAGCTTGGCAATGCTTCGGCCCCAAAGGTAGTGGAAGCCGTTCCAGGCCAGCACCTTGCCGCCGCTCGGTCCTTCCCACCAAAATCCGTTCGGAATTGGTTTCGGCGTGTAGCCCCGAAGCGGATTGACCGCCATGGTCATGAGTTCAACCCCGATCTGCGGCAAGAGGTCGGCATAGAGCCAGCTGACGCCATTGACATCGCACTGCATCGCCGTCGAAATCTTGAGCCCGAACTTGTCTCGGAGTCGTCGCACCGGGTAGAGGCTGCGAATCATCTGTTCGGGGATTTGCATTGGCGTGTGGTTGTATTGCATGCCAGCGACATCAATGAAGCCGAGATCGTGCCACTTCTTAAAGCGTTCGACCTGCGCGGAAGATGCCTTTTCGAAGTAGGTCTCGGTCATCCCCGTGACTTCGCAGACCCACCGGTATTGCGCTTCGGCGGGAAAGTCCTTCGTCGCTTCAATGAGATCAAGGGCTTGATCGATGAACTCGCAATGTTGCCGGAAACACAGGTCTTGGTAGTCTGTGAATCCGACGTCGGTGTGACTGTGATTCACCAGATAGAGAGTCTTGATGGGCTGCATGGATCGCTCCGGGAAGGCTGGCGGCGCTGCCGCCGATAGCGCCGGAATCGATGGGCCAACACACCGTTGGCTGTCCGCCGGCACACTCGGGTGCGCCAGGTTACACTAAGTCTCGAATCACGCGAAAGCAGGCCGACACGTTTGCGATAGCTTCTCCAAGGAGAAGGACGATTCTGATATAAGCTAGGTTGAGCGCCGCGGGCGGTCAACCACACAAAACACCGAATCGCTAGACCCAATGATCGGCCCTCGACCAAGGACTCCAAGTTCAACCACGTGAGCAGCTAGGACAGGGACAACGGCTAACGTTTTTGTCCGAACTTTGACACGAACGCCCCATAATTGGCCGTCATCAGACAACACCAACTGGACGCGTGATCCTTAGGATCACGCACAAAACAGCATCATTTGACATCAAATAGCAGGTGCTGGGATGGACTTCGAAGAGTCGCATGCCCGGCACCGCTGGTCTCGCGACTTCGGGCCAGTCCGTAGTCGGGCAGGAACGCCTTGACATCGCTATGACGATGAATATCTATTCGCATGTATCGCCTGATATACAGCGGGTCGCTGCAGATCCGAATCGGTGACAACGCGATCCTACACAGTCGCCGCGTCGTTGCATCAGCGTGCAGGCCGTGTTTGTCATCATTCTCATTTGGCAATGACAAGATCCGTTGCAACTGAGGATAAGGAATAAGAAGGCTGGCGGAGATTGCTTTCGGCACTCTTGCCTCCATGGCGATCCTCTCAACCTCGGCAATATGTATCGGCAACTTGGCATTGAAACGGCGGATATGCAGGGAAGTGACCGATCTCTTGTCCGCCGGACAGAATGAACAGCCGAGACTGATAACAGTGGCTGATCTCGCGACTTTGCCGTGGCCAGTTCAACGCTGGTTGAAGAATTCCAACGTTCTCGGTAAGGCGTACCCGGTCACGGTCCGCTTGAAGCAACAGGGGGAATTCCGACTCGCGGAAAACAGAGGCTGGATGCCGTTCGATGCTGAACAGTATTTCACGACCAATCCACCAGGATTCGTATGGATAGCGTCATTCAAGATGGCATGGCTGCTTTCCATTTCGGGTCGCGACCGCTTTCAGGACGGCATTGGCGACTTCGATATGCGGGTGCTGTCCTTGATTCCTGTGGCCAAGATGCGGGGAGGTGGGCTGAATCAAGGCGCGCTGCTGCGCTATCTCGGTGAGATAGTCTGGTTTCCAGCAGCAGCGCTGAGCTCGTTGATCAAATGGGAGACTGAGGACTCGACATCTGCTCGGGCGACTATGAGTTTTCAGAGAGTGACCGCTTCGGCCACGTTCACATTTGATGTACAGGGCAGAGTGACAGGCATCGTCGCGCAGCGCTACAACGATGCCCGAGGCAAGCTAGAAACCTGGAGCATCCCGATTCAGGCCTACGGCGAGTTCCAAGGAATAGACGTCCCGATGGGGGGAGAAGGAGTCTGGAACTACGGGTCCAGCGACTTCTCGTACATCCGCTGGCAAATTACCGAGATCGAATACAACTAGACTGACCGCTTCGATCCGTACCAACTGCTCGAGATCGCCAAGCCGGTGTTTGGCTTAGCGCCACGTTTCGCACTGGTGCGCGGTGGTCTGCTTTAGATGCTGCCGCCACTGCCGTCCTTGCGAGGACGCGGGCAATGGCCAGAGTTTGTGACGGCCACGCCCGCGGCGTGGCCATCACTTCGGGCTTTTGCATATGCGCGGGCGATCCGACGCGACGCGGCTACGTCGTCACTTCAATGGGCAGGACCATGCCCGCTTCGAAGTGCGCGGGCAAATGACAGGCGAATTCGTACTCGCCCGGCTCAGTGAATGTCCAGGTCAGCGTCTTGGTCTTCCCGGGCTCGATATCGGGTGCCTCGGCCTCTTGCCCATTCTGCTCCAAGGGCTTGTCAACGTCACCCCGGTGCTCGATGACGAGCTCGTGCTCGGTTGTGCCCACGTTGGTTGCCACGAAGGTGTAGGTCTGGCCGACTTTAAACGAGGTCTGCGAGGCGGTGATCATCATCTCGGTCTCGGTAATCCCGACCGTGTTCGCGCTCGTCGCTGATGAGAGCGGCTCGACATAGTGGAGCGTCACCTTCGTCTTGTCACCGTCGGCGTGGAGCACGGCGATCCCCGCGTAGCCGTACGTCCCCAGCAAGTGCAGTCCGATCGTCAGTTCGTTGGCGACCACCTGACCCCCGATGTCGCCGCAGGCGATGTAGTTTTCGATGGCGCTCGCGCTCTTGTGCACGTTAATCGCGTAGGGCTGCGCCAGCAGGGCGGTCAGCTTCACGTCGAGGGTGGTCACGCTCGTCCAGACGGGGAGGGCCGTTGCGGCGCCTGCTATTGTGGGCGTGCCCGCCGCGGGCGCAGTCACTTCGACGTCTTGCAGTGGATAGGCGACATCGCCAAGGGCGGCGCAGCTGCCCTTATGAATGTGCACTGGGTGGGCCACGGTCGTCTGCGCGCTGACCGCGTGCAGGCCGAAGAAGAGCGAACCGACAAGGAAGAAGGCGGCCGCCAGCGCAGCCGTCCGCTGGGTGGGATGGACCATCGTCGTATCCTCCTGAAGAGTGCACGGCTACTTGCCGAGACGATAGATGGCATGCTAGCGATTCGGTGCTCGGAAGGAGTTACAGTGGGAGCGCCGGTGTGACAATGTCGTGACAATGAGCGGCAGACCAGCGGATTGCCACCACCCGGATAACCATGAAGCCGCGATTTATGTTCCACGAGCAGTGACCGTTACCAAGAGTGGCTACATCAACAGGAACCCGAGAGCGGCGAGAAACATCACCGCGGTGGTTCCCCAGCCCAGAATGTTCAAGACCGATCCATTCACCCGTTCACCCATAATCTCTTTGTTGTTGACGACAAGCATGACCAGCACGAGCAATGGCGGTGCGAGCAAGCCATTGATGACCGCGGTCCAAAAGAGGGCGGATATAGGGTTGATGCCGAGAAAATTGACTAGCATTCCCACCAATGTCGAAGCCGCAATCACCGCATAAAATCCTTTAGCGCGACGCGGCTTCTCGCCTAAGCCCTCCGCCCAATCGAAAGTCTCAGAAACAGCGTAAGCGGCTGCACCGGTGAGCACGGGAACAGCAAGTAGGCCTGAGCCGATCAGTCCGAGCGCGAAGAGAAGTGTCGAAGCGTTGCCGGCGAGGGGACGCAGCGCCTGAGCTGCATCAGCGGCCGACCGAATTTCTGTTTGCCCGGCCTGATGAAGCGTCGCTGCGGTTGCCAGCATGATCGCGTGCATGATAACGACAGCCATGACCATGCCGATTCCGGTGTCCCAGGCGGCGCCTCGCAGCTCCGAATCGGTCGCGCCCTGTCGTTGCCACAATAACCGCCGGCCGTGCGCGATCTCCTCTTCGACCTCTTCGCTTGCTTCCCAGAAGAAGAGATAGGGTGAAATGGTTGTGCCGAGAATCGCCACGACGGTTATCAAAAATGCGCGATCCATCCTCACCGTTGGGACAACCGTCGACTTGATCACAGCGGCAACATCCGGGTGCGCCAGGATCGCCGCGCCGAGGTAAGCAAACAGCGCCAGCGTCATCCACTTGAAGATGCGCACAATGAGGTGATACGACCCGAAAAACTGCAGGGTCAAAATGAGGATGCCGATTGGCACGATAAGCGAGAGGACCGGCAGAGGAACCAACAAGTTGATGCCGCTCGCAATAGCGCCGATGTCGACACCCGCATTTATGGTGTTGGCAATAACGAGCCCGCTTACGGCCAAATACAGCACCCACCGAGGATAGTAGCCGCGAAGCACCCCAGCTAAACCTCGGCCACAGACCAACCCAATCTTGGCGCACATATATTGGATCGCGATCATCAACGGGATCGCGATCGGGGCCGTCCACAGCAATACAAACCCAAAGCGAGCACCCGCCACTGCATAGGTGCCGATCCCGGATGGGTCATCATCTGACGCACCCGTTATCAAGCCTGGGCCGAGGGTCTCAAGACGCCGTTTCCGCGGAGAAGCTATCTCGTCATCAAGCAGTCTGACGACGAGATTGCTATCAGGCGAGTCCGACGTCGTCGAGGAAGGCGCCTCCGGCACGAGCTCAGTCATCGAAGGAGATCGTTTTCGCGCTTCGACGCACTAAGGTTCGTCGACGGAACGCAAACCGATGTAGCGGCGAGCAAGTCAGTTCAGTCTTTCGCAATCGATGACTGCACATTCGGAACGGTCCTCATCTCGCCGCTACAGCGCCATCAGTGCTATTGAGCGACAAAGCCACCATCGACCGCTAGGGCTTGACCAGTTACGAACGACGAGGCATCTGAACATAGCCAAATAACTGTCGCGGCAACTTCGTCAGGCGTGCCCATCCGTCCGACCGGCTCCATTGCGACGAATCCCTTTTCAGCCGCTGCATCACCGCCAGTGACGCGATCGATCATCGCCGTATCGATGACGCCTGGGCAGACAGCGTTGACCCGGAGCCCCGACTGAGCGTAATCGAGCGCGGTTACTTTAGTTAGCCCGGCGAGACCGTGCTTGCTCGCAACATAGGCAGCCAGGCCCTTCGAGCCGACGAGGCCGGCAACTGACGAGCAGTTCACGATTGCCCCTCCGCCGTGCTTGAGCATCTCAGGGATCTCGGCTTTCATGCAGAGCCACGCTCCAGTGACGTTGACCCCTAAAACCCGGTCCCACATTTCAACTGGATACTCTGCCGCCGGGGCGATAGCGCCCTCGATGCCGGCGTTGTTGAATGCGTAGTCGAGTCGCCCGTAGGCGTCGATCGTTGCCTTGATCAACGACGCGACCTCGCTCTCGATGGCAACGTTTGTCTGGACAAAGATGGCATCGCCACCTCCCCTACGAATGCAATTGACTGTCTCTTCTCCACCGGGCGCCGTGACATCCGCGACGACAACCTTGGCGCCCTCTTTTGCGAATGCCATTGCAGTCGCCCGGCCAATGCCAGCGGCAGCTCCAGTTACTATTGCGACCTTTCCATTCATTGAACCAGCCATCACTCTGCCTCCTCGTCCAGATCCCGATTCCGGGAACTCCCCGCCATCGGGGCGTCCCAAGGTCGTTGATTTGCGTTGATACGACCGATGCGCCGCTATGCGGCGAGGCGACCACATGTCGCTCTCAAATGGCAACAACGTAGCAGGCAGGAGGTAGCACATGTGACCGATCTACCCATTGCACCGTTGCAAGTTCGTTGCAGGAGCGATGACTGCGCACCGTTCAGACCAATGGAGTTCGCCGCACCGTCGCGCTGGCTCTTCGGACGGTGAACTTCGGGAAGGCGAGCCATCCGTTGGTTGACCGCATCTGACCAGCTGAAGCCAGCGTTTCCCGCTTTGGGTTGTTGCGTTTTTGCAACACCTGAGCCCTCGGTTCATACGCTTTTGGGCGGTCTCGGGTCTATCTTTTAGGTAACAACTCGACGGTAGCGGAGATGAGCAAATCAATCAGCCCCGACCAAAACTAAGGGGAACGGCCCGCCAGGCCAGCGCTGCTCAATTTGCACCGTCGAGTAAAGGTCTCAGCGATGGTCAGTCCGTTCGTAAACGGACCCGCCATTCAGGGCCGCGATGTTCGGTCGATTGTTCCGACCCAATGTCGCGGCCCTTCGTTACTCCAATGACCTCGTTGCAATTCGACCACTCAAACGCAGTGAGGAGCCATCCGGAACAGTGCTCCGCGGGTGCAGCAGTTGCTCTATTCGTGGTGCAAATTCTGGCCGTAGCGAGAACGGAGGTATTTATCTCAAAGCTTTTGCCGATGCTGCCGTCAAAGCCGTTGGATGAGAATAACTTGTCACGATCTTGTTGTGCCAGAACCCCGTTAACTGACGCTTCCGTACGCTGCGAGCCAATATCTTGGACTCGGAACCGACTTCATGTTGGCTTGACATTGATGCCAGTCAGGAGCTTTGGAAAGTACAAGCAAATGAACCGCTATCGGATCAGACTATTTTACGGAGGATACGACGATGAGCGCGACTTGCTTAGTGGAAAGAGAACTAAAGTCGTTGAAACGAGGGGGGAGATGCGTTCCCGCTTAGATCTCGAGAGGCAATTGCCTGAGGAGCCGATCGCATCTTGCAAGCGAGTTCGCTTTCCAGCCGAAGGAGTATAGAAATGGAATCGCCGTTTTCAGATCCCCTCAAAGTGCTTGTTCCGCTCGACGGCTCGGCACTTTCCGCGCAAGCGATTGACTATGCCGTCGCCCTTTCCGCACGCGAAGCTGACATCATCCTTTTCAGCGTTTTGCCGCCAGCGCGCCCCGTTCGTGGATTGTTGGGTGATGTCGTCGTGAGCGCCGAAGGAGTTCGCAGCAGACTTCGCGCAGATGTCACTGCTGAACTTGAAAAGGAGGCGGATCGCTTATGTAGCGAGACACCTGGGATCGTGGTTAGCGTGAGCGTGATGGAAGGCGATCCCGCTGAAGAAATCATTCACCAAGCTAATGCACAATCTGCTGATCTCATCGTCATGGCGAGTCACGGTCGAGGCGCCGTTGGGCGTCTCGCGTATGGAAGCGTCACTGATCGGGTCGCTCGAGCCGCCGATGTACCGGTGATGATCATCCGCCCGTGGGAGACGGACCATCCATCGGTGAGCATTGACCGGCTGCTCGTTCCGCTTGACGCTTCTGATCTCGCGTCTCAGGCTGTCCCATTCGCCGAATCACTGGCCAAATGGCTGGCTGTGCCGATGCATCTCATATCAGTCGTAGATATAAGCCAGCTGACGTCATTCTCGCTCGCTGCTGGCGGAATGTTCAGCACGGAGCTTTACAGTGAACTCATAGGTGGTCTGCGCAAAAAAATGGAAGGGCAACTCGGAGAAACCGCGGCGCCTTTACGCGAGAATGGAATAACTGTGGATTGGGAGATCATTGACGGCCGCGCCGTGGAAGTCATCGAGAATGCCAGTCGTAAAGGTGACGTCATTGTCATGACGAGCCACGGTCGAAGTGGCGTTGGTCGCTGGATTATTGGCAGTGTCGCCGAGAAGCTTGCCCGTGAGTCTTTGGTGCCTTTGATCGTGATCCATTCACAGCAAACCAAAGAAGCTAAGGATGAGCAAATCACTACAGATGCCGGGACCGCCGTACGCTAGCGGTTCGCCGTTGCGTGTTCCAGAGTGGTTTGACGAGTTCTCAGTGCGAGCCTATGAGCGTCTCGACCGATAACGTGCGCTCATCAGCAATCACCAATGAACGGCGGCGCATGCGATGCACGTGACATCCCAGAACTGAAACTACCTAGACGATTTTAGACTCGCATGGCAAGTCCCAGGTCGGCCTGGCCCGTGAGGAACTGCCCCAGTCTGAAGCGCTTCAGCCGTCCACAATCGAGCCTTCCAGCCCAGCCGGGCTGCTTTTTAGCGCCAACTCGAACGAGAGACCTGGTCCGGAACGGACCATCGTGACGTTGTTGCAACGGGATCCGCACCCGTCGTTGCACCTTTTTCACCAGGTAGGGCGCACGATAATTTCAGGCTCAAACCTGAGGAGTAAGTCAGTGGTCAATTGAGGTGACTGCCATATTCAAAATAACAACTTCAGACTCGTTGTCGAGCAAAAGGGCGATGGATATCACATCCGGAAGACCCAGCATTGGAGCGGCGATTTAGGCGCCATGGCGAAGCTTCAGCCGTCAAGTAGGCAGTGCCCCGACATGCCGCAGACCCCTAATATCTGTGTAAAGGATCAGGTCCCTTTGCCTTACAAGGAGGCGGCGTGGGCAGTGATCCAGTGCTTTGGTAGCGCCGTTGGCCTGCTGGCGCGCCGGCGCCTGCGCCACCCGAAAAAACACCTCGGCATGCGACTGGGCTTTGCGGATGGAACGACGGCTCGGGTCTATCGTGAGACCGTCGTTGCCGGTCGCGCGACAGCAGAGCCCTGTGTGCTCTTTGTCGAGTTCCGGCTGCGGTTCGGGCGGGGTTGGGGGCATGCCGTCTTCCAGGTGGAAAGCTTGCTCAACACGCCGCTGTTCGTCGGATTCCCTGGGTTCGTATCCAAGCTCTGGCTGGCACACGATGATAATGGCGTTTACCGTGGCGTCTATCAATGGGATGGGGCCGATCGCGCTGAACACTACGCTCGCTCACTCTGGTGTGTACTCGCCTTGGTTTCAGTGCCGGGCTCGATCCATTACAGAGTGGTGCCGGGATTGCGGCGAGACGAAGTGCTCGATGCGCCGTACCTCCTAAATGCGACGGCGCCAACAGATGCCACCGCTTGGTGGCGATTGGTCGCAGTCCAATGATTCTAGCGACAGATATCATCGACGTCAGCGTCGTTTCCCAACGGGCCCTGCAACTCTAGTGCAGGGCCATGGCCTCCATATGCGAATCTGGTTCCTTGATGGCGAACCCTAGTTTCGACGATTGCTTTTAGCCTCAACTTTGTCACGAACGCGCCGTAGCAGGCCAATACGGGAACAAACCGGCTGGACGTCGGATCTTCAGGTTCAAGTACAAACCAGCACCAAATGACACGCAATGTTAGGTGCCGGGATGGGCTCCGTAGCGTCACATGTCGGCACCTGCTGCATTGAAAACCACGCTGTACCGCGCAACAAGTGGATTTCGACGCTCGTTCTCCCGGCCCGGCGTTGCGGCAACCTCGGTTCGACCGATGACGCCCTTGTTATCGCATCTTGTTTTTCCGCCTGTCATGGTCCTGTAACGTCGTTGCCCGAATCTTTACCCTATTTGGACCGCTTGGGCCGTACCTTCAAACCTGTAAAAGCGTTTGCTGAAATCAATCGCTTCCTGAGTTGAAAGGGTTCGGCACATGAATCGGTCAACAACAAGTGAACCAAGTCGGATTCTCGTGCCGTTGGACGGCTCCGAGTTCGCGGAGGAGGCTCTGGCGTATGCATTGGCGCTTTCTTCGCCAAATACGCACGTCTTGTTGCTCCGGGTGATCGCTGGTGAACGTGAGCGCAGCAGTCCGAAGCACATCCTTGGCGGCTCAGCGATCGACGAGCTGCGAAGAGAGCGCCAGGACGCGTTGGAGTATTTGGTTGCGACGGCGAGCGAAGTCCGCCACAACGGGGCCTCGGTGCAACCAATCGCCTCGGTCGCCGTCGGGGATACTGCCGAGCAGATCGTTCGGGTGGCGCGTGATCGTGGCTACGACATGATTGTCATGTCGAGTCACGGGCGGGGCGCTGTCCGCCGGCTCGCGTATGGCAGCGTGGCCGATCGCGTGGCGCGGACTTCGCCGGTGCCCGTGTTGATCGTGCGGCCCGGTAGCGAAGGGCAGAAAGAGGAGACTCGGCAGATTCGGCGCCTGGTCGTGCCGTTAGACGGTTCACCTCTCGCCGAAAAAGCTCTCCCTATCGCGGCTCGGCTCGCGCCGCAGATCGGCGTTCCGATGCTCATTGTCTCGGTTGTCGAATCATGGGGAGCAGCGTCGCCGTTCATGGCATATCCAGCTGGACTGAGTACGGAATACCAGGATGAGGCGATGGCATCGGCCGAAACTTGGTTGAGGAAAAGTCTTGAAAAGGTCGGGCAGCTTGCGAGCGCCGAAAATCTGACCGTCAGCACCCAGATCTTACGTGGTCCAATCGCACCGTCGATCATGGCGGCGACGCGCGCGGGCGATCTCGTTGTAATGACGAGCCATTGCCGCTCCGGCATCTCACGGTTCTTACTTGGAAGTGTCGCCGAAAAGCTCGTGCGCGAATGTCAAGCGCCGGTTCTCCTCGTGCCTCCCGGTCCTTGGCTGGCTACCGCTGGCGCCCATGTCGCCGCTCTTTCGGTCGCAACGACAAGTTAAGCGCGTGATGAGGAGCGAATACGGATCGTGACCGGGAACCTGACCGTTTCCGGTCACTACGCGTCGCGGCGTTCGAAACGCCCAGAAGTCTCCGTGAGGCGGATGCGAAAGAGAACCATCGGGGGTGAAGCGTCAAGCCCGCGGGGAACGAGCGCGCCAAACCCATTCGCGAGCAGTCGTGTCGCGAGTGCCAATGAGGATTTATCGGTCAGCTCTTCATAAACCCCCTCGACGATGACCGAGCGCCAGTTCGACGGTCCATCAATTTCGTCGATCTCGAAACTGACGAGCGGTTGTTCGCGCATGATGTTAATCTTCCGGCCAGGGACGCTGAATGAGTAGATCGCGTCGTATTCATAGACGTAGTTGATCGGGACAACATAGGGGCGGTCGTTGGCGGAGCATCCAATTCGCCCGACGTGATGCCGGCGCAAGAGCTGATTGATCTCTTCGGTCGAAAGTGTCCCGATCATGGCCGTCCTAGGTTTTCTCGCTAAATTCCACTCGTCGACAGAGAACCATTGAAACACCTCGCTCGACGGTCGTGCCGACGCCCAAAGTCCTCTGCGCTGGGCTCATAGTGGACTGTGTTGGCTGGCAAGGTTGCGGCAGATCAGTGGCGGAACATGACAAAAGCGTGGCAATTCTGCCGAGTTGGGCGACGAGGATCCCCTCCCAAATTAAAGAACGGAGCGGTCGATACCATCAGAGGAGCGAAGAGAAAAGCTGCTGCGCGCCTTGGCGGCCGCGGTCAGGTCGGCGCGCACATCGGGGTGGGCGATTGAGATGAGCAGCTCGGCCCGCCGTCGCAACGGCTGCGCCGCCAGGTTGACAACACCATATTCGGTGGCGACGTACTGGACATGACCGCGTGTCGTGACCACGCCTGCCCCGGGATGCAAGCGGGCAACGATGCGAGACACGGTTCCGCCTCTGGCCGTCGAGGACAGAGCGATGATCGCCTTGCCTTCCCGCGCCAATTGTGCGCCGCGCACGAAATCCATTTGTCCGCCGATCCCGCTGTAGATGCGGTCGCCGATCGAGTCGGCGACGACTTGGCCCGTTAGGTCGATCTCGATCGCGGAATTGATCGCGATCATGCGGTCAATGCGACGAATCTCGCGGGTGTCGTTGACGATGTCGGACGGGTGAAACTCGACAAAGGGATTCCCGTCCACGAAGTCATACAGGCGTTGACTGCCGACGGCGAACGAGGCCACGACGCGACCACGCCATGTTGGCTTGAAGCGATTGGTGATCACGCCGGCTTCCGCGAGATCGACGAGACCATCGGAGAACATTTCGGTGTGCACGCCCAGATCTTGATGATTGCGAAGGCAGGCGAGGACCGCGTCCGGAATCGCGCCGATGCCCATTTGCAAGGTCGCCTGGTTTGGGATCAGTTCGGCAACGTGCTCACCGATGCGTTGCTCGATCTCGCCGATCGGGGTCGGAAAGGTCGCCGGAAGTGCGCGATCGGTTTCCACGATCGCCGCGAACCGACTGACATGAACGGCGGTGTTGCCGAGTGTCAGCGGAACGCGAGGATTGACGAGGGCAATCACGGTCTGCGCACGATCGACCGCGGCGCGGGCGCAGGCGACGGAGGTCCCCAGCCGACAGAAGCCATGTATGTCGGGAGGGGAAACCTGGACCAGCGCCACGTCGATCGGCAAAATCCCGTTCGCCAGGAACGCGGGGACTTCCGAAAGAAAAACCGGCGTGTAGTCGGCAAGACCAGTGTTGACGGCATCGCGCACGTTGCCGCCGACGAACAGAGCATTGTGCCGAATGTGACCCGCAAGCCCCGGTCTGACCTGCGGGGCCGGACCTTCCGTGTGGAGAGACACGGTCTCGACGTCATCAAGGTCGTGCGCACGGCGCACGAGCGCATCGAGGAGCTCGATGGGCGCCATTGCGGCTTCGTGCAGATAAACGCGATCCCCAGAATTGACGAGTCGCAACGCGTCATCTGCACTCAGGACTGGCGGATGCGCTGGCAATCGGTTCTCCAGGTTGCTCATCGTTTCTTCCCCTTAAGCCGCAGAAGATCCTAAGTCGCTCGCCGCCACACTCGTCCACTGGTGATGGGCACCACCGAGCCAATGACGACGACTTTCACCGCCGTCCGGAACGATACGCTCGTTTTCGCCATGTTTTTGTAATGAAAACGCGCGGCTTCCTCATGCGGCGGATATGCAACCTCCTCGAAGCTGAGTAGACGATTGGCTGTATCTGAGCTGATTACCTAGTGAACTGACCGTGAGGAAGAAAGGTAAGCCACATGTCATCTGACACGCACCGTTTGAACCGCCGTCGTTTCGCCGGTCTTGTCGGTCTTGCCGGCGCGGGTGCCGCGGCAACTGCTGTTTCACCGGTCGCCGTCCGCCTCGGATCACCGGAAGCCAACGCCGCGCCCGTCGACAGTACTCACGAGGGGCACACGACGGCATCCGCCAACCAAGCTTCGCAAGAGATGACCGCCGATGAAATGGATGCGATGCACGAGGCGGGCATCAAGGCATTTCCTGCCGCGACCGAAGGCTTGGGCGGCCAACCATTAGCGCCTGAACTCGACGGGGATGTCAAGGTCTTCAAGCTCAATTGCCAAGTCGTGCAATGGGAAGTCACGCCGGGAACGCGAGTCGAAGCCTGGACCTACAACGGCGTGGTGCCCGGACCAGAAATTCGGGTGACCGAAGGCGACAAAGTCCGCGTCGAAGTGACGAACGAATTGCCGCAGAGTACCGCGATCCATTTTCACGGCTTGATGGTGCCGAACAAGATGGACGGCGTGCCGTTCATCACGCAGCCGCCGATCAAGCCGGGACAGTCATTCACTTACGAATTCCAGGTCAGGGACGGCAACGCGGGCTCGCACATGTACCACTCCCATCACAACTCGGCCGATCAAGTGACAAAAGGGCTGTTGGGTCCCTTCATTGTCGAACCGAAGGATCCGAGCAGCCGCCCTTCGTTCGACCGGGAATACACGATGGTCCTCAACGATGGACCGATCGGCGGTTACAGCTTGAACGGCAAAGGCTTCCCGGCCACACAACCTTTGACTGCGAAGAAGGGAGAAAAGATCCTCATCCGCTTCATGAATGAGGGGCTGATGATCCACCCGATGCACTTGCATGGCATGCCGATGACGATCATCGCGCACGACGGCTGGCTCCACCCCCAACCTTACAAGTGCGACACGCTCAACATCGCGCCGGGGCAACGATTCGAAGCTATCGTCGATGCGACCGAGGTCGGGGTCTGGGCGTTCCACTGCCACATCCTCGTCCACGCTGAGAGCGAGCACGGGATGTTCGGCATGGTCACCGCGCTCATCGTCGAGGAGTAAGGCCTCCAACGTCGAATGGCCTCAGATCATACGAAAGGGATAGAGTCATGGTGAGTTTTGATCTTCTCAATCTGCCACACGCGTCCTCGAATCGGCGGGACTTACTGCGGAGAGCAGCGGGCGCTGGGCTTGCCCTGCCGGCGCTCGGCGGCTTGGCAATGACTGCCCAGGCGCAGGACGACAAATCGGATGACATGGGCCACGCAATGGTTACGTCACAAGGAGCCCCTCCGGCTGGTTTCAAGCTCTACGATCCCGCGCTGCCAGCGGTAAAGGCCGGACCGAAGGAAATCACTATCGTCGCCAAAGACGCAACGCTTCCAATCGGTCAAGAGGCAATCTTCGCGGGTTGGACGTTCGACGGAACAATCCCAGGACGGATGCTCCGCGTAGTCGAAGGTGACATGATCGACTTCACCTTCAAAGTGGATCCCGCCGCGGCGACCGGCCACTCCCTCGACTTTCACTCCGCCAAGACCGCGCCGAATGAGAGCTACCGAACGCTCCAGCCGGGCGGGGAGCTCAATTATCAGTTTCAAGTGAAGTATCCCGGCGTCTACATGTATCACTGCGGCACGCCGCCGATCCTGATGCACCTCGGTTCCGGCATGTACGGCGCGATGATCGTCGACCCCAAGGAAGGATGGGTTCCCGCGCAGGAGTTCGGCATCGTCCAGAGCGAGTTCTATCTCCATGTCGAAGATGACCGGACGATGACCCCCGACTACGGAAAGATGGTCGGCTACGGCAACATGGACTTCTGCGTCTTCAATGGCTATGCCAACCAATATGTCGACAACCCGATCGCCGTTGAGATCAAGGCTCCGATTCGCGTTTTCGTTATGAACGCCGGCCCAAACGCGTGGTCGAACTTCCACGTAGTCGGCACGATCTTTGATCGGGTGCTGATCAACGGCAATCCGAAGAATGAGCTCGTCGGGCTGCAATCAATCACCATCGGCCCTGGCGACGGCGCTGTCGCCGAGTTCACCCTCGACGCGCCCGGTTCTTACCCATTCGTCAATCATGCGTTTGGCCACGCTGCTCATGGAGCGGTCGGCGTGTTCAAGGCGATGTAGACGAACGTCCGCGTCAATCGATGGGCGCCCTTGTCTGCCTACAGGGGAGCCCATGGGGAAACAATCTTCGTCGTTGAAAGGACTTTTTACTTTGGGCACGACGACTTCCGCCCGGTCAGATCGGATGCGTTCGGGGAGATACCACGCGATCCGTCAAGCAAGACGACGGCGGCTGCGCCAGCGGTTCGCGGGCGGTGTGCTTCTGACAGTCATCTTGGCGGTTGCCGTCGTTCTTGTGATTCGCTCAAGGTCGTCCGACGCCGTGCCGGCATTTGAACTGGTGCACGAGGCATATGCCGGTATTCCGATCAGTGGCCGTGCGCTCGGAGATTCGGCCGCGCCCGTAACCGTTGTCGAATATGGGGATTACCAATGTCCGGGCTGCGGGTACTTCGCCCGAGAACTTGAAGGTCAGCTTGTTCGCGACTATGTCGAGACCGGGAAAGTTCACTTTGAGTTCCGCGATTACGCTTTCATCGGCAATGAGTCGAAAGCCGCGGCAGAGGCAGCTGCTTGCGCCGCGGACCAAGATGTTTTTTGGCAATTCCACGCCACCCTGTATCGCAGCCAAATGGGTGAGAACATGGGCGGCTTCGGCCAGAAGCGCATGAAGGCGATGGCGAGCGGACTCGGGATGGACGGAGATCGGTTTGCCAAGTGCGTCAACCAGCAATCCCACGCCGACGACGTCGATCGAATGCGCGCCGAGGCACGGACTAAGGGGGTAACTGGTACGCCGAGCTTTGTCGTCAACGGTGTCCTGATTGAATACGCCGGTTACGAATCGCTTCGCGTAGCGATCGACGCAGCCTTGGAAGCGAAATCATGACAAGCGACGACGCTCTCGTTGCGGCGAGAAATTGGAAAGCATCACGATGATCATTGATCGACGCAATCTGGTCATGGATCTTCCGTTCTTTCGCCGGCAGTTTCTCAGCGCCTCATTTCTCACGGTAGGACTCGTGCTCACCGGTTGTTCACTTGGAGAGAAAACGCCAGATGGGGAGAGCGACCTCGTCGCACGGCCAGCCGACGATGAGTGGCCAAAGCGATTCCACGAAGCGCCGAGCGAGGTCCAGGAAGCGTACCGGTACGCCGCCACGCGTCCAGCCGTCATGCAGTACATCCCCTGCTTCTGTGGCTGCGTTGAGCAAGGTCACACCTGCATCCAAGACTGTTATGTGGCTGAATTTCGCACCGATGGTTCGGTTCTCCTCGATCCGATGAGCTTTGGCTGAGGGGTCTGTATCGGCGTTGCGCGTGACGTGATGCGCCTCTCGTCGGAAGGCCAGTCGGCCCGCGAGATTCGCGACTCCATCGATGCGCGTTGGGGTTCCGCCGGTCCGGCGACCAACACTCCGCTGCCGCCACTAGTCTGAACCAAATGTTCAAACGTGTAACGATTTTGCGATGCTCACGAGCGACACGCAGTTCCCCTTGCAATGCTCGCATCCCCAAAATGATGCCATCGCCGAGAGCTTTCCCGACGATCGAGACTCGATTGAGGCGAACGCCTTCATACGAAGGAGAACTGTCATGATCGGTCTGTTGCATCCAGACGAGATCGAGGAAGTCCTACACCGCGGCCACGTTGGTCGCTTGGCTTCACTCGCCGACGGCCGGCCCTATGTCGTTCCAATTACGTACGTTTATGCCGGCGATGCCATTTACGGCCACACGATGCCGGGGCGCAAGGTTGCCGCGATGCGGGCGGATCCCCATGTCGGCTTCGAAGTAGATGAGCGGGACGGCACAAATTGGCGGAGCGTAGTGGCTGAAGGAATCTATGAGGAATTGCATGAGGAGGCTGAGCGCCGGACGGCGCTGCGGCTTATGGCAGGGTCAGCGCCATCCGTGGCGCCGACTAACGATGTGCCATCAGGCGTTGTTTTCCGCATTCGTTTGGCGGAGAAGAGTGGCCGCTTCGTGCATCAAGCGTTAACGCACACGACGCTTGGCGGGGAGTTCCCGCTTCTTGGGGTCGACCTCCGGGCTGGCGATACCTTGAATTGGCCTCAGCCTTCCTGAGTGCAATCCACTGCCGAGGTGTATGCTGGAGGCGCGCCGGCATTGTCATGGCACCAACACCCGGCAATTGACACGAATATTTCACTTTGGGGCACCGTGATTGATGACCCAGCCATGGTGGTTCGCTTACTGTCGTATGCGCCAAGCGCTCCGAATCAATCGAGGCGTCTGATTGCAGAGAAAGGAACGCAACGATGGACACCTTCTCCCAGCCTTGCGACAGGATACTTATTCCACTTGACGGATCGGCGCGGGCCGAGGAGGCGATCCTTCACGCGCAAGTACTCGCTGCGTCGAATGCCCAGCTCATTCTTCTCCACGTGTTGCCGCCAGCCGAAGCAGTCCGCAACTCGATTGGTGCGGTCGTGGTATCGGCCGATGATGTTTTTGCCCAATGCCGGCGCTTGGCCAAGCAGAACCTTGCACGAGCTGCAGAAGCATTCAGGGGTCTGCGCACCGGCCTAGTTGTCGACACCGAGATCGCGGTCGGCGACCCTGTGGTGGAGATCCTTCGGGTTGCGGCCGAGCGAGGTGTCGACCTCATCGCGATGGTGAGCCATGGGCGTACTGACGACGACGGCCTAGCTTTCAGCAGCGTTGTCGATCGAGTCACACGTTCGACGAACCGCGCGACGCTGATCGTGCATCCGCACGGTGGCGCCGATCAAACAACATCTACCACCATTCGCAGACTAGTCGTGCCGCTCGATGGATCGGCGATTTCAACCAAGGCGCTCCTCGTCGCCCAGCAGTTCGCTCGGCGTCTAGATCTGTCCATTCGCTTGGTCAATGTCGTGGATCCCGTGCGCGATGCGCCGCCTTCTCAGGTCTACCAAACAGACAACCACACGTCGATCGTCGATCAGCTCATCGCTCGGCGACGGCTCAATGCGCACCAAATGCTTGAACAGGTCGGAGCGCGCCTCATGAGGGATGGCATTTCTGCAACTTGGGAAGTGCTGGTGGGTCCGACTGTGGCGCGCATCACCGAAACAACCCGTCCCGGCGACATCGTCGTATTGACGAGCCACGGCCGGACCGGAAATGGGCAATGGCCGCTCGGCGGCACGGCAGAGGCGTTGGCGCGCCGATGTACGGTGCCGATCGTGTTGCTGCGAGCCGAGATCGAAACGTCCACGATGCCGAGGCCGGTCGCAGACATCCCGATCGCAATGCCGCTGTTGCAGCATTCCGATCACGGAGTGTCCCTTGCGTGATCGAAACCTTCGATCACCGCAGTCAGAAACTTAGCTTCGCGAAGATCTTTGCAAAAGCGATCCGGTTGGCCGGTCGATGCTGTCGTGATTCCGTCGCGAAAAGATCTCGTCATCGCTCGGGAGACCTACCGCACGCTGGGTGACTGTTGACGGTTTGAGCATTGCATTCAGTGCTTAGGCTGCTTCACCACCGAAACGGTTGGTTACCCCTGAACGCTGCTGTTGCGCATTTGCCACGTTCCTGCCCAGGTCGTGGCGTGCCTGGCATCGGTTCGGGCATACACTTGGAGCAGATGCAGAAAGCATCAGAATTTTGACAACAGGGACAACACCCCATGTCCATGAGCGGCTACTGCGCAACACAACCACAGCTGGGCAAATCGCAACATCGAGATCAAGGAACGCTTGCGCTGACCGATGGAACGACGGTGTGCTATCGCCCGATCGAAGTGTCGGACGCGGCCGCCCTTCGCCGGTTTCACGATCGACTGGGTGAGGAGACGGTTCGCCTTCGCTTTATGAGCGCGATCCCACATTTGAATGATCAGCAAGCGCAGTACTTCACTGGGGTTGACGGTTACGACCGCGTCGCCCTCGTGGCGCTCGATCCGACCCAACCGGCCGAAATCATCGCCGTCGTGCGCTACGACCGCGATCCGGGAACCTACAACGCCGAGTATGCCGCCGTGGTGGCCGATCGTTGGCAAGGCCGCGGTCTCGGATTTGGGCTCACGCGACGCTTGATCGACGAAGCGCTTGTGCGTGACGTGCGGTCCTTCTACGCACTTGTCCTCCCCGAAAACGTCGTCATGCTCAGTCTCCTCCGCGCTCTTGGTCTGCCAGAACGAATGCATTTTGAGGATGGGATCGAACGCGTAGAAATCGAGCTCGCTGGACCAAACTCGCTTACTTCCAAGAGTTCAACGACGCACGTCGAGCGTCGACCGTGTCGATGGGCTTTACCCGCCATAGCGCCTTAATACCAGGTAGGAGGTGAATTCCATGTTTCGGACAATACTCGTGCCGCTCAACGGCACAGCAGCAGCTGAGGTAGCAGTGCCCTATGCAGTCGAGGAAGCCCGCCGTCACTGCGCTCAGCTTGTGCTTGTCCAAATCGTTCCTCGACCTGAGCTTCCGACAGACCGAGAAGTTCGTGGTGGTCCGGTTCCCATCGTCTACGCTTGCTCAGACGAGGAACGTGCGTGCCTACAGGATCAGGCAAGACGCTACCTGCGTTCGGTTTTGGAACGGCATCGTCTTGGGTTCGATACGATTCTTTCCATCCAAATTGGCGATCCGTATCTGCGGCTGAAGGCTGCCATTGAGCGGTACGCCGCTCCACTCGTGATCGTCGCTTCGGCGGCAGCGCGACAAGTCCACGCCGAGCCGCTCCCCAACGCGGTATCCCAATTACTTCGCGACGGCGTCGTTCCCGTTCTTGTCGTGCGCCAGGGGAGACCGATTCCCGTTGATGAGACCGTTTCGGTCCCAGTACGTGAGCCTCGGCCGCCTGCCGCCGGCGCACCAGAATGGCAAGTCTTGACCCCGATCGATGCCCGAGTCGTCGGCGCGAATTAACGCGCTTGTGACCAGAGGCGACAACAAGGAGGAACAATCATGAACGCCTTCGTCCTCTACGGTTCGAAATTCGGAAATACGGAGAAAGTCGCAAGGGCGATCGGGGATGCGTTGGAGCCTGGAATGGCCGTCTACATTCAACATATCGAGATGGGTATAGCATTGCCCCCGGATCTCGATCTCTTGATCGTTGGAAGCCCCACTCACGCCCACGGAATCCCGGCTGAGCTCAAGACGTACCTTGACGA
Organism: Thermomicrobiales bacterium; assembly: GCA_045804965.1. Taxonomy (GTDB): domain Bacteria; phylum Chloroflexota; class Chloroflexia; order Thermomicrobiales; family UBA6265; genus CAVTUU01. Next base: position 3,411 of record JBJMMD010000054.1, on the reverse strand, counting down.
TCTGCCGAGTGGCGCGCTGCAAGGAGTTGCCGCCGCGGCGTTCGATACCAGATACCGAATGCCGGTGCTCATTTCCGGATCGGCCGCAAGTGGAATCGCCAAACGTCTCCGCCAAAAAGGCGCGCGCCTCGTCCGCAAGCCAGAAAGCTTCTTCGTCGAGCACGGCGAAGGGCCACTTGCCGAAGGCGAGATCGAGCGTGCCGCGGCCTGGGCTCATGCGCTCGGCGAGGTCATGAGCGAAGCCGCGTAGCGCCGCTCGATTACCGCGCCGCGCTCGAAAATGCGGCTAAGCTGGCGAACTCAGAAGCCAGCACCGCTGCGTGCACCGTGGCCGCGGCGGTGCCGCTGCTTCGCCACTATCAAGGGGTGACAGCGCGCCGCACTGAAGCTGTCGGCGCTTCCCGCTGAACAGCCAGGCGGTCGGCTCCGCCGACTGTGCATTCAAGACACGGCCACGGAAAACGCGTCGCATTGTCGGCGCGCACGAATCGCCGTTCAATCATCGGGTTCGTGTGTACTCGGCGCCGATGATCCTCGGCCTGGCGAAGACGTTGCCTCAACCTGAGCGGCACCGGCGTGCGATCATTAGCGCGCATGAGAGTGCTTTCCGTCAGGCAGTGGAGCGACGAGTCGATGGCGCCGGCAGAGCAATTGAGTCCCAGAAACCAAGAGGCGCCGGGGGCTTCTGACGTGAGCATAGCCGATCCGACGTCAATCCCCCTTGCCGCGTACGATGCGGCACTCATCGTCGCCTCCGAGCTCGATCTCGAGGCCGTTCTGCAGCGAATCGTTGACCTCGGCCGCTCGGTGGCGAATGCGCGATACGGAGCGCTCGGCGTCTCGGATCAGCACGGGCGCATCCTGCAGTTCATCACCTCAGGGATTTCCGCGGAACAACGCGAAGCTATTGGAGATTTGCCTCAAGGGCATGGCATGTTAGGGGCGTTAATTCGAGACCGAACGCCATTGCTCCTACCGGAGATTGCGGCAGATCCGCGGTCAGTTGGCTTTCCGCCAAATCATCCATTGATGCACTCGCTGTTGGGCACGCCGATCGTCCTCGGCGAGAAGGTTCTGGGAGACCTCTATCTCACTGACCGACTCGACGGGCAGCCATTCACACACGACGATCTCGCCGCGGTCCAATTGCTCGCCGCCCACGCCGCGACGGCGATTGAACGGGCGCACCTCTATCACGAGGTACAAGAGTCTCGCGCCCGAGCCGAAGAGCAACGTGATCAATTGCGCGCCATTCTCGACAACCTTCCCACCGCCGTGGTCATTCAAGCACCCCCAGACGGGCGAGTCGAATTAGCAAACGCCGCGGCGATCGATTTGATTTTTGGCTCGCGCTTTCCTTCCGGCTCGCTCCCAACCTATGACCGGGATTTCCGTTTGTTCAATGCCGACGGCACGCCGATTGCCACGTCACAACGACCCGATCTGCGCGCGCTCCGTGGCGAAGTACTTCGCAGCAGGCAGTTCCAAATCGAGCGCTGGGATAGCTCTCGGCTTCCGGTTCTCGTCCATGCTGCACCGTTGCGGAATGCTCGCGGCCAAATTACGCAAGCGGTTGTGGTCTGTCAGGACATCACGCGACTGCGCGAAGCCGAGCAATTGAAGGACGATTTCATCTCCCTCGTTTCACATGAGTTGCGCACGCCGCTGACGTCCATACACGGCGGGGCACGCCTTCTCGCCGATCAGCGCGATGTGCTCGATGAGGAAACTCAGCACGATCTCTTAAAGGACATCGTGATCGAGAGTGACCGGCTGGAGCGGATGCTGTCCAACATGCTGAGCTTGACCGCAATTCAGGCTGGTCGCCTTGAAGCCAATACTGAGCCGGTGCTGATTGCGCCGATTGCGCGAAAAGTTGCAGCCGAGGTCGCGTCACGGTCACCGCGTCATGACTTCGCGGTCAACCTCCCGCCCGATACGCCGCCCATCGAAGCCGATCCTGAGCTGTTGTCCCAGGTGCTGCGCAATCTCTATGAGAATGCGGTGAAGTATTCACCCGCTGGCGGCACGATCCGCACCTCGGCCAGCCTTGAGGGCGAGCGGGTCCAGATCCAAGTTTCGGATCAGGGCGTCGGTATCGCCCGTGAGCACGTGCCATATGTCTTTGAGCGTTTTCGACGGGCAGGCGCGGACCCGACGGTGCGGGGGATGGGCCTTGGCCTTTACCTGAGTCGCTCACTCATTGAAGCCCAGAACGGCGAGATCTCAGCGAGTTCGCCCGGGCCAGGTCAGGGTGCAACCTTTGCGGTTACCCTTCCCGTGGCCGCGGGTTGGGACGATGTCGCTGAATCGGTGCAGAGTGAACAGAATCAGACTTAACGCGCCACGGAATGCGACTGCGACGCAAAGGATGCTTGGATGCGGAAGCATTTGATCTTAGTCGTGGACGACGAGCCGCCGATCGTGCGCCTCGTGCGCGCTAAGCTTCAGGCCGACGGCTACAGTGTCGTTACCGCCAGTCGAGGCGAGGAAGCGCTGGCCTTCCTCGAAGACGAACGCCCTGATCTCATCGTCTTGGATTTGATGATGCCGGGTATTGATGGATTCGAGACCTTGCGCCGAATCCGCTCGACGACTCAGGTCCCTGTGATCATGCTGACTGCCCGCGCGGGCGACGCCGACCGGCTGAAGGGGTTCCAAAGCGGCACTGACGATTATGTGACCAAACCGTTCAATCCGGACGAGCTGGCGGCGCGAGTGGCTGCTGTCCTTCGGCGGACATCGGGGACCGCGCCAGCCGGGGGGCGGACGACGCTGCACTATCCCGGAGTCGAAATCGATCTCGAGCGGCGCCGGGTTAGCGTCAATGGCGAAGAGGTCCGGCTCAGCCGCACAGAGTGGGAACTTCTCGCCCAACTCGCGGGAAACGCGGGACGCGTCATGCTTCACGGCGAACTGTTAAGCAGAATCTGGGGGCCGGAATTTCGCGACGAAGTGCATTATCTTCGCACCTGGGTTAGCCGGCTTCGGGCAAAACTCGAAGTTGGCGATGACGCCCAAACCCTGATCACCACGTTTCCTGGTCTTGGCTACCGCATGGAAGCGCCGCCAAGCGAATAGGCGGCTGGGATGTCACTGCTTGCCCATTATTCGTTTCGATCTGACGAACTTGGCACGACTGAGGGCGGCGCCGAAGCGCCGCCCTTTTGTCTAAATACCGCCAGTTTGCGGTGGAAGCCGTTCTCGCCGAGTCGGTCCGAGCGGCTCCCGGCCTCCGCTCACCCCGCGGTCTAGGCGATTAAGGTTCCTGGTGTGGGCGTGATCTCCCCGCGATGGAACGCCCGGCCCGTCTTCCACGGGGTTCCGATCATGGGCAAGAGATAGCGGTCCAGGCCCCAATAGCCCGCGACCTTCCAGCCGAGGACCAGGAAGACGCCGAGGCCGAAGAGG
>JBJMMD010000053.1:0-18343 GCA_045804965.1 Thermomicrobiales bacterium | reverse complement strand
GGGCGACGTGCGCGGCTTGTAGGCCCCGCCGCGCAGCAGCGTCGCCCCGGCTGCCTTTACCGCATGTGCGGTTGAAATGGTCTGCTCTTCACTTTCGACCGAGCAAGGACCGGCAATGACCGTGACGCAGCTCCCGCCGATGTTGGCGCCCGCGACCGGGATGATCGTTTTCAGGGGATGGAACTGCCAGCCGGTGAGTTTGAACTTGGTAGTGATCCGCACGACGCGCTCGACGCCGGGAAAGACCTCCATCATCTCGTCGAGCGTCGGGGGCAGGGGCACACCGACGACGCCGATGATCGTGTGTTCTTCGCCCTCGGAGAGGTGGGCATCGAGGCTGAGCGATCGAATCCGGGCGACGACGTCGTTGACTTGCTCGCGCGACGCGCCCGGGTTCATGACGATGATCATGCGAGTGTCCTTCTCACATACAGCAGATTAGCGAAAACCGGAGCGCACAAACAGACGCTCCTCGCTGTGATCCGCGGATTTCGTGCGGCTCATTGTAAAGGCTGGCTTCAGGACATGGCATCTGATCAATCGACGAGATTCAACGGCATGACGGGTGTTCGAGCTGGGAAACGCCGGAACCAGCCTCCCTCGAATAGACACGAAATCGCGGAGTGTCGAAATAAACACGTTCCCGCCCTTCGGCCCAAACGATGCCAATCTCTGAAGTCCGCGCCCAACTCAATGCGCTGGTCAACTCGCTCTACTCGAAGCAATCCCGCATTCTTGTCGAAAACCGCAGAATTCCGGTCGCTGCGATTGTCTCCTCCAGGATGCTCGAACAATTGGAGCAATTGAACGAGGATCGCCAAAGTGATATCGAGAACCCGCTCTCCGTTCACGACGTTCCGACCGAGGAGTTTGAGGAAAAGGTCGCGGAAATGCTGGCCGAAGTGCGTGCCAAGAATGGAATCGAAAATCGACGGAAATACGAAATATCCTTTGAACTACTCACTTCCGCCTGGTCAAGAATTTCTGAAAATCTGCCGTAAGATTACGGATGGACCCGTTTCCCTAGTGTTGGAGCCAATCCATGGCCATTCCCGACTATCAGAGTCTTATGCTCCCCGTCCTCCAGTTTCTAAAAGACGGCCACGAACACACTACAAGCCAGTGTGTCGAATTTCTTGCAGATCAGTTCGGTCTTTCTTCAGAAGAGCGTCTTCAATTATTGCCTAGTGGCAGTCAGCCGGTGTTCGCAAACCGCGTCGGATGGACGACTACCTATCAAGTCAAAGCCGGTCTCATCGAGCGCACAGCGCGGTCGCGCATCCGCATCACGAGTTCTGGTCAACACACGCTGCTCCAGAATCCTCCCCGAATAGACAACGCCTATCTTTCACAATTTCCAGGATTCGCTGAATTCCGGTCGAGAGCTCATCCAAAAGAGAGCCTCAAGATCAAATCAACAGGAGCAACGCCTGCGTCTACGGCGTCCGGGCAAGGCTTGTCGCCCGATGAGCAATTGGAGGAAACCTACTTGGGGCTGCGTCAGAAGCTAGCACAGGAGTTACTGGAGCGCGTGAAATTGGCTCCGCCCATTTTCTTCGAGAGGCTCGTGATTGATCTCTTGGTCTCGATGGGTTATGGCGGATCCCGGCCCGATGCAGCGCGCGCTGTAGGCGGAACAGGGGATGGCGGCATCGACGGGATCATAAAAGAGGACAAGCTTGGACTCGATTCGGTCTACATCCAGGCAAAGCGTTGGGAGCGACAGGTTGGACGTCCAGATGTTCAGGCATTTGCAGGTAGCTTGGAGGGTCAGCGGGCTCGTAAAGGGGTATACATCACTACCTCATCGTTTTCCAAGGACGCGCTGGACTATGTGACTCGGATCGAGAAAAGGATCGTCCTGATCGATGGAGAAGAATTAACAAGCTTGATGATCGACCATGGCGTCGGCGTCGCTGATGTCGTGAGTTACCATATAAAACGGGTCGACGCGGACTATTTTGAAGACAGTTAGCAAGCTTGTAGTGTCAAGTGTTAGGAGCAAGAAATAAGGAGCGCTCAAACGAGCGCTCCTCACTTTGTTCGAGGCAAATGGCGAACGGCTTACCCCAGCGGCGTCGTATGTTTCGGCTTGCTGGTGACGATGACCCGGCGGTCTCTCACCTGGCGAAAAAGGAAGTGATCGACAGGGTCCACCTTCGAACACGTATTCCCCGCGGCTGGCGCTCGATCTCTCGCCGCTGACATGCCGCCGACAAGATTGACAAAAATGGGGTAGCGTCCACGTCCTAAGCGTGTAGGCTCGACCGGAATTGGCCGCCATGAGGGCCATCTTTCGCGCGGCGGTTGTTCGGGATAAGCTTGCGCTCTTGGCGCGACCTTGAAACCGAACTAGCGTTGAGGGAGGTCCGCTACGGCAACGGTTGTGCTGGTCGGAACACTCGATACCAAGGGCGACGAATACGAGTTTGTCCGCCGTTGCCTGACCGAATTCGGCGTCGACACGCTCTTGATCGACGCCGGCATCCTCGGCCCGCCGCGTGCCAACCCAGACATCTCCCGGGCGGAGGTCGCCCAGGCGGCCGGGCTTGACCTATCCACCCTGGTGGACGGTGGCGACCGTGGCGGCGCGATCGATGCGATGGCGCGCGGGGCGACGGCGATCGTGACCCGGCTCCATGACGAAGGCCGGCTCGATGGCATCATCGGGCTCGGCGGTTCGGGCGGTTCAACCCTCATCGGCGCGGTTATGCGCGCGTTGCCGGTCGGTGTGCCCAAGGTGCTGGTGTCGACGGTCGCGATCGGTGACACCCGCGCCTATGTCGGCTCGGCCGATGTGATGATGCTTTACCCGGTTGTCGATATCGCTGGCATCAACCGCGTCTCCGCGCAGATCCTGACCAACGCGGCCGCCGCGATTGCGGGCATGGCCAAGGCGAGGACATCGTATCGGCCGTTGCAAACCGGTCGCCCGCTGATCGCGGCGACGATGTTCGGGGTGACGACGCCGTGCGTGACCGTTGCCCGGGAGCGGCTCGAAGAGCTCGGCTACGAAGTGCTGGTTTTTCATGCCACCGGCGCGGGTGGCGACGCCATGGAAGCGCTCGTCCGCAGCGGGCTCGTGCAGGGCGTGCTCGACATCACCACGACCGAGCTGGCTGATACCCTCGCGGGCGGTGTTTGCGCCGCCGGCCCGGACCGGCTCGCTGCCGCCGGCGAGGTTGGCATCCCGCAAGTGGTCTCGCTGGGCGCGCTCGATATGGTCAATTTTGGGCCGATGGAAACCGTTCCGGATCGATACGCCGGTCGCCAGTTTCACCGCCACAACGCAGCCGTGACCCTGATGCGGACGACGGCGGAGGAATGCGCGGAGCTCGGCCGGCGGATCGCGGAACGGCTCAACGCCGCCCGTGGACCGGTGCGACTGTTCATGCCGTTGCGCGGCGTGTCGATGATCGCGACCGAAGATCAGCCGTTCCACGATCCGATTGCGGACGCGGCGCTCTTTGACGCGCTCCGCCGGTATCTTGAGCCCAAGGTCGAACTACACGCCTTCGACACCGACATCAACGATCCGGCGTTTGCGCGGGCGATGGCCGATGCGCTGCACGCTTGCATGGGCGCGACCGCGATGGGAGGAACTGTGGGTGAGGACACGCGCGCACATCCTTGAGCGGCTGCGCGAGAAGGTCGCGGCGGGCCAACCGATCATCGGCGCGGGCGCGGGGACTGGGCTCTCGGCGAAGTGCATCGAAGCCGGCGGCGCCGATCTGATCATCATCTACAACTCTGGACGCTTCCGTATGGCCGGCCGGGGGTCGCTCGCCGGTCTGATGCCCTACGGCGACGCGAACGCGATTGTGATGGAGATGGCGAACGAGGTCTTACCGGTGGTCAAGGAGGCACCGGTGTTGGCCGGCGTTTGCGGCACTGACCCGTTCCGGCAAATGCCCCACTTTCTGCGCCAAATTCAAGAGATTGGTTTCTCCGGGGTCCAAAACTTCCCAACGGTGTGCCTGTACGACGGCAACTTCCGAGCCAATCTCGAGGAAACCGGCATGGGCTATGGGCTCGAAGTCGAGATGATCCGCGCCGCCCGCGAGCTCGACCTTCTGACCACCCCCTACGCCACGGACGAAGCGGAGGCGAGGGAAATGGCGGCAGCAGGGGCGGACATCATCGTCGCCCACATGGGGCTGACGACCGCCGGCCTCATCGGCGCGCGCACGGCGATCTCGCTCGATGCCGCTGTCGCCAAGGTGCAAGCCATTCACGACGCGGCGAAATCGATGACTCCGGACGTGCTCGTCCTCTGCCACGGTGGCCCGATCGCCCGCGTCGAAGACGCCGCTTACGTGCTCCAGCGCACGCAGGGCGTCGCCGGCTTCTACGGCGCCTCGAGCATGGAACGCCTCGCCGCCGAAACCGCAATCATTGAGACGACGAGGCGATTTACGGAGCTACTGCTTGGGAATGAACTGGATGCCCAGGTTGAAACTTAGGGCTCACAAGAGAAAACCTCTCCGAGGTTAATCTTATTGATTAGTTGAGTGCACACTATGAAGCGTAGCCCAGAGGGACTTTCGTTGATTTAGCCCGGGTTTCAACCCCGGGATGATGAGGCAACACCAAACCAAGAAAGGACCGCTAGATGACAGACCAACCACCCATCCTCGACCGCGGGCAGCTACCGACGTCGAGTTTTGATTGGGGTGTGCTGAAGTGGTTGGTGACGCCGGAAATGACGCCGGGCGCGGGGATGACGGTCGGGGAAGTGGTGCTCATGCCGGGGAAAGGGCATGAACGGCACAATCATCCCGAGTCCGAGGAGATCCTCTATTTCCTCACCGGAGGAGGGGAGCAGATGGTGGACGACGGCCAGCCATTCGCGGTCCATGGCGGCGATGTTGTCTATATTCCGACCGGGGTCTATCACTCCACCATAAACACCGGTTGGGAACCGCTCCGGCTGCTCGTCGTCTACAACCCGGGCGGACCCGAAGCCGCTCTGCGCACGCTCGACGGGTATCGAGAGACGCCGGCTGGTCAGTTGGTGTCGTGGCAGCGTGGATCGTAGCGATTTCCGCCGCGGTCGTGCCGCGTACACGGCCCTAAAGGGACCGCGCTCAAAAACAAAGCCGGCTGAAGACCGGCTGACCTGACATGCTCTTCGCGGACGGCATCCCGTGCTCAGCCCCCGAAGGTGGGCTTCGTCGTTTTAGCGGGGAAGGGTCACTTTGAGCCCGTCGGCGCGGCGCAGCCGCGTAGGGTGCGAGCAAAGATCACCTTAAATCGTCACACCGGCGGCAACTTCGACGAAGCCTTCGCCCGGCCGGTAGTCGGGCGATTGGTGACGGAAGTAGGTGTTATAGAGCTGCGCGTACGGCCCGTGTTTGAGCATCAGGGCGTCGTGGTTGCCTTCCTCCACGATTTTGCCCTGGCGCAGGACGATGATCCGATCCGCATGGCGAACCGTGACCAGGCGGTGCGCGATCACGATTGAGGTCCGGTCTTTCAAGACCTCGTCGAGCCCTTCCTGGATCTGCGCCTCGGTCAGCGGATCGACGCTCGCGGTGGCCTCGTCGAGGATCACGATCGCGGCATCTTGAATCAACACCCTGGCCAAGGCGACCAGTTGGCGCTGGCCCATCGAGAGCCCGCGGCCCTGCTCGCCGATCTCCGTGGCCAGGCCGTATGGGAGCGCCTCGATCCAATCGCCACGTCCGAGCCGGCGAGCGGCGAATTCAACTTCCTCGTCGGTCGCGTCTGGCCGCGGGTAGCGGATGTTGTCGCGCACGGTTCCGGAGAAGAGGAAGGGCAGCTGCGGCACGAACCCGAGCTGGTGACGGTAACTTTCGAGATCGAGCGTGCGGATATCGCGGCCGTCGATCAGGATTTGACCGCCCTGGAACTCATAGAAACGGGCGACGAGTTTGCCGAGGGTCGATTTCCCCGCCCCGGTGTGGCCAACGAGCGCGACCAGCTCGCCCGCGCGGATATTCAGATTGAAGTCTTCGAGGACAGGCTGATCGTCCGTATAGCCAAAGTCGACGTTACGGAACTCGATCTCACCGCGAATCTTGCCGGCTGGTTGCGGATCGTGCTGAACGACGCGCGGGGTGGCGTCGATGAGGGCGAAGACCCGCTCGGCGGAGGAGAGGCCCTGCTGAAACTGGCTCCAGAAGCTGGCGATACTGGTCAAGGGGAACCAGAAAATCGCGATGGCTTGCAAGAAGAGGAACCAATCGCCGGCGGAGACATCGCCGCGCAGGGCGCTGCGGCCGCCGACATAGACGAGCAGGGTCGTTCCAAGCCCGGCGACGGTGAAGAGAATGGGGAAGATGCTGGCGAAGATATAGCCCGCTTGCAGCGTCACCCCGTACGCTTGCTCGTTGACCTCCTGAAACTCGCCGTAAAGGGTCTCTTCCTGGCGGAAGTTCTTGGCGACCGAGATGCCGCTCATCGTCTCGCGGACGATGTTATTGACGTTCGACATCCCGCGCTGGGAGGCGCGGATGCTCTCACGTGCGATCTTGCGGAACGCGAGCGCGAGAACGACGACGATCGGCGAGATCAGCATCGCGAGCAATGCTAACTCTACGTTCCGCAAGAAGAGCACGACCGTGACGATGATCACGAGCAAGACTTGGCTGACGAGGTTGAGCGACAGCGTCACTGTGTTGGCGAAATCTTCAGTGTCGGAGGTGACGCGATTGACGATCTTCCCCGATGGATGCTCATCGAAGAACGAGAGATCACGCCGCAGCACCGCGCGAAACACGTCGAGCCGAAGATGAAGAACGACATCGCTGACCACGGCCGCAGTCCACGACTGACGCACGTAATTGAACACCCAGGCGAGGACGCCAGTGACGAGGATGATGATCACGAGCCACCACACAACCGGATCGATGTGCTCGCCGGTGAGCTTGTCGAGCGTGCGCGAGCTGAGGATCGGCAGCGCCGCGTCCATGATCGATTGCAGGACAACCATAAACGCAACGAGCAGCATCCCCCGCGCCTGCGGTTTGAAGTAGCTCAAAATGCGGCTGACGAGCACGCGGTCGCTGTAGCTACGGTCGTACGACTCGGCTTCGAGCCCATCCATTAGGAAGCCCATGGATCGCCCCCTGGTCGCTGAGCACTATCGATCATGATTGGGCCACCACCTCCGGCTCCCGAATCGCCGGCGCCATGTCGTAGCGGGCGAAGATGCGCTGGTAGAGATCGCACCGGGCTAGCAGCTCCTCGTGCGTTCCCTCGTCGACGACCTCGCCGTGCTTGAGCACGATCACCTTGTCGGACCACCGAATTTGCGACAGCCGGTGCGTGATCAGCAGGGTCGTCCGGCCTTCGAGCACGCGTCGGATCGCGCGCTGAATCTCGTCTTCCGTCGCGCTGTCGATCGCACTCGTCGAGTCGTCGAGAATCAGGATACGAGGGTCGGTCAGCAGCGCCCGCGCGATCGCCAGCCGTTGCCGCTGGCCGCCGGAGAGGGTGACACCCCGCTCGCCGATGATCGTTTCGTACTTCTCCGGCAGGGCGCTGATAAAGTCGTGCGCCTGCGCGTCACGCGCCGCCCGCTCGATCGCGGATTGCTCCGCGATCTGGCCGAGACTGAAGGCGATGTTCTCCGCCACCGGGCGCGAGAAGAGCACGATGTCCTGCTCGATCGTCGAGATCCGCGAGCGGAGCGCATCGAGACTCCAATCGCGGACGTCGATCCCGTCGATCAGGATGCGGCCGCTGTCAACATCATAGAGGCGGTTGACGAGCTTGGTCAGCGTACTCTTGCCGGAGCCGGTCTCGCCGACGATGGCGACCGTCTGCCCCGGCTCGATCGTGAACGAGATGTCGTTCAGCACCGGCTCACCTTCGTAACTGAAGGTGACGTGATCGAACACGATCTCGCCGTGCATCTCGCCGTTGTAGCCCTCCGTGTTCTCGTCCAGCTCGGTCTCCTCGCGCATCAGGCGGAGAATCCGCTCGGCGCTGACAATGCCGAGCTGAACCAGCGAGAAGGTGAAGATCGAGATGAACGTCGGGAAGCGGAGCATCTGCATCAACCCGAGGTAGGCGACGAGCTGTCCCACCGTGAGCTGGTCCTTGGAGACGAACCAAACCCCGTGCAGCAGCGCCCCCGCTTGGGCGACCCCGACCAACAACGTCGGGATGTATCGCGCCTGGACGAGCCCCTGCCGGGTGAAGAGATCGCGGTAGGTCTTGGCGTTGCGATTGAACTTGCCAAACTCCTGCGTTTCCTGGCCCGTTGATTTCACGACTTCGATCCCGGTCACCGTTTCGGTGAGCTCGGCGTTCAGGTTGCCGAACTGCGTGCGCATCGCCCCGGACACCGGGTTGAGCTGGCGCATGTAGAGGCGCAGGGCGAAGCCGAAGGCGACGGTGAAGACGAGCGGGGCCGCGAGCAGCCGCCAGTCCAGAAACGCGATGAAGATGATCGGAATGCACAACCCGGTGAACGAGTCGAGGATCAGACTCATCCCCGGCACGACCATTTGGCTCAGCTGGCGGACGTCGTTGGCGGCGCGGGCCATGAGATCGCCGACCCGCTGACGGTTGTGGAACGTTTGACTCTTGCCGAGCAGGCTGAGGAAGAGCTCGTCGCGCGCGTCCCGCTCCAACCCCTTCGCCAGCCGCTCCGCCATCCGGCTAGCGAAGAGATCGGCGGCTCCGCGCACGATGACGACCACGAAGAGGATGATGGCGATGACCGTGAGCCGGTGAGTTGCGTTGTCGTGGTTGAGGACGGCGTCGAAGGCGCGGCCGACCAAGCCGGGCACGACGGCGTTGAGGATTTGCGCGCCCAGCAGCCCGAAGATGACGGTAAAGAGGACCGCTTTGAAGCGAAGCAAATGCGAAGCGATCCAGCGCAGGGGGCTGCGCTGGTCATAGTGGTGCTGATCGGCGACGGTGAACTCGGATCTCATGCGCGCCTCGAGCGGTGAGCAGGGTCAGAAGGACCAGAAGCGGCGCCGGTTGGGGGCAACCGGCGCCGCGGAATCTTGCACTGTACTACGAGAACCGAAGGCGGGCCAAACCCCGGGGCCAGGTTCGTTTCAACGCCGCCCAATCAGAACGCATATTCTAAACCGGGAACTACTGTATGCCAGAAGATAGTGGGTGTCAATGGGGACGGGAGAGGCGAGATAATGAAGGTCCAGGAGCAGTGCCATGAGACGTATTTACGTTGACTTCAACACCACGATGACGGATGACCGCGAACGAGTCTATGTTTCATGTCGTACACAGCCAGAACTGTTAAGCATCCTGCAGGTGGGTCAGCGCGTCGTGCTCTTCTGCGAAGATATGGAAGCCGAAGCTGTCCTGGAGTACGAGGCAGATCGTGACAATTTCTACGGTGTAGTCGATTGGTCAACGCTCGTTCATTATCCGATCGATGAGGACGCTTTTAGGCTGGATAGGAAAGTGGTTCAGACGCTTCCCGAAGAGGAGGGCATACCCGTCGTTTGTTTTCATGAAAGCGTGCCCGAATGGCCAGACTGGGCGCGGAGCGAATCAGCTTATGGTGGCGGAAAACTTCCAGCACCGTTCTTCGTCACCCGATATGAGGGGCAAGACTACGCCGTGCACCAAGGAGTAAATTGGCAGGAATGCGCTGTTGATCCCGTACTATCTCAGCGCGTTGTCTTGTACGAACTTGAGCGCGAACCTCCTGAGGCCGAACGGGCCTGGACCTGGAGAAGAATCTTCGACGACATCCCCATAATGGAGGGTTATCATAATATCGAAATGCGCCTTTCGGCAGCACGACGAACGCTTCCGTTAATTCTCGGAGCGATCTAAAGACCACCTCACTAAATTGCTCGGCGATCTAAGTGCATGAACTCACAGTCTACGGTCCGCCTGGGCCGGAGGGCATGGGCGTCGCGTTCGCCGGGGCTTCGATGGTGACGGGTTCGTTGAATTTGCTGAAGTCGATGCGGCGGGCGATGCCGGGATCATCGGAGGTGAGGATCGCGCCGATGAGGCGAATCCGGCGAATCCGGTTCTCCCCGTCGATCCAGAGCGTGGTATCGAGCGGTTGATCGAGCACGAGCTGCGGTTCAGTCGGCGTCTCAGTCGTTTCGGCCGTGGGCGTGGGGGTCGCCACACCCGCGAGGTCGATGACCTTCTGCAAAACCACGGTGCCGCTCACCTTCGTCGTCTCGACATCGCCGATCTTCGCGGTCCCGTCGACCTTCGGATTCTCGACGACGGTCACCGACTTGAGAATCAGCGCGTCCGGATTGATCACCGAGGCAATATCGACGCCCTCCGTGCCGGTGGTGGAGAGTGCCAGGTACGTCCCGGCCGGGGCGGTGGGATCAGAGACGTAGAGATCGCCGTCGATGCCGATAATGTCGACTTTGAGGGTCAGCACCGCGACCTTGGCGGTTGCCTGGGCGTGAAAGGAATCGGGCCGCAGCACCGCCCCTTCGACCGATTTCAACTCGACGATATTGAGCAGCTTGGTTGTGCCGCCTTCGTTTTGCACAAGGAAGTTAAACGACGCGAGCTCGGTCATTGCTTTGGCGGCAGCCTGCAGGAGCTGGGTCGCATCCTCGTCCGCAAAAACCGCCGGCCGTGCAATCCGCAATGTCGAGAAGGCAGCGGCCGCTGTCGCGCCGCCGACCAATGCCCGTCTACTTAGTGATCGAGGACTCATCGAACGCTCCTAACTTTCGCCATCAATCAGCTACCGATCAGCGGAAGGGTACTCCGTTTTACTCTTCTCTAACCGCTGCCCCGCCCGAATGGTTACAACCGTCGGCGCCCGCTGAGGAGGGACGGGCCAGCCTGAACGATGGAATGGAGTATGCGCTGAATCCGGCGAAGATGTAGGGGCTTTCGCGCACCAAAGTGTCTCGATAGAAAGGGTTCTCTAGATGACTGCCACACGAGATGGACGGGCGACGACACGGGTCGGAACAAACAAATCTGCTCCTGCTATGGCGAATTTTCGCGCCTATCCAGCGCCATCACCGCTGGCCACGCCGACCGATCTAGAGGGGAACGACGTCAAGGCCGTTGTCGAGGCGGTCAACCCCCTCATCGCTGATTCGATTGCGCTGTATGTCAAGACCAAGCATTTCCATTGGCACGTGTATGGGTCGCATTTTCGCGATTACCACTTGCTGTTCGACGAACAGGCGGAAACGATTCTCGAGAGCATCGACCCGCTCGCCGAGCGCCTGCGCAAGATCGGAGGGACGACGATCCGCAGCATTTCCCACGTTTCCTCGTTGCAAACGATCGCCGATGACGATGAGGTCGACATTCCTGCCCCAGAGATGCTCAGCCGCCTCCTCGAGGACAACGAGAAGATGGCCGCCGCGCAACGCGCCGCGATCGACACCTGCGAGGAACATAACGATTCGGTGACCGCGAACGTCTTGCAAGAGATTCTCGATGCCACCGAACGCCGGATATGGTTCCTGCACGAGGCCGCGCAGCGAGGGTAAGCGCTGAGCGGACGCGATGTGGGTACATCCGCTCATCCTTCTGCACGCTCCACTTCCGTCATTCTTAGCGAAGGCGAAGAACCTCGCCTTGCCTACCATCCTCTTCAGTTGAGCCAGTTTCCTCGACTTACGCTCGGCATGCCAGGAAGCGCGGCATGGCGATGGGGAGCGGCGCGATGGCATGAAATTCGCGCCCATCCACGTTCTGGCGTTCATCGCTGACTTCACGTGGACCGGGTATAGTTGCGGATAACAGAACGATCTTGGCCTAGGTCGATTGAAGCAGCAATCGGACGAGGGTTTCGCCATCGATACGACGGTTCTTTCCTTGATTTCGCATTACGGGTTGCCGCTACTCGCGCTGCTAATTTGCGCGGGCGAGTTGGGGCTGCCCACCTTCGTGCCGATTGAGACGGCTATCCTCCTTACCGGAGCGTATGTCGTCCACTCGGTCCCGATGCTCTTGGCCGGGGTGCTGCTCGTCGCCGCGGCCGACATACTGGGCACGACCTCGCTGCATCTGATGATGCGCACCGGCGGTGTGCGCCTGCTCGACCGCCTCCTCTCCCGTCACCGGGAAAAGGCCGAGCGGACGATGAACCGCTGGCGGACGCGGCTGGCGGGGCGAGACACCTCTGTCGTCTTTGTCGGCCGCATCATGCCGATGATTCGCATGTACATCACGATAGGCACCGGGTTGCTGCGGATTCCGTTCCGCAACTTCATCGCCGGCGCCGCGCCCGCCGCGATTATTTGGTCCGGCACGCCGCTCGTCGTTGGTTATCTCATTCGTGACCATGTGCTGGCGTTGCAAGCGCGGTATGCGACCGTTTCTCACGTCGCGCTGACGTTGATGCCGGCGTTCGGTCTCGTCACTGCCACGGCGTGGTGGGTGCGCAGTGGCCATTCATTGCACGCCTGTCTACGGCGAGGCCGTTCGGCGCTCGGATTTATCGCCGCCGTGGTGACGACCGGCTATCTCGCGGCGATGGTCTGGAAAAATGACTGGGCGCTCGATCAGGGCTCAGGCGTGCTGCCGCGCCCGGTTCTCATCGGGTGGATCGCGCTGCTCGCCGCCCTCGCGCTCATCCTGCTCGGATTTGCGTACGCCGATTTCCGCGCTTCCTCGCCCCGTCGGCAACGCCGACGCCTGATCACCCGTGGCCACCTCATCGCCAACGAGCTGCTGACGACCACCGCCTGGCTGACGCTCCTCTTTGCCATCGCCACCATCGTGGCGCGGATCGAACTGCTGTATCCAGCGTTATAGGGCTTCCTACATCAAGTTCCAGGTCTCATTCCCTCATCCTGAAACGCAACCTTCGCGGCTACGCCGCATGCCCCGGGGCCGGAATCACCCTTACTGCGGGCTATATCTCCGAATCCGGCTCAAGAACGGCGCGCCGCCATTCTCACGCGGGCGTGCGCCACACGCCCCTACGCTAGTGCGATCACATTTCAGCCCCGTAGCGGGCTTCGTTGTCTTCGCGCTGGCTTTCAGCCCGGCGTCGCCGCGCAGCCGCGCAGATTAGGTGAGAACAGAACGCGCTTTCGTGGTCGGTAAATTCACCGTTCTTGCGGATGCCTGTGCCTGGGCACGATAATGTGAAGGCAACGAGTTCGCGACGATTTCTTCAGAATCCCGGTTTCGCGGTCGATGAAGGATAGGTCTGACCGCGAGTTGGGCGCACATTGGCAGGAGTCTTTGATGGTCATCGACGTCGCCAAGAAGCCAACCGTCTCAATGCCCGACGGGCATGGTCGCTATGGGCGCTTCGGTGGCAGATACGCGCCGGAGACGCTGATGCCGGCGCTCGGCGAACTCGAAGAAGCATATCTAGCGGCGCGCAACGATCCCAGCTTCCAGGCTGAGATCGATCGTTTGGCGACGTATTACGTCGGGCGGCCGACCCCGGTCTACTTCGCTGAGAACCTGAGCCGGATCGTCGGCGGCGCCAAGATCTATCTCAAGCGCGAAGACCTCGCTCACACGGGTGCGCACAAAATCAACAACGCGCTCGGGCAGGCGCTGCTGGCCAAGCGCATGGGAAAGCGGCGGATCATTGCCGAGACTGGGGCCGGCCAGCATGGCGTCGCGTCGGCCACGGCCTGCGCGCTGCTCGATCTCGATTGCATTGTCTATATGGGTGAGGTCGATATCGCACGGCAATCTCTCAACGTCTTTCGCATGAAACTGCTGGGCGCGGAAGTACGCCCGGTGGCGTCCGGTTCGAAAACGTTGAAGGACGCGATCAACGAGGCGATCCGCGATTGGGTCGCCAACGTGGGCTCGACCTTCTATCTCTTCGGCACCGCCGCTGGGATGCACCCTTATCCGATGATTGTGCGCGACCTGCAAGCGGTGATTGGCCGCGAAGCGCGGGCGCAGATGCTCGAGCAAGCCGGCAAATTGCCCGACGCGGTGTTGGCCTGCGTCGGGGGCGGTTCGAACGCGATTGGAATCTTCCACCCGTTTGTCGACGACGCCGAGGTCGAGCTCATTGGTGTCGAGGCCGCGGGCCACGGTCTCGAATCGGGGGAGCATTCCGCGACGCTGTGCGCCGGCAGCGAAGGTGTACTCCATGGATCGCGCTCGTTCGTATTGCAAGACGAGAACGGTCAGGTGATCGAAACGCATTCGATTTCAGCCGGTCTCGACTATCCCGGGGTTGGGCCTGAGCACGCGTTTCTGATGGACAGCGGCCGGGCGCGCTACGTCGGGATCACCGACGAGGGGGCACTCGAAGGGTTCCAGCAGCTTTGCCGGGCGGAGGGGATCATTCCCGCGCTCGAATCGAGCCATGCAGTGATGTACGCCATGCAGTTAGCAGCTGCCCGCTCACCTGACGAATCGATCCTCGTCAACCTCTCGGGCCGTGGTGACAAGGACATGCACACGGTCGCAGACGCCCTCGGAGTGACACTGTGAGCATTGTCACCTCGACTGGAAAGCAGGCCGCGACAGCCTCGGAGAGCGGAATTGCGGCCGCATTCGCCAGGGCGAAGGCAGAAGGCCGACCCGCGCTGATCCCATTCGTCACCGCCGGCTATCCCACCCTCGGCATGACCGACCGCCTCCTGCCGGCGCTCGTCGAAGGTGGCGCCGATGTAATCGAGATCGGGATTCCGTTCTCGGACCCGATCGCCGACGGCGTCACAGTCCAACACACGAGCCAGGTCGCGCTGGCGCAAGGAACGACCCTGCACGATGCCATCGACGTCGTTCGTCGTGCCCGCGCCAACGGGCTGACCACGCCGATTGCGTTCATGGGGTACTACAACCCCTATCTCCGCTATGGGCTCGAACGGTTGGCCGCGGACATGGCCGCGGCCGGCGTCGACGGTTTGATCATTCCCGATCTTCCAACCGAGGAGAGCGAGGACGTGCGCGCGGCGCTCCGTGCACACGGCCGCGATCTCATCTTCCTCATCGCGCCGACGAGCACCCAGGAGCGGATTCGCGAGGTCGCGAAGCGCGCGAGCGGGTTTATCTATTGCGTCTCGATCACGGGCGTCACCGGGGCGCGGACATCCTTGGCTAACGATCTTCCAAGCTACATCGCCCGAATTCGCCAGGAAACCGATCTCCCGCTTGCGGTCGGGTTTGGGATTTCGCAGCCCGACCATGTGCAACAAGTCGCTCAGATCGCCGACGGCGTGGTCATTGCGAGCGCGCTGATCAATCACCTCGATCGCGCGCCGGACGCGGATCAACCGGCGGCGGCGACGGCATTTCTTCGCGCCATGTGCGGTCGTTAATACAATCTCAACAAAACTCAGTTAGCATGAACGAATTGACGTTGAACGAACGAGAGCTGCGGGCGAACGCGGGCCCGGAGGAGTGTGGCGATGTCCGAGCTTTCCCGTCTCGTGGGCCAAAGTCTCATGGTCCAATTTCGTGGGCCAGAGGTGACCGACGAGGTGCGAGAAGCCATGGGTCGGATCGAACCCGCGGGGGTCGTGCTTTTTTCCAGCAACATCACCAGCCGTGAGCAAGTCGCCATCCTCTGCCGAGACCTCCAACGCGAGGCGAAGACTCTCGGCCTGCCCCCGCTCGTGATCGCGGCCGACCAAGAAGGCGGCACCGTCAGCCGACTGCCAGCCGATTTCGTGACCGTGCCGAGTCCGATGGCGCAAGCGGCGACCGGCGATACGAA
This sequence comes from Thermomicrobiales bacterium, assembly GCA_045804965.1. Taxonomy (GTDB): domain Bacteria; phylum Chloroflexota; class Chloroflexia; order Thermomicrobiales; family UBA6265; genus CAVTUU01. The sequence continues at coordinate 2,742 of JBJMMD010000053.1, read as the reverse complement.
GGCGACCGAACGCTGCGCGGTCATTTCCGGCCGTCAACTCCGCGCGGTCGGGATCACGATGAATTTCGCGCCCGTGCTCGACATCAACAGCCAGCCGCAAAACCCGGTCATCCGCACCCGCTCCTTCGGCGACGATCCCAAGCAGGTCAGTGTCCACGGTTTGGCCGCGCTCAAAGGCTATGAGAAGGCCGGCGTGATCGCCACGGCGAAGCATTTCCCCGGTCATGGCGACACGAGCATCGATTCGCACCTCGGGCTCCCGGTCGTGTCCTACAAACGGAAACACCTTGAGCGCAACGAGCTAATGCCGTTTTCGGCGGCGATCCGGGCCGGCATCCCGGCGATCATGACCGCGCACATCATTTTTTCCTCAATCGACGAAGTCCCGGCGACCCTGTCGCGATCAGTGCTGCGCGATCTCCTCCGTCGCGAATTGGACTTCGACGGCGTGATCGTGACCGACGCCATGGACATGGGCGCCATCGTCGACGGCTACGGCCGGGGTCCGGCGGCAGTGAGAGCGAAGCAGGCCGGCGTCGATCTCTTGGAGATGGTCGCCCCGTTCGCGTTCCAATTCGAGGTCGCGGAGGCGCTGCTCAAGGCGGTCAAGTCGGAAGATCTCTCGCGCAAGGTCTTCGAACGGACAGCGGCGCGGCTTGCCGCGCTGCGCCACCGCTATCAAATCGTCCATGACGTGCCGGAGCCAACCGAACCGAATCCGAAGCACGCCATCGACGCCCTGGCGATCGCCCAGCGGAGCATCACGGTCGTGCGGGAAGACGTCCCATTGCCCCTTGCGCCGGATGTCCAACTTGCGGTCATCGACTGCCAACGGCGGCGATCCTCCATCGCCGAGGACCCAGTCAATCGCGCCGCCGTCTTGAAATCGGCGATCACGGCCGCGTTTCCCAAAGCCCGCCATCTCATCGTCAGCGAGGAAGCGACAGCCAGGCAGCTCAGCTCCGTTCGCGCCGCCGCTGCGAAGGCGGACGTCGTGCTGTTTGTCACTCGCGACGCCGACCTCATTGACCTTCACGCCCGCCTCGGGCAGGAACTCGCGGAGACGAAACCGCTCATCCACGCCTCCGTCCGCGCCCCTTACGACACCGGCTTCATCCCCGCCGCGAAAACGACCCTCCTCACCTACGGCGACCCGCCCGTGTCATTGCAAGCGCTCGTCGACATCCTCGCCGGCAAGGCGAAGGCGGAAGGTAGCGCTCCCGTCCGCTTGATCGAGGCCGTGGCGGTGGGAGTCGGATAGGGCAGGGCGTTCGCCCTTGAGTTCCCTCACCCGGCGCTCACGCGCCACCCTGTCCCTGACGAACTCTATTCCTTATCCACAAGTTACGCGGCGTTCGCCGCGAGCCCGGGGCTAAATCACCCAGAGGGTACCCGCGGGCTGAACCTCCAAAGCCGGCGAAAGACCGGGTAACGAGGACGGCATACGGCACAGACCGCTCCGAGCTTAGCCTCGGAGAGGCTGCGTCGGTGTTAGCGCCGGGCTTCCAGCCCGGCGTCGCGGCGCCGCTGCGTAGGGAAATGGGGAAAAGATAAGCTAGCGAAGGCGAGGGTGAGTATGAGCTCGAACCGTGCCGAGAGTTTCACCTCGCCCTCGCTAGGGCGAGGGGACCAAGGGGCAAGAGATTCCTGGAGAGGTCGCCTCATCTCCCCTCCGTTGTATCATTCCGCAGCAGGAAGATTAGACCAGGCAATGTGGCCTGACGCGGCGCCTGTCGGCCGGCGCGTCGATGGCGTGCTGTAGCTGCCGAGGCCGCGCGGCGCGTTCAGACGCGCATCATGTCCAGTGGAAGAGGACGGGAATTGATGACAACGCAGCCCGAGCGTGCCCTCGCGTGCCGGGGTATCCGCGGCGCGACGACCGCAGTGGCAAATACGGCCGAGGATATTCTGGAGGCGACTGACGAGCTTATGCGGGTCGTCATCTCGCTCAACGATCTCCGGCCAGAGGACGTGGCGAGCGTTGTGTTCACCACGACTCCCGATCTCACCGCGACCTTTCCCGCCCTCGCCGCGCGCGAACTCGGATGGAACGAAGTGCCGCTGCTGTGCGCGCACGAGATGACCGTGCCTGGGGCGTTGACGAACGCGGTGCGGGTCCTGATCCACGTCAATACCACCCGCACGGCCGACGAAATTCGCCACGTCTATCTCAAGGGCGCGCGCCAGCTCCGGCCCGAGTGGGGTATTCCCGACGAAGAGGTCGAGACGATGATCGGCCGCGTCGCCGCCCCGGCCGGTCACCCCAGCTAGCAGCCACCTCATCTCTCCGGCCAATTGTTTAACGGTCCAGGTCCGATTTGGAGGATTGTGATGATCGTCGTTATGGCTCCCGAGGCAACATCCGACCAGGTGAAGGACGTCGTCGCTCGCGTCAACGCGGTCGGTCTGAGCGGCCACATCATCGAAGGCGAAGAGCAGACGATCGTCGGTGTGGTCGGTCTGCCCTTGCCGCCGACGCTTGACGAAATGCTGGAATTGCAACCAGGCGTGCTCCAAGTTGTGCGCATATCGAGCAAGTTCAAACTCACGAGTTGGCATTTTCATCCGCAAAAGACGACGATCCGGTTGAGAGACACCGTGATCGGCGGGAGCTGCGTCACGGTCATTGCCGGTCCTTGCTCGGTCGAAAGTGAAGAGCAGACCATTTCAACCGCACATGCGGTAAAGGCAGCCGGGGCGACGCTGCTGCGCGGCGGGGCCTACAAGCCGCGCACGTCGCCC
>JBJMMD010000052.1:0-13238 GCA_045804965.1 Thermomicrobiales bacterium | reverse complement strand
ATCATGATGATCAGCCACTTCCAGCACCTGGAACGGGAGGAGGGCGAACCCTTCGGTCCCGCTCTCGTCCAACGGGGGGCACGGGAGCGGCTGGCGCCAATCCTGATGACGACGCTGGCCACGGCCCTGGCCCTGGTGCCGTTGGTGGTGGCCGGCAGCATCCCCGGCAACGAGATCGAACACCCGATGGCCGTGGTCATCCTCGGCGGGCTGGTCACCTCGAGCCTGGTCAATCTCTTCGTCCTCCCCTCCCTCTACTTGCGGTTCGGGAACGTCTCGCCGTCTGTCCGCCGCGTCGTCGCGCAGTAAGCGTCAATGGACAGCATGTCGTGCCTGCTGGCAACCAACAACGAACTGAATCTAACGTCCATCGGAGCAGCCTAGATACTTGCAGCGGGACTGACGCGAAAAGGGGACATGGATATGCGGCCACCGGACATCTCGCGACATTCGTGGAAAACAAAAAGAGTCGTGGGAGTCGCGTTGCTCTTGATCGTCTTGGCCGGGAGTTCGTACACCGTGGCCGCTAGGACCGCAGTGGCGCTCCCGGCGCAGGCCTCGGGTGAGACCGACGAGCCCGAACTCCTGAACATCGATCCCACCAACTTCGACCATTCGGCCGTCATCGACAACGATTGGATGCCCCTGAAACCGGGGACGCGGCTCTTCTATGAGGGGGTCGACGTCGACGACAACGGCGACCGCATCCCCCACGTCGTGGTCGTTACCGTCACCGACCTGACCAAGGTGATCGACGGCGTGCGCACGCGCATCACCCTCGAGGAGGACTACTCCGACGAGGAGCTGGTCGAGCAGGACGCCATCTTCCACGCGCAGGATAAGGACGGCAACGTCTGGCACCTCGGTGAGTTGGTCGAGACGTACGAAGAGGGGTCACTCGTCGGGGGCCAAGTCTGGCTGGTTGGCCTTACGGAGGGTGCGCACGCTGGGATTGAAATGTTGGCCGAGCCGCAAGTGGGCGACATCTATTCCCAGGGGTACGCGCCTCCCCCCTACTACTGGACGGACCGCGCGGAGGTGTACCAGACGGGCCAGCAGACCACGGTTCCTGCCGGCAGTTATGAGGACGTGATGGTGATCGCCGAGTGGGACCGGGAAACGGAGGAGGGCGTCTTCCAGGACAAGTATCACGCACGCGGCGTGGGAGTTGTGCGCGTGGGCTTCAGGGGGCCCGATCCGCAGAAGGAGGAGTTGGAACTGGGCGGCATTGAGCAGTTGGGTGAAGTAGAACTGGCAGACGTTCGCACACAGGTATTGCAGATGGAGGAGCGCGCTTACGCTTACGGCCGCACGCCTCCAGCGGAGAAGGGGTAGTGTCAGTGCATGGGCGCAACCGGACCGCGCCGCGCCACCCGGTTAAGACAGTTCACCTCGGGTTCATTTTCGCCGGGTAGCGTGGCCACAGAACGACCGAACCCAACCCCATGCCGACCAGGGGGCTTACGAGGAACGCAGCACTTCGGGCCTGGCACGGAGTATCAACACGTTGAACCGCCTGTAGGGAGGGAGGTCCGCGCATGATCGCTGGTGACCATGTTCAAGGACTTGACTTGTCGAATCTTGCCCAGCGAGCACGCGGCAAACCAGAAGGGAAACGTCTGATGCAAAAGGTATCCAATCGCTTCAGGGTGAAAGCATTGGCTGCGTGCGGTCTCGCGGGAGGCACATGGAGCCTTGGACTCTCGACCGTCGGCGCGGATCCCGAGCCCACCCGAGTCGAGTTCGATCCGGAAAACTTCGTCGACCCGACAACTAGCGCAAACCCTTATCACCCGACTCGCCCCGGTATTCAATGGGTCAGGGCCGGAACCACCCAAATCGGTGGGCGAAAGGTTCCTGAACAGGTGACTAGCACGATGACCGACGTCGTGCGGATGATCGACGGCGTTCCGGCCGTCGCGATGCTCGATTCGTCGATCGATGCCGGCGAGATCACGCAGGTCGGGTTCGACTACTTCGCAGTCGACAAGGACAACAACCTCTGGCTCATGGGTGGCTATACCGAAAACTATGAGGGCGGTGAATACACCGACTATGAGGACTGTTGGTTGGGCACGACAACCGGTGGGTTGACCGGCATCCTCGTGCCCGGTGTCGTCACGATGGACACGCCGCGTTGGTTCATCGGTACGCCAGATCCAGAGGAAGAATCCATTTCGGTGGCAGAGCCGGTTGCCGTCGGTGTCACCATTGCCGTCCCGTTCGGTGAGTTTAACGATGTGATCGCCATCCGCGAAGGCGCCTACAGCGACATCGACAACGAGATCAAATATTACGCTCCGGGAGTCGGGGTGATTTTCAACGATCCGAAGCTCGCGAGCCTGCACCAGGACAGCTTCGAGCTGGTCAATCTCATCGAGCTAAGCCCTGCCGGATTGGCCGAGGCGAGTCAGGTCGTCCTCGACATGGAGGATCATGCCCGAACTGTGGTCCCCGACGTGTACGCCGATGCACCGGTGGCGGAGCGAGTCCGGTGATCCCGGCCCCGATCGTTCAGCTGAAGGGCGTGTCCAAGACGTTCCAGTCGGCTGGTGGACCCGTCGTCGTGCTGGAAGGAGTGGACCTTACGATTGAGCCCGGTCAAAAGGCGAGCCTAGTCGGCCCGTCGGGGAGCGGCAAGTCGACGATGCTCTCCCTCATCGCTGGACTCCTTCGGCCCGACAACGGGACCGTCGAGATCGACGGAGTGTCGCTGAGCGACCTCGACGACCGCGAGCGGGCCGCGCTGCGCGCCCGGCAGATCGGGATCGCCCTGCAGTCCGAGAATCTCATCCCGTTCCTGTCCGCGCTAGAAAACGTCGAGCTCGCCCTGGGCTTTGGGGGGCGACGCTCGGGTGAGAGGCGAGCGCGCGAGCTGCTCGGCCGGATGGGGGTTGCGCACCGCGCGAACCATCGTCCACGACAACTCTCAGGCGGAGAGGCACAACGCGTTTCGCTGGCCGTCGCGCTCGCCAACGAGCCGGCGCTCCTTCTGGCCGACGAGATGGTCTCCCAACTCGACGTGACTACGGCCAGCGCGGTCACACGCGAGATCTTCGACCTCGACACCGCCGTGCTCTTCGTCACTCACGACCCCTCACTGGCCGATCGGGCCGGTCTGCGCTATCGACTTCGCAACCGACGAGTGGAGACGCCATGAGCGACACGAACACGATCCGGGTCCATGACCTGGTCGTCGACTATCAAACCGCCTCCGGTCCAGTCCGTGCCCTGGACTGCCCCGAATTCGTAGTGATCGGGGGATCGAGCGTGGCGATCACGGGCCCGAGCGGGTGCGGGAAGTCGACCCTCCTGGGTGTGCTTGCCGGGCTTTCAATGCCGACCGCGGGCGAGGTGAACGTCGGTACGACCGACGTCACCTCGCTTTCCGAGTCCGGCCGGGTGGCGTTCCGAAAAGACGCGATCGGGGTCGTGTACCAGGGGGACAACCTGCTGCCGTTCCTCACTGTTTCCGAAAATGTCCGCCTCCAGCTCGCCCTGTGTGCTGACACCGATCATGCAGAGCGCCGGACCGTGGACCTGCTCGAACGACTGGGACTGGGCGAGCTCGGAGCACGCCTCCCCGATCAGCTCTCCGGGGGCCAGCGTCAGCGAGCGTCCGTTGCCCGGGCGATCGTTCACCGGCCGTCCGTGATCCTCGCCGACGAGCCGACTGGTGCACTGGACGAGGAGAACGCGGCGGCCGTCGTCCAGCTCCTTCTCGATGCTCATCGGCTACTTGGTTCCACGCTGGTCGTCGTGACCCATGAACCGTCAATCGCCGGAAACATGGAGCGGGTTGTTGTGCTCCGCGAAGGTTCGATCGTCGCTGCTTGAGAGGCCTTCCATGACCGCTAACCACGTCTCGGCGGACCACGTCCGCAACCCCCGCCGAATGCTCGCCAAGTACGTCTGGGCGGACCTCGTCCGCAATCCCCGCCGAACCCTTTCGACCGCAATCGGGGTCATGCTTGGGGTTGGATTTTCCTGTGCCATCCTGTTCTTTGTGGACGGTCTGTCCGCGTCGATGACGCAGCGAGCGGTTGCGCCGCTCGCGATCGACATGCAGCTCGTTTCGAACGAGCAATTGGCAGGAAACGCGCGGTTGGGAATGGCGGTTGATCCCGTCGGACCTGCGGAGCCAGGTGACGTCATCCACGTTCGCCTGGAATTCGAGAACGGCGGGGAGACGCCTGCGAACGAGGTCATCGTGCGCTCCGTTCCTGCCGCGGATCTGGCCTATGTCGCGGGTTCGGCGCTCATTAACGGCGAGGTAGTGGCAGCCAAGTCGGAAAGTCCCTTTGCCAGCGGGCCGGGAAAGGTCGGCGTGAACATCGGAACGGTCGAGCCCGGCGCCGCCGTGGTCATGGAATACCAGGCGACGGTCTCTGCCGCTCGCGAGATCTCTGAGCGAGACTTCGCGTCCACGTTTTCGACACGGGAAGCGGTCGTGCCTGGCGTCGCGAACGCACCCGAGCCGAAGAGCTTGGCCGAGTTGGCACCGGAGATCGCGGCCCTCGACGGTGTCTCCTTCGCCGCCCAACTCGCGTTCGCCGACCTACCGCCGGGCGCGCTCAAGGCCGGTGCGCCGGTCGACGGGCTGGTCCGCGTGTTCGGGTTCGATCCGAGCTATACGGAAAACGACGCTACTATCAAGATCATCGAAGGGTCGCAGGTGGCGGGAGAGGCGATGATTAGCGCCGAAGCAGCGGCTTCACTTGCGGTTGGTGTCGGCGATTCGGTCTCACTTGCGATGCCTGACGGCTCGCAACTAGAGAAACGAGTCAGCGGCATCGTCGATCTCACTCGGGCGCGCTCGCTTTTCGTGAGCCGGAAGGGCGCCGATCTCGAGACTTTCGTCTACGTTCCAAACACGCTCGTCGTCGATTCGGCGACGTTCGATGATGTGGTCGTGCCAGCGTTCAGGCGGGCGGCCACCGGCAGAGGCGAGCGAGTGAAGAGCCCGCCGGTTCGCGAGATCGACATCGGCGTCAACGAGGAGATCCTCGACGCAGTTCCAAGCGTCGCGCTAGTCCAGACTCAGGGCATCGCGGCGTCGATCGCCGGCGTTGCAGGCGATCTGACCTCCTTGGGTGAAAACGTCTCGAACACCTACGCTTGGACGTCGGGAGAGGCCCAGAACTCGATCCTGGACGAGCACTACATGCTCGACAACATCTCGAACACCCTTGCCGTGGCCCGTGACGACGCGGTGTCCGCCAAGCGCATGTTCGTCTACCTTGGTGTTCCCGGCGGCGTACTCGCGGCAATGCTCGCGGCTTACGCTGGCGTCGTGCTCGCCGGTGCTCAGCGCCGGGAGCAGGCGACACTGCGCATCCGCGGGGCGAACCGACGAGACCTGATGTCGATGCTGACGATGCGCGTCAGCTGCATCACGGCGGTCGGAGCTGCAGCAGGCATCCCCATCGGGTACATAACCGCCGCCGCGGTGATCGGCCACAGCACGCTCACACGAGCGACGACCGCGAGCCTCGTAACGTCGGCGGTGCTTGGCACCGTCTTGGGGCTTCTCGCCACAGGCGCAGCCCTCTACCTTGCCGGGCGCAGGATGATCGATCGCGAGATCAACGAAGAGAAGGGCCGACTCTGGACCCGTCCGCCGGCGTGGCGACGGTATCGACTCGACCTGGTGGGCATGGCGGCGGTCCTGGTGGCCACCGTGATCGTCGTCAACAATTCGGGGTTCGAGGGAACCCCGGGCTCGGTCTACGCGGGCCGTGCGGTTGAGCTGCCCCTTGGTCTGCTGCTCCTGCCGATCGGCGCGTGGATCGCGGGAAGCCTCTTCGGGGGGCGGGTCTTTGCGTGGATACTGGTACGGCGGCGGACGACGTCGCCCATGGATCTCGACCGACCCTTCGCACTCCTCTATCGGAGGAGCCTGAAACGACGCCCGTGGGCGCTGGCGGATGCAACACTCATCCTGGCGCTGATCGTCGCGCTGGGAACAAGCCTTGCGGTCTTCACCGCCTCCTACGACGGCGCCAAAGGAGCCGACGCCCGATATGCGTTGGGCTCCGATGTCAAGATTTCCCCCAGCGCCGCAAGCAACCGAGCCTACCCCTCATCTGCCGCCGACGAGTTCGTAATTGAGGGAATCGACTCCGTGGTGCCTGTTGTCTACGGCGTGCACGACGCCGTGCTCCGCTCCAAGCGCACAGAGGAACTCGCAAACCTGGCGGCGCTCGACCCCACGGCCTACGCGCGGATCGCACCGATTGACGACGCTGACTTCTTGAGTGGATCAGCCGAAGAAACTCTCGGTCTGCTCGCCTCACAGCCTGACGCGCTCTTGATGAGTAGGGAATTGGCTTCATTCCTCAAGGCCAAAGAGGGAGATTCCATCAATGTCCTGCTCTCAAGAGCCACGTCGCAGCAGGTCGTGATCAAAATGCGCCTGGTGGGCACCTTCGAGCGCCTGCCGGGCTTTCCCGACGGCGTCAACGGGCTCATAAATATCGAGCAGTATGAAGCGAATGTCCCTTCCACTGTTCCGACGTTTTTCCTCGCTCGGACGAGTGATCGTTCCGACGCTACTCTAAAGCAAGTGGCGAGTGCGCTTCGCACCGGACCAGGGGCCGGAGACGAGTTGCAGATCGAGACACGACTCACGGCGCTGGCGAAAGATCAGTCCAGCCTGGCAGCACTTAATATCGACGGGCTGCTCACGCTCGATTCCGCCTTTTCGCTGGCGATGGGCACCGTGACGATCGCGATCTTCGTCTTCGGTCTTTTGCTCCAGCGCCGCCGTGAGTACGTCACGCTACGGGCGCAGGGCATGCAGCCGAAGGCGATACGGACGCTCATTGGCGCCGAAGCGAGTACCATTGCTGTCGCCGGGTGCTGTGTTGGGGTAGCCGTTGGACTGATTATGGCCTTCTACTTCATCAACGTGCTTCGCCCCCTCTTCGTCCTCGATCCCCCATATTCCGTGCCACTGGATTCGTTGATTGCGGTGGTGGGATCTGTCCTAGTTGCTACGGTCGTAACGTCGGTTGCGGCATCGTCACTTGTGAACCGGCTCCGGGCGACCGAGCTCTTGCGCGACGAATGACGACCAAACGCCACCCTTCGTTTGGTCACCGGAGACTATGAGTGGGGGCCAATAGGCGCGATTCGCGGATGGCTGCATTGAGGGTTGCTATGCAATGGCGATGGCACGGGAGGATGGTCGGCCACTACGATGAGTTTCTGCCGTGGCGTCGTTCTTCGAATGGCCGACCGCAGTGGAACTGGCAACACCCCGATGATCGCGAGGGAGCGCCGCACATTTGATTCGTCGTAGCCGGGGATGCGCGTGGGGTCCACGCACGAGCGATGACCCCCACGCACCCCTCGTTTGTCTGGCGAGCCACCGGGCTCGGCTCGATCCATAACCAGGGTAATGGGCGAAGATGAAATTGCAATGAACGCGAACCATTGGGACCACACGCAGCAAGGCCTCCCGCGCTCTTACTCAGTGATTGAATACTCACCTACTGAGGTTAGAGAACGAAAAGGTTGTTGTCAACGCAAGAGGTGACTTTCAGAACCATCTTCGCGGAAACGGCATACGTACACTGAGTCCGGGAAGCGGACTTCATCTTTGCTTCATTTAGGCACTTTACGGTGCGAGTGGAGGACTGAGATGAGCGTGCTGCACGCACAAACCGACAGGATCGTGGAAACCGCCCGCGTAGAGATGGCGAGACCAATTCTTGTTGTTGACGGTATGTCCAAGTCATTTGGGCCAGTTGTGGCCGTGCGCGAACTCTCGTTCTCGGCCCGTTCCGGAGAAATTATCGGTCTCCTTGGCCCCAACGGCGCGGGCAAGACCACCGCGATCCGTGTCCTCTCGACGATTCTTCCGCCGACAAAGGGGTCATTTTCGCTCGACGGGATCCCGCACACGAAGTCAATTGAGATCCGCCGGCAGATCGGCGTCCTTCCGGAAAGCGCCGGTTATCCTCTTTCTTGGAGCGGCGCCGAGTTCTTACGTTACTACGCCAAGCTCTATGGATATTCGGCGCAACGCGCCCGCGATGTCGCGGCTTCGTTGCTCGCCGATGTCGGTCTCGCGGCACGGGCAGGTTCGCTCATCAGCACTTACAGCCGGGGCATGCGACAGCGCTTGGGAGTGGCCCGCGCTCTTGTCAACGACCCGCAGCTCATCTTCCTCGACGAGCCGACCCTGGGTCTTGATCCCGCCGGACAACGTCAAATGTTGGAGCTTATCCGCGACCTCGCTCGCCAACGCGGCGCCACGGTCGTCCTGACCACGCATTTCCTCGACGAGGTTGAGGAAGTATGCTCGCGGGTTCTCATCCTTAACTATGGCGCGGTGATCGCTGAAGGAAGCGTCGCCGACGTCATGCGGCAAGCGGCCCCTGCGACCTCACGGTTTCGCGTACCCCCCGAAATGCAGGATGCGGCGATGTCTGCGCTCGGCCGGACGGAAGGCATAACCAGCGTCAGCGCAGTTGAGCACGAACAGGGCTGGCTCATCGTGCGGTTTGAACCCGGCTGGCTCGATGGACACCGCGAGGGAAGCATGAACAGCGCCATCAGCGCGCTGACCGCCGCAGAAATCCCGGTCCTCTCCTTCGAGCGCGAAGGCGGCCGCTTGAGCGATGCATTCTTCGCCCTTACTGAGGAGGATCAATCGTGAGCTCGTTGAGTGTTCCGGCACCCGCCGTACGACCGGCAGTAACAGCCCCCGCAACCGGATGGGCTGTCGTCGCGGGGCAAGAACTCCGTGATCTGTGGCTGGCTGGGCGTGGTCTCATCTTCGTATTCACATTCAGTCTGCTGCTTAGTGTGCTCACTTATCTGACCGCGGCCAACAAGGAGCTCAACCTTCTCGATCAAAAGGACACGGTTAAGGTGATCATGCAGATCACGCTTGCCATTGGGATCGCTCTCAGTCTGCTCCTGAGTGCAGACGCCATTAGCGGTGAACGCGAGCGCGCGACCCTGGAGACGCTTTTGCTCACCCCGTTGCGATCGCGTGAGATCGCCTTTGGAAAACTGCTTGCCACGCTCTCGATCTGGCCCGTCATTCTCCTCATTTCCATACCCTATCTGTGGGTGCTCAGAACTGGACGCGAACTGTTCCTCGACGCGATGGCCTCGGGATTCGTCGTAGGCACTATCCTCGCTCTCGGGTTCGCCGCCCTCGGCATTATCGTGAGTACGTTTGCGACGTCGAATCGAGTCAGTCTCGCCGCGAGTTTCTTCCTCTTTATTATCCTAGTCGCACCATCGCAACTCCCTGGCGGCTTAGGTAAGGGCTGGTTTGGAGAGTTGCTGACTCGCATTAACCCTGTGACCGCCGGCACCGACTTCCTGGACAAGATCATCGTCAGCAATCATTCGTGGAGTCAGGAGCTCTCGACGCTAAGGGCCCCGATCATTTTCGCCTCGATCACGATCATCACCGCGTACTTTGTCACAGCAAGGATCCGGCTCCAAGGAGGGCATGGTGGATGAAACCTCTTCTTTGGCTCGGTCCTGTTCTTGGCGCAGCGCTCCTTGGCTTCTACTTGCTCGTCGGAGCCGCATCTGGCCCAGCAGCCTCTGCGCAGGAAGGTGGCGAGCAGATTGCAGCCGGTGATGTCTCGATCTCAGTGAACATGTCTGACGTGTCAAAACTCACCGGTGAGAAGTTCACGTTCACGTCGGAAATCACCAACAATGGCGTCGGCGCCACTCCTCCCTTGATCGCTAGCTTGAATTTCACCAGCCTCGAACCTGACACCTATGTTGACCCTGAGGACTGGTCGCCCCAGCGGACCACGAGCGTTGATCCAATAGCGCCTGGCTCCTCAGCCACCCAAACGTGGACAATCAATCCTATCTTGGAAGGGGATGTTGCGTCCTACGTCGTGGTCCTGCCTGATTCGCTCAACTTCGCCGCCAGCCCCCTGGTTTCGAGCCCCGCGATCCACGTCCACGTCGGCGCGCAAAGAAACCTCAACCCCGGCGGCGTGTTGCCGGTGGCGCTTGCCGTGCCTGGACTGCTCGCAGCATCCTACGCTGGACTGCGAATCAAGCGCACGAGGATGCGCGCATGAAGGTTCTGAGCGGACGAACTCCTACTACTAAGCTGTGAAATGCAGGCCGACGCTAATAATGCAGGAGAGAGCTGGTTGGCTTGAAATCGCCCGGGAGCCGATTGTTGCGTATCGGTCATAGGGCATGACCCCTGAGGCCAGCCGTGGCGGCAACGCCCTATTATGCCCACACGCGGGCTCGCCGATCGTCGGCCTCACGGCGGCGTTTCCCGGTGCTAGAGACGAAAGCGAATCGGCGAAATCAGTCCCAGCAGTCGAGAGCATCCTCATTCCCATAAGACTTCTTTCGAACTAGTCCAGTAGGCGATGGCGAACTGAGCGAGCCTGCCCTCGTCGCCCGTAGCGGCGCACGGCGTGCACCACCTCACGGCGCTACGTCGAGCAATCTTTTTCCATCATCCCGAACCGAGCAAAGCGCCCTCCCTCGTCATTCCGAGCGGAGTCGAAGAACGACGAGAGAAGTACGCGCTCGTAAGCGAGTGACGGTGTTTCGGTGTTGGCGTTCCCTCGAGCGTGTCAGGCGTCGGCGTCTCGATCGGAACAACCGTGTCTGTCGGCTGGGCCGTGGCTGTCGGGCTGGCCCCTCGGGTTGGCGTCTCCGGCGACGTCGTTGCCTCAGGTGTTGACGTCTCAGCCCACGGGGTCGACATCGCGTCGGGCGTGGAAGGGATAGCAGTAGCCTCGGGCGACAGCATGCTGGTCGGGGTAGCCGACGGCGGCATGGTCGGCGTCGGCGACGGTGTCGCCGTCTTGATCGTCGAAGTTGTCAACGGACCACCACTCACCGTGACCGTGTTCATCTGCACGTGGCCATAACTCCCATCGCCCTGCACCGAGGCCGCTCCGTCTGGCGCCCAGGTTGGCACTGGCACCTTGACATCAATGTTCGCGCTGCGGATGCTGCTCGTCGTGACCGTCGCGATCTGCACCTACGACGTGCCCTTCTTGCGCCGGATCCGAACCGACTCGTAGTTCGCGTGGCCCCGGAGCGAGACGTTGACGGTTTGCCCGCGGCTGACCGTGCTCGGGAACAACTAGATGCGAGGTTTGACAGCATAGTCGAGCTTGGTGTCCCAGTGGCCATATATCGAATGTATCGTGGCGGGCCCATCGGCACCGCCGGAACTTTGAAGCTGCCCTCAGTCAGGACCGTATTTCCAGTCTTGACGGAGCCAATCTGCATGCCATCCCAGGTCATGGCCACCAGCGGGTTGGTCGGGTAGAACCAAATCGAAGGCGCAGGTCGAGTGGACCATCCCCGCCACTCGTATTTTCGGTTGTAGAGCGTATATGCCACGTCGACCTTGCCCAGCGACCCGAACACATTCAGGAATTTCCAGACGATGTGGTAGACGTAGACATAGTCTGGCCCGACCGGCAAACCGGAGAACAAGGTGCCGACGACCGCAGCCACCGGATAACTGGAGTTGGCGAGAATCTCGGTGCCGTTAGCTGGGGCCACAAGCGTGCGACCCATTGGCCAGCTTCTGATAGGTTGACTCCGTCACCACAACCTTCTGAGCCGTGAAGTAGCTGCTCGCCATCACAGTGACGTAACCGGGCTCGTACATCGCGAGCGCTGGGCCACTCCCGATATAGGCTGCCGTCGGGCACCCCGGCGCCTCAGGCAAACTGTACGGTTCAGGGCTTCCAGTTGAGCCGATCACCGCGGCAGACGCGGTGTATCCGCCCTCTTCTGCCGCTGCCACCCGCGTTCCCTGGATTGCCACGTTGAGCAATAAACTCGCCCCATGACAGCTACGACGACACACCGGAACAATCGTTCTCGCATAACATTCGCTCCCTTACCGACGCTGTCACAATAAGCAATTTCCCATATCCGTCACTGTGCGCGGGCGTTCCGCCGCCCGTAACACAAACAGCAGCCATCCTAGGCGACAAGCTTCGGCAACGGATGGATGAAATCACTGAAATCCACGTTCTCACCGGTTGTCTCTGTGTTGAGGGAATTCGCGAATGATACGGTGCGGCCGCGTCTGTTCCAACGCGGCCAGCCCCTCGACACGATCGGATAGTCGGCGAATTCGTTTAGGGTGTCGCCTCGGGCGAGACTTGCTCACCTTTGCGAATGTCCGTCAGCTCCATGTGCTCGCTTTCGCTAGGAGTGTCTTCGACAACGATCCCGACGCCTGGTGCGTATTGTCTTTGTTCGATGACGTCGGGTTCGAGTGGCGTCCATTCCTTGGTGGTGAGGATCTTGTCGAACGTTCCGTTCGGAGCGGTAACCGAGCCTGAAACCTTCACTACCTCGGCCATGTCCTCTGCCTCACCCTTGTAGTACTCCTGGCGATAGACATCACCGACTCTTGGCTCAGCCAGCATGATGATTCCCGGCAATGCGCCGTCAACGCCCGCCTCCCATGATCCTTCTTTGCTCGGAGCCTGGCCTTCCTCATAGGAGGTCGAGTCCTCGCCGAAATACCAGACGGCGCCCTTTTTGTCCTGCGAGTACCAATCGAAGGTCTCCTCCATGACCTCACCGTCGACAAAGACCACATCGTGGATGACAACGCATGTGACTCCCATGACGGTCTTAGTGTCGTTGGTGACTGTCACCTCATTGTGCTGTTTCTCGCCTTCTTTCGTGCCGTCCAAGATAAACGTTGTGCCTGGAATCAACGGAAAGTATGGGTTGTCGATTGTGGGGTGGAAAAGTCTGCCGGATCGATGCTCGGGTTATAGGTCTCCCCGGGTGTCGGTGACGCTGATTGCGCCAAGACTCCGACTGGAGCAAGCAACATCGTGCATAGAACGGCGAGTGACCAACGTGCCAGCGTATGCATGCAGTTCTCCTAGGCATAAATGCGGAGCCACAGCGTCTGACCAAGCGTAATCGGCCTGATCGCACCACATGAAATCGAGATGAACTGAGGAAACGAGCCGCCGGATCCTGAGAGGATCCGGCGGCTCACATGGTGAACCGCAACGTCGCTAGGGAGCGTCTCGAACGGGTGATGCATCCACGGCCGGCGTTGCCATCGCCGTCGGAGTAAGCGTGGGCGTGTCGATCGGCTTGCCGAAGCCCTCGCCGCGGAGGTGGAGCTTGCTCGAAAACCCGGCCTTGCTCTTGCCCACCGCCTGATCGCCGCCCCCTTTTTCGCCCCCGCCGCGTGCGGGTGGGCGCGGATCACGGTGCCGTCCAGGAAG
>JBJMMD010000051.1:0-146175 GCA_045804965.1 Thermomicrobiales bacterium | reverse complement strand
CCTTGTTGAGAGAAGAGGACGTCTGCGTTGAGCTTGAACAAGCCGTCGGCAAAGAGCCAGTTCAAGAGCAGGTACAGCACCGCTGCGATGGCGGTCACAATATAGGTGCTGGTTCTCGTAACTTTGGTCATGATGCACCTCATTCAGTGAATCGCGGATGCGTTTCCAATTGGAAGTTGGAGCAACCCTAAGAAAATGTCAATTGTCCGTATGTGGGATACGGATGAGCGTAATCGTGTTCACTAGCTACGTCTACCGTATCATTACAATGCAAGATAATCGCAGGGTCCGCAGTTCGCTTTTCAACAACGATAAGAAAGGTGACCAGAGGAATCGCACCACCTTGCGGCGGCGTTATCCACACGGGCCGGCGTGTATTGCACAGATTTCACGATGTTCAAGCTCCCAGGTCCTACAAAAGTGAAGCTGCCAATCGTGCCTTTGATGCATGAACTCACTAGGTTCTCTTTCGCGATATTTCCTGAGTTTCGGCAATTGGTCACGGCCCGATCCAATTTGATCCCTCTGGGGTTACTGCTTGCGATGAGTCGCCCCACACAGCGATCCGCTAACATGACGCCGGTGGCATGCGGGAATCCTGCCAAGAATTTGTTGTGTCTTAGCTTTTCATCAGTTGGTTGCAGATTCGAGTCCTTCGCCACTCATCACGAAAAAGCCTGAAACGACGGGCAAAATGAGTGGCCGAAGATTTCTTGCCTCCGGCCGTTCCGCGTCGATTAACGCGCAAAATGGAGCAAACGGCGCCCATCGGTCCTCCACCTGTTCCTTATGCCGAACTTGTCGGCTCCGCGTCATCATCAACCGGTGTCGGCTCATCGTCGGCTTGCTTCGTTGAGCGGTCGATTTCGCTCATTGCCGCTTCACTTGTGTTCTTCACCGCAATCATCGCCTTGCCAATGATGTGCCCAAGCGCCCGCTCGGTCCGCGTGGGCAGCTCGCCGAACGACTTGCCAAATGGCTGAGCGAACGCGGTGCCGACCATAACCCCGAGCGCGACCGCGACAATTGCGAGAGTCATGTCGCCGACCGTTTGAAGTCCCGCCTGCCCATTGTCGGCGGCCAATTGAGTTAACCCGATGAGCCCCAAGGAGCCTGGAACCAGGAGCCAAAATCACGGCAAGAACGATACCTGCGCTGGCGGGGCTCCTGGCCGTTGCTGGATCCAATAAGCGACCGGAGTCATCGCGACAGCGCCAACAAAGCCACTCAGATAACCTCCCAAGATCTGCCCTCCCAATTGCTGTCCGGCGAATGCTACATAGAGCACAAGCAAGAGCCAGGGCAATGAGTGCTTCGGCGCCGTGTGATGGAGATAGTTACCTACGCCGTAAATGAGCACCCCAATCCACGCGGCCCACAACCCGAGCAGGGATCGCGGCTCTTGGGCAAAAGCTTCAGCAGTTGGCAGACCGACCAGCTCGGCAGCGACGATGTAACCGAACATGATGAGCAAGAGTTTGATTGCGCTCGCCACGAGATGACTTGAACCAGAGATAACATCGCCATTGGCGAGCTCGACCATAGCAGTCGTAAGGACGGCGCCGGGAAGAAACGTGACGAGCGGTGGGATCAGAAGCATGAGCGGACCGGAGACCAAATCGGCTTTTACGATCGAGAAGACGATCACACCGACCGCCAGCGACGACATGACGGGCACGAACGCTTCCGCCGTCCAATGTCCCGCACATAGCTCCTTAGCTGCATGGGCACTAGTCGGCGAGCAGCTGTTGCAGCCGCTGCTCAACATTGGCGAGATTGAACGGCATCAAATTCATCCGCGGTTTAGGGGAACGTGAGATCTCCCTGTATGAATCCTTCGGCGACCTCTGTTGGCGGGAAGCGCATAAGACCCTCAAAACGGGTCGGATGAAGCACGTCGGTCGGACGTAGAGACAGCGCTGGGACTGTGCTCCCCATTGTGGCGGCAATTACGGTCGACGCTGTCGGGCGAAGTTCCGCACCCCGAGGAGTCCAGCCGCAAGGGCAGCAGCCAACGCGGCCGCCAGGAATCCGTCGTGCTCGTCGCCTAAGCCGGTGCCGGTGCCGGTGCTGGACAGGGCCGCGACCAGAACGCTGGCGGGGTCGGTCGGATCGGATCCGGCCGTGACCTCGGCGCCGTCGCCGACACCGTCGCCGTCCGTGTCGAAAACGAGAGGATCGGTGCCAGTACCGGAGCCGGGCTCGAAGCCGAGTTCACCGAAGTCGCTGATCCCGTCATCGTCGGTGTCAGCATCGTTCGGATCGGTGCCGAGGTTCTGCTCCTCGCCATTGCTGAGGAGGTCGCCATCATCGTCAAGGGTGGCGCCGGGCTCACCGGGCGGCACGCTGTTCGGGTCGAGGGGGTCGGTCCCAGAGACGACCTCAAGGTTGTCACCGAAGCCATCGCCGTCGGTGTCGTAGCGGGCGGGGTCGGTGCCAAGGGCGATCTCGTCCTCGTCGAACAGGCCGTCGCCATCTGAGTCGACGGTCTGGGCCGAGGCCGGGATGACGGTCAGCGCCAGCAACAGGCCAGCGCTCAGGATGACGAAGAAGTGGAGGCGAAGGACGGCAAGCATTGTGGCAAATGTGGGGCGCATGGTTTCTCCTCCGTTTGTGTCGCGCGCTCTGCGACATAGCTGTGCCCCACCCTGCGCCCGAACAGTGTTGACGGCGAGCACAACGCCCCGCGAAACAGTCGCCCGACTCAAGTATGTCAACCAACCCGGCGCTGTCATGAATATTCGTTAGCAACATGATTTGCGGCGTCCTCATGCTGATTAACTAAGGTTGGCTTGCTGGTCACAAGATCTCTCGTGCAGGCAGCTTCACTGGGAGCGTCGATCCCCATGACATGGCGCAGGGTTAGCGCGGATACCGTTCGACCGGGTCAGGCGACCTGGTAGCAGAATTCACCAGCGTCTGTGAAGACACGGCCGATGATTCCAAATCAACCAATCTTTTCGAGTGAAGAACTTATCTGAGCGGCCTTTAGCTCAGGAAATGGTTGAGCAAGTTGATTGTGGGTTGGCGTTCGTCCCGCTCCCCGCGCATACGGCATCGGTGGAAACGACAACTATGGCCAGAATCCAGATCAGCAGAAGTCGGCTCCGAACTTGCCGACTCCGGCCCGCAGCGGAGCTTCCGCGACCTTCGCCCAATCTTCTGTTAAGGAGCGCGCGTCCAAAACCCCGTCACTTCCGCTTGATTGAATTCAAACTTGACGAATCGGCTCAGCTTATGCGGCCAGCTCGCCCTCGCGGAACCGGCGGACCACCGCCGACGATACGAGGTCTTTCACCTCCGTGGGGCGATCTACGCCGATCCACACAGCGTAGGTCTTGGGCAGCACCGCTTTCGCGTCGAATGGTCGACAGCGATTCCACTTGTCAATAGCGACACTTCATTGTTGAACACCGTGATGAGAATCGGACTGCAGGACGTTTCGCTTGCTTAGGTCGGTTTCCACTCACGTGGCAATCAGGACGTGGAGCGCGTGATGCGCGGTCGCCAGTAGACGGCAGTGGTTGGCGTTGACGATCAGGATTGAGGGCGATCCCGAGCGCGCATCACGCGCTCCTAAGTCGATCGCCGCTTCGGTTGCCGCCGGAGTCCCACGGCTGGCTACCCGGGATGCTCGGCGTCGTAGAGCTGGCGTTGGATTTGGAGGTGGCCGACGTGGGTGGCGGAGTGGGCAACCGCGTGCAATAGTCGATCGCCCGCGATGAAGATGTCCGGCCGATCCGCCACCGTGACTTCGCGGTCGAGGTCTGCCTTCGTTAGTCCGGCGAGCATCTGACGGCAATCGCTGAGCCAGACGTCGAAGCGAGCCCGAAGCTCGTCGAGCGAGCCGCGGGCGAGAAATTCGGCGGCGCGATCGCGATTTGTCGGTCTGCCGCCAACGGCGTGAAGCGTCCAGAACTCGCTTGCCGCAACCAGATGCGTTGCCAGCGCGAAAAATGTGTTGATATCGGCGAGTTCTTGCCGTGGTTTCCACGTATTGAGATCATCCGGGGGCAGGCCGTCGAGGGCTTCGAGCGCTTCCTCGGCGTACTTCGTCAGGTTGGTGTCGATCGCAGCGGCGATGGGAATCAACTTATTGCCTCCGGTTTCACGAGCTTTGATCGCGGAAACTCTGCAACCAGCCTTCATTACCAATGATCGTCGTTCGCCCATGACCGGGGTAGACGACGACATCGGGTGGGAATTCGACGAGCCGGGCTAGGCTGCGCTCCATCGTCGCTTGGTCAGTGCCGGGGACATCAGTACGGCCATGACCACCTGGGAAAAGAACGTCGCCGCCGAGGAAGATACGGTCCGGCTCGGAATATAGCGCGATGTGGGCGATGTCGTGACCGGGCAGGTGGAGCACTGTAAAGGCCCGGCTACCCAGCGACACCGTATCTCCGTCGTTCACTAACCGATCGGGAGTGACCGGCGGAATCGGGGCCGGGAGATCGACGACGACGCTGCCTGGTTTGGTGAGACCAGGAACCGCCAGCTCGTGGGCGATCACCGGCGCTCCCGTCTTCGCCTTCATTTCGGCCGCGTCGCCGATGTGATCCCAATGGGTATGGGTGATGACGATCTGAGTAATCTTCGCTCCCGCCTGACGAGCGGCGTCGATGATCGTGTCAGTGATACCTTCGGGCGCATCGACGACGAGCGCTTCACCTGAATCGGGGTCGATGACGAGATAGGCATTCGTCTCAATCGGCCCGCCGGGAAACGCGCTCACTTGAAGCTGCACAACGCCCTCCTCTCGAGTCAAATATTCGTTCCGGGGCAGCGTATCACGGCGAAGGCACGCGAAATATTTGACGGCATCAAAATTGCGTTCGTTATCTTGCTTTTGCGTAGCAACCCTAGGCAGGGAGATGGCCGATTGATTCAAGGTCATGTTTTGGTGGTCGATGATGAACGCTGCATTGTTGATGTGATCGCCGATGTATTTGAATCCGAAGGATTTTCTGTCGATCGGGCCCAGAACGGGCTTGAGGCGATGAAGGCCATATCGCGGAGACGACCCGATCTCGTAATTGCGGACGTCTTGATGCCCGCTATGGATGGTGTCTCACTAGCGCGAAAGATTCAAGAGCGAAAATCCCCGATTCCGGTCGTTCTCATGAGCGCCTCCGAGCGCGAAGCGATTCGTTTCGACGGCCCGTTCATCGCCAAACCATTTGACATCGACGCCATGCTGGCGCTGGCGATCGAACAGATTGACGACGCGAAGACCGAGAACACGACCGGGATCGCTGCCGCAGATTAGGATGTCGTCGCCTCGACGACGTCAGGCGACCCGTTTGGTGATTCTTGCTTCGATTCTTCCGGCTTGGCGGCGAGTGGATCCATGCCCGGCTCCCAAACTGCACTGTTTGGAATCGTGACGGGCACGCCAAGTCGTGCCAGTAACCCCGCACACCAGTTGGCCTGGAACGGTCGGGGATTGACCGGTTGATTCGGAGCGTGCGAATCGGAACCGCAGGAGACGAGCAACCCGCGGTCGAACGCGAGCCGGCGATACAACGCGGTCTGCGCGTCCGTGTATGAACGATAGTGCGCTTCCAAGCCGTCGATCGGAATCGAGGCCAGCATGCGATCGAGATCCGCCTCGGTGACGGCGCCGACCGAATCGCCGCGCCCCGGATGTGCAATGACGCAGATGCCGCCGGCCATGTGGGCAGCATGAACCGTGCGCTCAAGCGGGGCATCCGCGGTGAAGGAGCCGCCGAGTTGGGTGACGAGGTTGGCGGCCTCTGTCAAGTTCTTGACGTGGCCCTCTTTTATCGCTGTGGAGAGCACGTGAAACGGCCACACCGGGCGTCCGGCAGCCACTTCCGACAGGGATGGCAATGGTTTGCCCGAGGCCTCGATTCGTTGGCGTGCATCCTCGGCGTTCGCCCGAAGTTCGGCGTCGAGCTCGGCGAGAATGGCAAGGAACTCAGCTGCATCATCATCTGATCGATCGGGCCGAATGCCATAGACCAACAAGTGCCATTGACGTCCCGACCAGTTGGTCGTGACTTCAACGCCGGGGATAATGTGCACGCCGAGCTCATCGCCTAGCTGCATCGCTTCGAGGACCGATCGCTGAGAGTCGTGATCGCATATGGACGCGACGCGGAAATGGTGGTCGGCGAGGAAACTCACGAGTTCGGCAGGTGTCCAGAAGCCGTCGCTGGCAAGCGTGTGAAGATGTAGATCGACGGCATCGTCGGGTTGGAGGCGAGGAAGAACAGTCGCGGTTTGTTCGGCAATCACGAGTAGCGGCTCCTTTGATGGTCAGCTTTTGCGGCTTCAAGCGCGCACAGCATCGAGCAGTCTACCCAAATGTGCGCGGTGCTGGTGGATTCGCCTCGCGAACGCGACTTGCGAGCAAGGCGACGGCGTGACAGTCTACGAGAGGACGATCGATCTGTGGGAAAGGGTTCGACGATGAGTGAAACCGATCAAAACGCGACCGTCGCTTCGATGTTCAAAGCGTATGACATACGGGGGATCGTGCCAAATGAACTGACGCCAGACGTTGCGTACCGAATCGGCCGGGCGCTTGTTATGCATCTCGGGGTCGACGACGTGGTGGTTGGTCGCGACATGCGCATTTCCGGTCTTTCCCTGGCGGCATCCCTGATTGACGGTATCCGCGACCAGGGCGCGAATGTGACCGATATCGGGCTGGTTTCGACGGACGCGCTCTATTTTGCGGTCGGCAAGTTCGGCTATCGCGCGGGCGTGATGATCACGGCCTCACATAATCCGCCCGAATACAACGGCTTCAAAATTTGCAAGGAAGAAGCGCAAGCTCTTTCGCTGGAAGAGGGGATCGGCCAGATTCGAGACCTGGTCGTGGCGAATCAGTTTCCAACGCCCGCTTACGATCGCCGGGGCGATATTACGCAGCGGGATATTCTCGGCGCCTACGCCGAGCATGTGCTCAGTCTGGTCGACCGAACGAAGATACGTCCGTTGAAAATCGCGATCGACGCAGGCAACGGGATGGGCGGCGAGATTGTGCCGCGCGTGTTCAAGCATCTGCAATGTGAAGTCGTTCCGCTCTATTTTGAATTAGACGGTACCTTTCCGAACCATCTCGCCAACCCGCTCGAGCCTGAAAACGTGAAGGACCTGCAACAGACCGTGCGGGAGCAAGGATGTGATTTAGGAGCTGCGTTCGACGGCGACGCCGATCGCGTTTTCCTTGTTGACGAACGAGGGCAATTCATCGGCGGAGACATGGTGACAGCGATGGTCGCGGTTTCAATGCTGAAAAAACAACCAGGGGCGACAATTTGCTACAACCTGATCTGCTCGCGTTCAGTGCCGGAAACGATTGAAAGACTCGGGGGCAAGGCGGTGCGGACCCGGGTCGGTCATTCGTTGATCAAGGCGCAGATGCGAAAAGAGGACGCAATCTTCGGCGGCGAACATTCGGGCCATTTCTATTTTCGAGACAACTGGTACGCCGACTCCGGCATGATCGCCTTGTTGACGGTGCTGGAGCTCGTGTCTGAAGCAGAAAAACCTTTGTCGAAAGTGTTGGAGCCGCTCGACACCAGGTTTCGGTCGGGCGAAATCAACTCAGAAGTTGCGAACGCGCCCAGCATCGCGGCTGAGATCGAGGCGAAGTACGCTGCCGAACGCGCGGACATCGATCATCTCGACGGACTGACCGTCGGCTTCCCGAATTGGTGGTTCAATCTTCGATCTTCGAACACGCAACCACTGCTGAGGCTCAATGTCGAAGCCGACGATCCGGAGACTTTGAATCAAAAGACGAAAGAAGTATTGCGGATCATTCAGCCTGAAAAAATGGACCATCCGCCCGCGCATTCGGCCATTCATTAGCGATGACACGTTCCTGGCGGCGGCCGGAACCGGATACCCCGCTGACTATCGTCAAGCTCGATCCGAGCGGCTGCGAAGTCGCGCGGTATCCCGGCGTGGTCATCGACGCGGGCGTGCCGGAACCGTGGGTCGCGGTGCAAGCGGTTTGGGTCAGCCGGGAATACAACCTCAATGGGTTGCAATTCATCGCCGGCGACGTGCTACATGAGTTTTTTTCGCCGGTCGACTTCATGAATTCATTTACCGTGTTCGCGCCGGGTGGACGGCTCCGCGGCTGGTATGCGAATGTCACCCATCCTTCGTGGATCGTGGTCGAAACCGAACCCATGACGCTCTTCTGGCACGATCTGTACATCGACGTGGTGGCGTTACCTGATGGCGCGGTCGTCGTACGCGACGAGGACGAGCTTGCCGCGTCCGGTTTGAGCACGACCGATCCGAGCCTCTACAAGACAATCTTGACCGCTCGCGACGAGATTGTGCGCCGGTGCAATGCTCGCGAGTTCCCGTTCCACGAGACGGGAGTCTACTCGGCGAGCGGGTCCGACAGGGCTACGAGCGAAACCACTCGCGGAGACGGTCGATAGGGATTGCTTCGACAACGTGACCGCCGATGCCGGTTGTCGTCGTCGCCGCGCACAAGGCATTGATGACGGCTTCCTCGGTCGCCTCGACGGTCGCGGCAAACAACGAATTGATTGCGTCGTCGCGTACGAGCTCGACCGCGTAGGTCAGACCTGCGCGGGGCATCCGATAGCCGGTCGAGAACGATATGATGATTTCGCCGCTACCGTTGCTGGCGAACGACCCTGTCCGCGCCAATCCAAGGCCGGCGCGCTTCGCGATCCGGTTCAACTGATGATTGGTCAGTGGCGCGTCCGTGGCCACCACGACAATGCACGATCCCGGATCCGCGTCCGCGCCACCGCTTCGTATCGGTTCCTCCAGTGGCAACCATTGACCGACCGGCTTGCCCGCGATCGCCAGCCGCGGCCGGCGGCCGAAGTTGCACATCAGCAAGACGCCGACGGTATATCCACCATCCTCGGCGGCAAGCACGCGGCTACTCGTGCCGATCCCGCCCTTGAACTCATAGCAAATCATGCCGGTGCCGCCGCCAACGCAACCCTCAACGACCGGACCTGACGTTGCGCTCGACAACGCCTCATAGACATGTTCCGGCTTGACGTGGAGACCGTAGGCGTCATTGAGATCGGCGTCATTGCATTCGCCGACAATGGGGATAAAGACGTCGCCCGACTGGAGAAGGCCCGAGTCGTTCTCGATCAAGTAGGCGCACGTCGCGTGTGCGACCATTCCGACGGCCAGGGTACTGGTCAACAGAATCGGGGTGTCGATCAAGCCAAGTTCGTGGATTTGCTGTAGCCCGGTCACTTCGCCGGTGCCATTGAGAATGTCGTATCCGGCCGGAACTGGACCTGCGAAGAGGTCCTCGCCCGGCCAGATCGCGGTCACGCCGGTGCGGGCAGGACCTTGGCGCGGTCCTCCCGGCGGATCGCCCCAAATCACCGTGGAGTGACCGACGCGGACATCGGCGACGTCGGTGATCGCGTTCAGCGGTCCAGGCGGAAGTAGCCCGATCGAGATCCCGAGATCGCGGGCCCTGGGTCGCATTTCCAACTGGGATTCCTTCCTGCCTGTGGCTCGTAGTCCGATCGCAAAGATTCCCGTTTGGCCGCCGCCCGCCAGCGGGATGTCTCGGGACTTCGGTCAGCTTCTTGAATGCTTACCTCGGCGAGCACCGCAAATGCCGCAACGATCGCGTCCCGCTCGTCGCTCGTCGGTTCGGGCGTAATGTCGAGCATCAAGACAGGATCGATCACAGGGGAATGTTTCCATGCTTGCGAGGGGGAGCGCCGACCCGCTTCGTGCGCGCGATTTCGAGCGCGCGAATGAGCCACGATCGGGTTTCGTGTGGTTCGATCACGTCATCGATGTAACCGCGGGATGCAGCCTGATATGGACTTGCGAAAAGATCTTCGTATTCGGAGACCAATGCGTTCCTGCGCTCCTCGGGGTCTGCGGCCTCGGCAATATCGCGCCGAAAGATCAAGCCGACTGCCGCGTCCGGTCCCATCACTGCGATTTCAGCGGTTGGCCAGGCGACATTGAAGTCAGCGCCGATATGTTTCGAGCACATCACGACGTACGCGCCGCCGTAGGCCTTGCGCGTGATCACTGTCACCTTCGGCACGGTTGCCTCGGCAAAGGCGTAGAGGAGTTTCGAGCCGTGACGGATGATGCCAGCGTACTCTTGATGCGTGCCGGGAAGGAAGCCGGGGACGTCGACGAACGTGACGAGCGGGATGCCGAAGGCATCACAGAACCGAACGAACCGCGCCGCCTTCACGCTCGCGTCGATGTCGAGTGTGCCGGCGAGCACGCTTGGCTGGTTTGCAACGACCCCGACGCTGTGACCGTCGAGCCGGCCGAACCCGCAGATAATGTTCGTTGCGAATTGGCCTTGGACTTCGAAAAAGTCGCCATCATCGATAACGGCGGCGAGCACGTTGTGCATGTCGTACGGTTTCGCGCTGATTTCAGGGACCATAACGTCGAGCGAGGCATCCTCCCGCTCGGGGTCATCGCTCGGATCGAAGTACGGCGGGTCGTCGAGGTTGTTTGAGGGTATAAAGGACAAGAGTTGCCGCACTTGGTCGACAAGGTCGTCCTCGTCGGCCGCCGAAAAGTGAGCGACGCCACTGCGATGGTTATGTGTCGAGGCGCCGCCAAGCTCCTCGTGCGTCACCGTCTCGCCGGTGACTGTTTTAATGACGTCGGGACCCGTAATGAACATCTGGCTGGTGTGCTCGACCATGAAGATGAAATCGGTCATGGCCGGGGAGTAGACCGCGCCGCCGGCGCAGGGCCCGGCGATGATCGAGATTTGGGGGATGACTCCCGATGCGCGGACATTTCGCAGGAAGACGTCACCATACCCAGCCAGGCCTTCAACGCCCTCCTGGATGCGCGCGCCTGCGGAATCGTTGATACCGATTACCGGGCAGCCGTAGCGTTCAGCTAGATCCATAAGCTTGACCATTTTTTCGGCGAACGCCTCGCCTAGCGAGCCGCCGAAGACGGTGAAATCCTGCGAAAAGATGGCGACGCGGCGACCGTCGATCGTGCCGAAGCCGGTGACGACGCCGTCGCCGAAGGGACGGCTGCTGTCCATACCGAACTGCGTCGCGCGGTGCTGGACGAACGGATCGAGCTCTTGGAACGAGCTTCCATCGAGGAGCGCAAGCACGCGCTTGCGCGCGCCGCGTTTACCACGCTTGGCCTGCTTTGTCGCGGCTGCGTCGTGCTGTTGAGCGATCTCTTGGCGCAGCTGCGTCAGTCGTGCCGCCTTGTGGTCCGAATCGACATCCGCGCCCGCTTGGTCTGCGTTTTGCTTAGTCACTTGGCCTGTCGCTCCCTGTGGAACTGGTTGATTCTGGGCGGCGATTGTACATGACGCGATTGGGAAGTTCCTGAGGCAATTTGGGCAGCCGATATGAAGGTCGCCATTGGGCACGAGTGGAACGTTTCGGTCAGCGAGGCGCGTGCATTACAGCGAGAGCTCGCGCCGAAGGTTGATCTGCGCGACGCGGTCGATCCGCAGGCGATCCGAACGGTTGCCGGCGTTGACAACGGCTACGTAAAACAAGATGGCGGGTTTGTCGCATTTGCGGCCGTCATCGTAATGACGTTCCCCGACTTGGAAACGATCGACACGGTGATCGCGCACCAACCGGTGACCTTTCCCTATGTGCCCGGCCTGCTCACCTTTCGCGAGGCTCCCGCCATCCTTACGGCCTTCGAACGAGTAACCGTTGAACCTGACGTTATCCTCTTCGACGGGCAAGGAATTGCCCATCCCTTGCGCTTCGGACTAGCATCCCATCTCGGCGTCGTGCTTGATTGGCCGTCAATCGGCTGCGCGAAATCGCGGTTGACCGGCTATTTCAAGGAACCCGGCGACCAATGCGGCGCCACCTCGCCGATCAAGATCGGTGACGAAGTCATCGGCACCGCGCTGAGATCGCTGCCTGGTCACAAGCCGTTGATCATTTCGCCGGGTCACAAAGTAAGCATTTCTAGCGCCGCCGACCTGGCGCTCGCCTGTTGCGACGGCACAACGTTCATGCCCCGACCGATCCAGGCCGCGCACAACGCCGTCGCCGAAGCAACCGCGCCGCTCCGCAAAAAGCGGTGAGATCCAGCTGAGTCGCTGAAATTACGTCGCTTCTTCGTTGACCAATAGCCTAGGCTTAAGATCTGTATTCTCCGAAGACGGAGCGGAGGGCGTCGGCGACTTGGCCCAGGGTGGCTCCCGCCTGGAACGCGTTTTTCATGACCGGAAGCAGGTTTTCTGAGCCGTTCGCGGTTTCGGCGACCCGGGCGAGGGCGGCGTCGACAGCTTGCCGGTCTTGCGACGCTTTGTATTCGCCAACGCGCGCCATTTGGCGGGCAGTGGCTTCTTGATTGATTCGTTGCAGAGGGACCGAGGCGTGATCCTCTTCTAGATATTTGTTCACGCCCACCACGACTTCTTCCACCAATTCGCGGGCGAGCTCGCGCTGGTACGCGTTCTCCGCGATCGCGTCTTGCATCCAGCCACGCTCTATCGCCGCAACCGCGCCGCCCAACTCGTCGATGCGATCGATCCAGGATTGCGCGCGATGCTCGAGTTCGTCAGTCAATGTCTCGACAAAGTAAGAGCCGGCGAGTGGATCGGCCGTGTCGGCAACGCCCGTTTCCTCGGCGATGATTTGTTGCGTGCGCAGAGCGATGGTGGCCGCATGCTCGGTCGGAAGCGCAAAGGCTTCGTCATACCCATTGGTATGCAGGCTTTGCGTGCCGCCGAGCACCGCAGAGAGCGCCTGAAAGGCGACGCGGACGATATTGTTGAGCGGTTGCTGAGCGGTCAGTGTAACCCCGCCCGTTTGCGTATGAAAGCGCATCATCTGTGATTTCGGTTCGTTGGAACCAAACCGCTCGCACATGGTCTTGGCCCACATCCGGCGCGCGGCCCGGAATTTGGCGACTTCCTCGAAAAGGCGAGAGTGGGCCGCGAAAAAGAAGCTGATGCGGGGTGCGAATGTATCGACGGGAAGACCGGCGGCGATGGCCGCCTGGACATAGGCGATCGCGTTCGCCAGGGTAAACGCGATCTCTTGGGCCGCCGACGCGCCGGCTTCGCGGATGTGATAGCCGGAAACTGAAATCGCGTTCCACGAGGGAAGCTGCTCGCTACAATAGGCGAACGTGTCTGTGACGAGGCGCATCGACGGACGAGGGGGAAAGATGTACGTGCCGCGAGCAGCGTATTCCTTGAGGATGTCGTTCTGGATCGTGCCGCCGAGCTTGGCCGGATTTGCACCGCGTTCTTCGGCCACGATCTGGTACATCAGCAGGAGCAATGATGCCGGCGCGTTGATGGTCATGGATGTGGTGACTGCACCTAGGTCAATACCCTCGAAGAGGCGGCGCATGTCGTCGAGCGTGCTAATCGGGACGCCGACTCTGCCCACTTCGCCGTACGCCCGCTCGTCGTCCGAGTCGAGTCCCAGTTGAGTCGGCAGATCAAAGGCGACGCTGAGACCGGTGGTGCCGCGTTGGAGGAGGAGCCGGTAGCGCTGGTTGCTCTCTTCGGAGGTGGAAAAGCCGGCGTACTGGCGCATTGTCCAGCGGCGGCTGCGATACATCGTCGGGTGAATACCGCGCGTGAACGGGTATTCGCCGGGATCGCTGTCATCATGGGCGCCGTTCGTCGCGCGATAGACCGGGGCAATCTCGATTCCTGAGTCGGTGACGATCTTGTCGGTTTTGGTCACCATGACGGTATCCGGGTCGCGCGCTGGTCGCGACTCGAGCGGGCACACTGCTGTGCGCCCGGGAGCGATTGCAGATTCATCGCCATATGCAGCCGCCGTTCTCAAAAGGCGGGCGCACACGCCGCGCGCCCTTCAAACGCGAACCGGGAACCAACGCCCAATAGTATGCGCGACAAGGTTAGCAGTCGACCTGGACGAGCTCCGTCAGCACCCCGCAACAGGACTCGGGGTGCACAAAGGCGACGCGCCAACCATGGGCGCCGATCCGCGGATTGGAGTCGATGAGGCGTAAGCCGGCGGCTGCGAGGCGATCGAGCTCGGCCTGAATATCGGCGACGCGATAGGCGACGTGGTGCATGCCGTCGCCGCGCTTGTTCAAAAACCGCGCAATCGCGCCTTCGGGGTCAGTTGGGGAGATGATCTCGACGACTCCTGGCCCCGCCATGAAGGTGACGAGGATCACGCCTTGGTCGGGCATCTCCATGCGCTCGCCGGGTGGAAAGCCGAGATCTTCGTATCGCTGGACGGCGTCGTCGAGATCGGCAACGACGATGCCGATGTGGTGAAGGTCGAAGCGAGCGAAGTCTGCATTGTTCAAAAGAATCTCCCGATTGCAGCGAGCCCGCGCAAAAATCGCGCGGGCCCATGAACCTGACATCGAACTCCTAGAAAGCCGGTGCTAGTCGTCTCCTTGGGGTGCGGCCTGGCCCGGCGTTAAGCCTGTTTCCGTCTTTGGCGGTGGAGCATCCGGTCCGATTGGTTTCTTGTCCTTGCGGAGGACGAGACCACGTTTTCGCTTCTTCTTGATTTCGAAATACGCGCGCATCACGCGGTCCGCCACAGGCACGGCGTACGTCGCGCCTTCGCCGCCGCCGTCGAGGAAAACCGTGATCGCGATTTCCGGATTCTCAAACGGGGCATAGCACGTGAACCACGCGTGCTGATTGAGGTAGTGGCCGTTTGCATCGACCTCGCCGAACTCGGCGGTGCCGGTCTTGCCGGCAATCGTGATCGGGTCCTCACCCTTCGGGTTTGAGAGCGGCCACTTCGAGACAAAGTCGGAAGTACCGGGGATTTGGGTGCGGTTCGCGGTGCCGGTTTCGTTGTTGACGACCCGGCGCATACCTTCGCGCACGATGTCGAGGTACTTCTTGTTGACCTTCATGTCCCGTTTGAGCTCGACGTTGATCTTCTCGAGCCGCTTCTGATTGTCGTCGACAAACTCCTTGACGAGCAGCGGCCGATAGATCTTGCCGCCATTGGCGATGGCGGCGGTGTTCAAGGCGAGTTGGAGCGGGCTCGCTTGGAAGAAGCCTTGACCGATGCTGACGTTGATCGTGTCTCCCGACGACCACCCGCGCTGATAATTCTCGAACACGTATCGCTCGTCGGGCACCCGTCCGGGGTCCTCATATGGCAGAGCAATTCCGGTCGCCTCGCCAAACCAGAATCGATCCTTCAGATTCTTGCCGATGCTATCGATCCCCAACCCTTTGAAATAGTGCTTCTCGCCTCGACTGCGATCCGGGAGCAGGTCAAAGTAATGAAGTTTGTCGGCTTCGCCTTCAGGCGTCTGATCAGGGGTGCCGGCGTTGTAAAAGAAGATGTCGCACGATCGCTCAATCGCATCGTAAATAGTGAGCGACTTGTGTCCTTCCGCGTTCCAGCAGTAATAGTTGCTGCCTCTCGCTTCGTTCCAAGTCCAGGGGACGACAATCGCTCCTGCGCAGTAAAACGCCGTGTCATCGTAGATCTTCTTCTCGCGCAGCGCGGAGGTGGCGATGAACGGTTTGATCGTCGATCCAGGCGGAAACGAGCCACCCGAGGCGCGATTAATCAGCGGGGCATTCTTCGATTTGTCGAGATACTCCTGGTACTTGCGATTGGAGATGCCGGTGAGAAACAGGCTGTTGTCATAGTGGGGATAACTGACCATACCCAACACTTCGCCGCTTCGCGGATCGATGGCGACGACCGCGCCAGCGCCTGCGTTGTATTCCTTGACCGGCACATCGTTTCCGTTTGACCGGTTACGCTCGTCCACGATCCTGCGATTTTCATTGGAGAAAGTGAGGCCGTCTTCCAGCGCTTGGCTGATGAGCGCCTGCAGCTCAAGATCAATCGACAGCTTGATGTTTTTGCCATTGACGGCCGGCGTCTCGCTGCCGATCGTGCGCATCACGACGCCGTGACTATCGACCTCGATGCGACGGAACCCCTTCTTGCCACGAAGGTGCTCCTCCATCGTCATCTCGAGCCCGTCTTTACCGATGAAATCGTCGAGCTCGTAAATGTGCTGACCACCTTCCGTAAGGTTGCCAGGATTCTCATATTCCTTCTTGTCGATGATGCCGACGTACCCCAAGAGGTGCGACATCACGTCCCCGCCGAGATAGCGCCGATGCAGCGCGGAGTCGTCAAGCACGACGCCGGGAAGGTAAAGGGAATTCGCTTCGAGTTTGCGCGCGATTTCCTGGGAGACATCGCGCTTAACCGAGATCGGTAGACGCTTATCGCCTGCATTGCCAATCAAGTAATCGAGATAATTCATTACTTCGACGCCGGGCAACTCTTGGGCCGCGGCCCGGAAAATCGCAGCTTGGTCGGCTGTCAATTCTTCGACCAGGACCAAATAGTTGCGGTCCGACTCGTTGACGATGAATTGAATTTCGTCCTCTGGCTCCGGCGCCTGCAAAAGATCGGCGACTCGACTGTAGACCGTCGTCTCGCTTCCCTGCGGTACCGCGTTTGGGTTCACGGTGAGGACATCCGGTAGGCGAAGCGCGGTGATGAGCGTGTCCTTAACGCGCTGAAGCCCGGTGGGATTCGTGGGTAAGTCGCCGGGAACGACGCGGACCTCCCAGGCCCGGAAGTTCTCGGCAAGGACACGACCGGCGCGGTCGAAAATCATTCCTCGCGGCGCTTTGAGGCGCTCGGTCCTTTGAATATTTTCGCTTGCTTGCTTCTCGTATGTTTGGCCTTGGAGGATCTGCAAATAGCCGAGCCTGGCCGCAAACGACAGAAATGCGGCTGAAATCGCACCCTTGATCAGCAACATGCGGCGGGTGATGAAAATCTGATCGGAGCGCATAGGAGGCCGGCGATTGCCTTTACGCTTGCGATTTCCAGGCGGGTCGTATGGGATGCGTTTACGTCGTCTAAACATCCTCTCCCACCCAACGATTCATGCCGCTAGCGATCACGTACATCGGCGGCACCAGCACCGCGTTGAGCAACGCTTGCAGAAACGCGAGTCGAAACACGGCTGAGACCGGGAGACCCGCGTTTGTATCACTCCGCAACGCTAACAATACGAACGCGTGAACCATGGTTGCGAGGATCACGAGTAGCATCGGAAACACGATGCCGCTGTGCAACAGCCGGCGCCGGGCCGGTCCCGCCATCAGGACCACAGCCAGGAGGGCCAGACCGTTGGTGCCGAGCGGATCGAGCGCAAGCAGATCGAGCAAGATTCCCGCCGCGAACGCCCAGATCAGCCCTTCGGCTGTACCGCGCAGCGTACTCCAGACGAGGAGAATGATTAAAACGAGGTCCGGAAGCACACCGAGCACATGCAGTGACGGCAAGGTGACAGCTTGGATCATCGCCGCCGAAAACAGCAGCAAACCGAATAGTATTCGCGCCATGGTTTAGTCGTGTTGAGCGCTCTGCCGTCAACAGCTTGCCTTCAACCATCATGCGGAGCCAGCCACGCAAGCCGAGCGGAGCGACGGATGCGCCAGTTTACCACGGCGGTGATTGCCGCCGAAGTAGCGCGGCGCACCCCGTTATTGACCCACTTCGACCCATCCGCTACCCTCTCGTGGCGCTGCCTGCGGAATTGATGAGTTTGGAGATCGGCATGGGTTCATTTCGGGAGCAACTGAATGCGGTTGCGCGCCGAAATGGGAGCCTTGTCTGCGTCGGTCTCGATCCCGACGTGAGAAAGTTTCCGCCGTCGCTCGCCTCCCTTGCACCGAAGCAAGCGATTGTCCGTTTCAACCGCGCGATCATCGACGCCACGAAGGATCTCGTCTGCGCCTATAAGCCGAATCTCGGGTTCTATGTCGCGTACGGAATTCCTGGGCTAGAAGCCCTTGCCGAGACGAAACGGATGATCCCGGCCGGGATGCCGGTGATTCTCGATTGTAAAGCCGGCGATCTCGCCGTGACCTCGGACGGTTACGCGCGTGGTTTTTTCGAGACCTGGAATTTCGATGCAGTAACCGTCAATCCATATCTGGGCGAAGACGCGCTCGAGCCGTTCCTGAGCGCGCCTGGCAAGGGCGTGATCGTTCTCAGCAAGACGAGCAATCCGGGCAGCGGAGATTTGCAAGATCTCTACGTGGAAACCGGCGAAGGGCGCGAGCCGGTCTATCTCAATGTCGCCCGCCGCGCCGCGGTTTGGAACGATCGCTATGCCGCCGATGTCGGTCTTGTCGTCGGCGCGACCTATCCGGACCAGCTCAAGCGTGTACGCAAGATTTGCCCGACGCTCCCGATTCTGCTGCCCGGTGTTGGCGCGCAGGCCGGCGATGTCGATGCGTCCGTCAAAGCCGGGGTCGATGCCGATGGATACTCGCTGATCGTTTCGTCCTCCCGCGGCATCATCTATGCGAGTAATGGTGAGGACTTCGCGGATCGAGCGCGAGACGCGGCGCTAGCGCTTCAGGAAGCGACCCGGCGAGCAGTTTCCAATTTGGCAGTAGGAAGAAACTGAATCACTGCGCCAGACGTATCTGGTTCAGAATGTGGGGATGAGGACCGGTAGCGGTCCTGCAGATGGCCAGGAGGTCATGTGCATGCTAAACTAGCAGAGAAGCGTGAACCCCGCCACGGCGTGTCACGCTTCTTCTTTTTGATTTTTCGGCGGCGAGCATAGGACCTCCAGGCGGAGCGAGAACGAATGAAGAGTTCGAAGTTAACAGGCGCGATTCTGCGGGCGGGCAGTCTCGTCGTTGGCTGTTTGACCGTTATCGCGTTGCTCTCCGTGGTTGCCACAGTTCCGCAGCTCGGTCTGCGAGCGGCGGCCGCTCAAGACGCATCGAACCAATCGACCGACATCGTCAACGAGTTTGCCAACGTCGTCCTGCCACCGGAAGTGGGGCAGACATCAATTCAGGCATACGTGTCGAAAACGGGTCACTCGATTCGCGGCGCCATGCTCGATTACTGGCGCGCGAACGGCGCGGCGGCGGTGTACGGTGATCCGATCACTGAGCCATTCGCCTCAAGGAACGGCTACTACAGCCAGGCCTTTGAAGCGGCAGTTTTCCAATATCGCCCCGAATATCAATACACCGCTGATCCAATCGTTCGCCTGATGCCAATCAGCGGACAGGTGCTCAGCCATCGCGTCGGCACGCTGCGCCGCGACGGGCGGAGGGCGTTCGGCGGCGGAGATAACCGGACGCACGCCTGGCGGTGGGTTGATCCCAATGGCAACGCCGCACAAAAGGCGGTCAATAACGGCGGTGAGTACATCGCCGACACCGGGCACACGATCACCGGCGCCATGCTCGACTGGTACAACAACCACGAAGGATCGTTCTACCTCGGCAATCCGCTCACCCAACAAGTCAATGAACGGGGCATGACCGTGCAGTATTTCGAAGGCGGTCTGCTCATGAAGGGACCCGACGGGGCGATGTCGCTCGCGCCGGTTGCCAAAGAGAACGCTAAGGTTCTCGGTCTCGACACGACGCGAGCGGACCAGGGCGGCCTGCCGGAGTTTGACGAGTCGCTCTTCTTTACGGCCCCGAATCCAAATCCGATGGACGATCAATCGGCGCCAGGCCGTAAGCACCTCGAAGTCAGTATCGGCGAGCAAACGCTGTGGGCGTACCAAGGCGACACGCTCGTCGCCAAGTCGCTTGTCAGCACCGGGATTGAGCCGAATCACACGGAAAAAGGCGATTTCCACGTTCGTTTCAAGGAGAAATCGGAAACGATGACCGGATTCACGAACGCGACCGGCGAAGTCGTGGGCTTGGGCGACGGTTCCGGCGAGCAGAAAGGGATTCCGTACGAGGTTAAAGACGTGCCGAACGTGATGTACTTCGACCTCGATGCCGAGGCGCTCCATGGCGCATATTGGCATAATAACTTCGGGAATCGAATGAGCCACGGCTGTATCAACTTGCCGCTCGATTTCGCCGCTTTCCTCTTTGGCTGGGCTCCGCTCGGTACCGAGGTTTGGGTTCACCAGTGACGAATCTGACGTAACTCACAACTTGATGCGTTTTAGGGCAACCGGCGGCCGCGAATGCGACCGCCGGTTCGTGTTGTGCGTTGGCGCGAAGATACTGCTCTGTGAATTCACGTATGAGGAGAGCTCTTTGGCGAATACCTGAATTTGCTGATGGCGCCGGGGCGCCTGTACGTGAAGATGTGTCTGGCGATACATGAGCTCGCCAAGCGTCGATAGAGAAAACAGGAGGATCACTGTCAACCGTGGGGAAAATCGAATCGGGGATTAGCACAAATGGTAAAGAAATTGGCATGGGAAAGCGGCGATTTGTTAAAGCGATCGGGCGAAAGGTGAGTCCTGGATTGCCGTGGATGGCTGTCGCGGCGCTGCTCGCGCTTGCGCCAGCCGGTGCGACGGTGGCCGAAAATCCTGGTCCGGCTGACAGCGTCTCGTCGCCAAGTCAAGCCGCGCTGCATGTGCGCAAGAGCGGCGGCGACTCGGAATCTCATCTCGTGGCGCGCAAGGCCGGTGGTGAAAAGACGGAATTGGCAATGCGAAATGCCGGCGGCGCCAAGGACATTATCGCGATCTAGCAAAGACGGTGGGCGCTGTGAGTCATGGGAGCGCCCGCGGATGGGTGCAGGCACATGTGCGTACTCGTTCCTGCACCTTGATCTGAGTCCCTAGGCAATTCAACCGGTCTGATTTCAATGCAAGCGTGATAGGTATAGCAGTTAACGCAAAGTGCGGATGCCGCTCGTCCTTCGAAAACATCGTTCGGCAATACATGTATGCACCTTGAGCAATGTGAAACAGGAAGGAATGAAACAGTCATAAACGTCATCAGAGTAGAGAAAGGGTCGACCGCTCATCAAACGGCTCGCCGCTCACGCCGACTCGCAGAATTGACTGGACGCAAAGTGCGCCCAAGTGTCCGTTCCTTGGCGGTCGCGGCCCTGCTCGCGCTCTCGCCGGCCGGCGGATCATTGGCGGCGGGACTAGTGCCTACGGGAAGCAGCCCGGCTCAAGGTCACGCGGAAGTGATTGCCCAAGGCATTGCCTCCCTAGAGAAGGGCAAACTTGTCTGGCAAGTAACCTCAGGCGAAGCGCCAACCAAGGCCAAGAAATCAACGCACGCTGGGCCAGGATTCCTCCTGACCGATTCCGGCCAAATGATCTTGGTTGAGAGCAATGGGAACGACGCCAAGAAACTGGCGGAAGGTGAAGCCACGTTTATTCCCAAAGGGAAAAAGCAAACGCGCCAGAGCTCGAGAGATCAGCCGGCCGATTATTTCGACATTCAGATCGTGAAGTCCAGCAACGGAAGCAACGACGATGGCGCATCCCAAAGCGATTCGTTTAGGAGTCTGACGGGCGCCCGGGACATCGATCTCGTGCGAGATGTTCTCAATCACAATGATGAAACGACGATCCCCAAAAGCGATGCGCCGGTTCTAGTCTTTGTTACCGACGGCGAGATCAAGATCGTTGAGAGCGGACATAAGGACGCACAAACGCTGACCAAAGGACAAGCGGCGACGTTTGACAGTGAAATCAAGGTGAGCTCTGCTGACCAGGGCGGCACGTTTGTGGCGACAGTCGAGTTACCACACGTACAATCTTCGCAGACTCCCTCCCACGCCGCAACCAACGTCGACTCCGGCCATCGACGAACCTTTGGCGCCTACTGCTGAACCAACGGAGGATGTTTCGTTCGATGGCGATGCTGATGGGCTGGAGGACACTTACGAACCAGCCTTCGGAACGGATCCGACAAAAAAAGACAGCGACGGGAATGTATTGACTGACGGCGACGAGGTCTATCAGTTTGGCACCGGTCCGGCGAACGCTGACAGCGACTCTGACGAGCTTGTCGACGCGGACGAAATCTTCGAATACTCCACTGACCCGAATAACCCCGACAGCGACTTTGAAAAAGTGAGCGACAGCAACGAGATCAAGACCTGGATCAGGTTGGATCCAAACAATCCAGATTCCGATGGCGACGGACTCTCTGACGGTGAAGAGATCTATACCTACGGTACCAACTCGGCAGAGCTCGACACCGATTACGACGGACTCACCGACGGGCAAGAGGTTCTCACGTATGGCACCGATCCGGCCAATGCGGATAGCGATGCCGACGGGATCACCGACAGCAACGAGGTCGACACCTTTCCTGGTCTGGATCCGCTCAACCCCGATAGCGACGGTGACGGATTCGTTGACGGTGAGGAACAAAGCAAATACGGCTCCAGTCCCACAACCTTCGACACCGACGGCGACGGTTTCAACGACGGCGCCGAAGTAACCGCCGGTTCAAATCCAGCAGAGGCAACAAGCCACCCGTAGGCGTCGGCAATTGCGAATGGCTCGGCAGCGAAGACTGCCGAGCCGTTCCTTTGTCTGCCCGCCGCCGCGTGCTACCATAATTCGACCAGGAAGCCTAACTCCTGCGGACGCTGGAAATCGACGCTTGATGGCCAGCACGGTAGGAACGCGAGGTATATCAGAGAACCATTGAGCGCAGGATCGACAATCGCGACGCCCGACGCGCCGCGTACGGCCACTATCATCGCCCTTGCCAACCAAAAGGGTGGTGTCGGCAAGACCACGACCGCCGTCAACTTGAGTGTCATCCTCGCTCGCTCCGGACTCCGCATCCTCCTCATCGATATCGACCCCCAAGGCAACGCGACGTCGTCATTGGGCGTCGATAAGTCAGCCCTTTCCGCAACGACCTACGACGTCTTGGTCGATCGCTTTCCGGTTCAACGCGCGGCGATTGAGACTGATCGATCAAGGCTCAGCCTTGTGCCGTCGACGCCGATGTTGGCCGGGGCGGAAGTCGAACTCGTCAATTTAGCGGAGCGGGAATGGCGGTTGGCGCACGCGTTGAGCCCAATCACCTCCAACTTTGACGTCATCCTCATTGACTGCCCGCCGTCCCTGGGACTGCTCACCGTCAATGCGCTGACGGCAGCGCGAAACGTGATCGTGCCGATCCAGTGCGAGTTTTTGGCGCTGGAAGGGGTTGGGCAGCTCGTGACGACGATCGATCTCGTCAAGCGCCAGCTTAATCCTCCGTTGGACATCATCGGCGTCTTGATGACGATGTACGATGTGCGAACCCGCCTCTCGGCAAACGTCGTTGAGGAAGTCAGACGCTTCTTCCCTCACCGGATTTTCGAGACAGTCGTACCGCGCTCGATCCGACTCGCCGAAGCGCCGAGTTATGGACAATCGATCTCGGAGTATGACGGCCAGTCTCGCGGCGCCCTCGCTTACGGCGAGGTCGCGCTCGAGCTGAGCCGGCGGTTGCGACTGCCTATGAAGTCGGACTCGATGAACGGGTCGTCTTCTTCCGTCCAACCCGTTGCGAACGCGATGGCGGTTGGTCCTTAGCGCGAGATTCGACAGAAATGGTCGCGACACGCGGCGCGGGAGAACGTAGAGATGAGCATGACAAGGGACCGCGATGTGAAAGAGGCGATTGGCTTACAGCCGAACGGCGCGACCGAGAGCGTGATGCGTTCGGACAAATTCGCGGGCGTTGGTTTGACATTTGACGACGTTCTGCTCTTGCCATCTGCCTCTGATGTGTTGCCCGCGGACGTGACCACCGGAACGCGCGTGACGAGGGAAATCACACTCAATATCCCGATCCTCTCCGCGGCCATGGACACGGTGACCGAAGCGCGGATGGCGATCGCGCTGGCGCGCGAGGGTGGGATCGGCATCATCCATCGCAACCTCTCGATCGAGGATCAGATCGCCGAGGTCGATAAGGTCAAACGCTCCGAATCGGGCATGATCGTCGAACCGGTTACGCTGGGACCGGACAATCCGGTTCGTGACGCGCTCGGGGTCATGGCGCGTTACCACATCTCGGGCGTGCCGATCACCGAGCCTGACGGAAAACTGGTCGGCATTCTAACCAACCGGGATTTGCGCTTCATCCAGAATGTCGAACAGCCGATCAGCGACGTGATGACCAAAGAGAATCTCATCACCGCGCCGGCGGGAACAACGCTCGATCAGGCGAGCGCAATCCTGCACAGTCACAAAGTCGAAAAGTTGCCGGTCGTCGATGCGCATGGATATCTGACCGGATTGATCACCGTCAAAGACATTCAGAAGAAGATCCAATTTCCCTTTGCGACAAAAGACGCGCAAGGCCGGCTCCAAGTCGGGGCCGCGGTCGGCGTCGGTGCTGACGCGGAAGAACGGGCACAGGCGCTGGTCGAGGAAGGCGTTGATTTACTCGTAGTCGATACGGCGCATGGACATTCCGCTTCGGTATTGGCGATGGTAGGGAAGCTGAAGAAGCGCCTCGGCGTTCAAATCATGGCCGGCAATGTCGCGACGAGCGCGGCGACGGAAGCTCTGATCGATGCAGGTGCAGACGGTGTCAAGTGCGGAGTCGGGCCGGGATCAATCTGCACGACGCGCGTTGTGGCGGGCGTCGGCGTGCCCCAGATCACGGCAATCTACGAATGCGCGCAAGCAGCAGGTAGGCACGGGATCCCGCTCATCGCCGATGGCGGCATTCAGTATTCGGGAGATTGCGCGAAGGCGATCGCCGCGGGCGCGGACGCGGTCATGCTCGGCAGTTTGCTCGCCGGCGTGGACGAGAGCCCGGGCGAGGTCGTGCTCTATCAGGGCGAGCGGTTCAAGGAATACCGGGGCATGGGCTCGCTCGGTGCAATGAAAGCGAGATCGTACTCGAAGGATCGCTACTTCCAGGAAGAAATCGGCAATATTTCGAAGCTGGTGCCGGAAGGGATCGAGGGCCGGGTCGCGTACAAGGGACCGCTCAGCAGTTTGATTTACCAGCTCGTTGGTGGTCTCCGCTCGGCGATGGGCTATGTCGGGGCGGCCGACATTGCGGTGCTCAAGCGCGACACCCAATTCATCCAGATCACCGCTGCGGGTTTGCGCGAGAGTCACCCACACGATGTCATGATCACCAAGGAAGCGCCGAACTACCGCGTCAGCAATTAACTGCGTATTTCTACCGATGTGCGAGGCGCGATTGCCCCTTAATCTGAATGTGTATTTCAGATGAGGAGGCTATTCATGTCGAGTTCTTCGCTTTCAGGATCCATTAATCAAGTGGTTGGGGAAATCGGGCCTTTTGTCGATTTCTTCATGAATTCAAAGTGGGCAAAGAAACGGGGCAATCTCGGTATTTGCGATTTTGTCGTCGGCAATCCGCATGAGGCAGTGGTTCCAGGGTATGCGGACGCGCTGCGACGGTGGGCGCAGCCGCAAAGCAATGATTGGTTTGCCTACCAGATGAGCGAACCATACGCGACCGAGGTCGTTGCGCAGTCGTTGCGGGCAAGGCTCAGTGTTCAGTTCGAGCCGCCGCACATCACGATGACGACGGGCGCAATGGTCGGACTCACCGCTACAATACGCTGCGTCTCTAATCCTGGTGATGAGGTTATC
This sequence comes from Thermomicrobiales bacterium, assembly GCA_045804965.1. GTDB lineage: Bacteria > Chloroflexota > Chloroflexia > Thermomicrobiales > UBA6265 > CAVTUU01. The sequence continues at coordinate 120,846 of JBJMMD010000051.1, read as the reverse complement.
TTCGTCACGCCGCCGTGGTTCTTCTACGATGCCATCATCACGGCAAGCGGGTCGATACCTGTTCGCGTGCCGGCGCACCCCGATGATTTCGATCTCGATCTGGATGCGATTCAGCGGGCAATCACGCCGCGGACGCGGGCGATCATCGTCAATTCCCCGAACAATCCGACCGGCAGGATTTACCCGTCGGAGACGCTCAAACGCCTAAGCTCGCTGCTGGGCGAGGCGTCCACGGAAAACGGCCGGACGATCTATCTCATCTCCGACGAAGCATACAGTCACATCCTGGTACCTGGTGCGGAGTTTCACAGCCCGGTCGAGTTCTATCCCTCAACATTCTTGATCTACACCTACGGAAAGACGCTGCTGACGCCTGGTCAGCGGCTCGGCTACATCGCCCTATCTCCCGAGATGCCGGATTTAGAACAAGTCAGTATGGGGCTTATCGCCACGATGGTGACCAGCGGCTACGGCTTTCCGAATGCCGTCCTGCAACGCGGACTCGCCGATATCGACAAGCTCTCTATCGATATCGATCACCTCAATGCCAAGCGAGATCGCATGTTTTCCGCGCTGGGCGAGTTGGGGTACAACGTCGCCACGCCCGAGGGCACGTTCTACTTGCTCGCAAGATCACCGGTCGAGGACGACCTCGCCTTCTCGGATCGTTTGGCCGAGCAGGATGTTTTCGTTCTGCCCGGTACGCTCTTCGAAATGCCAGGCTATTTCCGCGTCTCGCTCACGGCGACCTCGGAGATGATCGAAGCGGCATTGCCGACGTTCGAGAGCGCGATCGAACATTCACTCGAACCGCTCATCGCAGCCAGCGCCGATTAGGATTGGCTATCCAATCGCCCATAGTCCAAAACCTGAGCATCCGTATCGTCATTCCAAGCGCCACCCCACCGTAATCCTGAGTGAAGTGAAGGATCTCCGCTGTCCGAAACACGGCAGTCGGAAAGGAGAGATGCTTCGACAGGCTCAGAATGACGGGAAGGTTTACGAGACCCAATACCACTGGGCGAACTGGACTGTGAAGATCACCAAGAGACAAGTTGAGGCGATTGCCAGCGGTATGCCTAGGCGCCGGTCTTTGACGAGCAACGCGATGATGATGAAGAGCGGAAATAGGGTGAGTCCGAAGCGTGGCATGCTCATCAGGGGGTGGACGGTTGAGGGGTCGAACAGCGGGATCACCAGTCCAGGGATGAGATAGGCGCTCTGATAGAGCGGAAGTAGCTTCAAGCCGACAACCGCGAGGACCAAGAAAAGGATCGTGCTCACGAGCTCGAGCGTGTCGCTGTTGGCGACTTTCAGGCGATAGCTCTCGCTGGTGATGTATGCCCAGTGAGGGTGGTGGATCGCGTCCCGGATCCAACTCCAATCAGCCTTGTCCACCGGTTGCATCCACGTTCGGCCATAAACCGATAGCTTGAGTTTGCAACCATTGATCGCGCAATCAAGGGTCTGAATCAGATTCGCGCTGGTGCGGTACCACTGGTTCTGGACGTCGATGAACAATCGCCAGTTGCCTGGTGGTTTGTCACGATGAATGCTAACGAAATGGTCGGTCCTTATAATGTGTAGTCCAAGGAACTTGCCCGCTCGCGACAGGTGCCAGCCGAAAATCGCCGGACCGAGCGCGGGCAGCGCAGCTGCGATCGCGTTGGGGAACCATCGGCGAAGCGCGAAACCATATTGTTGCAAGAAGAGAACGGCGAATGGGATCAGCAGCAGCACACCATATGAGCGCGTGAGCGCCGCGAAGGCGCCAACGATTCCGGCCAACCACCAATTTCCTCGCCTTGCTGCGAGCAGCGCCCCGACTGCAAGCATGAGGAAGAGCGACTCCGTGTAGACCGCCGAGAAGAACAGGGCGGTCGGGAAGAGCGCGATTGCCCAGAGCGTGCGCCGGGCCACGCGGGAATCGAAATCAAGGCTGACGAGGCGATACAGCAAGATCAACGCGCCGAAGAAGCTGACGTTGGCAATGATCCAGCCCACGGTCTCAGGCGCCCAACCAGTCACATTGTGACCGAGGCGCATCAACCATGGAAAGAGCGGCCAGAACGCGGCATTGGCGTCGGCGAACCCATAACCACGCTCGGCGATCAGCTTGTACCAGAGTCCGTCCCATAGGCGCAGAGGCGAAACGAGATCGCCAATAAAGCCAGTCATCGGCCGCTCCGCGCCAATTTGCCGGTTGAACGGCGCCGAGGTTGCCGTCGGCGTGCCGTAGTGGAACGCGAGCGATGCGGCGATCTGGACGATCAGGAAATGGATGGTACCGACGAACAAAGGAAAACTGAGTGAACCCGTGATCGCGGTATCGCGAGCGGCGATCTGAACACGGCTTCTAGACACGGCGCGAGGAGTCGTGATTGGGACCGTGTCTTGAGTTGAGCTGGCCGTGGCGCGGCCTCCTGTTGGATATGCCATGCGCGAAAGGATAGGCTCCCATGCTCAAATTGCGCTACCCCGGTCCTATTCTTGCTTACCAAGCCACCGTTGCGTAGACCACGAAGTTTTGTGCGTGGAGCACAACGCTTCGTCATGCCGTCGCGATTGCTAGAATGACTAAGCGGCAAGATCGCGAGCAACACGGGAAGGGTTGCGCATGGATCTCGGGTTGAACGGCAAAGTCGCGATCGTGGCGGCGTCGAGTAAAGGGCTGGGGCGCGCGGTCGCGACCACCTTCGCCCGTGAAGGAGCGCTTGTCACCATAAACGGCCGAGATGAGGCGACGCTGGCCGCGACCGCGAAGGCAATTCGGAGCGAAACGGATGGCGACATCCTCGGAATCGCCGGCGATATGAGCAATCCCGCGGATATCGAGCGGTTGGTCAGCGAGACAGTGACGAAAAGGGGCGGGCTGGACATTCTCATCTGCAATGCGGGCGGGCCTCCTGGCGGCGATTTCTTCGCCTTTCCGACCGACGAACCGTGGTTGAACGCGGTCAATCTCAACCTGATGAGCACGCTTCGTCTTTCCCGCGCGGCAATTCCGCACATCGAAGCCCGGGGTGGCGGCAGCATCACGAATATTGTTGGCACTTCGGTTAAACAGCCGCTGCCAAACCTCATTTTGTCTAACACCGTGCGCACCTCTGTCGTTGGGCTCGCCAAATCACTCTCGAATGAACTTGCGTCGAGAAACATACGGGTCAACAACGTCTGTCCAGGTTCGATATTGACCGACCGCCTTCGTTCTCTTGCCGCCAAGCGGGCAGAAGGAACTGGCACATCGGTCGACGAAGTGCTGACGGAGGATGCGAGGGCCATACCGATGGGCAGAATCGGCGATCCACAAGAGTTTGCGAATGCCGTAGTGTTCCTTGCTTCTCCGGCGGCATCATATGTAACTGGCGTGACACTGCAGGTGGACGGTGGGGTAGTCAAGGGCTTGGTGTAGGAGCGAAAGTCATGGACGATTCGACCGCCGAGTTTGGACCGCGACTCACCGAGCTTCGGCAGGCGCGCGGCTGGTCGCAAGTCAAGCTCGCGCAGGAAGCCGGACTTGATCCGAGCACAGTCTCGCGGTTCGAGGCAGGCTCGCGCGCTCCCGAACGCGAAACCGTCCTCAAAATTGCCGACGCCCTTGTGCTGCCAGTGCTTGATCGCGAGCGCTTGCTCGCTGCCGCGGGTTTCCGTTCCGAAGCATGGGATGATCCGATGCTCGCTGAGCTTGCGCAGATCATCAACGATCCCGCGATTTCGGCCGAATCGCTGGCAGAGCTGCGAACGCTACTCCGCATCGCCATCCTCCACGGCCGTCGAGCCCGCGAGGCCGGGCTGCATTAACCGCTGCGACACCTCAACAAAGCTCCGATAATGCCGGGCGCTCTACCAACGCCGGTCAACACATGATGGGAGGAGCATCGCGATGATCAGCCGAGCACAGATTGATCCTGAGCAGGTAACCGCCGATGCCCTTGCTCACCTCGTCTTCGGAAACATTCATCAAGCCGATCTGCGCGACCGCGGGCCAAATATCTACGTCAAAGGCGAAGGGATCACCCTGACCGACATCCGTGGCAATACCTACCTCGACATGATGAGCACCCATACCCGGGCCAACTCATTGGGCTACGCCAACGAAGAGATCGCAAAGGCGATCAACGACCAGCTCTTGACCGTGCATTACGTTGGGACGACCGCGAACCTCGCGCCGCCGACCATTCAACTCGCGACCAAGATTGCCGCCCTCGCCCCCGGCCGGTTGGAAAAGGTCTATTTCGTCAACGACGGTTCGGAAGCGGTCGAGGCCGCGCTGAAGATTGCGAAGCAGTTTCACCAAAACAGCGGAACCAAGCCCCGAGCATACAAGGTCATTTCTCGCTGGAATGCCTACCACGGCGCGACGATGGGGGCGATCGGGGCAACAGACTGGTTGGGGACGAAGAACTCATCTGAACCGGGCGTGCCTGGCTATTCGTTCGTTCCCGGTCCGATGAATTACCGGAATCCGCTCGATATGGAGCCCGAGGCATACGCCGACCTGTGTGCGACGTTTCTCGAGCGGCAAATTCTGCGCGAAGGGCCGGAACTTGTCGCCGCCTTTATCGGCGAGCCGATCATGCAGGCGAACGGGGTGCAGATTCCACCCGCGAGCTATTGGCCGCGTGTACGGGAAATTTGCGACAAATATGGTGTTCTGCTCATCATCGACGAGGTCATATGTGGATTTGGGCGGACCGGCGCCTGGTTCGCGAGCGAACATTTCGACATCGAGCCGGATATCCTGACCATGGCGAAGGCGCTCACAGCCGGCTACATCCCGATGGGCGGGGTGATCGCGAAAGCCGAGATCGTCGACGCGATTCCGACGTTCCGCCACATTCACACCTTCAGCGGGCACGCGATCGCGGCCACGGCCGCCAACATCGTGATTGCCATCAAGGAACGTGACAACCTCATTCAACAAGCGCGCGACAACGGCGCATTTTTCCTCGACGGGCTGACGCAGGCGCTCGGGTCGCACCCGATTGTCGGCGATGTCCGGGGCAAGGGCATGTGGCTCGCCATCGATTTCACCCGAGACAAGCAAACGAAAGCGCCGTTCGAAGACGACACTTTGCCGGCGATAGTGCGGCGAGCCTACAAGCAAGGCGTCATTGTCAGCGCTATCGGCACGGCCATCGAGATTGCGCCACCGCTCATCGCGACGAGAGCCGAGCTCGACCGCGCGGTCGACGTGCTTCGCCAAGCTGTTTGTGACATTGCGGCAGAGCGCGGGCTCGACTAACATCGATCAAACGCAACCATTCGGCGCAACTCGCGTTGTCATATATAGACGAAACGTCGGAATCGCTCATCGGCCCCGCAGTGGAGGATCGTACGTGCTAGGGAGGTCGGACGATCTGCGACTCTGTTCGCGGATGTTGTACGCGCTTGCTCTCACTCTTGTCATCCTGGTTGCTCCCGTCGCCGGGATTGCCGCGAGCGCCAAGGCGCAAGACGGGGCGCCGACGCTCGAACCGCCGAAAACCGGAGCGCAAGCGGTCTACGCCTATGACGTGACCGCGGGCATTCCGCTCTATTCGCTGAACGCCGACGAACAGCGGGAACCGGCCAGCCTGACGAAAATGGCAAGTGTGCTCGTCATCATGAAATATGCCGGCGCCGATCTTGACCAACAAGTGGAGATCAATCAATCGGACGTCGCGACCGCGGATGAATCGCGTGTCGGCTTTCAAGCCGGCGACGTGGTCACGATGAAGCAATTGCTTTACGGGATGCTGCTCCCCTCGGGCAACGACGCTGCCCACGCGGCGGCGCGCGTCGTCGGGGCGAAAATCGGCGGCATTGACGTTGAATCGGCTGATTCGATCGCGGTATTCGTTGGCGAAATGAACGCGCTCGCGAGCAAGCTCGGGCTGAGCAACACCCAGTTTCAGAACCCGGTCGGGCTCAACGAAGACGGCCACTATTCAAGCGCACACGACCTGGCGGTCCTTGCCGCCGAGGTCATGAAACAGGATATTCTGCAAACCATCGTGTCCACGGCGACCTATCAGCTTGAGATTGGTGGGCCCGCGGCGCGATCAGTCGAGCTGACGAACACGAACAAATTGCTCGGCGTCGATGATCGCGTGCTTGGCGTGAAGACCGGCTCGACGGACACCGCCGGTGGTTGCCTGGCGGTCGCGGTCAATGAGGGGCCGGGCAACGAAGTGATTGTCGTCGAGCTCGGCGACATCGCCCCGGTGTATGACGACGTCGGCAATACGATTAGCGATCCACGATTCGACGACATGCAAACCATTCTCGATGGCATCGAACATGATTTCGTCTGGATCGATCCCAAATCGCAAAAGGAGATCACCGGCTTGCCTGACGCGATGGCGGCCTGGCAGGTTGGATTGAAGGACGGTCCGGCAATTGTCGTCCCTCGCGATGCGACCGATAAGCTGCAATTTCGGATGCGGCTCGGTCCGGCGGCGAAATCGGGCGAGGAAGTTGGAGACTTGCTCTTCTATATCGGCGACGCCCAAATCGGCGACTGGAAACTCTACCAGATGCCGATCACGTCGTAGTTTGCCTTCTTATCTATCTTCGACGCCGCGGGTCTGGGTGCGGTTTTCTAGTTCGCTGACGCCGTCCGCAGTTTCCGTAACCCGCCAGATCTCGTTCATCGCGGAAGCCAGCAGTACATCATCGACGTGGCTGATGATGAAGAGCTGACGGAACGCTTCGGCGGTCCCTGAGAGCCGTTCGAGCGTTTCGAGCAAGCGCTCGCGCCGGTCGCGATCAAGCGAGCCGAAGACTTCGTCCAACACCAAGAAGCTGAGCGGCCGCCGCGCCTGAGAACCGACGATGCGGGAGAGGGCCAGCCGCGCGCAGAGCGCGATCACGTCGCGCTCACCGCCGGAGAATTCTTCGAGCGGGAAATGTTCGTCGCCGTCGAAGACGCGAATTCCATAGTTGTCGTCGAACTCGATCTGAACATATTTGCCTTCGGTCACCTCGGCCACCAACGCGCTTGCGTGACTGGCAAGCTCGGGCGTGACTTTGTTCGCGACATATTGATCGAAGAGATTGAACTCGCGGAACATCCGCTGCAGTTCGTCGGCCTCTCGCTGCCGTTGCTCCGCCTTTTGCGACAACCCAATGATTCGTTCTTGATCGGCAAGTAGATTGTCGCGGGCCGTTTCCGCCCCTCGCTGGGCCAGTACAGCGTCGTTCTTGGCGCCGAGAGCGGCCCGCTCTTCGTCGAGTGCAGCTTGCTCAGAGACGGTTGCTTGTTCGAGTTCTAGCGGGTCGAAACCAAGCGCGGCCCGAGCCTGTTCGGCCGTTGTTTTTTCCTGATCGAGGCGCGCAATGGCGGTCTCGACCCGTTGACGCTCGGCCTCTAGCTGCGGACGCCGTTTCAACTCAAGGTCTATTCGGCGAATCGTGGCAGCGGCGTCGAACGCCTGCACAAGCGCCGCTTGCGCCAGGCCATGCGCATCAGCGTCGTAAGCCACCGGGCCGAGCGCGACGATTTCTTGCTCGGTCGATTCAATTTCGAGGGTGACTTGGCACAAGGAGGTCCGAAGTTGGCGGACGGCGCCGAGCGCAGACTGGACACGTTGGAGAGCGTCGGCCTCGGCCCGCGCGGTGTCGACTTCCTCAGTTGTGGGCGGCTGGACGAGACCGTACTCCTTCAAGGCCGCGGCGCACTCGGCGGTCTTGCGCTCGAATTCTTCCTTGGCCGAGTCGATGTGCGGCTTACTCTGGACGATGCGACCTTCGAGGTTGTTGACCTTTTCAAGTCGTTGGACTGCCGTGATCCGTCTGAGGTCGCACTCTGCGGCCTTTTGCTTTGCCTGCTCTTCATGCGCTTTCAAATCGGCAAGCTCGAGATCGAATGATTCGATTTGGTCCTCAAGCGCGGCAAGTTGGATCGAGGCTGACTCTTCACTGAACGACCGGGCGCACGTCGGGCAGATTGTGTCGAACTTTTGGGCCCGAAGGTCGAAGACGATGTTGGCGATCAATCCTCTGGTCTTGAGCGTGCGGGTGGCCATTGCGCGCTGTTGTTCCGCCTCAAGGAGTGCGGCCTCGCGTTCAGCGGCCGACGTCTCTGCCTCTGCCTTTGGATTTCCGGCAACGATCAGTTGGCGATGCTCGTCTTCAATTTCGCGCAAGCGGTCTTCGAACTTCCGCAGTTTATTTTCCGCATCCTGCCGTGCGAATTCGAGCTGATAACAACGGACAAGCGCTTCGGCGCGTTGCCGCGTTTGCTTTGCGTCGACCCGATCACCTATTGCAATCAATCGTTCGGCGGCCGCGAGTGGATTTTTGGCGTCGGTCCTCTTGAAGACCCACTCCAGCGCAAAAGGTGAGGCCGAATCGTTGACTATTCGTTCTAATTCGATGACGTCGCGGCGAATGCCATTCTGGGCACGCGAGACCGTATCCTGAAGACCCTTGAGCGCGAGGTGTCGATCTCGTTCGCGGTCTAACACTTCAACGGCTGCCCGCGCTTCTTGCTCACCCTCCGCGATTGGCGACAGCTCGCCGCGCCGCGCTTCGGAAGTGGCAATGATTTCGAGCTCGTGGTTGGCGGAATCGCGCCGCGCGATGGCCTCACGAATGTCGCCACCGATGCGTTCGATTTCGCGGAGGACGTTGGAGTCTTTCCGCTCAAGTTCTTGCAATCGCGTCAATCGCTCGCGGGCGACGACGAGCGCGGCCGAAGATGCAGTCAATCGAGCAATCGCCTCGGCGACCGCGTGGGCGCTTGCCGCCACCAGGTTGTCTTGTGCTTCGATCTCCGCCGCGAAATTGCGGTCTTTGCTTTGTTCCTGGAATTGGCTCGCGATTCCCTTGGCTTCCGCTTCGGTGAGCGAGCGCTCGTCCGCGATCATCCTCTGCGCGTCGCGGATCGTCTCGAAGCCGAGGAGCCGGCTGACTTCCCGTCGCCGGTCGGTGTCACCCATGCTGCCGAAGAAGGAGAGTTCTTTCTGCCGCGTGAAGAAGGTGGAGACGAATGCGTGATGGTCAAGCCCGATCAGCGTCTTCGCAACGTACTCGGCGACGGGCTTTGAGCCGTGAACGATGCGAGTTTCCGCTTGGTCTTCGCGCCAGATCTCGGCGGAGACGCTCGATTTCTTGAGCACGCGTTCAACGACATACCTGACGCCATCGCACGGATCCTGCAGCGTGAGCTTGACCCGCGGGTGGCCCGCTTTCCCGCGTGGGCGAAGCTCGTCGTTCGGGATCTCGCGCGGGTTATACAGGCACCATTCAATCGCCTCGAAGAGCGTCGACTTGCCGACACCATTTTGGCCGATGATGCCGATCACGCCCTCAGACGGACGAAATAGATGTTTCCCGGTGTATTGCTTGTAGTTTTCCAGTTCGAGCTCGGCGAGGATCACGCTGCAGAATCCTCCGTTGCGCTCATCGCTTCTGCCGCGCGCAAGGCCTCGTCGAGGGCTCGCTCACCGCGCGTTTGAAATGCGTTCGCAAACCTCAGGTCATAGTCGCCGCGCTCGGTCCGTTCCTTCACGAATGTGCCGAAGAGCGAGCGAATGTCGAGATGTTCCAATTCGCCTTCACGCTCGGCGAACTCGAACGGATTCTCCCCCGGCGAAACCACGAGCAAGTGCCAGACGAGCTCAACCGATTCGCGACGTAAGATCGATTCGGCTTCGCGGCGGATTGGCCTCGGCGCTTTCGCGACCGAGATGCGAGCGACCGCCTGCGGCGAGTTGAGTTTTTCGAGCGCGGTCAGCACTTTGTCTGCGATCTCGTGCGCGTCCAAGCTTTCAGCGTTCAACTCGGGCAGAGTCTTCATCGGCCGCGCGGGGACGGGAATGTGCTCAACTTCGGGTGGATCGCCCGGCCCTCCGAGTTGCACGATCAGGTAACCAGGATCGACATCCTCGTCGCCAAACCCCATGCGTTCGGTCGAGCCGGCGTACCAGGCGTTGTGCCGCTGCTTTCCTGAAACGTGGTAATGGCCAAGAGCGATGTAATCAAATTGCGCGTCGAGCAGCGCGTCGCTGATTTCCTCTTCTCCCGGCTCGCGGTGTCCACGCATCTGCATACCGGGCACGAGTCCGTGGGTCACAAGCACATTGCGTTTGCCTTCGCGCGACTCGACGACCGGCGGAATTGGATCGGCGAGCTTTCCATGAGGTACCGCGACCACATGGAGATTCATGTCGTCAGGTAGCTCTGGAGATTCCATTTCGTAGCCGGTCACAAATGTGGTCCGAGGAAGGGCGAGATCGAGCACGGAATAGGCGGAACCACTTGTGCGCAGGCGCGGCGTGTCGTGGTTGCCGCCGAGCACGATGATTGGCAGGCCGGCATCTTCCAACCGGCGGGTTTGGCGAATGAAGCAGCGGAGCGCCGGCCACGACGGCCGCGTATGGTGAAAGACATCTCCGCTATGGATCACGAGATCGACATTGCGGCTCAAGATGTCGGACACGGCCTCCTCAAAGGCGCGCTCGATATCGAGCGAGCGCTGGTTGCGCTGCGTAACTGGATCGATCCGAAAGAGGGCACGATACCCGAGGTGCGTGTCGGAGATATGCGCAATGCGTAGCGCGCGGTTGTTGGTAATCATCGACGCTTACTCTGAATTTGGCTCCTGGCCATTGTCCAAGGATCAACACGGCTTTCGGCCGATGTTCCCCTTCGTTGTTCAAACGTGTGCTCAACTGTCTGAATGATCTTCACGATAGTCTCGTCTTCGATCCCCTCGCATTCGTTCAGAACCTCGTTGAGCCTTGGGCACCGGTCGCCCATGAGTCGCCGCATCAACATATGTAGAGCGCGGCCCGCTTCGCCATCGACCTTGACGCCATCGGTCCCGTTGAAGACACGGCTCCCTTTCGATCCCGGAATTGTCGGCGGCATCGGGAATGAACCGAAAAGCGGAGCGCGGAAGTGGGCATGGCGAACAAGCAAGTTGCCCTTTCGCAGGCCGAGCAATTCAGTTTTGGTCGTTTCCGAGAGCGAGCGGTAGGCGGAGTTGACGATCTCCTCGTCGCCGACTCGTCCGTAGAACGACGTGCCGCAGTTGCCGAGGATCTCGTCGTCAACTTTCGAGCGAAACTGTTGCGCGCCAAAGAGGACGACGTTGAGATGGCGGCCCCGGGCAGCGATGTCGACCAACGTGTTGCGTAGCGCGCCTTCTCCGCCGCCGGGCGCGTACTTGTTCAACTCGTCGACAAAGACGATCACCTTCTCGACGCCGAGCTCTTGCCGCTCGGCCTTTCGCCAGAGTTGGTTGATCACGTTCGAGACGAGCAATTCTTGGACGTTGCTATTGCACTGCGAAATGTCGATGACGCGCACTTCCTGATCCGAGAAGGGAGCGTCGACCTTTGGCAGACTGCCGTAATCGACGGCGCCATCGGTGAGCGCGCCCGCAAACTTGTTAACCAGGGAATGAAAGCGGTTCCGCGCCTTGCGGATGGTCGCCTGATGGTGACCATACCAATCATCTGGCTTGGGGTCCTTCGCAAAGTGATCCTCGATTTCCTTGAAGAGCGTGTCGAGCTGGACCAGCGATTGCACGCCTCGTTCACGGACTTCGGCGATAAACCCGAAGAACTTGTCGTCGAGATCACCATATTCGAAGAGCCTATGAGGGAACGGAAGCAAATCACCTAACTGGAAGAGGATCGGTTGGAGACAACCAGTCTCGTTTTTGTGTGATCGCAGCGTATTGAGGGACGTGCGGTCGCTGATCGATTGCAAATGGACAATGCCGGCGGCATTGCTGTGATCAGTTTTAGGCTGGAGTCCAGCTTTGAACGGGGCAAAGATGTGGAGATTGTTGAACGGCTCAGGTTCCAGGCGGAGCGCAGCGTATGCAGCAAGATCGCGTTCGGAAAGTCCTTTGAAGTCGGCCGCCTCGTATGCCGCCTTAAGCTCCGGTGAAGTTGCCCGCGCCGGCTTGTCGAGCCAGAGGAGGTCGGGACCTTTGACGTTGAACATCAAGGCGGCGACGTTCTTGCCCTGGCGTCGAAGGGTTTGGAAGACAGAGCTTGTCAAGAAGAGCGCGTGGCTCGTCTTGGTGGCGAGACCTGACTGACCGGTCCAGTTGGCGTGACCGGCCTCGGGACCGACGAGATAGTCCTCGTCGATGAAAATCGGGGCGCGCTGGAAGACAGGCAGTTGCCTGTCGTCGCGAATTTCCTGGCCGGCGCTGTCTCGTTGGACGTTCCCGTTGACGTGAAGCAGGGCAGCGATGGGCTCGCCGTCAAAGTTTTCGATGTCGAGCGCGTAAGCGATAGCTTCCTTCGTGGCATAGAAGACCTTGCCGGCGACGGGCGGTCGGTGGGAGTCGACGTCATCACGTCGGTGCTTCGTGGCGAGGACGTTGACTGCAAAGACGAGGATCTCCGGACGCTTCGTTGGTCCTTCGTCGCCGAGCTCCTCTTCAAGGTGACGGTCGTAGTAGTCGTCGAGAAAACTTTGCAGGTCCGAATAGCGGCGGGGCTCATCGACCACCCCGATCACGAGCGCATCCTCTGAGAAGGTAGCGACGATGTGCCCGACGTCGAGCGAGCGGGCAGCCTCCGACGCCCAAATAAAGAATTGATGTGCCCCGGCCGGTTCTTTCTCGCTGCCGACGACTCGGCCGATCGGCCCGGTTCTGGCGTCGATGTACGGGGCAAAGAGGAACTCGAGCTCGGCGATGGTTGCGTCACGGTCGCTCGAATCACGTCCATTCGTGGCGACTTTGATTCCCGCGACCTCGATCGGGGACTGAACTACCACGTTGAAATCATCGGTCATGCTATCTCACCACCTTCGCGATTCTGGCTCCGAGCTCACGATCAACGTACTGCTTCAACATCCGCTCCAGCATGTGCACTGGGTAGAGGAGATTCGCCCACCGAGCGTCGGCGCTTGCGCGCGGATGTTTTTCATTCATAAGCCAGGATGAAAGTGTGTCAATCTCGGCGGGCGCTGTCACGTTTGGGCTCGTTTCAATGCGAATCAAACCGTGGCGCCCGTCCTTTCCGGTCGCATCATGAAGTCTCATGTACCAGAGCGTACGGAGTTTTACGTCATTGCCGAGACCGTCCAGATCGAGGTCGCTTCGGTATCTGTCGGTGGCGCGGAACGCCGAGGTTCGGCAGCCGGCGGGCAAATCGTAAAGCGCCGTCGCTTCCGAGCCCGTCAGGTGCTGTTTGGTAAACGACTTGACGAGCCCGACCGCACGAGGCGGACACACGCGGAGAGCGCCGTCGACAACGATCCAGCCTGCATCGCTCGCTCGCTCGAGTCGCTGCGCCCAATTGGTCAGGATATCGGTTTCAAGCTGCTCGCGAGCTTTCTTGGCGGCCGCAAATGATGTTTCCACGATGTGGTTGTAATCGGATAATCCGATTGCGTAGGTCGCGTCATCATCCTGGTAACGCTCCAATGGATCGACGATGCTCATGCCTTCGCGCTTGATCCGATCGACAAGTGGAGGCTGTCGGGGAGCATGCTCCGGGACGAACCATGTGTGCCGCAACTCGAGGGTGCCGGGCACGAGACTCACGCTGCCGACAGGATCGCGCTCCAAGATCGCGGCGGCACAGACAGAGAAAACCATAGGAAAGTAACCAGGGAAGTAGACGTCGTAGGTGCGCTGACTGCCGTCAAGGAAATAACGAATCGCTGACGGAAGGGTGGATGCGACGAGCGGCATGCGGGCGATTTCGCCTTCGAGGCGTTCAATGATTGCCGGAGCGGGCGGACCATCGGACTCTTCACTATCAAATGGCGCCACTTGCTTCAGTTCTAGCGGCGTCCGCCCGTTGGTGCTTATCCAACCGAATCCGCGGCCTTGCTTCCGGGTCTGCGGTCTCGTCTTCTCCAATCCAATTCTCCCTTAGCAGCCCCGCGAACGTCCTTGACGCGAAGTCGGATGCGAACGTTCGTGCTAATTTGCAAAGTATACCGTACCACGACTGTACGTACAGTTTACGCCAATTGGCAACCCATTACCGAGCTTGTTCCGAGAGCCGGCGCGGAATTCGACACACGCTTCAGCTGAGCCAGCTCGGTTCAGGATCGCGCTCTCACGTGCTACTGTCACTGGTGCACGAGCCGCGCTCTTCGTGGTGAAGGAGCCTCGGATTGGATCGCGTCCGTTCTCGCCAATCTGCCTTTCGGCTTCTCCGGGCTGGCGCACAAGCGAACTATTTACCATTCCTCGTCGTCGCCACGATTTCCACCACGCTCATGCTCGAGTCGACGCGTGTCTTCCTCTCGTACATGGTTTTCTCGGTCGGGCAAGGCGAGCGAGAAGCCCTCGCCGCGATCGCGCTTGCCGTTTTCCTCGCGTTCGGACTGTGTAGCGTCAATGTTCGCCTCGCCGGTCCCCGGCGCGCCGTGTTGATTGCTGGTCTTGCGCTCGCGCTCCCGCGCTTGATCATGCAATTTTGGCAGGAACCGTACGCGCGGCTGGTTCTGGGGGCGATCGCGGTGATCGCCTGGGGTTGGCTGTTTCCGCCGCTCCTTGCGGTCGGGCGAGAGGCGGCGGCCGCTGGAATCGGCCTCGGACTCGTGCTCGATCTCGCGATTAGGACCTGGTTTCTGACCGTCGATTTGCCGTGGATGCCAAGCCTGAGCGCCGACCTCATCACGATCCTGCTGCTTGCAGTGTTTCTCGCCAGTCTTGCCCAATGCGCGGAATTCGCCGGATTGATCCCCTACCGCGAACCGGTCTTTCTCGATTCGGCGCCGCTGCTTGGCATTGGCCCGGGGCTGGGGCTCTATCACTTGATGACCGGGAATCTCGGTCTTGCCGGTGCGCGGATGGATACGACGGTCGGTCCGGGAGCGGGGTTGCTCGGTCTTGGGCTCGTGATTGGTCTCTCGTTAGCCGTCTTGCTATTCAGTCGACCATGGACGCTTTTGCGGCATCCGGGGGCGATGCCGCAATGGACAACGCTGTCCGCGATTCTTGGCGGTTTTGGTCTGTGGTTGCTCTGGTCCGGCGGCGCCGCGGCCCAAACCGGGGCCCAACTCGGAGGGGCCGGCGCGGCGATCCTCGTGATGACGTGCTTGCTGACTGTTTGCCGGGGCCGCCGGCAAACTGGGGTCGGGGCGACGAGCTTTTGGTTCACGGCAGGGATGCTGGCGCAGGCGATCTTGCTCTTCGCCTATTTTTCCTTCACCGGTTCAGGCGAGATCGTGGTCATGCTGTTTTTGTTGCTGGCGGCCTCGGCGCTCGTCGGCGCGTGGCGGCAAAGGATTTCGCTCACGTATCACATGATCTGGCTTGTCCGGCCATTGGCGATCGTGTTCGTGATCCTCGTCATTTCGTGCGCCCGGGAATCGATCCATTGGCAGGAACCGGATGTTGGCAAGCCTTTGGCGACCAACTTCACGGCGATGACCTACAACATTCAGTCCGGGTTCGGACTCAATGCCACTTGGAACCTCGAACGGACCGCAAAGGCGATCGAAGCGGATCAACCGGACATTGTGGTCTTGCAGGAGGTTAGCCGGGGCTGGCCGATCGCGAGCGGTGTCGACGAGGCGACATGGCTCAGTCAGCGGCTCGACATGCCCATCTATTTCGGAACCGCGTCGGTCGACGGATTATGGGGGAACGCGATCTTGACCAAAGCGCCGGTGACGACAGTGACGGTGCGGAAGTTCGATTCGACGGAGAACTTGAAGCGATCGGTGATCGAAGTTAGGGTCGATACTACAGCGGGACCGGTTGTCGTCTTTGGCACGCATTTAGACAATGCCGAAGACGCGGCGGACGTTCGCACCGAACAAGCCAAGCAGCTAAGCGAGTTCATCAACGGCGATCGCCCCGCGGTGCTCGGAGCCGATCTCAATTCCGAGCCCGATTCGGACGCCGTGCGCGTGCTGGAGGGAGCAGGGTTAATCAATACCGGACCGCCATCTGGGGAAACGTTTCCGAATAGCGGCCGCCGGATCGACTACATTATGGTCACAAGCGACATCGAAGTCCGCGACGCCTGGATTCCCGATACTGACGCCTCTGACCACAAACCCGTGGCGGCCGACCTGACCCTTGTTCCGCCCTAGGGCTGGCTCACGTAGTGTGAAGCTTGGCTCCGACGTCGTCGGCGACGGACTCCAAGATTTCAACATCTGCGAGCGTGGTGGCCCAGTTATCGAAGGCGGCGCGGATTGCGGCCTTGCCCTCCCAGACGGTTCCCGTGACGAATGCGCGACCATCGTCTTGAATCGCGGCAACGGCGGCGCGATTGAAGGCGTTCGTAGCTTCCGGTTCCAACCCGGCGGGCGTAAAGCGGAAGCAGACACAATTGAGAGGCGATTGGCGCACGCGCTCGGCGTTCATGAGTTCGAGGCCCGGAGTCTCATCGACCCAGGAGGCAAACGCCGTGGCGTTTTCTACGCACCGTTCGACGAGCGCGCGGTAACCATCGCGGCCATAGGCTTTGAGCGCGCACCATGCGGCGAGACCGCGAAACCGGCGCGACATATCGGGACTGAAATCATCGGCATCCCAGCCAGCGCTGCCGGCGGTGTACGGCCCCTTGGCCGAAAACGTGGCCCGCAAAGCCGATTCGTCGCGGACGAATGCGAATCCACAATCGTATGGCACGTTGAGCCACTTGTGGCCGTCGGACGCAACGGAATCCGCTCGCTCGATCCCGGCAACGAGATACTGAAGGCCAGGTGACGCGGCGGCAAAGAGGCCGAACGCACCATCGACGTGCAACCAAGCTCCACCCGGGTGAAGCTGGCAGAGGTCGGCAATGGCGTCGATCTTATCGAACTGGCCGGTGTTCACCTCGCCTGCGTTCGCGATCACGATGACCGGACCGTCCAGCTGTTCCAGTTCCTTCTCGAAGGCGGCGAGATTGACTTCGCCGCCAGGCGCAGCGACCTTGCGGACGCTGCTTCGCCCAAGTCCGAGATTACCCAGCGCCTTTACCGCGCTGGAATGAATCGCCTGGCTGGACAAGACAGGAATCGGCGGATGGCCGCCGAGGCCGTCAACCGCGGGATCGAACCCGAGTTGCCGCCCAGCCCATTGCCGGGCGGCGGCGAGCCCAACCAAGTTCGCCATCGTCGCGCCGCTAGTCAAAACGCCGACCCATGCGGAGGGAAGCCCGAACAATTCTTTCAACCAGCGGATGACGGCGAGCTCCGTTACAGCGGAGGCAGGACTCGCCGGCCAGAGGCCGCCGTTTTGATCGATCGCGGAGGCGAGCCAATCGCCGGCGAGTGCCGCGGGCGTCGCTCCGCCGACGACGAAGCCGAAGAAACGGGGTCCGGGCGAGGCGACAATGCCGGGATCGGCACGCTTGAACCAATCCTCGATCGCGGCGACTGGATCTGACGAATGTTCAGGGAGTGGCTCATCGAAAGCATCCGTAAGCTCGTCGGTTTCGAGCAAGCGACCAACTCGCCGGTTCGGCAGGTCACGGACATACTCGCGGGCAAGCTCGTGAACGCGATCGAGCGCGCGAACCGATTCGTCGTAGGGATTGGCGGCAGTCATAGGTGCATGCTCCTAGTGAATGACGGGCCGAGCGGTGAAATCAGAACGCCATTCTAACGAAACTCTGGGGCGAGAACCCGCGCTTCGTGTGTGGAAGCATGGATAATGACGCCTTGGTCGACTGCATGACTTGAAAGGGATTCGGTGGGCACGTCGAAACAGCCGGTCAGAGTTGATGGCGCTTCCAAAGCATGGAGCGGGCGATTTTCCGAGTCGCCCGATGCCCGATTGGAGGCGTTCAACGCGTCCGTCACGTTTGACATCCGGCTCGTTCGAGACGATATCCGCGGATCGATTGCCCACGTTCGCATGCTCGGCCGGCAAGGCATCGTCTCGCTTGCGGAAGCGGAGGAAATCGAAGCAGGGCTGTGGCGCATTTTGGATGAGATCGATGCTGGCGAGTTTTCCCTTTCGATTGCTGACGAGGATGTGCACACCGGCGTCGAGCGCCGGTTGCGTGAATTGATCGGTCCGGTCACGGGCAAGCTGCATACCGGACGCAGTCGTAACGATCAGGTCGTCAACGATGTGCGGATGTGGACGAAGCGGGCGATTTTAGCAATTTTCGGCGGAGTACTTGATCTTTCTGCGGCGCTGACTGATGTCGCCGAGGCGCATCTTGGCGTCGTAATGCCCGGCTATACCCATTTGCAGCGGGCGCAGCCCGTGCTGCTTGCACACCATCTGCACGCCTATGTCGCGATGTTAGAGCGGGATACTGATCGGCTTCAAGACGCATTCCGGCGGACGGATGTGCTGGCGCTAGGATCGGCCGCACTCGCGGGTTCCGCGTATCCAATCGATCGCGAATTCGTCGCCGCTGATCTTGGTTTTGAAGCGATCTCGACTAATAGCATGGATGCCGTTTCTGACCGCGATTTTGTGCTCGACGTCCTCTACGCTTGCTCGCTGATTGCGCTTCACGTTTCCCGGTTGAGCGACGAGATCATCTTCTGGTCATCAGGAGAGGTGGGGTTCCTGGAGCTCTCCGACGCGTTCTCAACTGGCAGCTCGATCATGCCGCAGAAGAAGAATCCCGATATCGCCGAGCTCGCGCGCGGCAAAACCGGTCGCGTGTTCGGGCACCTCGTCGGTATGCTGACGGTGATCAAGGGGCTGCCGCTCACCTTTAACAAGGATTTTCAAGAAGATAAAGAGGGGCTTTTCGACTCGGTCGATACGATCCTCGCCGTGCTCGCCGTTTTTCCGCCGATGCTCCGCACCGCGACGTTTAAGCGCGAAAAGATGGCGGAGGCGGCACTCGGCAACTTTTCACTGGCGACGGATGTGGCAGACACGTTGGCCAAACTCGGTGTTCCCTTCCGGGAGGCGCACGAAGTCGTGGGACGGCTGGTCCGCTCTTGCACGGAGCGGGACAAGAGTTTTGCCGATGTGACGGATGAGGAATGGGCCGAGGCTCACCCAATCTTCGCTGAAGTCCACCCGCACTTGACCGCGCTCGAAAGCGTGGCGGCACGGGATGTGCCGGGTGGAACAGCGCCGGTGCGCGTTGCCGCCGCCCTTTCAGCCGCGAAACGGCGGTTGGCGGTACAGCGTGCCTGGGTAGGTGAGCGCGAGGCGGCAATGTCGGCGCTCTTCGCACACCACGGCGACCGCGGAAGTCCATGACCGTTCGTCGAACCACTTCACAATCTGACCTACTTGACCAGGTCGAGATCAGATTCGTCGAATCGGACGAGGAGTTGGCGATCGTGCGTGAAGTTCGCCGGCGGGTTTTCGGCGTCGAGCAAGGCATCTCCGACGCAGCGGACCCCGACCCCGATGATCCACGCTCGCTCCACGTGCTCGCAGTGTTGCCCGTGGGCGCGGTCGGTTGCGGTCGACTCACGTTGCCGTCACATCAAGAAAACGGCGCCCAAATTTCCTGGATCGCGACGCTTCCCGAGTACCGCCGGCAAGGAATCGGCAGCGCGATCATGCGGGCATTGCTCGCGGCAGTTGACAGCACGGCGACGAATCTGACCGCGCTCAGCGCGCAAACGCATGCGCTCGATTTCTATCGCCAATTCGGTTTTCTGCCATATGGCGATCGATTCGTGATGCGAGGCATCGAGCATCAGCTCATGTACCGCTGGCGACCAGGGAGCCAGTGGGCTGAAGCCCATCCCGATTCGTGAGGGTTCGGCTCGCGGAGCGCGGATCGGACCCCAATTTTGGGGGCCGGTCGAAGCTGTTCGATTAGTCTGCAGCGCCGACTGCCGGTTGCTGAGCGCTGTTGATCGCCCGCCAGACCTTCTCCGCGGTGAACGGCATGTCGAGATGTCGAATGCCCCATGGCTCAAGGGCGTCGATCACAGCGTTAGCGATCGCCGGCGTTGAGCCAATCGTCGCTGCTTCCCCGATCCCCTTCGCGCCCAGCGGATTCAGGGGCGTCGTCGTCGTGGTGTGATGGGTTTCGAAGGTCGGGAAGTTGATTGCCTTCGGCACGGCGTAGTCATTGAGCGTGCCGGTGATCAACTCGCCGTTCTCGTCATATTGCACTTCTTCGAACAACGCCTGTCCGATCCCTTGCGCTAGCCCGCCATGGACTTGACCCGTGACCAGCATCGGACTGATGATCGTGCCGCAGTCGTCGACGGAGACGTACTTCAGGATCTTGACTTGGCCCGTGTCGGGAAAGACTTCGACAACGGCGATGTGGGTGCCGAAAGGGAAGGTTTCGTCCGCGGGCTTGAAAAAGTCGGTCGTCTCGAGACCGACATCG
This sequence comes from Thermomicrobiales bacterium, assembly GCA_045804965.1. Taxonomy (GTDB): domain Bacteria; phylum Chloroflexota; class Chloroflexia; order Thermomicrobiales; family UBA6265; genus CAVTUU01. The sequence continues at coordinate 100,660 of JBJMMD010000051.1, read as the reverse complement.
ATGTCGTCCGGCAAGTCGCCGCTGTATGCGAGCTTGGCGATATCGGCGAGGGTCGCGCCTCGGCTCGGCACGCCCTTGACCCGATACTTGCCCTCGGCGAGCTCGATGTCCTCGATCGCGGCCTCGAGCTGATGGGCGGCGATCCTGACCGCCTTTTCCTTGATCTTGTTGAGCGAGATCACGAGCGCGCCGCCGCCGACAACCAAACCACGGCTGCCCATTGTGCCATTGCCTTGCGGCGTGTTGCCGGTGTCGCCGTGGTGAACGACGATCGAATCAAAGTCGGCGCCGATGTAATCTGCCGCGAGCTGTGAGAAAGTCGTTTCCTGGCCCTGCCCGTGCGGCGAAACGCCAGTAAAGATTGTGACTGCGCCGCTCGGTTCGATCCGAACCTGGGCGCTATCGTATGGGCCGAAACCGCAAATCTCGACATACGACGCCAGGCCAACCCCCAAATACCGACCCTGCTGGCGGGCAGTCGCTTGCTCCCGGCGAAGCTGGTCGTAGCCGGCAACTTCGAGGGCCTTATTTAGCGCCTTCTCGTACTCGCCGGTGTCGTAATGTTCGCCCGAAAGTGTTGTGTACGGGAATTTGTCGGGCGCAATGAAATTGACGCGGCGGACCTGAGCTGGGTCGAGACCACCTTCGTCGGCGATCAAATCCATCAGCCGCTCGACGTAATAGGCGGCCTCCGGCCGGCCGGCGCCGCGATAGGCGCCGTTCGCCATTGTGTTCGTGTACACGCCGGTCACCTTGTAGTCGAGGTTGGGCACCTCGTAGCAGCCGGTCGACATCACCCACGTGGCCCAGGCAAGGTCGAGGGCCCATGGATAAGCGCCGGAATCGAGTACGACTCGGGCCCTCAAGCCGGTCAGCTTGCCATTCTCGTCAGCGGCGACCTCGAATTCGCCCCACTGGTTGCGGCCATGATTTGTCGCCAGGAAGTTCTCGCTCCGGGATTCGATCCATTTCACCGGCCGCTTGAGGATGGTGGCGGCAGCGGCGGCGACGAATTCCTCTTGATACGCTCCGATTTTGCATCCAAATCCACCACCGACTTCGGGCGCGATATAGCGAACTTGATTCTGGCTCAAGCCGAGCGCGGTCGCGATCGAGTTTCGGTTCCAGTGTGGAGCCTGAGTTGAACCCCAGACAGTGAGCCCGCGCGTAATCGGATCCGGGGCGGCCAGCACGCCGCGTGTCTCCATCGCCATTGGAAAGACTCGGTTCGATCGAATCTTGGCTGAAACGTTGATCTTGGCCGATGCGAACGCGGCATCGACATCCCCGTGAACTGTTTGCTCGATGACTGAGATGTTGTTCTTGACTTCGTCATAAAGAAGCGGGGCGCCATCGTTCATCGCTTTGTAGGGATCGGTGACGACGTCGAGCGGTTCATAATCGACGTCGACGATGGCAGCAGCATCGACCGCTTGCGCGGGGGTCACGGCGATAACGGCGGCAACCGCTTCCCCGACGTAGCGCACTTTGGACTTCGCTAAGGGAAGGACCTGTGGCACGGAGATCCCGTCGTCCTCGATCGCCTTGTCGGCCGCCCCGCCAGTTTCTTTGGTCACGTCGTCCGGATAGATATCGGTCGTGACGCGCTCCAGATCCTCGGCGGTCATGACCTTGGCCACGCCGGGCATCCCCAAGGCGGCAGAAATGTCGATGCCACGTACGTTGGCGTGCGCATAGGGACTGCGCACGAACGCCATGTGCAACGTGCCGGTGATCGAGATGTCGTCAACGTACGCCGACGAACCCGTGATCAGTCGCGGGTCTTCTTTGCGGCGGACCGTCGCGCCGACGTAACTGCTCAGCACCATTGCGTTGGTCTCCACCTTCACGAATTGCTGTCGATTTCAGCCGATCACCGTCAAAAGTAGCGGCATTGTACCCGCCTGCCGGTGGGAGGCAAGCCTTATGCGTCTCTCGTCACGCCAATCTGACCCCGCGCCTTGTCATGCCAAGTGAATCAGGGCGTTTGCCGCTGTTGGCGACGGTGGTTGGCAGGGCTAGATTCTTCGCCTTCACTCAGAATGACGGGGTGGGGTGCTCAGCATGGCGGAGAGAGTAGCGCATAGGATGATGGGTGTAGGGGCGCAGGATCCCGATCGCACTCGCTGCATCGTCGCTTCTGTCGGCCGGATCGTCGTCACTACATGATATTCCTTGTCCAGCTCGTAGCGGATGATACGGGCTCGGATTTGCGATGAGTGTTCAGAGGGACGGGGAGAGGAATCCGTTGGAAAGCAGGGAACGCGGGCAAACAGAAACGGGCGCGCCGGCTGGCGCGCTCGTTTTCGAGTGGTCGAAACGGTGGTTAGTTAGCGTCCACCGCGCTCGCCAACACCGGCCGGCGTTGGCGTACTGTTCGGGCGACCGTTGTTGTCGTCGATGGAGAGCCAGCCGCGACGGAGGGCAGTGACGACTGCTTGTGTGCGGTCGTTAACGGCCAGTTTGCGCAGGATCGACGTCACGTGGTTCTTGACGGTTTGAGCGCTGATCCCAAGCGCGTACCCGATCTCAGCATTGGTAAGGCCGTCGCTAACCTTTCGCAAAATCTCGAGTTCGCGATCGGTGAGCGGCGCGAACGCACTCGTCGGCGCCATGTCGCTGGTGGTTGCCGATCGAAATTGTTCGAGAACGCGGGCGGCGACGTAGGGTTTGTCGAGCAGTTGCTCATTTATCACGTACTCGCCCGTCGCCGACCGCTTGATGAGCGCGATCAGTTTGTCTTCTGGAATGTCTTGACCGCAATACGCGGAAGCGCCGGCCCGGATTGCCGCGAAGAGTTCGTCATCCGTCTCCTGCGCTGCCACGACTATGGTCGCAATTGCTGGGAAGCGGCGGCGCATTTCGGTCGCGGCCGCAAGTCCAGGCGCGTCGACCAACGTTGTGCCGACGAGGATCACGTCGGGTAGTTGCTCATCAGTCTGCTTGTAGCCGTCTTCGGCATTTGAGGCGGTGCCGACGACCTCGGTCAAGGGCTCTGCCTCAAGCACGGCAGCCAATCCGCGCCGAAAGAGCGGCTCATGACCTACGATCAAAACTCGGATAACATCACTCATTGGGGTTTCCTCCCCGCCGTTCTGTTGCGATCAACATGGGCTACCACCAGCCAGGCGCCGCGTCCGCACACGAATCGAGCGCCATGCAAGTCGCGATACGCTCGCGCTCTCCTAGGTAAAGCGACCTGGGCCGTTCATCCCTGTCCGTAGTGTAGGGGTCGCAGCCGTCGCGCCTCAACGGCTCAAAGGTCCTATCGTGGACATTAGGACCATCGGGCGAGATTGCGCTGTTCAATTGTCTCACAGTTCGGGACATTCGCCGCGAGCAGAACCATGACGATGAGAAGGGTCACATGCTGAGGAGCTCTGCCATCCCATAAAGGCCAGGGGGACGGCCCACGACGAACTTCGAAGCGCGGAGAGCGCCAAGGGCGAATGTTCGCCGGCTCAGGGCGCGATGACTGATCCGGATTTCCTCGCCATCGTCCATGAACAGCACCGTGTGCTCGCCGGTGTTGCCGCCGCCACGGACGGAATGGATACCGATATCAGTGGTCTGCCGCGGAGAAACTCCAGCGCGGCCATGGACGAAGGCATGATCTCGTTCGCCAAGAACGGCGGCAGCAAGGTCGATCGCGGTGCCCGATGGTGCATCTGTCTTGTGGCGATGGTGAGTTTCGACGATCTCGATGTCATAACCATGTAGCGCCCGCGCTAGCGATGGCAGCAGATGCATCAACGCGCAGACTCCGACACTGAAGTTGCTCGCACAAAAGACTGGGATGGATTTGCCGATCTTGCTGATCTCGTCATTCTGATTTGGTGAGAGTCCGGTCACACCACTGACGAACGGGACGCCCGCTGATGCGCAGTGGTGTGCGAGTTCGATGGTCGAATCCGCGCAGGTGAAATCCAAGAGCACGTCGATGGGCGGAAGGTCTTTAACACGATCCCGACGAGTTAGGCCGGCCGCGATGACCACGTCTGGGTCGGTTTCGGCGGCGGCGACGATTTCCCGGCCGATTCGGCCGTTGATTCCGGCAATGGCAACGTTGATCTGCATGAGTTCTGATCCTGTCTGGATTCGGCCGGGCGTTGATGGATGATATTCATCAACGCCCGGAACGCGATTGCTACGCGGCGATAGGCGTGGCAAGACCAAACGCATGCATGGAGGCGGCGAGTCGCTGTCGACCCGAATCGCTCATCGCCGTTAGCGGCAAACGGAGTTCGTCGGTGCACAGGCCAAGCATGGCGGCGGCGGTCTTGACCGCCGTTGGGTTGTTCTCGATGAACATCGTCCGGCAAAGATCGAAGAGACGAAGATGAATGCCCCGGGCCAACCCGAATTCGCCGCGAAGGCAGGCGTCGGTCAGTCGGGCGACTGGGGCAGGCGCGACGTTCGCGACGACCGAGATCGCGCCGCGTCCGCCGACGCTCATGATTGGCAGCGTCAGCGAATCATCGCCAGAGAAAAGCGCGAAGTCGGACGGCGCGGAATCGATGATTTGACTGACTTGGTCGAGATTGCCGCTCGCTTCTTTGACGCCGACAATCGTCGCCTCCTGAGCAAGCTCGACGATCGTTTCGGGGGCCATATTGATCCCAGTTCGACCCGGCACGTTGTAGAGAATGATTGGCAATGGCGACGCGGCGGCGATGGCGCGATAGTGCAAGATCAATCCGGTTTGAGTTGGTTTGTTGTAGTAGGGCACGACAACAAGTGCGGCATCCGCGCCGGATCGATGCGCGCGACGGGTGCGGGCGATAGTGACCGCGGTGTTGTTGGTCCCGGTTCCCGCGATTACTGGAATCCGTCCCGCTGCCTGATCGATCACGATCTCGATTACGCGATCCTGTTCAGCCTCAGTCAAGGTGGCCGATTCTCCGGTCGTGCCGCAGGGCACGAGTCCGCGAGTGCCGTTTTCGATCTGGAAGTCAACGAGTCGCCGGAGCGCCGGTTCATCGATGACATCATGGCGGAACGGGGTGATGAGCGCCGTCAACGATCCATCGAAACGTGTGGTGGTCGAAATTGAGTGCATGGGAATCTCCTTCTTGATGAAGTCGGCGAACGCGACAACGAAGAGTGGAGAAGCCGCAACCGGCGCCGCCGGTCTGTTGCCGGGGCGCCTAGCGCTTGGCTCGGGTTCGAAGGATGAAGGTCAAAAGTCGAGATTGGTTTCTGCCGGTAAGAGCGCTGGGCTGCATCGTCACCTCCCGCATATGCGGAACGCGACACCAGCTTGGGAGGCCCGGACGGGCACAAAAAAGCACCGCCGATCCCCCAATTGGGGACGAGCGGTGTCTTGCCCGTGGTACCACCCCACTTCACCGCCGCATTGGACCACCGGCGGCCTTTGCCCACGCCCCGTTCGGTGCGCGGCGGCTCTATAACGGGAGCCACTGATCCGGTTGGATCGCCCGTTGCCGCCTACTTCAACCGCCATGGCGGCGATCGGTTTGGGGCAAAGCTCAGAGGTCTTCTTCCCTGGCGCGCGAGGTCCCGCTTCGCAGCTCCCGCGGTTCTCTGCACCAACCCAGCCAGGTACTCGTCCTCATCATCGCGTGCTCTTTACTTTGATTCGACGGTAACAGCGGAAAAAGTGAGTGTCAAGTGGCTGGAATCAATGGTTCGTCGGCAGGTTCCGCTACCTCCGGTTCACTCGTCGATTCTATTGGGGCAAAGCCGAGGGTGAGTGATTGCTCGACGATGCCGCGGCGAATGAGCCGCTCCGCTTCCTGCAGGTTCCGGCGGAGGGGATGGTCGGGCGTGACGTCGGCGAGCATCTCGCGCACTTGGCGCATGAGGTCAATGGTCTTATTGAAGGTGAGCACGAGGTCGCCTTCGGAGAGCTCGATTGATTCGCTGATCTCCGCCATGGTCATGCCCTGACACCAAGCCCGCGCTGCGCCATAAAACGAGGGATTGTGGCCTTCCGAGATGTAGAGGCCGTTGTCACGCTCCTCGCCAAGGACCGCGTGTTCAATATCTTCGAGGCGGCGGCGAAAAAGAATCAATTGATCCGGTAAGGTGAAATGGTTCGTGTAACGAAAATCGCGGTCGAAGCTAAACCAGGAGAAGACTTCGGCGAGATTCTCGGGCGCGAGGCGGTCGAGCAAACGGCGATCGACCAGCTCACAAAGGATGAGGCCGTCGTTGTCAAAGATGTCGGCCAGCATATCGGCCTTGGCGGTCGGATAGCCGCGGTGCAGATAACCGAAGCGGTTGAGCACCTCGCGAATACCCCGAATGACGCCGCGGACCCGCGCCTCTTCGGCGTCGACCTCGCGCGCCAGCACTTCTTCAAGAGCCCGCCGCTCCTTCTCGAGATTCTCGAGGCGAACGAGATAGGCGCGATGCTCTTTACGACGCGGACAGTGATTGCAGGGATGCTCCTCGCGCGAATCCTGGAGCATGGCGACATGCTCGCGTGCTTCCTGCGCCGCGCGTTCGAGCTTGTCGAACTCTTCGGCCAGCCGCTCTCGCTCCCGCGCTTGGTGCTCGGCGGCAAGCGCCTCAAGATCCAGCAGACCCACCCGCCTCACTCGCCGCCAAAGATTCTCGATCTCCTTGGCGGGAGCGAGCTCGGTCGCATCATCAACCTTATCCGGCGGCTCGATCAGGGCATCCGGGACGCGGACGACCTTGTCATCGGTCAAGTAGTCGATTTGGCGGTACTCGTTGACAAGCTTGATCTGCTTGCTGAAGAGGAAAAGACCGACCCCGCCGCTTGCGCCGCGGCCGAGATAGACCCCCCAACCATGATCGCGGTGATGCGCGATGAGCCCAATCTTCGCCGTGCGGAACGCTCGCCGGAGCGCTTGGCGGCCGGGTTCGGGCCACGGTGAGGAACGCACCCCGTGCTCCACTTCAGCCAGCTTTTGGCGCGCGCGCCGTTCTTTGTGCTGCGCGGTGTTCAAGGTGGCATTGACGACGCGGTAGTCTTCGAGCAGCTCATCGCCGCCGTCGAGCCCGATCAGGCAGCCCTTCGGGACCCCGGCCATGTCGCCGCCGACCTCGAAAATGTCTTCTTCCAACAAGCGAATGCGCTGACTTGTTTGAAACTGGGCTAGGCTCTGCCGAAGCATGTGGCGCACGCGCTCGCCGTGAGGCGGATCCCAGAGATTCAATACTGTGTTGTAGCGAACGGCGAACGCGGAGCGGACGGGCAACAATGGGCCGGTCGCCGTTTCGAGCATTTCACGGAAGGAAATCCACGGCGAATAGGGAACGATAACGTGCCCGAAGGCGTCCATCCCCCGGCGTCCTGCGCGGCCCGCCATCTGCTGAAATTCGTTCGGAATCAGCGGGCGCCGGCGACGCCCGTCCCATTTCGTCATGCGCCCGACGACCACCGAGCGAGCAGGCATGTTGACGCCTAGGGCAAGCGTGTCGGTGGCGAAGACGACCTGCATCAAGCCCCGAGAAAAGAGGACTTCGACCAATTGCTTGAGCACGGGGAGCAAGCCGGCGTGGTGGAAGCCTATCCCTTTGCGGGCGAGCGCCGTGATCAGCTGCACTTGATCGAGTTGGCGGTCTTCCGGCCGGAGTGCGGCGAGATAGTTCTGGAGTGTGAACTCGATGAGCGCCGCTTGCGATTCAGTGATGAGATGAGGGCGCATGATGGCGAGACGCTCGGCGTAGGCCTGGCAATCATTGCGGCTGAACAGGAAATAGATGGCCGGTAGCAAGTCCTTGGCCGCGAGCGCATCAACAATCTCACGCGGCTGCGGTTCGTCCATGTCCCCGGAATCGCGTTCGCTGATGCGACGGCCGTGCGGTCCGCTTCGTCCTGCTTGGCGCCGGAGTTCACCACCCGTGTGTGGAAAGTCACGGACGAGCACGCCTTCGTGATCGACCGTTTGGTGCAGCTTACCGTCGATGAAGTAATAGAGTGACAGCGGGACCGCTCGCTCCGTATGCGTAATCAACCGGATCGGGCGGTGGGTGCGACTGATCCAGCTCGCGATTTCATCGGCGTTAGAGACCGTGGCCGACAAGCAAATGAGCTGAATATGTTCAGGACAGAGGATGATCGACTCTTCCCAAGTTGTGCCGCGTTCCGGATCGGCGAGGAAGTGAATTTCGTCAAAGATGACGCTATCGACGAGATCGAGATCCCACGGCGTCTGCAAGAGCATATTCCGCAACACCTCGGTCGTCATGACGACGATCCGGGCATCGCGATTTTCCGAGACGTCGCCGGTTAGAAGACCGACCTCGTCGCCGTAGATTGCCCGTAGATCGCGGAATTTCTGGTTCGAGAGCGCTTTGATCGGAGTGGTGTAGAGCACGCGCCCCGTGCGTTTGAACGCCTCGTAGACCGCGAACTCGGCGACAACCGTTTTCCCCGTACCGGTTGGCGCCGCCAGCAGCACGGAATCGCCATGGATCAAGGTGCGAATGGCGTCACGTTGGAATTCGTCGAGCGGGAATGGGTAGAGCATCGCGAACTGATCGATTTGCGCTTCGACCGCGGGATCGAGCGGGAACACGAAAGACCGGCCCTGACCGGTCACTTCAGGAGCGATCGACCGATCGGTCGAAACGTGAGAAGCAGTTCGGCGTTGCGGCGATTGCCGCGGGGAGGTTGAACGTCGCTCCTTAACGGGGGCATCCGTTCTCGATTTCTGGGTCAAACTCCGTCATCGTCCTTCATCGGTCGCACCGTCCAAGTCGTGGCATGTCGCCGTGGGCGCGAAGCATGCCCAAGAATATCATGACGCTCAGAATGACCGGTTCTCGGCAACGTACAATCCCCGAGAGTTCGCGAGCTGGTTGACGAGGGAGGACTGTGCGCGTCGGCATCAATGCACTCTTGCTGAATCAAAGCGCGGGGTATCGGCAGACCGGCGTCAGCCGCTACATCGACCGTCTCTTGCGTGCCTTACCGGGGGCAATGGTTTCGGACGAGCTGGTGGCATACGTGGGGCGAGGAATGGAATTGCAGAATCCGGTTGCGACCGGATCATTACGGACCGCTGCGATCGATGTCGAGCGCCCAACCGCGCGGATCGCCTGGGAGCATCTCGCGTTGCCGATGCTCGCGCGCCGCGATCACCTCGATATCTTTCACGGGCCGGTGAACGCCATCCCACTCGGATTGCCCTGCCCCTCCATTGTCACCGTGCACGATTTGGCCTTTTTGCGGTTCCCTGACCAAGTCACTGCAAAACGCTATCAGTACCTCTCGCGAACAGTTCGGGCGTCCGTGCGGCGAGCGAAAAGGGTCATCGCAGTTTCTGAAGGAACGAAGCAAGACATTGTCGAATTGCTCGATTTCGCGCCAGAGAAGATCGCCGTCACGCCGCTGGGAGTCGATGCGCGATTCCAAGCTCTCGACGAAGCGGGGTTGAAGCAGTTCCGCTCACAGGCTGGCATCGAGCGACCGTACGTGTTGTTTGTCGGCACCCTTGAGCCGAGGAAAAACCTGCCGCGGCTGGTCGAAGCGTTTTCGACGATCGCCAGTGATGTGCCACATGATCTCGTGATCATTGGTCCCGAAGGGTGGCTGACTTCCAACATCCATGAGTCCGCTGCGCAATTGCTGGAGCAGAGAAGAATCCAATTTCGCGGGTTTGTGCCGGACGGCCAGCTTCCCGCCTGGTACAGCGCCTGCGATCTCTTCGCCTATCCGTCTCTTTACGAAGGGTTCGGATTGCCCGCGCTGGAAGCGATGGCGTGCGCCGCCCCGGTCCTGACCTCGTGCGTCTCGGCGTTGCCGGAAGTCGTTGGCGACGCCGCGTTGACGGTCGATCCGTTGGACGTGCACGCAATTGCCGATGGCATGAGACAGATTCTGACAAATGCCGACCTGCGGATTGATCTCGGCCGCCGCGGACCGGAGCGCTCACGGCAGTTCACCTGGGTACGGACGGCGGAGTTGACCGTCGAGGTCTATCGCGAGGCCGCTCAGCGATGACGCAGACGGTGCGCGACATCGGCGAATTCGGGCTGATCGCCGAGCTGCGGGACACCCTGTCGCCAGAAGTTGCGGCTGGTCCTGGGTTAATGATTGGCATAGGCGACGATGCCGCTGTCTGGACTCCCACACTGGGCGAGTCGGTGGTCGTGACGACCGACAGTCTGATTGAAGGCATTCACTTTCGGCTGGATTGGACCGATTGGCGCAGCCTCGGGCACAAAGCCCTCGCGGTGAATCTCTCCGATCTGGCCGCAATGGGCGCCAAGCCGAAATTGGCAACGATCACGCTCGGCTTGACCGGATACGAACTCGTCGAAGACCTCAAAGAGTTCTACCGGGGCATCGATGCCCTCGCCGCAGCCCATGCCATCGTCGTCGCGGGCGGGGACATCGTCGCCTCGCCGTCCGGGCTTGCGCTCCACGTCACCATGCTTGGTGAGACCCGATTGGGACGAGTCTTGACCCGATCCGGGGCGCGCCCGGGTGATCTCATCTGCGTGAGTGGAACCCTCGGTGCGGCCGCCGCGGGTTATCGCGTGTTGCTTGAAGGCGAGAATGGTCCGCACACGGGACTGGCGTCAACGGACCTGCTCGTAGCCGCCCACCTCCGTCCTCAACCACGGATCGCACTCGGCAACGTGCTGCTCGAGCGGGGTGCAACCGCCGCCATGGATCTCAGCGATGGACTCCTTGGCGACTTGCCGAAAATCGTCTCGATGAGCGACGTACGCGGCATGATCGATCTCCGGCTTCTGCCGGTCGCGTCGGCGGTGCGCGCGCTCTTCCCAGATGACTGGTTGGAGTTGGCGAGTCGCGGCGGCGAGGATTACGAACTCCTCTTCACCTTGCCTCCTGAACTTTTTGGCGAAGCGCGTGCCGAAGCGGATCAAGTGGGTTCGACCATCTCCCAAATAGGCGAAATCCCGCACGCCACGCAGGCGGGACCGCGTCTGACCCAGATCGATTTGGATGGCATCGAGCGAGAATCTGACCTCGGCGCCTTCGATCACTTCCGAAACTGAGCGACCGCGCACGATTAGTTGCCATGTGCTGACGTGCCGTGCGCCAGTGAGGCGTCTGGCTCTTCCAATCGCTGGCTGTGGGCCGACACCGATTCTTCGCCTTCTCAGAATGACGGCTGGGGTGCGCAGAACGGCGGTAGGTCGAAGGTTCAGAATGACGAGGGGGATCGCTCGGGAGCACGGAGGCGGGGCACACGGAATGACCGAAGGATTTGCGGGCAGGAGTACGAGTGGGATGCCCATTTCGATCCGCGCCAGGACGACGGGTACGCCTAGGCAGAGTGTCGTCGCGGTTAGTTGAGGCGCCAGTTTCTTGACGAGGCGTCGCCACGCTCGGTAGCATAATTCCGAGCAACGGCGTCGGATTTCCGGCGCTTCGTCCATAACTTTTCACCGGAGTAGCATGTGAAACAAGTGACGATCGAGCGCGACGGCGTCAATGCGCCGGCGGGAATGGACGTGCTCGAAACCATTCGCACGCGCAGAAGCATAGGTGCGGTTCGTCAAGAACGGCCCCCGCGGGCGGTGATCGAAGAAATTCTTGAAGCCGCAACTTGGGCCCCGAATCACCGCCTGACCGAACCATGGCGCTTCATCGTTCTCGCCGGTTCGGCGCGAGAAGCGTTTGGCGAAGTGATGGCCAAAAGTAAAGTTGCCCCGCTGATCGAGGCCCGTCTGCCGTGGGAGGCGGATTACGAACGGGCCAAGGCGAAAGCGCTGCGCGCGCCAGTCATCATTGTCGTTGCGGTTGAGCCGCAGCTCGGTCCCAAGGTTGTTGAGATCGAAGAGATCACGGCGGGCGCGGCCGCGATTCAAAACATGTTGCTCGCCGCGCACACGTTTGGTTTGGGCACGATCTGGCGAACTGGCGACGCATGTTACAGCCCTGAGGTGAAGGCATACCTCGGACTCGGTGAAACCGCGCACCTGCTCGGATTCGTTTATCTGGGTTATCCAATCGCGACCTCAATTCGCGCCAAACGAACACCTTCTGCGGAACTCACCCGCTGGATTGGGTGGGATGAGGTCCTTTGTTAAAGCATCGCTTCCGTGACGCGCCCGCGCTTGGCCTTGACACGGCGAAACCGTGCCCATTAGGCTGAAAGAAATCCGACTTAATTGGTCGGAATTGAGCATTCTCATGTCGAGAGGGGATTGGTAGTCAATGGGTCGAACAGTCATTGACAGGACTGAGGAGAGCGCCGGAGGCGCGAGCCGAGCTTCTCGCCGAGATGTCCTGCGCCTCGCCATCGGCGGCGGCGCGGGCATTGTCCTCACCGTGCACATGGGAAGCCATGTTTTCGCGACGACCGAGGGCGGCGTCAGCCTGCCGGCTAACGCGACGCCGGAGGAGGGAACGCCGGTAGGATCCGCCGGTAAGCTCACAATTTATTGCGGACGCAATGAGAATCTGGTCGGCGCGCTGATCGGCGATTTTGAGCCGGACACAGGTGTCGATGCCGAGGTCCGCTACGGCGACACCGCGGAGCTGGCGGCGACGATTCTCGATGAAGGCAAAAATAGTCCGACTGATCTGTACTTTAGTCAGGACGCCGGCGCGCTCGGCGCGCTCGAAAAACATGGTCTGCTCGAGCAATTGCCCGACGACGTGCTGGAGAAGGTCGATACCCGGTTTCGCTCGAAAGAGGGCGTGTGGATCGGGACATCAGCTCGGGTACGAGTGGCGGTGTACAACACCGATATGATCCAGGAAGCGGATCTGCCCTCGTCCGTTCTCGACTTCGTCGATCCCAAATGGAAAGGGAAGATCGGCTGGGCGCCCGAGAATGCGTCGTTCCAGGCCTTTGTGACCTGCTTGCGCAAGACGAAGGGCGAAGACGCCGCGCGCGCCTGGCTCGAAGACATGCAGAAGAACGAGCCGAAGGTCTTCCAGGATAACGGTTCGATCACACGCGCGGTTGGCGCGGGAGAGTTTCCGGTCGGGCTTGTCAATCACTATTACATGTATGAAGTTCAAGCCGAAGACCAGAAAACGCTGCCATTAGCGAACCACTATTTTGCGCCAGGCGATCCGGGAACCTTGATCAACGTGGCCGGCATTGCCGTGCTCAAGACCGCTAAGAACAAGGACCAAGCCTTCACGTTTGCGCGCTTCCTGCTCGGCGACGAAGCGCAAAAGTTTTTCGCCGAGCACACGTTCGAATACCCGATCATTCCGACCATACCGCCCTCGAAGGATCTCAAGCCCCTGGCAGAAATTCGAAGTCCGGATGTGGACTTGTCCGATCTCGACGATCTCGAAGGAACGATCGCGCTCCTGACCGATCTTGGCATCTTGTAGCGGGAACTCATACTCGGGCGGAAGAAGGTAACCGCGGTGCAAACTTCGCGCTCCCGCGTATCCTGGATCAATCAGATCGGCGCCTTGCAGAGCGCTGCCGGCGCCCAAGCTCGTGCACGCCGCCGGGGCAGCGCCCAGCCTCCGTTCGCCATCGTCGTCCCAGCTGTTCTTGTGGCGGCTGGTATGCTCGTGCCGCTGATCTATCTGATCATAAGGGTGTCGGAAGCCGGTTCGAGCATTTGGGGACTCGTCTTTCGGGCTCGGACCTTGGAGATTCTCGAGAACACGGCCGTGCTTGGGCTCGCGGTGAGCGCGACAGCGATCGTGATTGCTGTCCCCCTCGCGTGGCTGACGGCTCGGACCGATATTCCCGGCAGAAGGCTCTGGGCCGTGACGGCGCCATTGCCGCTCGTCATCCCGTCGTATGTTGGGGCGCTGACCATCATCGCGGCGTTTGGACCGAAAGGACTTCTTCAAGAGGCGCTGGCCGGTCCCTTTGGAGTTGAGCGATTGCCGGAAATCTACGGGTTCACCGGTGCGTGGATCACGTTGACCCTCTTCACATACCCCTACGTCTACTTGAGCGTTCGCGCCGCGATTCGCGGTCTCGACCCGTCCTTGGACGAGGCGGCCCGCTGTCTTGGCCACGGTCCGTGGCGAACCTTCTTGTTGACGACGCTGCCGCAGTTGCGGCCCGCCATTGCCGCGGGCGCGATGTTGACAATTCTGTACACCATCAGCGATTTCGGCGTGGTTACGCTGCTTCGCTACGATGCTTTTACCCGGGCGATTTACGTCCAATATAGGTCGGCGTTCGATCGCACCCTAGCGGCGGCGTTGGCATTGGTCCTGATCGCGTTCGCGGTCGTGCTTCTGGCAATCGAAAGCAGGATTCGCGGCCGCGCCGCCTACTACCGACTCGGATCAGGAGCGGCCCGAAAGTCGCGAGCGATCGCGCTCGGCGGCTGGCGATACCCCGCCGCGGCATTCGCCGGCGCAGTATTTTCGCTCTCGCTCGGTTTGCCACTCGCCGTGTTGGTCTATTGGCTCGCCAAGGGCGCGTCGCGGAACGAAGCGGCGCAAAACCTCGGTACGTCCGCATGGCATTCAGTAAGCGTGAGCAGCATGGCGGCGGTCGCGTGTACGGTAGCAGCCTTGCCGATCGCGATTCTGGCGGCGCGCTATCCTGGTCGACTCGGCCGCTACGCCGAGCGCCTGAGTTACGTCGGATATGCACTGCCTGGGATCGTGATAGCACTCTCGTTCGTGTTCCTGGGCGCGCGTTACCTGCCATCGCTCTACCAAACGTTGCCGTTGTTGATCGTTGCTTATATGGTCCGGTTCCTTCCCCAATCGATCGGCGCGACGAGAACGTCGTTGTTGCAGATCAGTCCGCGCATGGAGGAAGCCGCGCGGAATTTGGGAAGATCCCCGTTAGGCGCGGTTACTTCGGTGACCGCGCCGCTGGCGAGACCAGGGATTGCGGTCGGAGCCGCCTTGGTCTACCTCACCGTGATGAAAGAGTTGCCGATCACGTTGTTGCTCAGTCCGACTGGATACCGCACACTCGGGACGTCGATCTGGACCGCAACCGGAAGCGGCGCCTATGGCCAGGCAGCCGGTCCGGCCCTGTTGCTGATCGGCCTCTCGCTCGTGCCAACGTTGCTCCTGATTGTGCGGGAGCATGGCGGGGCGCCCCGCGGTGATCTGTGATCGACCAAATGATGGTCAATGCAATAAAGACCGATGAGCAATCAGCACTCGCGCTGTGCTGCACCGGGCTCGTCAAGCACTTTGGAGCCGTCAGCGTCGTGCGGGGCCTCGATCTCTCGGCAAAACGCGGCGAGATTGTCGCCTTGCTTGGGCCGAGCGGTTGCGGTAAGACGACGACATTGCGTCTGATCGCCGGTTTCGAAGAGCTCGACGGCGGGACGGTCGAAACTGGCGGACGAGTCGTCGCTACGACCGAACGATCGGAACCGCCCGAACGCCGGCACGTCGGCATGGTTTTCCAAGACGGGGCCCTCTTTCCTCATCTCACGGTCGGTAAAAATGTCGCCTTCGGTCTGCCCAGACGTTTGGCCGACCGCGAAGACCGCGTGGCGGATGCGCTGCGCATCGTTGGCCTTGGTGGCTATGAGAAGCGCATGCCGTACGAGCTCTCAGGCGGCCAGCAGCAGCGCGTGGCCTTGGCGCGGGCGCTCGCGCCGGCTCCCGACGTGATCTTGCTCGACGAACCGTTCTCGAATCTCGACGCCGAGCTGCGGGCGGCTGTTCGGGCCGAGGTTCGGCAAATCCTGGCCGATGCGCGAGCGACGGCAGTGCTCGTCACGCATGATCAGGAAGAAGCGTTGAGCTTGGCGGATCGGGTCGCCGTCATGTGGGACGGCCGGATTGTCCAGGACGCCTCACCTGAAGAGCTCTATCACCGGCCGGTCAATCGCGAAATCGGCGTGTTCGTGGGCGACGCGCAGTTCATCGCGGGCGAGGGAACCGGCCGGCGGGTGATGTGCGAGTTGGGGGATCTGCCGACGCACGGCTCCGCGCACGGCAAGGTCGATGTCATGTTGCGGCCGGAGAGCTTGCGGTTGGCGCATCCCGCCGACGATCAGCTAGCGAATGCCACCGTTCTGACCCGTTCCTTTTTCGGTCACGATCAGCTCATGCGGATCAAACTCGACTCGGGCGCCACGCTCAATGCGCGGATCGGCACCTATGGCGGGATAAGACCCGGCGATCGGATCCATGTATCTGTTCGCGGGGCAGTGCTGACTTTTCCTACGAACGCGACGGGCTGATGCCACGCTCGGCCCGGGAGTACGTCTTGCAATCCAAAAGCGCGGACGAGACTCGCGCCATCGGTGCAACGCTCGGACGTTTACTGCACCCGGGCGATGTTGTGATGCTGCACGGCGATCTCGGCTCGGGTAAGACCACGTTGACGCAAGGCATCGCCAAGGGCCTCGGGATCGATGAGGTCGTGCAAAGTCCGACCTTCACCCTCGTCGCGGAACATGACGGGCAGACGCCTGCAGGCGAACGGCTAACGCTCTACCACCTTGATCTTTACCGGCTCGACGATCCTGATGAGCTCGAAAGTCTTGGCTACGAAGACCTCGTGAGGCAACGAGATAGCGTGGTGGTCGTCGAGTGGCCCGAGCGGGCCGGTGGCATTCTTCCGGACGACTACCTGCTCATCGGCATAGAGCCCTCCGATCCCGGCGAACGAGTGTTGGCGATTCAGGCGTTCCCGCCGGACGGGCAGGCGCGATCGCTTCTCGACCGACTGCAGAAGGCAGCCGAGACATGAGCAAGGGGCGGCTTCGTTGCCCATTCAAACGAACGAGTCATTCCTGCCGCTGCCATCCCGGCCGTTCGACGGCGGGAGGTGGAGACTCGGTCGGGTTTTCCAACCCCTGTCGTCATCTGCGTCACAACGCCATTTTGCCCGAACGCGGTCGGCGAAACGCGAAATGGGCATTAGACTGGAGCGCCGAAAGTTCTCGGCGGGAGGTTGAGTTGAGCACCTCGCCTGGCGACTGGCTTCTCGCGATTGATACATCGACCGAGCAAGCAGCGATCGCGCTTTTTGACGGTCAACGCCTCGCGGAAACGATGTGGCCCGCTGGGCGCGATCAGACGGTGAGCTTGCTCGACCAAATCGATCACCTGTTGATGCTGACGAAGCTCGCGGTCGCCGACCTAGGCGCGGTCGGCATCGCCATCGGCCCTGGGATGTTCAATGGATTGCGCGTAGGGATGAGCGTCGCTAAAGGATTCGCACTCTCGGCGAACCTGCCGCTGATCGGCGTGCCGACACTCGACGCGGTTGTCTTGCCGCACGCCGAGTGCGGATTGCTCATCATCGGGGTGCTCGCGGCCGGTCGTAGCCGTTTGCTTTGGGCAGCCGGCGATCATGGCCAACTCGGCAGTCCGCGAAATGGGACGGTCGAGGAGCTTGTCCGCGGCATCGAAGATGCCGGCAGCAACGTACTCGTTTGCGGTGAGTTGACCATCGAACAACGCGCCGTGCTCGGACGATCTCATCTCGTGCGGCTTTCCCCGCTGGCAGGGGGCACGCGCCGTCCAGGGGCGGTCGCCGAATTGGCGTGGCGGCGATTCCTCGATCGCGATTTCGACGACCCGGTGAACCTCGAACCAGCGTATCTACATGCCGCGAGCCCAGACAAAAGTCTGGCCAAAGGTTGAACGGTTTCAATCCAGGTGCTAACGTCCAATTTGAGTGATGTCGCCGTGATTGTTCTCGGCACGGACTATTGCAAGGCGAGTCGAAACTAGGCGTGCTTTACCGCATCGAGCCAATGCAGCAAGATGATGTTGTGGACGTGAGCCGCGTCGAACGGCGATGCTTCAGCAACCCCTGGCCGTCGTCCGCATACCGTCGCGAGCTGCGCAGCCCCGAACAGAACTACTACCTCGTTCTGCGCGCTTTTCCTGGCGGTAGTGATACCGCGAATGACGGTCGCTCGGGCAACGGTCATTCCAGCGACCGAGCAAGCGACGGTCTCTGGGCGCGACCGCGTCTGCCGCTGCTCCCATTTGGCCGCAAAGCGCCGTCGGAGCCAGACACTCCTCGCCTCGCTGGTTTCGCCGGGATGTGGATCAT
The DNA here is from genome assembly GCA_045804965.1 of Thermomicrobiales bacterium. Lineage (GTDB taxonomy): Bacteria > Chloroflexota > Chloroflexia > Thermomicrobiales > UBA6265 > CAVTUU01. Next base: position 82,766 of record JBJMMD010000051.1, on the reverse strand, counting down.
GTACGACGAGGCGCACATTACCACCATCGGTGTCGATCCTGATTTTCGCGGTCAGGGGCTTGGCGAATTGCTGCTGGTGGCGTTGATCGAAGAGTCGTTGCGTCGCGGGGCAACTTGGGTAACACTCGAAGTTCGGGTTTCGAACGACCTCGCGCAGCGCCTTTATCGCAAGTACGGGTTCATTGTCCAGGGCACCCGCCGGCGCTACTACAGCGACAACGGCGAGGACGCCTATATTATGTGGTCGCGCTCACTCAAGGATCCCGCCTATCTCGAGGAGATTAATCGGCTCCGGGTCGGGATCATACATCGCCTCGGAGACCGTCTGGCGCCGCTGGCGGAGCGTCCACGCGCGCGTTCAGCCGGATAACTGGTAAGGGCGCGCGTACGTGAATATCCTCGCAATCGAAACTTCGTGCGACGAGACTGCGGCCGCCGTCATCGCCCATGGCCGCGTGGTTCGCTCAAATGTCATTTCCTCGCAGATTGCGCTTCACATGGCATACGGCGGCGTTGTGCCCGAGCTCGCCGCCCGTGGTCACATCAAGGCCATCATCCCCGTTGTCGAGATTGCCTTGAGCGAGGCAGGGATAGAGCGACCCGAAGTTGACGCGCTCGCGGTTACTCAAGGGCCGGGGCTCGCCGGTTCATTGCTCGTTGGCGTGAACTTCGCAAAAACCATGTCCTATGTGCTCGACCGCCCACTCATGCCGGTGAACCATCTCGAATCGCACATCTACGCAAATTGGCTGACGCGGGACGAGGATGACCTCACCGTCCCCGAGTTTCCCGTGCTTTGTCTGCTGGTCTCCGGCGGTCACACGGAGCTGATCTTGATGACGGATCACGGGCATTATCAACACCTCGGGCGCACGCTGGACGACGCGGCGGGAGAAGCGTTCGACAAAGGCGCGAGATTGCTCGGCCTCGGCTACCCAGGCGGCCCAGCAATTCAACGAGCGGCCGAAGAGCGCGCGCCGGGCGTGCTCACCTTGCCGCGCGCCTGGCTTGGCGACAGTTTTGACTTCAGTTTTTCGGGATTGAAAACCGCGCTCTTGCGGGAAGTTGAGCCATTCCGCTTGCCAAGCGAGCCAGCGGAACCGATCCGGGCAACCCCATTTGCCGAGCACAAGCCGCCGAAGTATTCGCCCGAGTTACCGATCAATGCGCTGGCCGCTGAGTTCCAGGAGGCGATCGTCGAAGTTCTGGCGGTAAAGGCTGCGCGTGCGGCAACGATGTTCAATGTCAAAACTGTCGTCCTCGCGGGTGGCGTCGCTGCCAACGTGGCGCTGCGCGCACGGCTGACGGCTGAGATCAACCGCGCATACATTGGACGCCCGCCTGTCGTGAAGTTCCCTGCCTTCGAATATTGCACCGATAATGCGGCAATGGTCGCAGCCGCCGGCTATTACGCACTCGGGCGGGGAGTGCAAGCAGGTTGGGAGACAGATGTCCGGCCCCGATTTCCGTTGGTTCCGGACGAAGGTGGGATGTAATTGTGATTTTTTGGGCAATTGTCCCTGCTACGATGCCACAGGAGGACCGGCGAATTCGTGGATCAACAGACCGTCAATAGGGAAATTGATCTTGACCACGCGCGAGATCTTGCGGTGAGCGCCGCCCGCGAGGCGGGCGCGCTTTTGCGTGACCGGCTCGGCGATGTGATTGTCGACTACAAGTGCACAGTCGATCTTGTCACAGATGCCGATCGCGCTTCAGAGCTCTTGATCGCCACGAGGATTCGCGAGGAGTTTCCCGATCACGGATTGATCGGCGAGGAAGGAACTCGCGGGCCGACGGGTGACATTGATCGCTCAGGCTACGCCTGGATTATTGATCCACTCGATGGCACAACAAACTACGCGCACGGTTATCCACATTTCGCGGTCTCGATTGCGCTGGCGTGGCAACACGAAACATTGCTCGGCGTTGTTTATGACCCGATGCGAGATGAGTTGTTCGTCGCCGGGCGAGAACAGGGAGCGCTGCTCAACGGAGCGCCAATCACCGTGACGGCGACGAATCAACTGATTCGATCGCTCCTGGCAACGGGATTCTCGTACGACCTCACTGCCCGAGCCGAGAACATCGCGATGTGGAATGGTTTTCTCAATATCTGCCAAGGCACGCGACGAGACGGCGCTGCCGCGCTCAACCTCACCTATGTCGCTGCCGGCAGATTGGATGGCTTTTGGGAGCGCCCATTGAACGCGTGGGATATTGCGGCCGGGGCGTTGATCGTTGCCGAAGCCGGTGGACGAGTGACCAACTTTCGCGGTGGGGCGTTCGACTCTTTCGATCGCGAAGTGGTCGCGAGCAACGGAGCCGTTCATGACGACATGTTGGACGTCATCGCCGGGCACTTGGAGCATTGATATCGGAGGCGAGCATTGCCCCGGCAGCGTAAGATAGAAAGGGATAACGCACAGGAGGTACGGCGCGAACGAAGACCAGTCCATGGGGCAAGACGAGCGGGCAATGGAAGAAGCAGGCACAGAGTTCTTCGATCAGGTTTTGATGGCGGTCAAGAGCGCGGAGGTGCTCAGCATCTTTTTCCCGCGAGTCGGCCGGTCCCTAATTCTCGATTGCCGCAAGTCGAACGAGTCCGAACCCGTGGTTATGGTCGACGGCATGGTCGAAAGCCCAGAGGCACGATTGAACTCGTTTCGGCGGCTCAGGCCTGGTCTACCGTTACCGCAACAATTAACGCTCGCACCGTGGCCGGGAGCGGTCCGGGTGTTTGCGGAGGTAGGATTGCTCGATGCCCTGGTCGGCCGCTGTCGGGATGAAGGCGGTGAAGCACTGGCGGCTCAGGCCGAAGAGCAATTTGCAGAGCTACGGCGATTGGAACAGGAAGCGATGCGAAGTCTGGTCCGAGGCGACGGCATGTATACCATCTGGCATCGAGGCGCACGCGGCTGATCCCAGAAAGAGCGCTGATGAAAGCATACGTGTTGATTACCGCTGAAGTGGGCACCAGTCTCCGCATCCAAGATGAGCTCCGACGCGCGGGAATTGCTCAGGTCGATTCAGTGGCCGGCACGTATGATCTTGTGGCGGTGTTGGAATCGGACGATCCGAAAGCGATTGGTGAGCTCGTGATGGGCAAAATCCAGAAGACCAGTGGCGTATTGAGCACTGTCACGCTCATGCAGATCGGGTAGCGCCGAGGCGAGATTTGATACGGTAGCGAGTCGATGGAGCAGCCGAGCAACAGTCGGTCACATCCAAATGTGGAAGAAGAGACGCAGGAAGAGCGGAAACGCTACATCGTGCGTCTGCAACGTCGTGCCCAATCCCAAATCGCAGCTGACCTCGGCGCCGAAGCGATTACAAATCAAAACGACAGGCAGATCGAGACCCTGATCCACCAAGTGCTGCAAGAGACCGGCGCGCGGCGCGTGACGATCTTCCGGCCAATCGCGCGCGGGCAACGATGGCATGCGGCAACAGCGCTCGCGGATGGTGGTCTGTATTTCGGCCTTGTTCCACCTGAATCAGTGGTCTTGCCCATGATCGCGTTCTCGCAACGACGGCCGGTTATTTGGAGCGGCACGGTCCAGCATGAAATACCGCCCCCGCGCCCGGATGAGTTCGGCTATCGCTCCTATCTTGGGGTGCCGTTCGTGAACGGCGGCAATGTCGTGGCGATCGTCGAAGCGGTCGATTTTGCCCAGGCTGACCACATCAATCAGCACGTGGCGGTCGTCGAACAGCGCTTATCAATCCTCGGCCAGGTCGGCCCCGTCGAGGCTCAGATCGTGCCGGTCGAAGCACCTCCTGAACCTCCGCCGCCTCCCACACATGGATTGACCGAGGAAACGGTGCTCGACCTTGTGCTTCGGCTACCCCTCGATCCTGACGATGCGCTCGAAGTTGCCCCGCTCGAATGGATGCTCATCAACCAACTCAATGGCGAGCGCTCACTATCGGAAAATGCGGTCGCCGCCGGACTCGGCACGCCCGAAGCGATCCTGGTGGCTGCCGTGCTCCTGGAACGCGGTTTGGTGAAGGTCGGCCGCGAGAATCGGCGCCGAGGCTAGGGCACAAGCACTATCGCTGAACGTGCCGCCGTGCACGGTTTCCTCAACGCGTAACGCGTTCTGATAGACTCGATCCATCGCTACAAGCGCTACCTCGCATGGCGAGTAGTGCTCCAGGGCGTTTGACGCTGACCTAAGCGTCAACAGCGCGCGGGGAGGGGCGCTGATGAAACTTATTTTTGCCATCGTGCAAGATGAGGACACTGAAGTCCTGACGAACGCACTCTTGGACGCTAACTACCGATTCACGAAGATCAGCACGACCGGCTCGTTTCTCCGCACTGGCAATACAAGTTTGATGATTGGCGTCGAGGACGAGACGGTGCAACATGTGCTCGCCGTTCTTCGCCGCACTTGCCGGCGGAGAACGCAGATTGCCGTACCCTACTCGCCGGCACTCGAACCGGGCTTGCTCTACATGCCGGAAAATTTCGAGGTTGAGGTCGGCGGCGCGGTTGTGTTCGTCGCAAATGTTGAACGGTTTGAGCGTCTGTAACTGGATGGCTTGCTGGCAGCATTGAGGTGTGTTTGGTGGTTTCGAGCGCGTGGAATGAACGAGTCGACGAGCGGGACATTCTCGACATCGCAAGTGATCTGATCGCAATCCCAAGTCCCAGCGGTGAAGAACGCAGCGTCATGGAATTTGTCGCTGGCTGGTGCGCGGCACGCGGTCTGGAAGCTCAGATCGTTGCCAAAGATCCGGCGCGGCCGAATGTCGTCATTTCAATCGGTGAAGGTAGTACTGGACCGACGATTGCGATGAACGGGCACCTCGATACGGTCCCGGTTTCGGATGCGTCTTCGTGGCAAACCGATCCGTTCGCACCCACAATAAACCAGGGCCGGACGAGGCTGTACGGGCGCGGCGCGTCCGACATGAAGAGCGCCACCGGCGTCATGCTGTACCTCATGGGTCTCTTTCAGGAGGCTCGGCTGCGCGGACGCTTGCAGGCGCACATCGTCTCCGACGAGGAAACGAGCGCAGAGTTCGGCACGATATATCTCCTCGACGAGGTCAAAGCAGGACGCCTGCCAAAACCGGACTACTGCTTGATAGGCGAAAAGAGCGATCTCAAGGTACGGAATGCCGAACGCGGCATTCTCGGATTCGACGTCACCTTCTTCGGCCGTGCTTCGCACACTGCGGCGGCGCGCGCAACCGGCATCAATGCAATTGCGAAAGCGTCCAAAGGCGTGTTGGCCCTTGAAAAGGACATCGACAAGTTCCACCCGGCCGTGGGCAAACCGGTGATCAGCGTCAACATGATCAGCGCTGGGATCGCTCACAACGTCGTTCCCGGCGAATGCACGATTTCCGTCGATCGCCGGCTGATTCCCGGTGAAACTCGCGAGACCGCGTTAGCCGAGGCAACGGCAGCCCTCGATGCCGTCGCGGCAACCGATCCTGAATTCCGCTATGAAATAGTCGAGCACGCGCTTGATACCTATATCGAAGCAAATATCACGCCGGAAGACTCCGCGATCGTGAAAACGCTGCAGCAAGCAGTTCGAGATGTGACCGCCAAGGAGGCCGGATATTTCGTTGCCTGGGCTGGGGCAACGGACGGTCGCTTTTACCGGCAAATGGGGATCGAAACCGTCGGCTACGGACCGGGCGGCGAAAACGCGCACGGCGCCAATGAAGCTGTTTATATCCCCGAGCTCGTCACCATGGCTCGGGTCTGGGCGGAAACGATTTCGCGCGTGTTGGGAGTGGGATAAATCTCGCTCCCATTCCCGAGGCTGAAATCACCCAGTGGGACGGCTACGAAAGACGAAGCCCGTCCAGGGCTGAGTCTCATCAGATGTGGTGGCATCGCCACCTGGCCAAACCCAGCAGAGGTTTTCGGTCGCTGAGCGTCTGATCAGAAATCCGACATCTTGGCTTTCCTACTGTTTCAGCCATCGGTCGAACCAGGCGATCAAGCGCTCAAGGAGGTCGATCTGGTGAGCGCGTTCGCGGATAGGATGAGCTTCGCGGGGATAGCGCACGAACTCAACGGGAACGTTTAGGCTTTTAAGGGCGCGATACCATTCCATGCCCTGCGCCGGATGGACCCGGGCATCAGCGTCACCATGCAGGATCAGTGTAGGCGTTTTCACGTTCGTCACATGGCGGATTGGTGAACGCTCCCAATAGTGGTCCAGATGCTGATATGGGAGACCGGGGAAGTAGAGCAGGTTTGCGGACGGGATGTCGTCGGTGCCATGATCAGAGATAACATTTGAAAGTCCGGCGCCCATCGACGCGGCCTTGAAGATATCGGTTTGGGTAATGGTCCTCGCCGTCAGATACCCGCCCCAGCTCCAGCCGCCGATGCCGAGACGATCACGGTCGGCGACGCCACGCTCGACCATCGCCAGCGCGCCGGCGACGAGATCGCGCGATTCACCGCCTCCGACATCATCTTGAAGCAGCTTTTGGAACTCCGAACCGCGGCCAGTGCTGCCGCGCGGATTGGGTTGCAGCACCGCGTAGCCATGACTGGCAAGAAACTGGGCCCAATCGTGCCAATCAAGATAGGCATGATCGTCCCATTGCCAGGTCGGACCACCATGGACCTCGACAACGAGCGGGTACCGTTGCCCTTGCTGGTATCCGGGCGGCAAGGTGAGGAGACCTTCAATCTCCACCCCGTCGCTGTCCCAGGTCACGGTTTCGACCTTGCCCAGGCGGCCGAGGAAGTTTTTGCCAAAGGATGAGATCGCGGTCGCCGGCTTGGCGACCGGACCGGCATAAACTTCTTCGGGTTTGTCGCCATCGGCCCAGACGAGCGCGATCCGCTCGCCGTCAGCGGAAAGGCTTGGCCCGCTGACAGTGGCGCCGTCATCGTGGAAGCCCTTCGGACTCAACGGCATCAGTTCGCCGGTTGCGCAATCGAGACCATAGACCTTGACGTGAACACCTTCCACCATGCGCACTGCAACACATCCGGGATGGTCTGGCCAAGCTGTCAGGAGCTCAACAGTTCCCACGTAGTCCGGCAAAACGTTACGGGCTTGACCGCCCGCGGCCAGAACGATCCAGACCGAGTCGGCGGGATCGGCGCGGTGACCGTTGGCGTAGAGCGCGATCGTCGATTCGCCGTTAACCTCGATGAACGTCGGACTTCCGGGCACCATGCTCAGCCGGCTAACGTGCTTTGGCAAACCGCCGCTTACCGGGATCAACCAAACGTCGCCGGGGCCGCAGGAAGCGTCTTCATCCGGGCCATCAGTGGTGACGATTGCGAATTGCTCGCCCGATGGATGCCAGGCGAAGGACCGGATCTGGCGCTTGCCGCTAGTGATGCACCGGGCGGAGCCGTCCTCGGCGTTGACGACCCATACCCGATCGAGCTGGGGCTCGGCGTCGACCACAATGTGATCGAACTTGTCCTCTTTGCGCTTCTTTTCGTGCTCAGGCTCAGGGTCCTTTCGGAGGGCGGCAATGCGCCTGCCGTCCGGTGACCATTCCAGAGAAGAAAACTCGCCGCTTAGGTCGCCGAGCGCCTTCGCCTCGCCGCCATCCAGCGGGAGCAGGTAGAGCTTGTCCTTGCCTCGCTCCGCGCGATCGGAGAGAAACAGCAGCTTCCTGCCGTCGGGCGACCACCGCGGCGAATGATCGTGGGCGACACCGGAGGTAAATTGGACCGCGGATTCGCCGTTACGCGACATCCAGATTGCGCTCTCAAGGTGCTCGCCCTTCTTCGCCATCGGCGCGACGGTGAATGCGACGAACGCACCATCCAGCGATATCTGCGGGTCAGTCGGCGACAATCGGTCCGTAAGTTCAGCTGGCGTGAGCGGCGCGGGTGCAACAGTATGTTCGACCGTAGTCGGCGCTTCGCGCTCTCGTTTTTGACGGACTGCGGTCTTCGTCGGTAAGCGCATGAAGGTCAGAGCTCCTAGCGGGGTTCAACATAATTCGCGCAAGAATCGCGCGGTCATTCTACGTGACTCTGGTTTGATGGAACAATTCTCCATTGACCGGCGATAGAAGCGCATCTAGGATGCGCTCGCGACCTCGTTGGGATGGAGTCGTCTCAGCGGGGGAGAGGGGCGAACATGCCACGATTTGCTGCGAATCTGTCGATGCTCTTTACCGAATATCCATTGCTCGAACGGTTTGAGCGGGCGGCCGCGGCGGGGTTTACCGCGGTCGAATTTCTCTTTCCTTATGATGAGAATGTTCCTGAGATTCGCAAGGCACTACAGCGCAATGGACTGCAACAAGTTCTGTTCAATCTCCCGGCGGGAGACTTCGCCAAGGGTGATCGAGGGATCGCCAACGACCCAAGACGGGTAGACGAGTTCAAAGCAGGAGTCGCAGAGGCGCTCGAAATTGCATCGACCCTTGGATGCCCGCGACTCAATTGCCTAGCGGGCGTCGCGCTGCCCGATGTTCCCTTCGCTACCCAAAAAGAAACGCTATTCGCGAATCTCGCTTACGCGGCCGAGCAAGCGCAGAGTGCCGGAGTTCTGCAATTGATCGAGCCGCTGAATTACTACGATGCCCCGAACTTCATGGTGCCTACGTTGCCTCGCGCGCACGAAGTGATCTGGCGCGTTGGTCATTCCAACCTGAAGCTCCAGTTCGACTTTTATCACCAGCAACGGATGAACGGGAACTTGACCGTCGCGTTCACGAAGTACTTATCTGACGTCGAGCATGTCCAAATTGCGGACAGTCCGAACCGAAACCAACCAGGCACTGGTGAGATCCACTACCCGTATGTGCTGAAAGCCATCGATGAGAGTGGCTACGACGGTTGGGTCAGCCTCGAATATCGGCCGCTCGGCACGACGGAAGAATCGCTCAGCTGGCTGCGAGAGTGGGGTTATTGGCCCTAGTAGAAGGAACAGCCGCGATGGCGGAACGGATCGGGTTCATTGGCCTTGGAATCATGGGCAAGCCGATGGCGAGTAATCTCGCCAAGGCCGGTTTCGAGTTAGTGGTCCACAATCGCAGCCAAGCCGCGGTTGACGAGTTAGTTGGCGAATCGCCGGCGTTCACACCTGCTCGCTCGCCGCGAGAAGTCGCGGAGCAAACCAAGACCATCATCACCATGTTGCCCGACTCGCCCGATGTGCGTGAAGTCGTATTTGGCGACGATGGCCTCGAGGTTGCGATGGGCGAAGGCGCGCTCCTCGTCGACATGAGCACGATCGCGCCTGCCACCGCCATCGAAGTGAGCCAGGTGTTGGCCAAGCGGGGAGCCCGTGCGCTTGATGCGCCGGTCAGCGGCGGCGACAAGGGGGCGATTGCAGGCACGCTGAGCATTATGGTTGGCGGGAGAGCCGAGGATTTCGAGCGGGCGCGACCGCTGTTCGCGGCGATGGGAAAAACGATCGTCCACGTCGGCGGACCCGGCGCCGGGCAAACCGTCAAGGCCTGTAACCAAATCGTCGTCGCCATCAACTATGCGGGGGTGAGCGAGGCGCTGGTGCTTGGCGCAAAAGCCGGTGTCGACCCGGAGAAGATTGTCGAGGTGCTTTCGGGCGGGTTGGCGGCGAGTCGAGTCATGGAATTGAAAGGCGCGTCGATGATCGCCCATCAATTTCAACCCGGATTCCGCGTCGACCTCCACCGCAAAGACCTCGGCATCGCCCTCTCCGCGGGGAAGGAATCGGGCGTGCCTTTGCCGACTGCATCTGTCGTTAGCCAGTTGTTCGAGGCTTTAGCTGCCCACGGAAACGGCGATCTCGATCACTCCTCCTTGATCACCGTCATCGAAGACCTTGCCAATTTTCACCTCGCATAGCGCGAGAAAGGGTTGATCGGTGCAAGTCAATCGGGTGAAGGCGGCGCTGAAGTCCGGAGCGACGGTGACCGGGCCGATTGTGAACGAGGCACGGTCAGTCAGCATCGTCAAGTTAATGGCGCTCGCGGGGCACGACTTTCTCTTCATCGATATGGAACATGCCATGTTCGATTGGGAGACGGTCCAGAATCTCGTGCAGATGGCGCTCGTGACCGACATTTGCCCACTCGTGCGCGTAACCGATCTGCAATATGCGCTCGTCGCCCGCGGTTTGGATACCGGCGCGCTTGGCATCATTATTCCCCGGGTTGAGCACCGGGAACAAGTCGAGCAGGCAGTCAGTTACGCCAAATATCCGCCGATCGGCCGGCGGGGCGCGGGTGGCGAAGGTCGGAACGGGTATGAGCGATTGAATGCCCGTGAGGCGGTCGAAACCTCGAATGCCGAGTCGATGGTGGTTGTCCAAATCGAATCGCAAGAAGGGATCGATCAGCTCGATGCGATCGCCACGGTGCCGAGTCTCGACGTCGTCTGCGTGGGACCGCAAGACCTCTCGATTTCGCTCGGGGTGCCCGGCGATTTCTCGGCTCCGGTGTTCGTGGAGGCGATTGAGCGGATTGTAGAAATTTGCAGCCGCCACGGCGTGGCCGTCGGGATGGTCGAACGCGAAGCGGCTCAGTTGGAGCGGTGGCATCAACGAGGCTGCCGGTTTCTCATATCCAACACGGAATCGAACATGATTTACCAGAGCGCCGCTCGAGACGTTGAAACGGTGCGGAAGTTTGCAGGTCCTAAGGTAGCGATCACGTAAACAGGGTCGTCGCCAATCGCCTAAGCAATCCAACGCGCCTGCATATTCCATAGCTCATTGCTTCATAGATCATCCGCTGTCGAACATGCAGCGTCCACCTCGCACACCAATGCGCGGTTCAGCGGTGAAGCGCAACGATGAACACAGATAAGTTGGTTGATATAGCCACAGCCCTCGGCATTGGAGCATTCGTCGGCGATGCCGCCTTCGTCCTTGCCGGTGGCTACATCCTCGCGGTTCTTTTTGGGACGCCACGCGCGCCGGTTTCTAGCGCGACCCAAGAACGCGAGCGCGCTTGGGCCTTCGACAGAACGGCTGCTCGAACCTGAGGTTGTAGCCGGGTCGTGGGCTCGTCAAAAGACAGACCAGCGAGGGATCTCGGCCGAGCGTCAGGACTTCGTCAATAAATGACTCGTTATGAATGCGGAACTGCAATCGAATCGCGACAGTTTGCCCATCCGCTATGCACATTGTGGAGTTGTTGATCATCTACGGTATGATTTCCAAAACATCGAGATAGATTCCGCGAAAGGTCTAGTCCAGTGACTGTCTATGTCCTCCACGAGAACCCCGATTGGTACCCGCCGTTCGCCAGTGCCTTCGCTGTCGCCGAAATCGACGCTCGGGAGTGGCTGCTCATCGACGGGCTGATCGATCTCGACCAGGAGCCACCCCAAGGCGTCTATTACAACCGCCTGTCCGCCTCCTCCCACACCCGTGGTCATGTCTACGCGAAGGATTACACGCGCGCCTTGCTCGAGTGGCTCGAATCATACGGCCGTCGTGTCGTCAACGGGCGTCCGGTCGTCGAGATGGAGGTCAGCAAAGTTCGCCAACTCAATCTCCTCCGCGCGTTCGGCATCGACACGCCGCGAACCATCGCGGTGATCGGACGTGATCGTCTTGTCGAAGCCGCGCATGCTTTCCCGACGCCGTTCATCACTAAGCACAACCAGGGAGGGAAGGGGCTCGGCGTCCGCCGCTTCGATAACCTCGTCCAGTTCCGCGCGTATGTCGCCTCGGACGAGTTCGAGGAACCGGTCGATGGCATCACGCTCCTCCAAGAGTATGTGCAACCGCGCGAACCGTTCATTACCCGGATCGAGACGGTCGGGTTCGAATTCATCTACGCAATCACAGCCGACACCGAGCGTGGAGGTTTTCAGGTTTGCCCGGCTGACGCTTGCGAAGTGGATGAAAAAGGTCACCCGAAGGCGGCAGGTAGTCTCTTTGCGTTGCGGGCAGGATTCCACGGACCGATCGTCGGCCAGATCATCGCGTTCGCGCGCAAGTACAAGCTGGAAATCGCCGGTTTCGAGTTCATCGAGTCAGTCGATGGCCGCACGGTCGTCTACGATGTAAACACGAACACGAACTACAATCCTGATGTCGAAAAGGTCGCGCCAAGGTCCGGACCTGGCGCGGTCGCCGCCTACCTCCAGCGCGTGGAGAGCGAAGCGCGCGAGCCTGTTCTTGTCTAGAGCGAGCAATAGACCGGGGTTCCGAAGACAAGGCCGCGCTCATCGCGGACGCGGCTGAGGGTAAATATTGGGAATACGCGGTGAGCTCGCTCAGAGTGCCAGGGCAATCTGGATTCCTAGGAATTGCCGCGAGCGGGAGACAGGACCCGAACCCGCGACAACCTGCTCGAAAGACACCTACCACTGCGACGTGGTTGCGCTTGCAGGATGTAACAGTCCACGTGGTCAGCGCGCGTCCTGGGCACGCCAAAGCGATCATTACACGTGAAGTGTATGGGCGCCATTCACACAGAAATGAAATTGGAAGATGCAACTGGGTCTCAAGCCAGAGTTGTTGTTATCACAGATGTCTAAGCACTGCATTTCCAACTTCCCGCGTGCTTGCCATGCCGCCGAGGTCGGGCGTGAGGACGCCGGAACCGGTCGTCGCTTCAATGGCGCGCATGACGCGAGCGGCGTCATCGCGAAGACCAAGATGATCGAGCATCATGGCGACGGTCCAGATCGCGGCGATGGGATTGGCGATGCCCTTGCCGGCAATGTCGGGTGCCGAGCCGTGGACCGGTTCGAACATGCTCGGATGCCGCCGCTCGGGATCGATGTTGGCACTGGCGGCGATGCCGAGACTGCCGGCAACGGCGCTTCCGAGGTCTGAGAGGATGTCGCCGAAGAGATTCGAGCCGACGACGACATCGAGCGACTCGGGCTTGAGCACGAAACGCGCGGCCATCGCGTCGACCAGCCATTGTTCGGTCTCGATGTCGGAATAGTCCGCGGCGACCCGGGCGAAGACATCGTCCCAAAGCACCATGCCGTATTGCTGGGCGTTGCTCTTGGTGACGCTCGTGACCTTTCCCTTCGATCGAGTCATCGCCAGCTCGAAAGCAAAGCGTATGCTTCGCTCGCAGCCACGTTCAGTAAAGAGCGCGGCCTGGACGGCGACTTCCTCGCCCAGTCCCCGCCCGCTGAAATTACGGCCGCCGACCCCGGCGTACTCACCTTCAGAGTTTTCGCGCACGACGATCCAATCCATTGTTTCAGGTGACGCCCGACGTAGCGGGCTTTCGACGCCCGGCAGCAAGCGCACGGGCCGTAAGCACACGTACTGGTCAAATCCCAGACAGATGGCGAGGCGCAGACCCCAGAGACTGACGTGATCGGGCACATCGGGCCAGCCAACCGCACCGAAATAGATCGCATCGAAGGCGGAGAGCCGTTCGAGTCCGTCTGCATCCATCATCCGCCCGGTTTCGAGATAGTACTCGCAACCCCAGGGGAACGACTCGAACGCGAAGGCAAGGCGGTTCGATGAGTGAGCCGCCAAGCGTTCGAGCACGCGAAGACCCTCGGGAATGACCTCTTTGCCGATGCCGTCGCCCGGGATGACGGCGATGCGGAAGGTCGTCGGCTGAGCAGTCATTCGTGCGCTCCTGTGCATTGGCGCCAGATCGTTTCTGCGCGGAGCAGCGCGTAGCGCGCGTGGTCGACGCGCTCTCCGTTGATGATCAAGTAGGCGCGGGCGATTCCTTCGTAGCGGAAACCAGTGCGTTCGAGCACCTTGCGTGAAGCAATGTTACCCACCGCCGCCACCGCTTCCAGCCGGGCGAGATCGAGGTGGGCGGGATCAAATGCGATCGGAAGCAGTGCCCTGACCGCGGCCGTGGCATAGCCCTGCCCGCGGAATGCTTCGCCGATGGTGTATCCGATCGTCGCGATGCCGTGTTCACGACTGATCGTGGTCAGGCTGATCCAGCCTGCGAGTCCGTTCGACGTTTCGACGATCCACTGAAACTCGCCCTCCGCGGTTGGAGAGATGACATTAGCGCTTCGTACTTGCAAGAGGGTTCGCAGTGCATTCAGCGGCAGGACATGCAGCGGCTGATAGCGCCGGACGCTCTCTTCCGAACGCCAGCCAGCCACGATCTCCGCGTCTTCCTCCGAGGCCTGCCGGAGATAAACACAACATGCTTGGTCGATCAACGGATTGCGGCTCCTCGTTCACAGCCACAGTTGGGCGCGACGCATGGTACATGACTGCGACATCTTGTGAAGCAATTGCTTGTTTCGGTCGTGGGCGCGGTGTAACGTGCAATCCGCGTTGACGTCTATCGCAATTTTCGGGAGCAACGATGCGACAAGGTCGCAAGCTGTCAGACGATATCTTTCTCCTTGGCGATCTCCTCGGCGAGGTGATCCGCACCCAGGCCGGCGCGGAATTGTTCGATCTCGAAGAGGATGTACGCGCGCTCGCCAAGACCTTTCGAGCTGGCGACCGCGAAGCAGGAGACCAGCTCCAAGCACTGGTTTCCGGCGTCTCGCTCCCGGAAGCGAACGTCTTGATCCGCGCGTTTACCAACTATTTCCAGCTTATCAATTTGTGCGAAGACAACGAGCGGATCCGGCGCATTCGGCGGCATGAGGCGGAACATCACCCAGCGCCCAGGCGCGGCTCGATTGCCGAGGCGATTGGGCTCCTGGCTGAGCAGGGGATGACACCCGGTGATTTTCAAGAACTGCTCAACAGAGCGGAAGTGCGACTCGTGCTCACCGCGCATCCGACCGAGGCTCGCAGGCGAACGGTCATCGACAAGCTGGCTCGTGTGTTTCACGTCATTCGCGATTTGGACGAGCGCCGCGTGCTCCCTCGCGAGTACGAGCGGATTCGCGTCCGCCTCGCCTCGACAATTGCCGAACTTTGGAGCTCGAACGAGGTACGGGCGATTCAGCCGACCGTGCTCGACGAGGTGCGCGCGGGGCTGGTCTATTTTCGCTCGACGCTGGTTCATGTCGCTCCGGCGATCTATCGCGACATCGAAGAAGCCGCTGGCGAGATTTATCCCGAGGCCGGTATCGTCGTTCCGCCGTTCTTGACCTTCGGCTCCTGGATCGGCGGGGATCGGGACGGTAACCCGAATGTAACACCCAATGTGACAAGGGACACATTGCGGCTGATGCGCGACATGGCCTTGCAGATGCTTGAGTCTATGCTCGGCGAATTGGCGGGGCGACTATCGGTTTCGACGATGGTGACGACGCCGACCGCCGCTGTCCAGCCGTTGATCGAACGCGGCCGCGAACAGTTCCCGCAACTTGCCGAAGACCTCGCCCGCCTGAACGCCGACGAACCCTATCGACAGGCACTGACGCTCATTCGCGAGCGCATTCGCGCGGCGCGGCATGATCAAGCCGGTCAGTACGAACATCCGAGTGAGCTCGTCTGCGACTTGCGCCTCATCGAGGCGGCGCTGAACGAGCATAAAGAACCGCTGATAATCGCCGGCGACTTGCACGACGCCATTCGCCAAGCCGAAGTATTCGGATTCCATTGTGCGAGTCTCGATATCCGCGACCACGCATTGCGCCATGAAGCTGCGTTGGCAGAAATCCTCGCCGCGACCCAAGTGGAATCTGATTACTTGGCGCTTGCCGACGAGCGCCGCAGAGCGCTTCTGCGCGATGCAATCGCCGACCCGCGGCCGCTGATTCCGACGAATATCGATTCGTTCAGTCCCACGACGAAGGACGTCGTTGAGACGTTTCGCATGATTCACGACGTGGCGACGAGCGATCACCGGAGCGCCATTCAGACGTACATCATTTCCGGTGCGGATGCGGCATCGGATGCGCTTGAGGTGCTGCTCCTGATGAAAGAATCGCAGGTCGCCGGAGTGGGCGGTAGCGACACTTTTCTACGCATCGTGCCGCTGTTCGAGCAGGGCAAGTCGCTGCACGAAGCGCCCGCAATCATGGCGAGATTGCTGGACGAACCGGTCTACCAAGCCGCGCTCGAATCGGTCGCCGGTGAGCAAGAGGTCATGATCGGGTATTCGGATTCCAACAAGGACATCGGCTATCTCGGGTCCTGCTGGTCACTCTACAAAGCGCAACACGAACTCGCCGACTTGTTCCACGATCGCCAAATCAGATTCACGTTCTTTCATGGCCGGGGTGGTTCGATCGGGCGTGGGGGCGGGCCAACAAACGTCGCCATCCTCGCCCAACCGCCCGGAACCGTTGGCGGGCGGATGAAGCTCACGGAGCAGGGCGAAGTCGTGTCCGCGCGCTATTCGACCGCGGAGATCGCTCATCGCGAGCTTGAGCTTGTCACCGGCGCGGTCCTCGTCAGCACCGTTGGCGCGCTTCCGTTTCCGTCGGACGCGCAAATGGCGCACTTCTCAGCGGCGATGGATGCGATGGAGGCATGGTCCTCGAAAGCCTACCGTGATCTCGTCTATGGCGACCCCGACTTTGTCTCGTTTTTCGAGCAAGCGACGCCTATCAATGAACTCGCGCGACTACAGCTCGGCTCACGGCCCGCGCGGCGCACGCAATCCGCCACGATCGAAGATCTGCGCGCGATCCCGTGGGTCTTCTCATGGACACAGGTTCGCATCCTGCTTCCCGGATGGTACGGTCTCGGCGCGGCGCTCGAACAAGCGCGCGCTGAGTTAGGCATTGAGCTCCTGCGCGAAATGGACCGCGATTGGCCGTTTTTCACCGCAACGCTCAGCAACGCGGAACTTGCGCTGGCGAAGGCCGATCCGCAGATCGCGGAGCGGTACGTGCAACTCGTCGAGCCCGAAGCGATGCGAAACCGAATCTGGGGGAACATACGGGAAGAATTTGATCGCGCGATACGGTTAATTTTAGAAATCACGAATCAGGGGCGATTACTCGATCGCGAACCGGTTTTGCAACGCTCGATCGAGCGCCGCAACCCGTACGTCGACCCACTTTCATTCATTCAGCTCGATCTCCTGCGACGGCTTCAAACGGAAGGGGAATCGGACCAGCTGGTGCGAGCGGTGCTGCTCGCCGTTAATGGCATCGCGAACGGGCTGAAGAACACGGGATGATGCCACAGCTATTTGGATGTCGAGCTGCCGGTGCCTTTGGTCTTACCAGAGCCGGATCCGTCGGGCGTCGTCGCCAGTGCGTTATCGACGTGATCGCCGCCGATGGCATAGAGGAAGCCGTCGCGGCTGCCGATGAAGAGCATGCCGTCGACGACAGCCGGCGAGGATTCAATCGAGTCGGATGTGGCGAAGTTCCAAATCCTATTCCCGGTTTTCGCATCGACCGCATACACGGTCGAGCCGCTGGCTACGAACACCGTGTCGCCGACGACTGCTGGCGACGAAATGATCGGGCTGCCGGTGGGGAAGAGCCACTTGGGCTCACCGGTATCGGCATTGAGCGCGTACAGTCCGCCGTCTTCGCTCCCTACGTAAACGATGCCATTTGATACTGCCGGAGATGATTCGCCGCCAACTGGGTGCTGCCAGAGAATGGACCCATTTTGCTGGGAGAGCGCATAGGTGACCCGGCTCTTGCTGGTGACGTAAATCTTGCCGTCACTTACCGCCGGCGACGAGTAGACTTCACCCCCGGTTGGCATTTTCCATATCATCTTGCCTGACTCAGCGCTGATCGCGTAGAGATTGCCGTCATCACTGCCGATGTACACCGTGCCTTTCGACACCGCCGGGGACGAGAAGATCAAGCCGTCAATCTGGAAATGCCAAAGCTGTTTGCCGGTGTTGGCGTCGACGGCATACACATGGCCCTCTTGGCTGCTGACATAGACCACCCCGCCGGTAATCGTGGGCGAGGATTGACTGGCGTAGGGAATTTCGAGCCGCCACTTTTCGCGCCCTGATTCTTGGTCAATTGCAAAAAGGTTGTAGCCGCCGCCGACGTAGACCGTTTGGTTCGAAACGGCAGGCGATGAGCGGACGATGACATAGTCGCCCAAGTCGAAATTCCACTGTTCCTTGCCTGTTTTTTCGTCGACTGCGTAAATATACCCACTCTTCGCGCCAATGAACACGGTTCCAGCGCTAATGACCGGCGATGAGTAGACCTCCCCAGCGGTGTCGAGCTGCCACTTCAAGTCTGGATGGCCCTCGGGGACAGGGCCGGGATGAACACCGGTATGCTGGGCATCGCCGCGAAACATGGCCACGGTGCCGAGTGTAGTCGCCTCTGCCGTCGAGCTTGGAGCCGCGGCGGATTCGGCGTCCGCCGTTGCCGCGGAGAGCGACGCCACCGAGCCGTTGGCCGTTGGCTCGTGAACCGTGCGATAGCTGATGCCGCCCAGAATGGCGACCGCGACCAGGTTGAATGCAATGCCGGCATTGGCGAGGAGTCGGCGATCGGAACGCATCCGGTAGAAGCCGAAGGCAACGAGCAGCAGACCGGCCGTCCAAGTCGCGGCGGCCATCTGCACGTTGACGGTCAGTAAAACGGGAATCGCGATTAGCAATCCGCCGAGCCAAAGCCAACCTGCTCCGCTGCCGGGTTCGTGGCGATGACGACGGCGACGTTCGGCGTCACGCAGGAACGCCGGAACATCGAAGAAGAATGTCTCTTTGAGCTTGGGGACGAGGACAGGAGGCACGGCCGCGAGCGATTGCCCGCAATTGGGGCAAAAGACACTTGTGCCGGGATTGACCTGCTCGCAAGCAGGGCAGGTGCGAATCGTTGTGCTCACCGCGCGCCGCTCCTCGCGCTCGCGTCAACACTGATCGCTGGCGAGGCGATTGGTTGCTCTTAGCGTACCATCCCTGTCCACAGTAACGGTAGCTGTGGCTCTCGCGAGAAGCACGAGTTCCGGCGAGAGTGAGGACCTACCTTGCTCGCTTGGAACCAACGCAAATGGTCCATGGGAACGATCCGGTCAGCGTCTGCACCTCGAGCTCTTGTCCGACGAACTGCCCGAACGCTTTTCGGCTCCAGAATTGCTTGTGATCGGGGTCGCTGCCGCGTGGCCGGATGTCCCAGTTCTTCGCGCGCACGGCATTCGAATAGCAAAAGAACGGCTCATGCGGCACGCTGAGAATCACCGCCTTGCGGGCAACGCGGGCAAGTTCTTTGAGTGCCGGCAAGGGATCGGTCTGGTGCTCAAGGACTTCGAAGCAGCCAACAACGTCAAAGCTGTCGTCGTCGAACGGCAAATCGAAGATGCTAGCGGTCATAAAGGTCGATCCAGGATTCTTCGCTTTCGCAACTTCGACCGCGTCGGGATTAAAGTCAAAACCCGTCAATGCGAGCCCGGGCAACTCTTGGAGGAGCAGCTTTGCCACGAACCCCTCGCCGCACCCGGCGTCGAGAAACGTCTCCGGCGCCAATGCCGCGATCTGATTGAGGATCGATCGATGAAAGCGGTCGATCAGCCTGCGCTGAATCGGGTTGGCGTGGGTGTGCTTTCGATAGTTGCTCGTATCGATCGCGCCGCTCGCCACGGCGCCGTTTGACTGACTCACTCGCTGCCTCTCGGTCACCCGCGGCGCGGGTCATATTCCTAGCGGTAGGGTTCTTTGCCCTGAGCATTCACGGATATTGTGCCATTTTCAGGCGAATGTGCAATTTCCTCAAGGGAAATCGTCCGGATCCCTTCAGTCCGAAGCCACAACCGAACTCCCGCATACAGGATCGGGATCGCCGCGAAGAGGGCGACGCGGTAGATCAGCGCCGCGAGCAGAACCACCGCAGAATCTGCGCCCTCGACATGTGCAATGCCGATCATGAGTGCCTCGCGAATGCCTGCGCCGCCAGGCACCGGACTCAGCATCCCAACTAAAACCGGGATGGTGATAAGACCGAGGATCAATTTGGGCGCAGTCGGGCCGTCAAGCGCGCGCAAGATGGTCGCCAAAACGATCGCTTGCGCGGTCCAGTAGACGACGGTGACAAGGAGCGCCAGTCCCGCGGTCGCCGGCCGATGACGTGGGAACAAGAGGATTCGTTTGAGGGTGTCGCGGACCCGCTGCCAATGCGACGTTTTCGTTCTGAGAAAGATCGCTCCGGCGATGAGCACCGCAACCGCGCTCACGACCAGCAGTGCCGAAACGAGGAGTTGGTTCGATGACGGGGCCGAAATCTCATTTCCACTGAGTAGGAGCCAAAGGGCGGAGCCGAGTCCGAGCACGATGACGTCAGCGCCAATCTCCCAGAGCACTGCCGCGCCCGTCTCCGCGGCGGAGAGCCCAAGCGCCCGTTTGGTCAGCGCCGCTCTCGTCGGAACGGCGAGACCGATGGGAGCGGCGTAATTGATGACGACTGAGGTCAAGAACGCTTCCGCCGCGCGGGGAATGTTCGAGATGCCCTTGACCATTCGGACGAGCACATCCCACCGAAAGCAGAGGATCGCGAGGCCGACGAGATACAGCGCGAACGCGGCTACAAGGAGAGCGATGTCCGCATCGCGAGCGGCGTCAAACACGTCCCCAAGCGAGCCGCCGCTCCAAAGCAAGATAACGGCGATGAGCACCGAGCTGACAAAAATGATCGGTGTTGGGATTGAGGCAACGCGGTGAAGCAACCCCGATCGCGGCGGTTCGGCGCTCACGGTCTCATGTGTCATTTGGGCGCTGTGAGGGCGGTTTCGCCGCACTAGGTCGTGATATCAATGCCAACGCTTCCAGCGCCGTCGAGACCGATCCCTTCACGTACAACTGACACTGGTTCTCGGCGCGGCGAATTCGCGTCGTGGGCGAGGAACTCGCCAAGGAGCCCAAGACCGAAGAATTGTGTGCCGATGACGATCAATAAGACCGCGAGCATCAGGAGGGGTCGCGTGCCGATGCGCTGATCGTTCGCGAATTTCTCGACGGTGAGAAACAGGCCCAGACAAACGCCGACGAAGATGGCGATGAGTCCAGGAACGCCAAAAAGGTGCATCGGTCGTTGGCGATAGTTCGTCAGGAAGGTGACGGTCATCAGGTCGAGAAAGCCTTTGATCAATCTCGACCAGCCGTACTTTGAGTGACCCCATTTGCGGGCATGGTGCTTCACTGGCAGCTCGGCGACGCGGAAACCTTCCGCATTCGCCAGCACCGGCGTGAATCGATGCAGCTCGCCGTAGAGCCGGATCGATCGCGTTACCTCTCGCCGATAGGCCTTGAAGCCGCAGTTGAAATCATGGAGTTGCACGCCGGAGACGCAGCGAACGGTCCAGTTGAAAATACGGCTTGGCGCAGTCTTGCCAAATGGATCTTGCCGGTTTTGCTTCCAACCAGAGACGAGATCGTACCCGCTGTTCAGCGTTTCGAGGAAGCGAGGCAACTCGTCGGGATCGTCCTGGAGGTCGCCGTCCATCGTGACCACGACATCTCCGCGCGCGACGGCAAAGCCGTTCGAAAGCGCCTGGGCTTTGCCAAAATTACGACGGTGGCGCAGACCCGATACGTGGTCATCGGCTACGTGCAGCTTGCCAACAAGCGACCAGGTGCCGTCGCTCGAACCGTCGTCAACAAAGATGATCTCGTATGGAAGAGCAATCCGTTCGAGCGTAGCCGTCAGCCGTTGATGAAGCTCTGTGAGATTGCCTTCCTCGTTGATGACTGGGATGACGATTGACAGGCTTTGCAGCGGCGGCAACGGATCGGGCGGTGTGGCTCCCTTGATGTCGAGGGCGCGATCGTCCTCGCGGATGATCCGGTCTGTATCGATCGCGGTCACAACCGACTCGGCAGCGGCTTCCTGTGCTGCACTGAGACTGGTTTCCAACGCTCTCCCTATCACTGAACTCTGGACACGAGGTGCCTGGACATGACCCGGCGCTCGATCCGAGACTATAGTGCGGTTTGGGGGACTGGCGCAAACGGCCGGGCGTCGCGGGTGTAGAGTAAGGCGATCAATTTGCCTTCCTGGAGGGGCGTCCGATGCCGCAAGAGATCACGAAAGAGCTTTTCGAACAAATTGACGCGGAGTTCGGTGCCGCGAAGACCGCGGAAGATGTGCGCGCGGTCTTCAAGCGCTACTACAGCGATATCGGTTGGAAGCGACTTTGCCGGCTCTTTGTGCTGCAGTACGGCGTTGACGAACTGTGGCTTGCCGAGGAGGAACGCGCGAAGAAGGGCGGGTCACGGGGCGGGGGATCTGAGGACTGACGAGAGAGAGGTGTAGCGCTACACGGACATGAGTCCAGAGATTGGATTCGACCCAGGTTGGCGTTGGCATTCGTCGTTGTTTTCACAAGTGCGTACCGCGGTACGCCGCTACAAGCGAGCGGCGCGGCAGTTTTTGCGAAGAAGCTAATTCTCGCTCGTGGCGATGCGGTCGAAGAACGGACTGTCGCCGGTGCTAATCGTGGCAACGAGAGCGTCGTTGACAGGCGCGACTGTACTGACCAACTCGGCGTCGGAGTATTTCCGCTTCACGTGTAACATCATGTAACTGTTGAACGGCGCGGCAAGACTGAGCTTCGCCGCACCGTGGCCTTCGCTGTCGACCCCGAACTCTGCCGCGGTCTCCTCATGGCCGTCCTTGCCTTCCAAGGTCACTTCGTAGCGGCAACCCTTGGGCTGATTGTCCAGCCGCCAGATCATCAACATTGCTTCGTTCGTGCCAGGATTGGCGATGACCTTGCCATGAGCGCTGCCGCTGCTCTTTCCGTCTTGTCCGATCAGTTCGTAGACCTTGGCGTCGTCGCTGGCGGTAAAGCCATCAACCGTATCGAGCGTTTCATGGGCGTCGTTGAGATCGCCTTGGGCCGAAAGGAGATCAGCCCGGAGATCGCTCACCTTTGACTGGCTCGACATCGCGAAGCTGCCGACGACGGCGAGCGCGAGTACAAGCGGGATGGTCGCGAGCGGAGTCACGATCGCCGGCAAATTGAATCGTCCGCGATCTCCCCGCCCGAACACTGGCACCTGCCACCGGTGGGATGGAAGGGCGAGGGGGGCTTTCTCCGAATTTGAGGCCGGAATGGTCAGCGTCGACGCGGGCATTTGAGTGGCTTGCGGCCGGCTCGCGTGCGCGATTCGAGTAAAGAGTTGGGCCTTGGCATCCAGCGGAGGATTGGCTAGCGCGGCCGCAAATGGGAGCATCGCCACGGTTTGCATCGCTTGGGCGATGGCGCGCTCGCAGGCGTTGCACGCCGCGACATGGTCATCGACCTGTTGCTGGTCTTCGGGGTCCAAGGCGCCTAATGCATAGCCGGCGGCGAGGTCATGAACGTGCGTGCCGTCGCCGTACTGACCGGAAGTGCCGTCAGGTCGCTCGGCGCCTTCCCGGTTTCGGACGTCGATGTGTTCGCTCACGCCAGTTCCACCTCGTTCTCGATGAAAGGTTCTGTAAACGCCGATCCTAGCTGCTCGCGCAGCTTTTGTAAGCCGAGGCGCATTCGGGTCTTGACCGTTCCGAGCGGCTCGCCGAGCCGCTCGGCAATCTCTCGCTGGGTCAGACCTTGGAAATAGGCAAGCTCGATTGCTTCGCGTTGGGCGGGAGGAAGTTTTTCCAGAGCTTCCAAAATCGTCGTGCGAAGACTACCGAGCCAGACTTCCTCCTCGATATCCGTGCTGGTGTCGGCGACCGCAGCGAGAACCGACTCGGGATCTTCGCTGTCCGCCTTTTGCGGCCGCCTCCGGCGCCGTCTCACCTCGTCGATCGCCATATTGTGGGTAATGCTCAGTAGCCACGTGATAAAGGATCCACGAGCGGACTTAAAGGCCGATCCTTGCTGCCAGGCCCGGAAAAAGACCTCCTGCAGGACTTCCTCCGCGATCTGTGAATCGCCGACGATTCGCAGGGCGAAGGAATAGACAACACGGGAATAGCGGTCGTACAGCACCTCCAAAGCACGCGCATCTCCTTCCGAGGCGCGGCCAATCAAGTCGACATCGCTGAGGTCGACGAAATTGGGATGTGGAGGGGCAACCGTGTTTGCCGCCATCTTCGTTAGCGGCTGCTCTGCCGATTTACGGCCGCCCGCGTCGGGCTACAACCCGTCTCGGCTTTGTATACGACAGGAGCAGCGAATAAGGATGTCTCCAATGTGAGCTTCCAGTGGTTCGCCCTGACGAGCAAACCATCACCGCGGTGCGGCTGATCTTGCCAGTCTACTCTATCCACAACGCGTGACCGCGCCGTTTTGGTTCAGATTTCCTGGGCCTTCGCCGGGAACTCTTTAAGCTTCGACTGGTGGATCGCCTACAGCGAGACCGAGCGCCTCTCGTGCCTCGGCGACAGTTGAGAGGGAACCGGTGACGATCACCGTGCCTCCCGTGCCCGCCTCACTTTGGGCGAGACTCAGCGCCTCGGCAACTGATGGCGCTGATTTCGCCGAGCAATGCGCAGCGTGGATGCCAGCAAGAACATCGCTCGCCGCGGCCGCGCGCGGGCTGCGACTTGCCGTGGCGATGAAGACGCTGGCGACAGCCGCGAGCTCGCGTGCAAACGAGACCGGATCCTTGTCCGACATCATCCCGAGCACAACTACGCGTCGAGAGTTCGAGTCCTCGGTGAGGACGGTCTTGACAAGGACACGGGCCGACGCTGGTGTGTGAGCGCCATCCAAGATGAACTTTGGGCGGTTCGGTAAACGGACGATCTCGAATCGGCCGGGCCATGTGGCTGACTCGAGGCCTCGCCGAACGGCGATTTCTGGAATCGTGTAGCCCTGAGTACCTAGGATCTGCGTTGCAATGACAGCCGCGCTCGCGTTTTGCACCTGATGATCCCCGGCCAGTCCTAGACGCAGATGGTCAAAGCTGCCGCCAGGACTGCTCACGGCAAAGTCCCGCCAATCGCCGTGGCCGGCCCAATCGCGACCTTCGAGATAGAGATCGCTCCGCTGTTCGCGCGCTACCGCTTCGATGACCTCGAGCGCCTCTGGTTCTTGGGCGAGCGAAACGACGGGCTTATCAGCCTTAATGATGCCCGCCTTGTTCGCGGCGATCCCCGCCAGGGTCGAACCCAGCACGCGAGTGTGCTCGTAATCGAGCGCGGTAATGATTGCGACGGCTGGGTCGACGACATTCGTGGCGTCGAATGTGCCTCCCAGTCCAACCTCGATCACGCCCAGGTCGCAATCGGTATCGGCAAAGTGGCGGAATGCCATTGCGGTCGAGAGTTCAAAGGCAGTTACCTCGCCGAGATCGGCGCGTTCGCCTTCGAGACGCTCTGCGGCGGCAACCGTTTTCCGAGTCAGGGTGGTGAAATCGGACTCCGAGATGGGAACGCCGTTGACGGCAATGCGTTCGCGGAAGCTGTGGAGGTGGGGGGACGTGAACAGCCCGGTCTTGTAGTCCGCTTCGTGAGTGATCGAGGCGACGAACGCGCACGTCGAGCCTTTACCTTTGCTCCCCGCCACATGAACGATCCCGCAGCGGCGGTGCGGATCGTCCAGGAGACCCAGCAGTGCTTCGGTTCGGCGCAGCCCGAGATCGGCGGCGGCGTCGCCCC
The DNA here is from genome assembly GCA_045804965.1 of Thermomicrobiales bacterium. GTDB lineage: Bacteria > Chloroflexota > Chloroflexia > Thermomicrobiales > UBA6265 > CAVTUU01. The sequence continues at coordinate 57,499 of JBJMMD010000051.1, read as the reverse complement.
AAAACGGGTTGGAGATGAAGCCGCGATCGTAGGCCGAGCGCAGCCAAATCGCCCGCAACGCATCGCGATACTCGTGAATTTCTGTTGCGAGCATCGTCATCAATCAGACGGGGACGGGACTTCGAGCTTCGGCGAGTGAGCCAAAACGCCAGGAAGTTGACTCGCCGTCGCAGATCAAGTGCTGGCCGTCGAGCGACGGGTTTGTTTCGGGGTAATCGCTGCGGAAATGAGCACCGCGGCTCTCCTCGCGCCGGGTCGCTGCCTCGACGATCGCCGAGGCCACGGTCGCCATATTGACGAGTTCCCATGCGTCCCTCGATCTCTCGAGATCGACGTGCTGCAGATCGTCGGTGATCGTGGCGACGGCGGTGCGTGCTTGCGCCAAACCCGCTGCATCGCGTACGACCGCGACGTGCTGGCTCATCGTGCGTTGAAGCTCAGCCCGCATTGCCGAAAGACTGTGATGATCGGCAATATGACTCGGTTCGCCAGACACGTCAGGTTCGGCCTCAGATGCCGCAACCGGCAGCAGTTCGCGATTGAGGGCGTCGGCCGCCTCGAGCCCGAAAACGAGTCCTTCGAGCAACGAATTGCTGGCGAGGCGGTTTGCGCCGTGAACGCCGGTGCAGGCGGCTTCGCCGATCGCCAACAATCCGGGCAGACTCGTTTCGCCGGATGCGCCGGCGACGATCCCACCCATGAAATAGTGCGCAGCCGGAGCGACGGGGATGAGATCGCGGGTTAGGTCAATCCCGCGGGCGGCAAGCTCGCTGGCGATTGTGGGGAAGCGCTCGTGCATCGCGTTGCGATCAAGATGGTGAAGATCAAGGAAGACGGCGGTCGTGTTGTCGAGCGCCATTTGCCGGTGAATGGCGCGAGCGACGACATCACGCGGCGCAAGCTCGGCGAGTGGATGCGCAGTCAACATGAAACGGTCGCCATCTTTTGCGCGCAAGTACGCACTTTCGCCGCGAACTGCTTCCGAGATAAGGAACGGCATTTCGCCCGGCAGCGCTAAGACCGTCGGGTGAAACTGTGCAAACTCCAAATCGGCGACGGCGGCGCCGGCCCTGATTGCCATCGCCAAGCCGTCGGCGGTCGCGCCTTTCGGATTCGAGGTCGTGGCCCAGAGCTGACCTGCTCCACCAGCGGCGATGACGATGACCGGCGCGATGAATCGAACTGGTCCCTCGCCTTCGCCTGGTTCCGCGATGAGCCCGTTGATTCGGCCCTCCTCACTGAGCAGATCAAGGGCGAACGCGGTGTCGTAGACATCGACTGAGGTGCGAGCGCGAACAGCGGCCACGAGCGCACGTTCGATTTCAGCGCCGGTGGCGTCGCCGCCGGCGTGCAGGACGCGGCGGCGACTATGCGCGGCCTCACGTCCCAATAAAAGTTCACCGCTCTCACGATCGCGATCAAAGTGGGTGCCGACTTCAAGCAGCCAGTTCACGGCCTCGGGCGCGCCGTCGACGAGGCGGCGAACCATGACTGAATCGCAAAGGCCAGCGCCCGCGGCAAGCGTGTCAGCTTCGTGCAAAGCGGATGAATCATCGTAGCCGATCGCGGCGGACAGCCCGCCTTGCGCATATCTGGTGTTGCTTTCGCCTAAGTGGCCTTTAGTCAAGAGCGCCACCCGCTTTTCGGGCGTCAGCCGGAGCGTGAACGCGAGTCCGGCTACGCCGGCGCCGACGACAACGACATCGTATCGGCGCACCGGCAACCTTTTGGTCGATCCTACTGATAGCAACCCGCTTGGAAACGACACGACCTACCTCCGGTCACACAAACCCTAGAACCTCGAAGGTTCCAGTTTGAGTTAGTGTACCACTGACACGAAGTCGATTGGGGTTAACCGACGTGGATGAAACCGCGATCGGTCACGCGCGCTTCGGGGATGACCGAAAGCGCCAGGAAGGCGAGGAGGCCGAACGGCGACGGAAGGTCGCTGCCGAGGTCTCGCGCGGTTTGCTCAAGGGCGGCGTAGCTCGATGCGACCGCTGCCAGCGGCTGGTCGGACAGCAGCCCGGCGATCGGCAATGGCAACAAGCCGAGCACCTTCCCGTTCGCGACGGCGGCGAGACCACCATCGCTCTCGGCGACGACCGCGATGGCCTGCAAGATGTCGGGATCGTCGGCGCCGATTGCGATGATGTTGTGAGCATCGTGGGCGATGGTGCTGGCGAGCGCGCCCGACTTGAGGCCGAATCCGGTGACATACCCGACGCCGACGCGGCCGGTCGCCTTGTGCCGCTCGACGCACACGAGCTTGAGCAGATTGCGCGCGGGGTCAGCAACCGCGTAGCCCTGTTTGATTACCGGTTCGACGTTGACGAGGTTCGTCACGATTTGCCCGGGAAGGACGCCGACGGCAACGCTCGCATTCTCAGGCTTTAGTCGAAGGTGCGACAGCATTACCGGCGCCATGTTCACCGAGTGCAGCATTGAACGAGGAGTTGTTGCCTTGCCGGATTCGGAGGCGAGGTAGTTACCATTTTCGGCGACGATGTTGCCATTGTGCATGGTCGCCGCGACATGAGCGTCTCCTAAATTGTCAAGCAAGACGATATTGGCCCTGTAGCCTGGCGCAATCGCGCCAAGACCTTCCAGCCGCCAGTGGTTCGCCGGATTCCACGTCGCCAAGCGAATCGCGCGCACGGGATCGAGGCCCTCAGCGATGGCAAGGCGGATCGTGGCGTCCATATGGCCACGGTGGAGCAGATCGTGACAATCACGGTCGTCCGAGGCGAAGCAGCACCGCGGGTACGTGTCGTCCGTCACGAGCGGAAGTAGGTCGCGTAAGTTGTGTTCGGAGGAACCTTCGCGGATCATCACCATCAGGCCGAAGCGGAGTTTTTCTCGCGCCTCGGCGAGCGTAGTCGATTCGTGATCCGACCCGATGCCTGAGCCGATGTAGGCTTGCAAAGCACCTCCGCGCACGTGCGGCGCATGACCATCGCGCAAGCTGGCCCGCGCTGCCGCTAATTTGGCGCCAATTTCTTCGTTCCCGGCGACGACGCCCGGAAAATCCATCAGTTCGCCCAGCGCCACAGTTTCCGGCCAGGAGAGCATTTCGGTGATTTCATCCACGCCGAAACTCGCGCCTGGGCTTTCCTGATGGCTCGCGGGCACACAAGACGGAGCGGTAAAGCGAACGTCGACCGGCAGGCCCCGTACGGCTTGGCGGAGCGCGGCGATCGCGGGCAGCCCGCCGACGTTTGCGAACTCATGCGGATCGGTTACGACCGCGCCTGTGCCATGCGGCACCACCGCCTTCGCCCATTCCGTGACCCAGACCAGTGAACTTTCGAGGTGAACGTGGCCGTCGATGAAGGAGGGGGCGACGACCGTACCAGCGGCGTCAATCTCCTCGCGCCCGTCGGAATACTCTCCGACGCCGGCGATCATGCCGTCGACAATGGCGATGTCGGCGCGGATAAGCTCACCGCTGAATACGTTCGCGATCTGGCCGCCTCGAATGATGAGGTCAGCGGGCTCGGCGCGCTGAGCGACCGCTAAGCGTCGACGCCACTGGGCGAAGTCGAACGTTGTGCTCAAATCCACGCCCGATTCCCCTCGCTCGCCCGTCATGCTCGCCCGGTCCGTCAAACCGAGATCCTTCTCGTCCTGCCGAGCGAAGGCGAGGCATCTGACTTGGCCAAAACGGCAGCTGGAAGGCACGAATATATCGGCTTCGCTCGGAATGACGGCGGCGGACAAGTCCGCCCCAACCCACGCTATCGCGACAATCAAGCGTCGACAGGCTGCTCGGGATGACCGTTCCACGCTGGCGCGGGAGTATACCTGCCGCGTTGGTCCCTAATTGACGACTTGCGACTCGACGAAAGTCAGGAGCTCTTCGAGCTCCGGGAAGTGGCTGCGCACGAGCGCGCCGATATCATTGACTCGGGTGAAAGGAACCTCGAAGGTTATGCGAACGCCAACTCCGTGCTCGACTTCGTCCCATTCCGCCGACTGGTGCGACTGGAGCATGCCCTGGGCGATCTTTGGGATCGTCATCCGGGCTAGGCGCTCCATCGCTCGTCGCCGCCATTCGTTTTCAACCTCCGCGTAGAGACCAGGAGAAGTCACCCACAACTGCACCTCAAAGCCATCCTTGCCAATGCGGACATCGACGCGGCCAGCCTCATCATCCGAGGCGACGATCCAGCGGTGCTGATCATCGAAGGTGCCGTAGGCGTAGAGACCGGCGTCGCGGAGCGATTGCTCGACCGGCATCAGGGCCTTGCGGGCGGTGATGACTTCGTCCGGCCGGTCGACGTAGAGGGTTGCCAAATCGACTTCGTCTTCCGGACCATAAGCGCGGGTCATCGGCTCGTTGTCATCTTCATCGTTCTCGAAGATGAGCCAGGGTTCTTGATTCACTGAATGGAATATGCCTTTCTTACGTGATTGCAGAAAGCGCGTATCGTCCCGATAAAGTGTCGCATGATCGACGCGGAAATTCAGATTCGGAGCCGCGCATGAGCTATACGAGTGCGCACCACATTGCGGTCACGTGGCTCGACGAAATGCAAGCGTGCGTCCGCGCACTTGAGTTCGAACGATGCCGGTCGATCTTCTCCGACGACGTGGTTGGATTCGGCAGCCGCGCCGCTCTGCTCGTGGGCCTTGACGCACTCGAACGCGATCAATGGCGTCACGTGTGGCCTAGGATTCGCAATTTCACCTTTCTTCTCGATCGACTGATGATTGGCTCAAATGGCGAGTTGGTTTGGATCGCTTGTCCCTGGTCGTCCGAGGGCAAAGGACCGAACGGGACCTGGCAACCGCGTCCAGGGAGAATGACCGCCGTTTTGCAGCGCCGCGGAGAGCGCTGGCTCGCGGTCCATACACATCATTCGGTCTCCCCTGAGCGGACCCCATAAATGTTTCCGAATCGAGTGGCGTTGATCCCCGAATGTCGCGTTTGGTGCAATCTGCACGAGGAATTGGAGATTCATTTGACAAGTGGCGCATCGACTTGTAACGAAGCAGGCCCCTCCACAGCCACGTTTGACAGTAAGTTCGTCCTAGGCTATTCTCCCGCGCCAGTACCACCTTCGGTGACATGATGTATCAGCGCGCGGTTCGTTCCGTCCCAGTGTGCCCGGGCTCTATGCCTGAACGCTTGCAAGAGGCCTATACCTCTGTGGACACACTCGTGAGCGTGAACGGCCTGGCGCGGTTGGAGCCGGCGGTTGAAAGGTAGAGAGAGAACCGGCAAGGCGGCCGGGCTGACGTTTTGAGTGATGGAGGACTGGACGGATGGTCGACAATCGCTTGAATCATCTCGTCGAAGAACTTGAGCACCGGCGAATCGATCGCCGGACCTTTTTCGTGCGGGCGGTGGCGCTCGGAGCGTCCGCGTCGGTCATTGCGACTACGCTCGCCCGCGTAGAGCCGGCAGCGGCGCAGGACGCTTCGCCGTCGCCGGCTGCGGCGACTCGTACGGACATTGGCGCTCCAGGCATCAAGCACATTACGGACACGAGCAAAGGCACGATCAAGCTCTACTCGTCGTGGCCGCTGACCGGCGCATCGACGCAGATCGGCGGTGACGCGGTCGAGTCCGTCAAGATGGCACTCGAAGATCGAGGCAATGGCGCCGGTGGCTTTGCGCTGACCTACGAAGCGCTCGACGACGGCATCGCCGCCAAAAACGGCGCATGGGATGCCGGCACGGAAGCTGAGAACGCCAACAAAGTCGTCAATGATGCAGACGCCATGGTCTACATGGCGACCTATAACTCGGGCGCAGCCCAGATTTCGATTCCGATTTTGAATCAAGTCAAACCGGCCGGTATGGCAATGATCTCCTACGCCAACACTGCCGTCCAGTTGACCAAGCCTTACCCGACGGACGAGCCGGGATTCCCCGACAAGCTCTACCCGAGCGGCAAGCGCAACTACATGCGCGTCGTTCCAGCCGACGACATCCAGGGCGCGGCGGCTGCGAACTGGGCATACACCGATCAGGGGAAGCGGAAGGCTTATGTCCTTCACGACAATCAGGTGTACGGCAAGGGCGTCGCGACCGTATTCGCCAACACTTTCAAAGAACTCGGCGGCACGATCATAGACGAGCAGCCGTACGATCCTGATGCGCCTGAGTACGGTGGCTTAATGGATGGCATCGCCGCCCAGAACCCAGACATGCTCTATCTCGGCGCGATCGTGAACCTGAACGCGAGCAAACTGCTGCAGGACATGCGCGATCGCATGCCGGTGGACCAAGTGCTGTTCCTTGGACCAGACGGACTGATCAATCAAGCATTTGTCGATGGCGCCGGTGATGCGGCCGAAGAGGCTTTCATCACCTTTGCAGGTCTGCCTCCGCAGCAATTAACCGGCGCCGGGCATGACTGGTACGAGGCGATGAAGGCCAAGCTTGGGCATGAGCCGGATGCCTATGCGGTGTATGCGTATGAAACAGCCGCCGCCGTGGTCCAGGCGATCGACAAGGTGGGCGAGAAGGATCGGGGCAAGATCCTTGACGCGCTTTGGAAGACCGAAGGCTTCACCGGCCTTCTTGGCACCTGGAGTTTCACCGATACCGGCGACACTTCGTCAACGACGATGAGTCTGAACAAGGTCATCAAAGGCGCGATCACGTTCCAAAAAGAAATCGCGCCCGCTTCATAGACCTGATGAAGCATGGACGAGCCGGGATGCGCCCCCGGCTCGTTCACTTCCGAGGAGTGGCAGCGCATCGCGGTGCAAGCCGGGCTCTTGAACGGTTTGGAAGGTCGCGATCGATGGAGATCGCATGGAGTTCAATCACGACCTCTTTATCCAGATTTTGATTTCGGGCGTCGCTAGCGGCGCCCTGATTGCCTTGATTGCTCTCGGCTATACCCTTGTTTACGGGATTGTCGAGCTCATCAACTTCGCGCACGGCGAAGTCTTCATGATGGGCGCATTCTTCGCGATCAGCATTGTTTCGATTTCCGGAATAACGAACAAGTCTGCTGGGCCGGCTATCCTCGGGATCGCCTTCATTGCATTCGTTGGAGCAATGATCTTCAGCGCTACGCTGAACTTTTCAATCGATCGACTTGCGTACCGCCGATTACGGAATGCTCCGCGTCTCGCGCCACTGATCACGGCGATCGGGATTAGCTTCATCCTTCAGAATCTCGGCATTTATTGGAAGGGCTCGAATCAGTTCAGTCCACCCCCGCTTATTCCCATCAAGTACCGCACATACAACGTTCTGAACGAGTGGTTTGGACTCAATACGAGGGTTCGCGTTCGTCCGCTCGATCTCGCAGTGATCGGCGTCACGATTCCATTGTTAGCCGCTCTGAGCTGGTTCGTCTATCGCACGAAGACTGGCAAGGCGATGCGAGCGACGGCACAGGATCGAGAGGCCTCGGCCTTGATGGGTATCGATGTGAATCGAACGATCGCAGTGGCGTTCATCATCGGAGGCGCACTCGCGGGAGCGGGCGGGATGATCGCCGCGTATTACAACAACATTGCCTGGTTCCGAATGGGATTCCGGTATGGCTTGTTTGCCTTCACTGCTGCAGTGCTAGGCGGTATCGGCAATATGTACGGAGCAGTTGTCGCGGGCATCATGATCGGCATCATTTGGCAGATGAGCGCCGGCTTCGTTGGTCAATACGTACATGGTTGGGGAGATCAGTGGACCACCACGGTGATCTTCGGGATCCTGGTGCTCGTCATGATCTTCCGGCCCACCGGTCTTTTCGGCGAAAAATTCGCCGACAAGGTCTAAGCGAGCGATGGTGACGCGCATACTCGTTCCTCAGCTGCCTCAAAGAGAAGGTTCCGACTGATGGCAGCCACATTTGCAGCCACCCCCGCGTTTGAGGAATATCGAGACGAAAGGGCGATACGGAGGCGGCAGGCGCTCTTTTGGTCAGTCGTTGCCTTATTTTTCGTCTACCCATTTATTGATGAGGCGCTCGGCTTGGACAAAGTCTCCGCGCTCCTGTCAATCTTCATCTTTGTCATCCTCGCGATGGGCCTCAATATTGTGACCGGCTATGCCGGCTTGCTTGACCTTGGCTACGCCGCGTTCTTCGCAATTGGGGCATACAGTCAAGCGTTTCTAACGTCGCCGAGCTCGTATTTCGTCGTCCATGGCGTGGTCCCCGGATTCCTTCAACACTTCTGGCCGGCGATGGCCGTTTCCTGGGCGATCGCGGCCCTCTTTGGGGTCTTGCTCGGGACGCCGACACTCCGGCTGAGAGGCGACTATCTCGCGATCGTAACACTTGGTTTCGGCGAAATCGTGCCGGCATTTTTTAAGAATGCTTCGGGTTTAACGCGCGGACCGAACGGAATCAGCCAGATCGATACCCCGACCGTTCCGTTACCTGGATTGCGATCGATCCACTTTAATCAAACGGATCTGCACAACTGGTACTGGCTTATCCTCAGCGTTGGTCTCGTTTCTCTGTTCCTCATTCTCAGGCTTGCGAACTCCCGTCTGGGACGGTCCTGGATGGCCGTCCGCGAGGACGAAGTCGCTGCGGCGAGTATGGGTGTCAATCTCGTGCGCACAAAGCTCTGGGCATTTGGCCTAGGAGCATCCTTTGCCGGGTTTGCCGGCGCGGTCTACGGGGGATATTTGCAAGTCGTCTTTCCGGACCAATTTGAGTTCTCTATTTCTGTAATGGTTTTGTCGATGGTGATCCTAGGCGGAATTGGAAATATTTATGGTGTCATCATCGGTGGGATGCTGCTTCAAAGCTTTGACCGAATTTTCGCCCGAGAGTTGAACCAGCCAGTTCATTGGCTCGGCTCGCAGACAGGTGTCAGGTTCTTGGAGACCCACAATCTGACGACCGATCGGCTCCTGATTTTCGGCACCTGCCTCGTCGCGATGATGCTGTTTAGGCCGGGCGGTCTCTTCCCAGACAAGCGCCGGAGCGCAGAGATGCAACCCGAAACCGCAACGGAACTCGAGCACGAGGACGAATCGCTGTATTACGACACACGGGTTATGGAAGAGCCGATTGCGGGGGAACGAGCGTGAGCGCAGTTCAGTCAGATGGCGCAGCCGCGCCCGTTGCGTCAGCACCTGCCGAACACGACATCATTCTAGAAGCACGGGGAATCACGAAGCAATTTGGCGGTCTTCTCGCGGTTGACAGCGTCGACTTGGCCGTGCGTCGCGGCATGATTGCTAGCGTGATTGGACCAAATGGCGCCGGCAAGACGACCTTTTTCAACGTCATCGCGGGGATTTACCAGCCAACCGAAGGCGAGGTCATCTTCGACGGGGAGACGATCCACCGACCAGGCAGCAATTGGCTCCATTCCAATGCTTTGCGGCCGGACAAGGTCACGTCTAAGGGAATTGCGCGTACGTTTCAAAACATCCGCCTCTTCGGAAACATGACTGCTCTCGAAAACGTGTTGATCGGAATGCACTCGCAAATGAGTTCATCGCCACTTGGCGCCGTCCTCAAGCTGCCGAGCGTCAATCGTGAGGAGCGAGAATCGCGCTTCCATGCCCGAGAACTGCTGTCGTACGTCGGACTCGCCGGTAAGGGCGGCGAAGTCTCAAAGAACCTCTCGTATGGGGATCAACGCCGGCTTGAGATTGCGCGTGCGCTTGGGAGCCAGCCCAAGCTCTTACTTCTGGACGAACCAACGGCAGGCATGAATCCACAAGAGACCGCGGCGATGACGCGGTTCATCAATTCCATGCGACGAGACTTGAAACTTTCTATTCTGCTGATCGAGCACGACATGAAGGTCGTGATGGGCATTTCGGATCAAGTTGCTGTCCTCGATCACGGCACGAAGATCGCAGATGGCACGCCCGGTGAAGTGCAACGGAATCCTCGCGTCATCGAGGCGTATCTCGGCAAAGGCGCCTCCGCGCTCCTTGGAGACAAAGCAATGCCTCCGGCGACCCCGACAGGCACATCGACCAACGGGGCGACTACGCCAATACCGTCCTCCGACGGCCGCGACCAGGCAGGATAATCACGAAGATGCCAATGCTCGATGTTCGCGAGATTCATTCATATTACGGCCATATTCACGCGCTTAAGGGTATTTCTATCGAGGTGCAGCAGGGAGAGATCGTCACCCTCATAGGTTCGAACGGTGCAGGCAAGAGCACGACGCTCAAAACGATTTCCGGTCTCCTCCATCCCCGTCAAGGTTCGGTCGAGCTGAACGGCAAATCGTTGAATAGTGTGCCTCCACACAAGATCGCAGGGATGGGTGTCGCGCAGTCGCCGGAAGGACGGCGCGTTTTTCCGCGGATGACCATCCAGGAAAACCTCGAGATGGGGGCGTTTTCGCGCGAAAAGGTCGATGATGCCGACCTCGCCCGCGTTTTCGATCTCTTTCCCCGCCTGAAAGAACGGCGAACACAGAAGGCCGGGACACTTTCTGGTGGCGAGCAGCAAATGCTTGCGATCGGGAGAGCGCTGATGGCTCATCCCACACTTCTGCTGCTCGACGAGCCGTCGATGGGACTGGCGCCGATCCTCGTCGAAGCGATCTTCACCGTGGTCAAGGACATTAATCAACAGGGCACGACCGTTCTCCTAGTCGAACAAAATGCCCTCATGGCGCTCGCGGTCGCCAACCGCGGGTACGTCCTGCAAACCGGCGAAATCGTACTTGCCGACACCGCTACGGAATTGATGAAAAACGAGCTCGTGCGCAAGGCATATCTCGGCGAAAACTAACCAAGCCTGGAAGCCAACGATGGGAGCATAGTGTCCGATCGAATCGGCACGCTCACTGTCCCGTCGCGCCGCCCCTTTCCTTAGTCGTCCCGAGCGAAGTCTCTGAGTAGATGGCTCCGCTGAAAGGGTGGTTGGCAGGCACAGATTCTTCGCTTTTGCTCAGTAGTCTGTCCAGGCGTGCGTGTCGTGTCGCCGCGCCCGGGGCTCAAGGTCCGGGCTCCACCTAACGAAGCCCTTCCCGAGCTGACGACCGGAACCACGGCCACCATGCCAACAATGCGTAGACAGAGTACTCGGAATGACAGGGTAGTGTGCTCAAAATGACGGGAGTGGGTGTGCTCGAATTGACGCAGGTGGCGCCCAGAAGGACGGAGGGCGGCACTCATCGACGATGGGGTGCACGGCGGCGGTTGGCGGCCGGCCAGTTTATCGAAAGAGGCTGTCAGGTTGGAGCGGTGATCTCGGCCGACTCGACGACGATGCATGGACAGTAGAGTAATTTGGACTTTTGTCACTGTGGGAAAATGACGGCTGTGTGTCTCGGACTTTCAACTACGGGGGAAAACTCATGATCGCCAAACAGACCGCTGAGGAATATCTTGTCGATGCGCCGCGGATGAAATCGTTCATCGAGTCAGTTCGCGCGATTCAGACCGAGCACGACGATCCGCATGCGATCGTTGCGGCGATTCGGCCGCACTTCGCGGCACTGATGGCCGACAAGACCTGGTTACCGGAGAAGTATCAGGAGCCATCCCCAGAGAGCGGCATGGGCGAAGGCATCGGCACCTGGCTTCTCTATCGCGATCTGGACGGCAGCCTTGCCTTTTCCTCGCTCGTCGTTTCGCCTGGCAAGCAAACTCCCGTGCACGATCACCTTGCCTGGGGTCTGGTTGGATTATACCGAGGCAGCCAAGACGAGGACGTGTTCGAGCGGGTCGACGACTCCACGGTCAAAGGTCACGCGGAGCTGAAGCTTACCGAACAACGAGCGCTCGTCGCAGGCGATTTTTACGAACTCTTCCCCGAAAACGACATTCATCGCGTGCGGACAACCTCGGACGTGACCTCGGTTTCGTTGCACTTGCTTGGGAACGACATTGGCTGCATTTGGCGGCATCGATTTGAGCCGGACGAAGACCGGGCCGATCCGTTCAAGTCGGGCTATATCAATGTCGACTGCACGACCGACGAGGCGCTCCCAGACGAGTGATGCGCGGCATCGTCGGATTGTGCAAACACGTCGATCAGGTAACCGGTGGCCGATTTAGGCTGGCGCCTCAGCTTTGGAGAGGGCGGGCGCACTGGGGTTCGGCTGCTTGTGGATCAATGCTGCCGCGATCTCGCCAACGGTCAAGACCAGGGCCGGTGCGACCATAATCGCGACGCCGATCGCATTGATTGTCGCGAAATCGACCTGCCACCAAGCCCAAACCCAGATAAAAAAGCCGTAGACGGCGAGTGACCCCAAGGACCAGGCAATTGCGCGCGCAGTCGGCCAACCGAATGGCAGAACCGCGACGATGCCCAGGAGCCAAATCGCGTACCAGTTGCGCATCGAGGGTGTAGCCACGAGCAAATAGACGAACGTCAACTCGAACGCCAAGCGAGGCCAGCGCTCAGGATTGTGGAGAATCAAAATCGCGCCAACGACGAGTCCAATGCCGACCGCACATCGTCCAATCAAATCCGTGACATGGATAATGTCGAAGATGTTGTAGCGGTCTTGCCATTCGTTAATGGCAATCGACGGCAATGAGGTAATGTAGTAGGCGTTTTGGCTGTCAAAGCTCCTCTTCGAAGCGTCGAAGTCGTAAAACGGAAAGAATCCCACCGCGATCGCAACCGCCGACCCGACGGCGCTCAAAAGCACGACTCTTGCCCGCGCGCGCCAAGTTGATGCGCGACTGAAAACCGCCAAGCCGGCGAACGGGATGAGCAACAGTGGCATGTACTTGAGCGTCGCCCCAGCGACGAGCAGGGGAATGACTATCCCGTCCCATCGCGCGTACCAGGCGTAGAAGGCGGCCAGCACGAACACCATCAAAACGAGATCGTTGTGGCCGTTTCCAACACCTTCCCATAGGAGCAAAGGATTCCAGAGGAATACGAGCGCGCCGGTCGCCGCTGAGTTGGGCCTGACGTGTCGGAGCGCGAGATAGATCATCGCCGCGCCAGCAAGAGCCGAAATGATGGCAAGGACTTTGAACAGCGCGACCGCGATACCGATATTGTTGCCCCCGAGATAGGTGGCAGGCGCCGCGATGAGGTTCCAAAGCGGACCATAGGGGGAGACACTGTTTGCCCAGTCGGCCGACGCGAAACGCATGTATGGATCGCCACTGAAATCACGAGGATAAGCCGCGAGCGGGTTCAAGCCATACTCGGTGAACAGACGCGAGCGCACGGCGTAGATGAAGATATCGATCGCGCTGACCGGGTACATCCAAACCATTGCCGTGGCCTGGGCAAGGCCGCACGTGAAAACTGGAAGCGCCGCCTGAGTGGGCGTCAGCTTGCGCGATTCTCGTATTCCCAGAAGATAAAAGAAGAACATGCCCCCGATGCCGGCGCAGAAACCGACGAACTCTGGCTTTCCGTACTTGGCGAGAATGCCGATGTCGGCGAGGCGGTTGGTGTTGCCGACCAACGGATAGCGCCAGGCGAACGCGGTGCAAATCAAGGCAATCGCGAGGCCGAAAATCCAGATGCGAATGACGCCGCGGTTAGGCGCGGGGACGTCCGCGATTAGGGGCGTGTCGCCGGAGGATTGTTCCGTTTCAGCCACGTTTCAAGCCTAGCACAACGCATGGGGTGAGCTTTGCAGCGGCATGAAATGTGATGGCAGCTCTTCACCGAGGAATTGAGCTTCATGCGCGGTTAGGCGGGAACCTCGGCTTGTGAGAACGGTCGATCAGCGCGGCGCGGGCGCCAGCGTACGAGCGCAGCCGCAAGCTCGCCTAAAGTCATCACCACCGCCGGCCCGACAAGGATCGAGACACCGACCGTGTTGATGATGTCGAAATTGACTCGCCACCAACTCCAGACCCAAATATAAAAGGCGTACGTGGCCACGGATCCAAATGCCCAGGCGATCGCTCGCCAAGTCGGCCAACCCCACGGCAAGAGTGCGGCGATGCCCACAAGCCAGATCGCGTACCAGTTCCGCACCGAGGACGATGCGACGAGCAGGAAGAAAAAGGTCAGCTCAAATGCCATGCGAGGCCAGCGCTCGGGATTGCGGAAAATCAAGATCGCACCAATGACCAAAACGACGGCGACGACGCTCTGGCCGAGGAGGTTCATGACGTGCTTGATGTCGACGACGGCATAGCGGTCATGAAGCTGGTTGATTGCGACCGCTTGCGGTGAGGTGATGTAGCGCTTGGATTGAACGTCGAAGCTATGGCGCACGGCCTCGAGGTCGTACCACGGGAAGAACGAGACGGCGAGTGCGGCCACGGAATCGATCGTGCTGCGCACGGTGACCGCCACACGAGCTTCCCAAGACGGCGCTCGCACGAGCACAGCCATACCCGCGAAGGGAATCAACAGGAACGGCTCGTACTTAATCATCGCGCCGAGCACAAGCAGCGGGACGACCATCGCGTCACGGCGCGCATACCAGGCATAGAACGCCGCCAGCACAAACGCCATCATCACGAGGTCGTTGTGGGCATTGCCTATCCCTTCCCACAGCACCATGGGATTCCACAGAAAGACGAGGGCGCCGGTTGCCGCTGCTTCGGGCCGGACACGCCGCAGGGCGAGAAAAATGCAAACAGCACAGGCAAAAAAGGCGATCACCGCGATCACCTTAAATAGGGCGAGAGCGAGCCCGATGCTGTCTCCCCCGAAGAAGGTGGCGGGGGCAGCGATGAGATTCCACAGCGGGCCTTTGGACGACACGTCGTCCATCCCCTCTCGGGATGCGAAATGCATGTAGGGATCGAACTTGTAGTCGTTCGGATAAGCGGCAATAGGGTTTTGATGGTACTCGGTGAAGAGGCGGGAATGCACAGCGTACATGTAAACGTCGATCGCGCTAACGGGGTATATCCAGGCGATCGCTAAGGCCTGCGCCGCGGCGCAAACGAAGACCGGGCGCGTTGCTTGCCGCGGAGTGAGCTTGCGCGTTTCTCGGATACCCAAGAGGTAGAAGAGGAACATCCCGCCGATACCGGCGCAAAACCCGGCGAATTCCGGTTTACCGTACTTGGCCATCTTGCCGATATCGACAAGGTGCTGGGTGTTGCCGATCAACGGGTAGCGCCAGGAAAAAGCGGCGGCGATCACGGCGATCGCGACGCCAAAAATCCAAAGGCGAATGACGCCTCGCTTGGGGTCGGCGGCTTCGATATTCAAGGGGGTGTTACCGGTGGAGAAATGTCCCGATTCGACCACATCTGAAGCCTAGCACATCTCATGAGGCGATTCGGATTCGGTGGGGGCGCGGGTGCTTGACTTGCAGATAGAAGCTACAAGAATTATCATTGAGTTTAGAACTAAACATAGGAGCAATTCGTTGGCCAAACAGCAGAGATCAGACAAGCAAGAGCGGGCAGAACTTCGGGGCGGAATTCGCCGTTCGAGCCTGCTGAGTTGGTTTCGGCTTGCCCGCTCGTTTCAGCGGATCGACCGCAGAACGGCGGACCATCTCCGGGCGTTCGATCTCACCGTTGCCCAGTTCGATGTGCTGGCGCAAGTCGGCGCGGCAGAAGGCATCACTCAACAGAGGCTCGCCGATGCGCTGCTCGTGACCAAAGGCAACGTTTGTCAGCTCCTTGACCGCATGGAAGCACGCGACCTGATCGAACGGCGTCCGGCCGAGTCGGGGCGCGCCAAGCATCTGCACTTGACCGATGCCGGACACACGTTGAAGCAGGTCGCCGTGCCGTCGCAAGAGGACCTGATCGATCGCTGTTTCAGCGCTTTGTCAGACGAGGAGCAGGCACAACTGGCGCGCTTGTTGCGCAAACTCGAACATTCGCTTTTGAACTCATAATCGCTCGGAGGAGAGATGGCACAATTTACGACGTTGGGTTTTCACCACGTGACAATGGTTTCGCGAGACGCGGCGCGCACGCTCGCGTTCTACCGTGATCTGCTCGGCCTAAAGCTGGTCAAGAAAACTGTGAACTTCGATCTGCCGAGCACGTATCACCTCTATTTCGGCAATGAAAACGGGGACCCGGGGACGTTACTGACATTCTTCGAGTGGCCGAACGCCGCCCGCGGAAATTGGGGCGTTGGTGGAGTCCATCATGTCGCGCTTGGAGTGGAAAACGAAACAGAACAATTGAAATGGAAACGGCGGCTGACTGACGCCGGGGTACCGGTCAGCGGACCGTACAACCGAGGCTACTTCAAGAGCATTTACTTCGCCGATCCAGACGGCCAAATCCTTGAGATCGCGACTGCGGGTCCAGGATTCGCGATCGACGAGCCGGCCAATGCTCTGGGTCAGCAGCTGATTCAACCTAAGACATCACAACTCCCGACTGGAAGGGATGAGCAAGCGATTCGCGCGGACACATATCCGGAACCGGTACCGGTGCTCGAGACTGGCATGGTGTTGCAAGGCATCCACCATGTGACGGGATTCACCGGCGATCTGGTCGCCGCGAACGAATTTTACGAGTCGGCGCTTGGCTTGAAGCTGATCAAGAAATCAGTGAACCAAGACGACCCCGATACGTTGCATTACTTCTGGGCGAACTACGACGGTGAGCGCGTGCTCCCGCACAGTGACATGACTCTGTTCGGGTGGAAACCCACAGCGCGTCACGCTCGTGAGGGTGCGGGTCAGACCCATCACATTGCCTTCCGAGCCGCCGACGACGAAGAGCAACTCGCCTGGCGCGAGCATCTGCTGTCACTTGGACATCGTGTCACCCCGGTGATGGATCGGAGTTACTTCAAGAGCATCTATTTCCGAACACCGGATGGTCTGCTCGTGGAAATCGCTACCGATCCACCCGGATTTGCGATTGACGAGGAAGCTGGTTCGCTGGGAGAAGGATTGAAACTTCCCGAATGGCTCGAAGCCGAGCGCGAAGAGATTGCGCCATTGCTGACGCCTCTCAGTTAAGGCACGGAGTGAGCAGAGATGACTGAGAGCACAGCGACGAGCGCGTACATCGACCTCTATCCGGAAGAAGTCGCGGGCGGGATGTATCACCTGTTAAACGGGGCGATCATTCCGCGCCCAATCGCCTGGGTGTCGAGCATGAGTGCGGAAGGCGTGTTGAATCTTGCCCCGCACTCGTACACGACCGTATTGTCGCCCGATCCGCCGATTGTTTGCTTTGTCAGCATTGGCGTGAAAGACACGCTCCGCAATTGTGCGGCGACCGGCGAGTTCGTCTACAACATCGGCAGCGAAGATCTCGCCCAGCGCCTGAACATGAGCGCGGCAGACTTCCCACCCGAGATCAGCGAATTCGAATGGTCGGGTCTGACGCCGGCCGCAAGCGATCTCGTTAAGCCGCCACGGGTGGGCGAGTCGCCGATTTCGTTCGAAGCCAAAGTGGTTGATATTCAGCAGATTGGGCAGACGCAGAATTACATGATCGCGGGCGAGATCGTGCGGGTCCATCTCGCGCCGTGGATCATGACCGACAACCGAATCGATCCCGAGAAGTTGCGACCACTCGCCCGCTTGGCCGGGAGTCAATTTGCGCGGCTTGGCGAGGTCTTCGCGATGGAACGTCCGAGGTACCAGCAACTCCTCGCGACGGGCGCGAAACCGATCGAACGGCAAGCACATGAAACCGCGAGCCGCGGACAAGCGTTGAGACGTTAGCTGTGCTCGTGTTTTAGCAATTATCGCGAACGCGGACATTTTCAGTTCGGGTGTGTTGGCCACCAACCGTGGTAGTCTATGAGGACCGTCGGCATGCCGCGTTCCCGCATCGGGGCGCGGCTCATTCTGTACAGGAAGAGTTCAGGCCATGGGGCCAGCTACAACTGTTTTCGAAGGGGTTAGTCCTATGCGCGCAGGCATAGCGCTCCCTTCACATATCTCTGTTCCGCCCAGACTCGGCCGTTTACCGGATCTCGCCTACAACCTTTGGTGGAGCTGGAACGCGGATGCTCAAACACTGTTTCGCGATCTCGATGACATCATCTGGGAAGCGGTTGGACACAATGCAGTGCTCTTCCTGCTTCGCCTGCCGCAAGAAGTGCTCGAAGTCGCCGCCACGAATCCACAGTACTTGCGTCGATACGACTGGGTGATCAGCAAATTCGATTCGATGATGTCCGCCTCATCCGGCGAAACCTGGGTCGGGGCACACCGTCAGGAATTGGTCCGCAAGAAGCTCGCATACTTTTCGGCTGAGTTTGGCCTGCATCCCGGCTTGCCGATCTATTCAGGCGGTCTCGGCGTGCTCGCGGGCGACCACATCAAGGAGGCGAGCGACCTTGGATTGCCGACGGTCGCCGTTTCGTTGCTCTATCGCAAGGGCTATCTCAATCAGCGTCTTGACGCGAGCTGTTGGCAGCAAGATGTCTCCGCGGAGTTGCAACCGTGGGAAGAACCGACAATCCAAGTGCTGAACAGCGACGGTTCGCCTTGTTACGTTGAGATCAGCCTCGACAATCCCAATTTGCCACTTAGGTTGGCAATCTGGTGCGTGCAAGTCGGGAGGGTTTCGCTCTATCTGCTCGATTCCGATGTCGAAGGCAATCCAGAGTGGACACGGGAGATCGCGTCGCGCCTGTATGGCGGGGATCTCGAACACCGTCTCAGGCAAGAGTTGATGCTTGGAATTGGTGGGGTCCGCGCGCTCCGCGCCACCGGAAACAATCCGGACTACTGGCATGCGAACGAGGGCCACGCCGCGCTACATTTGCTCGAACGGATCCGCGAGATTGTCGCCGAAGGTTGCAGTTTTCAGAAAGCCGCGGCGAAAGTTGCGGAGCATAGCGTTTTCACGAGTCACACGCCGGTCGCGGCGGGTCACGATGTGTTTTCGCCGGCGCTGGTCGACAAATATTTCAGTCACTACTGGCCACAGCTTGGCCTCTCTCGCGACGAGTTTCTTGCGCTCGGTTCGCACGGCGCGTCGGGCGATGGCTTCAATTTGACCGCGCTATCACTGCGCCTCGCGAACTTCCGTAATGGCGTTAGCGAGAGGCACGGGCAAGTGACGAGGTCGATGTGGCATGACATCTGGCCGGGAATCTCTGAGGAGCAGGTGCCGATCACCTCGATCACGAACGGGGTACACCTTCCGACTTGGCAATCGCCGCACACAAAGAAACTGCTGAGGAGACACGCTGGGAAGTCGTGGGAGGTTGCGCCTGAGAATCCCGCGTCATGGGAAGCCGTGCGAGAAATTTCGAGCGCCGCGTTTTGGCAGGCGCACCTCGCCGCGAAACGCGACCTTTTCGACGGCATGCGCGAGCGTTCACGTCGTCGCTTTGCGGAGGGCGGCTTCGCGCCCGCACTCGTCGTCGCCGCTGGGCCATTCCTCGAAGAGGATGTGCTGACCATCGGGTTTGCCCGGCGGTTTGCGACGTACAAGCGAGCGGCGCTGATTTTCCACGACCCAGATCGTCTCGCCCGGATCTTGAACGATGCCGACAAACCAGTACAAATCATCTTTGCGGGCAAGGCGCACCCCGCGGACGATGGCGGCAAGTTGTTGATTCAAGAAATCTGCTGGCGAGCGCAAGACTCGCGTTATGGCGGCCGCGTCGCGTTTGCCGAGGATTACGATATGGGGCTTTCTTCCCTGCTGGTCGCCGGGGTCGATGTCTGGTTGAACAACCCTCGGGCACCACTGGAAGCGAGCGGGACGAGTGGAATGAAAGCCGCTGCCAATGGTGTGCCAAATCTGAGCATTCTCGACGGTTGGTGGCGCGAGGGCTGGTCGCCCGACAACAGCAACGGCTGGGGGATCGAACCTTCCCGACTGGAAGGCGATACGCAAGATGCGGCCGAAGCGCATGCGATCTATGACTTGCTCGAACAAGCCGTGGTGCCGGCGTATTACGATCGGGGCCGTGACGGCATTCCCGAAAGTTGGGTTCGCGTGTGCAAAGAAGCGATGCGAACAAATGCGCCCATTTTCAGCGCGCGGCGAATGGTAACCGATTACATCGATCGGCTCTATCTGCCGGCTGCCGGATTTGCCGCGAAGCGTTAAACGGTACCATTTTCGCCTTCTTCTAAATCCCAGTCGGAGGCCGTCGGGTCGTGGATGATCAGCTCGACGCATCGCAGAAGACCGCGCAAATCGTCGCGGGCGGTGACCAATGGTCGTCAGCGGACTCAAAGTCAAGCTGGAAACCAGAGACCTCTCACTGCGGCATAGATGTGGCCGTTACATGGGGAGAGCGGATCCACGACTTGGCCCTCCGTCCTCCCGTTCATCATCAAGGCGGTCCTGACCGTCATGCCGACCCCAAGGGCGATGTCAAGTCTCCTCGCTGTCGTCTGAGCGCAGTTAAAGGATCTGTACCGGCCAAGACGCTGGAATAGGCGGCACAGTTTCGTCGAAAGACTCGGAATGACGATTTCTATTTAGGTGGTCGAAGGCTCTGACGGCGGCAAACCATGAGGTAAACCTGGTCGTGCTGGAGCCAAGCAGAATAGGGTTGCACTTCGATCACATCATAGC
The DNA here is from genome assembly GCA_045804965.1 of Thermomicrobiales bacterium. Classification (GTDB taxonomy): domain Bacteria; phylum Chloroflexota; class Chloroflexia; order Thermomicrobiales; family UBA6265; genus CAVTUU01. Next base: position 37,185 of record JBJMMD010000051.1, on the reverse strand, counting down.
CCCGAAGTGGTGCACCAGAGATGACATAGTCTGAGTTGGTAGCGGTGGCGTAAACATCGGTCCACCAACTTCCGTCAGGCGTCTGCCGCGGAATGTGGTACTGCTCACTGAATTCCCACAAATGGTATGCGTCCCACGGGTAGCCTGCATCGAGCCGCGTGTCGGGAATCCCCTCCGCGTTGAGCTGCCCCGCAAGTTTCCAGACATCTGTTTGAAATACCAAGACGTCCCGCGTACCGATAATGGAATAGAACGCGAAAAGGCCAGCGAAGGTCCACCCGATCGGCATCGACAGCTTGATATTGTTAAGGGACCAAAGCAGCAAGGCGAGTATGAATGGCAAGAGCGGCAACAGATAGCGGTCGAGGGAAATGATCCAATTGCGAAAAAGGAGCGATTGCGTCACGACGCCGACCACCTGCCAAGCAAGCAGAACGGTGAGTATTCCCGCACCCGAGGCGCCGCGCCTCGGCTTTTGGGACAATCCGGCCGCGACACAGAGCGCAAAGAGTCCCGCCGCGATCGCGCAGATGACGGTTAAACGGTCGAACGCGGTTGGTCCAGCGAGGGGTGGCCTGGCGCCACGCAGATCGGCGGACCCTGGTCCAGCCCGACCGAAGAAGTGCGGGATATACGGCATCCGCCGGCGCTGGTTCCAGAACCAGATATATCCCGCGAGCAGGATCGAAGTCCACGTGGCAAAGAGGAGGGTCGGCCTTCCTGCCTTTATCTTCGAGATCGTTCGAATCGCCGGCAAAGCAGCCGCGACAATCGGAATTACGAAGAGACCGGTATACATCATCTCGATGAACGTCAGACGTCGGACAAGCAACCAAGTTTGACCGAATCCCGCTGCTTTGGCCTCTTTCAGAAAATAGCCCTGCTGACTAGGAATGCCATGCGACACGAAAACGTAGAACACAATTGTCGTTGCCACTGGTAAGAAGGCAACGAGGAAGAACGTCTTAAGGCTCTCGCGGTTCCATGAAAAGCGGTTGGCGATCGATAAATAGGTCAGGACTCCTAGTGGAATCAGCACCCCATGCGGACGCTGGAGGCAGGCCAGGGCGGCGACGACCGAACCTATCAAGGCCGCCCGCTCGCCGGCAAGACCAGGTCGCAAGCCACAGACATAGAAATACGACGAGATCGCGAGCAGTCCCAGGAACTGTGGATCGCTCATGAACGTGTAAGTGATTGGAAAGAGCACCGGATTGAAGAGATAGACTGCTGTTCCCAGCGCGCTGCGGTTCCGATTGATCCCAATTTCGCGGCACGTACCGTAAAAGGCGAGTCCGCCGAGAAAGGTAATGACAACGGTCGAAAATCGGAGCGCTCCAAACGACATCCCGAAGATATAGGAGAACGAGCCGCCCCAAAAGAGCTGGAAGACCATCGTCGCCGCGGCAACCGGCACGATGTGATAGCGACCTTGCCGCACCAGATATTCGACCGAACGGGCATAAGTCCAATCGTCGCTGATGGCCACCGGCGCGAAGGTTGGAATAAGAAGTGTAGCTATCGCATAGGTGGCGATGACGATAGCGAGTGGCAAGAGTGACCGGGGGAGCAATCGCACTCGCGCCGAGTCGCTGGCTGTCAGGGGATTCTGAGCCGGTCCAGCGGCCGATCCGACGATCTCATTCGAGTACCTGACACTGCCGCTGGTCAGCGAGCAAGTGCCATTTTGACGAACATGCTGCACAGCAAAATGTCTTATCTCTAAGCCTCGAACGTGTGAACTAGTGAACGCGTCGAGCGACCTTGCCAAGAATAGCGTTTCAAGTTCATGGCGACATCTTTTCACCCCGCGGCAACTATGATCTTGCATTTTTGATAAGGTATGCCGGGAAAAGGGGAGGATCGAGCGCACAAACGGGGGGATGAGCTGGAATGGATCCGAGTTTTTACGCGAGCTATTACCGCCACGAAGACCGCCACTGGTGGTTCCGCTGGCGGTTTGAGCTCATCACCCAACTAGTTAGTGAGCAGAAGAAGGAATCGGATTTTCTCATTCTCGATGCCGGTTGTGGTACGGGCCAAATGCTGAAGCATCTGGAACAACTCGGCGACGCGATTGGCATTGATACCTCCGCCCAGGCAATCTCGTTTGCACAGTCGCGGGGCGTGAAAAAACTCGTCCGCGGATCGATTACCGATGTTCCATTTGCAGATGCGACCTTCGACTGTATCGTCGCCCTCGATGTGATTGAACATATCGAGGATGACTTTGGCATTCTTCAGAGCCTTCACGACGTGCTGAAGCCAGGCGGCCGCTTGATCATTACGGTGCCTGCGTACCAAATCCTTTGGTCGGAGCACGACGAAATCAATCACCACAAGCGCCGATACACTGCTCCCCACTTGCGACGACTCATCGAGGAAGCGGGATATTCTGTCGATCGAGTCTCCTATTGCAATACAGTCTTTTTCTTCCCAATCTTTGCGATTCGGAAATTCAAGAATTTGCTGCGAAAAGCGCGAACCTCCAACGGCGCGAATCCGGACGGCCTGCAATCTGATCTTGGTGACTATCCACAAATCATGAACGAGGCCGCCTTCCGTGTCATGCACATGGAGAACGGTCTCATGCGCCACATCGATCTGCCCTTCGGCGTGTCTGTTTTGGCCGTTGCGAAACGGGTGGCGCCCGTTGAGCAGCCGGTCGATGCGGTGGGTCAGCGACTTGACCAGGCGCCAATTCCGCATACGAATGGGAAAGTGAACGAGCCGGTGCTTGTGCCGTTGGCCGACCAGGTGGAGATCGGCTCGTCATTCAAATGATGGCGATTGGTGTTCCCTTTCTAGGGCGCGCCGCTAGATGACCGAATTCGATGGTTGAGTCGACCCGCGTTCAAAGACGGAGAAACGATGGGCGTACTGCCTTCTTCGTCATTTTGATTTGCCTGCTCCTCATTGGTGGACTACGGGTCGCTTCAAGCGGCGAGGCGTCTTCGAAGGATCAGGGCACGAGCGCGATTCCCGTACCCAAACTCAGTTCGAGCAAAGCGTGCGCCAGCTGGGCGCACTATTGGATGACCGATTCTGGTGTGGATGCGAGTCAGCAGGCGATCGAAGGGATGAGTAACTGCCGCATGGCCGCGGATGGCACATGGTTTGTTCCCACCTCCTCAACCGATCTGCGCCTCCCGAACGGGCCGGCGCTGACGGCCGCAGAAACTGTACAAACCGCCGCGTTGCGCAACGCGATAGAGTCACAACTTGGGAATCTCCAGCGCCAATTTCCTAAGTCGCTGCAAACCAAGATCGCGACGATCTACGATGCGTCTGACCACGGCGTCGTCGGACGAGTGAAAGTCAATCAACCGCTCTCAGATGTCCGCGGGCGGTACACGCGCTTGGCGCAAGCATTCCTGATCGACCCAGCGAACGCTCAGCTCGCGGACTACGTCGGTTGGGAGATGGCAAACCGGCAGGCGTCATTCACGGATTTCCGGCAAGCGTGCCAACAGGATGACTTGCAATATTTATGGGTCGCATGTGATGGCATCGCCGGTGCGCTGAGCATCTATTTTCCGCCTTGGCCGTGGGATCTGATGAGATCCGTCAATCTCGATGCGTATTTGAAATGGGCCTTGTACAACGGCAAAGTCGAGGTGGTGCCAACACCGGCCTCGATTCGATTGCCTCGTTCATAGTCGCCACTTCTACACAGCTCAATAACACAGTCATCTCCACGTTCTCGGCTATGATTCCCTGCCGGAGGTGGGGACATTGAGCGGCATGGGCAGCCTGCAGCGGGTGCTGATTGCGAATCGTGGTGAAATCGCCGTGCGGGTCATTCGCGCCTGCCGGGAGTTGGGCGTATATCCCGTCGCGGTCTATGGAGGCGGCGAAGAACGTTCCCGTCATGTCCGTCTCGCGGACGAGGCCCACCGCATTCCTGACGGCGATCGTTTGCCCTATTTGAACATCGACGCCATCGTCGCCATCGCGCTTCGGGCGAACGCGCAAGCGATTCATCCTGGCTACGGTTTCCTCTCGGAGAATGCTGATTTCGCTCTCGCTTGTGGAAGATCCGGACTCATCTTTGTCGGGCCTACGCCAGGCGCGATTGAAGCGATGGGAGACAAGGTTCGCGCCCGCGCGATCGCGCTTCAGGCGGGCGTGCCGATCGTGCCCGGCGCCGATGCCTCTGTGCCCTCGCGAGAGGCAGCATACGAATGGGCCGAGCAGATTGGTTTCCCCGTTGCGATCAAAGCCGCGGGCGGCGGCGGCGGACGCGGTTTCCGCATCGCGCCTAGACCCGAAGATCTTGCCGCGGCGTTTGATGGCGCGGCGGGCGAGGCGAGTCGATATTTCGGTAATCCGACTGTTTACCTTGAGCGCTATCTACCCCGGCCACGGCACGTCGAGGTACAGATTTTCGCCGACGGGCATGGCGACATCGTCGCCCTTGGCGAGCGCGATTGTTCCGTCCAGCGGCGGCACCAGAAGCTGATCGAAGAGACTCCTTCGCCTGCCGTCGATCATCATTTGCGAACGAGTCTGTTCAATGCAGCGATTGCCCTGGCGCGCGCGGTCGAGTACTCCGGGGCCGGCACAGTCGAGTTCTTGGTCGCTGAAGACGGATCGTTTTATTTTCTGGAGATGAACACGAGAATCCAGGTTGAGCACACGATCACCGAGGAAACGACTGGAATTGATCTCGTCCGCGAGCAACTGCTCGTGGCGGCCGGGAATGCGCTGTCGTTCAGGCAAACCGAAATCGAAGCGCGGGGTCACGCGATCCAATGCCGGATTAACGCTGAGGATGCGGGGCGTGGATTTGCTCCGACTCCGGGCGTGTTGACAGCGTACCAGGAGCCAGGTGGCTTCGGCGTTCGCGTCGACAGTGCAATGGAGCCGGGGGCTGAAATCATGCCCGCGTACGACTCGCTGATTGCCAAACTGGTTGCGTGGGGGCGGGACCGGGACGAGGCGATCGCGCGGATGCGGCGGGCGCTCGGTGAGTTTCGTATTGAAGGCGTGCCTTCGACCATTCCGTTCCATCAACGGGTGTTCATGAACGAAGCGTTCGTTCGGCGAGGCGCGACGACGGCATTCCTCGATGAACACCCCGACGTCTTGCCTGAACCTGCCGCTGTTCCCGACGACGCGGCGCGGGAGACACCAAGCGCGTGGAGAGAAGTGCTCGTCGAGGTCAACGGCCGACAACTCTCCGTGCGCGTGAACGGCGATCCGCTGAGCCAACCAAATCGGGCCCAGCGAACCGCGCCGAAGCGGCCGGTTCACGCGTCACGAGGTTCTACCGCGGTCGCGAATGAGGAAAAGTTGCGAAGTCCGATCCAGGGAACAGTGCTACGAGTTGCCGCGAAAACCGGCACGCGAGTCGAAGCCGGCGATCTCATCTGCGTGATCGAAGCGATGAAGATGGAGAATGAGATTCGGGCTCACCGGCTCGGTGAAGTGGTTGAACTTCCGATTGTGCAAGGCGGAACCGTCAAGATCGGCGACCTGCTCGCCGTCATTCGCTAGCAGATTTCTGCCGCGGGATTCAGGCGGCTTCAGCCAGCTCTTCCCCCGGCAGTTCGTCAATCCCTACGTAGAATGTAAAGCGAGGAATATAGTTGACGCCACGGACGAGGATTGCGGGCGCCTTTTTATCGTTGAGCAGCTCTTCCGCTTCGGCGACGCTGGTGAGCACCGCTGCAGGCGGACCGCCAAACTTTTCCTCATATCGTTCGATCGCTTCTTCGAGCTTGTCGCGGGCTGACTTCTTCTTTTCGGGGTCGTACCAACCGAGAAACATAGGAACCCTTTCTCAATAGGCGCGGAATAGAGCGCAGAGACAGTATATGCGAACATACGTTCTAGGTCAAGCGCCGGGTCGGCGAGGGAACTGTCCCAAATTGTCACTGGACATGGTCCCTGTCCCGCCGTATTCTGTGGATAATGGTGGGGAAAAGTGGGGATAAGTGGTGTCCCCGGTGGATAACTCCACTTCAGTTCTCGCCGGCCCCGTCCGGCGTGGATCACGCGCCCGCAGTCGATTGATCGCCGAGAGGGAGCGCGATCGCATGTTCCTCGGGCGCTACGTGCATTCACTCGATGCCAAGGGCAGGGTGGCGATACCGGCTCGCATTCGCGAGGCGCTCGCCGACGGCGTCGTCGTCACGCGGGGAATCGACCGGTGCTTGTCTGCCTACCCGATGGCGGCCTGGCTGCCGCTTGCAGCGAAGGTCGATGCCCTGCCGATCTCCGATCCAGACGCACGCACGTTTCGACGCCTGGTTTTTGCCGAGGCCGCTCACCTTGAGCTTGATGCCCAGGGACGGATCCTGCTTCCGCCTGAGCTTCGTGGGTACGCTCGCCTCTCCCGCGAGGTCATCGTGATTGGCGTCAATACCTCACTTGAGCTGTGGAGTCCCGAACAATGGGAATCCGAAAACGCGGTGATTGACCATGACGGAGCGGCGATCGCGCAACGACTCGCCAGCCTGATTTAATCTTCACTCGTGAATACACAGATTTCCGGGCACAAGCCGGTTCTCATGACCGAAACGATAGATCTCCTGGCGCCGGCATCTGGCGGCCGCTATCTCGACGGCACGTTTGGCGGCGGTGGCCACTCGCGGGCGATCCTAGCCGCGAGCGGGCCGGACGGGCGCGTGTTGGCGCTCGATGCCGACCCCGATGCCATCGCGCGGGCTGAATCGCTGCGGAACGACCAATCAATTGGGAGCCGTATCACCTTCGTTCATGCCAATTTCGCGGACCTGGCTGAGATCGCGAAGGCTAATGGCTTCGTCCCGGTAGATGGAGTTTTGCTCGACCTCGGGCTCTCATCGTTTCAGCTCGATCAGGCTGATCGCGGATTTGCTTTTCGCTTTGACGCGCCGCTTGACATGCGATTCGATCCGACAACTGGCGTTCCTGCTTCGGAGCTTGTGAACTTGGCATCCGAAGCAGAACTCGCAACCCTCATCTTCGAATATGGCGAGGAACAGAAATCAAGACGAATCGCGAAAGGGATCGTGCGGGAACGGTCAAAGGCGCCAATTTCATCGACGGCGGAATTAGCGAGGGTGGTAAGTGAGGCGGTGGGAGGCAGGCGAGGCGCCGACACGCATCCGGCAACACGCACGTTTCAAGCGTTGCGAATTGCAACGAATCGCGAGTTCGAGGCGCTCGAACTGGCGCTCGCGGGCGCAGTCGAGATCTTGAAGCCGGGCGCTCGCATGGCGGTGATCTCGTTTCATTCGCTCGAAGACCGTATCGTCAAGCGCTTCATGCAACGTGAGAGCGCGAACTGCATATGCCCGCCCGATCAACCGATCTGCACATGCGATCATCAGGCGAGGCTGATCCGCGTCACGCGTCAGGCCGTGAAACCATCGGCAGCTGAAATCGCGGACAATCCTCGGAGTCGCAGCGCCGTCCTGCGCGTTGGCGAACGACTTCCGGAACCAGCCGGGCGAGGGGATGCGCGATGACGCCGACAGTTTCACTCGACGACCTGGTATCAGCGACGGAGATCGAAGTTCGCGGAAACGTGCCTGATGCCGCCCAGATGCCGCTTGCGCGCAATTCGCGCGCCGTTCAAACCGGCGATCTCTTTGTCGCGATCCACGGGGAGCGATTTGACGGGCACGATTTCGTGGGCGAGGCGGCGGCGAATGGAGCGGCGGCGGCCCTCGTAAGCCGGTCATGGGCCGCCACGGTCGAGGGCGAGGCGCCGCTGCCATTGGTGCTCGTGGATGATCCCGTCGCCGCATTGCAGAAGGCTGCCGCTGCCCGGCGTGCCAAACTCAAGCTCACGGTCGTTGGCATCACAGGAAGCGTTGGTAAGACGAGCACGAAAGAGGTCATCGCCGCGATCTTGGAGCAACGCTTCGCCACCTACCGCAGCCCCGGCAATATGAACAGCGAGGTTGGGCTCCCGTGGTCGCTGCTCGAAGTCGAGCCTGGGACTGAGATCGCGGTCCTGGAGATGGGCGGCGCCTATGCATTCGGCGAGTTGGCGCTGCTGGCCGACATCGCAAAGCCGAAGATCGGGGTAGTGACAAACATCTACCCGGTCCATCTCGAGCGGATGGGAACGATCGAGGCGATTGCGGAAACGAAATCGGAGCTCGTTGCCGCGCTTCCCGACGATGGCGTCGCGATCCTGAACGGCGATGATCCGCGCGTTCGGGCGATGGCCGGGCGCGCACGTGGTCGCGTGCTCACCTATGGCTTGAACCGAGAGAACGACATCCGTGGCGAGCGCGTCGAGACAGAAGGCCTCGAAGGAACGAACTTCTGGTTGCGACTCGCGGGCGACCGGCTGCACATCAAAGTGCCGCTGGTCGGTAGCCATGCGGTCCAGCTTGCGCTGGCCGGTATCGCTGCAGGACATGCCATGGGCATGCATATCTCGGAGATGTTGCCCGGATTTGACGATCCCAGAATCCAAGTCCGACTGCTGATGCTGCCGGGCCCAAACGGCTCGCGCATGATTGACGACACGTACAATGCAAGTACGCCCTCGGTGCTTTCGGCGCTCGCACTTTTGCACGAGCTCCGCCCGAAGCGGCGAATTGCGGTCCTCGGCGATATGCGCGAATTGGGGTCGTTGACGGACGAGGAGCATCGTATCGTCGGGCGGCGCGCGGCCGAGGTGGCCGATGTCCTCATCACGTACGGGGAGATGGCGCGGATCATTGCCGACGAAGCAGCGACGACGGCGACAGTCGACGGACGACAACTTGCCGTGACATCATTCGGGCTCGACCAGCGTGGGCAGCTGGTCGATTTCTTACGCCAACAATTGCGTAAAGGCGATACGGTTCTCCTCAAGGGCTCACGCGGCCTGCAAATGGAAGAATTTGTCGAAGCGTTGCGCGAAGACGCCTCCGGACGCGAAAGCGACGCATGAGCTCGATTGCGCTTTTTCAGCCGTTTGTTTCCCCGCTGGTCGACAGCGTAATGCCCAAAGATCAAAACGAGAACATGGCCGTTTCGCTGGCGCTGGCGGGCCTGGCGTTTGTGCTGACTTTGATTATTGGGCGACCAATCGTCACCTACCTCCGGCAAAAGAAGTTCGGGAAGCAAATTCGCATCGAAGGCCCTGAAACGCATCTCGCGAAAACTGGCACACCAACAATGGGCGGCGTGATGATCACGATCACGGTCGTTGCCTTGACCTTGGTGTTCAATCTCGCGGGCCGAATGTCGATGTTGCTGCCCATCGGCGTCCTTGTCGCCGCAGCCACGCTGGGCGCGATCGACGATCGCATGAATTTGGTCGGCGGTGTCAAACGGGGCATGACCGCGCGCTTCAAATTCGCTTGGCTCTCGGTCTTTGGGATCGTTGCCGCACTCATCCTCTACCTCCCTGACCCCTATGGCCTGGGTCTTCACCACGTCTACATCCCGTTCCTCGGCCGCTATAGCGTTGGCATCCTGTACCTACCGATCGCCGCGTTCGCGATCATCGCCATGGCGAACGCGGTGAATTTTGCCGATGGACTCGATACGCTGGCAGGGGGACTCGGGGCGATTGCCTTCGTTGCCTATGGCATCATCGCGTACCAACAGGGACAGATCGGCGTCGTCACCTTTTGCTTCCTGATGGTCGGGGCGTGCATGGGCTTCCTCTGGTTCAACGCGCATCCCGCCCAAGTCTTCATGGGCGATACGGGCGCGCTGGCGATCGGGGCGGCACTGGCGACGGCAGCGTTCATGACCGGGCAATGGCTGCTCCTGCCGGTAGTCGGATTGGTGTTTGTCGCCGAGGTCCTATCGGTGGTGCTGCAAGTGGCGTACTTCAAGGTGACCAAAGGCAAGCGTATCTTCAAGATGACGCCGCTCCACCATCATTTTGAACTTCTCGGTTGGTCGGAGACGCAAGTCACGATCCGATTTTGGATGGTTGGGATGATGGCGGGTTTAATTGGCGTCGCCTTGGCGTTGCTCTAATCTTGGCCTTTCTGAGCGCCCAACCGGGATAATCAGTGCATGAGCGGTCGATACAAGGGCAAACGTATTACGATCATGGGTCTCGGCACGCGCGGCGGCGGTCTTGGCGTCGCCCGTTTTCTTGCCGCGGAAGGCGCGCTCCTGACGGTGACTGATCGCCGGTCCGAAGAGGACCTGGCAAGCTCGATTCGGGACCTCCATGGATTGCCGATCCGCTTTGTGCTTGGCAGACACGACGAGCGAGACTTCACCCGCGAGGGCGCCGATATCGTTATCCGTAATCCGGGGGTTCGCCGCAACTCGCCGTTGCTGCGACTCGCGCGCGAGCACGGCGTCGCGATCGAAATGGAAATGAGCCTCTTCTTCCGCGCGTGTCTCGCCCCGATCATCGGCATTACCGGCACCAAGGGGAAGACGACGACCAGCACCATCTGCGCGTCGATCCTGCAATCCTGGGATCCGCGGACCGTGCTCGCCGGGAACATGGGCATTTCCGCGTTGGAGCAATTGCCGCGGATCGCGCCAGACACGCCGGTTATCATCGAGCTCTCGAGTTGGCAGCTGGAAGCACTTGACGAACATCGTTTGGCGCCACATATCGGCGTTCTAACGAATATTTCGGAAGACCATCTCGACGTCTACGATGGGTTTGCCGACTATGCGGCGACTAAACGAACCATCACGCGCAACCAAACACGCGACGATGTCCTGATCGTCAACCGCACTGACGAAGAGGCGTGGAAGGCAAGCAAGGAAACGACTGCCCGAGTCGTCCCTTTCGCCGACACTCGCCGCGATGAACTCGGGATGTGGGTTGATAACCGCAGATTGGTGTGGCGAACTGACAACGGATCGACGGAAATACCCATTCCAGAAAATCCCGCGTTGACGGGATCGCGTCAGGCCGCGAACGCCGCCGCAGCCGCCGCGGCGGCGTTGATTCAGGGCGCGAGCGTGGACGCCGTCGGTCGAGGGTTACGCGGATTCAGCGGGATCCAAAACCGCTTTGAGCGCGTTGCGGTCACTGCCGGCGTTGAATATATCAATGACACGTCGGCGACCGCGCCGGTGGCGGCGATCGCCGCGCTGGAACGACTCCCAGGTCGGCGGATTCATCTCCTCGCCGGCGGCGCGGGCAAGCAAACGGATTTGTCCACATTCGCCGATGCCGTGCAAGCGAGCGTTCACGGCGTTTACTTGCTCAATGGCACAGCGACGCCTGACCTGGAGTCGCTCTTGGCTGCCCGCCAGGTCCCTCTGCGTGGCCCTTACGACAGCATGGCTAGGGCCGTCGACGCTGCTTCGCACGCGGCGACCAGTGGGGACGTCGTTTTGCTTTCGCCGGGCTGTGCTAGCTTTGGGCTCTTCCGCGACGAGTTCGACCGAGGAGACAAGTTCCGAGAAGCGGTGCGGCTCGTCGCGGATCGTCTCAATTTGACTGCTCAGGAAGCGAGCCGGTCATGATTCAGATGCCAAACAGCCAGATTGAGACGCTCCCGCCCATGCCGGGGCCGATCCATTTCATTGGGGTCGGTGGAATCGGGATGAGCGGGTTGGCGAGAATCCTTTTCGCATGGGGCTACCGCGTGACAGGTTCCGACGCAGTCGCATCCGAGCAAACCGAAGCGTTGCAGGCCGAAGGCATCCAGGTAGGAATTGGACATAACCAGCGCGCTGACGCTGCGAACGCGGCGCTTGTGGTCGTTACTGCTGCCGTGCGAGGGGACAATCCGGAATTGGCGGCCGCCCTCGAAGCGGGCGTGCCGGCCGTCAAACGCGCGCAACTCCTGGGGTTGCTGGCGAATGCAAAGCAATGTGTCGCCGTCGCTGGATCGCACGGAAAATCGACGACGAGTGGCATGATCGCCAGCGCCTTGCTTGAGCTCGGGGCCGAGCCGTCCTATGCGATTGGGGCGGTGTTGGCCGCGACCGGGACGAACGCGGCGCCGGGACGTGGTGACGTGATGGTGGTTGAAGCCGACGAATACGATTACTCATTCTTATGGCTCAAGCCGGACATCGCTGTCGTGACGAATATCGAATATGACCACCCTGATCTGTTTCGAGATCAACTCGATTACGACCGAGCGTTTCGCGATTTCTACAGTAACATTCGGCCTAATGGATCTTTGATCGCTTCAGCGGACGATCCTGGCGCCCAGCGAAACCTTGCGGGAGTTTCCGCGCAGACCAAGGTCATCACTTTTGGAGAGAGCGCCCAGGCAGACTGGCGGCTCGCGAGCGCTGCCAGCGGCTGGCGGATGATCGATCCCGTAGGCAAGTTCTACGAACTCAGCCTCAAGGTCCCCGGGAGGCACAACGCCTTGAACGCGCTTGCGGCGGCAGCAGCGCTCGACGCACTAAGTTACGGATCTTCGGAAGCAATAGCCGCGCTCGCTTCGTACGAAGGGGTTGGGCGGCGGTTTGAAACCAAGGGCGACGTCGGCGGGGTGACGGTGATCGATGACTACGCGCATCACCCGAGCGAAGTCCGGGTGACGCTTCAAGCCGCGCGCGAGAGATTTCGCGAGCGGAGGCTGTGGGCGATCTTTCAGCCACACACGTTCAGCCGGACAAAGGCGCTGCTCGGAGATTTCGCCGGCTCGTTTGGCGACGCCGACAAGATCGTCATCCTTGATATCTATCCTTCCCGCGAAACTGATAACCTAGGCGTTTCATCGACAGACCTCATTCGATTGCTGCCGAATGGCGCGCTCGCAGGTGGGACACCGTCTGATGCAGTCGATTTGCTGTCTGATCGCGTGCGCTCAGGAGATGTAGTTTTGACGCTTGGCGCTGGCGATGTCACGTCGGTCGGACCGCGGCTCCTCAATCGGTTGCAGGCGAAGGCAGCGCACGCATGAAGTCACTCATGTCGACCACGGCGATTCAGGGCGCGCCGCACCTCAAAGTCATGCGGCAGTCGCCAATGTCTCTACATACAACCTGGCGGATCGGTGGACCGGCAGATTACTTGGTCCGCGTGCCGACGCCTGACGATTTCATCGCCACTGTTCGCTGGGCGGCCGGCGAGGGATTGCCGATAACGGTCATCGGCGGCGGCAGCAACTTGCTTGTGCGCGAGGGCGGGATTCGCGGACTCGTCATTTCGTGTCGCACACCGGGGGAGCGGGCTGAACAATTGCTCGGGGCCGAAGATCGCGGCGACGAGGTCGTCGTCCGCGTCGCAGCCCAGGCACCACTGTCGTGGGTTGGCCGCTATGTCTCAGAGCGCGGTTGGGCGGGCATGGATTGGGGGGTTGGGCTGCCCGGCACAATTGGCGGGGCGACCGTCAACAACGCCGGCGCCCACGGAACCGAGATGAAGGATGCACTACGTTCTGTTGTCGTGATCGACAACAACGGCGAAGTGTCGGAACGGTCCCGCACTTGGCTTGATCCCACTTATCGGTACACGACCGTGAAGGCAATGTCTCGGCCAAGAGACGTGCATGTCCTTGCCGTTGTGCTGCACCTGCCGAAAGGTGACAAGGCGGACCTTGTCCGACTGGCTGAGGAGCACGCGGATTATCGTCATCAAACGCAACCGACCGGGGCGTGCGCAGGATCGACCTTTACGAATCCGCCTGGCGATTTTGCCGGACGATTGCTTGAAGCGGTGGGCTTGAAAGGATTTCAGGTTGGCGGCGTGTCGTTTTCGACGAAACACGCAAACTTCATCGTCAATGCGGGCGGAGCGACCGCAACCCAAGTTTGCGAATTGATCGCCATTGCGCAGGATCGGATTCAAAGCGAGTTCGGGATCGATCTGCATCCGGAGATCGAAGTCATCGGAGAACCATAGGGTGAGGGGGCGATCATGAGCGAGGGCACCACCGAGGAGCAAGACGGCGGCGCAGCGGGCAAAGTGCGTATTGCTGTCATGTTTGGAGGCCAGTCAGACGAGCATGATGTCTCATTGCGCTCGGCCCAAACCGTGATCAGTGCGCTCGATCCCGAGAGGTTCGAGGTCTCGCGAATCGGTATCACGCGCGAAGGCCGGTGGCTTTCCACGGGAGATCCGCTCGCACAGCTTGCCTCGGCGTCGCCGCTGTTCGCGCTTACCAATGGCAGCTCGGCGACGGGCGGGAAGGCCGAAGCGCCCGCTGGTGAATTGGTGCCCGCCGTGTTCGCGAGAGATGTCGATGTGGTCTTTCCCGTTCTGCACGGACCGATGGGCGAGGATGGCACGGTGCAGGGCATGCTCGAGCTCGCGGGATTGCCCTATGTCGGGTCGGGAGTGCTCGGCTCAGCGGTGGCGATGGACAAGGCAATCACGAAGACGATCCTCGAGCAAGCTGGGTTGCCGCAAGCGCCCTGGCAGGCGGTTCTTCGCCGCGAATGGGAAAACGATCCGGATCGCATCGGCGATTGGATCGATCGAAAGATCGGGTATCCCTGCTTCGTAAAACCGGCGAATATGGGCTCGAGTGTCGGCATTACCAAGGTCCACGATCGCTCCGAGCTTGCTACGGGGTTGACCGAGGCCGGCAAACATGACCGCAAGATCATCATCGAGCAAGGCGTTGACGCACGTGAATTGGAAGTCTCGGTCCTGGGCAACGACGAGCCGATCGCTTCTGTCGTCGGTGAGATCGTCCCGGGTAATGAGTTCTATGACTACAACGCCAAATACGTCGAAGAGGGATCGCAGCTTATCGTCCCGGCCCGGCTCGAGGGCAAGACGCTGGTTGAGGTTCAGGAACTTGCAATCACCGCGTTCAAGGCGCTCGACCTCGCGGGCATGGCTCGAGTCGACTTTTTCTTGGACAAGCACACCGACCATATCTACATCAACGAACTCAATACGATCCCCGGCTTTACCGCCATTAGTATGTACCCAATGTTGTGGCAAGCGACGGGGATCAGCCTATCCGAACTTGTCGACCGGCTCATTGCCCTAGCCCTCGAACGGCACGCCGATCGGCGCCCAAGAGCGTAGGGGAAAACAGAGGTTCACAATGTACGTACAGATGCCAGGATGAAGCGATGACGCATGCTATACTGGCCGCGGATCCTAAATCCGTGCCATTAGCGGAGTGCTTCGCAAATCATCTGCTTCCGCTTGCCTAGCGCCGGCGAGGGGTAGATGGTAGGTTGCCGGGAATAGTCCAGCGATGGTGACGCGAGTGGGGAGCGCGCCAACCGGGGAAGACGCGCAGCATCACGAATCGTTGCTGGGCGAACATCCGGTTACGATGTTGAGGGGTGGGGACGACGATGCAATCCCGGGGACAACGCCCAACACAAGGACAGGCAAACCGGCAGCACCGCATCTTTCCAGGTCCAGGAGCAGTCTACACGTCTTCCTTCGCCGCTCCTCCACCGACCAACCGCGATCTTCAGGAAGCAGAGTCAAAGCCGATGCGCTACACCATCCCCGAGTATTCGACGACCTTCGCTACGATCAAAGTGATCGGGGTCGGCGGAGCGGGCGGCAATGCGATCAATCGCATGGTCGCCGCGGGTGTTGACGGCATCGAGTTTGTTGCGGTCAACACCGACGCGCAGGCGCTCCTGACAAGCCAAGCGCCGATCGCGGTTCGCATCGGCGACAAACTGACCAAGGGCCTTGGTGCCGGCGGGCGTCCAGAAGTCGGCGCCCGCGCTGCTGAAGAAAGCTCAGAGAGCTTGATCGAGCTCATGCGCGGGACCGATATGGTCTTCATCACTGCGGGCATGGGCGGCGGTACGGGAACCGGCGCATCGCCCGTGATTGCCCGTCTGGCGCGGGACGCGGGGGCGCTTGCTGTTGGCGTCGTCACCCGACCGTTCGACTTCGAGGGCAGCCGCCGCCGGCGCGCGGCCGACGAAGGGATCAATGCGCTTCGGGATACAGTCGATGCGCTCATCACGATTCCGAACGAACGCTTGATTCATATGGTTGATCCAAAAACGCCGATTACCGAGGCGTTTAGATACGCGGACGATGTGCTTCGCCAAGGTATCGCTGGTATATCCGATCTCATCATTAAACCGGGTGTGATTAACCTCGACTTCGCCGACGTAAAGACAATCATGCGTGACGCGGGATCGGCGCTCATGGCGATCGGTCATGGCGCGGGCGAAACGCGCTGTATCGATGCGGCGAAAGAAGCTATCGAAAGCCCGCTGCTCGAAATGAGCATTCAAGGCGCCACAGGCGTCTTGTACAACATCTCCGCGGGTCCAAGTCTCACTCTCCTCGAAACAAGTGAGGCGGCGGAGATCATTCGCGCTGCAGCCGATGAAGACGCCGAGATTATCTACGGCACGTCAATCGACGAGACGCTCGGCGACTCGGTCATGATCACGTTGATCGCAACCGGATTCGACGACCGAAACGCACTCGCTGAGCTGCCAAGCCGGCGAACTCGCACGCAAACTGCGCGCGAACGCCCAATGCGGCCTCCTGCGCCGGAACCAATCGGCCGCGCAGTCAGTCCGGCCCACAGCACGCCCGTGCTGCCGGACGACGATTGGGATGGCGAGGCGTCGATCATTCGTTTCCTCCGAGAGCGATAGTGGGCGGGCGCCGCATGACGGAATCGTGCGAGCGCTAAGTGCATACTCTCTACCGAGCGGCCGACCCACAAGCGGTCATTCGTTTGTTGCCCTTTCCCTGTGGTGACTGTCAATGAAGTGCCCTTTTTGCCAGGCGGGCGATTCGCGGGTGATTGATAGCCGCGAGCTCGGCGGAGGCGAATCGATTCGCCGGCGTCGTGAATGCGTCGTCTGTGGCCGGCGTTACACGACGTACGAGCGAGTTGAGCTCGGAGGTCTGATCGTCGTCAAGAAGGATGGTCGGCGGCAGGAATTCGACCCGGTCAAGCTCCGCCAGAAAATCCGGGTCGCCCTGACCAAGCGCCCGGTGGGCGAGCAAGAAATCGATCGCCTGGTGCAGAAAATCGAAGGCGAAATGCTCGCGCTCGGCACACAAGAGGTGCCGTCCAGCGCCATCGGCGAAGCCGTGCTCCGCAACTTGAAGGAGCTCGACCACGTTGCATACATCCGGTTCGCGTCCGTTTACCGCTCGTTTGCCGATCTCGAGGACTTGAGCCGTGAGGTCGAAGGGCTGCGGGATGCGAACCCCGGCGTGCCGTCAGCCGGAACGAGCTAAGGCGAATCTAGGCTGGGGGCCACATGCTCTTCATGGTCGTCGAACGGTACAAAGATCGCGATGCGGTGGCCGTCTATCGCCGGGCATTGGAAAAGGGCAGGTTGATGCCCGAGGGACTGACCTACGTGGAAAGCTGGGTCGAATCGAATTTCGACCGCTGCTTCCAACTTGTCGAATGCGAAGACGCGATAATGCTCCAGGAATGGGTCGTGCAGTGGCGAGATCTGGTCGAGTTCGAGATCGTGCCGGTGGTCCACAGCCGGGAAACTTCAGAAGCGATCAAACCCTACCTCGGGGCACTCGACGAATAGTCTGGACCGACTGAAGGTTTAAGATAAGCGCCCGCCCGTGAAAACACGGGCGGGCGCGGTTTCGTTAAATTTGTGAAAATGCTAGTTTGAGTCGCCGTTGAGCTGCTGTTCGAGGCGGTCGATGATGGTCCGTTTGGGATGCGCGCCGATCAGCTTGTCAACTGGTTCTCCGCCTTTGAAGATAAGCAATGTTGGCAGACTCATCACGCCGTACTTGCCGGCGAATTGGTAGTTCTCGTCGGTGTTGATCTTGACGATCTTAACTGCGTCCGGCTTCTCGCTCGCGATCTCGTCGAGCATCGGCCCGACGATCCGGCAAGGACCGCACCATGGGGCCCAGAAATCGACCAGGACCGGCTTGTCGGCCTGGAGGACTTCGGCCTCGAAGGTCGAGTCGGTGATTTCAAGCAGGTTTGCCACAGGTTCTCCTATCTCACGTTGACCACGATGACCTCGCAGAAAGTTACTTCCCAAATGATAGCACAGGCCGCCCGGCGCGCAAAGTTACATGAACGAAGCCGGCAATGCTGATTGCTATACTACGACACTTTCAGGGAACCACGAAGCCTACTGGCTCCTCATTCCGGGGATTCCGGGGCAGGGCGACCACGGAGCAGGACGACTGTGCGGATTGCGATGGATGGCAGCTTTCTGCGATTGCCTCCATCAGGCACGGCGGCGTACGTTCGAGGCTTACAAACTGGTTTCGATGAGCTTCGCGGCGACCTCGACCTTCGACTGCTCGATCCGGATTGGCCGGCGCCGCGACGCTTCCGCGGCAACTGGCTGACATGCACAACTGAGGCGATTTGGCATGACGGACGGTTCGAGCGGATGCGCTGGGAACTCTTCGGGGTTGCGCGAAAAGCGCGAAAAACCAAGGCTCAGCTCTTGCACATCCCGCACTTCTCGGCGCCGATTCGCGCCGGTTTGCCGCTCGTGATCACGATTCACGATGTGATTCCGCTTGTGCTGCCTGAATACCGAGCATCGGCGGCGATGCGAACCCGTTTGGCGACCGTACAACACGCCGTGCGGCAGGCGCGGATTGTATTGACGCCGTCACAAGCGGCTGCGAAGGACATTCAGGAGGTACTTGGCTTTAAGGAACAAAACATTCGGATTACCCCGGAAGCGGCTGATGAGCGATACGTGCCCGCTCCTGATCGGGACGCGGTCAAGCGCCAGATCAATCAGCTCGGCATCACCGATCCCTACATCTTCAACGTCGGCGGCCTCGATGTCCGGAAAAACGTGCCGTTGCTGATTGAGGCGTTCGCGAGCGCCAAATCGAATTTGCCTGCTCGAACGAAGCTCGTGATTGCTGGAACGCCGCATTCGAAAAATCGCGCGGTTTTTCCGCCGCTCGAGCCGCTGATTGCCAAGTTGGGACTGCAAGACTCGGTCGTATTGCCCGGTCGCGTCACGGAGGAGGACAAACTCCTCCTCTACCAAGGGGCCAATCTCTACGTCACACCATCGTTGTACGAAGGGTTTGGCCTGACCCCCCTGGAAGCGATGGCGTGCGGCGTGCCGACCATTGCGGCGAATCGGACGAGTTTGCCGGAAGTGGTTGGGGGTGGCGGCCTCCTCGTCGAGCCGGAAATCGAATCGGTCGCGCACGCGATCATCGACGTGATGACGAACGAGGGTTTAGCAATGTCGCTTCAAGCGAAGGCGCTCGCGCGGGCAGCGCAGTTTTCCTGGCGACAAACGGCAGCGTTGACACTTGAAGCCTACCGCGATGTGCTCACTAGGCCGAGATGATTTAGGGGGAAACAATGGCGGAGAAAATGACGCTCGAGGATCGCCAGGCGCTGCGCATGCTCGCGCCGGGAGCGGTTGCGCTCTTGACCTCGATGTACCACGACCAACCGAACGTAATGACCGCCGGATGGTTGTTGTCGGTAAGCTTCGCCCCCACCTATGTCGGCGTCGCAATCCAGCCGAGCCGGCTCAGCCATGAATTCGTGACCAAAACCGAGCAGTTCGCGCTGAACTTCCCGAATATTGATCTCCTGGCAGCAGTGCATCGCTGCGGGATGACATCGGGTCGTGACGAAGACAAATTCGAGACCGCGGAACTCAATCCCGAAGAGGCCGCGGAAATTGAAGCGCCGTTGGTAGCGGAATGCGTTGGTCACATCGAGTGTGGCGTTATCGACCGCATCACCTTTGGCGACCATGACCTTTTCGTCGGACGTGTCCTTGCCGTTTCCGCGCTCGACGAAGCGTTCGGTGAAACCTGGCAGGTCGAAACTGACGCCGGTCAACTCTTACATCATCTCGGTGGCGATCATTATGCGAGTCTGTCGAAAGCCTATCGCGCCACCGCCGTGGCTGAACTGGGCTGAACATGCCCTTCAACGCTTTAACAGAAGTACCAGGTGCTGTGGATCAAACGATTTGACTGAGAAAATCGAGGAACTCGTTGGAATAGGCACGTACTTCACTCGGATGAGTCAGATACACGTAATGGTCGGCCTCGTGGAGAACTATGTACCTTGCTTGAGGCATGAGGGTCGCAACTTGCTCGACTGCCCAGGATGGCCGAATATCCATTGCACCGTACAGGAACAACGCCGGCACTTCCAGCGTCGCAACTTGGTGGAACAACGTTGGACATTGGACAAATAGCTTGTATACAGCGTTGAGTTGATGATTCGCTGACTTATTTGGTGGATAGGAAAATTCCAGTTGCGTCTCTCGCCCTTCTTTTGTTGCTCGCTCATAATCAACGTGCCATTCGCGATCGTTGTTGAGGTGGCCGCCTGCGACGCACAGAATCCCAGCGCAGCGTTCAGGGCGCGTCAGCGCGTAGATAAGCGACAAATCTGCGCCCCAAGAGTGACCGGCGACTACCCACTGCTCGCATCCAAAGTGATCGCGGATTGTCTCCATGTCGGCAACGCACTGACCAAGGGTGAACGGTCCATCCGCGCTCCCACCCGAGCGACCGATGCCGCGCTGCTCCCACCGAACTACGCGGCGATCATCAGCTGCAAGCAAGTCGGCCAGTGGGGCCAGGTAGTCGCAGCACCCCGGCCCGCCGTTGGATATGAACACTGTGAGTCGTCCATTACCTGCGGAGGCGGTCCAAAGTTGCACGGCATCAGAAGTGGTGATGATGGTTTCGCGCGGGTGATGCTCCATACTCCTCACTACCATGCAGGCTCGGTGGAGTTGAACGGCAACGAACCTTCTCCACCTCGCCATTCTAAATTGGAGGTCTAGTGTTGGTGACTTATGTCTGCGCCGTGGCGCAACCGGTGAAGAAGTACATCCGGATGTCAACCCTGCCGCGCGGATCGTTGACGTTTGCGATCCCATCGAAGGCGGATTTGCCGAACAGATCTGGGAACTCACTGCGGACGAGATCGTTGACCGCATCAGCGAGCGACACGCCTTCGTTGATGTCGTTGCCTGCCCCCGGCCAACCAACGGTAAATGTGACACCGACACGGCATCCTTTGTACTTGTCAAGGACCTTGTGCAGCTTGCTCGTCGCGTCATCCTCGGCGTCCTTATCGCCCGCAAGAATGCCGTCCGCGTCGATATTGATTGTTTCTTCGACGGGCTGCTGTTGAATTGAGTTGTTCTTGGCCTGCTGGGCGAGAACTGTCGCGGTTGCGGCCGACGAGACCTGCGCAGTTGACAACGCCGCGATGGTCGACTGGACCTGCGCGGCCTCGTTTTGAGCCGTCGCGATCGCGGCGTCGCTCACTGATTGGCTTTGCTGCAATGCTTCAACTGTTGCCTGAGCGGCGGCGGCTTGAGCTTGCGCGGTCGCCAACGCGTTGGCGCCCGATTCCGCGTTCTCGGTCGCGATCGCGGCAATTTTGGCGACTTCGGTGGCTTGCGCGTTCGCGGTAGCGAGGGCATTTGCACCGTTTTTGGCGTTTTCCGTTGCAATCGCGCCGACCAAGGCCTGCTCAGTCGCCATCGCTTCGATTGTCGCCTGCGCTGACTGGGCATCGGCGGTGGCCTGCGCGGCGGCAGTTGCGAGCCGACTGTTCACCTCGCCGATATCGGAGTTGCTCTGAGCTTGTAGGGTTGCAAAGGCCGCGATTGTAGCCTCGGCCTCGAGAGCTTGCTGTGTTGCTTGGGCATCTGCCGTTGCTCGCTGCTCGTCCGACATAGCGGCTCGTGTGGCGAGTGCCTCCGCGGTGGCAGTGGCCTGGGCGGCGGCGAAGGCATCGGCAGTCGCGCGGGCCACCGCGGTTTGTCGCGCTGCTTCTTGAGTTTGGATTGCTGACTCGCTCACGGCGGTAGCCGTCTTTTGAGCGGACCCGAGCGCCCCTGCTTGGGCAGTCGCGGTCGCGGCGGCGGCGGCGGATTCAGCCGCGCTTCGGGTTGCGAGCGCGGAGTTTTGCGCCTGGCTTGTAGCCAGGAGGTTCGGCGTCGCGGTTGGCGTCGGCGTAGGCGGAGGCGAGCCGCTCGTGTTCGCCAGCAAGAAGACCATGGCGAGTCCAAGAAGGAGGTCGGCGAACAGCCATCCTCCAAGCGTGATCAT
The DNA here is from genome assembly GCA_045804965.1 of Thermomicrobiales bacterium. Lineage (GTDB taxonomy): Bacteria > Chloroflexota > Chloroflexia > Thermomicrobiales > UBA6265 > CAVTUU01. The sequence goes on along the minus strand of JBJMMD010000051.1, from coordinate 15,338 downwards.
GTCGCGCTGTGTCCGGTTTCGAGATCTCACAGGAACGCCTCGTTATCGAGCAGTTCGGTCATATGGAGCGCTATGTCTGATCGATTATTCGCGTCGCGGCCACAGCGACCGATCCCGGCGACTCGCGACTTCTGCAGGTTGACCGAACGAATCTCCGCTCTGGGCATTTAGATCGCCATGTAAATGATCGGTGCCACCGGATGCTTTCGCGAGCACCGTGGTGAGATTGTCGAGCCTGCGCACGAGCGAAGCGACTTCTTCGTTGACTTCACGTTGTCGCTGCGATGTCGTGATCCCAACTGCACTGAGATCGCGCGCAACTTGCGAGAGACCTGTCGCGATCGTGTTTTGCTCGGTGAGCAAGCGGGATAACGTGCCAGACTGATCCGAACTTAGCTCGACGATGCGGGCAAGCTCATCACGAAGCTGATTGAGACCGGTCGAGATTTCGGTGAGTGCTTTCGTTGCGGACGATACGCCGCCTGCGCTACCGCGCAGCGAGTCCGCGAGACGAGAATTTGCTTCTGCTTCGGCGGCGACAGCGCTCTCGACCCGGACTTGGCTAGTTACCAATCCGGACGAGAGTTCGGCGATGCCGCGTACGGCGTCGGTCGCGACGCGACCGGCTTGCGCGGCAGCTTCGGAGCCGGCGAGCGCTTTGTCCGCCGCCTCGGCCAAAGCTCGAGTTGCGTCGCTCAATTGGCGAGTGACCGCCTGATCACTTTGAATGCCAGACGCAACGAGACGATCGAGTGAGGACACGGCGCCGAGGAGCGTTCGCTGCTGGTCACCGGCGATGCCGATCTCGCTGGTCAAATCTTCGAGCGCGGTTTGAAGGCCCGTCGAGAGTTGGCGCAGGTCGACGAGTAAGCGATGCGTTTCCTCGGCACCAGCCCGCATCCCGCTGGCGAACACGCCGAAGTCGTTGAATTCCTTCTCGCGGCGAGCCGCGATCGACTCAAGACGGTCGTGCTCGACCCGCAACCTGGTCAAGAGCTCCTGGCTGTTGACGTCGAAGCGTTCCGCTAGTCGTTCGACGCTTTGGACGAGCATCGCCGGCCGATTGCCGCGATTGGATGCTAATACGACAGTTGCTTCGGCCAATTCGTTGTCAAGCTCGTTTTGAAACGCGTTGGCTGTTGCGGCAATGGCTTCTTCACGCGCCTCCCGCCGGCCATGAACGTAGAAGGTGAGGAGGATTATGATGAATATGATCGACGCATCGATGAGCGCAACAGTCGAGAAGGACGGCGTCAGCAGGCCACCTTGTTCGCCAAATCCGCGCTGCCAGAGCAGCAAAAACGGCTGATCGGATTGGTCGGGGTGAGCGTCGATAAATTGGCGGTACTTGATGACCGCCTCGCCCAGGGCGGCCCAGGTCAGGATGATTGGAAACAGCACCATCATCTGGCGAACACGGTCCGCGCGATCGACGCTCTGGGGGACGAAACCTCCTTCGCGGCGCACGGCATAGTTGTGTGCTAATCGCTCCGTATTAAACGCGCGCCGGAGGTCGACGTCTGCCCACTTGAGACGGCCGTCTTCAGTGCCGATTGATTGGGAAAGGTCGGTCAATCGCTCGGCGGCCTTGGGATCGACCTCGCTCAGCGACGCCGCCATCCCGGACATACCCTCGGCCAATTCGGTGGGCTTGGAAAATGAATCCGGCAAATCATCGCGCATAAGCACAGGAAGGACGGAGGTTGATCCGTCTCTCTGAGTTTTCGAGCTAAAGGGGGTTGTGCCGGTTTGCGCTCGTTTCCGTAGTTGCACGGCGCGACTCCGCCTTTCCACGAGACCAATGGGCTGCTTTCAGCGACGCGTGATTCTTCTACAATCGCCGGTACTGAAGGTCACTCTATCATTGGGTATAACGCATCCGGTACAGTTCCGGTGTTTAGATAGCGCGAAACGGGACCTTTCCCCCATGCCGAATCTCTCAACCCTCGATGACGCCATGCTGCACCCGGGACGGCTTGTGCCGGCCGTCAATCGTCTCGGTGGCGGAGCGATCGCGCTCGCGGGAACGAACACGCCGTGGCGAGTGATCGGAACCGAAAACGTCGTGTACCAACTCCGGCAGCCGAGCGGCGGCGTACTCGCTCTCCGTTGCCGCCGATCCGACGATCCTGATCCTGCGCTGGCCGAGCGCTACCGAGCATTTGGCAACGATCCCCTAATAAAACGCTTGCGGGGGGTGGCATCGACTCCGATTGTCGGGAATGTAAGCTACCTGACCGACGGTTTGACCTTGCCAGCCGCTGAACTGAAATCCCAACACTTGCCTGTCGTTGCCATGGAGTGGGTAATGGGCCCAACCCTTCTGGCCGCAACTGATCGAGCTTGCCGAGCAGGGGATCACACGTACCTGACTGCGTTGGCCGGGGCGTGGCTAACCGCGCTTGAGGCGATCTCTACTGCAGGATTTGTACATGGCAATTTGACCTCTGATAATGCCGTGGTGCGGCCCGGTGCGGGCATAGCGCTCGTAGATTATGACACGGCCACCTGGTCTGGTTCACCCCCGGCCAGGCGAGATGAGGCCGCCGCTGCTTATTGTCACCCTTCGGGCGATGCCCGCTCCGATGATCGGCGAGACCGCTTCGCCGCGCTCGTGGTCTACACCTCCTTGCGCATCCTGGCCGATTGGCCGGCTCTGCGGAATGACTACGGCGATCCACCCACCGAGCCGAATGGCGGTCTTCTCTTCAAAGCGAGAGACCTGGCTGAACCGGATGCCTCGCCACTGTTCGGCGCGCTACGTGTCAACGATGACGTCGAGACCAGGGCGTTGATTGGAGTCTTGCGGGAAGCGACGCGAACGCCTGCCGACGAGGTTCCTCCTCTCTTCGAAGTCGTCGAGATGGTCGCCTCGCTGACGCGTGACAAGCGCTCGAAGCGCTTGAGGCCGACGAGCGATCCCCGTGAGCGCCAGCGGCGGCTTACTCGTCTCAACAGTTTGCTCCTGGCCGGGGACGACGAAGCCGCGCGCCAGTTTTGGCGTGCGAGCGGTTTAGAACACGACCCAGAGGCCATCCGCGAGGTCGGCGCTCGGATTGCAGAAATCGAGCGGCGGCGAAGACTGCGTGAGACGCGCGACGCGGCAGTGACGGGCGACTCGGCAGCCGTTCTCGACCTTTGGGAAAAGGGTCAGCTTGACGATTTTCGACCAGCCGCTCCGCTGAAATCTGTAGTCGAGTCGGCCAAACGCCGATCTGAGTCGATTGAGCGCCTGCAAGCGGCGATTTCGCGTCGCGACGCGGCAACGGTTATCGATTTGTGGCCGGAGGTGCGGTCAGATCCAGCTGTCTCGCGGCATGCCATGGAGGTCCATGCCCTCATGGTCGAGTCCCTCGGCGGGGAGTTCGCGAAGGCGATCGAGTGCGAGGATGATGACGCGCTTCTGACCGCGACCAAGAGATCGGAAACGGCCGGAATTGCAGTTGACATTGTCCATCGTCAGGCCGCGAGAGCAGCCGGGGAGCGGATCAAAATCCGGCAGGAACTCCACAGGGCGATCGCGGAAGACGATCGTGAGGCGCTCGCCGCCTTGGCCATTTCGGGCAGGCTCGAACGTATCGGCGAGGTGATGCAGCAGCACATGCACGTTGTCGTCCGTGCCTTGGCCTGGCCGCGTCTACTGCGGGCGTTGGAAAGTGACGACGATACAGCAATTTATACGGCATATGACGGTGAGCTCTTTGCGCTGCCAGATTCGCTTTCACAGCAACAACGAGCGCGGATCGATCTTGCCCGCCGCCGGTTGTCATGGCTCCAAGCGGTGCGTAGCGCCCTGCGAAATCGCGATACGCCGGTGCTCCGGGCCGCTCTAGCGGACACTCCGCCAGGGGCGGAAACGCGCTTGAGCGAAGTTGAACGCGTTCGCATTGAACGATTGACATCCCGTGACCTAGCGCTTCAGCAACTTGCGTCCGCCATTCGCGATGGTGGGGATGCCTCGATTCTCAGTGCGCTCGATGATCTTGAATCGGTTGGAGCTCCGCTGCCCGAGATTATCGACTGGTCAACCGTTCGGGGCGTGGTCGACCGCGTCAGTCTTGCTTCGGCGATCAGGCGCGCCTTGGCATCCGAGCCACCGGACTATCAACGCTTGATGCGACTGCTGCCCGCGGCCCGAGTAGCCGCCGGCGGTGCAACGCCGGATCTCGGAGCTGGCTTAGATTTCGAACGACTTGAAGAAGACGTTCGCCGGCACGCCCAGCGAAATCGCATCCGCGAGGCGCTGGCATTGGACGAGGACAAGGCGATCGTCGCGGCCGCTCTACCCGATGTCTATGGCACCCTTTCGACCTTGTCGGCAAGTGAACAATCGCGCGTGCAGCGGGCCATATCGTCCGTACAACGTAAGGTAACGAAGGCTCGCTCTTAGTTCCAGTCGACTCCTAGCGCATCGGCCAACTCCGCAACTGTGTCGCAGGTAACGTCTGGCTGGGCCGCGCGAAGCTCCTCATGGTCAGGACTCCCCCAGGTGACGGCGATTGCTTTGATGCCGGCAGCGCGGCCGGCAAGGACGTCCGCGGCTGAGTCCCCAATGTAGACTGCCGGAGCCCTGTTGGTTTTGCCGAGCGCGTCGAGGGCGGTGAGGATACCTTCGGGGTGGGGTTTAGATTGTTCGATGTCGTCGCCGGCGACGAGGACATCGTACGCATCGGATATACCCATCTCCTGCAGGCTGATTTCCGCTGTGATCCGGCTCTTTCCTGTGACAACGCCGACCTTGATTCCGTGCGCGCGGCATTGGCGCAGCAACGTATCCATGTCGACAAACGCGCTCGCCAGTCGATGATGTTCTCGCGCGTAGAAGTCGACATACGTCGCGATTGCCATTTCTTGATGCTCATTTTGAACCAATAAGCGAATGATGTCGTGGTCGGGCGGGCCAAACAGCGCGCGAACTTCGCGGTTGCTCAACCTTCGGCCCAAGGAAGGAGTGATCGCCGCGTCGAATGCGGCGTAAATGAGCGGCAGGGTGTCGGCAATCGTGCCGTCGAAATCGAACAGCGCGGTTTCAAATTTCGGCATGGTTGAAGAATCTCCCCTGCAATCAAGTTTGGAATCTCGGGGTAAGCATATCGAAGCTCCTTCTCGTTCGTTCATGGAAACATGTTCGATGACTATGGTGCGAGTTGTGTCCTCAACCGGACGCGCCTCAGTCCCGTTTGGTACAGTAGCTGTCAAGCGATTCACCGTTTCGCTTCGCATCGGCAACTTTTTTCGACGAGGTCTTCATCATGGTCTCGGTCACAAACAAGAGGACCGGGAATCACGCTCCTCCTCCTGAGGATGACACACAGCAAGTCGTGGCCGGCCATTACGTGGTCGATCTCGATCGACTGCTTGGCCAAGGTGGCATGGCGCTCGTCTACCTTGGACGTGATTTGCGTACCCGTCGCGAGGTGGCGCTGAAAACGCTGCGGCTGGAGTACAGGCACGATCCCGAGACGCGCGCTCGGTTTCGGCGCGAAGCGCGGACAATGGCGTTCCTCAAGCATTCCAACGTCGCCCGCGTCTACGATCTCTTTGAAGACGCCGACGGGCCATGGGCGATTCTCGAATATGTTCCTGGCCGGTCGCTGAAGGAGATTGTCCGCGACGAGGGGCCGCTCGGGCCGGCCAGAACCTCGACCGTGCTCGACCAGATTGCGAGCGCGCTCGCCCATCTCCACGCGCACGGCCTCGTTCACCTCGACGTCAAACCGCAAAACCTGCTGATGACATCGGATGGCACAGTCAAGTTGATCGATTTTGGCTTAGCCCAATCGGCAGGCGAGCGTCAGGAGTCGATCGGCGGCTCTACATTTGGCACAGCCGCGTATCTGTCCCCTGAACAAGCCTGTGGTGAGCCCGTCGACGCCACGACAGATGTGTACGCGCTCGGGTGCGTGGTGTATGAGCTGTTGACCGGCAGACCCCCCTTCGAACCGACGAGTGAGAAAGAAATCAAAAGCGAGATCATCCGCGCCCATCTCGAGCACATGCCCAATGCCCTGACAGTCGTCCGGCCCGATTTGCGACTTCCGAGTTGGATCGACGACACAGTGCTCTGGGCACTGGCAAAGCGGCCGGAAGATCGCTATCACGATGTCGAGACGTTCGCGGAAATGTTCCGCGCCGGCTTTGACCAGACCGTCATTGCTGAGCACGCCGCCGCCGAACCAGCCACCATTATCGATACCGTGCCGGTGTGGAGTCCCGAACGGGTTGCCGTGCCGAGAGCAGGCATCAGCCGGCGGGCTGCAGAGAGCGTCTACCGCGCCGGTGGTCGTGCCGCCCGCCGATCGAAAAAGTTCCGGCGCACCCTTTGGCGTCTCGTCGCCGCGCTCGCGGTGGCAAACGTCATGCTCGCGGCGATCGTGTGGTTTGAACAAGGTTCCTTGCCGGTCTTGGGCGCGTCGGCGGAGCTGAAAACCGGAGAAACGGCAGACGTGACTGTCGAGGATCTTAACGTGCGGGCTGAACCTGGACGGGACGCTGGCGAACTCACAGTCGTTCAGACCAGCGATGAGGTCCTGATCACCGGCGAGGCGACAACCGTAGGGGGGGAAAAATGGTGGCCGGTCGAGGTCATGCAAGACGGGCGGACGATTTACGGTTATGTCTGGCAGGGTGGAATCGAGCCGAAGCGGTCAGGTCCGAAAACCGAGATTGACAGGCTCATCGAGCGAACCAAGCAAGCCCCCGGCGATTTTCTGAACCACCTGGGTCTTTAGGAATGAAACGTGATTAGCTGGTAGAGTAGAATGTGATTACGAAAAGTGAGTGTAATCAGTTTCGACGATAGGTATTAATCGATTACCTCGCGCCGGTTGTGGATGCAGGGCCGGCCGGAGATTGAGGCGGCTGATATGGTTAGATTTGAAATTGCGAACAATGTGTCATCGCGAGTCGGCAAATGCGGTTTCTCTGGATCGAACGGCGTGTGGCGAGATAGCAAGCAGTCCAGCTCATGGCGATGACACGAGCACGAGCGAACAGCGCTAGCCATCTGCAATCTTGTAGCGACGCGGAACTTATGGCGTCGCTCGCTGAACATGACGCCGATGCGCTCACCATGCTCTACGACAGGCACGCCGCCGCCGTGTTCGGCATGGCGCGCACGATTCTGCGTGACCGGCGGCTGGCGGAAGAGATCGGCCACGATGTTTTTCTGCTTATTTGGCAGAACCCAACGCTGTTCGAGCCGAGTCGCGGCTCGTTCGGCGGGTGGCTCTTACGGGTGACACGAAACCGCGCTATAGATCTCTTACGTAAGAAGCGAGAGCAGTCTTTCGCCGACGGCCCAACTGGGGACGACGGGCAGGCCCTCGATCCGGCAAGTTGGCTGGTCGATCCTGACCCTGATCCGAGCGAGCAGGCCAGCGCGGCGATGACGCGGTTGGAGGTTGGACGAGCGCTCGCCAATTTGAGCGACGATCACCGGCGTCTGCTAGAGATGGCGTATTTCGGCGGTCTGACGCAACGGGAAATTTCGGAACGATTGAGCAGACCGCTTGGCACGGTCAAAACGCAGATGAGAACGGCAATGCAACGACTCGCGGTCTTACTTGCGAACGAAAATGAGCGGCGGGCGCCGCGCGGATCAGCAGCGAATTCGGCTGCACACACCAAACAGGATCAAGGTGTTCAAACAGGCATTCAGAAATGACCGCGATGGCAAATGGCCAAGAATGTGAAGAAGTCCGAGAGTTGTTGGGTGCCTATGCGATCGGGGCGCTTGATCCTGACGAGCAGACGACTGTTTCGTCGCACCTAGCAATGTGCCCGGCTTGCCGGGCGGAGGCAGCGAGCTACGCCTCCGTCGTTGAAGCGTTGGGCGTCGCGGCGCCCCGGGAAGCGCCACCGCCGTCGCTGCGCGACAGCATCATGGCATCGATCGGCGGTTCCGACGTACGCCCGACATCGAACACAATCGCCTTTCCATCTGGCCCGCAGCAACCTGCGAAGCAAGTCGGTTTCTTGCGACGCCGCGCGGTTCAAGTGCTTTCAGCCGCGGCGATTCTCCTGCTGATAGGCGTGGGCATCCTCGCGTACTTGCTTTCTCAGACAATCGACGAGCGCGATCAAGCACAGGCTGCTCAAGAGCAAATAAAAGGGTATTTGAGCTCTGGAGCGCAAACGGTCGCGATGGCTGAGCTTCCGGCTTCAACGTATAAGAGCGGTCAGGGTCACGGCACGGTGTTAACGGCGCCGGGCAAGCCCACGATGATTGTCGTCGGCGGTTGTCCGCCAAGCTCAGACTCGCGAACCTATCACGTTTGGGTCGCGATCAACGGTCAGCGGACCCCGGTGGGAACGCTGGAGGTGGGCGACGACTGGACAGGTTGGCTCATGGTCGAAACGCCAGAGGCGATCTCATCCTACGATGAGATCGGCGTCACGATGGTGACTGACAGCGACCGCCGTGACGATCTATTGGTCGCTCAAGTCTGACCCGAGCGGCACTCGACCAGCACAAATAAACAAGCTGCTATAACTTGTGAATTGACCGGCCGTGGTCTGCGCTTTGAGCGCGCGCAGCGCATCTTTTGCGCGTGGTTCAGGCAGCCATCCGCGCTCTACGGCAGTGGACGCCGCGCGCTCAAAATAGACGAACGCTTCGTCCTCGACGGTTGTTTCGATTTCCGTGACGAACCTGAGTTGGCGATCGATGAGTCCCACCAGGGCCATTCGCCTATTCAGTTCTAAACCCATTGCGGGATTGCGAATGGTAGACGCGAAACCGGCAGCAATGAACCGCGCCGCTTCCGCGTCTTCGTGGTCGATCCGCCAGCCGGCGAGATCTGGTTCGACAGCGACAACCCACCCTCCGGGGCGCACGACCCGTTTGAGTTCCGTCAGCGCGAATTGGGGATCCGCCACGTGAATGAGTACCCGCTCGCAATGAGCGGAGTCGAATGAACCTTCGGCGAAGGGCATTGCGTTAATGTCGGCTGCCACCAGGGTAAGCGATGGTTCCCAACCATCGGCCGCAAAGCGAATGCGAGCTTGGTCTAGAAACTCAGGCGCATGATCGAGACCGACGATTTCGCCGGTTGCTCCAAGCCGCTCGGCCATCGATGGAAGGAACGACCCCGCGCCACAGCCGGCATCGAGCGAACGGTCGCCCGGTTCGAGATGCATAAGCTCAATTGCATGTTGCCAGGCAAACTGAATGGGAGACGACTCTGCGACTGCTTCAAGATGCTCGGTTAACTGGCAGACATCCTGAGCAACTGTATTTTGGTCCCACGCCTGCGAGCCTGCCGGGGCGTAACGACCACTTGAACCTGTCTGTATCTCGATTGACACGATTTCCTCCAGGCTTCGCCAGATTCCACTCATTGGAGTGGTTCTAGACGTACGCCTGCAGCCCTAAATGCGCAATGTGTTTCGAGCAACATTCGTCGCAACAGGGCAGACCTAAGTCTCGAAGATGTGGGCCCCATTCGGTGCTTTACGCTGATTTGCCATGATTCTATAATCGAATGGGCGCTTCCGCGCTCCGCAATTCGGCCGTTGTCTCAATTCACATGGAGCGTAGCGCGATCGGGTCAATGGACGCGTTGCACCTGAGGCGCTTATTCGAGACAGCATAGGGCCGAGAATAGAAGGCATGGGACTAATGTTCATCGTAAGGGAAGATCGATGCAACAACTGGCGGATGTAGTGCTCGTCTGTGAAGACTGTGGCTCTCCATTTCATTTCACGGCGGCCGAACAAGTTTTTTATGCGGAACGGGGTTTTCGACAACCTGTTCGTTGCGCTGAGTGCCGGGCCCAGCGACGAGCGGAGCGGAACCGTGAAACGATCGCCGCGTACGAAGCGCTTTCCACATCGTCACACTGGCGGGAGGTCGGGGGCACATACGGCGGCGTTCAACAAGGTAGTCAAGTAAATCGATCCAAATCGAGTTGGTCGACCGGCGGGCGGCCTACTTTCCGCACCGTTTGCGCCGCGTGTGGCCGGGACACTGAAGTCCCATTCCAACCCCGGGGAGGTCGTCCGGTTTATTGCCGCGAGTGCTTCAACCAGCGGCGCGGCCGGTAAAGGAGCAACGTGGTCAGCCACGACGCTTGGGGGATCCGAGCGCAATGAAGCGCCGGCTGACAGGTCGCCCAATCCCCGGTTTCCGCTCCGCCGCTGGTGAAGCGATTCAACGATACCGCCACGTCCTTTCACAGCGCAATTCTCGGGCGCTACTCATTGCGGCTCTGTTCTCGGTCATTGGCGACTGGCTAAACTTCGTCGCTTTGATGGCGCTTGCATACGATTACGGCGACGGCGCCATTGGCGTCGGCGGGATGCTAGCCCTACGCCTCGTGCCAGGCCTGGTGTTTCAGGGTTTTGCCGGCGCGATCGTGGACCGCGTTCGGACTAAACGCCTACTTATTCTCACTCAACTCACAATGGCGGTCCTCGCTTGGTCGTTCATCCTGCTGAACGCGGTCGAGAGCATTTGGCTTCTTTACGTGCTGGTCGTGCTCCTTGAGATTGCTAACACTGTCGCCCGGCCGGCGTTCATGGTCGAATTAATCGGCACCGTCGCGCCGGACAATCGAGGTGCGGTCAACGGGCTATTTGGCATGACGTTGACCATCGCGCAGTTCGTCGGGTCGCTGATTGGCGCGCTGGTTCTAGGCGTTATCGGCGTCACACCCCTGTTCATCATCAACGGCCTGACTTTCGCGGCAATTGCCTTTGCGGTGTCACGTCTCAACCTCGCGTCTCGCGCCAAACAGCCAGTCGGGGTTAGCACTGTGGCCAGCCAAAGTCACCCGCAGGGACCGGCCGACGAGAGCGTCGCGACCACTTTAGTCCAGTCCGATCAGCCGAATGAACCTACCTCTCCGTCGCTATCGGCGGCCGGCGGATTTGCCGGATATGCGCAACTTCTTGTCCGGCCCGATGTTTTCGTGTTCTCCGTATTGACAGTGACCATTTCACTGCTCATTCAAGGCGCTGCTTCGTTATTCGAGGTCCGGGCGAGGGCCCTTGACCAAGGCGAAGGGGGTGGTGGAGCGTTTTTCGCGGCGGTCGCGGTCGGCTTCCTCCTGGGAGGGGCGATTGCCGGGGCGGGAAGATACCGATCGAAATCGACGCTTTATCTCATCGCTATCGCCGAGAGTGTGGGCACGGTGGGACTGATCGCCTTCGGTTACGCGGACAGCCTGGTCATTGCGTTCATTGCCTTGGTCATTACCGGCATCTCCGCGGAACTCTCCGAGATACCGGCCTTTACCTTCTTCCAGAACCGGCTTCCGACCGACGTCTATGGACGGTTCTTTTCACTCTATCTGATGGCAACCGCGCTAGGCGGTCTCGCTGGCGCCTTGATTGGACCACTCCTAGAACGCTACATCAGCGAGGGCCAAACGATGGTCGTGCTTTCCATTCCGGGCATGCTCATGGCGGCAACTCTTGTCGTCGTCGCGCGGTTTGGGGAGCCGGACGAACCGGCGGTTGTGGCGTCGGTCGCGCGCGAGCGAATGATCGCCGCCGACTAAGCCCGCACTACAAAACGGCAGACGTCACGTCCTTGCTTCCATAAGGTCGCTTCCTCTCGACCCTGGCGACCTCTGGGAGGCGATCGAGTCCCTGAATTCGAATGAACCAGCGAAACCCGCCGGCGACCGATCACATGCGCCCGACTACGGACTACGGCTCTGGGGTATCATGCGGGCCACATGCCAATCCATTGGAGGAGCCATGGCCGTGTCGTTGTCCGACCCCTTTCCTCCTGCGGCGACTCTTCCGCCCCCTGTTTTGGTCGGGCGGGAGCGGGAGCAGCAGCGGCTTGGCGCGCTTCTCGCCGCGGCCACAAGTGGCCGGGGGTGCTTGGTGCTGGTTGGAGGCGAAGCCGGCATCGGGAAGTCGGCCCTCGTTCGCGCGCTTGTCGCCGAGGCAACGACGCTTGGGGCGACTGTCGCGGCGGGCCACTGCTACGATCTGAGTGCTACCCCGCCATATGGTCCCTGGCGCGAGCTCCTCGCCCGCCTGCCCTCGGATGATGGGGCGCCGCCGCTCCCCGCCGAGCTGATCGATGCCGGCGCCCCGGCACTCGGTGGCGAGACCGGCCTCTTCCAAAAGATGCACGACGTGCTCGCCGACGCGGCCGCATCGCGGCCGACGGTCGGCGTGCTGGAGGACCTTCATTGGGCAGATCAAGCCAGCCTCGATCTGCTCCGCTTTCTCGCCCGGCGCCTAGCGTCCTTGCCACTGCTGCTGGTCGCCACGTACCGGGCGGACGAATTGACGAGGCGCCATCCTCTTGCCCAGTTGCTGCCGACGCTGGTGCGCGAAGCGCCGACCGAACGCCTCGACCTGCGGCGCTTGGACGAAGTTGCGTTGCGGGACTTGGTCGCGGTCCGGTACCCGCTGCCCGCCGAGGCGGAGGCCCGCCTCGTGGACCACCTGCAACGCGGCGCTGAGGGCAATCCGTTCTATGCCCAAGAGCTGCTGCGCGATCTTGAGGAAGAGCGGGTGCTCGCGCCCGGAGAACCTCAGTGGACGCTGGGCGATCTCGCACGGGTGCGCGTGCCGGCGCTGTTGCAGCAAGTCGTGGAGAGACGGCTGGCTCGGTTGGGTGAGGCTGCGCGGGATAGATTGGCGGTGGCAGCGGTGATCGGACAGCAGGTCCCAATCGCCGTGTGGCAGGCGTCCGGCGGGCTGACCGAGGACGAAGTCCTGCAAACCGTCGACAGAGCGGTCGAAGCACACTTGCTCGAAGCCGGCGACGACGGGTCCGCGGTCGGGTTCGCCCACGCGCTGGTTCGCGAGGTGCTCTACGAGGATATCCTCCCTCCTCGCCGTCGGGTCTGGCACCGACGGGTAGCCGAGGTGACCGCGGCGCTGCCCACGCCCGATCCGGACGCCGTCGCCTACCACTTCGGTCAGGCCGGGGACACGCGAGCGGCCGACTGGCTGGTCAGGGCAGGGGAGCGGGCGCTCCGCACCTATGCCTGGCTGACGGCGCACGACCGTTTCGCCGCGGCGGTCGGGCTGTTGGAGAGCGACGCAGGACGGACAGGCGAGCGCGGCTGGCTCCTCTACCGCATGGGTCGCATGCTGCGCATGGGCGATCCTGCTCGGGGGATTGGGTATCTTGAGGAGGCCGAACGCGTGGCGCACGCCATAGGCGACCCGGTGCTCGCCGCCTATGCACTCTTCGACCGGGGGCTCCTCTTGTGCATCCAGATCGAGGTGGATAGAGGTCTCGCCACAATGGAAGCTGGGATGCGCGCACTCAAGGCGCTACCGGCGGACCATCTCGATGCCGATCCAGCGGTCGCGATCCTGACGGCTGACTCCTTGTCCCTGGCAGAAATCGCTCTCGCGGGTGCCGGCGCGGGCGCCCCGCGACGCATCGGGATTGCTCGGAGCGCAACGCTGGCCGAATGGCTGGCAGAGGTTGGACGATTCGCTGAAGCGCGGACGCTCGCGGAACGCTTTCTGGCCCAGGTGGCGACGATCGACCACCCCGACTCGCTGATGCTTGCTGGGATCGGCGACGCCGAGTTCGCCCTCGGCGACGTGGAGGCGGCGATGGGCCGTCCGGCCGAAGCCCGCGCAGCGTACCGGCAGGCCCGAGAAGCGTACCGAGCGATCGACCATCACTTTGTGTTCGCACTGGTAGTGGTGTCGGAGTTGTGGGGGGTTTTGGCGTACTCGACCGTCGACATCGCGGCCCGGCGCAATCTGGTCGCGCACATCGCGGAAGCGTGGGCGCGAGCGGCCGGCGCACTTCCACCGATATTGACCGCGCGCCAGCTCGAACTGGACGTGCTCATTCTCGAGGGTGCCTGGACCGAGGTGGAAGCAGTCGCGCGTCCCGTCTTGGACGCCGATGAATCCCTTCCCCAGCTTCCTCGTGATCAGGCGCTGCTCGCACTCGGTGTCCTTGCCAGGTTGAGGGGCGAGCCGGCGGAGGCGTGGCGCCATCTCGACGCCGGGCTGCCGAACGGGCTGGCAACCGAGCCGGGAAGCCACCCATTCCGTCAGGCGACCGCAATCCAGCGCATGGCCACCGACCTCGCCCTCGACGCCGGGGACCTCCCGACGGCCGCGACCTGGCTCGAGGCGCACGACGCTTGGCTGGCCTGGAGCGGTGCCGTACGAGGCAAAGCTGAGGGGCAATGCCTTTGGGCACGCTACTACTGCGTGGCCGGGGACCCCGCCCGCGCCCGGGAGCACGCGATCAGGGCCGCATCGCTAGCGGCCGCCCCAACCCAGCCATTGGTTTTGCTCGCGGTCCATCGGCTGCTCGGCGAGCTCGCAACCGAGACCGCAGGCTGGGACGAGGCGGAATCGCGTCTCGGCGAGTCGCTGGCGTTAGCCGAGGCCTGCGCTGCGCCGTTCGAGCGGGCACTGACTCTGGTGGCACTAGCCGATCTCCGCGCCGCCGAAAACAAGATGTCGGAAGCGATACGCCTGCTAGCGGAGGTCCGGGCCGTCGGCGAGCCGCTGGGCGCAGTGCCGTTGCTCGCCCGCGCGAATGCCCTGATGACACGGTTAGCCGCGCTGCCGACTCCGGCCGACCCCGGACCTCGGCTCTCAGTACGGGAAGCCGAGGTGCTGCGGCTGGTGGCGGCGGGCCAGTCCAATCCCGAGATCGCGCAAGACCTCTTCATCAGCCCGCGCACCGTCACGACCCACCTGACGCATATTTTCGCCAAGCTCGGCGTCGACGGACGGGCTGAGGCGGCCGCCTGTGCCATCCGCGGCGGCCTGATCTGATTCCCAGCTTCTGGCCTCGTGCGCGACGCGATACGCACGGCGCCCGTCCCATACGTATGGCACCACGACCCCGTACGACCGCGGCATAGGACCCCCACCTCTCAACGATCGCCGAGGAATACGAACCCACGATGCGTACACCGTCCGATGTGCGTCATGGCGCGGTCGTCCATGATGGTCTCGTTCCAAACAAGCCCGAATGCCCCGGGCGAGCGACGAAAGGAGACGGCCGTGATCAACCTGACGAATCTGGACTTGGTGTTGATGGACCACACGACGCGGGTTGCCCGTGTCGACCGCGAAGGATGGCTGCGGGAGGCGACAGCGCCCACCGGAAGCAATCGCGCGCCTAAGCTAACAACGTTCGTCGGGTCGTTACGGCGACACCTCGGCGGAGCGTTGGTCGGCGTCGGCGAACATCTCCGAGGAACGCCTGCCGCCCATGCCGCTCATCCCGCAGCGGCGCCTCGATACACGCCGGACGCAGTCCGATAACCTTGTGGGACGAATCGAGGAGAGACGATGTGGGGCGGGCACGGAAACGTGCCCGCCCGGATCTCGTTCCTATTGGTGATTGTTGCCTAATCAGTAATTTCCGAGGCGAA
>JBJMMD010000050.1:0-74652 GCA_045804965.1 Thermomicrobiales bacterium | reverse complement strand
CTTCCTGGACGGCACCGTGATCCGCGCCCACCCGCACGCGGCGGGGGCGAAAAAGGGGGCGGCGATCAGGCGGTGGGCAAGAGCAAGGCCGGGTTTTCGAGCAAGCTCCACCTCCGCGGCGAGGGCTTCGGCAAGCCGATCACCTGGGTGCTGACCGGGGGCCAACGGCTGGAGGCGACCCAAGGCCGTGCCCTGATGGAAGGCGGCGCGGTGCGGAGGCCGAGCGGACAAGTCCGCGTTCGCCCGTCCGGGCGGCGGGGGACAAGGGGTACACGGGGCGGACGATCCGTCGCTACCTGCGCCGCCGCGGGATCGGCGCCGTGATTCCGCGGTTGCGCAACGAGCCGCGCCGGGGCGTCCGGTTCGACCGGGCAGCGTACCGCACGCGCAACCGAATCGAGCGGCTGATCAACCGCCTCAAGCAATTCCGGGCGGTCGCCACCCGCTACGACAAATTGACTGTCCGCTTCCACGCCACCGTCACCCTCGCCGCCATCCGGCTCTGGCTGAGAGTATGCAAACAAGCCCTTAGGGTATATCGGGAAAGAACTCCCGGTAGATCGGGGGGCGATACTGCGTGGATAAGTCCTCCCTTTCACAGCCCTGTGGATAAGTTGAGGGGTGCCGATAGTGCGTACCGGCCGCTGGATTTTCAATCGCTGAGGAGAAGATAGGGCGATTCAGCATACCCCGGCTAGGGGGTCTTGCGGCACACGACGACGATGCTGCGGCTGGTGGGGGTGAGGGGTGAGCGGTCCCAGTCGCCGTACCGGCGGATGATGGTGAAGCCGTGGTGAGTGAGGAGGGCGTCGAGCTCCTGGGGGAAGATAAAGCGCAGCGATTCGTGGGTGATCCTGGTGTGTTCTTGGTCGCCTTCGTGCCAGCGCTCGCGGGAGGTGAGGCGCAGGATCTGGGCGATGGGGTCGTAGGTCTGGGTGAGGGATTCGCGGATCTCCCGGCCGTCGGTGGCGGTGTAGGTCTGCCAGGGCAATTCCTCGTCGCGGTCTTCAAGGAGGGCGAAGAAGCCGCCGCGCTGGCGGGACTGCTCAATGACCGCATCGAAGTAGGCCCGGTTAGCGGAGGTTGGCCAGACGGGGTTGCGGGTCTCGAAGGCGAAGAGCCCCTCGTCGTGGAGGTGGGCGTGGGCGCCGCGCAGGAGGCCGTCCTGGTCGGCGTTGGTGAGGAACTGCTGGAAGGCGTTGCCAGTGAGGAAGACGAGGCGGAAGCGCTGGCCGAGGTCGAAGTCGCGGCCGTCGGCCGCGACCCAGCGGATGGAGAGGCCGGCGGATTTGCGGCGGGCCTGGTCGAGCATCTGGGGCACAACGTCGAGGCCGGTCACGTCGAGCCCGTGGCGGGCGATGGGGATGGTGACGCGGCCGGTGCCGCAGGCGATCTCGAGGACGGGGCCGCCGGTCTCCTGGGCGAGCGCGGTGTAGAAGGCGCCGCCGTCGTCGTTCTCAAGGACGTCGTAGTCCTCGGCGTCGGCGTAAGCGGCGAGGTTGTCGGCGGCCAAGGAACCTCCCGTTGCAGGGGTCCGGACGCTTATGAGACGACCTTACCCGCAGCGTCCTGGTTTCTGGGGAGGATGCGGACGATGACGATCGCCGCTGCGGTGAGGGAGTAGAAGACGACATGCTGCTCGACCGTCGCGAGAGTTGCGAGGCGAGCGGCGGCGTACCATCCAGCGATGGTACCACGACTATGCAAACAGGCCCTAATGCACAAAAGACAACTATGCATACCGATCAACGAGCCGGCTGCGATTGCGGCCGGCTCGTTGGAGTATCGTGCCCTCGTTGGACACCCCCAAGACCCTACGCGACAGTAGCCGCCTGGACCCCGGTCGGCCGCAACGGTTGCCCGAGCGACACCGTCTCTCGGGCATCCCCGCCACTCGCTACGGTGCCGGCGTGGCGGGGGGGCACGGCGGGCAGTTGCTCGGCTCCATGGCCGACATGATCAGGAGCAGCGCCTGTTCGGTGCCGCCGTTGCGGATCTGGTGCGGCGTGCCGGCGGGGAGGAAGATGGCATCGCCCGGCCGCAGCGCCACCTCCATCCCTGAGGGCACCGGCGCCGCTGGGCCCGGTCCGCCGGTCGCACTCATCCTGGCCACGCTCGCTGGCCCCTCGATTCGGAAGGTGATCGTGCCCGCCTCGACATAGCGGAGGGTGGGCCAGTCATCGGGACCCAAGACCGTCGTGGCACCGGGGTCGTAGGCCATGCGTAGGAGGCCGAGGACGGCGGGGGAGGGGAGCTCCGCCGACGGGCCAAAGGCGAGGAAGGCGGCGGCGATGCCGGCCCGCACCGGCTTGAGCTGGCCGGGGGTGACGGCTGGGGTCAGCGCCGGCGTGGCGGCTGCTGGGGTCGCCGCTGGGGTCGCCTGCGCCTGCACCACCGGGCCCAGAATCGCCAGCAGCATCCCGGCCACGAGCAGAGAGCGCACCATAGGACAAGTCATCTCCGTATCCTCCTGTTTCTCGGCGAACACCGGCGTCGTCACTTTGTGGGCCGGCGCTAGGCGAGAATGGCGCAGAGGGCCGCCTGGAACTCCGCCAAGGTGTGGCCGGTGTCCGAGACGAGGTCGACCGGGGGGGTCAGGCTGTCGAAGGTCGATTGGCCGGTGTTCAGGGCGAGGACGCCCTGGCCCGGCACCTGCACGCGTAACTCCACCCCGGTGCGCGTCGACGTCTGGGTCACGTAGTCCAAGTCAAAGGTGAAGTGGCCGTCGTAGGGGACGGTCGTACCGGTGACCGCGTTGGTCAGACCCCCTGCGAAGGCGACGTGGCGGAGCTCGCGGATCAGGTTGCCGGCCTCGTCAGAGAAGAGAATACGCCGCCGGTCGATCGTGAGGGAGGTGATGAGGATCGCGAAGTCCGGATCCTGGCAGCTCAGGCCGCCGAAGGAGACCGGCACGGGCGGAGTGAGCGTCTCGTCGACGATTGTTGGTCCCGCCGCGCGGACCGTTGAAGCGCCAACCGAAAATCCGCCGAGCAGCAAGATAGCAACGACTGAGAACAGGACGAGAACGCGAGGCATAGCTGTACGCTCCTTTGATCAAGCGGCGGCCATTCTGGCCGTCGAGCGGGCAGCGACGATCACGGCTTTCGTGGCTTTAATGGCGCGCTGCACGGTGGAAAGTGTTTGGCTGCACTCACTCATTGGCGTTAGCAGGATTTGCCGGACGGCGTCGTGTCGCACGGATCGGGGTCGAGCTGTCTCCGGGCCTGCATTGGCATGCTCGATTGCGGGTCGCCGAACAAAGCGCACAGCCGATTGCACACCTCAAACGGCGCGAACGCGAGCACGACCGCCGGTGGGTTGTTGAACACGTCGTGGTCTAGCCGCGCCATGGTCACGGTCACTGCGCCCGCACTAGGCAAACCAAGGCGAAGCGCGAGATCGGTGATCGTGACGGTGCCCTGCTCATAGTCAGCGGTTCGCACGAACTTACCGTCGTACGCCACCGATTGGCCGCTCTGGACGTCGGCGAACGTGCCGGTGAAGCTGACCGCTCGGCGCTCGAACACCGTTGTGCCGGTGGGGTCCCTGACGACGCGATAGGTGCGCGTGGTCGTATAGCTGCTGGTGAGATCGAAGCCGGCACAGGCCTGAACAAGAACATTCTCCCGGCTCATAGTGTCGATCCAGGAAGCATCGCCGTGGGTTTGCGCCTGGGCGGTCATCGGACCGACGGCGAGCAGCGAGACGAAAATGCCGAAAATCATAAGCCGTGACAACACGTGAGTGCGCATGGTGTCTCCTCTTAACAATGGTTGCCCTGCGGTGCGGAGAGAGACCGCTCCGAAACCAAATTCGTTGGGTCAGGTTCCGTTGCCGAGGCGTTGGGATTTTGCAGGCAGGGCGCAGCAGGAGTACGATGCGTTTATCTGCTGGGTGCTCGCTCCCGAGCTCTCGGCGGCTCCAGACGGGCGGGGCGTGATCGGTCGCACGGTCGCCCCGCTCGCTTGTTTATTCAGGCCGCGGGGACTCCGCACTGCATGCTTCGTTGCTTATTCTCCTGTCATGGTGGGCGTGCCCGACCGTCCTTCACCCATAGTCATTGCATAGAAGTTCCCGATATCACCGAAATAGATGTCCCCGCCAGCGACTGTCGCGGCTGTTTCGATCGGTCCGTTGCTTGCGAAGCGCCAGAGGTCGTGACCGTCCGCGGCGTCGATGGCCACCAACTCACTGTTCTGCGTCCCGAAGTAGATAACGTTCTCCGCGACAACTGGAGGCGCGGTCTGTCCGTACGACGTGGGGACTCGCCAGAGCACGTCGCCGGTCTTCTCGTCGACCGCGAAGAGGGTGCCGTCAAAAGTGGACACGAGGAGTGTTCCATTGTCGAGCGCTGCGGTCGTGTACCGGTAGAGCCTGCGCGATGCTAGGTCATTTGGATCCGTGGGTGATGCTTGGTAGTTGGCATGCCAACGCAAACCACCCGATGCAGCGTCAAGCGCGAAGAATGCGCCAGAGTTGTCGCCGAAGAAGACCATGGCATCGGCGACCAAGGGCGTCGTATAGATGGGCGCGCCGGTTTGGAAGGACCAACGCAGCGTACCGGTGTCGGCGTCCACCGCGAAGAGGCTTCCACGTGTGTTGCCCACAGCATCGCCGTCGATATAGACGACGCCATCGGCGTACGCCGGTGAGGGAATCGTTGTGCCGTTGAGCGGGAATGCCCAGAGCTCCTCACCGGTCTTGGCGTTCAGAGCAAACAGTTTGTCCTCGGCCGAAACATTTCCCCCTTGCGCGAAATAGACGTTCCCGTCCACGACGAGTGATGAGGGCACAACGGGTTCACTCGTCGGAAAGTCCCATATCTGCTTTCCGGTCGCGGCGTCGAGAGCGTACAACTGGTTGTTGGAGCCGACGTACACGAGGCCGTCTGCCACTGTTGGTGCAGAGAGCGCAAATACTCTATCGAACAGGGTGAAATGGAAATCCCAAAGCTTACTGCCGTCGTCCGCATCGAGCGCGAGGAGCCGATCGTAGTTGAAAACGTAGATAGTTCCGTCGACCACGGCCGGCGCGGAAAACTGGCCAAAGTTTTCGTCGACGAAGGTCCATCGTGCTTTCGGCAAGCTTCTCACCGCTGGCCCCGGCATCCGTCCGGTTCTTGCGGGGTCGCCGCGGTCGACTTGAACGTTGCCCGAGTCGGTGTCTTGAATCAACTTTTGCTCACGCCATGGGATGAGTGCCATCAACTGGTCAGTTCCGAAGTAGATACCAATGAGCGCGAAGATGAGGAGCACCGCGGCGGCGAGTTCGGCAATCGGGCCGAGACGCCGGACATGGAGCAACCGAAAACGACCCGTCGCCGATCTGACCGGCTCGGGTCGAGGCGCAGGCGCCAGGGTTGTCAATGTTCCTGCGGTGGACCCGTTCCGGTGGAATTGCGCCGGTGATGCGACACCCATGAGCGTCTGGCTGAGTTGATCAAGGAAGGCGCGGTTTGCCTTAGGTTGGGAGCCAACCTCATGCAGGTAACGAATAGTGGGGGCAAGGTCAGGATCGACGTTACTGGCATCGGACGGCTCCCCGGTAGTGATCGCGTTCCAATATCGGCTCAACTCGCGCTCGAGCTTGCGCTCATCACGCTCAAACATGGGCATTGCGTGCCTCCTCAGCGGGCTCCAGCGCGATCTGCAGGATCTCCTGCAGCCGAATCACAGCCCGGCGCTGGATCGTGCGCACGGTCGCGTACTTGCGATCGAGAACGTCGGCGATTTCGTGATCGGTGAGCCCAGCGAGTCGCAGCTCGATCACCCGCCGCTGGTCATCGGAAAGGACGGAGAGCGCCAGTTGCAGCCGGCGACTTTCATCCATCGCCAACGCGTGTTCCTCGGGTCCAGGCGAGGGGTCGGTGACGCCGACTGCATCGTCGAGGGGGTCAGGCACTCGAGCAGCCCGAACGTTGTCGACGATGACGTTGTGCGCGATGGAAAAGAGCCAGCTGCGAAAAGACTGCTGCTTGAAACTTGGCAACTTGGCGATCGCTTTCTCGAAGACGAGGCTCGTCGCATCCTCTGCCGCCTGGCGACTGCCGAGGCGATGGAAGCAGTAGCGATAGATCGGATCGGCGTAGCGGACATACAACGGAGCGAACGCCCGACGATCAACCTGTGCACGCGCAACGATCTGGGCTTCGTCCTCGCCTGTAACTCGTTGTGCGTTGTCTGGCAGCGACGCCTGGGGATGCATGAGAACTCCGCCCGCACAACTTTCGAAGCTCATGGTGACTATTATGGTAAACGAGGCAGGTGACGGATTTGCTTCACCTAGTGCTTGTTGGACACTCCCAAGACCCTACGCGACAATAGCGGCCTGTCGACGCAGGAACATCCCAGGGAAGGACGAACGAGTCATGGCGATGACCCAGACGTGGAACACGGCCGATCTGGTCCAGAAGGACAAGGCGTACCTGCTGCATCCGGTCTCGAACCTGCATCAGTTGCAGGAAACGGGACCGCTGGTGATCGCGCGGGGTGACGGCATTTACCTCTGGGATACCGAAGGCAACCGCTACATCGACGGTTTCGCCGGACTCTGGAACGTTAACGTCGGGCATGGCCGGCGCGAGCTTGGCCAGGCGATGGCCGAGCAGGTCGACGACGTCGCCTTCGTGCCTACTTTCTTCGGGCTCGCCGCCCCGCCGGCGATCGAGCTGGCGGCGAAGCTGGCCGATCTCTTTCCCGGGTCGATCAACCATTTCAATTTCACCTCGGGCGGCGCCGAATCGAACGAAACCGCGCTCAAAATCGCCCGCTACTACTGGTTCCTGAAGGGGAAGCCGGAGAAGATCAAGATCCTCTCGCGGCACATGGCCTACCACGGGATCGCGATGGGCGCGCTCGCCGCGACCGGCATCCCCGCCTACCACCAGGGCTTCGGCCCGCCGACCCCGGGCTTCATTTACCTCACCGCACCCTACCCGTACCGGAACGGCGACGGGCTGAGCGCCGACGAATTCGTCGCCGAGCTGGTCGACGAGCTGGAGCAAACGATCCAGCGCGAAGGGGCGGACACCATCGCCGCCTTTATCGGCGAGCCGGTCCAGGGCGCGGGCGGGGTCGTGGTTCCGCCCGATGGGTATTGGCCGGCGATCGCCGAGGTGCTGAAGCGGCACAAGATCCTGCTCATCTCCGATGAGGTTATTTGCGGGTTCGGGCGCACCGGCGCGATGTTCGGGATGGAAACCTACGACTTCGCGCCCGATATCGCCTCGTTCGCGAAGGGCATCACCTCGGGGTACATCCCCCTAGGGGGCGTCGGCGTGACTGACGAGATCTTCGATGTCATGGCCGCGCCGGACCGCATGTTCATGCACGGTTTCACCTATTCCGGGCACCCGGTCGCCTGCGCCACCGCCCTGCGGAACCTGCACATCATCGAAGCGGAAGGACTCCCGGCGAACGCAGCCGCGAGCGGCGCCTTCCTCCTGGCTGAGCTGCACCGTTTGCTGGACGATCATCGGCACGTCGGCAATATCCGCGGCAAGGGGTTGATGCTCCTTGCCGAGGTCGTTGCCGACCGGGCGACGAAGGCCAAGTTCGATGTGGCGGAGAACATCGGCGGCAAGCTGCAATCGATCGTCCGCCGGCGCGGTTTGATCGTCCGCGCCAGCAACGACGGGATCGCGATCGCGCCGCCGCTGATTATTACCCGCGAGCAATGCACGGAGGTTGCGCAGATCATTGCCGAGACGATTCACGAGGTGTTGGGGTAATTGTGAATCGGAGGGGCTCATGCGCCCAGCCGAGGCGATCGTCGGCCCCACCTGGGAATTAATTCCCGGGCTCACCAACGGAAGTCGGTTAAAACCGACTGGTTATCGTGAATCGCCTCGGTAACCGTAGCGGCGCACAGCTGTGCGCCCCCGTGATGCCGGACGGGGATCGCACATTGCGAACCGATGCGAACGCGTTCCCAGGCGCACAGCCGTGCGCCGCTACAAAGCATTACGCGTGGCCGTTTGTCAGCCCTGGAAGGGCTTCGTTTCGTTGTAGCCCGGGGTTTCAACCCCGGGGCACGCGGGTGCGAGGAGTGTTCCACTTCGCAAGGAAGGAAGCATGGCACGACATCCGTGGGTCGCGGCGGCGGATCAAGGGGTCCGCTTCGGCGTGCAGCTCATCACCAGCCATGAGCCGGACGCGATTCCGAAGTTGCTGGAAACGGGGAAGCGGGTCGAAGCGCTCGGCTACGATGCGCTGTTTATCTTTGACCATCCCATGATCCACGTCGATCCCTGGATTTGCCTCCCCGCGCTGGCGACCGTGACCTCCCAGGTGCGTCTGGGTACGGTCGTCAACTGCGTCTGGTATCGCCACCCGGCACACCTGGCGCGGCTGGCGGCCGATCTCGACAACCTGAGCGGAGGGCGGTTGATGTTCGGTCTCGGCTCGGGATGGCACCAAGGGGAGTTTGCCTCGCTCAATGTGCCGTTCCTCTCCGCGCCGGAGCGGCAGGCCGGCCTGGATGAGGCGGTCAGGATCATCGCGGGCGCCTGGGGCGATGAACCGTTCACCTATGTAGGCACGCATTTCCGCACCGACGCCGTGCAAATTCTGCCGCCGCCGCGCCAGCAACCGCCGCCGATCATGATCGGCGGCAGTGGCGAGCGGGTGACGCTGCGTCAGGTCGCGGAGCATGCCGATGCCTGCAACGTGAACGAAGAATTGCCCTACGACGCGGGGGTTCCGGTGACGGACCGAGCCGCGGTCGTCAAGCGAAAATACGACGCGCTCCGCCAGCATTGCGCGAACCTCGGCCGCGCCGAAGACGAGGTAATGCGCACGCACTTCACGGTCAACCTCCAGCTCGCGCCGACCGCGGACGCGGCGGCGAAGAAGATCGACGCCTACGAGACGAGCAAATCGACCTCGCCGGGAACGCGCCGCGTCGGCAAATCTGGCGTGCTTTGGGGATCGCCGTCGCAACTCGTCGAGTATTACGGGGCGATGGTCGACGCGGGCACGCAGTATTTCGTCGTGCAGCTCGAAGGGGCCGATCTCGAAACAATCGAGCTCCTGGCGACCGAGGTCATGCCGAACGTGCGGTGAGCGGGCGCGGCCAGGCAACGAGACTCGCGGGGCCGGGATTGGCATTGGTCGTGCGGAAGACAGGCGAGTTGGCTCATCGACGCCACGCATCGTTCACCACACATCAAGGAGGAATCGGGTGAAACGTTTTGCCGCGCTCATGCTTGCACTCGCACTCGCCGCGCTCATCGGGCGGGGGTTCGCCGGCGCGCAAGACGCGACGCCTGCCGCCGGCGCCACCCCGTCCGGGTTTTTTGGGTTTCCTGACCCATCGGAATGCACGGTCGCGCCGAAATCGATCGGCGAGCTGCAATCAATCCTGGCGACGCCGGTCGCGGCGACCCCGGCTGCGGCGACCCCGACCGCATCTCCAGTCACCACGGCAATGCCGGCGGGTACGCCCGCGGACGCGACGACGGTTGCTGAGGTTCAAGCCACGCTGCGCGAGACGGTTGCCTGCATCAATACGGGCCAGATCTTGAAGGTGGTTCAGTTTTATAGCGACGATCTGTTGCGGAGCATTATTGCCGGCTATCCGCTCGAGCAACTGCAGCAAGGCACGCCCGTGGCGGGAACACCTGTGCCACTCCCGCAGGCGCAACAAACGGAGCTGATCGGAATCTCGGGGATGGTCGTGACCCCGGATGGCCGGGTCGCGGTCGTGGTCACGGGCGATAACCACGCAGAACCTTCGCCTCCGAGCGACACGCTCTTCTACTTCGTCAAAGTCGGTGATAAGTGGCTCGTCGATGATTTCGTTACCGACGTGAACGTCGCCACCCCGGCGCCGTAAGCGAGCGCAGGCGCGCCGCCGGGCTGAAAGTGACCCTTCCCCGCTAAGACAACGAAGCCCTCGCCGGGGCTGAGCACGGATCGTGTTGGGAGGTGGCCCTTCCTTACACGCGCTCAGGCCGGCAAGGGCTTCGACTGTCGTCGCGGGGAAAGATTCTTCAGCCCCGGAATTCCGATGTCGGGAGCGGGCTGGACGCCGGGGAACCTCCGCCTGGTTTGGGCGACGGTGGTGTATGTCGTGGCACGCGCACTGCTTCGTTTCCAGCGAAGCGGGACTTGGCGAAAGGAGCACAAGGAGCGAATCATGAAGGTGGTGAGAGAACTTGGCCGGCTGTGCCTGTCGGCACTCTTCATTCTGAGCGGATATCAGGCTGTGAAGGACCCGAGCTATCCGGCGAAGAAAGCCAAGGAAGAGCTCGATCTTCCGGACCCGGTGACGGCGGCGAAGGCGAATGGGACGGCGATGATGCTCGCCGGGAGCGCGATTGCGCTCAATATGTGGACGCGGGCCGCAGAGTTTGTGCTGGCGCTTTGTCTCATCCCGACGACGTTGGCTGGGCATGCCTTCTGGAAGGAACGGGACCCACAGCAACGCACGCAGCAGAAAATCCACTTCGAGAAGAATCTTGCCCTCTTCGGCGCCCTCCTGCTCTTGATGACGATCAGACCGAGCAAGAGGCGCTAAGTAGACGCCCGCGGAGACGAGAGCTCGAGCCTGGAAGACCACCGACGAAGCTCTTACTGCCGGGGGCGAGGCATGAAGAACCTGCGCGCCTCCGGCGCGTGCCCGGGGCTAAAAGTCCCCGGGCTGAACCTGCAAAGCCGGCTAAAGACCGGCTCACGAGCGGCCGCGGTTCCTGCCATGGACTCGCCGGGATCAGCCTCGGAGAGGCTTCGTTGTCTGAGCGGGGAAGGGTCACTTTCCGCCCGGCGGCGCGGGTACTACGCCAACCCCTTGACTGCCCAGGCGCGGGCGATGAGGTGGATGGAGCCGTCGGGCTCGATGGGGAGGCGGGCGCGGATGTGGTCGCGGAGGGCGTCCCGGCGTTCCGCGGAGAGCGACATAGCGTAGCTGGGAGCGGGTCCTTGTCCCCCGACGAACGGTTGCCAGTAGTCGTCAAAATCGCGGAAGACAGTGGGAACATCGACCGCGCCGGTTTCGATCCGCTGTATTCCGGCGCGGGCGAAGAGTTTCGTAAGCTGATCGGGGTTGCAGAGCGGGAAGCGGCGGCCTTCGTCGATGTCCGCGGCGTTCGGGTCGAGCGCGACCACAGCGTCCCAAAAGTAGCGCATCAGCTCCATTTTGCCCGCGTAATCCCAGACATACGAACCGACGAGACCGCCGGGCCGGGCGGTGCGGCGCATTTCGGCAACCGCCTGATCGGGCTGCGGCACGAAGTTCAGCACCAATCCCGAGACCACGATATCGAACGTGCCGCTGACGAGCGGGAGGTAGCGGGCGTCGCCCGATTCGAAGCGGACGCGGGGATCGGTGATTTGTCTACGCGCGTAGGCGATGAAGCCGGGGGAGGGATCGACCCCGACGACCTCAAGTGGCGCGGTTTGCTCGAGAATAATCTGCGTGAGGGCGCCGGTTCCGCAGCCGACGTCAAGCCAGCGCGAGCGTGTGGTGCGGCCAAGCCAGGGCAGAAACTCGCGGGCGACGAGGCGGCTCCAGCGACCGACATACGGCTCGTACTGATCGCCGCTTTCCCAGGTGTCGGCCGGTTGCTCGCTACGCGGTTCCGCGGTCATAGACCCTCCGGGGCGGGCGCTGAGATCGCGGCGGTGAGATCGAGGGCAAGGTGGATATCGCCATCGCGGAACCCTTCGGTCTCAAAACCACAGGCATGATAGAGCCCGATAGCATCCATCCAGTCGTCGTTGGTTTCGGTGAGGAGACGAGTGTAGCCGCGTTGCCGGGCGATGCCGGCGAGATAGTGCACGAGCCGCTTGCCGATGCCCCGGCCGCGGAACTCGGCGTCAACCGACATCCGCACGAGTCGCCCGGTCCACGGATCTTCCTCGATCAAGGCGCCGGTCCCGACAAGCTGACCGGCGATCTCGGCGAGCACGAACACGTGACCCAGATCAACATAATATCGCTGGATATCGTCGAGATCGGGATTCATCTTCTCGTCGATGAACCCGAAATGCTCGCCGAGCCCGATCAGGACCAGCCGCCGTGTTTCATCCTGATCGGCGGCTTGAAACGGGCGGAGAGTGAGATTACCGGTGATTGCGGTCATGCGTTCTCAGCCTCGACACTGTCCTGGGGCTAAAACCATCCAGCGGGTACCCGGGACTACGAACCACCAAGCCCTTCCAGGCCTGACGAGCGTGCATGCGGACGGAGGTTGACGATCCAATCGTTGGTCGCTGTTTCCCGGGGCTGAAAGCCTCGGGCTAATCCAGGCGAAGCCCTTCCAGGGCTGAGCCAGGCAAGGTTCGTTGCGACAGCAATCTATGTATAGCCTCGGAGGGACTTTCTCTTGTGAGCGGGGCACCCTCTGGGTCATTTCCAACCTAGGGACAAAGGCTGCGCCAACAACGATGTCAATCACCTCGCCGCGCACGCAACCAACCTTGCCGCCACCTGCCGCACTTCCTCGTGCAACTCGGATGGTTGGCGAATCGTAAAATCGCAGTCGAGATTCGCGAACAGACACGCAACCCACCGCAAGTTTTCGACCGTACAACGGAGCATAACGCCATCTGGTTGAGGATCAAGTGTTGCCTGCGATGGCGGCACGATCTCGCGCGCTTCCTCAAGTGAGAGATCGAGCAGGACCTCGACTTTCCAAGCGCCGGGCATCGTTGCGAGCGAGGTCTGGACGTAGCCGACGGCGTCGAACTCGTCGGGATAGACGAAATAGGCGTCGCGGAGCTCGGCGTGCGCGATCCGGTCGAGCCGGAACATGCGCGTGTCTTGGCGGAGATGACAATAGCCGGGCACAAACCACTTCCCCGAGAGAAAGACAACGCCGTAGGGGTCGACATCGCGCTCGGTTTGGCGTTCGTTCCAGGCGGTATAGGCGATGTGGACACGCTGCCGCTCGCGCACGGCGGCGCTGAGCGTCACCAACGTGTCGCTGACCGGCGATGAGGCGGGGAGGGAGAGATCGGTCGTCACCGCCGCGAGAACCGCCGAGACCTGGTCGCGGACGCCCGGCGGAATCACCCGCTCGATCTTGGCGAGCGCGCCCTCCGCGGCCGGCGTTTCCGCGGTGATGCCGAGGCGACGGGAAAGCAAGAGCCCAAGCGTGAGCGCGATTGCTTCGTCGTCGGTGAACATCATTGGAGGAAGTTTGAACCCGGGCCGCAGGCGATAGGCGCCGTACCGGCCGCGCTCGGCCTCGACCGGGATGCCGAGGTCCTGGAGCATCATGATGTAGCGACGAACCGTGCGATTGTCGACCTCGAGCCGCTCGGCGATTTGCGGTCCACTTAGGCGCGGGTGCGCCTGGAGCAACTCAAGCGTCGTCAGTACGCGCGTGGTCGGGTGATACATCGCAAGTCTGCTCCGATGTTCAGCAATTGAGAATGTCTGAAATTCGGGAGAAAAGAGGACGGATTATATCCTATTTCGGCGGTACGCTAGATGTAAGTCGATGACAAGGGCGGCGATTGGAAGCGCGACGCACGATAAGGAGTGGGCGATGATCACGAATCCGGTCTTGGCGCAATTGATGGTCGATCTGCAAACGGCAGTCGTCGAGAATCGGGGTCGCCTCTTCCGGTCCAAGCGAGTATCGCAGAGTGAGCCACTGGCGGGTGAGCGGATCGCGCAGCGGCGCAGTGAGTTGGAGATCTTGGGGCACACGCCGTTTTCCATCTTGCGGCGGTAGCGAACCTGCCGGCGGTCGGTAGGTGGTAAGGCGTAGGAGATGTTCAAGGAGCGGGGGATGGGTGGAAATGCGGGCACCGCATTTGTCGTGATCGATCTCCAAAACGAGATTGTCGATGGCGAGGAGCGGGCGTATCGACGAGACGAGTTGCTGGAAACGGTGGCGGGTTTGCTCGCCGATGCGCGACAAGCAAATGTGCCGGTGATCTTCGTCCAGCACAATGCACCGAAGTACGAGCCCTTGACGCCCGGCAATCCCGGCTGGCAGATTCACCCCGCGGTGGCCCCGCTTCCCGGCGAGCGCATTGTGCAGAAGCTCGCCGCCGACTCCTTCGCCGGAACCCCGCTCCGCAGTGAACTCGATGCGCTCGGGATCACGAATGTTGTCTTAGCGGGTATGCAGACAGAAGTGTGTATCGACACGACGGCCCGTCGCGCGATCAGCCTTGGATATGACGTCACGCTGATCGCGGACGGGCACAGCACGTATGACAACGAGTTCCTGACGGCGGAGCAAATCATTGCCCATCACAACGCGGTGCTGGCGAACTTGCCGCATCCGCAGAACGACATTGTCGTCAAAACCGCCGCTGACGTGCGGTTCGGGGCGGCGGTTGAGGCGGCTGCTTCGTAATATTGGGGATACGGTAATAAGCGTTGTGGTTGTGTCGCGGGCGCGGGGTTTTTACTCCGCGCCAAACCTACGAAGCCGGCGCGAGCCGGCTGGACAGGAATGGTGGTTGAAACAAGCGACTTCCCCCAACGAACCTCGCTTCGCTTCCACCACCATTACGTCTCGTCACCTTAGGCCCCGGTGTGAGACGAAGGGCAAACCGGTCCGGCCGGCGAGCAGGCTTCGTAGGTTTGGCGCGGGGCCTTTTTACGCCGCAGGGAGTTCCTCATGCCCGGGATAGAACCACCCAAAGGGTACCCGCGGGCCAACCTCCGAAGCCGGCTCAAGACCGGCTCACAGGGACGGCGTTCCGTCGTTGCGTAGGGGCGTACAGTTGTACGCCCGGGCCGCCAATCACCTGGTTGGCCATGGAGAACCGCCCTGGTCACCAGGCGTGCGTGCGCCACACGCCCCGACGACTCCACCCACCAGTGCGAGCACATCTCAGCCCCCTCTGGCGGGTTTCGTCGATTTAACGAGGCACCCTCTGGGTTACTTTCAGCTCAGCGTCGCGGCGTCGCCGCGTGGGGCTCGGGGTAAAGATTACCGCCCGATCTGGCTCAGCGTTTGCAACAGCGCGGCCTGTTCCGCGTCCGTGAATTTGCCAGTCAGGGTTTCGTGCACGGTCCGGGCATGGATGGCGAGGGCGCGGTCGGTGAGGTCGGCGCCGGGGGCAGTGAGCGTGACGACGATGGCGCGGCCATCGTGCTCCGCCTGGGAGCGGGTGAGGAGATCGCGTTCCTCTAAGCGCGCGATCAGGCGGCTGAGCGCGGGTTGACTGAGCGAAACCGCGTCCAGCAGGGCGCTGATCCGCACGTCCTCATCGGCATGCGATTGCAGGTAGAGCAGGACATCGAACTCGTTGAGGGTGAGATCGCACGCGTGGTCGAGCTCGGCGCCGAGCCGGTCCGCGACCCGGTTGTGCGCCATGCGCAGCGTCTGCCAGGCGCGGGTGCAGGCGGCGATGTCGTGCTGGTGGGTGCGGGCCATGTCGCCTACCTCGTCTGTCTCGTTTAATCGACCGGCCAGCGATCCCAGGTGCTGAGGAGCGGACCGAGCGATTCCTCCTCGAACGCGAGATGAGCCAGCAAATGCTCCTCCAACGCGGTCAACGCCGCGACGAGTTCCGCCCGGCTTTCGCCCGATGCGTCGGACGGGACCTGATCGGCCATGGCGGCGATGTGCTCGGTGAGGTGATGAACCGTAAGATGATCCTCCTCGAGCCGGTCGACCACGCTGTGCAGAGCGGGATCGTGCTTGCGGACCATGGGAAAGAGGGCCACGTCCTCGATCGTGTGATGGGCATGCACGAAGCGGCAGTAATACATGCAGCCGAATTTGAGCTGCCAGAGCGGGCTGTTCGTCGCGAGGTTGTGAACCTCCGCCAAAATGTCTTCGGGCGAAAGACCGTCCCGCGCCTGATCCGCGAGGCGGCGGACCGTTTGCAGATCCCGCCGTAGGTGGGAGTGGATGTAGAGCAGCTCGCGGAACATGCCGGCCCGGGCCGGCGCGGGCGGCGCTGAGGTCGTCGTTTCCAAGGTGAGCGTTCTCCAGTCGGCGTTGCTTGTTATATGTATGCGCATAGATATATCATAACACTCTGATTCTCGCCAGCTTGTGTTGTCATTTGATGGAATCAACTGGTCACGCCGCCCGGGAATTCATTCCCGGACTCACCCACGGAAGTCGGATTTATCCGACTGGTGATTGGCCGGCCCCGTGCTCAGTCCCGGAGGGACTTCGTTGTGTTAACCCGGGAATAAATTCCCGGGGTAGGGGCTGTAAACAAGGAGACACACAATGGCTGATTACGGCCACGCTCTTCAGTTCGGCTTCTTCCTCGATCCCTCGACCGGCGATCCCGCCCGCACCGTTGAGATCGCCCACATTCTCGACGACCTCGGCTATGACCTGATCGGCATCCAGGACCATCCATATCAGCAGAAGCATTACGATGCGATGGCGCTGATCGGGTACATCCTCGGCCAGACGGAAAAGATTCGCGTCTTCCCCGATGTCGCCAACCTGCCGCTGCGGCCACCGGCGATGCTCGCCAAGCAGGCGGCGACGCTCGACCAGCTCAGCGGTGGCCGGTTCGAGCTCGGTCTCGGCGCCGGCGCCTTCTAGGATGCGATCCGGGCGATGGGTGGTCCGGTCCGCGAGCCGAAAGAGGCGCTGGCCTCGCTGCGGGAGGCGGTCTCCCTCATCCGCGCTTATTGGAGCGGCCAGACCGTGCGGCACACTGGCGAGATCTACCAGGTGATGGGCGCGCGGCCGGGCCCGATTCCCACGCACGAGATCGGCATCTGGCTAGGCGTGCTCGGACCACGGGCACTGCGCTTGACCGGCGAATTGGGGGATGGTTGGATTCCATCGATGGCCTATGTGCCGCCGTCCCAAGCGGCGAAATCGGACGCGATCCTGCCGCCATCCGCCGCATCTACAACATCGGCGGCGATGTCGCGCCGGTCGTCGAAGCGGGCACGAGCGACGATGACCAGCAGATCGTCGGCCCGCGCGACCACTGGGTCGAGGTCCTCACGCACCTCGCGGTCGATCACGGTTTCTCGACTTTCGTCCTCTGGGGCGTGCCGACTGCTCCTCGCCTACGCATGTTCATCGAAGAGATCACCCCCGTGGTGACGGAGCGAGTGGCGGCGGCGCGTGCGGGGCGGTGACGAGCTCAACGATCCACACGGCTCGGCCGCGACGCCAGGTTGAAATGACCCTTCCCCGCTAAGACCGCGAAATCCCTGCGGGGCTCAGTACGGCGAGTCGTAGAGACCTTCCGCGCGCATTGAGAAGGCATGCACTCAGCCGCCGAGCGAGCACATCAGTAAGGAGTGCCTAATTCGGGAGTGGATAGCCTCTCGGTATACTGAGAGCGCGTAGGGGATGAGAAACGCGGTGAAATACAAGGCGGTCTTGTTTGATGCGAGTCTCACCCTCTGGCAATGGAATTACGACCCTGTCTTCCTCCATTTCAAGAAGCACGCGCACGATCCTGCTTTGGTTCTCCTTCAGGCGATCAAGTGTGCAGGTGTCGATGTTGACGAGCAAGAATTAAGAAGATGCTATGAAACGCTTCGACCGGTCTATGCTCAGAAGTGGCGAGTGTTTGAGTCCGACGGCCGTGGCGCAACCGAGGCCCAAATACAGGCCCATTTCGACCAGCAGGACAAAGAACTCTTGCGAATTCTGAACCTCTCAGACCCCAGTGGTCGGATTATGGAGACGATCCATCGAGCCTTCGAGCAGTGGCGGCCCTCCCTCTACCCCGAAGTGCGCGAGGTCCTCGAGGCGCTGCGCGCTCACGGGTTTGACCTGGCGATAGTCTCGAATGGATGGCAGCAAGCAGTGGAGGCAAAGCGACTAGGAGTCGCGCAGTTTTTCTCTGCGATCGTCGGTTCGGTCCACGTTGGCTGTGCAAAGCCTCAGTCACAGATCTTCGAGTTAGCTTTGCAGCAATTAGGGAGGCTACCTGAAGAGGCCGTCCATGTAGGCGATGACTATGACGATGATGTGATGGGGGCAAGGAGCGCGGGGATCGATCCAATTCTTCTTGATCGCGATGGGGACACCGAACGAGAAGATGTCCTCACGATACGCACTCTGAAGGAACTTCCCTCGCTGGTTTTTTAGGGACTCCCCACTTCAGCAAACATCTCCAGGGCTCAGGCGAGGCCGGCAGCAGTTTCGTGGCGTCTCACCTCCCTGCATCTACAGATGTTCATCGAAGAGATCGCCCCGGCGGTGAAGGAGCTCAGGTATACCTGCGGTATGAAAGAAATTGAATTGACAGACGGAGTTGTTCGGCTTGTCCCCTTCAAGCTGGACTACGCTGGAGAACATCTCGCGGGTGATGATGAGGAAAACATCAAGTGGCTAAGTGGCGGAATAAGTTCAATCGACACAGTAAAGGATTGGATTTTGAGAGGATTGGAGTCATGGGAGAACGATGGTCCGGTCCTCACGTTCGCAATATTTGATGTAATGGAAAACAAGCTGGTGGGAATGACAGAGGCGAATTCAAACCCGGAAGCCATCGATGGATTGAATGAGGGAAATGTAAACATTTCATACAATGTGTATCCATTTGCTCGGGGAAAGGGATACGCAACGAGGGCAGTACTACTCCTGACAGAGTTTCTGAAGGAAAAGCGATTCACCACTGCACTCATTCGAGTTCATCCGGACAATCGCAACTCGCTTGGCGTTCCCGAACGTGCCCGGTTTATACGGACACGGCTCATCACAACAGCGCAGGGCGAGGAATTGATCGCATTCGAAAAACCCCTGCAATAGTCTCACGAGCTCGGCCCGCTTATCCGTTGTGTTTCCCTACCTCCCCTTCCCGTAACTATCCGACCAGCGCAGGCAGCGGTGTTCGACGAGCTGGAGGAGCCAGTCGGTGGTTTTGCCCAACAGGGCGAGGCAGATGATGCTGAAGACGATGATGTCGGCGCGCCCGGAGTTTTCGGCGTCGATGAGGAGAAACCCGAAGCCGGCGAAGGCGCCGGTCAGCTCGGCGGCGACCAGGAACAGCCAGCCTTGTGCCAGCCCCAGCCGGAGACCGGTGAAGAGCGACGGGAGGGAGGCGGGCAACAGCACTTGCCAGGCGAGGGAGAACCCGCGCAGACCGTAGGCGTGCGCAGCTTCGACCAGCTTGCGGTCGACCTGGTGGATACCACTGACCAGGTTTGCGAACACGGGGAAGAAGACGCCGATCGCAATCAGCGTAATCTTCGGCTGCTCGGTGATCCCCATCCAGAGGATGAGGAGCGGCACCCAGGCGAGCGAGGGAATCGCCCGGATCGCGTTGATCGTCGGCGAGAGCATCTCATCGGCAGTGCGCGAGAGACCGACCAACATGCCGAGGATGATCGCGATCGCGCTGCCGAGGAAAAACCCTTTGAACACGCGCTCGATGCTGGCCTGGAAATGGGGCCAGAGGTTGTCGGTCTGATAGAGCTGCTGGCCCGCGCGGATGACGTCCAGCGGGGCGGGCAGCTGGCCGCGGCTGTAGACCTCCCGTTCGACGAGCAGTTGCCACAAGCCGAGCAACAACAGCGGCACAACCAGCTTGAGCAAAATCCGCGGCGAGGGGAAGGCCAACCGACGCATGGTCGGCACCGACCAGCGCGTCAGCGACCGCGGTAGGCCATCATGATTCATGCTCGCCGTCCTCTCGTCCTTTAGCAATCCTTGTCCCACGACCACACGCTGTTGCCGCGCCCCTACAAGCACCCGCCTTCGCCTCTTCGTTCTCTGCCTTGGAAGGGCTGGTGGGTCGTAGCCTTCCCTCTGGGTAGATTCAGCCCCGGGCGTCGTTGCCGTATGGAAGTTTCTCCCCACCACGCTCCTCATGGAAAAAAGGCGGCTAAGCCGCCCTTGTCACACCGTCATGCTGAGCCTGTCGAAGCATCTGGCTTATCCAAAGGGCTTCTCGCGAGGAGACAGAGTTCCTCGACTTCGCTCGGAATGACGGAGGATTTCATCCTCCATGCCGGCTGCCGAGGGCGATGGGCAGAGACCTGGCAGCCGGCACGTTTGGAGGAGTGGCACCCGATTATTCCCCTGCGCGCAGGGCCGTCTCGGGCGACGACGGGAAGCCTAGCTTCCGGTTTCGTGGGCCACGACCCCTTCGATGTACTGGGGATCGTAGAGTTCATCCAACGCCTTCTGGGCATCCGCCCCGGGCGTGAGCTGGTTCTCGGACTGGAAGATCGGGATCACCGTTTCCAGCACCTTGGTCTGGTCTGCACCTGGAACAGGGCTGATGTCGAGCTTGGTGCGTTCGACCAGTTCTTTCTTAGCGACGCCGAGCGACAGCTTCGCCTCGTCGGCCAGAATCTGCGCCGCTTCGTCCGGGTGGTCGAGAATCCACTGCCGCGCCCGCTCGTATTGCGCCAATACGCGGGTTACGTACGCCGGATACTTCTCGACGAAGTCCTGGCGGGCGTTGAGGAAGCCGTAGCTGTTGAAATCGATGTTGCGATAGAGCAGCTTCGAACCGGCTTCGAGTTCCGTCTGCGCCATGAATGGATCGAGTCCCGCCCAGGCGTCGACATCACCCCGCTCGAGCGCGGTTTTGCCATCGGCGTGTTGGAGGTTGACGATCTCGACATCGCTCTGCTTCAGCCCCACCGACTCCAGCGAGCGGAGGAGGAAGAAGTAGGGGTCGGTGCCTTTGGTGGCGGCGATCTTCTTCCCCTTCAACTGATCGAGCGAGGTGATGGTCGAATCCTTGGGCACGACGAGGGCGGTCCATTCCGGCTTCGAGAAGATGTAGACCGCCTCGATTGGCGAGCCGTTGGCTTTGGCCAGGAGCGCGGCCGCGCCCGCGGTCGACCCGAAATCGATCGCCTCGGAGCGGAGGAACTCGTTCGCCTTGTTGCTGCCGGCGCTGAGCGTCCATGCGACGTCGACGCCGTCGGCCTTGAGGTCCTCTTCCAGCCAGCCAAATTTCTTCAGGATCAAGCTGCTCGGGTTGTAATAGGCGTAGTCGAGGCGAATCTTGTCCGGCTTGTCTTGGGCCGCGGCCGGGCGGGACGCCACGGTCAGACCGAGGACGAGCGGGATGAGCAATGCGCCCAGAGTGACGAGCGAGAGCCAACGATTCCTCATGCGCGTTCCTTTCATGCACCTGCTTGGTGGTGAACGACTGAAGTTCGGGATGACGAATTCATTTACGCGACCTCACCCGCCTCTCCGCCCGCATCTGGGGTGGCGGGGTGCGTACAGAAGCCGAAGAAGGTCAGGATCTCCGCCCGCAAAAGGGCGAAGGCGGCATCCCCCCGTTGCCGGGGCCGCGGTTGCCGCAGCTGCCGGATCGCGGTCACGGTCGCGGGCCGGTGACTCATGATCACCACCCGATCGGCGAGGTAGATTGCCTCGTCGACATCGTGCGTGACCATGACCACGGTCGGCTGCAACCGGGCGTGGACATCGGTGAGGAGATCCTGCATGTGCATTCGGGTCAGTGCATCCAGCGAGGCGAAGGGTTCGTCCAAGAGGAGCACGCCGGGCTGACCGATGAGGGCGCGGGCGAGCGCGGCTCGCTGCGCCATGCCTCCAGAGAGTTGATAGGGATAGCTGGGGCCGAAACCGGTCAGGCCAACGAGCTGCAACAGCTCATCCGGGGACGGTTTCTTGTCGAGCCGGCGCGTGCCGACGGCGATATTGGCGGCGACCGATTTCCACGGGAAGAGCCGCGGTTCCTGGAAGACGACGGCGGAGCGGGGATCGGCTTCGGTCACCACCTGCCCGCCGAGGCGGACCTCGCCATCCGACGGATGATCGAGACCGGCGAGGAGGCGGAGCAGCGTCGATTTGCCGCAGCCGCTGGGACCGAGGATGGCGACGAACTCACCGGCGCGGATTTGCAGGTCGATCTGCTGCAGCACCGGCAACGGTTGCGGCCGCTGTTGGAAGTGTTTGCTGACCCCGGCGAGCGAAACGGTGACGGCCATGACCCTTCCCACCGCCCGGGGCTAAAGGCCCGGGCTAAACGTAACGAAGCCCTTCCAAGGCTGAGCACGTCATCCTTTGCGCTTTTCCCTCGTCATCCCGAGCCCACCTTTGTCATTGTGAGGGAAGCGAAGATTCTCGCCGTTCGCGACCTAGCTGTTGCTGAGAGCGAAATCCCTCGACAAGCTCAGAACGAAGGAGCGGGAAACAAGAACCCCCGTCCGGTAGGGACGAGGGAAGACAACCATCGCGCGAGCAGAAGCTGGCGACGTCATCGCCCCTCATCTCCCAGCTCGTGAACTGTCGGACTTAGCACCTTCCCGGCTACGACGCCGGGGGGTTGCTGGGGCTTCATCGGGCCGATCCCTCTGCCCCTCTGGATGAGAGCGGTGTACGGTATTTCGTTGTGGGGGCTAATCTACAGTAGTTGATCAACAATGTCAATATAGCTCGCCACGAAGTCATGGGAGCGGTTTCACGAGTATGAATCGGCGCCCTCGCGTCCGATTGACATTCGTGTGTAGACATTTGCTATACATCGATATATTCTGGTGGTAGCGCATCTATGGAGAAAGCAGCACAGCGGTTAGGCAACCACAATGGCACAGGCACAGGCGTCACAACGAACTTCAACACGCGATCAGGCAATCAATATCAGGGCTAGCCGTCAACAGCGGAACCTCATTGATCAGGCTGCTCAAATTCTGGGCAAGAGCCGTTCCGAATTCATGCTGGAAGTAGCCTACCGCGAGGCTACGGATGTCTTGCTTGACCGGACTCTTTTCTTGCTTGACGACGAGGCATTCGAACAGTTCCAGGCGATGCTCGATAATCCGCCTCCGCCATCTGATGCGCTGCGCAAACTCTTGGTGCGCAAAGCTCGTTGGGAATGAGGTTCAAAGAACTAACGGCTCCAAGCCGTCTTCTCATAAGCCACGACGTCGAACAATTCAATTGCGGGGTGCCGACCCTCGATGATTGGCTGAAGCGGCGGGCACTCAAGGATGAAGGAAACAACGCCTCACGCACATACGTGGTCTGTGACGGCGATAGTGTCGTTGGCTATTACTGTCTCGCGAATGGGGCTATCGCCCACATCAATGCTCCTAATCGTTTGCGACGCAACATGCCTAACCCGATTCCAGTGATGGTCTTGGGACGTTTGGCTGTCGATCACAGATACCAGAACGATGGAATTGGGTCGGAGTTATTGCGGGATGCCGTTCTTCGGGTGCTCCAAGCTGCGGAAATAGCCGGAATCAAAGCGATCGTGGTCGATGCCATATCAGAAGAAACAAAGAGGCTCTATATCTCCAAAGGTTTTTTGGAATCACCCAGCGAACCAATGACACTTTGCCTCATGCTGAGCGTGGCACGACAAATCCTTACGGAGTAACCCAGTCCATTCCCCGTACAATTCGGCGGTCGAAATTGGGAACGAGGTGAGGGGGTGGGGGATGATTTTCAATGCACCGGAGCGGGTGGCGGCGCTGACGGCACCGTGGGAGGGCGAGCGGCTGGAAGATGGGCGGCCGAAGGTCGCTGAGGACATCCTCGAGCGGATGCGGTTGGTTACCAACGACGAGGCTTGGGGCGTCATCGAAAAGACGCACGGCTACTACTTCCAGTTCGAGGGGAATTGGCTGAACCTGCACCCGGACCTCGTGCTCACCGGGCGGGCGGTGACGGCGATGATGGTGCCGCACCGGCCCGATCTCCATCAGATCGTGCAAGAAATCGGCGCGGCGGAGGGGCGGCGCGGCAGCCAGAACAACTGGGTGATCGATAGCCTCGGCCCACATGACGTGCTCGTGGTCGATCTCTTCGGCAAGATCCGCGATGGTACCTTCATCGGCGACAACCTCGGCACCGCCGCGCGGGCGCGGACGCGGACCGGTATCGTGATCCACGGCGGCATCCGCGACTACGAGCGGGTGCGACAGCTGGCCGATTTCGCCGTGTTTTGCCGTGGGGTCGACCCCTCGGCGATCGCGAACGTGACGCTGGTCGGGGTGAACATCCCGATCCGGATCGGGAACGCGACGGTTCTGCCCGGCGATGTTGTCCTCGGCACGCGCGAGGGGATCACGTTCGTGCCCCCCCACCTCGCGGCAGAGGTCGTGCTGCATTCGGAGAACATCCGTCAGCGTGACGTCTTCGGGAAGCAGCGGCTCGCCGAAGGGAAGTATCTGGCGGGTCAAATCGACGTACCGGTCTGGGCCGAGGAAATCGAGGCCGACTATACGGGATGGTGTGAGGAGCAGGGGTTGGAGGCGGTGAAGCGGTAGGCACCTCATCTTGCGAGGGAGAGGAAACCGCCGGTGCGTAGGTCACGGGGCGTTAGTGACCGAAGGCACTTGGGTCGGCCAGACGTCGTCGCGTTCCCAACCGCGAACGAGTGCCGACAGGGCGTCGCGCCAATAGCGATCAGCGTCCGCGTCGGGGATGGAGCAGCGTGCCTCAAGGGTCGCCAATCCCTCACACAGCGCGTGGAATTCCAACACAGCTGCGTCGAGTGGGCGATGGCCCAAATGGGCGGAGTCGCCCAGCCGGCTCACCCGCTCGCGAAGCACGTCGAGCGCCCGAAACGCGGCACCCGCGAACGCATGGACCGACTCGGGGGACAAGTCAATATGCTGCACCGCGAGACGGAAGAAGGCGGGATGCCTATTGGCGAAGCCGCGAAAGACGAGTCCGGCCCGAACTAGGTCGGCGGCGGGATCATCCGTCGTTGGCAGAGCAGCGACCGACGCCCCAAGAAGGTCGAAAGCCCGCGCGCCGAGTGCCCCCACGAGCCCCTCCTTGGCACCGAAGAGGCTGTAGACAGCCCGAGTTGTCGTCCCAACCTCGTTCGCCACGCGCCGCACTGACAGCGCCGCCAGGCCGTTCTGCTCCGCGATGCGTTCCGCGGCATCGAGGAGAGCGGCGGCCGTGCGCTCGTCGTGTTCCTTCGGTCTTCCCATATTGACATGATAGCATAACACTGTTACGTTACATTGTAACGTTACGTCGTATCGGCACCCAGGTCGAGATACGGAAGGTATGGAGATGGCAACGGCTCTGGCGAGTGCAACCGGGTTAGCCTTCGACGACCGCCGGGAGAGCCCCGCGGTCGTGTTCATCCACGGCGTGACGTTCAGCCGGCGCACTTGGGACCCGATCGTGGACCGCCTCGCTGACCGTTGCCGGTGCGTGGCCGTCGATCTCCCCGGCCACGGTGACAGCGCGGGACTTCCGCAGTCGATGGAGGAACTCGCGCATCGGATCCACGGGCTCATTACCGAACTAGGGATCGAGAAACCTGTCGTGGTGGGGCACTCGTACGGGGGCGCACTGGCGTCGATGTACGCGGCCACCTTCCCCGTGGCCGGCGTGGTCAACGTCGACCAGCCACTGGACATGCGGCCATTTCTCGGCATGCTCCACCAGGTTGCGCCCGGGCTGCGCGGCCCGGGCTTCGCGGCGGCCTTCGAGCCCATTCGCCAGAGCATCGGCGTCGAGCTGCTCCCGGAGCCGCTCCGGTCGGCCACGCTGGCGACGCAGAGCGTTCGCCAGGATCTCGTCTTGGCCTACTGGGAGGAGGCGCTCCGGCGTTCCCCCGAGGACCTGCAGGCGGAGGTCGACGTGAGGGTCCACCGGATCGCGGCGCCGTACCTCGCGGTGTTTGGGCACCGGCTGGCGGACCACGAGCGGGCCACCATCCGGGCGCTGATCCCGCACCTAGATCTCGAGGAATGGCCGGACCGCGGGCACATGGTTCATCTCATGGAGCTTGAGCGCTTTGCTGATCGGCTGGCGGCGTTTGTCGACGCGTGCGGTGGTGCGTAGCGGTTTCACCCCGACGAACCATCGCCCTCGTCTTAGCCGTCTTAGCGCGGCGCCTTCCGGGCCGCGCAGGCGCCTGCGCCAGGTAGAAATCGTGCGCCGCATACAAACGCAGAAATCTACGGCTCCTCCTCAAAAACCCCCGTCCCTGGCTTCAAATGTTCCCGCGCCATGTCTTCGTTCAAAATCAAGCCGTGGCCGGCGACCGTGTCATCGAGGTGGATAAAACCCTTCTTGATCACCGGTTTGCCTTCGACCAGGCTCGACCACCAGGGGACATCGTGGGCATGGAATTCCATGACCAGGAAATTGTTCATTGCAGCACAGACGTGGGCGGCGGCGACGGTGCCGATGGGGCTGGCGACGTTGTGCGGGGCGATTGGGATGTAATAAAGGTCGGCGTGGTCGGCCACCTTCTTCGCCTCCAGCAGGCCACCCATCTTCGGGATGTCGGGGGCGATGATGCGGGCGGCCTGCTTCTCGATCAGATCGCGGAAGCCATGTTTCCGATAGAGATTCTCGCCAGTGCAGATCGGTGTGCGTGTGCTGTGCGTGACGAGCCGCTGGGCTTCAATGTTCTCGGGTGGAATCGGGTCCTCGAGCCAAAGGAGATCGTAGGGTTCGAGCGCTTGGGCGAGCAGAATCGCGTCGTTGACCGCAAATTTCCAGTGGCAATCCATCGCCACCATGATCTCGGGTCCGACCGCCTCGCGGACGGCGGCGGCGATCGAGACCATCCAGTCGCGCTCGGCACTGCCGATGGTGCGGTTGAACGGTTCGAACCAATGGCGACGGGGGTGGATATCATCCGAGATGTCGAGCGTGAAGGGGTTCTTGTTGTCGAGGTCGAATTTGATCGCGGTGAACCCGGCGGCGACGACCTCGCGCGCCCGCGCCGCGTACGATTCCGGCGTGTGGTCGGTCCCGGCGTGGCAATCGGCGTAGAGCCGGATCTTGTCGCGGAAGCGGCCGCCGAAGAGATTGTAAATGGGGGTCTTGAGGGCGCGGCCGACAACGTCCCACAACGCGAGCTCGATGCCGCTGATCGCGGTCACGGTGGCGCCGGCGAGCGAACCTTCGCCCGCGAGGCAGCGGATCATGACTTCGACCGCTTTGCCGACGTTGAACGGGTTCTCGCCGATCAGGACCGCTTTGGCGCTATGGATCAGCTCGGCGACGCCGGCGCCCCAATAGGCCTCGCCCAGCCCGGTGATTCCCTCATCGGTGGAGACCCGAACCAGGACCCAGTCGAAGTTCCCGCGGACGACGGCGGTCCGGACATCGGTGATCTTCACGCGGACGCTCCTGAGTGACGCGGCATGCCCATCTCGTGATGACGGGGCGATCTTCGCCAGCGATTCGCCGTTGGTCAAGAGTCTTGTGAGTTTGGAGATTGAACGATGGCGGCGTAGGCAGCGACGGGCACCAACCGCGGGCCCGCCATGAGGGCGGCTAACCACTCACAGTGTTTCGGCTTCTTTTAGAAGTTGATTAACTTCGGCTCGCAGCACTGGCAGAGGCTGCTGGTGATTTGCCAGATCAACTCCCAATCCATGTTGTCGTACGCGTGGATGAGCTGGTTGCGTAGGCCGATGATCTCGAAATTGCGCTCGACCAATTGACGCACTCGGCGGCCGCTAACGAACAAATCGTATGTCATGCCGCATAGAGCAGTTGCCGGGTTTCGTTGATCGACTGAATGACATAGGGATTGCGAGGCGCGCCCGCCATCACGAGGTCTACTGGGCGACCGAGGA
Source organism: Thermomicrobiales bacterium (assembly GCA_045804965.1). GTDB lineage: Bacteria > Chloroflexota > Chloroflexia > Thermomicrobiales > UBA6265 > CAVTUU01. Next base: position 47,247 of record JBJMMD010000050.1, on the reverse strand, counting down.
GGACTCCCAGTCGTTCCTTGAGCTCGAAGTATCGCGTCAACCACGGACCAAATTCATAGCCGGGCGGATAGTCGACGATGAAGTCGACATCGGAGCATTCGGGATCGAAGGCGTCGGTGGTGGCCGAACCGAAGACTTCCAAGCACGTGACGCCAAACGCTCGGCAAAGGTCTTGAATCACCGCTCGATGTTGTTCGACAAGTGGATGAATCCGCACGGCTGTCACCTTGCTCAAACAAGCTTCGCATGATCGCCTTGTTCGTTTCACCTGCTCAACAAGTCTATCAGTCGCGACTGTCGGGACGAGAAAGGCCCGCAACTCGTGCTACCCTGCGCGGGCTGGTTAACGCCTGGTATTGAGGGGAGCAGTGAGGTGCCTGGGGAGACGGTCGAGCCCGTGGTGGCGGCGGCGTGGGCGGCGTATGCGCCGAATGGCAAGGCGGCGGTGCGAGTCCGGGATGTGCGGGTGATCTGCACGGCGCCGGACGGGATCCGGCTTGTCATCGTCAAGATCGAGACGACGGAGCCGGGACTATATGGGCTCGGCTGCGCAACCTTCACCCAACGTCCGCTGGCGGTGGTGACGGCGATCGAGGAGTATCTCAAGCCGCTGGTGATCGGCCGCGATGTGCACGACGTCGAGGATATGTTCCAGGTCGGGCACGTCAGCTCCTATTGGCGTGGCGGTCCGGTTCTGAACAACGCGATCTCGGGCGTCGATATGGCGCTGTGGGACATCAAGGGCAAACTGGCGGGCATGCCGGTTTATCAACTCTTGGGGGGCCGATGCCGCCGCGCGGCGGCGGTTTATGTCCACTCCTCCGGCCGCGACGTACAGGAGGTCGAAGAGGACGTCCGCCGCTACCAGGAGCGCGGGTTCAAGTACATCCGCTGTCAGATCGCGGTGCCGGGGAGCGGGCATTCGACCTACGGCGTCGCCAGCGAGCGGCGAGGAACTGACCGCCCGCAACTGCTCGGAATCGGCGAATCGCATTGGAACCCGGCGGCGTATTGCCGGATCGTGCCGGCGCTGTTCGAGCACATCCGCAGGCAGATTGGCGACGAGGTCGAGCTGCTGCACGACATCCACGAGCGGGTGCCGCCGATCATGGCGATCAATCTGGCAAAGGAGCTGGAGCGATACCGCCTCTTCTTCCTCGAAGATCCCTTCGCCCCCGAGGACAATGGCTATTTCCCGCTCCTGCGCCAGCAGTCCTCGATCCCGATCGCGATGGGGGAGCTGTATGTCAACCAGGCAGAGTACGTGCCGCTGATCAAGGACCGCTTGATCGATTTCATCCGCGTCCATTTGTCCGATATCGGCGGGTTGAGCCCGGCGCGCAAACTGGCCGCATTCTGCGAGTATTTCGGAGTGCGGACGGCTTGGCATGGGCCGGGCGACGCCTCGCCGGTCGCCCACGCCGCAAATTTGCAGCTCGATCTCGCCTGCCATAACTTCGGTATCCAGGAGTCGTATCTCTTCCCGGAGCGGACGCAGGCGGTTTTCCCCGGCTGTCCGGAGATTCGAGACGGAGCGATGTGGTCCAATGAACAACCGGGGTTCGGAATCGACTTCGACGAGGCGGAGGCGGCCAAATACCCATTGCCAGCCCACCCGCTGAACGGCGCTTGGCCGCCGGTGCGGCAGGCGGACGGAACGGTGATTACGCCGTAGGTGGTGGGAGAATGCGGCGGGGAGCAGTCCATACCTGGGGCAGCCCTCGCCCGGCCCTAACGGTCCACCTCTCCCGTACAGAACGGGAGAGGGCGCGAAGGATGCAGCCTCCGCCCGATGTCATTCTGAGCGCCCACCCTCCCTCGTCATCCTGAGCGGAGGCCGCAGCCGGAGGCGAAGGATCTCGCGCTGGGAGACGCCTCGGTCTGGCAGAGCGAGATGCTTCGCCAAGCTCAGAATGACGAGGGAGGAATTGAGGCGCCGATGAAGGCCGGGGTAGGGCAGAGATTCCTCGACGCCGCTCGGAATGACCGTTAGTAGTGGCGCAAAATTGGCGACCAGGCGAACGGCGCGCTTCCTCTCCATCGCAAGAGAGAAGGGGTCAGGGAACACCGAGGACGCTCTGTACAACTGCGTCACATGAAAGGAAGCAAGATGGCGAACAAAGATAATTTCAGTGCGGACGTTTGGGCGAAGGTCAGCTCGTTGCCGATGAATGTGGTGATCGCCGCGGCCACCGCGGAGACAGATGGCCGGGACGTTTCGAACCGCGAAGTGCTGGCGGGCATGAGCCAACTGGCGCTCGCGGAGAAAACGCATGCCAACAACGAATTGATTCAAGCGGTGCTCGCCGATCTGAAGGTGCAGGAGGCAGAAGGCAAGGTCGAGCACGACGTCGAAATGACGGCTGAGGAAGCGCGGGCCTTTACGCAGCAGACCCTTTCTGATTGTGGGGAAGCGGTCATGGCGATCAGCAAGGTCGCGGGTGAAGAGGAAGCGGCGGAATTTGCTGGTTGGATCCACGACATCGCCGAGCAAACAGTGGAAGCCGCGAAGAGTGGTGGATTTCTTGGCATTGGCGGGGATGAGGTCTCTCAATCAGAGCGCTCTTTCATTACTCAGCTCGAGCGGCAACTCGACGACATGTATTAGTCAACACCTCCGTCATGCCGAGCGAAGTCGAGGCAGCTCGTTCTATCGAACATTGTGGTTCTGAGGCCTGGATTCTTCGACAAGCTCAGAATGACGGGAAGGAGCGCTCAGAATGGCGGGGTGTGGCAGTATCTGACAGGTTTCACGAAATATGCCTAGCAATGAAGGGGCTCGTCTGTGCGTGTGCTTGTGACCGGAGGAAGTGGACACATTGGCAAATATGTCGCGGGCGACCTGCTCGATCACGGCCACGAGGTCGTGAGCGTTGATCGGAGGCCTTTGACTCGAGACCAAGTGCAACCCCAACAAGGACTGCGCTTCCGCGAAGGCGACACCACGAACGTCGGCCACATGGCCGGGGCGATGGCCGGTTGCGACGCGGTGATTCACCTTGGCGCGATCCCGGCGCCGTATCTCCATCCCGACGAGGTCGTGTTCGCCAACAACGTGCTGGGCACCTTCGCCGTGCTCCAGGCCGCGTCGTTGGTGGGGATCAAGAAAGCGGTGATCGCCTCCAGTCTCTCCGCGCTCGGCACGGCATACGCGGTGCGGCTCTTCGCGCCCCCCTATGTGCCGGTCGATGAGGATATCCCCTTGCTCGGCCAGGATTGCTACGCGCTGGCCAAGGAAGTCGACGAGCGGACGGGCGAGATGTTTCATCGGCGGGTCGGGATGCAGGTGCTGGCGTATCGCTTTAGTTGGGTTGCGCACGCGGACGACATCAAGAATATGACCGCGAAGATTGCCCGCGACCCGCGGCACGACAACTGGTGGCGGCTGTTGTGGTCGTATGTCGATGTCCGCGATGCGGCGGCCGCCTGCCGGCTCGGCATCGAGGTCGACGGGCTCGGGTTCGAGGTCTTCAACATTACGGCCAGCGACACGTTGAGCAACGCCCCGACGGAAGAACTGGTCCGCCAGTATTGTCCCGACACCGAAATCCGGTCCCCGATCACCGGCACCGAATCGGCGTTTTCCATTGCAAAGGCGCGACGTTTGCTCGGATATGAACCGCACCATGGGTGGCGATAGGGGTTCCCTCACCCGGCCTGCGGCCCCCCTCTCCCTTGCGAGGTAGAGGGGCCGGTGTGCAAGTCGGCGCAGAAAACTATGGTCCAAGACGCTCGAACTCTGCCAAGAGTCTCCCCTCTGCCTCGCAAGGGAGAGGGGATCAAGGGGTGAGGGAAATCTTGGAGCCACGTTGAGGTTGCATGAGGGATATTCGAAGATGAGGTTTCCTTCTAGCGCGAGGGCCAACCGATGAAGGTGACGCGGGTCGAGACGCTGCGGCTTGATGAGTTCCCGAATTTGCTGTGGGTGCAGGTCCACACGGATGAGGGACTCGTGGGGCTGGGCGAGACCTTCTTTGGGGCCCGGGCGGTTGAGGCCTATGTTCACGAGAGTGTTGCGCCTTACCTTATCGGCAAGGAAGCGTTGCAGATCGATCGTCATGCCCGGGCGTTGTACGGGTATGTGGGTTATCGGAGCAGCGGGGTCGAGATGCGCGGTAATTCCGCGCTCGACATCGCCCTTTGGGACTTGCTCGGTCAGGTGACCAACCAGCCGATCAGCCAGCTTCTCGGCGGAGCGAGTCGCGAACAGATCCGAATCTACAACACGTGCGCCGGCTATCGGTACGTGCGGGCGCGCCCGACGCAGGAGGTCACCAACTGGGGGATCGCGGGCGAACTTTCGGAAGGTCCGTATGAAGATCTCGATGGTTTCCTGAACCGGGCTGATGATCTTGCCAGGAGCCTTCTCGACCAGGGCATCACGGGGATGAAGATCTGGCCATTTGACCCGTATGCGGAGGTGAGCGGTGGCAATTTCATCTCAAATGCCGACCTCGATAAGGCGCTCGGCCCGTTCCGCAAGATTCGCGATGCGGTTGGACTCGAGATGGAGATCATGGTCGAGTTTCACTCGCTCTGGAATTTGCCAACGGCGCTCAAGATTGCGCGTGCCCTCGAAGCGTTTCAGCCCTGCTGGTTCGAAGATCCGTTGAAGGCGGACAACATCGACGCTCTGGCGACATTCACCGCCTCGGTTGAGACGCCGACAGTGGTCAGCGAGACGCTGGCGACACGCTGGTCGTTCCGCGAGGTGATGGAGCGCGATGCAGCGCGAATCATCATGCTCGATCTGAGCTGGGTTGGCGGTATCTCCGAAGCGAAGAAGATCGCTTCGATGGCGGAGGCGTATCAGCTTCCGGTCGCGCCGCACGACTGCACCGGACCGGTTGTGCTGGTGGCGTCGAGTCACCTCTCGATGAACGCGACCAACGCGCTGATCCAAGAGACGGTGCGCGCCTTCTATACCGGATGGTACACCGAGCTTGTCACGGAGTTACCCCGGATCGACGCGGGCTATCTTACTGCGCCGCAGGGTCCCGGTCTTGGCACGAAACTCCTTCCCGGTCTGACTGAGCGCCCGGACGCGCATGTGGTGGTCACCACGGCGGCCGATCTCTCGTAACACCCAGCGCGATTTGCACGTGAATCGATCCCTGTTGCCTGGCATCGCACATGCGTATAGGGCTGGTCAGTGTGGCGGTGAACCGCCCACGATTCGGGAACCGGTTGCGCGGCGACGTGAGTCGCGAGAACCGGGAATACAGGAGGAGTGCTTATGCCATTAACGAGCCCACGTGATCTCTTCATCCATGAGCTTGGCGACACGCTGAGCGCGGAGCAGATCATCCTTGGCATGCTGCCGCAGCTTCAGCAAGAAGCGCGGAATCCAGACGCGAAGAAGGCGTTCAAGGAGCATGAGCAGGAAACGCGGCAGCAAATTATGAACATTCAGACGGTGTTCAGGAAGCTCGGTGAACAACCGGAACCGACGACCTGTTATGCCGCGGAAGGACTCAAGAAGGAGCACGAAGCGCTCCACCAAGAGCAGCCGACGCCGGATGTGCTCGAAGCGGGCATTCTGGGTGGCGCCGCGAAGACGGAGCATTACGAAATCGCCACGTACACCACCCTGGTGCAAATGGCAGGGGATCTTGGCGAAACGGAGGTGGCCAAGCTCCTGCGTGAAAACTTGACCCAAGAAAAAGAGATGGCAAAACGGGTCACCACCATCAGCAAGGAAGTTGGCAAGGCCACAAAGGCGAAGGCTCAAGGCCGGACCCAAGGCACCGGCAGAGCCGCTCGCTCGTCTGCTTAGAGGTGAGCGGAAGGGGCGAAGCTAATCGCTCCATGATAGGCAAGCGCAGACAGGAGGACCGGGCGTGCCCGGTCCTCCTGTCCCTGTCGTTGCCAGACCGCCGCTATGCCCCGCCGCCGACGGTGCCTCTGACCGTCTGGTTGATCCAATCGAGGATTTTGGCACGGGTTTCGGCGCCGCTGCGGGGAGCGAAGAGCAGACCGATAAGGAGCCCGTAGACGAAGAATTTCATGCCTGTGCGCGCACGTCCGACCATAGACTATCTCCTTTAGGTTGACGCCGATGGGGGCGCCACGTTTTCCCTGCCGTCAATAACCGGCAGGATGTCGTCGTCAGCGATCGGCCCCTCGCCCGGCTTGACGGTCGTCGCCGCGGGTTGGGACGTAGACGAAGCGGTTGCCGCCGAATGCGGCGAGTAGTCGTGCTCCGGCCCGGTTTCGATGCCGATCCGCTCACCGAGCGCGGTGACCCGGTCGAGCAGCCCTTCGGCTTGCACGGCCAGCGCTGCCCGCAGATTCGCGCCCGATTTCGGCGTTTTCCAAAGGGTATAGCCCGCGGCCGCCAGCCCACCGACGATCGCCCCGACGATGAACGTCCCGGTGTGCCGCTGTTTTGCCACGTTTCGTCTCCTCGCCATCGCTGTTCTCCAACCGGCCGCCGAGCGTGTCACGCTCGCATCGTTGCCGAGAGGTTAACAAGTAGTGGGCATCTAAAGCAAAAGCGATGCCCACGAATCGCTCGCTCAATTCCGGGAAGGATCGTGGAGAATGTCTCTGTCAGATCAAGTGACTCATGGCTCGACTCGCGTTCTTCGGAGGGAGCATGCGCGTCCTCATCGCCGAATGCAAGCAAGAGGTATCGACGTTTAACCCCGCGCTCACTGACTACGACGATTTCGTAACCGCCTTTGGCGACGCTGTCATCTCCGCTCATCAGGGTATACGGAGCGAAGTTAGCGGGGCGCTGAGTGTCTTCGCTGGGGCCGGTGTAGAGTCGATTGGCGCCTACAGCGCGCGCTCGATCACTTCTGGGGGTACGCTCAGGACCGCGGGATGGGGGAGGATCGCAGAGGAATTCTTGCATGCGATCCGGCAGGCACCTGAGGTCGATGGCGTCGTCTTCGCGATGCATGGCGCGATGTGCGCCGAGGACGAGATCGATCCTGAAGGGTATCTCATTCAGGAAGCGAGGAAGATCCTCGGCGCGCGGATCCCAATCGTGCTTTCGCTTGATCTCCACGGCATCGTCACCGACCGGATGCTGGCGAATGCTACTTCGCTCGCCGCCTATCACACGTACCCGCACAACGACTTCTTCGAGACCGGCGAGCGGGCAGCGCGCTTACTGCTCAAGATCCTCAACGATCAGGTGCGGCCGGTGACGGCGCTGGTCCGGATTCCGGCCCTGGTGCGTGGCGATGAAATGATCACGGCGACGGGGCTCATCGGCGGTCGAATTCGCGAGTGCCAGGCATTCGAGGCTGCTGGTGGGCTGTCCGGCAATATCTTTTGGGGGAACCCCTTCACCGATGTGCCGGACCTCTGCTCCTACAGTCTCATGGTTACTGACGACGATCCGGCCTGGGCGGAGCGCGAAGCGATCGCGATTGCGGGACGGTTTTGGCGGGATCGAGCTGCAATGCAGGCCCCGCTTGTCAGTCTCGGCGAGGCGGTCCGTCAGGCCACGGAGGTCAAAGAAGCGGGCGGAGGCACAGTCATCCTCGTTGACGCGGCGGATGCGACGAGCTCCGGCGCATCAGGCGACAGTAATGCAATCCTGCGCGCGCTCGTCGAAGGCAATTATCCGGGCCGGGCGCTGATCCCAATTGTCGACGCGGTCGCCGTGAAGCAAGCCATTCGCGCCGGCATCGGCGGCACAATTCGCACGCAGTTAGGCGGTACGCTCGACACGGCGCGGTTCGTTCCACTGCCGGTTGAGGCTACCGTGCGGATGCTCTCCGACGGACGGTTCGTCAACGAATCCCACGGTACCGAGTGGTACGCGGGCGATACGGCGGTGCTCGAAGTCGGCCGCCACATTGTTATCGCCACCAGTCGCGCCGTCAGTCTCTACGACCGCTCCCTCTTCTTCGCCCATGGACAGGACCCAACCCGGTTCGACGCCGTCGTGCAGAAATCGCCCCATTGCCAGCGCCACATGTACATCGCGTGGGCCGACCGGCTCATCGGCGTCGACGCTCCTGGTTCCACCAGCGCCAATCTTCCCTCTCTCGGCCATACCCGCTGTCGCCGCCCGATGTATCCGATGGAACTGGACACTCCTTTTACGCCGGAGGCGGTGCTGTTTCGGTGGGAGGGCTAGTTGTCGACGCCATCAAGCCAGTCGCCGAGCTCGTCGGCATATTCGGTGGTAGGGACTCGTCGTTGTCAAACTCGCGAGGGTCGAGCGTACAACCGCATGCGCGGTAGGGGCACGTCCTGCAAGACCAGTTCTTCTTGGGTTTCCAATCGTAGGTCTGAGCGATCTCATTGACGAGTTTCTTGATGAGCTGCCACCGGTACTGACAATCTTCAGGATCGAGCACCTTGGAATCGGTGGCGGCAGCTTCCGTTCGAACTATTGTGGTTCGAATGTAATTGAATGGTGCTTGGAAGCGCTTGGAATTCCTTTTAACGACGATCCTGGTCGCGATTTCTTGGATCGAGTCGGAGTAGCCCTTGCCTGACTTGAAGTCGACGATGTCAAAAAAGTACAAGCCGTCCTCGTCACACCGGAGCATGACCAAGTCGGGCTTGGCTCCAAGTACGAACGAGGGACACTCGTCGTCTTGCTCGTGCGGGTACTCTAAGTAACTCTCCGAGGCAAGAATCTGAACTTTGTCATCGAAAACATTGAGTCCAAATGCGACTCCATTGGCGATGATTTCAACGTCATTTTGCCACTCGTCGTCTGTCGAGTAGTGTTTTCGGTCTAGCGCGGCTGATGCGCGGCCCATCACATTCGAAGGGAGTACTGTGGTTTTGCGGAATTCGTTGGCAATCCCACTAAGTATCGTGTGAATGACCCGTCCGCGCTCTTGGGGAGCGTCATAGGGCATGATCGGCTTGGGTCGCTTATCTACGAACTCAAAATAGAACTGCTCCGGGCACCGCTCGAACGTAGACAAGCGCTTTGGATAAAACGTTCGCATGGTTGCCAAACGGGTCGATTTCAAGGACGGAAACTTTCAACTCGCCCCTCAACCCCACGGTCGCAGGATTCTCCTGTGACCTTTCGCAGCCTATGAGATTGAGGTCCCAAATGATTCGGTGAGCACGATTCCCGTGCCCGATAGCTTTGTTCCCGGGAAATCGGGAAATTCCGACAGGATGATGACGCGGCGCCGCCGCGTGCCCGGGGCTGAATCACCCAAAGGGTACCCGCGGGCTGAACCTACAAAGCCGGCGAAAGACCGGCTAAGAACCTGGGTCCCTTGCCGCACGACCTCCTGCTCAGGCCCCTGAGGGTGGCTTCATTAGGGTTAGCGACGGTCTTCAGGCCGTCGGCACCGGTTTCGGCGACAATACAGGTCACATATTCGACAAACCAAAACCTGAGGGAGATGAAGCGATGCGCCTCGCGTTGTATTTGCCGCCGTGGCCGAACGTTATGTGGACGCTCGGGCCGCAGTTGGGGGTTGGTGTCGCGGTGGCGGGGCTGCCTGTGCCGGGACCGGGGCAGTTGCCGGCCTGGGATTTCGATTCATTGCTACGGTTGCGGACCCGATTTGCCGACGCGGGGCTCGACGCGATGGTGATTGAAGCCTCGCCGCCGATGGACCAGATCAAACTCGGTTTGCCGGGACGGGAGGAAGAGCTCGAAGCCGTCTGCGAGCTGGTCACGAATATGGGCGCAGCCGGGTTTAAGATCTGGTGTTACAACTGGATGGCAAAGTTCAACTGGTTGCGGACATCCGTGACGACGCGCGGACGAGGCGGCGCACTGGTCACGAGCTATGACCATGCGTTGATGGCGAAGGCGCCATTGACCGATGCCGGCGAGGTTGCCGACGAGCAGATGTGGGACGCGATGGCATGGTTCGTCGAGCGGATCGTGCCGGTGGCGGAGGCGGCGGGGATCAAGCTCGCGGTCCATCCCGACGATCCGCCACTTTCGCCGATCCGAGGCATGTGCCGAATTCTGCGCAGTCCGGAAGGGTTCGAGCGGGCGATGGCGCTACACCCAAGCCCGAACCACGGCATGACCTTCTGCCAGGGGAGTTTTTCGACGATGAACGTCGACATTCCGGCCAACATCCGCAAATTCGGCGCGACTGGCAAGGTCCATTTTGTTCATTTTCGCGATGTCCGTGGCACGCCGGAGAAGTTCGAAGAAGTGTTCCACGACGAGGGTCCGACCGATATGCTCACAGCGATGGCGGCCTATCGCGAGATCGGGTTTGACGGTCCGATGCGGCCCGACCACGTTCCCACCATGCACGGCGATATCAACGACCCGCCTGGCTACACCACCTTCGGCCGCCTGTACGCCGTCGGCTATATGCGCGGGTTGATGGAGGCGGTGGGGCGGGATTAGGGATCTTCGCGGCTACGCCGCGACGCCGGGTTAAAACCCAGCGCTAAACCTACAAAGCCTCTTCGAGGCTGAGTACGGGGTTGCGATGGAGTGTATCGCCGTTCTCAACCTCGGAGAGGTTTTCGTTCACTGAGCGCCGGATTTCCAATCAGGCGTCGCGGCGTAGCCGCGTAGAACGCGCCGAATGGTGATTTCAGCCCCGTGCCTGTCAACGTTCAACCCGTCACACTTTGGGGAGTCCATCGTTTACAGAACGGCGGCGGAATAGGGGCGACGGGTGAGTCACGCGAACGGGCGGGTCCACAACGCGGGCGCTGAGGGCGAGCAGGGCGACGACGCCTGCTTGGTCGCGCTCGCGCAGGGAAATTCGGCTGCGTTTGCCCACCTCTACGACCGCTATGTCGAGCCGGTCTACTGGTTCTGCTACCGCCGACTGGAGAGCGTCCCGGCCGCCGAGGATGCGACGAGCGCAATCTTCATGAAGGCGCTCGCCGCCCTCCCCCGGTACAACTCGCAGGGTGGATCGTTTCGCTCCTGGCTCTTCGCGATCGCGCACAACATGGTGCTCGAACACCTCCGGCAGGCGGCGCGGCGGGGAAATCGGTCGTTGGAATCGGTGGCTGAAACGGCGGATGACGCCCGCTCGATTGAAGCTACGGTGATTGCCGGCGATGAGCAATCGGCGCTGCAGGCGGCGCTCGTCCACTTGACTGAGGAGCAGCGACAAGTGATCGAGTTGCGCCTAGCGGGGTTGAAGGGACCGGAGATCGCGATGGCACTGGGGATCAGCCACGCGGCGGTGCGAACCGCGCAGCGGCGAGCGCTCCTCCGCCTGCGCGCCCTGCTCGACATCGACCTCGATGCAGCGGCAACTCCTGAGAGGCGCAACAATGGCTGAGCTTTCCGAATTCCAACTCGAACAAACCCTCGACGCCTGGTGGGACGAGGATGGACACTCGGCCGGCGATCCCGAGCCGCTGCGGGCCGACATCGCCACCGTGCAGTACCTCTCAACCCGCCACATTGCGCCGAACCCCGACCCGGCGTTTGTCCGCCGACTGCGGAGTGAGCTCGTTTCAAATGGCGTCATACCCAACGGTGTGACGGCGATGCCAATCGACTTTCATGCCAACGGCGTGAACCCGCCCGTTTCCACTCGTGTCATCCGACGGTTCTGGCCGGAGCAACGGCGGCGATTGTGGGGCTTGGCGGAGCTGGCGACCGCCGCGGTGCTGGTGGTGACGCTGCTCGGTATCACCTTCGGCAACGGCCCACTCGGCCAGCTGCACGATGTCTGGCCGCAATCCGATGTGCAGACGCCCAAAACCGGCCCGACTGGGATGTATCGGGGGAATGCAGCGAGAACGGGTGTCTCGACAAGTGCCGGTCCAGCGGGACAGCCGGAATTGAGGTGGACCCGGCAGTATCACCCTACCGGGTACTTTGGGTATCGGGGTACGGTCATTGCAGCCGGGAATCGACTCTATCTGTCTCAGGACCGTGATGGCAGGGTGAATTCTCTCGACGCTACTACGGGAAATCTCATCTGGTCGGCAAATGTCGGCACGATTGACGATTGTCCGCCTGCTGTCGGAAATGGTCTGGTTTATATCGCGACCGCTAATGGCACTGGCTTCCTCATCGCGCTTGACGAACAGACCGGAACAGAACGGTGGCGGTATGCAGCTGGTGGCTGCAGGAATTCTTCACCAGCTGTTGACGGCAACACGGTCTACATCACGGCCAGTGATGAGACACTCCGTGCAGTCGACGCACAAACCGGGCAGGAACGGTGGAGAGCGAATCTCGCTCGCAATGATGGCATAACCGAGCTGCCCACACCGTTTGGAATCCGATCCTCACCTGCGATTGCTAATGGGATTGTTTACGCGGGCAACAAATTCGGGACCTTGATTGCGCTGGATGCGCAAGACGGCCACGAATTGTGGCGTTTCCAAACGAGCGGCGATGTCATCTACACGCCCGCTGTTGTCGACCGCACCGTCTATTTCACCGCGTTTCAGACGAATGGAATGAACCCGGCGGTAGATGGCTGGGTTTACGCTCTCGACGCGGCAACGGGTAAGGAACGGTGGGATGTTAAAGCGGGCGACCAGAGTCAATCGGCCCCTGCGGTGGCTGATGGCCTCGTTTTCCTCGGCAGCACTGGCGAGGCGGACGCAACCGATTCTTCGTTCACTGCCCTCGATAGTGCGACGGGAGATCAGGTGTGGGCAGTTTCAACCGACGGGATATTCACCTCAAATCTGACATATGCCAACGGAGTGGTTTACGGAACAAACGATCTTGGTGGTGTCTACGCGGTGGATGCTCGGAGCGGGAATATCGCCTGGCGAGTTGACGTCGCTTCACACCCGACTAACAGCGCGGCCGGTCACTCCTTGCTTCTGGCTCCAACGATCGTCGACGATCTCGTCATCGTTCCTGCGGACGATGGCACGATCTACGCGTTCGGCAGCGCCAGCGCTCAGGCGACACCTGCGGCGAGCCCTTCTCCCGAACCCTCACCTTCCACCAGCACGATTGGCATGTACCGCGGCGACGCGGCGCGGACGGGGGTATCGGCTGATTCGGGGCCAAGCGGGCAGCCGGTGTTGAAGTGGAAAGAGCGGTTCCATTCAGTTGGGTTCGTTGAATCGGGGGTCGCGGCTGGCGGGACGATTTACCTGCCGCAGGACGATCGCGGCGAGGTGATCGCGGTCGATGCGGCGACCGGCAAGCTGATCTGGACGGCGAAGGTTGGCGTGATCGCCGGGAGTCCGCCCGCGGTGGCGAACGGCACGGTGTACGTGGCGACGGCAGGGCCGCACGCGGAGATGCAGAACAATGATCCCGGCTATCTGATTGCGCTCGATGCCGTCACGGGCGCGGAGAAATGGCGCTTCGAGACTGGGGGCAGCGCGAACGCCTCGCCCGCGATCGATGGCGACACGGTTTTTGTCGAGAATGTCGATCAGACGCTCTTCGCGGTTGATGCGCAAACCGGGCAAGAGCGCTGGCACGCCGCGCTCGCCGAGAAACCCATCGACGAACCATATGCCAACGTGTTGGTGCAAAACGCGACCGTGGCGGTGGCCCAAGGCGTGGTGTTCGCGCCGAATTACAACGGGACCTTGTTCGCCATCGACGTGACGGACGGGCACGAGTTGTGGCGATTCAAGACCGACGGAGAGGCAGTCAACACTCCGGCAATCGCCGATGGGATGGCTTACTTCACCGCTCCTTATAGTCCTGGAGGAGTAGGAGTTCGCGGTTGGGTGTATGCCGTGGATGCGTCAAATGGTCAGAAGCGCTGGAGCGTGGTTGCAATCGAATTCAATCGATCCGCCCCGGCCGTGGCGGACGGTAGTCTCTTCCTCGGAGGAATCGGCGAGGGCGCCCCGGTGACCGCGCTCGACGCGCGAGACGGGCACACGCTCTGGACGCACAAAGCCGGCGGCACAGGCGCCTCCGACGTGACCTATGCCAACGGCGGGGTGGTTGGAACGACTTTCGCTGGCGACGTCTTCGCGTTGGATGCTGGAACGGGGGACGAGCTCTGGCACGCGAAGGTCGATCTGCCAACTGGACCCGATGGAGTCAACGTGCTCTACTTGCTCGCGCCAACCATCACCGATGACCTGCTCATTGTTCCAGAAACCGACGGGATTGTGTACGCGATCGGCGGAGATGGCTCGGAAACACCTGAAGCGACGAACCCCGCCATCGTGTCCGTTTCTTCTTGTCTCCCGCCTCGGCCGTTCTCGGAGGCGAGTGTGCCGGCTGGGACACCCGCGGCAACGTTGCTTCCGGGCCGGCAAACGAAACCTGGTGACAATTGGCCGCCGATTCTACAGAGCGAAATCCCAGAGGGCAAGGATGCGAGTGACGAGGCAAGCGCCGGGATCATGGAAACCATCCAAGGCATGGCGGCTTGTGGAGATGACTGGCGAGCACTTCTCGGCTTCTATTCGGATGATTTCTGGCGCAGGTCGATTCCGGGCATAAACGTCAGAGAGGGCTACTATCCAGGCGCGGACAGAACAGAGATCACGGGGTCGGGCGGCAAGTTGGCGACGACGTTCAACGACATTCGTGAGCTTCCCGATGACCGGGTTGGCGTGCTCATCTTCAGCACTGGATCGCCGGTCATAGGCTCCTATGTCATCTTTGCCGAGCAAGACGGTGTCTGGTTGATCGACGAGCGGTATGACGTCGTCGCGGATTTGCCGGCGACGCCGAGCCCGACGGCCTAACACCCAGAGGGTACCCGGCCGTTTTCCGTAGAGGCGCAAGGCTTGCGCCCGGGACCGCAGGCGAACTCGTTGCCATGGCGAGGCGGCGTCTGTCACTGAGAAGGGCGGAAGCCTTCCGCCCCTACATTTCGCGCATGCACTGCCGAAGGACTGGTATCAGCGTTTGGCGGCCCAGAGGTAGGCGATGGCGGACGATGTTGTCCCGCGGCCCTGCTCCACGCGCGGCCTCAGGTGGGCTTCATAGCGCTCACGTTCGGCGGGCGAGAGGACTTCAGCCATCGCCTCGGCGAGCGTCGGGATGCGCGGGTTGCCCGAGGAGTTGAGATACGTTTCCCAGCGCTGTGGTTTCCGCGGCTCGATATCGACGCGATATTCGAGATGCCGTTCGGGGAAGCCGGCGTGCTCGGCAAACGCGAGGAGATCGCGTTCGTCGAAGTTCAGCATCGGATCATCGTTGAGCGGCTGCAGCCGCTGGTAGAGTGTGCGCACCTTGGCGACGATGTCCTGAACCGGCGAAACATCGAGGCCCCACAAGCGATCCGGCGGTTCAAAGGCGTTGAACCGGTTGATCGGCTCGAAGAGTGAAATCCGACCGCCCGGACGGAGCACCCGGAAGAACTCGTCGAAGGCGCGCTGCTTCTCCGCGACGTAGATCAGGACCGAACGGGTGGTGACGACGTCGACGGAGGCGTCCGCGATCGGCCAAAGCTCCTCCGCCGCGGCGCGGACGAACTGGATTTGGCCGGCAACCCCCATCTGCTCGGCGACCGCCCGGCTGTGATCGAGCAGGTCTTGCGAGACGTCGCTGAAGATGATCTGGACCTGATCCCCGACCCACGCAATCGCGCCAAAGGCGATGAGTCCGTCACCAGCGCCGACGTCGAGCAGCGTCTTCCCCGCGTTGATTCGCGCGTTCGCGAGGACCTTGTCCCGGACTTGCCTGAGCTCCTCCATCCATTGCCGCTGCTGGTCGGGATCGCAGCCGAAGCGACGATGCAGGAGCCACTCCGCCCAGATGTCGCGCTTGCCTTCTGCCATTCAATGTAGTCCCTTCGGACGACGAGATTCTTCGCTTCGCTAAGAATGACGGAAAGGGGCGCTGAGCATCACGGGTAGAGGCGCTCAGAATGACGGCCTCAGGCGTCTAGGATGCCGATCCCTGGCCGGTCTTGAGCCGGCTTCATAGGTTCAGCCCTGTCCATTTATGGCCGGGCACGCGCCGTAAGCGCGTTGGTATCGCGGCCACTCGATCTCCTACCAATTTGTATAACTCCCGTCGTTTCGTTGCCAGTGCGGGGCTTCCCAGAACTCGAAGGCGTAATCTTTCGCGGCCTCTTCGTTGAAGGTGACGCCGAGGCCGGGGGCGGTGGGGAGGGGGAAGTTGGGGCCGTCGAGGTGATGCATCGTGGGGAAGAGATCGGCGGGATAGCCCTCGGCGATGTGGTGTTGGTATTCCAGGTACGAGAAGTTCGGGGTGGCGATCGCAAAGTGGATCGAGGCGGCGGTGGTGACCGGACCGAGCGGGTTGTGGGGCATCATGTCGATGTAGTGGGCCTCACACCAACCGGCGACTTTCCGCGCCTCGGTGATGCCGCCGACGTTGGAGAGATCGACCCGGGCGAAGTTGAGGATGCCCTCTTCCACGAATGGAACAAACGCCCATTTGCTCGAAAACTCCTCGCCGATGGCGAAGGGGATCGGGGTCATGGTCCGCAGCTGCTGATAGGCCTTCGGGCTCTCGGCGCGGATCGGCTCTTCGAGGAAATAGAGATTCATATCGGCGATCTTTTGGCAGAAGAGGGCGGCCTCGGCGACCGAGAGACGGTGGTGGAAGTCGATCGCGAGCTCGACTTTCGAGCCGACCGCGTTCCGAATTTCTCGAATCCAGTCGGCGGCGAGATCGAGCGATTCGAGCGGCTCGAAGATCGCGCCGTCGCCGCCGTTCCAGCCGGCGTCCGCCATCCCGGTCATGAAGCGCAACGTGCGCCAGCCGTTGGCGACGAACTCCCTCGCTTGCTCGACGCAGTCGGGCCCGTTGAGTGTGCCCGGCGTGGCGAAGCAGGGACAGTGGTGGCGAGAAGCGCCGCCGAGGAGTTGATAGACCGGAACGCCGAGCGATTGCCCGAGGATGTCCCAGAGGGCGATGTCGACCGCGGAGATGGTCGCCGCCAGAATCTTGCCACCCTCGAAATAGGTGCCGCGGTACATCGTCTGCCAGAGATGCTCGATCCGGCGCGGGTCTTCACCGATGAGGAAGCGGGCGAGGTGGTCGAGCATGCCTTGCATTGCGAGCTCGCGCCCGGAGATGCCGCCTTCGCCAAGTCCCGAAATCCCGGCGTCGGTCTCGATCTTGACAATGAACTGGTTGCGAATTCCGAACCGAAGCGGAAACCCCTTGACCGCGGTGATTTTCACTGCGTTTACCCCCGATACGACGCGGCGATCGCCGCGTGCGCGGGGCTAAAGTCCCCGCGCTGAACCTGAGAACCCGGCTAAAGCCGGCTAGCGACGAGTGCGCCGCATTCGCCGGGTTCGCCACCATGAGTAGCCCCATGCAAGGGGCTTTAGAGGTTCAGCGGGCTGCCCTCTGGGCCAAATTGAAGCCCGGGCACGCGCCGCAGGCGCGTAGGATCGTTCGATCGATTTGCAGCGACAATTCCACCACTACGTCGCGACCCGCACAATACCCACCACGTACAATCCGCCGCATGACAGACCTAGGAACGAATGAACCCGAACCGAGCAATCCGGCGCTGGTTGCGGCGATCCGCGAGGAGATCGCGGCAAGTGGCGAGCGGATTACGTTCGCCCGGTTCATGGAGTTGGCGCTGTACCACCCCGTGCATGGGTATTACCGCTCGCCGGTGCGGCGGGTGGGACGAGGCGGCGATTTCCTGACCGCGCCGGAGGCGAGCCCGTTCTTTGGGATGACGATTATCCGGCAGATCGCGGAGTGCTGGGAGCGGCTGGGCCGGCCGGCGCGGTTTGTAGTGCGCGAGTATGGGGCTGGGGTTGGTGGGCTGGCCTACGACATCATCGCCGGGCTCTCGACCGAGGCGCCGGAGATCGTCGAGGCGCTCGACTACCGGCTCATCGAACCGAACCGGCACCGGCTGGCGCAGGCACTGGCCGCAATGGATGAGGTCGGGCTGCGGCATCTCATCTCCACTGAGGAATTCGGGGTCGAATTGGAACCGATCACCGGAGTGGTATTGGCGAACGAGGTCGCGGACGCGCTTCCCGTGCATCGATTGGTTGTTCGGGACGGGGAATTGCGCGAACGGTTTGTGATCTGGCGAGAAGGCTGGTTCGCGGAAGTCGAGGACGAGCCGACGGTCGAGGCGCGCGCTGCGTTCGACGCGCTGTTAGTGGAAGGTGTCGATCTTGGTGATAGGTCGGCAGTGGATGTCAGTCCAGTGGCCGTCAGGTGGTTCGCCGGGGCGTGCTCATGCCTCGAACGGGGCTACGCGGTCGTGCTCGATTACGGCTACGCGGCGAAAGAGTTGTATCAGGCGCACCGCTTGGAAGGCACGGTGCGGGGATATTACGGTCATACCGTAACTGACGATCCCTATGTCCGCGTCGGCGAGCAGGACCTGACAGCGCACGTCGATTTCACCGCATTGCAACGAGCCGGGGAATCGGCCGGGATGACGCTGGCGGGGTTGACGACGCAGGGTGCGTTCCTGGCGAGCCTGGGCCTGGGCGATCTCCTGGTCCAACTCCAGCAGGACCCGACGACCTCGGTCGCCGACTACTTGGTGGCGCAAGCGGCCGTTTTCCGGTTGATCGATCCGGGCGGTCTCGGCCGCTTCGGCGTGCTGCTGATGGCGAAAAACGCGCCGGTCGCGCCGCCGCTACGGGGATTAGCGGTGAAAGCGCCGGGGTTTTGACGTTCGTTTTTCAGAGAAGAATCAAGGCGCCTCCGGCGCGTGCCCGGCATTTGTGCCCGGGCTGAACCTCCGAAGCCGGCTCAAGACCGGCTGAGAACGTGAATGCAAAAGACTGGCCCAGGTTCAGCCTCGGAGAGGCTTCATCGTCTTAGCGGGGAAGGGTCACTTTGAGCCCGGCGGCGCGGCGCAGCCGCGTAGTCATCTAGGATTGGAGGGAGGCCGGAGGAGAGGGCTGTCTCGGCGTTATGAGATTGCCGCGCGGTATCATATGAGCGCAACAAGGATTCGCCCCGCGCGGCATTCACCGCCCAAAGGATGAACGCGTCTGATGACTGAGCCGGCTGTTCGCCTCTTTCTTTCCGGTGCCGATATGGACCCGACTAGCGTGCTGGCGGCCTATCCGGGAGCGCGTTTCCTTGCGCGGGCATGGGTCAGCGCGGGCCCAAATGAGATCGCCGCGCCATTCGCATCGCAGTTCACGAGCGAGGGACGGCCGGACATCTGGGGCATTGTGATCGAGCAGGCGGGTAGGAATGGCGCGACCGGCGCGTCGCGGCAGGCGACGACCGACGACGGACGCCAGGTCGAGGCGGTGCTCGCGGGTGACCAATTTGCGAGTGGAGCGCCGGAAGCGGTCGTGGCGGCGGCGCGATATTGGGAGTTGCCTCCTGGATATGCCGGCAGATTGCGAGAAGCGACCACGGCGGCCGAAGATGAACCAAGCGATGACGGCGAGTAGCCAGTCCATGTCTCAATTGAGTTTGGGCAGCCGCACTTGCAGATGGAACCTTCGTAGCCGGCTCCTCGCCCGGGATTCAAATCCCGGGCTCACCCCTGAAAGTCGGTTAAAACCGACTAATAGAGTTGAGATTGTAGGGGCGCACGGGCCGTGCGCTCGGGTCCGAATTCAATCCCGATTGCCCTTGCCAACCGCCGTCTCTCATCAGGCGGGCGTGCGCCACACGCCCCAACGAGACCGAGATGGTTCCTCGGCACCAGTCGGATTTATCCGACTTCCGTTTGGTAGCCCGGGAATTGATTCCCGGGCGGGGAGCCGGACGCAATTGTCTCGGTTCGTCACGCTTTTGGTAACCTTTGCCGGTCTCGCGCTTTTGGTCGGCCTTCTCCCTGCAAAGGCTGATGCGCACCCCGCGGACCGGCTCAAGCAGCGTCTGCTCGTGCAACTACAGCCGGCCCAGGTGCATCTCTCGTTCGCGATCGGCGGCGGAATCTTGGCCAACGAATTGGTCGTGGCTGAGATCGATCTCAATCGCGACGGTGTGGTGGACGACGCTGAGCGCGCGGCGTGGCTCGCCACGTACCTGGGCGAGGTTCGGGTTATCGTGGACGGCGCGGTTGTGCCGCTCGATCCGGGTTCGGCCTCGATCGCGGTGCCGAAGCTAGCGGATTTCCATCTCGGGCTGAGCCCGATTGTGGTCACCGCCACCGTGCCGGTGCCGGCGGCCCCGGCGGACACGCAGCACGGTCTTACTGTCAGCAACGACTACCGGATCGACCGCACTGACTTCGGGTTCGACGTCGAATCGGCCGCCGGGACGACGCTGGTCAATCAGGGTTGGCCGGGATCGACCTCCCGCATCACCTTCACCGCCGATCCCGCGATCGCCGGCGTGACGCCGAACTCGGCGACCGACGCCGCCCAGGAATGGGCCCAGGGCGGGATCATCGGCCGCGCCAAGCGGGAGCTGGAGCGGCCGAAAACGCCGCTCTTCGTGCTCACCATGATCGCTATCTTCGCCGCCATGGGCGCGTTACACGCTATGCAACCCGGTCATGGTAAGACACTGGTCGCGGGCTACTTGGTCGCCAGCGGCGGTGCCCCGCGGGACGCAATCACCCTTGCTGCGATCGTCACGTTCACCCACACAGCGAGCGTGTTTGTGCTGGGGTTCGCGACGATCGTAGCAAGCCGCTTCTTCTTGCCGTCGCGGGTGATCCCCGTGCTCGGGCTTGTTTCGGGCCTGTTGATCGTGCTGATGGGGCTGAACATGGTCCGTAAAGCGGTCCGGCGCGGCCGCGAGCACGAGCACGAGCACATGCCCGACCACGACCATGCTCATCTCACGCCCGAGGAGCACGCCAAGTTGCATCTGGCCGAGGTGGCAACGGTGGTGACCGCAGATAAGCGCCGGGTTTCGTTGCGGAATCTGGTCACGCTCGGCGTCACGGGCGGTCTCGCGCCGTGTCCGGATGCGCTCGCGATTTTGCTGCTCGCGGTCGGGATCAATCAGGCCGGGTTCGGGATGATCGCGATTGTGGCGTTCAGCCTCGGACTGGCCGGGGTGCTGATCGCCTTTGGCCTGAGCATCGCCTTGGCCGGCCCGTTCTGGAAACGCGCGAGCACGACCCTTGCGGATCGGAACTCGACGTTGAGCGCCGGTCTCGGCCGCGTCGTCGCGCTGAGCCCGATCATTAGCGCCGTCTTCGTGCTAATCCTGGGCCTTGGTATGGTCTGGCGCGCGGGGTTGGGGGCGTAGCGTTCCCTGACCCCTACCCGCCGCCCAGAGGGTACCCGGCCCGCGCCCGGGAGTGGGGTTGAAGCGAACGGTTCGTGCTTTTTTCGTCCCCTCGCTCTGCGCATCAGGGCGAGGGTGGCGCGTGCGCGCCGGGTGAGGGTCGTTGCGAGGCGTTCTGTTCGACCTCGAAGGGGTATTGCACGTCAGCCTGGAACGGATTCCGGGTGCGGTGGACACGCTGCGCGCGCTGGCGGCGCGGAATATTCCCCGTCGCTTTGTGACGAACACGACAACCGCGTCGACATCGGTTCTTGGCGAATCGTTGCGCTCGATTCATTTCCCGATTCAGGACGATGAGATTCTCACCGCCGGGAGCGCAACCGCAGAGTACATCCATCGCCGGTGGCCGAACGCTCGCTGCTACCTCATCGCCAAAGGGGCAGTCGATGAGGATTTTCGCCGGCTCGGGATCGACCTCGTGCCAGATGACGATGAGGCGACGGCCGAAGTTGTCGTCATCGGTGGGGCCGAGGAGCGGCTGACCTACGAACGGATGAACCGCGCCTACCGGTTGCTCACGAACGGCGCGCGCCTGGTGGCGATGCATCGCAATCGCCATTGGCGAACGTCGACTGGGATGCGGCTCGATTCCGGTCCGTACGTCACGGCGCTGGAAGAGGCCGCGGGAGTCCGCGCGCTCACGATCGGGAAACCGTCGTTGCCGTTCTTCCGCCAGGCGGTGCGGATGCTCGATCTGCCGCCGCGGCAAGTAGTGATGGTCGGCGACGATGGCAAGAACGATCTCGCGCCCGCACGCAAGCTCGGGATGCGCACGGTGCTGGTCCGCACCGGGAAACCGGTGACGCTCGAAGATGAAGCGCACGCCGATCTCGTGCTCGATTCGGTCGCGGCGCTGCCGGACGTTTTTAATGGGCTCTTTCCGGCGGACTGATTCCTACTTCGGCACGACCTGGAAATCGCGGAAGACGGCGGTGACGCCGCTCCCTTCGGGCGAGGCGCACATCATGCCGATCTGGACCTCTTCGTCCATGGGCAGACGGGCAACGCGGATGAGCCGTTCGGGTCCGCCGTCGATGCTGAAGTGGATCATGACGGTTTGGTCTTCACGACTGAGGCGGACGGTCACCGACTGTGGCGCGCCCGCGAGCGGGGCGACCGACCAGTCGGAGTAGTCGTCGGTTATGACCGCGCTGGCGTAGTGGATGCCGTCGACAAGCTCGATTCCGCATTTGAGCCAGCGCTTGTCGTCGTGGCGCAACATGAGTCCGGCCTGGTCGTATTGATCGCGATAGTCCCCGGACACGTTGACCTCGGCGGAAAAATCGCCCTTGTGGCGGACATAGGCGAAATGCCCGTTGTCGCGGATGAACCCGTAGTGCGTCTTGCGCCAGAAGTCGGTTTTCGGCTCGGCGGTGATGCTGAATGTGTTGTCGTCTGCAATCCAGACAGACGGTTCGTTGTACCACTCCACGTTCGCTCGCGCTCCTTCGTCTGCAGGTGCCAATACGCGGGCAAAGCGTACCCTGAGACGCCGTCCGCTGCTGGCAGGGCGCGTGCTAGGATGGAATTAGAACCGCTGCGACTGCTCGGCCCGCCGCGTCGCTCCACCCGCGAGCGGCAGTTGCCAATCCATCAGGAGGAGCCAGCGATGGTGTTCAAGGCGACCGAAGATGTTGTCCGCCGAGTGATGCCCTTGCTCGATCAACTCGCCGCCAACAGCCTCGACAAAGCCCGCCTGGTGCAGTACCTCTCTGCGCGGGCCGGAGCCGATTGGGGCGTGCTGGAGTTGGTTTCGGATCGCGAGGATGGCGAGGCAACGCTCGGCGGAACCGAGCGCGTGCTCACCTTCCGCGACCGCGCAAGTGGCGCCGAACACCAATTTCGCTACCCGACCTGCTTGCCGGATGTTATCGAAGACCTCGTCCGCGCGGAATACAAGCGCCTCGCCGTCGCTCGCCCACTGACGACCATGGCTGAACCGCTCTTTCGTTACCTTTACCAAGTGTCCCACTGCGATCACTGCCGTTGGCAGGGACTCGAACATGCCCAAATCCACCGCGAATGCCACTTCGCGGGTCATCCAGTGAACTTCGAGCCGGCGAGCGCGGGGTAGATCAGCAGAGATACCGACCGGCGCCTCACCGTATTTCGGGTAAGCCGCCCGGTGAGTCTCTGCGAAGTCTCACCGGGACGATCATCAAATCCCGCGCAGGCGCCCGGCTTCCCCAAGCAATCGCCGGACGTCGGAATCTTGGAGGTCGGCGCTGTCGCGG
Organism: Thermomicrobiales bacterium; assembly: GCA_045804965.1. Classification (GTDB taxonomy): domain Bacteria; phylum Chloroflexota; class Chloroflexia; order Thermomicrobiales; family UBA6265; genus CAVTUU01. The sequence goes on along the minus strand of JBJMMD010000050.1, from coordinate 24,015 downwards.
ATCTTGACGTGGCGCATGCGCTTGCCGGTGCCTTCGAGCTTGTGGGTGGGATCGGGGAGATCGACGCCGTCGGCGAATTGGATGTTGACGTAGGTCCAGTGGGGGGCGATCGCGACGACCATGTCGCGCATCTTCTCGCCCGCCAGGTAATTGATCACGCCCCAACCCATGTTCACCTGCTCACGCGCTCTGGGCAAGACCAACTTGATGACCGCGCGGGTTTGCTCGATCAATGGCCGCGCTTCGGGCGTCGCCTTCTCCAGGAGTTCCTGTGCCGGATCGGGCTCCATCATGCGCCCTCCTCCTTGCTCGAGCTGTCGTGCGGGCCGCGCGACGAATTACGCCGGCCCGCCGGCCGCCCCACACGCGAGCATCTGCGCGATCTCGTCCGCAGAATAGCCGAGTTCCGACAAAATCTCGTTGGTGTGCTGGCCCAGCAGCGGCGGCGGCACGCGGATGTCGAGCTCTGCCGCGGAGAAGTGGTAAGGGAACCCGGTGAGTTTCACGGACCCCAGCTTCTCGTGCGGCGCCTCTCGCATCAGCCCCTGTGCGCGCGTTTGCGGATCGGCGAAGACCTGGGCGACATCGTAAATCGGTCCGCAGGGCACGCCCCGCGCATCGAGCTCCGCCACGACCTCCGCGGTCGAACACGTGGCCAACGCACCGTTGACGACGTCGTAAAGCAATTCCTTGTTGGTGATTCGGCCGGCGTTGGTCAGCAGCCGCTCGTCTTTCGCCGCGTCCTCCAGCCCAAACGCGGCGCAAAATCGCTGCCAGAGATGGTCGTTGCCGACCGCAAGGTTGATGTACCCATCGGCGGTGGCGAAGGTGTCGTATGGCGCGACGATGGGGTGGGCATTGCCGAGCGGACCAGGGACGTTGCCCGTGGCGAAGTAGATCCCCGCCTGGTAGGTCATCAGCGCGATTTGCCCGCCGAGCATCGAGACGTCGACATACTGTCCCTCGCCCGTGCGTTCGCGGCTGAAGAGGGCGGCGGCAATCGCGTAGGCGGTGAACATGCCCGCGCCGATGTCCGCGATCGGAATGCCGAGCTTGGTCGGCGGCCCGCCAACCGGCCCCGTCACGCTCATCAATCCGCTCATCCCTTGCAGGATCAAGTCGTAGGCGGTGCGCAGCCGGGACGGCCCGCTTTGCCCGAACCCGGAGATCGAGGCGTAGATCACGGTCGGCACGCGCGCGCGCACCGCCTCGTAGCCGAAGCCCAAGCGGTCGACCGTGCCCGGCGAGAAATTCTCGACCACCACGTCTGCCCGTTCGATCAGTTTCCACAGCGCCTCGCGGCCGCGCTCGCTCTTGAGGTCGAGCGCGACCGATCGTTTGTTGCGGTTGATCGAGAGGAAATACACCGACTCGCCGTGGTCGAAGGGCGGCCCCCAGGCGCGGGTGTCATCCCCTTTGCCGGGCAACTCGACCTTGATCACATCGGCGCCGAGATCGCCGAGCATCATCGTGCAATACGGGCCGGTCATCACCCGCGTCAGATCGACAACGCGAATGCCATCCAGCGGCAATCGTCCCCGCCCATGCGTCATGCGTGTTCTTGGTCCTCGCTTCTTCGCAATGATCCGCGATTGTAGCACCGCAGCGGATATTGACAGTATTACGTATCACTGTTAGGATGCGACTGGTATTCAAAATCGACGAGGGGATATTTGTGAGCGACGAAGAACGACGGTACAGCCTGAGCGAGTTGACCGAAGCTGCGGGCGTCTCGCCACGGACGGTCCGCTACTACATTGGCGAAGGACTGTTGCCGCCGCCGGTCGCGGCCGGTCCGCGCAGCCATTACACCGACGATCACCTGGTCCGGTTGAAGGCTATCGGCAAAATGAAAGACGCCTATCTCCCCTTGCGCGAGGTGCGGCGGCGGCTCAATCAACTCAACGATGATCAGCTCACCCGCCTCGCCACCGGCCAGTTGCCCGACACGTCCGCGATTAGCATGCCCGCGGAGCAGCGGTCTGTTCGAGCGGAACCGCTCGAGAGCGCCGCCGAGTACATTGCGCGCGCGATGTATCAACCGGCGCCGGCCAGTGAGGAGCTCGGCGAACCCGCACCCCCATCGCCGCTGCTGATGGGGAAATACGAGTTCCACGCGTTTGTCGATCCTGTCGAAAATCCCGTGACCGCTGCGGAAGAAGGGAGTAGCTGGCGGCGGATACAGCTCGGCGCCGAAGCTGAGCTGCTTATCCTGGAGGAGGCATACCAACGCAACCACGATCGCGTCGAATGGCTCATTAACTGGGCGAAAAAGGTGTTCCGGTGAAGAGCAGAAGTAGCCGTTACCCGGCCCTCCGTGCTGCCCTCGCCCTTGCAAGGACTAGGGGCTGGGGGCGAGGGAACACCCAGGCCCGGAATGACGGCCGATACCCGATTAATCGACAACCTTACGACTGAACCGTAATCCACGACCTAACCGCTTTTCGTTCATCGGCGCGGGGATCACCGCGCGGAAAGGGAGCGTCATGTCTTCGTCGGAACAGACCAACGGATCGGAAAACAACCTCGTCATCACCTCCGCCTGGGAACGCTCCGTCGTCCCAGCCGCGGGCGGCGAGGCGTATCTCCTCGTCCGCATCGTCACTTCGCAGGCGTCCAGTGGAACCCGTCGCGCGCCGGTCGATGTCGCCTTCGTCCTCGATCGCTCCGGCTCGATGGCGGGCGACAAGATCAGGCTCGCCAAGGAAGCGGTCGACGCCGCCATCACCCACCTCACGGATGAGGATCGCGCCGCTCTCGTCGTCTATGATGACCAAATCGACACCCTGCAACATTTGGAACCGGCCACGCCCCGGGTCAAAACCGCGATTCGCCTCACCCTGAACGGCATTGATCCTGGCGCCTCGACCGACCTCTGCGGCGGTTGGCTCACCGGCTGCGGCGAGCTGAGCCGGGACCTGCCGGCGCCGGAATCACTGGCGAACACGCCCCTGCGTATCCGGCGCTCGCTCCTCCTTACCGACGGTCTGGCCAATGTCGGCATCACCAGAGACACCGAAATCACCAAGCACGCGACCGAACTTCGTAAGCGAGGCGTGAGCACGACGGCGCTCGGCGTCGGGCTCGACTTCAACGAGGAGCTCCTTTCCGCCATGGCTGAGGCAGGCGGTGGAAACTTCCAGTTCATTGAGCACGCCGGCCAGCTCCGCGCGTTCTTCGAACGGGAACTCGGCGAGCTGCTCACCATCGCCGCCGCCGGGCTGACCATATCGCTAAAGATGCCGCACGGCGTCCGCGCCCGCTTACTGAACAGCTACCCGGCCGAGCGGATCGGCAAGCACGTCAATGTCGCGATCGGCGAGCTCCCGGCTGGGGAAGAGGTCAACCTCATCTTCAAGCTGAAGATCGCGCCCGGTGCCGCCGGGAACCTCCACCAACTCTCCCTCGAGGCGAACTGGACCGATCCCACGGCTGATGCCCGTCGCTCGCTCTGCCCCGATCTCGCCGCGCTCCTCCTCGCCGATCAGAAGGCAGTCGACGCCGCCCCGATCGACGAGACAGTCGGCGAAAAAGTCGCGCTCGAGCGCGCAAATGCCGACCAGCGCGAAGCGATCCGCCTCGACCGCGCAGGACGCCACGCCGAATCCCGCGCCCAGTTGCGGGAAATGGCTTCCTATCTCCAAGTGGCGCCCTCGTCAGCCCGAGTCCAGGCCAAGCTCAGCCGCGTCGAATATCTCGCTAGCTTCGCGGATGACGCCACCTATGACGAGTCCACCCGCAAGCAAGCCACGTTCGAAGCGCACTACGACTCCCGCCGTACCCGCCGCGAGGAGGAGAAGGAAGAGAGTTAGAGCGCTGAGTTGCGCAAACGACTTGTGGTCGTCGGCGGCCGACCCCGGGAATTGATTCCGGGCGATGCCAGCAATGGACTGGATTCCAATAGCACCGAGAGCCAAACCTAACAACTCCACACCAACGGGGGGCGCGGACATCGCGCCCCCTTTTTCGCACGTGGGATAATGGATCGGTTTCCCTCGTTCGGAGCGGCGACCGCGGACGCGCATCTGCGCGCTCGCCGTATGCAAACGCGCGGATTTGCTGTGACCCAGGCGCTCGTACGTACCTTTTCCGAAGAAGAGCTTGCCTATACCACCTTCTTGGCGGCGATCGATGAACGCAAGCGCCGCATCGCCGATCGGCAGGCCGATCTCGAAACCCTGAAACTCGCGCTCGCCCGCTTTGAATTGGCCTACCGCGCCAAGGTCGGCCCGATCCTGGTCGAAATCGACCGCATCCGCCTCGAAATCACCGAGTATCGCCGCCGCCTCGATCTCCTCCGTGCCGATCGTGATTTCACGCCCGAGGATATCGAGCACGATCTCGAGGCCGAATTCGCGGCCCGCCGCGAGGAAGTCCGCGCCGAGCAAGAAGAAACCCGTGGTTATCAACGCGCCTTCCGTCGGGAGCGCTCCCGTCCTCACGTTGACAGCGACACCGACGCCAAGATTCGGCGCGTCTATCGCGAGCTGGCCAAGCGGTTTCACCCCGATCTAGCGTCCAACTCCGAGGAGCGGACGCGACGCGAGGAGATCATGCTCCGAATCAACGCTGCTTTCCGCGACCGTGATCTCAACGGCCTACAGCGGCTCGTCCGCGAAACCGAACGAGACGACCCGGCCTTTGAAGAACGGCCGCTCGCGCAAAAGCTCGCCTGGGCGGAATGGGAAGTTTCCCGGCTCGATTCCGTCTTCGCCGAGCTCGACCATCAGATAACGCTCATGCGCAAGAGCGACACCTACCCGATGTGGCACGACCCCCAATCATGCGACACCGCTATCGAGCGCCTCACCGCCGACGCCAAATCGAAACTGATCCGCCTCCAAGACCGCCTCGAAGAACGCATCGTCGTCTACGAGCGCACGATCAAACGGCGGAGAACGCCGACGGCCTAACACCCAAAGGGTATCCGCTCGCAAACCCGGACGAAGCCCTCCCATCGGAGGCAGAGTGCCAGGGCGGGTTCGTCGTTCCTAGCCGGTCTGCAGCCGGCTTCGGAGGTTCAGCCGCGAATACCCTCTGGGTGATTGAGGCCCGGGCACGCGCCGCAGGCGCGCAGGTTCCGTCATTCGGAGGACAGAAACTCCGCCCGTACGTAGCCGAGCGTCTGCGATTTCGGGTCCATGACTGGCCACCAGAGGAACCGGTCGCCGGTCACCTCCGGTCCGATTATCGTCAGCTCCATCCCTTGGTCGAGCTCCAGCACGATCGGAGCACTCGTCGATGGCGCGGCGCGCATGGCCACGTTCGCGTCGTTCGTAACTACGGTCGTGCCCGGCGCGATCTCGCCAGAGGGCGATCCTGTCGTTGCTGGCGTTGCCTTAAATGCCGGCTCTGGGGTGACGGCACTTGTCCCGCCCGGAACCTCGATAATCGTCCCCTTGTCCAAGCCACGCGGCACGAAGGCGGTGCCGTTCGTTGCCCACTCTATGCCACGGGTGGAGGCATTCAACGCCGCGTCCGTAATCGGCTCGCCGACTTGCTCGACATTGCCGCCGTCGACGTCCCGCACCGCTGCGATGCCTTCGGGACCGGTCGCCCGCGAGACGGTGAGCAATTTCGTGCCGTCCGGCGAGAGTGTCGCCATCGATACAAACGCGCCCTGGTTCTGGTCCGGCAACCCGAGTTCAATCGGCGTCTTTTGTCCAGTTTTCGTATCGACGATTGCGTAATACGGTCCACGGTTCGCAAACTGCATCGCTGCTTGCAGGTGAAAGACGAGCGTCTTGTCGCCCGCAGGCGTCACGTCGATCACCACCGGCGGTCCGAGGTCCGGATCCGAGCCGATCACCTGCCGGGGGTTCTTGCCGTCGCTGTCTGCGATCCAGAGCCCGTTTTGCGGGTTGTCCGGCGAACTGTGCGCCACGGTGAAGAAGAGATGCGAGCCATCGCCTGAATAGAGCATCCCAAAATGGACTACGCCCGGCTCTTCAAGCGTCACCGGCAAAAGCGTGGTCGGCTTGGAACCGTCGAGGGGAATTTCGATGATCTGGTTTCCTCGAAATTGGCCGTTACGATATGGACTCCGCGAGACGGCGAGCGCCTTGCCATCCGGTCGCCATGCCGGCAGAACATCGATCGAGAAAGTCTGGTCTGTATCTTCGCTGAGCAGGATTTTGCCGTCGTAGCCGTCGTCCGCGACGTTAGTGATGGCGCCCGTCGCCACGTCCATGACCCAGACATCGCCGTCAATGAAGGTTTGGAAACTCTCTTCGGCAAGGGCGAGTTTGCTGCCATCTGGCGACCAGACGACGTCCTCTTCACGCAACCCAGCGCGAATCCCGGAGAGATCGCCACACACCTTGTCCTGTGATGTCGCCACATCGACGACGCAGAGTTGATCCTTGCCTCTGCTTGCCCGATAGGTCTCGAGCATCGTGCCGTCCGGGGAATAGGTCAGAAGTCTTCGATCTTGCAGCTCGATCTGTCGCCTGTGACCACGCGCCGGCGTCGCTTCTTGGGCCCGCGTCAACGGTGCAAACCCAATCATCCCCGCAACCGTCACCCACATGACCATCAACCGCAGCGCGCCCTTCATCCTCCGCTCCCTTTCGCGTCAAGAGCGACCTGGCCACCCGTCTCTCCGAAACGCTTGCGCGCAGTGCCGGCAACTATTGCAGCGGCACACTCGTCTCAGCGACGACCATCTGACAAATAGACAAACTCCGCCTCCGGGTCGACGAACCGCTTGATCAACCACGGACACGCAATCCGGTCCACCTTCGGCCGCGCCCTCGTCACCCATTGCATGAGATTGCTCCTTTCGCATCGTCGTTCGCGTCGTCGTCGCTGGCAAGATAGGGACGACGCCCACAGATTGTCATAGAGCCGCCGCAAACCTTCCCGCCCCAAACGGCGCCAAATCGACCCGCGGCGGTTCCCCGCGAATCACATCCACCACCGTGGCCGCGGAGACGGGACCGAGTTGGAGACCGGAAGGGCCGTGCCCGGTCGCGAGGTAGACGTTGTCGAGCCCTGGGGCGCGACCGACGATCGGCAGCTTGTCGGGGCTGAAAGGGCGAAGGCCGATTCGGAATTCGACGATTCGGGCGGGGGCGAGACCGGGGGCAACGCGGAGCGCTTCACTCAGCACTTCATGAACGCCACCTGCGGTCAGCCGTACTTCATAGCCGGAATCATGTTCGCGGGTGGCGCCGGCGACGACGCGGTGCGCGGGGAAGGTGAGCAGGTAGTGCGAATGGGAGCCGACGACGATCGGCCACCGGCTGGTGTCGACGTCGGGGAACTCGAGATGGGCGATCTGCCCTCGTTGCGGGTAAACGGGGAGGCGGACGCCGATGCGCTCGCCGAGCGTGTTCGACCAGGCGCCGCCGGCGATGATCACGGCCCCGGCCGGGAATGAGGTGCCATCGACCTCGACCGTCGTTACGTGGCCGTTCTCGACGGTAGGCAGCGCATTGCCAGGCATGAACCGCGCGCCGCGGCGCTCGGCGGCGCGACGGAGCGCATCGCGCAAGAGACGACCATTGACGCGGGCCGCCTCGGGCACATGGATCGCGCCGGGGAGGTCGGCAAGCGGCGGGAAGAGCTGCTTGGCCTGCGCGATGTCGATCATCTGGAGATCGCCGAGGTTGGCCATGCCGCCGGCTCGCCGCTGGCGCATTGCGGCGAGCGCGCTCGGGAGCTGAGCGGCCTCGTCCGCATTGGCGGCGATGAAGAGGGCGCCGACGGTGTCGTAACCGGTTGTCGTTTCGCCGTCCTCGGCGAGTTGGGCGAGCAAGGTGGAATAGTGCGCGACCGCCGCTTGCGCTAAGGGGAAGAATGGTTCCGGCGAGTTCAAACTCGTGCCGGGGGCGATGATGCCGGCTCCGGCCGCCGTCGCCTGGCCTTCGTCGGCGCGGTCGACGACCATGGCGCTCAGGCCAGTCCGCGCGAGCTCATACGCGGCGCTCCAGCCAAGCAGTCCGCCGCCGATGACGAAAACATCCGATGCGATCATGTCTGCAATCCCCAGGGTCGTGGTCGGTCTCCGCCTTGCCCGCGAAAAAACGCGCAGAGAGATCATACACAGGGCCTAGAATGGTAGGGACTAGTGGGGTATGCCGCCGATGCGCGCGAATCAATACGCTAACTTCACAGCTCCCTTGACCGGAGGCCCTTGGCAACCGCGCTGTGAGACGGAGGAAATGACCGCGTGGCCTTCATGGGTGAAACGCTTGATATCGGCGTTGCCGACTTGTTGTCGGTGCTGGCCCGTCGCCGCCAAACTGGACGGATCGCGATCAATGCTGATGGCGATGAGATCTTCCTCTACCTCAAATATGGCAACCTCGTCGGTGTCACCTCCTCGAATCACAGTCTCCGCCTCGGACGCGTGTTGATGAAACTCGGGCTGCTCGATTCCGCGCGGCTCGAGGCGGCGATGCGCGCCCAAGAGATGACGAGTCCCTCCCAACCACTCGGCGACATCCTGGTCAAGAGTGGTTGGGTGAGCTCCGACGATCTCCTCCGGGCTACCGAAGAGCAATGCACCGAAGCCCTCGCCCACGTGGTCATCGCCGACAGCGGCACCTTTATGTTCAGCCATGATGCACCGATCCCCGTGCAAAACGGTCTCGTGTCGCTCAACACCATGGGCATCGTGCTCGAAGCCTCCCGCCGCGTGGACGAGATGACGACGCTCCGCCGGGTGCTTCCCGCGCTGGACGTGCCGCTCAAAATTGCGCGGACGGGGGTGACCGGCGAGCTCACCGACGCCGAACGGCAGGTGGTGAAAGCGCTGCGGGAAAAGCAGCAGTCGCTCGGCGAACTCGAGAAGCGGGTTTCAATTGACGAAGTCGCCCTCTGGCGAGCGCTGGTGAGCCTGAGGGAGCGCGGGATCGTGGTTGCCGAAGGCGAGGACGAAGCGGGCGGCACCGCGATGCTCGTCCAAGAGGACGATCCCACACCGTTGCGCACGGTCGAGGAAATCGTCGCATTCTGCGTCGATGGCAATCCGGCGCGGGGCTTGCCGCCGCTATCCGCGATCCAGGCCTCCGATTTGGCCAGCCCCGAGACCATGGGCGCGGTCACCCTTGTCGCCCGCGAGGTGACGGCGGCGTTCAACGCCGGGATGCCGATGCGCGCGTTCTCCTACTTCACCGATGATTATTTCCGGCGTCAGATCACGCTCACGCCGGGTGACATCGAGGCGCTGCGCGCGCCCGGGCGACCGTTGCCGCCGTACGAGCAGGAAACGATCATCACTGTCCGCGACGTGCGCGTCTTGAACGATGGCAGGGTGAGCACGATCCTGGTCAGTCGTTTTCCCGCCCTCGGCGAAGCGCGACGGATCTTCGTTTTCCGCCGGGAAAACGGCCACTGGCAAGTCGACGCGGTGATTGAAGATCCGACCGCGGCGCGAACCTCGGGCATCCTCGCCCGGCTCCGGGTCCCTTCCACACGCGAAAAGGCGAATGCCGATGCTCGCGCTGGCGAAGCGCTCGCGCTCAAGGCAAGCTAGCGGCTACGCCGGCCGCTGCGCCCGCATATTCAAGCGCCAGTAGTCGAGCAAAAAGGGTGGATTGTCCGCCTCGGCTAACTCCGTGAGGTGGTCGACGAACGCGACCCGTAAATTTGGGTCCGGAATCCGGGCGAGATGCGCGCGGAGAATGACGTTCGTCAAGAACTCGCGGTAAGCGGCCGCGTCTGGCATTTTGGTCGGAGCCGATTCAAGCGACGTTTCGATCGGATCAAAACCGGCCTTGCGCAGCCGATCCGCCGTCGTTGCGTCGTCCGCGAACTCCCACGGGCCGGTCCAGTGCTGAAAGTACGGGGCAAAGCGGGGACGGGTCGTGAGATCGGCCGCGCGGTGGAGCAGGTGAGTCAGGTTTGGCCCGCCGCCGCACTGCGCGACGAGCCAGCCGCCCGGCCTGAGGGTGTCGAAGAGACCAGCGAAGAGCCGGTCGTGGTCCAACACCCAATGGAACGCGGCGGTGCTGAGCACGAGATCGACCGGTTCCTTGATCACGTCGAGATCGATCTCTTGCAGATCGGCCTGGACGAAAGTGACGCGGTCACCGAACGGGGCGAGGTACTCCCGGGCGGTGTCGAGCATATTGCGCGAGAGATCGACCGCGATAACCCTCCCCTGCGGGAGCCGGGCGAGCAGATCCGCGGTCAGCCGACCGGTGCCGCAGCCGGCGTCCATGACCGTTTCATCACCGCGGAGGGTGAGTTGAGCGAGCACCTTTTCGCCCCAGGAAACTTGCGGCGTGGAGATGTCGTGATAGCTTGCAGCGTTCCATTCGTTGGGATCGATCTGTTCGAAATCGGTCATTGCGGGCCCCCGACGGGTCGAGCCTCATCCCTGCGCCGTCGCCAGAGACGACATCGATCAGGGTAGCCCAGGGGCGTGGGGATAGCCAGAGGCAAGGGCGTTTTCTGGGCCGAACGGTCCGACGAACCACCCTCACCCGCCGCGATCGCGGCTGCCCGAGGGCTGAACCTGCAAAGCCGGCGTCTGCCGGTAGTCGACCCGGGCTCAGCTTCGAAGGTTGGCTTCGTTGTGTTAGCGCTGGGCTATGAGTCCGGCGTTCGCGGCGGCGCCGCGTGAATCGTCGGGTGAGGACTGCACTGAGTCTGGGAGCGAGCGAACGCTGATTATCCCGGCTCGCCGGAGCTCGACGAAGGCCAGACGAGTTGCAGGGGTGTGGCGGGATTGGTGGGACTCCATTGGGGAGGGCCGAAGAGTGGAGACGAAATGTCGAAATGCAGCGAGAACGACACAAGGGTCGACGTACCGTCGTTAAGCGAGACGAGCACAGACGGTTGCTGCGCGTCGCCCGCGGCCACGAGGAGCTCCGAACTATCTGGCGCCCAGGAGATGAACATCGACACGGGTTGGTTCAGGTTGATCCAACGATCACCCCGAGCAAGACTGCGGATATGGATCGTGTTATCACCCTCGATGAAGGCGAACGCGCTGCCATCGGGTGCCCAGAACGGCATCCCCATGTTCGCCGCCTTGTTCGAGATCAGGTCAATGTTGCTCGTCGTCAGATCGAGGACGGCGATATTCGTCAAGCCATGCTGGTACCAGGGCGTGTCGCGATCGATGTCATAGATCAGAAGGTGCTCGTCGACCGGAGACCAGGTCACCCGATCGGCATGGGCGACGCGGTGGTTGGTGATATCAGCGGCGACGTCGGTGGCGAGATCGACGACGTAGACATCGCCGGTCTGTCGATACGTCGGCCCATCACCCTGATTCCGCGTCGGCTCGCGGCTGATAAACGCAAGACGATCGCCGGTGGGCGACCAGCTGGGCGATGACGCGTATGGCGTGTCCTCGCCGGTGACGGTTGTGAGCTCGCCGGTTGCAATGTCGACGATCTGAATGGTAGTTGGCGTGTATCCCCGGGAAATGTCGAGGCGGCCGTAGGTGAAGGCGATCTTCGTGCCGTCCGGACTCCACGCCGGCCAGCCATCGCTGAGGTAGACATGCTTGGCCAGCATTTTCAGGTTCTTGCCATCGACGTCGACGACGTAGAGGCTGGTGTCCTCATCTTCATTACCGGGATCGAAGGAGAGAAAGGCGATCTTGGTCCGGTCCGGATTCCACATCGGGAGCGAGGCTTCGATCTCACTGGTGACGAGCTGCTCGTCGGCCCGATCGGGGCCGACGATATAGAGATTGCCGCCCCAGGAGTAGACAAAGGGCGCATGTTGACTGCGTAATTTCGCGAGACGATCCGGAAGCTCGGCATTGCTGGGATCGTTCGCCGCCGCCTGGGCGAGGGCGCGCTCGGCGGCGAGCCAGTTGTGCCGTGACGTGGCGAAATCGACCTGTCGCAAGAGGTCGTCCTGCCAGCGATTGCGCGCTTCATCAAGCAGAGCGGAGACGTTCCGGTAGTGAGGCAAGTCGGTGGCGACGGGGAGAAGCTTGGCGACGGCGACGTCAAATTGCCCGGCATTGAGCGCGGCCAGACCGTCGAGATAACCCGCCTGATAGGGCGCGAGCTGAGCGGCGGTGACATCGCGCCGGGAGACCGCGTCGCGATAGTTGCCGGCGTCGGAGAAATCGGCGATCGCGGTCTCATAATCCCCGCCCGCCAGCGCCCCTTCCGCGCGCTGATAGGCGGCTGACGCCGCGTGCCGCTCAGCTTGCACGCGTTGCGCCACGAAGCCGGCCGCGAGGAGCACCATCAGCATCGGCAGAATGAAGATCAGCGACTTCAGTGCGCGGCTGTGCGCGCGCCGAATGGTCTGCCGTGCCGAGTCTTTCCAGGCGAGCGTCGCGCCGCAGGTCTGGCAGCGAACTGATGTCGGAGGATTGTGGGTGGCGCAAGCGGTACAGAACATCGGAAAACCCTCGCTCGCGGAGCCGGAAGCCTAGCCGTCTCCTGGGGTAACTACGTTTAGCAGGAAGTTGAGGATGATCGTCGACGGGCGGCCATCGATCCCGGTCTCCTCGCTCGCGGGCATCATCGCAAGAACCCAGCCCTGGCGCCCATCGCGCAAAGCGATCTGATACCAGACATGATACGCCTCGGCGCTGGTGTGGGGCGTGTTCTCCGCCCAGGCATGGATAGCCAGCACCGGATAGGAATCGCCCGGGTGCAGATCGATCTCCGCCACCCGCTCCCTGTTCTGACCGGTGACCGACGACCAAACGACGGTCGTTGGACTGGCGGGACTCATGGCGACGACCACCTCCGCGCCAGCCGCGGGCCCGCCGTCGGGATAGGCGCGGCGCGCGAGCGCGTGCATCGGGTTTCGCCAGCCCATGGCGACCGGGAGTTGGGGATCGGCGATCGGCCAATAACCCGGGCCAGGCGGGCAATCGACGCCGCAGGCGTAGCCGTAGCGCGGGGCAGCGCCGTTGACCTCGGGTTGCTCGAAAAAGGTGCGCATCTCGAAGTGGAGGTGACTGGCCCGGCCGTCGGTGCGCTGCAAAACCGTGCCGATCTCCTGCCCGCGTTCGACCACGTCCCCTGCCGCGACCGGCGGGTCGTAGGCAAGATGGCCATACATGGAACAGAGATCGCCCTGATGGCGGACGATGACGACCCGGCCCGGATAGTCCGAATCGGTGAAGACCACCTCCCCATCCGCGACCGCGTAGACTCCGACGCCGGCCGTTTCCCCCTCGGTCAGGTGCCAGTTCTCACCCGTGTGCCACCAGCCCGGGAAGTAGGTGCTCCCCTCGCAGGTAAATCCCCGGCGAATGTAGAACCCATCTCCCAACGGACGGCCCGGCAGTCCCATGGGGTAGCTGAAGACCGGAGTGACGGTCTGCGCCCGCGCAGGCCGCGACCGGCTTGCGAGCGCGGCAGCCGTGGCGGCGTGGAGGAGCGTGCGACGATTCAAGGTCCCAGACATCTCAGGAAATGCCAACCAGATACGGCCCGAACGAGGTACGCACACTCTAGCACGCGACAGGCGGTCGTCCGCAAAGATCGAAAGCGTTGGACATAGCCGTCGCTCTCCCCGCCTAGCTCAAATGAACGATTGACCCGGCTGGTGCGGACCTCTACGGTAGATGCACAGTGTGATCAGCGATCACGTATCCGCACCAGCCCCACAAGGAGGCCCATCATGGCAGGTCTGCGATTCGCTCTGCTGCTTAGCGTCGTCGCCTTGGTTCTTGGCGCCACCGTAGGCGCGCCGATGCTCCGTCCCGCCACGGCCCAAGCTGCCAGCGGGCTCACGGTCAGCTTGACGCCTAACGTCACCAAGGCCAAGATCGGCAATATCGTCGAGTTCACGGTCCGGGTGGAGAACACCGGCGCCGAGACCATCTCTGGCCTCACGGTCAGTCTTGGACTCCCGGATGCTCTCGACGCCCGGGCGGTCTACTGCCCGTACAGCAGTGGCGACACGGTGGTCGATTGCCAGATCGGCGATCTCGCCTCGGGCACGACCGCCGAGGTCAAGTTCTACGTCCACGTCGGATCCCGGACGGCCAACGGTCCGGTCACCGCGACGGTGTACGACAGCACGTTCAACACCCTTACCAGCGCCGAGATCAACCCGATCAAGATTGTCGGATCATCGAAGCTGTCCTGACTGCGCTCCTGACGGTCCCGCCGCTCCTACGGCCATCGCCATGCAGACGGCAAAACGGCCCCGGCGCGATGTCCGAGGCCGTCTTGCCGGCAATCGTTGCGCAAGCCTTCGCACGCCAATTGCGAAAGCACCGCACAACGGCAGTGTGAGGGCCCGGGCCATGCCTAGCGCGCACGACTGACGGATGCTCATTCAGTACCAATTGCTGCGCCTGACGGCCCATATCGAGCGGTCAGTAGCGCTCTTAGCGCAAAGCGATGCGCTGATGACGATGACGCAACGCCTGATGCACGAAATCACCTTGCAGCGCGGGGAAGCTTCCTGGCCCCGTGAGAACTGGCGGCAGCCGCCGCGTCAACAGCAACGCACGCGGCCCGGAGCCGAAGCCTGAGGCTGCCGCTGTATCCCCTTCCCTAATCCGACGAGGGCAACGCCTACCTGGAGGATCCTTCGGTAACTGCCGAGACATCCCGCGTGATGACCCTCATGTACCGCATGCGGGCGTTGGGCTGGTAGTGGTCGACGCCAGCGGGGATGCCATCGGCGACGCAATCGGCGCGCCGGCGACGATCGCCTCCACGGCGGCCATGCGCGCCGCGAGATCGTCGATTTGGTTCTGCTGGAAACCGTCCAGCGCCGTTTGCTCCGGCAAGGCTTCCAGCAGCGTGGCGACTGTCGTTTCTTGCGCCTCGACGCGGATAGTCAGCACGGCTAGGTCAACGCGCTGGGCGGCGACGCTGGCCTGGAGGGCGGTGACCGTCGCCGCCACATCTGCCGCTGTCAGGGGCGTGGCAACCGGCGAGCCGAGCGCCCGCGGCGTCGCGGCCCGGGATACCCCGGCCGGCGAAGGACCTGGCAGGGACTTGGCGTCGTGGCCAGCTGACGTCAACGTGCCCACCAGCCCAAGCACAAGAACCGGCACGGCGAGGAGCGGTATCCACTGGCGCATCTTGTTCTCCTTGCCCAGATGCTTTCGAGTAGGGCGGCATCATAGGCCGGATCCGCGATCAGGCGACCGCATGCCGGCACCGCCTGATCCACGATCACCATGCATCGCGCACAGCGAGACCGGCAGCGCGCTCAGCCGCCCCGCTTCAATCCCGAGGACGGCTTGACATGGTCCTGATCGGGTGTATTCTGCGCCGGATTCGTTAGTCCTTGCCTCCCCCGAAAGGAGCTCGCCATGCGTCGCCTGAGCACCGTGTCGTTTATCATGGCCCTCGTGCTTGCCGTCCTCGTGGGTATTCGTCCAGCCGCTATCCGGGCCCAGGCGACGCCAGACGTCGCCGCGAACGAGGCACTCGCCCATCGCTACTACGACGAGCTGCTGGCCACGGGCGATCCCGCCAGCTTCGATGCCCTCCTCACCCCCGACTTCGTCATCCATCTGGAAGCCCAGGAATTGGACGGCCCTGCCGCCTTCCGTGACTTCGTCGTTGGGCTGCGGACCGGCTTCCCCGACCTTACCTACACGGTCGACGACATCTTCGGCGAAGGCGATAAGGTGGCGACACGGGCGACCGCCGTCGGCACCCAGACCGGCGTCTTCAACGGGATCCCGCCGACCGGCCGGCCGGTGGCGGTGCACGACCTTATCCTCTTCCGGATCGCTGGCGACCGCATCGCCGAGGTCTGGGTCAACGGCGACATTTTCGGCTTGCTGCAGCAGTTGGGAGTGATCCCCGGGCCGGCCGTGCCCGGTACCCCGGTGCCGTGGACCGGGGCGTCGCCGGTGGCCTCCGCCGTCGCGACAGGCGAACAGGATGTGGAAGCGAACAAGGCGCTGGCCCGGCGATGGTACGACGAAGTCGCCAGCCAGGGTAACTTGGACGTCATCGACGAGCTGTTCGCGCCCGACCACGTCAATCATCAGGCCGGCGCTGCCCCGGGCGAGGGATCGGGCCCAGCGGGGCAGAAGCAGCTGGTAACCGCTTTCCGCGGCGCCTTCCCGGACCTGTCGGTTTCGGTGGAGGACACGGTCGGCCAGGGCGACCGGGTGCTGGTCCGTTACGTCTTCACTGGCACGCAGACCGGGGCGTACAACGGCATCCCGCCGACCGGGAAGCGGGTTGAGGTGACCGGCATGGCGATCTGGCGGTTCGCCAACGGCAAGGCCGCCGAGACCTGGGTCATCTTTGACATCTTTGGCCTGCTGCAGCAGTTGGGGGTGATCCCCGGGCCAGCCGCCACGCCGGTTGCTACGCCGGCTGCCACCCCGAGTTCCTAAGTCGCTCGCCAATCGAAGGTGGAGGAGCGCAGGACGCAGCGGCGCAGGCGCTCCTCCGGCGGCAGGCCGTCCAACAAGGCGAGGGCGCGGTCGGCGGCCTCGGCGATTGGCCGCGACCGCCGCCTTCAGGCCAAGCCTACTCATCGAATGGTGGATCTTCCGCGCATTCATTGACGCCGTCGGCGGACATCGCTGACTCTTGAGAACGCCCTCCGTCCGGCCGCTGCGCCGGACGGAGGCGCCGTGGTCCCCGCCTGCCTCCCCATCCCGCCGGCGCTTGCGATCCTCATCTCTCGCCCCGTGCCCAGGCCGAGTAGTGGTACACGTGTACGCAGACGTGGCACGCAGTTTGCCTTGTCACCGCTGGGGTAGCCGCCCCGAGGTGGGTAGGAGGGATGACGGTATGGTCACGAAGACCGCCATGTGGAATCCACTGTCGCGCGAGGATTACGGCCTGATCGTCGGCAAAGATGTGTACAGCCGAGACGGCGAGAAGGTTGGGTTCGTCAAGGAAGTCTGGCACCCTGAGAGTGAGTTTCCCACTTCACATGGGCAACATTACTTTTTAATGGACCCCGGTTTGCTCAAGGACTGGTTCGGTGGCTTTGACAAGCTCTACCTGCCCGAGCGGGTCATCGATGCCGTCGCCACCGATCGTGTGGTCCTCAATCTGACCAAGGACCAGATCAAGCAGGCAGGTTGGACGGAGGAGCCCACTGGCTGGGATCGCTATAGCTGCTACTAGGGCGCTGTGGCGGCTCCCCGCCCCCACGGATGGGCGGAACCGCTCGCGAGAGAGGAGGACGATGTGTATATCGGCGGTGGTGTACTGGTACTGATCCTGATCATTATTTTGCTGATACTCCTCTTCTAGGCGCGGCTCGACGTGCGAAGCCGCCGCCGGAACCGCACAACGGCCCCGAACTGCAGCCCGATTACATCGCCGTGAGGCTGAAAGTCACTGTGGCGGTAGAGGGGCTGAGACGAGCGGCGGATACTGCCCGCCAGGCAGTATCCGCCGCTCTCAGGTTCTTTCCTCACTCAAGCAGACGAACGCCGCGGGGCGTGAGTTCTCCGCGCCGTCGGCCTCAGCCCGTCAGGCGGTAGAAGCGAAAGAAGTCGTGCGCGACGGGGAGGAGCTCGGTTTGCCGGAACCCGGCCTCCTGCGCATACTGGCGCATCGTCGCCTCACGCATCACCGTTCCCGTCGCCGCCGAGGGTTGGTCGACCATCCCGACCGGCAGACAATGCAGGATGCTGAACCCGTACATGTAGCGCTCGACGTCGTCGCCCGGCGCCGTAAACTGGTTCGCCACCTTCTCGTCCACGACCAGGACCGGGCCGCCGTCTCCGACCAGCCGCCGCATCGCGCTTAGCGTCGTGATGGGGTCGGACATGTCGTGGATGCACTCAACAGCCAGCGCGAGGTCGTAGCGCCCGGCGAGGGCGGGATCGCCAGCGTCGCGGACGTGGAAGCTCATCCGATCGGCCACGCCAGCCGCTTCGGCATTGGCTCGGGCGGCGGCAACGGATGCCTCGTCCAGATCGAACCCGTCGACCCGCACCGTGGGATAGCCCTTAACGATGGCGATACTGGACCAGCCGAGCCCCATCCCGATGTCAGCGACCCGCGCGTCGGGTTTGCGCTGCAAAAGGGCATGGACATCGGGCATCGCCGCGAACCACTCTTGGGTCAGGAGGTGGCGGAATTGGGGACGACTGGTGCCGGCCTGCCCTTCGGCGAGGTCGGCGCCGTAGTCCCCGTATGGCACGCCGCCGCCGGTGCGGTAGGCCTCCAAGAGGGCCGGCAAGGGCTTGACGCAGCCGGCGAAGATCTGAGCCATCGGTGCCATTGCGGTGAGACTGTCGGGATCGACGAGCACCGCCTCGTAGCCGGTTGGCAGCCGGAACCGCCGCTCGCTCTGATCGCCCTCCGGGTTCTCGCATTCGAGGATGCCGGTCACGGCTTGCTGCTCTAGCCACTCGCGGGCGTAGCGCTCGGCCGTACCCGTCCGCCGCGCCAGGTCACTGCTCGTTGCCGGTCCGCCGCCGGCGAGCGCCCGATAGTAGCCGAGGCGGTCGCCCAGGTAGACGGAGAAGAGGTCCATGGCCGCGATGGTGGCGCCGAACAGCCGCTCGACGAGCGCGTCGGGTGAGAAGGCGCTGGTGGCCTGGTCCGTCGTCTGCACGCATCACCTCCGGAAGTATCCGTGCGCCACGGTCGGGTTGAACGGATGATGCCGCTTACTCTACGGGGTTGGGCGGCGGCGTCAAGCCCGTGCGCTCGCAGCGTTCCCTGCGAGCATGCGGTAGTCTGCGCGCACTGATCCTACCGTGGCGTCTTGAAGGAGTTCTGGCGAGGGAGGACCGCTCGTGGTAGGAGGTTTCGCATGACGCACGAAGTCATAGTTCGACTCGACTTGCGATGGCGGCAACACGACGATCCCCAACTCGAGAGTCGCCGGCAACGCCAATCGTCCCCGGCTCTTTTATTCCCACCAATCTCCCAATGACATGCCGGACCAATTCGGCCAATCTGGTTGAAGCCGATTGTCGATCAGCGGGCTGGGGAAGGAAGCGCCGATGCCATCCTATCAAGTTGACCTTGCCGTGAGTCATAACGGAGGCCCGGCTAAAACGGTGCCGCTCCGGATCGAGCGCGAGACACGCAATGATGCCTGGGAGGCCCTGTTTGCCTTGTGCGACGACCTCGAGGAGCGGATCGGGAAGGGCTGGGGCTTCACGGCCTACAGCGACAGCGACGACCCCAACCCCAACGCCCTCGGCATGCTCGTGCCCCCTAAGGGCAAGGTCCTTCGCCCCGACGAGATGCAGGGGCTGAAGCGGGTCCCGCCCCAAGCCAAGCTCGTTCATTCCCAACCGTAATACCGGCTCCCCTGACCGAACTCGGTTGGGAAGATCGCCCCGGTACGTGCTCGACCCCTCGGCTCATAGCCTGATCGGCCTCTTGCCTGCAGACTGAAGGCAGGTTCGCTCGTTGCCCCTGCCTGCCATCTCAACTTGACTGCATCACCGGACCATGTAGGCTACCGCGAACGGATTGTTCACGGGAGGCGCCTTATGTCTGCTCCCCCTGGTGAGGAGGATCTCGCTGCGATTCTGGACCACCTCTCCGAGGGGATCATCGTCCGCGATGCGGACGGCCGTCTGGTCTATGCCAATGCTGCCGCCGCACGCATCCTCGGATTCGCCGCGCCGAGTGAGCTCCTGGGGGCAGGTCCGGATGAAGTGCTCGCCCGGTTCGAGGTCTTCGCCGAGGACGGCACGCCGTTCCCGCGCGATGGGTTGCCGGGACGGCGTGCGCTCACCGGCGAGGACGAACCGGCGGTCACCTTGCGCTTCCGGCGGCGGCCCACCGGCGGCGATCGGTGGGCCTGGGTGCGCTCCCGCCCGATCCGAGATGAGAAGGGCCAGGTCCGCTTCGCCGTCACGGTTTGGAGCGACGTTACGGATCGCCGTCGCGCCGAAGAGCGCGACCAGGCCCTGGCAGCGATTGTCACGACCTCGGATGACGCGATCGTTACCAAGACCCTGGATGGCACCGTAACCAATTGGAATCCGGCCGCCGAACGTCTCTACGGCTGGACGGCCGCGGAGATGGTCGGCCAGCCGATCGCCCGCATCGTCCCCCCCGACAAACTGGACGAACTGGCAGAGATTCTGGCCCGCCTTGGACGTGGGGAACGCATCGAGCACCACGAGACAACGCGCGTCGCCAAGGACGGGCGCCTCCTCGACGTCTCGGTCAGTATCTCGCCGCTCGTCGACGCTGCCGATCGGGTCATCGGTGCCTCGAAGATTGCCCGCGACGTCACCGCGCGCAAGCGAGCGGAAGCGGGCCAGCGCCTCCTCGCCGAGGCCGGGTCCGTCCTCACCGCATCGCTCAACGTGGCGGCGACACTGGAAATGGTTGTCCGCAGTGCGGTCGGTCCGCTGGCGGATTGGGCCAGCGCCTACCTCCAGCGGCGCGACGGCACCGTCGCGCCGATCGCCGTCGCCCACGCCGATCCGGCTAAAGTCGCCTGGGCGCGCGCCGTGCAGACACGCTTCCCGTTCGACCCGGATGCGCCTACCGGCGTCGCAAAGGTCTTGCGGACGGGGCGAGCGGAGCACTACCCCGTCATCGCTGACGCCATGATCGAGGCGGCGACTGACGATGCCGAACTGCGGAAAGTGCTGCGGGAGATCGGTCTCACCTCGGCGGTGATCGTCCCACTCATCGCCCGCGGCGAGACGATCGGCGCCCTAGCGTTCTACGCCGCGGAGTCCGGCCGCCGCTACGACGAGAGGGATCTCGAGTTCGCCGAGGAGTTGGGCCGACGGGTCGGCTTGGCGATCGACAACACCCGGCTGTTCACCGAAGTCCAGGCTGCCGAAGCGCGCTACCGTGCCCTCTTCACCGGCAGTACCGTCGGCGTCTTGCTGGCGGACGGCGATGGCCGCGTCGTCGACGCCAACGCCGCTGCCGAAGCGATGTTGGGAACGGCCGGAGACGAACTGATTGGGCTCCAACTGGGCGACGGCGTCTTGCTCACCGACCAAGCAGCCGAGACAGCCGCGTTTGCACAGTTGTCACACGAGGGCGAATGGCGCGGCGAAGTCGAACTCCGCCGGACGGATGGAACCGAGCTGCCGGCCCAGGTCGAAGCGGTCGCCCTGAACCTGCCGGAGGGCCGCGCTTACCTCGTCCAGTGGCTCGACGCCACCGAGCGGCGCGAGCGCGACCAGCTGCGGGAGGAAGTCTTCGCCGCGGTCTCCCACGACCTGAAGAATCCGCTCACGGCCGTCCGTGCCAACGCGCAGATGATGGCGCGACGCCTACGTCGCGGCGAGCAGGTCGACCCGGCCCGACTGGCTGAGGGTTTGGCCAACATTGACGTCGCTTCCGGGCGGATGGTGGCCTTGATCGACGACATTGTCGATGCCGCCCGGTTGCGCGCCGGGGAACCGCTGGCCCTGAATCCGGAGCCGGTCGACCTCGTGGAGCTGGCAGACAGGTGCGTCGCGCAGTACCGGCCGACGACGGGAGACCACGAATTACGGCTGGCGGCCGAGGTTCCCGAGGTGTCCGGCGTTTGGGATCCGCGGCGGCTGGAGTTGGTCGTGGGCAACCTCCTGACCAACGCATTTAAGTACAGCCCGCAGGGCGGCGAGATCGTCGTGCGGGTGGCGCGGGAAGTGGACGGCACTGGCGCCTGGGCAGTCCTCTCGGTATGTGATCCGGGGATCGGCATCCCGGCCGCTGACCTGCCCCATGTCTTTGATCGCTTCCACCGCGCCGCCAACGTCGGCGCCATCGCCGGCACCGGCCTGGGGTTGGCCGGGGTGGCACAGATCGTCGCCCAACACGGCGGCACGATCAGCGTGGAAAGCACGGAAGGGCAGGGCAGCACCTTCATCGTGAAACTCCCGCTGGAAACCCCAGTTGCGCCTGACTGACGCCGCACAAGCGACGTTGCAAAGCCAAACGCCACCCCTGCTATTCGACATCGTTCGCTGGCTGCAGCACGACGGCTCGGCGCACCAGCGCTCGCCCGTCTCCGCCAACTCACGGCCTTCCTCACGCAGCCGGCACAACCGGGCCGTTCGGCTGGTGTCGGAGACGGCGCAATGGAGAGACGGCCGCCAGGAATGGCCCGAGCAGCGTCCCGATGGCGCATGCGAGCAGCGCCGGTCGCTGTCCGATTGCGGCGCCGAGGACGCCGCCCAAGACCGCATCGAATGCGCCGGCGCCGTAGACGAAGAAGCGGTGGCTCGCCGTCACTCGCGCAGGCAAGTGGTCCGGCCTGACGGCCTGGCGCAGGGTCCACTGGTGAATGTTGGCGACGGTATCCGTGGCGTCCGTCAGCGTCCGGCCCGCGCCCCACGGTAAGGCTGGTCACCTCGTGATGTCTCACCTCCGGAGACCGGGACCGCACGCCATCGACGAGGCGAGGAAACGCACGCCGAGTCGTGAACAAGCCAGCTGAAGCAACCCCTCCTTCAGATTGGCGCGTCGCTCGTGGCGGACACCGTGCCGGCAGCTGCCCAGCAGCCAGGCGAGGATTCGCTCGACCACTAAGCGGTCCCGGCTCAACCACTCGCGGGAGTTGATCCCGCGGCGATGCGCCTGAGCAGCCCGGGCCGCGCGGCTCATGGCCGCGCAAGCAGTCAGCCGCGCGACACGTGACGAAACTTCATGACGGACGGACAGCCCTCCGACAGGCTGGAGGGAAGTTTGCGCGTTCGCGTGGTGCCGAAGACTCGACCAGTAAGAGACCTCTTGCTCTGTTGCCCTCTTGCTTTGCGGTGGCGACAACGCGGAGGCGCAAGAGAACGTTGTCGTCGAACACACCGCACGATCAATTGCATCGGCATCGGCCCCGGTACACACCGCAGATGGATCTTGTGCCCGGACAAGGCAAGGAGGCGACTGACCATGCCGGAATACACGTATTTTCAATTGCCTCAGCAAGTGCGAGAACTCAATCTCAACATCGTTCGCGACGTCCTAGCACAGCAAGACATCACTCTAAAAACTCGACCTGACGCGCACGTTACCCTCCGGCCGAGCGTGCCATGGGTGAAGGACCGGGGCTGGCTGAATTTCATCGGCAACTGGCACTACTTTGCCCAACCGCCCGGGGACAACGCCTCCTGGGTGCAGGCCATTGCGCCCTCGTCGGCGGGCAAACTGGAGGTCTGGATTGCGGATCTCACCCCTGGTTCAACATACCTCGTTGCGATCGATGTCATGAGTATGGTCGGTGGTCCCAATCCTGCATTCAATGTCGGTGCGAGCGACGCCGCTCATGCAGTAGTGTCGGCATCACCGCCTGACCAGGTCTTGCTTACGGTGATTAAGCCGGCCATGACCATGTCGTTGGTGACGGTCGAGCCCCTCGATCTCCAGGCGTGGATCTTTTTCGCGGCCCACGTTTACAAGCTCGATTGAGTCTTACCGGTCACGACGCGCAACCGTGACATGGATGTCAGCGTGACGGGTGCCGGCAATCCAGATACGGTGGCTCAGCCGGACTTCAGCTATTTCGGGCTGCGGTCGGACATGGCGACATCAAAATGCCAAACGTCCCGAGCCGAAACCCGAGACCGAAGGATGGCCGCGGCCGTCAATCACCTGCGCCGCGGGTTGACAGGTGGGCGAAACCGTGTAGCTTAGGGGCCATCTGAGTCAGGGCATGAACATGCCCCAATCCACCGCTCTCAACCTTCCGTCGTCTCAGCGCGACTCCGCGCGAGGAGGTTTCTCTGAGCACCCTACGAAGCACCGCGGAAACGTCCGACGCGCTCGCCGCGCGCCGGGATGCACTGCGGGAGCGGCTCAATCAGGACCTGACAGCCATGATGGAACGCTGCACCGTCTACCTCCAGCAGCCCGTGCCCAGCACGAAGCGCGCGCCGGCCCCGGCCGGTGAGGACGAGGTGCAGTAGTTCGCCACGACGAGCGAAGGGAGAATCGCGATGCTCTTTCTGTGCCAGTTCACCTGGTTTCCCGGCACGAGCCGCCAGGCCGTGGCCCAGCGCGTGGTCGCCCAGCACGAGGCCGGCGCCAATCATCCCGAGCGCATTCACGGCTGGTACAACCTGGCCGGGGGTGGGGCCGGGTTCCTGCTGGTCGACTATGACGATGCTACCGAGCTGACGGCCTTCTTGCAGCCCTACATGGACCTGATGAGCTTCGATGTGCGGGCGATTACCAAACTTGACTATAACGAGCGCATCGCCGAGCTGCGCCAGGT
>JBJMMD010000049.1:0-11174 GCA_045804965.1 Thermomicrobiales bacterium | reverse complement strand
CGCCCAAAAGCCGCCGCCGTCCGCCGTCCTGATTCGCTCTCCCAAGGATCAAGGCCGCACCCACCTTCGGTTCCCGTCCCGTCGCGCCTTCAGAACTCTCCGGCCTGAGCTGGGCGGCAATTATCACTCCTACAAACCCAGCTGATATTCCCGATTTCAGACAAGATAGCTCAGGAAAAACTTGATCAAGCAGCTCGGTGCCGTGCCCGAGAACGTCGAGGTGTTGTGGCACAGCCCCAAGGTCACCCAGGACAACTTGGAGTTCGGCGGCAAGGTGGGCACGTGGAATGCGGCCGACGCGAGCCTCAAGTCATTCGCACACATGGCCGTCGCGGCGCAGGTTGGCTGCAGCTGGTGCCTCGACATCGGCTACTTCCAGGCACAGAACGAGAACCTGGACCTCGCCAAGGCGAGCCAGGTGCCGCGCTGGCGGGAGTCGGAGGTGTTCACGTCGCTGGAGTGGGACGTGATGGAGTACGCCGAGGCCATGCCGAACACGCCGCCCACCGTCACCGACGAGCTGTTCGCGAGTCTGCTCGACCGGCTCGGCCCGGCGGCGATGGTCGAACTCACCGCGTACATCGCCTATGCCAATCTGGCGACCAGGGCCAACGTGGCGAACGGTGCCGAGTCGCAGGGCTTCTCCGATGCATGCGAGATTCGACTGGCCACGCGTCCTGAGACGTCCGCCGTAGCCGCGACGGCATGACCGAAGACCCGTTCGTCGCCCATCGCAGCCTGCTGTTCACCGTCGCCTACGAGATGCTCGGGTCGGCGGCCGACGCGGAGGACGTGGTGCAGGAGTCCTGGCTACGGTGGGCCGACGTCGACTCATCGCAGGTGCGTGACCCACGGTCGTACCTCGTCCGGGTCGTCACCCGGCAAGCGCTCAACCGCCTGCGAACGTTGTCGCGCAGCCGCGAGGAATACGTGGGCGAGTGGCTGCCGGAACCGCTGCTGACCAGCCCTGATGTCGCCGAGGACGCCGAACTCGCGGAGAGTGTGTCGATCGCGATGCTGACCGTCCTGGAAACGCTCGCACCGACGGAGCGGCCGGTGTTCGGGCTCCGCGAAGTCTTCGACGTGCCGTACGGCGAAATCGCCAAGGCCGTCGGGAAGTCCGTGGCCTCGGTGCGGCAGATCGCGCTACGGGCACGCAAGCATGTGGCGACGCGGCAGCCGCGGGTGCGAGTAAGCCGGTCGGAACAGCAGGCCGTAGTGGAACGGTTCCTGCTCGCGCTGCGCACCGGGCAGTTGCAGGCGCTGATGGAGATCATGGCGCCGAACGTCGTCCTGATCGCCGACGGCGGCGGGCTGGTGGCCGCCGCTCTGACTCCGGTCCACGGGGCCGAGAAGGTGGCGACGTCGCTCGCGCGTGAACCGGGCCGCGTTCGAGACGACGACCGTATGGCTCAACGGCGCGCCCGCGGTCCGGATCGAAACCGATGGCCAGCTGGCCGCGGTGAGCCTTCTGGTGGAGAACGGCCGGATCACCCGGATCCACGCGACGGCAAACCCGCGGAAGCTGACGCGGTTGGATGAACCGGCCGAACTCGCCAGGTGAGCCCGCTGCTGCTCCGGCATCGAGAGTGTTCCGGGTGGTTCACACCGTCCGGAACATTCACGACCGCACAGTAGATACATCTCGAAGGCTCTGGAGAGGCACACCTCGATATGAAGTGGTTGACGCCCGTGGATAATCCGGATGGCCGATCCCGCCTTCGGCGGAGCCGACGACGTGCTCGTTGGGCGCGGCACGGAGCCGAGACCGGGGTCAAGAAAGGGGTGGGGTATGGCCGAACATGCGGTGGTGATAGCCGGCGGCGGGCCGACGGGGCTGATGCTGGCGGGCGAGTTGGCGTTGGCGGGGATCGACGTGGCCATTGTCGAGCGGCGCGCCAGCCAGGACCTCATCGGCTCGCGCGCAGGCGGTCTGCACGCACGCACCATCGAGGTTCTCGATCAGAGTGGCATCGCCGATCGCTTCCTTTCGCGAGGGCAGGCGGCGCAGATTGCGTCCTTCGCCTGGATCCGGTTGGACATGAGCGACTTTCCCACCCGATACAACTACGGGCTCGCGCTGTGGCAGAACCACATCGAGGAGATCCTGGCCGGCTGGGTCGGCGAGCTGGCGGTACCGACCTATCGCGGACGTGAGGTGACGGGGTTCGCGCAGGACGACACCGGCGTCGACGTCGCGCTGTCCGACGGCCCGTCGCTGCGGGCGGAATATCTCGTCGGGTGCGATGGCGGACGCAGTCTGATCCGGAAAGCCGCCGGCATCGAGTTCCCTGGGTGGGATCCGACAACCAGCCACCTGATCGCCGAAGTCGAACTGGCCGAGGAGCCGGAATGGGGCTTACGCCGCGACGCCCTCGGCATCCATTCCTTGAGCAGGTTGGAAGATGGACCAGTGCGGGTAATGGTGACCGAACGACATCTCGGCCGGTCCGGCGAACCCACCCTGTGCGATCTCAGCGAGGCACTCGTCGCCTACTACGGGACCGACTACGGGATCCACTCTCCCACGTCGATTTCGAGATTCACCGATATGGCGCGGCAGGCAGCTTCCTATCGCACGGGACGGGTGCTGCTAGCCGGCGACGCCGCACACGTGCATTACCCGGTGGGCGGCCAGGGTCTCCAGATCGGTGTGCAGGATGCGGTGAATCTGGGGTGGAAGCTGGCCCAGGTCGTCAAGCAAACGTCGCCAGAAAGCCTCCTCGATACGTACCATGCCGAGCGGCACCCGGTCGCTGCCGTCGTGTTGCGCAACACAATGGCGCAAGTCGCGGCGCTCCGCACAGATGACCGCACCAACGCTTTGCGCGAGATCATTTCCGAGCTCCTGAGCATGGACGAACCGCGCAAGCGCTTCGCCGCGATGATGTCTGGGCTGGACCTTCAATACGACCTCGGTGCGGGAGACCTCCCCCCAGTGGGGA
This sequence comes from Thermomicrobiales bacterium, assembly GCA_045804965.1. GTDB lineage: Bacteria > Chloroflexota > Chloroflexia > Thermomicrobiales > UBA6265 > CAVTUU01. The sequence continues at coordinate 8,229 of JBJMMD010000049.1, read as the reverse complement.
CGGTTCTCTCCCCCAGGGTGGGGGAGAGTCAGAGAGGGGGAGGTGGCCCACAGGGCCAGAGAGGGCACCCGCTGCTCGGGCGCCGCATGCCCGATCTCGATCTGGTCACCGCCAACGGCCCGCTGCGGGTCTTCACCTTGCTGCACCATGCTCGGCCGGCGCTGCTTAACCTCGGTGAGCCCGGCGACCTCGACAGCACTCCTTGGGCACACCGAGTGTTGACGATCGACGCCAAGTTTGCCGGGACGTGGGAGCTTCCGGTTCTGGGCCAAGTCGCAGCCCCCGCTGCCGTGCTGATCAGACCCGATGGCTACGTCGCCTGGGTGGGGGACGGCACCGATACCGGATTGCGCGACGCGCTGACGACCTGGTTTGGGGCACCATAACGCGACGCGATGCTCGGCCTCACCGAAAGCCCAATGGAGGAAACGTCGACTCCCGCACGCGAGAGTCCGCGAGCAGGATTCATGGACCTTACCGACGCTGCGGCCATGAATCCTGCTCGCCGGTGTCAACCACTTGATGACGAAGTTCGATTACGGGGTTCCGGCGGCTGCCACCCCTGAGGGCAAACAGGTGTCAAGCATGTCGTGGCGAGGCGTGTTTCCACGTTTCACATGGCGCGCGAAGGAAGCTACAAGGTGACCGCGGCATGCGAGAAACCGCCTAGGCGGCGCCACGGGGCAGCACCTCCGCCGAGGGTATCCGACCTCAGCCCGCGGGTGGCGCTGCTCCGAAGGGCTGTCCGGCTAGAGTTCGCGATCGCGCCCGGGTTTGAGCGTGACCGTCCGGCCGTCGAATGCAGCCACTGCGTCCCAGGGGATCCGGTACGGTTTGCGCGCGGCCCGGGGGCCGGCGCCGAAGACTCGCGCAATCCCCAGCCGCTCGAGCCAGCCTGCCGGGCCGAGGACCAGTTCGGTGACCCGGTGGGGCGGTTGCCGGGTGGCGGCGAGGTCCGCGACCCGGCCGACCCGGTCGCCGTCAGCCGTCACAACCTTGCTTCCGACGAGCTCGGCGATGCGGATGGAGCGCGGGCGGGCGTTCATTGGCGCCCATTGCCCGGGATGAAGCGGAGGATATGATCGACAACCCAGCGGTCGGCTTCGCCGACGCCGTAGCGTGCGGGGTCCTCTCGAAGGTGGATGTCTAATTCGATCTTCGCGACCTCGCCCAGGGGGATTCGGTGCTCGAACCGTCCTCGCAGAAGGGCATGAGCGAGCGGACGCAGTCGACGCCAGACGCGGCTGATCAGCTCCTCGGGACCGACCACCAGGTCCTTCAGAACCAACGATCCATCCTCTTTCCAGGTCGCCTCTAAGCCGGCAACCCGAGCCACATTGCGGCCGTCGGGTCCACGGAGTTGCTCGTCGACGAGGTCGTACATGACCAACAGGGTGCTTTCGTCCATCCGTCCTTACCCCCCGCCGCTGAGAATCAGCAACGGAATCGAAACCAAAGCCACGACCGAGGCGACGAGGATGATCGCGACGGTCGCGAGGTTGGCGGCACGGTGGTTTGTCCGGTCCCCCAGGTACCGTGGATCGTTCATGATGATGAGGAAGGGCGCAAGTGAGAACGGGAGGACGAGGGCAATCAGCGCCGAACCGTAGATGGCTAGTTGCAGCGGGTCGAGACCCGTCAGTCCAACCAGAACGGCGACGAGGAGAATCACCAACAGGGCGAGGTTGAAGCGTGGCGCCTCCGCCGGTTTCTTGTGTTCGCCCCATTCCCACCCCAGGCCCTGCGCGGTCATGTAGCCGAGCGAGAGGAGGACCTCCAGCGCGGCGCCGAGGCAGGTGGCAAAGAGGACGATCGCGAAGAGCCAGGAGCCCACTTTGCCGTAGGGCTCGGCCATGCCCAGCCCGAGCTCCTGGAGCGTCCCCGCGCCCATATTGAGCGGCTTGAGAACCATCGCCGTAAGGCAAATGACCGCGATCGAGCCGATGCAGCCGAATCCCATCCCAACGACCGCCGTGATCCGATTCAGGCTCAACGATTCCTCGGTCCAGCTTTCCTCCTTGGCGCCGGAGGAATAGAAGTAGACCAGGTACGGGCTGACCGTGGCCCCCAAGATCGCGGCCACCAAGAAGAAGTAATCCGCCGGCTCGCCGGACTCGACCTGCGGTCTCCAAAGCGTCGTGACGAGTTCGTGGTCGGGGCCGCCGAGGGAAACGATGCCGGCGATGAAGGAGAGCGTCACCAAGCCCAGCAGGGCAGGGCCGTTTTCAATGACGCCGAACGGCGCACGCCAGACGAGGCACCAGAGGAAGAGCGCGGCGAATGGGAAGAGCACGTGCCAGTCGACGCCGGTGAAGAGGGAAACCGCGATCGCCACACCGCCGATCTGGGCCGCGAGGAGGATGCTTTCGGCGATGAGCTCCGTCACCAGCGGGAGGAGGAAGAAAGGGAAGCCGAAGCGGTCGCGGATCGCCTCAGCGTACGTGTGCTGGGAGACAGCGGCGAGACGGCCGCTCATCTCCACGAGCAGAACCACGGCGACCGTGCCGACAATAACGGTCCAGACGAGACCGAGACCGAACGTCGCGCCGGCCTCGCCTGAGGTCGAAATCGTGCCCGCGTCGAGGAATCCGCCGATAGCGGTCAGGATGCCGAGCGTGACGCCGAAAAGGCTTTTCACGCCTCACCCGCCGCCTTGAGTAAGGCGTCACTCGCCTGGCCCAGAGCCGCAAGTTGACTCGCCCAATCGCACGTCGGATCGAGGCAGGGATCCGAAACCGCTGCCTCCGCCGGGCGGACGGCTTGCAGCAACGACTGTAGCTCGGCATCCTCCGGCGCCCCGCTCGCCGCGCTAAGGCGTTCGGCGAGCCCTTGGAGGTTCTGCTCGTAACTAACGAAGGAGGCCTTTGCGTAAGCCCGCGTCAGCTTGCCGTCGTGGAGATAATCCAACGTCGCCGCCGCGGCCGCGAACTGGGAGCCGGCCTTATCGGCTTCGTTGGCGAACGCCGACTTGGTGAACCGGCAGCCGGTCAGGCCCACGAGGAGGGCGACGATGACCAAGAGCGCGAAACTGGAGCGGAGGCAACGATACCGGCCGCGAGGCCGGTAATACCCGGGAGCATCAGACCTATCCCCGACGATCCTCGGGCGAGCGCGAGCCCCGTGGCGATCACCGTTATCGCCGCGGCCAACCCCAACCCTAGCATCGCCCATCCGCCGTCGATCCTCCTCCCGATCCACCGAAGTCGACCGCTCCGATGCTTGTATGCACCCGCCGTGCCACCGCATGGGCTCGTGAACGTAACGTTTCCGGCCGTCGCGCCCATCTCAGCAATGCGCGATCTCGGAAGGGATCCGGACTCACGTCGTTACTCAGTCACAAGCTGCCGGAATCAGCTCATCGCACGTTGCTGCCCCAACAGCGCGCAGCCTCTCTGGTGAGGCTGCCGAGATCTGGATGAGGAAGGTGTCTATCGGCGTCGAGCCGGAATATGCGCAAACGCTCCCCGTTCGTTGGGCTATCGCCTGGCGGCCGGCGCCGGTGTTACAGGGCTCGTGTTCAGTACGACGCGTGGCGACCGACGGGCGCACGCATGGCACCGTTGCTCAGCCGAGGGGAGCCGCCTGTCTGAACGCTCGTCGCATCCAGGGCGAGCGTCCGCTCTGCAATTTGGGGAACCCTCGAATCGAGGGCTGATTCCGGAGAAGAACCTGCGCTTACGCCACTACCGGCGACGCGTCTGGCGCCGGCGTCTGGATCGGCATCTCGGTCACCGCCGGCGCCGGCTCAGGCGTTGAGGTCGCGGTCGGAGTCTTAGGAATGAGCACAACCGTGGACGAAGGTTCGGGCGTGGCGGTTGGCGCCGGCGTATATGGGCCGCCGGCGACGATAAACGCATTGGTTTGGGCGCGGGCGACGGGGCCATCGCCGCGCACAGATGCGGCGCCGTCGACCGCCCAGGTTGGCACCTTGACGTCGGCATTGGCACTGCCGGTGCTGCTGGTCGTCACCTGCGCCACCTGCATCCAGCTTGACGACCGTAACCACCGGATGCGGACAGTTTCGTGGGCCCCGAAACCGCGTATCGAGACATCGACCGTTTGCCCGCGCGCGGCTGTGCTGGGAATCAGCTTGATCCGCGGCGCGACCTCATAAGCGACAACCTTGGCGGCGCCGGTGGCTGAAAGGCGCACACTGTGGACGCCGATGGGAGCGGCGGGAACACGGAACTTCGCGGTCGCCTTGCCGGCGATGTCAATGGCAAAGGTTCCGATCAACACGCCGTCCCAGCGGATATACAGCGAATGGCTCGGCGGGAAACCGGAGACGGTCGCTGTGACCCACGAATTGACCGTGCCGCGCGTCGAAGCCAGGGTCACGGCGGCGGCAGGCCAGGCAGAGCCGCTCTCATACGCACCGACATCGAAGCGCGCGCCGATCGGACGGCTATTGCCGTCGAGATCGCTCGCGACATCGGCGAGCGATGTACCGGCGTCGATTGCCGGGCTGCTGGCTTTGAGGTGGTAATCGCCGCCGCCAACGAAGAGTTGCGCCGGTGAGGCGAGCTGGGAATGAGCGTCGTAGCCCATCCCGCGCCAGGCACTCAGCGACAGCACCGAGTCACCCGTATCGGTGCCGAACCGGTTCATGACGACGTTGTAGTCACTCTGAAAACTCGAAAGACCCGCCGCCGCAGTCGCGATGCTGCCGCGATAGTCGTGAAAGGTGTAGAGGATGTTGTTGAAGATCTTGTTGTTCGTGCAGCCGGCGCCGCCGATGTTCACCGCCCAGCGGCCGTCCGTGGCGTTGACGATGGTGTTGTTGAGGACACGGTCGTCGTGGGAGCAGACCGCGCCGTCGATTTTGTAGAGCGAGATGCCGCTGGCGTGATTGTTGTAGAGCAGGTTGTTGCGAATGACGGAATTGGTCACGCCGTCCATGTTGATGCCGCTGCCGCCGGCTAGACCGTTGTTGTATATCACGTTGTTCTCGACGATGGCCCCGGAGATGATGCCGTCGCCGCCCTGGGAGAGATCCCCGTTCATATGGATGCCGTTGGCATTGTTGTCGTGCACGACATTGCCGCGAATAACCGGCCTGTCACCGCTGTTGCTGACATAGATACCGTGCTCGGCGACGGAGCCGTACGCCTGGTTTCCTTCGATCAAGAGATCGTCGCTGAAATCGGTGAAGAGCCCCCAAACGCCGTTGTTGGCGAAGGTGTTCTTGCGCGCGGTGATGTGATCGGAGTTGTCGATCCGCATCCCGGCCCTGGTCGCGTCCTGGACCTTGATCCGCTCGACCGTGACATAGCTCGAAGAGGTGATGAATACCGCGTCGCGGTCGGCGCCGCTGCCGTTGACGATCACGCCCGAACCGTTACCTCGGATCGTGACTGGACTGCCCGCGGACGCGGCAATCTCAACCGTGACGGGTCCGCTGTAGGTCCCGGGGTTGATAAGCAACAGGTCGCCGGGGCCAAGATGATCGACCCCGAACTGGATCGTTTTCCACGGTTTCGCGGCGCTGCCGGCGCCGGTCGTATTTGACCCGCCCGTGTCGACATAAAACGTGTCGCTGGCTGCGGCCGTAATCGGCCCGACCTGACTTCCCCGCGAGCGCAATGCGTCCGCGCGACCGCCGAGCGACGAAAGCGCGATCAGGGCGACGAGGATCGCAGAAATCGATATGCGCGAACGACAAACCACGATCCGCTCCTTCCCACGCCCTCGATGATAGGAAGTCGGACTGTTCGTGGGAACGGGTGAGAAGTCACGAGTGGGAAAGGACGAGGGGATCGGCAAGGCAACGGTGTCTATTCTTGGGATCGTCTACCCGACTATCGCCGCCTAAAGCCTCACGATCCGCTCAACATCTTGTAATAGAACACGGTTGCGTCGAAGGCGCCGGAGGCGGAGCGGGCGTAATGGGGGATGCGGCCGGCCTCGGCATAACCGATGGCGCGGTAGAGTTCGTTCGAGGGATCGCCGTCACGGGTGTCGAGCACAAGAAGGGTCCGGCCGTCGGCGATGGCGACGGTTTCCGCGTGCTCCATCAGGAGACGGCCGATGCCCCGCCGGCGGAAATCCGGATGCACGATCAGCTTGGCGATCTCGGCGCGATGCCGGCCGTTCGCCTTCATCGCATAGTGGAGTTGGACTGAACCGGCTAGTCGCCCAGCCTGCTCGGCAACAATGAGCACGATACCCGGCTCAATCACGTGTTCCCAATAAGTCCGCGCTGCTGATCGTTCGAGGGGCGGGACAAACCCGATCGACGCTCCGCCATCGACCGTGGCAATGAGAATATCGGAAAGTTGGTCAAGTTCTGCCCGCGTGAGCGCTCCAACAGTTCGCACTGTTAATGTCGATGCAGGCGACATCGCAGTCCTCGCGCAGTTCGTGGTCAACGGTCGTTGCTGGATTGTAGGCCAAAATCAAAAAACAGCCCCGAGTCTGGCACTCTTGCCGGACCCGGAGCCGTTTTGTGCGAAATGATGTCTAGTCGTCGCCGGTGACAGAAGCTGGGAGTTGCGTGATCGGCATGCGCAGGGCAGGAGCCGCTTCGCCTTCAATGTGCAGCTTCGGCAGCCATCCGAGCCAGTTCGGCAGATACCAGTTGCGATCGCCGAGGAGCGCCATGCTCGCCGGCACCAAGATTGAGCGAACAATCGTCGCATCTAGCAGGACCGCGACCGCCAAACCGAATCCGGCTTGCTGGAGCGACACGAGACTGCCCGCGGCGAATCCGGAGAAGACCGCGACCATGATCAGCGCCGCGCCGGTGATGATCTTCGCCGTCGACTGCAGACCAACCGCGACCGATTCCTTGTTCTTGCCTGAAATGTCGTAGCGCTCGCGGATGCGGCTAAGCAGGAAGACGTGGTAATCCATGCTCAACCCGAACAACACGCAGAAGAGGAAGAGCGGCAACCAGGCCTCGATCGTCGGCGTCTTTTGGAAGCCGAAGAAATCGGCGCCATACCCCTTCTGGAAGACCAGAACGATGAGTCCGTAAGCTGCGCCAACGGAGAGCAGGTTCATCAGGATCGCCTTAGCCGGCACCACGATCGAGCGGAAGGCGATCATGAGGAGGATGAAGCTCAGACCAAGGACGAAGGCGAAGACGATCGGCGTCCAGTGGTCGACGATCGACATGAAGTCGATGGTGCCGGCGGAGACTCCGGAAACGTAGACCGAGGCGTCGACGCCATCGAATGCCGCCGGGACCAGATCGGAGCGCAGCGTCCGAATCTCGTTGTTCGCCTGGTCGGTGTCGGGAGCAATCGTCATCGGCACCGAGATGAGCGTGAGATTACCCGCGTCGTTCGATGTCACCGCCGGATCGCCGAAAACGCCGGCGCCTGCCAAGAGCGAGTTCAACCGGTCGATACCACCTTGAACCGCGGGATCATTGACGTTGCCGTCGACCACGATCTCAACCGGCGCGACCGTGCCCGCCGGGAAATCGCGCTCGAGCACGCGGAACGCCGCGGCGGACTTGGTATCGGTCGGCAGCGCGGAAATCCCCGCGGCGCCTTCGTTCAGATCGAAATAGGGGAGCGCACAGGAGACGAGGATCGCGACCGCGAGGACCACGCTGATCACCGGGTGAGCCATGACCGAATTGGTCAAGCGACCCCAGAAACCGCGGTGAATGATCTCTTCGTCGTGCGTGGCCTGCTTCGCGGCCATTGCCGCGTCGTATTTCTTCCGACGTGGCCAGTCGATCTTGTCGCCAAGAAGGCTCAGCATCGCGGGGATCAGGGTCATCGTGCCGAGAATGGCGACGATCACCACCAGCACCGCGCCGAGACCGAGCGACTTGAAGGTCGTTTCGGGAACGATCAACATGCCAGAGAGGGCGAAGATGACCGTGCCACCGGAGAAGAGGACGGCTTTACTGGCGGTGCCACCGGCGATCTCGATCGCTTCGTGCTTGCTGCGGCCGCGTCGTCGTTCCTCACGATAGCGCTCGACCACGAAGAGCGCGTAGTCGATGCCGACCGCGAGCCCGATCATCGTGGCCAACATGGGCGTGGTGGAACCGATGTCGGTGAACGCCGTCATCGCGGTGACCCCCATGATGCCGAGCCCGACGCCGACCAGGGCTGTGACGATGGGGAGGCCGGCGGCGATCAGGGAGCCGAAGGTCAGGATGAGCACCACCAGCGCGACCGCGATGCCGATCAGCTCGGACGTGCCGCCGATCTCGGTCATGCCGGTGGTCCCGGACCCGTTGGCCTCGACCGTGAGACCGTCCCTGCTGGC
>JBJMMD010000048.1:0-45158 GCA_045804965.1 Thermomicrobiales bacterium | reverse complement strand
GTGCGCCGATCAAGACCCAATTTCGGCCCTGCGAGCAATACGATTACGTGCCGGACGTGGCCGAAGCCGCGCCCTGCACGAAACCCTAACCCCCGGGGCCGCGCCGGCTCAGCGCTGAGCAATTCACCACGCTGAGGCAGCAGGCCGCTTGGGTTGCCCGCGCACGCACCCGCTCCCCGGATCGCATCGCCGAGTTTCCCGCGCCTTCGGCTATCCCGTATCGGCTGAGGACGGTTGGTTCCACATCGGCTGGCGTTGCGTCGTCGGTGGGCCGGACGAGAGGATTGTCTGACTCAAGTCAGTCACTAACGGAGGTCGGTTGCGGAAGGTTTCCTCGCGCTGAGGGTGAGGTCACTGGCCCGTGCCGACGTGGCGGCGTGGCTCCACTGGGCCGGTCACGGTTCGGATGCGCCGGCGGAGCCGCGTTGGCGGAACCGGTCTGGCGGTTCGGTCCCGAGTGCGGGTGGCCCCTGCGCCTGCTCGTGCACGCAGGCGAAGACATCGAGCCACCAGTCCTCGCGCTCCTCGTCGATTTCGCCTTCACCGATCAGGAAGCACGTGTTCAGCCAGCGGTATGGCGCCGCCTCGGTCGTCAACTCCACGCGCGCGAGGATGGCCCGCCGGCGACCAGGGGCCGCCTCATCGACGCTCTGACCGTGGATCGAGACGAGCAGTTCGCTCCCGTCCTGTACGCGGATCATGCCGCGTAAGTTCGGAGTCCACACGCCGTCTTGCCGGCGGCGCGGCGCGTTCGCCCACACGACCCGTCCCACGATCTCGCCGGTGACGATACCATCGCCGTGGCCGAAGCCGACGGCCTCCTCGTCTCCATCCCGCGCGCCGTACGGCCGATGCCAACTCGCGTCGAGGTAGCGCAGCGAGATCCGGCACAACGGCTCAAGTCGCACGCTACACCTGTTTCCGGTTGGCGGCGCCCCAGACGACACGGCGGGGCCTGATGTTCCTAGACGCACGCACGGTGAACCCCCGTTTCCCCGAACACTGACGCGGCAGGGCGGGTTTGGACCCAGTCAGGCTACCCGCAGGCCGCCGCCACCGTCAATGCGTGTCGTGATCACGTCTCTCACCTACCGCCAATCGGTGCGCCGCGCCATGCCCACCGCCGAAACGGACATCGGCGGCGCCACGTGGTTGTGGGAATGAACCAGGCAACTGGCATCGGGCGTGCTGCTTGAGGCAAGCTGCTGTGCCGTGGTCCGTCGTTGTCGCCCAGGCAGCCGGGTTCCGTTAGCGCCGCGACGCCGGGCGTGCTGGGACCGATCGAAATTGGGCTAGATCGCGATGCACGTGCCGCAGGTTCTGCCGGGGTTGGCGCTGAAACCGCACCCCTCGCCGCCAAATGGGCCCGAGCAACAGAAGGTGAGGAAGTTTTCGACGGTGCAGCCGAATGTGCTGGGCGCGTGGCAGCAGCCCGAGCCCTCCGCGCAGGTGACACCGGAGTTGTTTGACGTCCCGCAGGTTTCGCCGTTGCAAGTGGGCGTGCGGCCACGGACGTTGTCCGTGCCACCCCCAACCAGTTTGGGTGCCCGTACAGGTGCCGCAATTCAGCGTCTCGCTGTCGCCACGAGCTGTCGCTCAGTCCAGCGAAACAGCACCTGTTTCTCGTGGATAGATCCGCTTGTGGATGCGAACACAGACCACGCCTGACGCTGGTGCGGACGGCATGTGACTTGGCAATGGCAAAGTGGGCCGAGGCCGAGTTCGGGTCGCGACCGGGTAGGCTCGGCGATTGGACGAGGGTCGGGACGGCTACCGGGTGCCGAGGGCGGTCTTCCGAATGGAGCGCTGGTGGAGGAGCGCGGCGAACTCGTTCGGAAAGCCGAAGACGGCGAACATGATTCCCCACATTAGGCAGGCGGCCCAGACATTGACCAGCACCACGCCCAAGGCGGCGGTGGTCCAGACCATCGCGACCCCGTAGATGTGGTTGATACGGCGGAAGTCGACCGCGTTCGCGCCGGGGGCGAGGAGGCCACGTGCCTCGATGACGCGGGTCATCAGCCAGAAGGAACTCGCCAGAAGGAAGTAAGTCACACCATAAATGAAGAAGGCGGTGCGGCGGTCTGGGCCGGTGAAGTTGGCGGCGAGGAGGGCGGTCGGGAGGGGAACGGCGGAGATGATGGCGAGCTTGAGACCGTTGACCCAGACGAGCACGCTGTCGACCCGGCCGACCGACTCGAACACGCACTGGTGGTTGGCCCAGCACACCAGGAGAGTGAGAAAGCCGACGAGGAAGGCAGCGAGCGTGGGCCACTCGCGCAGGAGGTGGTGCGAGAGGCGCTCGCCCTCTGCAACGTTCTTGCCGACCGCGACGACGTCGATGATGAGCAGGGTCATGGCGATCGCGAAGACGCCGTCGCTGAGCGCCGTGACCCGTTCCGCCGACTGGGAGGGGGCACTGCCCCAGGACACCATTCGCATAGAGCGGCTCCATTTCCGGCCGGTCAGCATTTGCCCGCCAGGTGGCCGGCCGTCACCTTCGGTAGTGTGAGCCTATACTATCACCGTCCCCAAGGCCCCCTGCAAAGGAAAGAGGTCGATCGGGCTCGGCAGCCTTGAACGTAACGTACGAAGACGGTATCGAACCGCGCAAACTGACACATATTCTCATGGTTAATGGTCACTGGGCGAGTTCTTGGATCAGGCGCATTCAGGGAACTGATCCCGCACTAGGCGACGATAGCGATTGACGCCATCAATTTGCCACAAAAGCGGCCAACTCTTGCCCCGGCCACGTGAGCTTGACATAGTAGTCTCTGCTCCAGAGAGCCAGTCAGCAGCTTTCACGCATGATGGTGGAGGACGAGATGGCGAAGCGGGTAGCGGGAGTGAGCTTTCCTGATATTGGCGGCCTTGCGGACGCCGTCAACAAGAAGATCATGGAGATCGAGAAGGACCACGGCAAAGTCGAGAGCGTTCAACTGGGCGTCGTCCCGGGTCTGGTTGACCGCACGGCTTCGACCCAAGCGACCTTCTCTGCGCTCATCGTCTACGAGCACCACGAACCGATTGAGGGTAGGCACATGGAGTGAGCCGAGAGGCTCTCGAATCCTGGCGAAGAGCGACACCCCGGCCAGATCGACCGGGGTGTCCTCACATGGTCGCACTAGGGAGAAAGCGTCCGGCGGCTACATTCGCGGACTAGCTCTTGATCAGTCCAGCGAAACAGCACCTGTTTCTGGTGGATGGATCCGCTTGAACATGGTCGGTTAGTAGCCTGAGTCGGGTGTTCCTTCGGCGGTCGCCTCGTGCGGCTTATCGCCCAGCTTCATGCCCGGCGGCACGATGTACCAGACATCGCCAACCTCTTGCCCGTTGGTGTCACCTGCCTTGGTGTCCTTGGCGAAGTAATACAAGGGGAGGTCGTTGTAGGCCAATTGCATCGACCCGTCATCTCGCTTGAAGGAGGTCAGCTTGCCTGAAATCCCCGGCGGCAATAACAACTCAGTCTCAGCGGGCACTGCTGGCCAGCTGGCGGCGCAGTCGCCGCTGCACGCGCTCTTGCCGGCTTCGGTGTCCTTGGTAAAGAGGTAGACCGTCATGCCCTTGGCGTCGGTCAGGAAGGGACCGAGCTCACCCGTGAAGCCAATCTTCACCGAGGTTGCCGGGAATGGTGTGCCCTCACCGGGAGCCGCGGGGTATTTGGTGTGGTGCTTTGCGCTCGGCGGAATGACGAACCAAACACCGCCGACTTCCTGGCCGGCGATGTCCCCGGCCTTCGCGTCCTTGGCGAAGTAATTGAGCGGAATGTCATTGTAGGTGGCCTGTTTCGAGCCATCGTCGCGATCGATCGAGCCCGACTTGCCCGGCCCACCGGCGGGCAGTTTCGTCGTATCGTCCGCGGACACCGGCCAAGCGGTCGCGCATTCACCGCTGCAAACGCTTTTCCCCTTCTCGGTGTCTTTGGTGAAGAGATACAGCGTCATGCCCTTGCCATCGGTCAGAAACGCGCCAACGGCGGGATCCTGGGCCACCTTCAGCGAAGCATCAGCCTGGGCGCCGGTCTGAGGCGTCGCGAAGAACGACGACATTGCGAGCACGAGCAGCAATACGAAGAGCCAGCGTTTCATCGTCGACTCCTTGTCATTACCACGTCGGTTTTCCCAACAATCCCTCAGCACGATAGGGATACGGTTCCTACGCACGGCGCGCCGCCGCCGTTTGGCGGATGCTTCGTAGCTGAGAGATCAATGCATCGCGCGACGTTAACCGGCAGCGTCTCTTCGGCATATATGACGTTGCTTGGCATGTTTGTCGTCGATCATCGAGATGGAGATGCGGGAGAAGATGCAGAAGCGCGCGGACCGGCTCTTGGCGATCATGTTGTTGCTCCAGACTCACCGGTGTCTGACCTCGAAGGATCTTGCGCGGCGGTTGGAAGTCTCAGCACGAACGATTCATCGCGACATGGATGCACTCAGCGGGGCGGGCGTGCCGGTCTACGCGCTGCGCGGATCGGCGGGCGGCTGGTTGCTGGATGAGTCGTTTCGGACCAAGCCGGTTGGTCTCATTGATGCCGAGATTCGCGCGCTCTTTATGGCCAGACCAACCCGGTTGATGGCCGATCTCGGACTGGATACCGCTTCCGAGGCGGCCTTCGTCAAGCTCCTCGGCGCCTTGCCCTCGCATTCGCGACGAAACGCCGAGGACATTCGCCAACGGATTCATCTCGACGCGGTCGGCTGGCGCCGGTCGGACGAGGCTGTTCCCTCTCTTCAATCTATACAGGAAGCGATCTGGGCCGATCGCAAGCTCGAACCTCACTTCCGCCGCGAGGGTCAAGTGTCGAGCGTGCGAACCGTTGATCCACTTAGTCTCGTCGCGAACGGATCAGTCTGGTATCTCGTGGCGGCCGTCGAAGGTGACTTTCGCACTTATCGTGTCTCTCGGATTGAAGCGGCGAGGGTTCTGGAGGACCCGGCAAACCGTCCGTCTAGTTTCGATCTTGCGGTCTATTGGGAAACCTCCAAGGAGCGATACGTCGCAAACCTGCCGGTGTTCCTCGCTACGCTTCCCATTGAACCCGTGTTGAACACCGGTATCCGGCAGTTTGGCCGCCCCGTCCGAATCGAGCACGAAGGACCGCGCGAATCCGAGGGTCGGCGCACCGTCGTCATGCGCTTTGACACCTTCGACGAAGCGGTCGAAGCAATCCTCGGTTGGGGACCGCGCGTGGAAGTCCTGGAACCGCACGCATTGCGCGAACGCGCGTTTGCCCTCGCTCAAGGCGTGGTGGCGTTGTATCGCGCGCCGTTTCCTAGAAGTGATGGACCAATTCCGTGAATCGCGTCAGCACGAGCAATCGCCCGTCTTGGTGCTCAATTTCGGCATGTTCCAATGACCAGGTCATCTCATGTGGAATGAAGACGGCGTTTAGCCCGGCCGCCAGTGAGGCATTGATGTCCGACTTCGGCGAGTTGCCGATCATCCAGGTTTTCTCTGCATCGAGACTGAGATCGGCGACGATGTCCTCGTATACGCCAGGATGCTTTTCGGACACGATCCGGGCATGAGCGAAGTGGTGTGCTAGGCCAGAGCGGTCGATTTTCAATCGCTGCTCCTCAGCTTCACCCTTCGTCACTAGGACGAGTTGGTGACGGGTCGAGAGCTCGATCAGCGTTTCCTCGACCCCGTCGATCAACTCCATCGGTTGCCCTTGGACCCGCTCACCAAAGTTCATCACGATCGCCAGGTCGTTATCGCCGATTTCGCGCTCGGCCAATCGGCGATAGGTCTCCGTCAGATTCCGCGAAAACGCGGCCGAGCCGTAGCCGTGCACCTGGGCGTTCGCGCGCTCGATCTCGTCGAGCACCGCCCGCACGTCCTCCCTCGACATCGACGAGTGACCGAGGAAATCGAGAAACTCGGCAATCGCCCGCTCAAAATAGACGTTGTTTTCCCACAGCGTATCGTCCGCATCGAGCAGCAGGTGCTGCTGCCTGCGGCGACTCGGCGCGGTCGTTTCAGTTGTCATCACGGGCTCAGAATCGCTTCCAACCCGGCGGTTATTCATATCGACCAAGTGTAGCAGCCGGTTGCCTTCCGAATCCGACGGTCTGGCCGCGAAGACGTCCTAGTTCGGGGCGAAGTGCTGGCGGACAAAGGCACCCAGCTGCGCGACCACCTCGGCCGCAAGCGAGATGTCTTCAGCCCGCGCGTGGAAGACGTGCCACATCTCGGGCTACTCCGCGAGCTTGACCGGGATCCCTTCACCCCTTCCGCTTGCGCCCGAGATGCCAGTCAATAGGCATCTCCCCGCAGGACCTCAAGACCGCCGACATGAATGAGGAGCGGCGGGAGCCCAGGAGGGGGCGGTCGGACTGGATCGCCGCCCCCGTCCAACAGCAGAGCGGACACATGGGAAACGACGACTCTGTCGTGGGCTCTCTCCGGTTCGTGCTGAGTGGTTCGTTCCGCGACTCGGTCATCTACTGTTCATGGATCGTAGACTTGACGCGGACCGATACGGCCCCGATGATAGGAGAGCGCAAGTCGGTTTCAGCCCCGGAGTCGCTCATGGCCGACTCGATCCATTGCGACCCTGCATGCCCCCAGAGTCCGCTCCCCAAGCCCCTAACCAGCTTCATCGGCCGGCACCGCGAGGTGCCGGCCATCACTGACCTGTTCCGTCGAGCGGATGTTCGTCTGGTCACTCTCACTGGAGCCGGTGGCGTTGGTAAATCCCGCCTGGCGCTCCGGGCGGCCGCAGCGTTGGAGGGCGAATTCGTCGACGGAATCGCCTATTGCGACTTGGTGCCGATCACGTCGCCCCATCTCGCCGCCTCGATGGTAGGTCGGGCCGTCGGCCTGCAGGAGGCAGTTGACGACCCTGGAATCGAGCGGCTCATCACCGCTCTCTGGGATCGGCATCTGCTGCTGATTATCGACAACTTCGAACACGTGCTTGCTGCTGCCCCACTCGTCACCCAGCTTCTCACGGCGTGCCCACACTTGGCCGTGCTGGTCACAAGTCGGGAGGTCCTGCATTTGTCCGGCGAGCACGTCGTCGCCGTCCACCCCCTGCCATTGCCAGCTGCGGACGAGCCACCGTCGGTTACGTCCGCATCCGCATCTGATGCGGTGCGCCTGTTCGTGATGCGGGCTGGTGCGGCGGCTTCCGGCTTCGTCCTCACCGAGGAGAACGCCGCCGACATCACGGCGATTTGCCATGATCTCGACGGGCTGCCACTTGCGATCGAGCTTGCCGCTGCCCGTGTCACCCATCTCCCGCCAGCGGCCCTGCGCCGGCGGCTAGTCCATCGCCTGCCGCTACTCACGGGTGGGGCACGCGACCTGCCGGCTCGGCAGCGCACGATGCGCGACACCATCGCCTGGAGCTGTGGCCTCCTCACTTCTGATGAGCAAGCGTTCTTCCGGCAGCTCGCGGTCTTCGCCGGAGGATTCACTGTTGAGGCGGCAGCGACTGTCGCCGCCGTATCCAGGGAATCGGATGTCGAGATTCTTGACCGGGTGGCATCACTCGTTGCGAAGAGTTTGGTGTGGCCAGTGACCGATCCGACTGGTGAGCCGCGATATGCGATGCTCGAAACGGTCCGTGAATATGGCTTGGAGCAATTAGCGGCGAGCGGGGAGGAGCGGGCTACCCGGAGCCGACATGCGGAATATTTTGTCGCCTTGGCCGAGCAGGCCGATCCAGCGATCTGGGGTGGACCCGAGCATCGATGGTGGCTGGATCGGCTTGAGGCCGAGCTAGGTAACCTGCGGCTCGCGCTCGCTTGGCTCCAAGATGTGGAAGGCGAGAACCTCATCCGTCTCGCCGCCGCGCTTGGCGGTCTCTGGCAGTACCGAAGCTACCGGAGGGAAGGCCGGGAGTGGTTGACCCGGGCGCTAGCGCAGGGAGGCGCTCAGATCCCTACTGCCCGCGCGATGGCGCTGGTCAAGCTGGGGCTGCTGGAGCGCGTGCTGGGCGGGCCGGGGGCGGCGGAGCTGGTTTCGGAAGGTGTGGCGCTGCGCCGAGCCCTGGGGGACGAACCGGGTGTCGGCCGCGCCCTCCCCCTCTTGGCGGGCCTGCTCAGGAATCAGGGGGATGACCAGCGAGTCGTTGCGTTGCTGGACGAGGCGGCCGAGATCGCCACGCGGCACGGGGACACCAGCGGACTCGGCTGGATCCAGATTCGCTTCGCCGAGGTAGCAGAAGACCAGGGCAAGGTCGATCAGGCGGAGACCCTGCTGGTGAAAGCTATCATCTTGTTTCGCCAGGACGCCTTTCAGTACGGCGTGGCTCAGGCGCTCTTAGCCCTCGGTCGGCTAGAAGCCGGACGGGGGAAGAATTCGCTGGCAGCCATCCACTACGCCGAGAGCCTGCACTTATGGGGAGAGGTCAGAAACTTCGAGGGGATCGCTGACACGCTCGCAGCGACCGCAGAACTGCTCCTGGCACGCGGACAGCCAGGCCAGGCGGCTCGCCATCTCGGAGCCGCGGCGGGACTTGGCGAGGCACTCGGCTACATCGCGGCACCTCCAGTGCGGATCCGGTCCGAGCGCGCCGCGGTGGACACACGTGCGGCCCTGGGTGAGCAAGCGTTTGGAGACGCATGGTCAGTCGGTCGGGCGCTTTCTCCCCGCGCGGCGATCGCGGACGCCGTGACCGACCTCGCTGCTCTGCCGGAGCCGAGCCAGAGGCGCGAGTGGAGCGACCCGGGAGCGGTCGCTGATCTGACCCCGCGCGAGCGCGAGGTCCTCGCGCTAGTTGCCGACGGGCTATCAGACCGGGCAGTGGCGCAAGTCCTCATCGTCGGCCAGGGGACCGTCCGCACCCACCTAACCAACGTCTACGGCAAACTGGGCGTGGGATCGCGCACGGCCGCCGTTGCCGCCGCTCGCCGCCTGGGCATTATCTGACCGGTGATTTGATCACGTCAGGCCAGCATATCCACCACTCCTCTATCATATTTCGTAGAGGACCCCTCGTGACTCCACCGGCGAAATTCCTCGTTTTTGCTGATGTGGCCCCATGGCGACGAGAGCACAATGGTCGTGAGTGTCGGCACCTAATCGAGCCGACGTGATCCACAAAGGAGGCCATCATGTTCCCGATTTCTTCAGTGACCGCGGTCTCCGAAGAGGCCCGGGCAGGCATCCCCTTAGACTCCGAAAGAGCGACAGGAGGCATGATGAACCGACCGTCAATTTTCCCAACGATGAAGCGGCGTCTGGTCATCCTCGCCGCTGCTGCGCTGGTCACGCTCTCGCTCCCTTCGGCAACGTCTGCTCATAATCGGGGGCTCGTCTGGCTGCCAACCGGTGAATGTGTCCAGGTGGGCTCGCTCAAGTCTGTGTATCCAGGGCCAGACAAGACCACGGAACTGGATCTCGATCCGACGGTCGAGGGCGACAACATCGGAACGAGCTACGCCGCTTTGCAAGGCAATAGTGCTGTGGAAAAGGGCGCCTGCCCGTAATAGTGCTGCCCGTGCGGGACGTTCCCGTCCCAAAAAAGCCCGGTATATGCACGAAACGGTACCCGGCAAGATGAGCCAACACCTCGCTCCTGCTGTCCCTCACTCAGCACCACCCGTCGTGTTGGTCACCGTGGCCGGATGACGGGTAGTGCCGGACCATCCACCGTTGCCTTCCTGCAATACGGGCTGTTTTCAACTTCGTCGGGCCCGCGTCATCGGTTTCTCAGAAGTGCAAACCGCTGTGCCGTCGGATCGACTCTGAATATCCTGATATCGAGCTGCCGGGCCGAGGGGGATGAACCTTCGAACTCACGCTGGCTCTGAGATCTCCAGGTCCCGACCCGAGGCTGCCCAACTCTTGGGATAGGACTCGACCGTCTTTCTCGTGGGATAGGTCGAGGGGGCTCGGGATGCGCCAGTGGCGCGTGGTCCGATTGCGAGCCGGTCCGGCCTAGTACACTCACGCCCGCCGGAATCATCGTCGGCCAGTTCCGGCGGAGTAACGTCTTGCTTCGATAAGCGCCGGCGCCTCTGCCGGCTTCTGCCCATTCTGACGCCAGTATTTATTGCAGCGGCGAGATCTAACGCTGTGGCAACGCTCCCCCAGAGGGTATCGTCCGCATCGAGCAGCAATTGCTGCTGCGTGCGGCGACTCGGCGCGGTCCTTTCAGTTGTCTTCACAGGTTCAGAGTCGTTCGTTAACAGCCGGCTCTCCAAATCGACCTAGTGTAGCAACCGGTTGCCTTCCGAATCCGCCCCTCCTCATGCCGAGCCCTACCCTGCCATACCGAGCGCTTATCCCTCCGTCATTCCGAGCGAAGTCGAGGAACCTATCCCTTCCAACAGAAGGAAAACCACAATTCTCTCGACTTCGCTCAAGGCGACACTAAACGCGTGTTCCAACTTCTCAAGAGCCCGGGAAGGGCTGGTTGGTCAGAGCCGCCGGGTACCCTCTGCGTGGATCGAGTCCCAGGCGGACGACCGCGACTGCAACAGTTGTCTTCCGCATCACGTTCGGTGAGGATTCCATTTTCGCGGTGGCAAGCGGGAGGATGCGGGAATGTTTGTCTATGTCGGAGCCTACACTGAACCTTCCATGGGCCATGGAGATGGCATTTCCATCTATCGATTCGACGAAAACTCCGGCGCATTGACGCCGCTCACGACGATGACCGGCATCGCCAACCCGTCATACCTCACGATCGCCCCGAACGGCCGATATCTCTACGCCGTGAATGAGCTCATTGACGGCTCCGTCACCGCCTTCGCGCGCGAGCCGCAGACCGGGACCTTAACCGAGCTCAACTGGCAGTCAACTCACGGCGCGCATCCGTGCTACCTCACATTTGATCGTTCAGCGCGGTTCTTGCTCGTTGCCAACTATTCCGGCGAGACCGTCGCGGTCTTACCCCTTGCCAGCGACGGTCGCGTCGAGCCCGCGTCGTGTGTCGTTCGCCACGAAGGATCGAGCGTCAATCCGAACCGCCAAGAGAAGGCGCACCCGCACATGATTGCGCCGTCGCCGGACGGATTGTTTGTGCTCGCCACCGATCTCGGCGCCGACCGTGTGTTCGTCTATGAGTTCGATTCGTCTGCTGGACAACTCGTGCCGAACCGGTGCGGGCCGGGATTCGTGGCCGCAGAGCCCGGATCCGGTCCGCGACATTTCGCGTTTGCGCCAAATGGCCGGACCGTCTACGTCATCAATGAGCTCGCCTCGACATTGACAGTCTATGACTTCAACCGTGACACCGGCGAGCTGCGGCGCCGACAAACCGACTCCTCACTTCCCGCTGACTTCGAAGGTGACAATTGGTGCGCGCAGGTGCTTGTCTCGCCAGACGGCCGTTTTGTCTATGGATCAAATCGAGAGCATGACCGCATCACGATCTGGTCGGTTGACCAGGCGACGGGCGAGGTGACTACAATCGGCTACGAATCGACCCGTGGGAAATGGCCTCGTAGCTTCGCGCTTGATCCCACCGGCAACTGGCTGTTAGCGGCGAACGAAAAGTCTGACTCGCTGAGCGCGTTCCGCAGGCACCGGGACAGCGGCACCCTTATGGCGACCGGTGGACTTACGCCCAATCCAACTCCGGTGGCGATCGCATTCCATCAAGACTGAGCGTGTGCTCGACGAACGATGCCCTGGGCACGCACATTGCGCGTTCCGATCCAGAGGAAGAAGCGAAGCATTTCGATATTTGGACATGGTGATGCTTGCAGCAGGAATTCGGGGCTGGCCGGAACGGCTTGCGCGCATAGGGCGGGACCGGCGAAGCGCCGGCCAGGGGAAGAACATTGCCGCTGATTCTCGGCCTGGCGTCATCGTCGTCGGAGCAGGATTCGGGGGATTGAGCGCGGTCAAGCACCTGGCAGGCGAGCCGGTCCTGGTCACCGTCGTCGACGCGCGCAATTACCACTTGTTTCAACCCCTTCTCTACCAGGTCGCGACCGCGGCCCTCTCACCCGCCGATATCACCTCCCCAATTCGGTCAATTCTCAGACGGCAACGCAACGCCGCCGTGCTCATGGCTGAGGTAACGGCAGTCGACCTTGAGGCACGACAGGTTGAACTCGCAGAGGGGGACCGCCTTGATTACGACTTCTTGATTCTCTCGGCGGGCGCGGAACCATCGTACTTTGGCCACGACGTATGGTCAGCGTTTGCACCCGGCTTGAAAAGTATTGAGGATGCCCTCGAGATGCGCCGCCGCATCTTCGGCTCATTTGAGGAGGCAGAGCGGCACCCGGACAGTTTTGAGCGAACTCGTCTGCTGACCTTCGTCGTGGTCGGAGGGGGACCGACCGGCGTCGAGCTCGCGGGCGCGCTTGGCGAAATCGCCCACGACGCGACACTGCGAAAAGAATTCCGATTCATCGACCCAGACCAGGCGAGAATCATCCTGATCGAGGGCGGGCCGAGGCTGTTGGACGGATTTCCTGAGGGCCTTTCTCGCAGAGCGGCCCGCGATTTGGCCAGTCTCGGCGTCGAAGTGCGCACGAACAGCCGCGTGACAGCAGTGGAACCCGGATCGGTCTCGATCGGGTCGGACCGGATCGAGGCCGCGACAATCCTCTGGGCCGCCGGCGTTAAAGCATCGCCGATAGGCCATACGCTAGGGCTCCCGCTAGATCGCGGAGGGCGGGCGTTCGCCCAGCCAGACCTCACTTTACCTGGACATCCTGAAGTCTTTGTGATCGGCGACTTGGCGGCGATGAACGACGCCAACGGTGAACCGCTTCCCGGCGTCGCTCCCGTCGCAATCCAGCAAGGAGAATGGGCAGCGAAAAATGTCGGCCGGGCCATTGCCGGTCAGCCGCTGCTGCCATTCACCTATCACGATCGCGGAACGCTGGCGACGATCGGTCGCAACCGGGCCGTTGCGGTTATTTTCGGCCGGTCGTTTTCCGGCTTCGTGGCGTGGTTGCTCTGGGCGGGCGTGCACATCATGTCGCTCATTGGGTTCCGCAATCGCATTGCGGTGTCACTGCAGTGGCTGTGGGCCTACGTGACGCACCAACGGGTCGCCCGGCTCATCACGAGCGGCTCGAATCGTGATGAAACGGATTGGGATTCGACTGACCAAACCCTACGGGGCCGTGGGCAAATCCCGACAACAAGGTAGCAGTGACAACCTGCACACAGGTTAGCGAAACCAATGCGAAACACAACCGAGCTGCCGATCATCGCCCTTGTACTTGCCGCGGTCTTGACGATCGGAGTCCTCATCAGCGCGGCTGGTGAACCTGGCACGCTGAAGGTGCTGGAGTTGGGAGCGGTAGCCTGGGCGGTCGGACTAGCGGTCTTTGGCGTCCAGGGTTTGATCTCGGTTTTTCTCGAGGGTCGCGAACTACAGCTGGGAAGGGTTCACCCGCGCTTGACCGGTCCGCTCAGTCTCGCGGTCGCCGTTCTTTCGTTGGTGCTCTTCGGCATCGCGATCTTTCTCACCGTTGGTCTGACGTCTGATTGGGGCGTCAAGGCACTTGGCGCCCTGGCCGGTGCGGGTTGTCTGGTTCTGGCATTGTTGCTCGTCTCCTACAAAGAAGCATTTGTTGGCGATGAGACAACGCTCGATGACCGCGACGACGGCATTCCCTGGTAGAAGTGGAGCGATCACTGTGACCGAGCCAGAACGAGCAACTCGCGCGGACATCGATCGGCGGTATGTTTTGAAACGGATGATTTGGTTCGGGACCGCCGCCTTCGCGTTCGCCTTCGCGCTCCCCGCTCTCGCGCTCAAAACCCTCACCCAACAGCAAGAGCATATTGCCGGCGGGGAACCACTTGTCTATGCCACGGGCGAACATGTCGGTGATGCGGTGAATGCAGCGGATATTCCAGTCCGCGGCGTCATCCAGGCCTTTCCCCAAGGAAAGTCGGATGATGAGGACAATCTCGTCGAGTTAGTTCGGCTCAGCGAGGACGCGACTGGGTTAGTCGCCTACAGCGCAATCTGCACCCATCTCGGCTGCACCGTTCTAGCGCAGCTCACTGACAAGGGATTTATCCCCTGCCCTTGCCATGGCAGCTTGTTTGACCCAGCCAACGGAGCGAAACCGGTCGGCGGACCCGCCAACCGTCCGCTGCCGTCGCTGCCGATAACTGTCAACGCCGACGGCGCGGTTGCGGCGACCGGAACCTTCAGCGGCCCTGTAGGTCCGCAATAAATCTCGGCGCGACCGGTCGCAGGGAGCGCGAAATGACCGAACGGGTAGAGCAACGAGTAGACGGAAAGCCACAGCGAACCTGGCTCGATGAACGGCTGGGTACAGGTGCCTTCTACCGAAAATACGGGCGAAAAGCGTTCCCCGTGCATTCGACGTTCTTTTTCGGCGAGATGGCGGCCTTCTCGTTTGTCATTTTGGTGGCGACAGGCATTTACCTCGGCCTCATGTACACGCCCTCCAACGTAGATGTCACCGTCAACGGGGTGACAGAACCCGAGGCCTATGCCAGTGTGAGCTTGATCGAGTCGAACCCCGTGGCGGACCTTTTCCGCAATGTCCACCATTGGGCGGCGCACGTGATGGTGGTGTCCATTCTTCTGCATCTCTTCCGCATTTACTTCACAGGCGCCTATCGAAAGCCCCGCGAGATCAATTGGGTCACCGGTATCGTGCTTCTCGGCCTGACGCTGATGGCCGGGTTCGTCGGATACTCGCTCCCATACGATTCCTACTCGGTGACCGCGACCGGCATCGGCTATTCGATCGCGCGGTCGATCCCGTGGGTCGGCAATGTCGCCGCCGATCTCTTTTTCGGTGGCACGTTTCCGACGCTCGGCAGCATTCCCCGCCTCTATACGATTCATGTCTTTATCGTGCCGGCGTTGTTGGCGCTGCTGATCTCGTTCCACTTGCTTGTCGTGCTCAAACAGAAACACACGCAGCCCGGCTACGCTAAGCGAATCGCGGAACCGGGCCGTGTACTCGGCGTGCCGGCATGGCCCTATCAAGCCATTCTGGCGGGCCAGCTCTTGCTCTTGATGTTCGGCGTTCTTTTCCTGCTCTCCGCGTTCGTATCTCCACACCCAATTGAAGAATTTGGACCGCCCGGGCCCGCGACGCCCGAAGTCAAGCCCGACTGGTATCTCCTTTGGATTTTTGGCTTCCTGAAGATCGTTCCGTCCTGGGCCAGCTTCAACCTGTTCGGCGCCACCATCGGCCCGACGTTCCTCGGCGGCTTGCTCTTCCCGGCGTTGATCTTTGGTCTGCTGACGTTCGCGCCCTGGCTGGATCGTACAAACCGCCGCGCGGTTCGACGATTCGAGTATCAAGAACCGCCTCGGCAGAAACCGGTCCGCTTCGCAACCGGTATCGGCGTGCTCACCTTTTTCGGAACGCTCTTTCTCGCTGCCTACTACGACGAATTAGACATGACGCTGGGACAGATTTGGGCGGTCGTCATCATCGCGCCGATCGTCGTTGGGGTGGCCACGTACCTGTGGACATCACGGACAGTCCCAGAAGTTCGCTTCGACCCGACCTCCGCCGACACACCGGAGGTCCGCTCCCCAGTCGTCGATCCCACTGCCTTCTCTCGGCCAGTCGTGGCGCCAGAGCCTGTCGCAGCTGTTGCCCCAAGCGGCGAAAGCGCCGCCGAGGTAGCTCCGGCAGCGGTCGCCCCCGATACCGCACCTAGTTCACCCCGGGTCAGTACCGAGGGCGTGGCGGGCTTCGTTCCTCAGACCGCCGCGAGGCGAGAAGAACAGGCGCGCGATGTCCTGGTGGCCTCGCTCCGGGAGCTCGGCGACCTTGCGCCCGCGGTTGAGGACCTGGAAGGCGCCGATCTCCTCGAAGTCCTCGAGTACCTTGACAGCCTGCGACTTAGCCTGACGGAATCGAATCAGATTCTTCAAGGCGTTGTTCGCGGCTTCGAAGCCGAGGACGGCTCCTAGTCGCCACTTGCCGCGTTCCAATGAGCCTCCTCCTTGCGACGCGAGCCGACTCCGGAGACAATCGCGACCGAGCCAACATGTCCGAGCACGTGGCAGTAGGAGGAAGCGAGTGGAGCCGGTTCGGTTGGCCATCGTCGGTTGCGGAGGCATGGGCCGGCGGCATCTTGCAGGGCTTGCCGAGTTGGCTAGTGCGGGCGAGCACTTTGTCAACCTCGTCGCCGTCTGTGATCTGCATGAACAAAACGCGTCTGAACTCGCCGACGAAGCGTTGAGTTTCCTCGGCACCCGGCCCGCGGTCTTCACCGATCTGAGCGCCATGGTGCGCGAGACCGACGGATTGGAAGCGGCCGACTGCGCTACCGACACCTCTTCCCACCATCGCGTCGCCACCGACCTCCTCGATTTGGGGCTGCACACACTTTGTGAGAAACCGCTCGCGATTTCGATTCGCGGTTGCAACCGCGTCATCGCCGCGGCCGATCGTAACGGCAAGATCCTCTCTGTGGCCGAGAACTTTCGCCGCGATCCGATCAACCGGCTAGCGCGCGCGCTGCTCGACGACGGCGCGATCGGCGAGCGCCAATTCATCATGGAAACGAGCGTTCGCGGACGCGACGACATGATCATCACGCCTTGGCGCCACCAGAAGTTGACCGGAACGATCACGCTCGACGCCGGCGTCCACAACGCCGACATCCTCCAGTACTACTTCGGCGACGCCGAAAACGCGTTCGGCCAAACTCGGTTGTATGAACCAACGCGGTTCGTGCGCAATGCCGCCGGCCCCGGCGGCTTCTATGAAAAATGGGCGGCCAACCTCCCGCCCACCATCGAAGCAACCGGCGAGGATGCGATCTTCGGGCTCATTACGTTCGCCAGCGGCGCGCTTGGCCAATGGGTCGATCACCATGCCGGCCATGGCGAGCCCTTTAGCCACCGCATGGTCTTTGGCACGCGTGGATCGATCGCGGCGCCCGGTGACCGCA
This sequence comes from Thermomicrobiales bacterium, assembly GCA_045804965.1. Lineage (GTDB taxonomy): Bacteria > Chloroflexota > Chloroflexia > Thermomicrobiales > UBA6265 > CAVTUU01. The sequence goes on along the minus strand of JBJMMD010000048.1, from coordinate 28,328 downwards.
ACGGCAAACCAGTTCGCGTCGTGTTGGACGACGGCACGGACATCGCCGGGGAACCGGTGCTCGACTTTGCGCCGAGCTATCGTCTCGATCCCGTCGCTTCGGCGCTTTTCGGTGGCGAGCGTCCATGGGCCTATACCTTCGACTTTCCCACCACTGATCGCAAACTGATTGCGCTCGAATACGCCGAATTCGCGACCTGCATCCGCACCGGCGCTATCCCCGAGGTCGATGGCCGCGTCGGCCGCCGTGCCGTGGCCCTCGTTTACGCGCTGTTTGAATCCCAACTGGCCGGCCGGCCCGTGACAATCACCGAAATCGAATCGGGTTCCCTCGACGCGTATCAACGGGAGATCGACAACCACTATGGTCTATTCCCGTAAGCGGTCGTGCATTGCGCGAGGTTTCGATGCTGCTTTCCTATAGCACCTGGGGCATGCCCACCGTTCCCATCCAAACCGCGGTCGCACATTGCGCTGCGCTCGGATTCGATGGCCTCGAGCTGACCGTCATCCCTGGTTGGACAACCGAGGCCGCGAAGCTCGAACCTGCCGCGCGGAGACGCATTCGCAAGCTGTATGACGATCACGAGCTTCTTTTGTGCGGGCTCTCCGGCAACGTCAAACTCCTTGCCGTCGATCCGGACGAAGACCAAGACGTGATGGCGAGATTCCGGAGCTATCTTGACCTCGCCGCCGAGCTGCAACGTCCCGGCGAACGATTGATCGTCACGACCACGTCCGGAGGTACAGCCGAGGACTGGGAGACGACCAAGGATGAACTCGTCCAGCGCTTAGGAAGCCTCACCGATCACGCCGAGCGAGCTGGGGTCGGCGTCGGCATCGAGCCGCACGTCGGCGCTGCGCTGCGCCGGCCGGAGCAGGCGCTTTGGCTGATCCAGCAAGTGAACTCGCCCGCGCTCACCATCCACTTCGACATCAGCCACTTCAACGTCCAGGGCATGGACATGGAGACCGTCGTGGCCCAGCTTGCGCCGCACAGTCTGCACACGCACGTTAAGGATGAGCGCGGTCTCGCGCCGGATCATGAGTTCCTCATCCCCGGCGAAGGCGAAATGGACTACCCCCTGTATTTGCGGGCAATGAATCGGGCAGGCTACACCGGCCACATCGTGGTCGAGATCAGCATCATGGTTCAAGCCCGCCCAAATTACGATCCACTTGCCGCGGCAACAACCTCATACCGAGTGTTATCGCGGGCCTTTGATAAGGCGGGCATCGCCCGTACGCCGCAACAGCACGGTGGTACGCCACCGTCCCGGGCGGCGGCCATTTGATCATTCATCTCGCTGCTATCGAGATTCCCCAAATACAGAGCTTCGATCTGGCGCGTGATAGTGGCTACTTCCATCTGCGCTACCCGGCGAGGAATATTTGAGCAATAGGTCGCGCTGTCCGCTGACGGTGATTTCGGCGCCAGGAGGCTAATTTTTCATGCGCTCTTGGGTCCATCCAGGCCAACTTGACGTATCCTTTGCGGACGGATTGCGCGCAATCGGCGACGCGATCGTGAGAGAGCCATGGAAGCCGGCCACCACCTTGAAGCAATGAATGTTCGGGCGCGATTCACAGACATCGCGCGGCGCATCCCGGTCGTCGTCTGGATTGGCGTCTTCGCGGCGCTAGCCTTGCTCCTGTTCGTGCGTGAGCAAGCCGATCTCGTGCGCACGAGCGTCATCTTGCGGGCGGCTGATGTGCGCTGGCTCCTTCTGCTGGCGTTCGGTTCCGTGCTGGTTCAATTCTTCTATGCCGCCGGGCAAACGCGGGTTTTCCGGAAGCTTGGCCATCGAGCGTCACTCCTTCCGGTGGCCGAAGCGAACCTCCAGCGCCATGCGATCTCAGCCGTAGCGCCGATTGGCAGCGCCTCCGAAGCCTATTTCCTCTCCCGCCGCTTGAGCACGCTTGCCGTCCCGGTCGACGACATCATTTTGGCAGTTGTGATCACCAGCGCCTTCGCGCATATCTCCTTTGTGCTCGTCCTTGTCCCGACACTCAGTTGGCTCGCGCTCCAACATCAGATGAGCGCCGCGACTTTGGCGGCAGCGGGCGTTCTTTGTGCGTCGGCGATTTTCGTCACCGTGCTCCTCCGGCAAGTGCTAGGCGGCGGGCAGCTTCCGCGTGTGATCGAGCATCGAGTCGGGGACCGCGTCAGGCAATTCTTGAATCTAGTGATGAGACACGGCCTCGGCCTCCGCGACTTCGCTGTCCCGCTACTCGCTTCGCTGGCCTTCGACTTTGGAAACATTGGCCTCCTCTACGTCAGTCTTCGCGCCATCGGCGTCCATGCGTCGCTCGCCGTCGCCGCCGCTGGCTACGCGGTCGGCACGCTCTTTCTCATGCTCGCACCTGTCTTTCACGGTCTTGGGATCGTTGAGCTCTCGATGGTCTTCACCCTGCGGCGGCTCGGCGTGTCGGACGCCGACGCGGTGGCTGCGACCCTCCTGTATCGCGCGGCCGAGCTCTGGTTTCCGCTTCTGCTCGGGGCCTCGATCACCGCTCGCGACAGCGAGCGCGTGCGCGGTTTGCCGGCCCATGTGCCCGCTCTGGTGACGGCCTTTACAGGAGCCGTTAGCGTGCTGTCGGTGCTCGTTCCGACGATACAGACAAGACACGACCGGATCGAGGATTACGCCCTCTTCGATCCGCTTGATGGCTCGCGCACCCTGACCTTGATCACCGGCGCCCTGATGCTCTTTCTGTCCTACTCCCTTTGGCGACGACGGCGCGTTGCCTGGTTTGCGGTCCTCGCGGTGACGAGTTTTGCGTTCATCATCCACCTCCTCAAAGAACGCGACGACGCGTTCGCGCTGCTGACGCTGGCAAATCTCCTCTTTTTACTCGTCTACCGCCGTCGTTTCCGCGTCCGGAGCGATGTGCCGACGATGCGGCGAGGATTGATTGGGTTCGCCGCCTGCCTGCTCTTTGCCCTGGCTTACGGCACGCTTGGTTTTTGGCTCGTCGAAAAGCGCGCCTTTGGGGCCGAGTTCTCCTTTCCCCAGGCGATCGACCGCACGCTTCGCCTCTTCTTCAATCTCGGTAATTCCGGGTTGGCCCCGCACACTCGTTACGCCGCATGGTTTCTCGACTCAGTTTCCGTCATCGGCATCGTTGCCCTTGCCGGCGCCGTCTTTTCCATCGGCCGGCCGATCGTTTGGCGGCAGCGCATCCAGCCCCGTGAGCGGGCAGCGGCAGCCTCGCTTATCTCCCGTTATAGCAACTCGTCACTCGACTTCTTCAAGACCTGGCCGGACAAGCAGTTTTTCTTTTCCTCGACGAACGGCGGGGTAATTGCCTATGGCGTGAGCACCGCTACCGCGGTCGCCCTCGGCGATCCCGCGGCGGCGGACGACATCGAACGCAGCCTCGTGCTCAAGGAGTTCATTGACTTCTGCGACGCTAACGGCTGGCGCATCGCTTTCCATCAAGTGACGCCGAATTATCTCGAGACCTATCAGGCACTCGGCTTGGAGCGGTTCAAGATCGGGGAGGAAGCAGTGGTGGACCTCGAGCGGTTCAATCTTACCGGCAATGCCCGCAAGGACTTGCGCGCGGCCGTGAACCGGCTCCGACGCGAAGGCTACACAACGAGTTTGGTCGAGCCGCCGCTGCCCGCCGCCCTCACCGCAGAGTTGCGCGAGGTGTCGGATTCCTGGTTGACGCTTCCTGGACGGCGCGAGCGCGGTTTCACGTTGGGCTCGTTCGAGGAGAGCTATGTTCGCGGCACGCCGGTCATAGTGCTCCGAGATGCCCTGATGCGCGTTATTGCCTTCGTCAACATCATTCCGGACGGCGTCGAGGGGGAAACGACCATCGATCTCATGCGTCATCGTCCCGGCGCCCCGAACGGCTCAATGGACGTGCTGCTGGTCGCCGTGATTGGCCGAATGCGCGCGGCGGGTTACCGCCGGTTTTCGCTGGGTATGGCGCCGTGGGCTGAGGTCGGCGCGGGACCGGACGCGCGCTTCCGTGAACGCGCCATCGGCGCGCTCACCCGCTACCTCAACCGGTTCTTCTCCATCGAGGGCCTGCGCGCCTACAAAGCGAAGTTCCAACCCGAGTGGGAACCGAGATATCTCGTTTACGACGGCGACGCGGCTTTGCCCCAGATTGCTCTGGCGATCGTCCGTCTCACTGAGCGTAATGAAGCGGCCTCGGACGAAACCCCAACCGGTAGGTTCAAGTTCGTCGTATCCCCGGCCTGACGAATTCTCGTCATTCCGAGCCTGTCGAGGAATCCAGGTCTCTCGTCTCAAACGGCGAAACGACGAGGTTCTTCGACATCGCTCCGGATGCCGACCGAACAGGACTTACGTTGATGGACGGGGTGTTACTCGATCTCGAAGATCGTTTCGACCTCGATGGGAGCGTTCGAGGGTAGCGCTTGCATGCCCACGGCCGAGCGCGCGTGCCGGCCGGCATCGCCGAGAACTTCAAAGAGGAGATCGGAAAAGCCGTGCATTACCTGTGGCGTTTCGCCGAAGCCGGGGGCGCAATTGATCATCCCGAGCACTTTGACGACCTGCTTTATCCGGCTCAGATCGCCGAGGACCGTTTTCGCCATCGCGAGCTGCGCGACCGCGCATTCGCGAGCGGCCTCATAACCCTCTTCCACCGAATATGTTTCGCCCAGGCGCCCTTGCCAAGGCTTGCCGTCGCGGGCTGGAGGCGTCGTTCCTGAGAGGAAGAGCAGGTTGCCGGTAATTTTGCCGACGGCCATCGCCGGCGTAAACGCCTTGTGTTCGGACAACTCGTAGCCGAGTTTCTTTAGTTTCTCTTCTGGCGTCACCGGCAAACTCCGATCTCGCATCACCGGGCATACGGCCACAAAACGGCTGGTCGATTGTATCAGAGCGATCGGGTCAAACAGGCGCTGGCGTCGACGTTTGCGTAGAGGGCAGACGGCAGCGGATACTTGGCGTTGCCCCATTTCGGAGGATCGCACCCAGGCTGTGACCACGTCCACGGCAATAAGCACTGTTGCTGGCCACGGTGGAGACACGATCTGGCCGGAGCAGTGATCGCCTGTTTTCTTGCGTGAGGGTCTGACCTGCGGATGACGCTCGGTTTTCTTTTCTATCTCATGGTCTTTGTCATCGCCGGGGCGTTAATCCGCCGGCGTCGGTTGACAAACGGACCCGACGTTTCGGATCCGACGGTCCGGGAACCGATCCTTCCCGCCGAGTGGCCAGTGCCGTCGGCATCCCGACTCTTGCTCATGAGCGCGCCCGCGCTCGGCTCGATCATCGTTTGGACCGCGAGTCGAAATCGCGCGCTCGATGCAGGCCACGGCGATATTGCCGTGCTCTGGTTGATCACGATCGCGCTTGCGAACCTCGCGGTTTCGTGGCCGGTGCAACGACCGGCGCTCGCCAGATTCCCGGCGTGGGTCCGCATCTACCGTTATGTGCTCACCGCGGTCGCCGCCTTGACGGTCGCCGCGCTGTTCATCCGCACGGTCGCTCTTGACCGCTATACCTGGCTCTACTCCAGCGATGAAGGGGCGTTCGGCATTCGCGCCGTCGATGTCCTCAATGGCAAGCTCAAGAACCCGTTCGCAACCAGTTGGTTCTCCCATCCAACCATGTGGTTTTTCCTGCAAGCGCAATTCATGCGACTATTCGGCGACGGTGTCGCCGGGACTCGGGTGCTCAGCGCCGTCATGGGCACGGCCACCATCCCCGTCACCTATCTCTACGTCCGCCGGCACATGGGCATTCCGACGGCGTTGACCGCGGCCGCGCTCGTCGGGGTGTTCCACGTTCACGTTTTCTGGAGCCGCAACGCGCTCAACAACATCTCCTCCGCGTTTTTCGTCGTCCTTGTGCTCTGGCTCCTCGACCGCGTTATCGACGAGTGGCGTCCGCGCGACGCTCTCTTGGCCGGGCTGGCGATCGGGATAAGCCAGTTTGGCTACGCATCCAATCACCTGCTCTTTGCGCTCCCGCTTGTCTACCTGGCGTACGCGGTCATCGCGGCGCTACCGCGAACTCGTGAGGCGCTCGAAGTCGTGGGCTATAAGGTGCTGAGCCGGGGCGTGCTCATCGCCGCGGGGGCCTTCCTGGGGATGCTTCCGCTGGCCGCCTACTATGTCGATCATGCCGAGGAGTCCAAAAGCCGCATGCGTGAAGTCTCGATTTTTGCAGCAGGCTGGCTCGAATGAGAACGCGCGACCACCGGCAGCAGCGACCGCATGATCTACTGGGATCAGTTCAAACACGCGGCGCTTCTTCCATTTCATACGACGCCGAGTGGTGAGTACATCATCTCTCCGCCCTTTGTCGGCTGGCCGCTCGCAGTCCCAATCGCGGTCGGCATCATTCTCGTCACGGTCGGTTGTTGGAAGCAACGTTACATAGGGTTGGCCGCCGCTTACTGGATAACTGTCGTCGGCCTCGCGCTCACCGAGGGCCAGCGCCCGCAAACCAACCGCTACGTCATGGCGGCAAGTCTCCTCCCGATCCTCGGCGCCATCGGCATCGTCGAGTTTGCGCGCGCGCTCGTCGCCGGCTTTCGCCTCCCGAAAGTCTTTGCGGTCGCAGCAGTTATCGTCGCCGTCGCCGGCACTGTCACGTGGAATCTCGACGTCGCGTTCGACGCTCAAAGCCGGAGGTGCGGCAAACTGACTCCAACGTGCTTGCCGCCGATACGTTTGCGTACGACCTCAAGCATCTTGGACCCGGCTATTTCGTGTATTACGCGGCCTCACCGCGCATGTACTGGGGCGGGCATCCGAGCATGATGATCATCGCGCCCGGAGAAGAGGGCGCCGACGTCGCGGAGCCCTGGGAAACCACCAACACGGCGCCTGCACTCAACGGTCCGACGGTGTTCTTCTTCATCCCTGAACGGCGAAGCGAGCTCGCGGTTGTCCAGAGCTGGTTTCCGGACGGCAAATTGATCGAACGTGTCCAGTCTGATGGTGCACCGCTCTTCACCGAGTACATCGTTCAGTCCGCCGCAGGCTGACCGAATTCAGCCTGCTAACGCCAACACATTGTCTGCTGAATGCGCTCCCAATCGACCGGTCAGACATCGTAATGCCGAGCGGCGTCGAAGCATCTCACTCTGCTGAGGATGGTGAAGGCGAGATTCTTCGCCTTCGCTCAGAATGACGAGGGGATGGCGCTCAGAAAGGTGGCGGCGGTTTGCTCGGAAGGCGAGGAGAGCGCGGTCATCTCGACGGTGGCGTGGCGCGCGAAACGACGAGGGTAGAAGCCACGAACAGCGGTGGGCAGGGCTCATCATGCGGGGTGGCCTTCGTCGAAATTCAACCTTTTGGGGATGCCGAGCAGGTCATTTCCATGCGAAAATACACGCGGAGTTTAATAGCGAATCAGTCCAGGCCTGCCTGTCCGCCGTATATTTAGCGTAAGGAATAGTCGCGAAAGACGATTCTTCACTCAGGTACGCATGGACTAGTCTTCGAAAGGAACTCGTTTTTGACTTCGACGCTCATAACTGATCGGCCGCTCATCGGAATCGGGAGCAAGCGACTTCGCGCGAAAAACGTCATTCTCATGATCGGGGACGGCATGGGGCCAGTCCAACGCCAAGCCGGACGGCTGGCCAAACGCGGACCGCTCGTGATGGACGCTTTGCCGGTCCGGGGCTTGATGGAAACGAGCTGCGCCGACCCGATTGCCACCATCACCGATTCCGCCGCCGCCGCGACCGCCCTCGCAACTGGAGTTAAGACCTACAACGGCGCGATCGGCGTCGGGCTTGACGGCCAACCACTACCGACCATTCTCGAACACGCGAAACAGGCTGGTTTGGCCGCGGGCCTCGTTACCACGTGCCAAATCACCGATGCGACCCCGGCCGCGTTCGCTGCGCATGTCGCGGCCCGGACCGATCACAGCGAAATCGCCCGCCAATTCATCGAGGAATCTGGGGTCGACGTCATCCTCGGCGGCGGTGAGGATTACTGGTTCCCGGAGGGCGTCCCCGGCGCCTACCCCGATTTCCCCGAGGACGCGCCGAACGAGTGGAGTCGCGGCACTCGCGGCAATTTGGTCGAACGGGCGCAGGACTTCGGCTATCGTTATGCGTCGAACCGAGAACAACTGCTTCGCGCCGAGTCGCGCAAGCTGCTCGGTCTGCTCGCCAACCAGGAACTCTTTCGTCAGAAGCCGGAAGGCGAGGGCGACCGCTACGATCCCGACGTGACGTTAGCCGAGATGACCAACAAGGCTATTTCAACTCTGGCTCGCCACAACGACGGTTTCTTCCTCATGATCGAAGAGGCCGCTATCGACCGCATGGCGCACCAAAACAACACCCGCCTCGCCATCAAGGGCGTGCTCGAACTCGACCGCGCCGTGCTCGTCGCCCAAGCCTTCGCCGAGGCGGATGGCGAAACACTCGTCATCGTCACCGCCGACCACGAATGCGGCGGTCTCGCCATCGCCGGCCACGAGACGGAACTCGATACACATGATGTGATGAGCTGGGCAACCACCGGACACACCGACGTCTCGGTCCCCTTGACGGCGTACGGCCCCGGCGCCGACCTGCTCGCCGGCGAAATCCGCAACACGGACCTTTTCGACGCCCTCATCGAGGCGATGGGCCTGCGCTAAATATCCCGTCGTGCCGTGAACTCACGCTGCGAAGGGGCGCCCAGGGCGAAAGGCCCAGGCTATAGCCCGGCAGTCCTTCCACAGCTAACTAAGAGTTGACTGTGCACACAGTTTCACAGCAGCGAAGTCGAAGGATCTGCGCCAACCATCGACGTCTGTGTCAGCCCTGGAAGGGCTTCGTCTGTCGTAGCCCGGGCCTTCAGCCCCGGGCGGGGCACTTCAACAAAAACGGTTGGACGCTGCACTCAACATGTCGAGGTCCGGAAGCGCAGGATGACGGTGGGGAAGTCCGTCAAACCGGCTTCATGGGCAGTGGAAGATCCAGACAGTTGAGCGTTCATTGGCGCGGACGATGACGTCGCCCTGGGCGTTGACGCTGTCCGATTCCGCGTGACACCAGTCGCCGTTTTCCTCAGTCAGGTGGTACGTAGCAGGCGCCAAGTTGGTGAAGGAGACGTTACCCTTGTCGTCGGTTGTGCCGGTTTTCCCGTTGTCGCTGGAGACGCCGGTCTGGACGACATTGAACGTTACGCTGGCGGCTGGCTGCGTGCATTTTGCGTACCAATCTGCTGTCTGCTCGGTCGTTCCGGCCGGACATTTGTACGCGATCACCCGAACCGCGCCGGACGTCGCCGAAAGTTCTGTTGACGTTGGTTTCGTGGTCGGTTCGCCGCAACGGAGACCTGGGCCGGACGCGGGGAACAACCCGTTCGCCGTCGTCACGCGATATGACGCCGTGCCACTCGTTCTCACCTGGCCGGATATGACAAGCGTCACCGCTTGCGCGCCGTCAGGCGAGGTAAACCCTTGGCCGCCATCGTCATCTGTCGCCGTCGAGAAACTACCGCCGGTGACCTTGGCACAAGCCATGTCGTGTGGGATCGAAATCCGCGTCACGTCGCCCGTGCCGTTTTCGGTGCCGCCGACAAATAGGCAGGTGGTCGCATTGGCATCGTCTTGGAATTGGCAGGCAACGGCGACGAGATAGAGCTTGGCCTGAGCGACCTGCTTCTCATGACCTTTCTTCTTGCCTTTCCCTTCGTCACCCTTCCCATTCTGATTCGGTCCGCCGCCATTGTCGTCGCCTTGGTCGTCGCCTTCATCATTTTCTTTGTTGACACTCGCCGCCTTCGCTTGCCCATTGCCATGCCCGCCGCCGTGCTTGTTCTTGGCAAAGGCGATGCCCGGCGGGTTCAGCGCGACATTGATACTGACGACCGGGAGGACGAGTACGGCGAGCGCAGTCACCGTCAAGAGGATCATCAAGCGACCGCGAGATGGAAGTAATCTCACCATGGGCACATCCTCGGGCATGACATAAGCAACCACCGCCTACCACGTAGGTTCTAACGAACACGTGGAGCCGTTGGTTGCGTTGCACACCGTGTGCCAGGAGACTGTTACCCCGGATCGAGGCAAAAATCGTTGGTCATCAGCACGTTGCAGGGGTTGAGCAAGCGCACATTGTCGATATTTCGCGCGCACGGCGGATTGACGTCGCGGTATTCGACGTGGACATGATCGCCGTTGTAGCGACCGCTGAACCCGACGGAGTCTCCCGGTTTCAGATGCTGGCCGGTCTCGACCGTGATACGGCTCATGTGCCCGTAGATCAAGCGTGCGCCGTTGGCCAGCCGCAATTCGAATCGCCCTGAGTTCGGCACGCCTTCGCAAAATTCGCCTTGCGCCGTCCAGCCGCAACTAAACGCGGCGCAGTTGTTGGCGTTCGTGCCGGCGCACACAACGTCGCCCTCAACGGGAGTGAAGACCTCGGTTCCGTACGGAAGGGTGACGTCCAAGCCGGTGTGCCCCGGCGGGCAGTTGCCGTTGGCAAAAGTCGCGCACCAATCTGGGCAATAGTCGAGCCCGTAGGCGTACCACTCTGGATGAACGTTGACTGAAAAGTCGGTCGGCCCGTAGGGTTGCGAGATGGCAAACTGGCGATCGACGCCGTTCCAGATCGAGCTCAAAGACGGGACTGCTTTGGCGGGCACGGGTCCAAGCAATGTCGCCAGCGCCCAACCTTCGGTCGTCCCGCGTTTCACCGACAAGTAGCCGCCTTGGAAATCGCCGGTGAGGTCGACCACCGTGCTCCGGGTCAGCTCGTCAAGAGCGAGCGAATTGGCGGTCGCCAGCTTCCTTAAGCGGACAGCCGGCTCGACCGTCGCCGCGCACAGGTGCGAGGTATGAATCCAGCCGCTGGCGCCGGCGTAGGCGGCGGCGTAGAAGTCGTTCATGACTTGACCGGTGAGGCGAATCTTCGCCCCCTTTGGCGCTTTCTTGATGGTCGCTGATGCGCTGGTCGGATCGGCGTGGATCGCGGTGCTGTTGTGCTTCGCGCACACGATTCCGCCCTGGAGCGGACTCGGAGACGGAACCTCGCCCAAAAAGTCACCGTGCGCCCAGCCGTCGATGTCGAGATAGCGAACCGCGAGAAACTCGTTGCGCATGTCACCAGCCGGCAGCACGCGCACGCCCGTCACCATGCCTTCGACGAGGATGTTGTCGGCCGCGATCGCCGGACTCGACCGCAACCGGACATTGTTCGAACCGAGAACGCGGGCAATCAGATGGTTGTAATAGACCCAGCCGGTCGTACCCTGCGCTTCGACTTCCAAGAAGCGGTCATCGGACGCGCCCGTCAGCGCGACGACCGTGCCCCGGCCAAGATGCTTGATCGTCGCCGACGCTTTAGCCGGGAGGGCGTGAACTTGCGTACTTGGGTCCAAGATCGTCATTGTCGCCATTTGTCAGCGCTCCACATCCAACTACGATCGCACCCACCGGACTCCACCGGCACTGAATTCCCATTGCCGCCTCGCGTCATTACCTTACGTTTCAGCGCCGCCGCAGCCAATGAGCGAACTACCTAATCGCTCGCGTAGGACATACGTATCGGAACGCTTGCCCCAGCGAAATGCCTGTGCAACAATGCATTCACCCCCGCAATCCAAGTACGCAATGCCAACCGTGCGCGAGCTCGCTTCGCAACCGGTTTGGCCGGACTGTGCGAGTTTCGGTGTGCCTGGAACGCCGGCAATGTGGGGCCTTGACGGGCGACCGGGGGAATCGTGGCGAAATCGACAATCAAACAAGAGATCGTAGCCCCGGCCGGTCGCGTCGAGCTCGAGCCCGGCGCGTGTTCGTCCCATTTTCAGCGGTCGTTGCCACTGCCGTGGCGGCTGGCGGAATCGACCGAAAACCCCGCCTTTGCCCATCCGGCTGAGCTTGATTTCGCCAGGATTCTCACGTTCTATCGCATCCGCTGGGTTTACGAGCCCACCACTTTCGCCCTCTCCTGGCGATCCGACGGCCGCCCCTCTGAAATGTTCACGCCCGATTTCTATTTGCCCGATCACCGGCTGTACATTGAGCTCACGACCATGCGGCAACCGCTCGTGACGCGGAAAAATCGCAAGCTGCGCCAAATGCGAGCAATCTACCCGACCGTTCAGATCAAGTTGCTCTACCGGCGCGATTTCCACCGTCTCGTCGACGCCTACCGCATCGGGGAGCGCGGGCCAAAGGTGGGCCACGTCCTCAGTCCACTCTTCAGCGAAGGCACGATCGCCGACCGGATCGACGGCATGGCGGAAGAAATCGGCTCCACCGCCGCCGGCCAGAAACTGCTCGTCCTCATCGCCAGCGACGGCGCCATGACGTTCGGGCGCGAGATGACCGCGGCGCTGGTCACCCACGGCGTGGAACTCGACGTCGACCAGATCCGTCAGACCCGGTTCCGAACCGCGGGCGGCGTCCAATGCGTTCGTGTTCACAAGCAGCCCGCGATGAAGGTCGAAGATCGGCGCGTCCTGCTCCTCACCGACATCGTCAGCACCGGCATGAGCCTGGGTTATCTCATGACCTGGCTGCGAGCCCACGGTGCGCAGACCATCAATGTCTGCACGCTGCTTGACCGCCGCGACGCCCGCCTGATCAATGTCCCGATCGCCTATGCCGGTTTCGCCGCGCCGAACGAATTGATCGCCGGCTTCGGCATGCACCTACGCTGCCAATTCGGCGATCTGCCACACATCACCAGGGTCTCGCTCGAATCGCCGCGCTAACCGGTGTGATACGACCCTCGTCTGAACCGGGCGGTCAACACTTACCCCCAAGCCCCTCTCCCTTTGCCGAGGGCAAGATGTATCGAGCTTTGCCGTACCCTCGCTCTGCGCAAAGGGAGAGGGTGGCTCGCAGTGCCGGGTGAGAGTAGCCCCGAGTGAGCGCTTTCGTGAGCCGTGGTACCATCGGCCGCGATGAATGTTCAGCCCGGCCCCGCTTCCACCACGTCGTCCACTATCACGCACGAACCTGTCGCTGCTGAGCCCGCACCAAGCGCGGTCGCTCCCGCCAAGCGCCGCGGTTTCGCCGCGTTCCAATCTCGCAACTTCGTTCTGCTTTGGACTGGATTGATCATTTCCAACGTCGGAACCTGGATGGCTACTACCGCCGAAGGGTGGCTGGTTGCTGACATTTCTGGCGACCGTGCGGCCTTCTCCCTCGGACTGATCGGCATCTCTTTCGCGATCCCAATGCTCGTTTTGCCGCCCTTCGGAGGCGTGGTCGTCGACCGTGTGCATCGACTCAAGCTTCTTTGGTTGGTGCAAATTCTCTACCTGTTCTTGTCGAGCGCGCTGGCGATCTTGACCCTTACCGGCGCGATCAATATCCCGCTCCTGATGGGCTATGCCTTTCTCAACGCGTCCATCCTGGCCTTTGATTCACCATGCCGGAATGCGCTCCTGCCCGATATCGTGACGAAGGAACAGCTCACCTCGGCTGTGTCGATGAACTCAGCGTCTTTCACCGGCGCCCAAATGATTGGACCAGTCATCGCCGGCGCGCTCATTCCTTTCATCGGCGTCTCTGGAGTCTTCGTCGTCAACGCCGTTTCCTGCATCGCCACGCTCTGGGCGCTCTTCCAAATGAAAGGCGTGCCAAACATCAGACATGACCAAGAGGGCGAACGCGTCATGACGTCAATCAAGCGCGGCGTGTCCTACATTCGCGAGTCCGAGTTGCTGAGCGGGCTGCTGCTCATGTCGCTCATTTTCGGATTCTTCGTCCGCGGTTTCGGCCCCATGCTCGTCGTGTTCGCGCGCGATATCTTCCACGTCGGCTCGGTTGGCTTCGGTCTCTTGAGCGCCGCCACCGGTTTCGGCACGTTGGCGGGCGCGCTAATGTTGGCGAGCCGGCATGATATTTCCAACAAGGTCCGTATCGGCGTCGTGGCAATCTTTGGTTGTTGCGCGGCGCTCTTTCTGTTCGCGATCAGCCCGTGGTATATACCCGCGTTTGCGTTTCTCGTCGTCGTCGGCTTTTTCAACCTCGCCGCGGTCTCGATGATCGCGACCACGATCCAACTCCGCGTGCCGCCCGAACTGCGCGGCCGCGTCATGAGCCTCTACATGCTGACCGTGATCGGTGTGCCGTCCGCCGGCGCGTTCTTGAGCGGTACGATCGCCAACCTCTTCGGCGTCCAATTCGCGGTCGCGGCCGGCGCGCTCATCGTGCTCGCTCTCGTCGCCTTGACCGCATTCCGCAACGGCGAGATCCGCGAGGCCTTTTGAGGTCCGGCGTCTCTGCGCAACAGATCATCATGAGTTAGGAAATCACGCCGACTTCGACACGAGAGATAGATTTTGGTGGACTCTTACGAGACAGTGATTGAGCCACAATTGGCAAGAGTTCTTAGCTAGGGGCTGGAAAGAGCCCCGTCCTCCTAACTGTCAGAGGGTGTCTGAAAAGCCCTCTAAGTGTCAATCGGGCGAGCATCAGCCGGATCATAGCCAAGTAGGTAGATCCACGCTTCTTCCATGCATGGCAGCGCCTCGTAGTCCTTGCTCAGCCGCCGGTTGCGACTCAGCCAAGCGAAGGTGCGCTCGACCACCCAGCGGCGGGGCAGCACCTGGCCGTGGTTACGCGGGGGTGCACACCAGATAGCGGACCAGTCCTATGACGTCTGCTGGTACGAATCGCCCGACCGTGCCGCGCGGCTGACGCTGATCCACGAGGAGGGCAGAACCAGTCGCTTTCCCCGAGTCCTCACGGACGAACGCGGATGATCGTCTTCCCCTTGCGTCGCTCGGTCGGGTTGAAGGCGGCCACGGCGTCGTCGAGAGTCGCGACGGTGCCGATGTTCGTCCGCAGCCGTCCGTTATGAACCCGCTGGACGATCTCACGCAGTTGGGCACGATCGGACTCGACAACGAAGTCGATCGCCAGGCCGTTCGCGGGCCGCGCCTCGGGCGGCCCGACGACGGTCACCAGCGTTCCTCCGGCGCGAATCAGGCCTACGGACCGCTTCTGGATGTCGCCGCCGATGACATCGAACACCAGGTCGACTCCGCCGACGTCTTCCAGCGCGTCGTTCTCGAGGTCGACGAACTCCATCGCACCGAAGTCGAGCACCGCCTGACGATCCGCAGCGCGTCCAGTCCCGATGACGTAGGCACCGGCCTCGCGTGCGAGTTGCGTCATCATCGACCCGACTGCGCCGGCCGCGCCGTGCACGAGGACGCTCTGCCCCGCCCGGAGACGGCCATGCTCGAACAGTCCCTGCCACGCGGTCAGCCCCGAGATCGGCAGGCTCGCGCCTACCGTGAAGTCGACGTCGCCCGGCAGCGGCGCGAGGTTGCGTGCCTCGATGGCTACATACTCCGCCAGGGTGCCGTCGCGATGCCAGTCGGCGAGGCCGAACACTCGCTGTCCTACCGACAGTCCCGTCGTGCCGTAGCCGAGAGCGGTGACCACCCCGGCCAGCTCGTGGCCGGGGATCGACGGTGTTCGGTCACGGTCGCGGCGATCGGTCCAGGTCGAGGGCCACGCCAGCTCAGTCGGGACGAATCCCGACGCATGAATCTGAACGATGACGTCGTTTATCGCTGCCTGCGGCTCGGGCCGCTCCACCAGCGCCATCCCGGCCGTTCCCGCAGCCTGGTCCGTTACCACGATTGCCTTCATGGTAATTTTCTCCTCGGTCATTTGTCTCTTTGCTGGAAATGTAGCAGCGTTGGAAAGCCTGTTCGACATCTCATGCCAGGGGCCATGGGTAGCTTCCGAAAGCGAAGGTGGAACAGCGCTTTTCCATTGGTGACCTCGCTTACCGAACTGCTCGGTGCAGGGTAACGGCTCGACCAGTGACATATCATCGACGTCACGCCCCGCTTATCGGTTCAGGACCGGATAGCCGCGCGTGTAGATCCAGTCTGACTGTCGCGCCGGCACGTGACAGGACTGACAGTCCGTCGTGTAGTCGGTGGATGTGGTCTTCTGGGGATTAGTTGCATCGAACCAGGACCAACCCCAGCCCTCGCCCCAAAGCTTGTTTCCTGGAAATCGGCCGGCGTTGTCTTTCACCATGACGAACCAGCCAGCGAGGGTGCCGGCACTGCTTACGGTTCCCGTTGTCATATTGTTAGTAGTCGTTTTGAACACTTCCTTCACGAGAACGGTGCCGTCGGGAAAGTGTCCGTCCTTGTGATACGCGGCGACCGGCGGAAACCCTGCCGGTCCCACCGCGGGTTCCATTTCCGTAGATGTTCGCCCAGGCGCCGTACTGGTTAGCAAGGGTTCCGACCAATCCGCTTCGTAGCGGCATCGGGAGCAGCATTGCTCCCGATTCAGACGGCGCGACATGGACCCTCGGGTACTTAACCTTTGGTAGCCTTTGGGGTAAAATGCGGCGGCGATCGGCCGCCGCCGCATTTGGCCGCTCACGCCGGCATCGTGGAGAGGTTGTGCCGCAGCGGCATATTTTTCGCCAGATCTTCTTTCGGAATCCGCTTCTTGACCTCGAACTTGCCGTTCTCCACGCGACTGATGTAGCAGTCGATGATGCCGCAATGGTCTTCCTTGCGGATGATCTTGTCGCCCTGCGGGTGCGCGAGCGAGTTCTTCATCTGCATGCCTTCCAGGGCTTGGATGGCGCCTTCGATGTCCTTACGGGTTTTGTAGCCCGACTGTTCGACCGCGGCCTTGATGGCGAAGATGTCCTCCCAGGCTTGCCAGCCGTGGCTCTTGTCCATGACGCGCGAGCCGCCGATCTCCTTAGCGTAGACATCATCGATGCCAAGAAGCTTGTTAAACTCCTTGTGATACTCGTCGTTCTTGGCGGCGATGTTGCGCGGGAAGTTCTCGAAGAAGTAGACGCCTTCGGCGGCGCCCTGAATGTCGCCCGGGTCGATCGATTCCAGGCTCGCCGAGGACGAGAACATCTTCGCCTGCTTGTCGAGACCCATTGCCTTCGCCTGGGTGTAGAACGCGACCGAGAGCGAGCCGATGAACGCTGGCAGTACCACCGTGCTGTCCTTCGGGATTTGGGCGATGTAGGGCACGAAGTCCTTGGTGTCGAGCGGCACCGGGATGCTGGTCAACACATTGCCGCCGGCCTTCTCGATGAACAGCTTGGACTCCTGGTTCGTGCTCTGGCCCCATGCGTAATCGGCGTAGATGATCGTCCATACCTTGCCGAGATTCTCGACGCACCAGGGCATGCTGGCGGCGGCGATTGAATAGGTATCAGTGCCGGTACGGAACGAGAAGCGCGTTCCTTTGGAGCCGGTGACCTCGGTTGCCTCGCCGGTCGAGAAGTACGGTGTCTTAAGCTCGGACGCGATCGGCAGTGCCGCCAGCATGACGCCGGAATGAACCGACCCGACGATGAACTCGGCGTTGCCGCGTTGAATCAGGTTGCGCAGCTTGCGCGCGCCAGGGGCTGGATTGGACTCGGTGTCCTCGGTCGCGAGCTCGACCTTGCGGCCGGCAATACCGCCGCCCTTGTTGATGATATCGACCGCAGCCTTTGCAGCCTTGTCGTGCCAGATGCCCCACGACGAGATGACGCCGGTCAGATCGCAATGGTGTCCAACCACGATCGGTCCGGACGCCTGCGCGAACAGGTCCGTGGTGATCGTCAGGCTGGCTGTGCCGGCCAGCGCGCCGCCCTTGAGTGCGGTTTCGAGAAAGCTTCGGCGCGTGACCTTTCTCTGCTTCAACATCTTCATTGCCATCTCCTCTCCGAGATAAGTTCGCGATTTGGTTTCACTGCTTTGACAAACCAAGATAGCGATGCACGATGTCGGGCCGCGCTTTCAGTTCTTGCGCGGCGCCATCGTAGACGATGGTGCCTTTCTCCATCAGGAACACGCGCGGACACAGCCGCAGGGCGGTTTCGACGTTCTGTTCGACTAGCAAAATCGATACCCCGGTCTGATTGATGCGGTGGATCTCGCGCCTGATCTGCGAAACAAGGCGCGGCATGATGCCTTCGGTCGGCTCATCCAGAATGAGCAACTTCGGGCGCATCATCAGGCAACGGGCGATGGCGAGCATCTGCTGCTCCCCGCCGGACAACGTGTTGCCGAATTGCTTAAGTCGTTCCTTGAGGCGTGGGAAGCAGCCGAACACGTATTCCTCCCGTTCCGCATCGCCGCGGCGGTTCGGCATTCCGATCGTGAGATTCTCCTGTACCGTGAGCCCGGGGAAGATGCCGCGGCCTTGCGGGACATAGCCGATGCCGCGGCGCGGCACCTCATGCGCCTGGCATTTGGCCAAGTCGAAGCCGTCGAACTCGACGGTACCGGCGCTTTTCCGGGCAAGTCCCATGATGGTACGCAGCGTGGTGGTTTTGCCGACGCCGTTCCTCCCAAGCAGGGCCGCGCACTCGCCGCGCTTCACCCCCAGATTGACGCCTTGGAGAATGTGCAGCTTGTCGATGTGGACGTGGACGTCGTCAAGCCTGAGCATGGGCGGCCTCCTCGACGTAGTCCTCGTCCTCGTCGCGGCCGAGATAGGCCTCGCGCACGCGCTCGTCAGCGGCGATGTCCTTTGGGATGCCCGAAGCCAGGATCGCCCCCTGCGCCATCACCGTAATATCGTCGGCGATCTCGAACACGACCTCCATGTCATGCTCGATGATGATGATGTCGATGGTGCGCGCGAGCTCGCGGATCTTGTCCACTGCGCGCTCAGTCTCCGCCGGGCTCATGCCGCAGGTCGGCTCGTCGAGGAGAAGAAGCCGTGGCGCGGAGATCACCGCCATGCCGATCTCGAGCAGCGCCACGTCGCCATAGGACAAGGTGCCGGCCTGCCGGTTGGCGAGCGCCGAAAGGCCAATCTGCGCGAGGGTGTGTTGCACTGTCTGTGTGGTCTTGCGGTCCGTCATCGCGGCACGGAACGGATGCAGCGCGCCGTGCCCGGCGCGCCGGGTGATCCAGAGATTTTCGGCGACGGTGAGCTTCGGGAATACGCTCTTGATCTGCAAGGTCCGCTTGATGCCCAGCCGGCTGATCTGGTGCGGCCTCAGCCCGGTGATGTCCTGGCCGCGGAAGAAAACGCGGCCGGCACTGGGTGTTAGCAGACCCGAGACGAGATTGAAGAACGTGGTCTTGCCGGCGCCGTTCGGGCCGATGATGGCGTGCAGGCGGGAGCCGTCGAGGCTAAAGCTCAAGTTGTCGACAGCGGTCAGGCCGCCGAAGCGCTTGGTCAAACCCTCAGTGTGGAGAACGGGTTCGCTCATGGATCGGTCCGCAGCTTGGCTGTAACCGACGGCGCTTCGGCGCGCTCGGCGATGCGAGCGATCCAGTCGTTCCACGAACCGACCACGCCTTTGGGCGCAAACATCACGACCAGGACCGCGACCGCGCCGACAATCAACGAATGATGCTCCCAATGGGTGGAGACGACCTCGCGGACGATGATGAACAATGTCGTACCGACTAGCGGCCCGAGCAGCGTGCCGGCGCCGCCGACGATCGCCCACACCACGGCTTCGCCGGAGACGTGATAGAACATGTAGCTCGCTGAGGCATAACGTCCGAAGAATGCGAACAGCGCGCCGGCAACACCGGCGAGGAACCCCGCGAGCACGAACGCGATCAGCCGCAAGCGGTAGACGTTGAGCCCGATCAGCGATGCACGCACGTCGTTGTCGCGGATGGCGACCAGTGCCTTCCCGAGCGGGCTTGCGATCAGACGTTGCATCAGCCACAAGCAGAAAGTGACCGTGACGAGGATAAAGAAATACTGAAAGGTCGAATCAGTGAGGCTTTTGTTGAATCCGCCGACGTTGAACGTTGGCGGCAAGGTGAAGTTGATGCCGTCGTCGCCGCCGGTCAGCCACTTGTTGGTCAGCGCGAGGAAGTAGAAGATCAGCGAGAACACCACGGTGATGATGGCGAAGTAGTGCCAGGTCAGTCGGACCGCGAAGATGCCGGTCAAAAACGCCATCGCCATGGACGCCACGATGCCGAGCCCGAACGCCGGCCAGAACGACAGGTGGAAGTCCTGTATGCCGATCGCGACGCCATACATGCCGAAGCCGAAATAGAGCGCCTGACCGAACGACAACAGCCCGACGTAACCGAACAGAAGGTTGACGCTTGCGGCGAACAGCGACCAAATCAAGATTTCGGCGATGACGCTGACCCAGAAGCTGTTGATCAGCGCCGGGATCAGCCAGGGCACCGCAATCATGAACGCGGCCAAGACGACCCACAAACTGCGTTCGATGGTGGCGGCCGACATCACCGCGTAAATCCTTTGAACAGGCCCTGCGGGCGAAGCAGCAGCACAGCACTCATCAGGACCAGCGAGGCGATGCGCGCGACGGTCGGGTCGGCCACGCTCTGGATGATGCCTTCGAGGAAGGCGAGCAGCACGGCGGCGGCGGCCGTGCCGGGCAGATTGCCGAGGCCGCCGATTATCACCGCCATGAAGCAGAACGGCAGGATGTCCACGCCGCCGCGGAAATCGACGGTGGTGATCGGCGCCGCCACCACGCCGCCGACAGCAGCGAGCGCGAAGCCGATGCCGAACGTGAGCACATACACGCGTCCGGCCGGGATGCCCATCGCCACCGCGGTGTCGCGATCATGCCGCACCGCGCGCATCCAGGTGCCGAGCTGGGTGTGATTGAGGAAAAGGAAGAAGCCGCCGATCAGCAGGATCGCGACCGCCGCCGCGAACAGCCGGTACACTTCGTAGTCCACGCCGAACATCGGCATCGTGCCGGGGATCGGTGACAGAATGCGGCCCGGCGTTGGACCGTAGGTGATGCGCACGCTCTCCTGCAGGATCAGCGACAGGCCGAACGTCGCTACGATTGAGAGCGCCGCGGCGTTGTGTATGGGCTGGATGATCAATCGCTGGATCAGTGCTCCCAATAGGAAGCCCACGAGCGGCGCGACGATGAAGGCGAGCCAGAAACTTCCGGTCGACTGCAGCGTTGCCCATGCCAGCACCGTGCCGACCATAAAGAAGTCCCCGTGCGCCAGATTGATGATGTCGAGGAGGCCGAAGATGATGGCGAGGCCGAGCGCGATCAGCGCGATGATCAACCCCCAGATCAGGCCGTTCATGGCGAGCAGAAAGAGCTTGTCCATTGGCCTAGCTGTCCCGTCCAGCGATAGGCACGAGCGTCGCCCGGAAGCCGCATCGAGTCAAAGTGATGCAAGCGCCGTCCCAGCGCGGGAACTGCAACCCCTAGTAAGCCAAGTGCGTGCGATTGCCGTGCAGGAACATTAGGCGATCGCACACGGGTCGAATTCGATCATATGGCTGTCGATACGCAACTCCTTGCGCGTGAGGCCGAGCGCGAGGCCGACGAGTTGCGGTAGGTGAAGGATGGGCATGTCGAGCTTATGGCCTATATCTTGCTCGATCTCATGTTGAAAGCTGTCGAGTACGGTGTGGCACAGCGGGCACGGCGTGACCATCGCCCTTGCACCATTGGTCTTGGCCGACTGGATGTGCTGCCCGGTGAGCTTGATTGCGATGCGCTCGTCGTGCGCCGCGGTGTGGAAGCCGCAGCATTCGGTGCGTCCGCTGTAGTCGATAGGACGGCATCCGAAGATGATGGCGAGCCGTTCCAGGGCGATGTTGTTACGCGAGTCGACAAACTTGTAGCGCGCTGGCGGCCGTGTGATGTGGCAACCGTAAAAGGCGGCGATCGTGAGGCCGGTCAGCGGGCGCCGCACCAGGGTGCGCAGCCGCGCCTCGCCGATGTCTTCGTACAGGACCCACAGGAAATGGCTGATGCGCGTGCGCCCGCTGTAATGCAGCCCTTCGTCCGCAAGCCTGGCATTAACCGCTCTTGCGAGGTCCGCATCGTCCACGAACGCGGCATGGGCGTCGAGCACATTGAGCGTGCAGGTGTTGCATATCGTCATCAGCGGCAGACCTTCGCGTTCGGCGAGCGCGAGGATGCGGACGTTGAGCACGTAGAAATTCACTGGATCGATGGCGCGGAGCTCGCGCGCGCCAGTGCAGGTCGCAGAGTCGAGCTGGACGAGATCGAGACCGAGGGCGGCCGCGACCTTGTGTGTCGCTTCGTTCAGCTCGGCGCAGGTCGAGCGGGCGGAGCATCCGGGATAATAGGCCAATCTCATCGGGGGCTTTTCCCGAGAATGCGCGCGGCGGCGGCGCTCGCCGCCGTCTTTCGTTTGAACAATGTCTTGATCGGATTGATCTTGCCGCGCATCAGAAGCCGCAGCGCGCGAAGCCATTCGCCGAGCGTCGCGAATCCACGGACGCGCAAGACAAGCTCGCCAGGATCGACATATCCGCGTGCCGCCACGACCGCCCGCAGTGCGTTGGAGTGCTTGGCCATCTTGGGAACAAGCGCTGCGGCTTTCGCTTTCAGCGGCTCGATCACCTGCGTCACGATCGGGATGGCAGCCGGGCAGACCTCCTCGCACTTGTAACAGGACACGCAATTGAAGATGCCTGTAAGCTTGAGGGAGCGCGCGACCTTGGCCGCATCATTGCGCGGGTCGAGCGCCGTTTGGCCAAGTTGAACGAGTGGAGCTGGACCCGCGAAGTCGGTGAGATTGCCAAGGTCAATTACTGGGCAGGCCGAGTAGCAGCACATGCAGCCGATACAATCGAGCGCCTTCGACGCGTTCTTCATATCCTTATGGTTCAGCGGCTCGGGAAATCCGGCATAGAGCGACGGCCGCTCGATCCACGGCTCCAGCGCTTCGACCTTACGATCGAAGGGCGCACGGTCGACCACGAGATCGCGGATCACCGGAAGGTTGCGCAGCGGCTCGATCGTCATGTCGGGTTCGACCGCCTCCCAGCACGCCAGCACCTCGCGGCCGTTCATCCGCACCGCGCAGGTGCCACACATCTTCGAGCCGCAGAACCAACGGTATGCCAGGTCAGCCGCCGCGTTCTCCGCGACCCAGTTGAGCGCGTCGAGAACGCGCATCCACTTGCGATAGGGCACGCGGAATTCGGCGAGCCGCCCATCGTCCGAGCGCCGAACCCGCATTGTGACCGTCTCGCCGACGGAGAGGCGAGAATTGCGCGCCTGCAAGGTGTCGTGATGCTCGGCCTGACCGAGTGCTCGCGCCTCGCCGGCTGCCAGAGTATCGTTCACCACGCGACCTCGAGATTATCCCTGGTGGCGAAGTCCGGCTTGAAGAACCGCGTGTCGTAAGGGCGTTGCTCAAAACGATGGCCATTGTCGGTGCGGAACATCACATTGGCGCTAAGCCAGCGCGCATTATCCTGCACCGGGAAATCGCGCCGCATGAACGGCCCGCGGCTTTCTTTGCGCTCCAGCGACGACAGGATGATCAGCTCGCAGACATCCGCCATGTTGATCGCGTCGATGGCGTCGAGCCATTCGTAATTGGCAACACGCGCCCTGCGCATGACACTCATCCGCGGCAAAAGATCGAGCCGGATGTCGGCGATGTCCTGCAATGCGGACTTCAGGGACGCCTCGTCCTTCTCAACGCCGACTTTCTCCCACATCACGTTGCGGATCTTGTTCTTGACCTGGGCCACCGGCACGCCGTCGCGCCGCACGACAAGCAGCGCATCGAGCCGCGCCGTCTCCTGTTGCAGATCACTTTCCGACAATCCACCGCAATGAAGCCCTGGCAGGTCCGCCGCAACCCCATCGGCCACTACCTTGCCGTCGTACGTGGCGAGCGCGATGAGTCCGTTGCTATGACCGCCGAGCCCGCCCGCAACGTAGAGTCCGGGCACTGATGAGCGCATCGTCTTGGTGTCAACGTCGATGCCGCCCTGCCGGTAGTGCGCGGTCACCGCGGCCTCGACCAGATCCTCCGGAAAGCTCAGGCCCAGCTGGCGGAATCCCTTGCCGTAGCTCGTGTAGGCCTCGACCTCGCGTGCATCGCAATGATCGAAGCCGGCGTAATAGCCGCCGTCGTAACGCGCCTTGCCGGCGCGGACCTGCTTCGCCAGCGCCTTGAGCTGAACGGTGTAAGGCCCGTAGGCCAGCGGATCGTCGCGCTGCTGGTTGAAGAATTCCTCGCCCGCCGAATTGACCATGCGCGCCGATTTCTCCGAGCCAAGCATCGGATTGGGATAGACCTGCATGCGCTGCCACGACGGCGGCTCGGCGATATCGTTGGTATGCCACCACTGCATTTCCAAATTGACGAGCGTCGCGCCGGCGCGCCACGCCATCGCAATGCCGTCGCCCGACATCTCGCGTGTACCAGTCGACCTTGCGTGCAGCCTGTCGGAGTAGCCGGTGGCGAGAATGACGGCGCGGCCAAGCACCACCTGATATTCGCCAGTGAGAATGTCGAGCGCGAACACGCCGCAAACTGAACCGTCGGGGCGGCGAAGCAGCGCGGTGACGACGGTTTCCTCCAGTCGTGGGATCCCGGCCTTGATGACCTGCTTGCGCCGCAGGTCCATGAACGGCACGCCGGAATTGCCTTGGGTGTTCGCCGCAACGCTGCGAATTTTTCCTGGGCTCGTGACGACACTACCTTTGTTGTCGCGCCGCAGATAAAGGCCGGCCTCTTCAAGCTCTGGGTAATAGACGTTTTCGATCCACTGGGCGCAGGCGCGTGCCCAGTTCTGATCGATCAGGAACTGATTGTGGTACTTGATGAGGAACTCGGCGGTGTTGCGGGCCTGCTCCTCGGTGTTCCCGAGACCGCGGCCGGAGATCACCAGGTTGCCGGCGAAAATCGATGCGCCGCTCTTGCCAACGAGGCCCTTGCAGACGATGACGGTCTTGATGCCCTGACCCTGCAGGTTGAGTGCGGCATAGCAACCGGCCGCGCCTCCTCCCACCACCACCACATCCGTCGACAAGACTCGCATTGCGGATCCTAACCCAACGCCCTGATATAACCACGGCGGGGCCCGAAGTTCACAGGCCTTTTTGCACCACTGTGTCTGGTCCGCCCGAAAGGCCACTGTTCATCATCTAATGACATCGCCGATCGTGGCATCAGCGGTTGACGAAGGAGGCCGCGGCGGGCGCTGCCACGATCTCGACGAACTGCCGGTCGCTCCAATGCTTTCGCGGCTCCGCCATTCAATTTGCCGTTCGATGGCCAAGGGAGGGGCCCGCCGAGCGGTGGCAGGACATGATTTCAAGGTCTTTGGGAGTGGGAAGTTTTAGCCGCTAAATTGCTGCCGGAACATCTGCATTTCTTTTGATGTGCCGTTAAGAAGAGCACCGGCTCGGTTCCGAGCTCGCATCACAAGAAAATGACCTGCTGCCCTGTGGAGCGGGCCAAAGTGTCAATCGGGAATCTACCGATTATCGCCATCGTGCGGCGGACATTCGTGGTTCATGTCCACATCATGGTCGGCAAAGATGGCCACGCCAGGCTCAGGGCGGTCAAACGGCAGTCGCCGCACGCGCTGAGCCGTTGTCAGCCTCGCGGCAGGCGGTAACGCCTGTTCCCCTATATGCATATGCGAAACATCGTCCGTGCGCCAGCGACACCGTCGGCACTGAGGCGAGCTGCCGGATTGACCAAGTACAGCCGTTCGGAGTTCTGCGTTGCGCCCGAGGACGCAGTAGCGACTTAGCGGGGCGTTGGCTTGTGAATTGAGGCAAGCCAGACCCCGATCAGGATCAGTCCGAAACCCAGGACGTGTTGTACGGCCAGAGCTTCTCCCAAGAAGGTGCTCGACAGCGCCGCGGTGTAGACCGGAACGAGATGTAGGAACGGACCCGAACGGTTGGCGCCAATCAGTTCGACGCCTCGGTTCCAGGCTGCGAAGGCGAGCACGCTCGGGAAGATCGAGACATATATTATGGCGATCAGGGTGAACAAGCTTGGTTCAAAGGTGTTTCCCGACAACGTTTCCCAGATGAAGAACGGCACGGTGGTCGCGGCGGAAATTACCGCAAGCACGAAGATGAAACTCAGCCAGTGCATTTGCGGCCGCAGCCGCAAACAGGCAGCGTAGATCGAAAACACCGCCATATTGATTACAATCAGCACATCGCCGACATTGAATCGGAGGTCCATAAGAATTTCGACCCGGCCGCGCGATATGATGGTCAGCACGCCAAGCGAGGAGATGACTATTCCAGCAAGCTGAACGGCCGAGATGCGGTCCCGGAACAAGACTGCGCCGGCGGCGACGATCAGCACCGGCACCAGCGAATTGAGCACCGAGACGTTGAGCGCGCTGGTGTACTGGAGCCCGACATATTGCAGCACCGTGAATAATGCGCCGCCGGTGATGCCCAGCCAGAGCAGGATGAGCCAATGTGCGCGGATCGCCGCCCAATCCTGCTCAAGATGCCGACGCGCTAGTGGCCACAGCAGCAGGGCGGGAACCAGCCATCGCACCGTTGATATCCCGATAGGTGGCACATGCCCGCTCATGGCGCGGCCGAGGATGTGGTTGCCAGACCAGAAGAGAGACGCGAGCGCCAACAGCAGATAAGGATTGGGGCGCGGCCAGCGGGGCTTCGGCTTGCCGGAACTAGGCGCCTCCTCAAGACCTAGGTCGTCGGCGTTGAACGTCATCAGTGAGGAATGCCCACGCTTGCGAACCAGATCAAGAGGAGGGCCAAGACCGCCGCTGCAGCGGCAAAGGTAAGAAGCGCGCCGCCACCGTCGACGAAGGTGTCGGGAAACTGCTGAAGGACGACCGGGGCGGCAAGCACAGAAAGTCCGCCAGCAATCACGGCCGCATACCAGGGCACGAGCCACCAAGCCAGCGCGAGCCCAATCATGAGGCAGGCCAGAACTACCGCTGTCGAGCCATAGAGAACGAGAGAGCCAATGCCAGAGGCCGGTGAACCGTGCCTGTGAGGGAATTGACCGCTTGCCGCCAGCGCATGCAGCAAGATAATCAGCAGCAGCGCCGCAAACAGACCGACTGGGATCAACGACTGGCGCGGTAACATAGCATCAACATCCCAAAAAGCGCGGCGGCCGCTCCCTTGACCGCCGGAAGCCGTTCTCCGTAACATACGAGACATATATCAGCGGTAGCGCGCAATAGCTCCGCCGATAATGTGCAAAGGAGGGTACGAGGTGGCGACAGCCGACGCCCCTGCAAAGTCGGCAATCGGCGTGCCGGGCGCAGCCAAGCCTGAAGTCAAGGCAGCAGACCAAAAGCGCGAAAAGCGCACCATCACGGAGATCCGCGAGTCGAAAGGGACCGGCGAGAAGATGGTCTACATGTCGGTCCCGGACTACACGTCTGCAAAATGGGCCGAGATGGCCGGGATCGACGTGGCGGTGGTCGGCGACAGCCTCGCCATGGTGGCGCACGGGCATCCCAGCACCATTCCGGCAAGCATGGACATGATGATCATGCACGCGCAGGCGGTCCGCCGCGGCGCACCGAACACCTTTTCGCTCGGCTGCATGCCTTATCAAAGCTATCACACGGTCGATCGCGCGCTGACCAACGCCACCCGGTTCATGCAGGAGGCTCTCTGCGATGCCGTGAAGCCACAGGGCGGCAAATCGCAAGCACACATTCTGCGTGCGCTGGTGGACGCCGGCATCCCGACCGCCTCTCATATCGGTCTCACCCCCCACACTATTGCGATGTTCGGCGGCTTCAAAATCCAGGGGCGGACGGCCGAGGCCGCCATGAAGATCCTGGAGGACGCCCTGGCCATTGAAGATGCCGGCTGCTTCATGCTCGAATTCGAAGCGGTGCCGGCAAAGATCGCCCGACTCATTTCCGAGCAGTTGACGATCCCGACGATCGGCATCGGCGCCGGCGCGGGCTGCGATGGGCAAATCCTGCTGTGCTACGACCTGCTGGGCGTCTTCACGGATTTCAAGCCGAAATTCACTAAACGTTATGCCAAACTGACCGAAGCGGCCGTGAGCGGTATCCGGCAATACGTGAGAGAGGTGAAGGAAGGCTCGTTCCCGGACGACGAGCACTCCTATACGGTCAACGACGACGAATATGAGAAGTTCGCCGCAATGGTTGCCAAGAGAAGGCAAGTCTGACGTGGCGCGATCGCAGGCAGTCCGTCGTCCACGCATCGTTGCAGGCCGGGCCGCGTCACCTGGGGGAGCCCGCGTCTTACGCGGTGACACGCTAACGGAGCGTGCCTACCGGCTCATCGAGGAGCGGATCGTGACTCTACGGCTGAGGCCGGGCGACGTCCTGTCCGAGCAGATGCTCTCTGCCACCTTCGATATCGGGCGCACGCCGGTTCGCGAGGCGCTGCAGCGTTTGGCGCGCGAGGGGTTGGTGACAATCCTGCCGCGCAAAGGGATTCTCGTTTCTGATATTAATCCGCGCAGCCAATTGCTGGTCCTCGAAGTGCGCCGCGAGATCGAGCGGCTGCTGAGCCGGGCGGCGGCGGAGCGGGCTACCCGGAAACAGCGGGAAGAACTGGAGGAGATCGCGCAGGGAATGGACCGTGCGGCCAAGACCAATGACGACATCTCATTCATGCGCCTGGACCGGGAGTTCAATCGGCTGCTGATCGAGGCCGCGCACAACGATT
>JBJMMD010000047.1:0-494510 GCA_045804965.1 Thermomicrobiales bacterium | reverse complement strand
GCGGCTCGACACCGTTGGCGGCACCGCACCGGCCGAGAGCTGCGCCGCAGACCACGTCGGCGACGAGGTTCGTCAGCCGTATGAGGCCACCTACGCCTTCTTCTACCCGTCCGCACCCGCGACGCCGGAGGCCGCCACGCCTGCCGCCTGAACGGTCGCGCCACATAATGTGCTGAAGCGGCCTGAAACAGCCGCCAATAGCAATCGTTGATCCAAACGTCGCAGGGGAACCAGGGTGCCAGTGCCGGCAGCCTGGTTTCCTCTTTCTGGCAGCTCGGGGCAGCACGCGCGGGGCCGTTTGCTTAATGATCCCGACCTGCCGACCGTCTTCCCCAATCCAGTCGCGCCTCGCGTCCTCGTGAACCTTGGAGCCGTTGGCGCCGGGACGCGCGCCGATGCTGGGGGCGCGCAGCGCACCGGGCCACCATCCGTCCGGTCCGCTCTTCGATCAGCACGAGGCGGCCGTGGCGAACGCCGACCTGGAGCAGCCGGCTGTGAAACGGGGTCAACGTCAAGGAGTGGGGAAGACATCGGCGATGCGGTCGAGGGCGTGGATCTCGTCCTCGGTCTGATGCTCCACCCGAAACCAATGCGGCCCGTGCATGCTGTTCCCCCCCGCTCGCTCGAATAGCCTATTCCGCATGAAGGGGAGGCAACCGCAGGCCGCATAGCCCAATCGTTCCGGTCGCGTGAGGGGGCGCCTCCCCCGCATGACCAGGGACGCGTTCGGCATGGGCGCCAGGATGCCACGCCTGTCGAGTGTTGTACCACGGTCTACGTGACTAGCACGCGTTGGGCGCTGGCGGTGGAAGCACGCCATGCCGGTCGTCAGGCAACTATCCAATGGTCTTGCTCGGTTGCCGCCTGACCCGGAACCGCGATTTTGTCGGACCGTGTTTGATAGCGGATTCGTAGCCCGTGTCTGACGCACATCGCGAGTGAGTCCTCTGACGCTGCAAGTTTGGCGACATTTGCGCTACCACTTCGGCCATCCAGGTACCCGGCGATCGCTCCAAGTTGCGGGCAATTCGCGGGGTTTCCGTCCAGCATTGTTCGGCAGTATGACCGTGATCGTTGCGCGAATCTCGCCGGATGGTGGCAGCCGCAACGCCATCTTCCTTCTCATCTTGCCTGGCCCTTGGGGGCGGTGGGGGATAGGGGTACGGAGGAGTTTCGGTCGTGTAGGTGGTGCGTGGTGGAGGGGATGGTACCCACCGTCGCGCTGAAATCGTCACTTCAGCCTGCAACGAGGCGACGGCGGGTGCGTGCGGGTGGACACTCTGTGCCGCCCCACGCGCATACACGAAACGTTCGCCTATCGCGCGATCAGATCAGCGTCCAAGGCATGGCTCCAGGTACCTCGTTCGCGGCGGTTGATGACCTCGCCCCAGCCCACGAAGAGCGCGTGATCCGCCATGATGTTCCTCCTTCGAAGCTGATGCCCGCCCCCCCACCGAGGCCCCGCTCGAACCGCCTGCTCAGCGCGCGGGGGCCAAGAAGGCTCCCCGATCACCTGCGCCTGTCGGCTGATCCCGAATCGAGGATTAGCACGAACGAGC
This sequence comes from Thermomicrobiales bacterium, assembly GCA_045804965.1. Lineage (GTDB taxonomy): Bacteria > Chloroflexota > Chloroflexia > Thermomicrobiales > UBA6265 > CAVTUU01. Next base: position 492,951 of record JBJMMD010000047.1, on the reverse strand, counting down.
AGTTACCCGCCTCATGTTCGCACCGAAATGCAATTCCTCCGCCGCAACTGAATTTCGCAACCAGTTGGGCAACCATGGCCGCATGTACCGGCGATCATGAAAAGTCAGTGTCTACGACAAGTTTGCCCGTTCCATTTCGACGATGGGTTCGTCTCCCGTTTCGCAATGCATGCCAGATGCTAGGCGGTAGGTGTTTCATCGACCGAGTGAATCGTGAAGACTGTGAGGATGACCTCGCCGTCTGCCGGGTTGTGCAGGCTCACGTGGGCATTGGAACTCACCACGCCAACCGAGTCAGTTCCGAGTCGTCCTGGCCGGCAGGCTGTAGTGACTCCCTGGTTTGCAATTGCTAATTGCTCAGCCGTCACGACATCGAGTGTGCCGGAATTGACCAGCAACAAACTCACACCGCCTTGGCTAAAATCGGATAGTGCTGCATTCGGCGTGAACGCCGCACGGCCGGCGTCGATTTCCAAGTTTCCACCCGCAATCGTCACAATGACGTTTGTGGCCAACGATATCGAAGGTGCTGGCTTCAGCCCTAAACGACGATCGACTGTCCACCATTTCGATGGAGCTGTTTCACCAGCCGATGACGACTTTCCTTGAGGACAGGCGGGATCGAGTACTACTGGCTTTGGATCGCGCCTGGAAATGCCGAGCACGAGCACAGTCGCGGTGTCCCGTCCAGTGTTTTCCAGTTCAATGCGGCCGTGACTAGGAATGCCGATGAGGTCGCCAGGAGCCATCGGCCTCCGCCCAATGTCCGGAGCCGACGACTCGATAGAGGATGCGGGACCTAACCTGGTCGAATAATCGTCGTGTGCTTCGACGGTGACCGTGCCCGCCACAACCTGGATAAAACGCAACTCGAAGGATCCCGGAGCGACAAAAGTTGTCTCCCACGGAATCGAGAGCCGGTCGAGCGCGACGTATTGGTGGACGACGTCGGTCTTCAACGCAAATAGGGAGTGCGCCAATGGTTCGAAGAATATCAAGCCCGTTGCGTCGCTCCAGAGTTCGACCACCTTGTGGTTATTTACCCGTATCGCGTCGAAATCGCCCCACGGCGTCAGTCCAGTGAGCGCATTCCCCAGGAAGGTGCCGTCATCTGCGCCGGCAACCGACACGCTGACCATGGCCCGATTGTCGGTCGCTGTAAAATCGGTGACTTTGAGTTCGATGGCGGGATTCGTTGCGTGCAGACTCAGCAGATAACGCGTCAGACCAGCGCGATCAGGCGCGAACGATGCCAGTGGACCGTGCGTGACAACATGGTCATCGACCACCGCCCCCAGCGCCGTTGCATCCCCTGTCCGAATTGTCTGATTGATACCAGCGTAGAACGCTTGCACGGTATCTCTGGAGATGGGCGGGCCCGGATCGGCAACGGTGGGGTTCGCCACCACCCAACCAGCGGCGAAGATGCCGATCGCGGTCGCTATCGATAAAAGTATGGTGATCGGATAAACCGCTTGGCGACGATGCATGATGCGCGACTCCTACCTACTACCCGTGATCGCATGAGCAGGAGCCTAGGAAACCGAGAACTCCCGTACATCGGGAGGATTCCGGGGTCATTCGTGAAATGTTCACGGGGAAAAGTACGGGTTCGGGCTACAACGAAGTGTCAGACCAGCCCGTGGCGCGTGGCGTAGGTCGCAGCGGCAGTGCGGGACGGGACATTGAACTTGCCCAGAATGATCTCGACGTAGCCGGAGACGGTGCGCCGAGTGATCCCGAGCGCCTCGGCAATCTCCTTATCGGAGAGACCTTCGACGAGCAAGCGCACGACTTGGAGTTCACGGGCGGTGAGGGCGCCGCTTGATGCAGTCCGAGGCAGCCTGATTGAACTTGCAGGGCTGCCGGCGATAGTGACCGCAACCGCCATATCAACTACTTCGTGAAGCGGTAGTGCCTGGCCTCTGGCATAGTGTTCGGCGAACCGTTCATTACCGAGAGCCGTGCGGGCACCCTCCAACGCCCGGTCGTAATTACTTTGGTCCACTGGTAAATTGGAGGTCCCGGCCTCCTGCCAACGGGCGTCGAAGGCCCCAATGAGCGCGGCCGCGGTCTCGGGCTGATCGTGCACAGTGCATAGAGCAGCCAATCCGGCCAACGCTCTCACAATAACCCAGCGCCCGCCGATGCCAGACAACAACTGGAGCGCTTCCCCGTAGGCCAGTGCCGCGAGGTGATCGTCCCCGCGGTCGACCGCGAGGCGCCCAAGGGGGATGAGTGCTAAGGCCGCGCCCGATGAATGTCCTGCCGCGCGAAAAATTGCGAGTGCCTTTTCAGCCTGGAGGGCAGATGCCGCGACGTCGCCGACTTCGCGGGCGATGCCGCTTAACGTGATAAGTGCTATCGCCTCTGTCGACGGCATACCAAGTTCGTGCCAACGACGAAGAGCCTCCTGCATGAGCGGACCAGCGCGGTCCCAGCGTCTTCGGACGACTTCGATTAGGCCAAGCTCGTGGATTGAATTTGCGGCGATTTCCTTGTCGCCAATCCGGTCAGCGATAGCGAGGGCGGCGATAGCGAGGGGCTCGGCAGGCTCGACATCGCCCTGGGTCCACAAAAGCAGACTGAGGCCGACGAGCGCACGGCCTCGCACTGCCGTCGGAGCCTCGGCGGTGTGCGCCAGCGCCCATTGCAGCCATTGCTGGCCTTCGCGGAGATATCCCCGCAGGTGCCAGAAGACGGCCAGCGCACCAGCCAACCTGAGCACACCCTCCGCGTTGCCGGAGTCCGCCATATGTGCGAGTGCCGCTCTCAGATTGGGATGCTCGACCTCGACGCTCTGGATGTGATCGTCGACATGCTCGCCAGATGCGACGTGATTCGGCTCCAACCAGTAGTCCAACCCGACGAAAAAGGCGGCGTGCGAGTCTCGCGCGGCTGTCTCCTCATCGCTCGCCGCGAGCTGTTCAAGTCCGTATTCACGAATCGTTTCCAGCATCGTGAACCGCATTTTGTCGCCCGGGAGCGTCGCTTGGCGCACCAGACTCTGGTTCACGAGCGAGGTGAGGTCGTCCAGCACGGGTCGATCCGCCATGACCGCCTGCGCCGCCTCGAGCGTGAATCCCCCGACGAAGACCGAGAGGCGGCGAAAGAGGTCTTGCTCTTCGGAGGTAAGCAGGTCGTAACTCCAGGCGATCGCGTTGCGCATCGTTTGTAGCCGTTCGGGTGCATCCCGACGGCCACCGGTCAGAAGTTGCAAACGGTTGGTCAATTGCGCCAAGAGCGCGGAAGGGGTCAGTATCCGCATACGGGCAGCGGCCAGCTCGAGCGCAAGCGGCACCCCATCAAGGGTCGAGCAAATAGCAGCGACCGCCTTCGCGTTTGCGTCGGTGAGGACAAAGTCCGGTTTAACCTCCAGAGCTCGGGTCACAAACAGGCGGATCGCATCGCCCCGCGACAGCTCATCGATCGGCAACGCTCTTGCTGGATTAGGAAGTTCGAGAGGCGGGACGTCAAAAGCATGCTCTCCAGTCAGACGCAGCAGTTCGCGGCTAGTGATGAGCACCTTGAGTCGGGGACTCGCTGTGAGGAGATCGGCAACCAGTGGCGCTGCCGCGATGACGTGTTCGAAGTTATCGAGCAGCAGCAAGAGTTCCCGGTCGCGTAGAGCTGCACACAGATCATCGAACAGCGACCGTGTGCCCGTGTCGCGCATATCAAGCTGCTGCGCGATTGCCGACGCGACGAGCGTCGGATCGCGCACCGGCGCAAGCGGCACGAAGATGGCTCCATCCGCGAAATCGGTGGTCAGCTTCCGCGCGACTGCCAGGGCCAATTGCGTCTTACCAACGCCCCCGGGACCGGTGAAGGTGAGTAAACGTAGGTCGTCACGTCGCAACAGTGCGCAGGCGGCGGCGATCTCTCGCTCCCGACCGATGAGAAAGGTCAGCGGCGCTGGGAGATTGCCAGTGCTAGCGTGATCACGGTCGGAAAGCGGCGCGAGCGGCGTTGGCAAGGATGCGTGATGGGCAGCGGCTTGGCGCTCCATGGAGTGATCCTCTAGGGTGCGCGCCCAGCGACGCTCGGATGTCGAATATGGAAAGACTATAGCTCATCCTGCGAATGGGCCGGTCTGCCGACATCATCAGATGAAGCGCCAACGCGATCCCCTGCTCGACTCACTCACCAACCCAGATTGCGAGCCAGGACCGGGCACACTCCCGATTGCTTTTAGCTATGCCCTCTCCGAAGAATCAGCCGGCTCGGTGTCGCTGAACCGGTAGTCGACGACCTCGGACACTGGTCGGTAGTCAATCTCGAGATAGATCGATCGGCTGGATTGTGGTTGTCGGTGAGCCGGACGAATGGGACGTACTCTTTGATCCGGCGATGGATCAGAGACGATTGCAGAAGAGGAGTGAGGCGCGATCCTGTCCGCCTGGCGACCCTGCCGATCCTGCATGGGCTGAAACGCCCGAAGATCGTCTGTACGCGATGTTTGGCGTTGGATGGGAACAGTACGGGTAGGGGGAAACAGCGGCCCTGGGACATCCTCAGCAGCGTCGGGGGCAAAGTGGTGACGAACCTCCTCGCACAGGCGACAGCGCGGGTTCACCTCCACCGTCTGCTCCGCTGGTGCGCGCTCAACCGTTAACAAGCCCATCCGCGACTCCTCCAGCTTCAGTCCTGCGTGCGTTGTCGTCATCGGGCGACCCGCGCCTGCTCGTCTGCCATCACGCATTGAGCACTACACCAGGCGGATACCCAATCCGCCGCCAAGGTCCGGCCGCATCGCCGACAGGCTTTGCCACCGGGTGCGATTCCGTTTTTCTCTGGGGTGCTTATAGATGTTGGAAAAAGGGTCCCATCGGTCCCTTCGGTCCCATTTGTGCCTAGCCCATCGTCCAAATCGGGGCCCTTTTCAGCCGGCGGTTCGGCTGTTTTTGTCCCTGATTGGGACCCAAGGGACCCTTTCTCTGTGATAAGAGAGGCGGCCAGATGATAGACGGTGATCCGCTTCCCCAGAATCATACGCCGGACGTAGAGCTTGCCGCGATCACCTTCTTTCGTTTGCAGGAAGCCGGCTTCGTCGAGCTGCTTGGCGAGCATATGCGCACTGACGGTCAATCGGTTGTCAGTGCCAGCGAGGCGCTGGGCGGCGGCATAGGCGGAGGTGAGATCGAGATACAGGTTGTCACCATCAAGCCAACCGACGCACTTCCCCTGCGGCACGTAGGTCGTGTTGTCGCCGTAGTCCTTGCGCGTCCAGCCTCAGGCCGGGAAGTTGTCCGGCTGATCCCCCGCCGTCGTGGCCACATAGGCGTCGCCGCGCGCGATCGCGGACATCAGCAACTCAATAAAGCGAATGGCCGGTTTGTGCGGCTCCTGGTGCCCGGCTTGGGCTTGTCCTGCTTCTTTCAGGCCCGCAAGTGCGCGTTGCCATGCCGCGTCCTCCGCGGCCGGCGTGAGGGCGCCGACCTCGACCGCGAACCGCAACCACAGCCGCCAGCCGAGGGCAAGGTGGGCGATCGCATCTGGGGTCCGCAGGTGATCGCCGGTCAGGGACGCTCGCAAGGCGAGGTGTTCGGCGCCGATCGCGGTCCGCAGCGAGTCCAGTTGTGGTGCCAGCCACTGCACATAGGCCGCGGTGCTGGCCGCGAACTGGGAGCGGGCGGGCTCGGCTTGAAGGACGGCGAGTTTCGTTTGATTGACGTCACCATGCTTCACTTCCGCAATCACCACGCGGGCCAGCGCCGATTGCATATGGGGCACATCTTCGCCGCTACTGATCACGAGTCCCCGCGGCACGTAGACAGGTCGGGATTCCAGATTTTGATTCAACCGGCCGCGTCCGCTTTGATTGCCGATCCCACGGAAGAGCCGCTCCGCCGTGCCGTGATAGCGCTGAATATCGAAAGCGGAACCGGTGGGCGCGAAGTCGTCAATCCAGCACACCGCGTCTTTGCAATCGAACACCAGTTTTTCGAGCGCGTTCGGCGTGTCAAGATAGGTACCGGGTGGCGTCTCCCGGTCAAAGGCCGGGCCGAAGAAGCGTTGGGTCAGCGCGTTGAGCTCACTTTTGAGTGAACCGGTGGGGCCGAGCAGGTAGACGCCCGTGTCGATTGGATGAATCGCCAGGAGCGGGGCGGCGAAGGGGAGCGCGAGCACAAGACTGGACAATCGGTCCGGCGCCACGTCGCGGACACTGAGCACGGTTGCAATTGCGGCGATTAAGGCAGCGTCCGTTGGCGGGACTGGCAGGCATAGGCGCTCAGCCGGACCATTGAGCCGGACTTCGACCCGTTCTGGGGAAAAGGTCCCTTGGGGACCAATCGCACCATCACGATGCAAAAACACCCAGCGTCCGTCGATCTTCCGCCAGCCGGGATGGGTGTAGACGCGCCTAATTGGCACGTCGGGCGAGAGCCGTTGAATGGCTTCGCGCAGCCGGTCGTTCGCGCCCATGCCGGCATTAATCACGGCGCCGGCGCCCCATTTCGAAATAACCCAGTCGAGCGACGCAAAGCGGCTGAACGAGACTTCGATCAGCGGCAAGGCCTTGCCAGTGGCAAGTTGCCCGCGCAGCGCAATCGAGCCGTGCTCTTCGACGCCGTTGTCGGCGATCACCTGCGCGACAATTTCGGCGTTGAAGTTGCAGAGCGGCAGCCAGACGTCCCCGTCGCGCTCGCGCTTACGGTAGGCAATACACCCGTTTCGGACCGCATAGGCACCGGTTTCAGCATCGTCATCAGGATCATCGATCGGGTCGTCGGCTTCGCTTGCATACCGAAGCAGCGTGGTGGCGTTGTGCTTGGGATCTGCGGCAAAGTAGTCGTCAAGGCCGACTTTGATTCCCGACGTCGGTTCTGGCAAATCGAGAATGGCAACGATGGCACCGGCTTGACGGAGCACGGAAATAAGCCGGTTCAGGGCTTGGCGCACGCCCGGTTTCCGGCGCCAATCTGAATCAAACGCGATGTAGACCGCTCGACCCTTGAGCGGGATTCGATCAAGCGCCGCGATGACCTCCGAAGATTTCCAGTTCCAGACACCCAAGAGCATCACGATCGCGAGCTCGTGCGACGCTCCTGAATCGCCCTTCTTGATTCCCTCTGTGAAAAAGAGTGCTTGTTTCGGATCCATCACCCAGGGGCGGGCGCGCGGCGGCACGTCGACGATCGGTGCGTGCCCGACGATTTGCTCGTACTTGACGGATTTCCCATCCTTGATACGGGGCGAATCGGGTTTGAAGGTGTAATCGGCGAGCTCACCGGCGATGTTGTGCATCGGCGCCAACCAGCCCGGGACATTGGCTTGGCTTTCCCGAAAGCCGAGTTTCATCACCGCGCGTTTGGTCGTGATGCTTTGATAGCCGCGCTCTTTGGCAACTTCGGATGCGATGGCCGAGGCGATGAGTTCAGCGCGATGCTTTTCGCTGACGGGCAGGGCATCCCAAAGAGGCAACGAGTCACTCATATCCCCGCATCGAATCGGTGCCGCGCGATCTCGTCGCCACGTGCGATCGCGACCGGATTGCGGAGCGGGTGCCGGCAGACGGCGCAGGATGGCGCTGATCTCGCGCCACAGCACCGCTTGGGATGGGCGGTTGGTAAACTGAACGTTATCGGGGGTCGCCGTCAAGATCACGGCGTCTTCCTTTCCGGCCGCCTTGTGTCAGGTGGCCGGTTCTGTTGGCGGCGGCGGCGGTTTGAATGGCAGCGGACGCGTGCTGAATGGCACGATAGTGGTTTCCTGAGACGGGTCCGGTTCGGCTTCCCGCTTGGCCTGCTCTTCGCCGACGACGCGTTCCACGATCGCGGCAAGGACTCTGGCAAGCGGGAGTAGGGCTGCAGACTCCGGGGAGAGGTTCCGCTTCATGACGCCGCCGCCGGTTCGTCGCCACGGTCGGCGGCTCTGCGAAGTCTCGCCTCGACGCCAGCCCGGCCAAGGCGCCGGAAGAACTCGATGCGCGCTTCAGGCGTTGTAAAGCTCGCTTCACGAGCGCGGCGGGCCAGTTCGAGATTGTGGGGTTGGCGGCCACGAGCGGCAGCAACGCGGCCGCCTATTTGGCCGCGGCGGCGCATCTCCGCGCGGGAGTACACCAACGTCCTTACGACGACGTCGTTGGGGTCCGGCTCGATGGTAACCACGAGCATCCTCGCTGATCGTGGGAATGGGCGCTGAGTCGCTCGCGCCAGTGTTCACCATCGTAGCTAATGGCAGAATGCTGTCAAGTATTGTGTTGCACACGGTTGTGACAATACACATATACGTTTGAATGGCCTCAGCTATCTCCATGAAATCCCAAGAATCAGTCCTTTTGATGAGTTTCGTACCTAGGTGCACGGTTTCTGTGCCTGGCGTGCACGACATGCGCCAGTTTCTCGATGTCCGAGTTTTTTCTTCATGCAGCAAGCGAATCGGTATTCTCGCGGAGGGCGCTGCGAATCGACTCATGGGACATTGCAAATTGCGTGGCAAGTTCGCGCAAGCTGCGGCCCTGTTGGCGGGCAACGCGGATCGCGGCGCGTTGGTCAAGGGTCAGTTTGCATCGGCTGGACGAGCATGCCGCCTCGTCGGAGGGTTTGGGAAGGGGGAGGAAATCGCCAGAAAGAGGCGACAGCGTGGCGGAATCCCGTCGCTTCCGCCAGTGCGACCCACTAGTTTACAAGCTATTGCGAATTTGAGCGTCTTCTCTCGCTGTTTCCAATAAGGTCGAAACATTGGTCGTGGCATGTCCGCCACGGCCGTCTTATTGATGACAAGCGCACCGGCGACGAGGTGGCGCGAACTAGTTGCGTCCGCCGGCACAGACCCGCCCCACATCGGCGAAGCAGTCGGTGAAGTTGTGGCCTGAGTCCCCAGCCGTGTCGGCCCCGGCGGGCAGATCGGCCAGTTCGCCGTGGATCATCGAGTTCAGCGAGCAGCGGGTCAGCAAGCTCGACAAGTGCTGGCCGAAACCGCTCGTCTCGCGGGTATTCCGCGAACAGCCGGGTCAGATCTGCTGACTGCTCTTCTTCCGGCAGGGGGCTTTGGGCCGTCGCGGTGCCGTAGGCAGGTTCCTTAGCTTCGTCGATATCAGCGTGGCGGCCCGGGGTCGGCTCACACCAGCCGGGATGCAGACGGTCTGCTTCGTCTAGTCTCGATATTGCGCTCGAGTCGCTTTCAGTCGCTCGCCTTGCTGCGTGCCTCGAACGAGGTCGACCATTAGGGAAACGGGTTGTTCGCACACCGTCCAATTCCTGCTCAGCCGGGTCAGAACGCTGCCCATCGTGGACCCCTTGCCCGTCAATCGTAGACGGCCTTCGGTCGCTTACAAGCAGCTCCGGCGCAGGTCCGTTCGGCCCAATCTACTAAACCCACCTATTCCCGGAGAATCCTTCGAACGGCCTCGCAGGAATTTCCGCCATCGGAACTGAGCTCGGTCCGCACGGGGCCTTGCGATTCCAGTGGGCGCATCAGCCTATTACGGCCGGAGTCGAGTTTTCGCGGTCGGCACTCGAGGATTGGGTCGCGAATCGACTTGCCCACTTTGCGGCGACCGATGATCGTTCGGACGATCCAGTCTGCCGCTGGTGGGTTGTACGGAAACTGTGTTAACGCACGGCGCGCTCCCGTCACACCCGTCTGGCTTCCACCTAAGAGAAAGCAACCGCGTGAGCAGAAGAATCCGCGTTGTTTGACTGCGCTGGCGCGGCCTGCCATCATGTGCCTATAGCCGCACGACAGCCGGAGAAGCGCCGCGACCGATGTTCGCCGACCCCCGTCCCAATAATGTAAACTCCTTGCCGACGCCCGCAGATCTGAAACGCAGCCAGTCGGTCCCTCCGGTCCCGTTGCCGGACCGGGATCGGCCCACGGCACGCTTGCCGGCCCCGCCCACGACTTTCGTCGGCCGCGAGCACGAGGTTGCGGCAGTCGCCGACCTGCTGCGCCGAGTCGGCGCCCGCCTCATTACCCTCACCGGCCCTGGGGGCGTCGGTAAGACCCGGCTGGCCCTTCGCGTGGCCGAGGAACTGGAGGACGACTTCCAAGACGGTCTCGCTTTCGTGGATCTGACGCCGCTTGCCGATCCGGACCTCGTGGCCCCGGCCGTGGCCAAGGCACTTGGCCTCCGCGACGCCGGCGAACGCCCCCTCGCCGACCGCTTATCGGAGGCGTTGGGGGATCGAGCGGTGCTGCTGCTACTGGACAACTTCGAGCAAGTGGTCGCGGCGTCGCCGCTCGTGGGCCGACTGCTGAGCGCTTGCTCTCGCTTGGCCGTGTTGGCCACAAGCCGAGAGCCGTTGCGATTGGCAGCCGAGCGCGTCGTCGCTGTGCCTCCGTTGGCCCTGCCAGCCGATGCCGAGTCGGAGAGGGACCTGGCAGGCGTCGCCGCCGTGCGGCTTTTCGTTCTGCGCGCCGAAGCCGCCCGCACCGGGATCGCCCTCACCGCCGAAAACGCCCCCGCCATCGCCGAGATCGTCCGCCGCTTGGACGGGCTGCCTTTGGCGATCGAGCTGGCCGCCGCCCGGGTAGCCCACCTTCCCCCGGCGGCGCTGTTGTCCCGCCTCGAGCGCCGGCTGCCGCTGCTGACGGGCGGGGTCCGCGACGCGCCGGCGCGTCAGCGGACGCTGCGCGACGCTATCGCCTGGAGCTACTACCTGCTGGCTCCCGACGAGCAGGCACTCTTCCGCCGTCTTGCCGTCTTCGCCGGCGGATGGACCCTAGAGGCAGCCGCCGCAGTCCTGCGAAGCGAGGAATCGGAGGTGCTGGACGGGCGGAGCCGCCTGCTCGACCACAGCTTGGTGCGACAAGAAAGCGAATCCGCGGGAGAACCGCGCTTCCGCATGCTCGAGACCATCCGCGAGTACGCCGCCGAGCGTTTGGAGGCGAGCGGCGAATTGACCGAAGCGCGCGCGCGCCATGCCCGCTTTTTCCTCGATCTCGGGGCGGACGCCACTGTGCCCCTCAACGGCCCGGACCAGGGGACATGGCTTGAGCGGCTGGCCGCGGCCCACGACGACCTGCGAGCCGCATTCGCCTGGGGTCTCGAGCACGATCCCGCCGCGGTGCTTCAAGCCGCCGGCGATCTGCTGCGCTTCTGGGAGATCCGCGGACATCTGGTTGAAGGCCGAATGTGGCTCGGGCGAGCCTTGGTGGCCGCACCGCCCGACCCGGTCGGTCCTCGGGCTAAGGCCCTCGCAACCTCAGCCGTACTCGCCTTCCACCAGGGCGCACTCGACGACGCGGCAGAGTTTGGACGGGAAGGGGCGGAGTTGGCCCGGTTGGCCGGGGATCCGGTGACGCTGAGCCAAGCGCTGAACGCGGCGGCGATGGGAGAGCACCAGCGTGGCCGGTTGGACGAGGCCGAGGCGCTCTACGCGGAGGGGGCGGCGTGGGCGCGGGAGGCGGCGAATGACAGCCGCGTCGCCGCCTGCGTGTCGAACCTCGGCGGCATTGCGCGGGAGCGCGGGGACCTTGGGCTGGCTAAGGCGCGCTTCGAGGAGTCCCTAGCGTGCGCCCAGCGGGCTGGCAATCACTACATCGCGGCCACTATTACCCTCAACCTTGCCCTCGTCGCGCGGCAGCGCGGCGAACCAGCAGCGGCGGGATTCCGGGACGCATTGGCGATCCACCACGCTCTCGGGGAGCGCCTCTGGGTAGCGTACGCCCTGGCGGCATTGGGCGGCTTGGCCGGCGAGCGGGGCCATCCCCAGCGTGCAGCACGCCTACTGGGCGCGGCGGACGCACTCGTTATCGGGACCGGCGCGACGCTTGAGCGGACGGACCAGATTGTCTTCGACGCCGATGTGGAGACGGCGCGGGAAGCGCTGGGCGAGGCCGACTTCGCCGCCGCCTGGGACGCTGGGCGGGCGCTGTCGCTTGAGCAAGCCGTCGCCGAGGCGCTCGACGCCGGGGATGAGTCGCCCGCGAAGACCGCGGGCCGGACCGATCCGGATCGTCCGGCCGCCTCTCGCGGCCTGACCGGGCGCGAGCTGCAGGTGCTTCGACTGCTCGTGGCTGGGCGGTCCAACCCCGAAATCGGCGATGCATTGTTTATCAGTCCGCGCACCGCCACGACGCACGTCACTAACATCCTCACCAAGCTCGGCGTCTCCTCCCGCACCGAGGCCGCCGCCGTCGCCGTCCGCGACGGCCTAGTCTGATCGCGCGCTGCGGTCGACGTTCCGCATACGACGCTAATGGGCCGCCCCCTGTCGAAATACGCACACCGAACCCGCCGACCGCCCTAGGTGTCGCCATGCCACGAGGCGCAGCATGCAACACTGCCCGGCTGCCCGGTTCGACGAACAAGAACCGATGGGCGACCAGTTGCCACTACGACAGGAGCACACGGCCATCCTTCACACCCTTGACACCTACGCCGCCACCCCCTCGGAGGAGTGAGAGCGGGCACTCAAGCGCGCCAATACCTTGTTAAGTACGACCCGACCGCGCAAGAGTTTTCACGCAGCTTCGCGCGAGATTGCCGCCTCGGCGGCAATCGGTCGCTGCGTCCGACCTCCCGCCGCCAGCGCAAGCACATCATCTTGCTCGCCATCATCGTCTAAGAGCGCTTGATCGGCAGGTTTGACGATTACTATGTAGCGAATCGCGGGCAGGTTGGGATGCGGCGGCAGCGGCCCGATGTCCAATTGACAGCGGGTGTAGGCTGAGGACGTCAGCCTCACTTTTGGCCGCGTGAACGGGCAGGCGCTTGCTCGGGGCCGGTTCTGGCGCGAGTTGCAAGCGTTTGGGCTCACTTCGAGTGGGAAGATGGTCGAGCTGCCGAGCGGTACGGTTACATTCCTCTTCACCGACATCGAGGGGTCTACCCAACGCTGGCAACAGCAGCCGATGGCGATGGGGCCGGCTTTGGCACGGCACGACCGGCTCGTGCGCGAGGCGATCGAGGCGCACAGCGGGGCTGTCTTCAAGATGGTCGGCGATGCGTTCTGCGCCGCCTTCTCCGATCCGACCGCAGCGCTATCCGCCGCGTTGACCGCGCAGCGCTCGCTCTATGGCGAGCCTTGGGGGGCTACCGGACCGCTGCGAGTGCGCATGGCGCTGCACACCGGACGCGCCGAGGTCCAGGATGGCGACTACGTCGGGGCACCGCTCAACCGAGTCGCGCGGCTGCTTTCCGCCGGTCATGGCGGGCAGATCCTGCTCTCGGGGGCGACCGCCGAACTCGTGGCCGACCACCTCCCCGCCGAGATCCACCTGCGCGATCTCGGCACGCATCAGCTCAAGGATCTCTACCGTCCGGAGCGCATCTTCCAACTCGTGACTCCAGATCTCCCGTCCGACTTTTCCTCGATTTCGACGGCCGCGCACCTACCTCCTTATCCGGAGGAGGTCGAGCGGCTGGACGCGGTGACGAGCCCTTCAGCAAGCGCCGCTCCGGCGCGATCTAGGAGAGCCTCACTCGTTCCCGTCGCGGCCGCGTTGGTGATCTTGCTGTTGGCGTTGGGCGGTGCCTATCTCCTGGCCTCCGGCGACGACAGTCCAAATGCCACGCCGACGCTGATTCCTCCTACAACCGTGGCCGTTCTCCCTACCTCGGAACTCGCAGCCAATCCATTTGCCGCGGAGGTCGGATTGTGGGGGCGACTCGACTCGCCGCCGCCGACGCCAGCGCTGGTCGTCTTGGGGGAATTCGCTTTCGACCCCGGCTGGAAGGGCGACAGTCAGACCTTACCCGGGCCGATGTTCATCTACGTCTGGCCTCAACCGAAGCCGCCTACGATTTGGTTGGGCGGTACGGCGAACTTGATGCGGGCCAGCGATCCGGGCACGCCGCGGCCAGAAGAGGCAATCGCGTCCGGCTCCTACATCGATTTGCATGTTGGTGACTACCTCACCGTGCCTGCGGACACACCGTTCCGGTTCGAGACCGATCCCTATCAGCCGGCGGCGCTGATTGCGTTGATTATCTTCCCTCCGGGTCCGCTGCCCCCGGCGCCCGAGGTCCTGCATTGGGGATGGTCGAGCTGGGGCACGGTTGAGCGGTGGCCGTCCGGTCCGTTCGAAGTGCGGTTCGACTCGACCGAACTGGCCCCCGGAGAGTCCAAACGCCTGACTGCCCTTGAATCGCCACAACTAGTCGCGACTGACAACTATCTCGGCCCGCCGCTGCAGCTGATGCTCACTTCAGGTCAGGGTGAGGTGAGAATAGGCGCGTCCTTCGAGAGTGGACAGTCCGTTGAAGGCGGACCGGGTGAATCGAAGACGAGTCCAGTCGCCACTCCACACGGGGCCTGGTATCAATTGAGCAGACATCCGATCAGCCCAAACGTTGAAGCAACGATTGGCGGATCGTTTCAGCAGGAGTCGGCGTTCCTTGATCCTGGATCGGTTGGAACGCTACGCAATCCAACCGAGGCGAGCGATCCCGTGGGAATCGTCGTGGTCTCCTTCGGCCCGGCTAACCAAGCAGACTGACGAAATTTTCTACCAGATAATTACACAACCACTCTCCCATCGCTGAGTGCCATGATTTTGATCGCCGCCAAGTAACACCGCTTCGATCGTTCACTGCGGCTCCGGTGAAACTCATGATCAAATTTGTCGATCGCCGTGGGAGAGCTTGATGATACATCCCTTCGGCGAGTGCTTGTCCCAGCTAACCGAGCTCGTTCTGGTCGAGGACCGAATTCCCTCGACGTAGACATCATCCTAAGTTTGGCCGACGACCTCCGGCTTGACACGTCCGTCCGAGCAGGTAAGCTGGGCGCCGCAAGGACGGCAACGGAGAATTACCGAACGGCTGCCTCGTCTCCCCTTTCGGACGCTGCCGGATGATCGACAGACACCGTCCTGCGGGAGCCGGCCGATGAGCACCACGACCGCGCACGCACGACCCCTGGGTGAGTCCCTCTGGTACAAGGACGCGATCATCTATGAAACACACGTCCGCGCCTTCTTTGACAGCGACGCCGACGGGGTTGGCGATTTCCGTGGTCTGATCGAAAAGCTCGATTACCTCCATGACCTTGGAATCACCGCGATCTGGTTGCTCCCCTTCTACCCCTCGCCGCTCAAGGATGACGGCTACGACATTGCCGACTATTTCACCGTTCACCCCGCTTACGGCACGCTCAACGACTTCAAAGGCTTTTTGCGCGAGGCGCACCGTCGCGGTATCCGCGTCATCACCGAGCTGGTCGTGAACCACACGTCCGACCAGCACCCATGGTTCCAGCGCTCCCGGCGCGCCCCGCGCGGAAGCGCCGAACGCGACTTCTACGTCTGGAGCGATACACCCGAGAAATACCAGGACGCGCGCATCATTTTCAAAGACTTCGAGCAATCGAATTGGACCTGGGATCCTATCGCCGGCGCTTATTTTTGGCACCGGTTCTACTCACACCAGCCTGACCTTAATTACGACAACCCCGCCGTCCGCAACGCTGTGTTCGAGGTCGTCGACTTCTGGCTCGAGATGGGAGTCGACGGGCTCCGCCTCGATGCTGTCCCGTACTTGATCGAGCGTGATGATACAGACTGCGAGAACCTGCCGGAAACCCACGAGGTCCTCAAGGAACTGCGCCGATACATGGACGATCGGTATGCCGACCGGATGCTGCTCGCCGAGGCCAATCAGTGGCCGGAGGAGTCGGTTGCTTACTTCGGCGCCGGAGACGAGTGCCACATGGCCTTCCATTTCCCGGTCATGCCGCGCCTCTTCATGGCGATCCAGACCGAAGACCACTTCCCGATCGTTGACATCCTCGACCAAACCCCACAGATCCCCGAGTCGACCCAGTGGGCACTCTTCCTGCGCAACCATGACGAGCTCACACTCGAGATGGTGACGGACGAGGAACGGCTCTATATGTACCGCGTCTACGCCCAGGCTCCAGAGGCCCGTATCAACCTCGGGATCCGCCGCCGCCTTGCCCCCCTGCTGGGCAACAGCCGCCGCCGAATTGAGTTGATGAACGCACTCCTCTTCTCCCTGCCTGGCACGCCCGTGATCTACTACGGCGACGAGATAGGGATGGGCGATAACATTTACCTTGGCGATCGCAACGGCGTCCGGACCCCCATGCAATGGAGCGACGACCGCCACGCTGGGTTCTCGCGGGCACACCCGCAGCGCCTCTATCTGCCGTTGATCACCGACCACGAATACCATTACGAGACGATCCACGTCGAAGCCCAGGAGGAAAACCGACACTCGCTCCTCTGGTGGATGCGCGGCCTTATCGCACGACGCAAGCGGCACAAGGCTTTCGGCCGCGGCACCCTCGAGTTCGTAAATCCGACCAATCGGAAGGTAATCGCCTTCGTTCGCCGTTACGAAAACGAGCAGATCCTCGTCGTCGCTAACCTCTCACGCTTCGTGCAGCCCTTCGAGCTCGACCTAAGTGAATTCCGCGGCCTGGTTCCGATCGAGATGATTGGGCGCGCCGAGTTTTGGCCGATCGACGACCGGCCGTACCAATTCATGCTCGGACCGCACGCATTCTCCTGGTTCTCCCTCGAGCCGGCTCGCGTCGAGCTCTCGACTCAGGTCGTCGCCGGGAGTGAGCTGCCGGCGCCCGTGCTCGTAACTCGAGGCGCTTGGGACGATGTCGTGCATGGCGAGGCACGAGGCGACCTCGAAGATCTCCTTCCTGACTATCTACGCGAACAACGCTGGTTCACCGGCACCGGTCGGCAGATCCTCTCAACTCGGATCGCAGACGCGATTCCGGTTCCCTACGGCGAGACGCGTGGATATCTCGCTATCGTCCGAGTGGCCTACACCGAAGGCGACCCCGAGCTCTACGCCTTGCCGCTCGCCTTCACGCCGGACCGCCCTGGCCATTCCTGGCAGGGCCCGCAAGCAGCAATGATCGCCCATCTCCGTGAAACACAGGACAACCGGGCCGTCGAAGGAATCCTTCACGATGCGCTCTGGGATGGGCAGTTCGCCGCCGCGCTGCTCCAAGCGATCGAACATGGACGGCATCTGCATAGCAACAGCGGGACGGTCGTCCCGATGCGCTTCCCGGGTTTCCATGTCGGTCACGCCCAGGAGGCGATTCTTCAATCCGAGACAGCCGCGGAAGACCAGAACAATACATCGATCCGCTTCGGCGACCAGTTGATCCTCAAGTTCTTCCGCCGGCTGGACGACGGTGTCAACCCGGAGCTTGAAGTCGGACGGTTCCTTTCGGAACAGGGGTTTATCCCGGTTGCGCCGATCGCCGGCGCCCTGCAATATGAGCGCTCACGAACCGAAGGTTTGACCTTAGCGGTCCTCCACTCCTTCGTCGCGCACGATCGGAGCGCTTGGGAAGCCGCTTTGGCCGATCTCGACCGATACTTTGAGCGGGCGATGGTGTCGAGCATCTCGGCCCCTAGGGTACCTCTGCCGTCCGCCAAGACGCTCTTGGATCTGGCTGATGAGGGTCCGCCCGCCCAAGCCCGCGAGTGGATTGGGCCGGCGCTTGATTCGGCAGCGCTGCTCGGCCGTCGCACCGCCGAACTGCACCAGGCACTGGCCTCCCCCACGGGCGATCAGGGATTTTTGCCAGTGTCCTTCACGCCCTTCTCGCAACGTTCGCTCTACCAGTCAATGCGCGGGCTAACTGGGCGGGTAGTGAGCAGCCTGCATCGGGACCTGCCGGGTCTGCCGGGTCCGGCGCGTGCGAACGCGCAACGTGTGATCGAACTGGAAGAGAGCATCCTTCAACGATTCCACGCGGTCCTCGAACATCGACTAGACGCCAACATGATCCGCTGTCACGGCGACCTTCACCTCGATGAGGTCTTGATCGTCGACGGCGACGTGGTCTTCATCGACTTCGAGGGAGACCCTCAATTCACTGTCGGGGAGCGCCAGCTCAAACGCTCACCGCTGCGCGATGTCGCAGCAATGCTTCGGTCGTTCCAGTACGCAGCTTCGACCGCCTTCTCTAGACATGCCGAGACAGCTGGCGACAAACAGCGGACGCAACTCGCGCCTTGGGCCCGCTTTTGGGAATTCTGGACGGGAATTTCCTTCCTCCGCGCCTACCTCCACCACGCCGACGGCGCTCTGTTCCTGCCGGCCGACCGCGAGCACGTCGCAATTCTGCTCGACACATACCTACTCGAACGGGCGCTCCTCGAACTTGCCTACGAACTGCGAACCCATCCGAACAGCTCCTCCATCCCGGTGGACGGCATCCTCCGCTTGCTGGAGGCTGAGACCGAAGTCGCTCAGCCCATTTAGTCTGGTCAGATCGATGGCGAACTTATTCCGTTTTACGGAGCGCTCGACGCCAACTTGCGTCCATCTAGCGGAGCTATTACCGATTCACTAGACACCCTCCAACGGGGCCGAGATCGGTTGTCGGGGCGGCTTTCGATCGTCCTTCTGCCCACCGGGTTCGATAATTTGCCAAGCTAGGAGTCATTTAACAGTAATGCTTCGCCGAGGCTACCGGACCGAATCAGCATCGCACTGAACAGCCATGATCACAACGCGGTGACCTTGATACTGCTCCCGGGCTACGGCGGACCACCCGAGACGCTCGTAGAAACCCTGCGCGTCGTCGGTGTAGAGATAGACCTGCTCGGCACCTAGCTCCGCGACGCGTCTCACGGCCTGCTGGACCAACTCGCTCCCCACTTTCCGACCCCTGAACGCTGGCGCAACGTAGACAGCGGCGAGCCACGGCCCAAGTTCGGGGTGGGTGGTCATGTCGCGCTCAACGATGCTGACTGACCCAATCGGTTCGTCGCCGGCCATCGCCACGAAGGTGGTCGGGATGCGCTCGCGGTGGGCGCGGGCGCGCAGCGTCTCGACCCAATGGGGGAGGGCACCCGGTTGGCCCCATGCTGCCCAATGCCACCCCGCCAGCGTCTCGACCAGGTCGGGGTGGTCAGCCAGCTCCTCGATCCGCACCGGAGTTTCGCTGCTCTCCTTCAACGTCTCGGGCATATCGTCCCTTCTTGAGGTCGACAATTTCCGGACTTTGGCCGCGAGCCTACCACAGGCCACGGGTTCCCGGAACCAAGGGGGAGCGCTCGCGAACTGCACCCGAATCTTGGTGCACGCGGTCCTCTTGTTTGGCTAAATCTCTTGCACCGGTTGCCCCGGAACCCGGGGATCGGTTTCGCCATCACATGATGACGGGCGAGCGACGCGTGATAATGTTCTCGCACGTACTTGAGAGATGTGACGGCATCGGACGGCGAAGGAGGATGCCAATGGACCGGCAGCGCGAAGAGGCGGTGATCGGGCCTTACCAGCCAGTGCCCGTGGCCTGCCTTCCTTGGGATCCGCGGGCTCCCGAAGCGGCTAACCGCGTGATTATCCTGATCGGCGAGCGGCTGCCAATGGTTGCGGTCGATCACGTCGGCAGCACCGCCGTACCGGGCTGCGCCGGAAAGGGCGTCCTGGACCTCCTTTTACGCTACCCACCAAGCTACCTTAGCACCGCTCGGGACGCCCTCGACGACCTCGGCTTCCAGCACCAGGGTGGCCGCTCTCCCTGGCCCGAGGAGCGACCGATGCGGGTTGGCTCAATCCGCCACGACGGGACGGTCTTCCAGCTGCACGTCCACGTAGTGGCCGAAGGAGACCCGGACGCGGAGGAACTGTTGCGGTTCCGAGACGCACTGCGAGCCGACCCGGCTCTGGTGGCCGGCTACGTCGCCGCCAAGCAAGCGGTCCTCGCCGCCGCCGCGGCAAAGGGAGACGTCTATGTTTCGGGAGACGCGATGGAGTACGTCCGGGCCAAGGAGCCATTCATCCAGCAGGCTCTCGGTGCGGCAGGCAATCCCGACAAGCAGACGAGATGAAACCGCGCATAGTTGCGGAGTTGAACGTCGAGCACGCCGCCAACCTGCCGCGCCCGCTCACGCGGTTGGTTGGACGAGGGCGTGAGCTGGCTGCCCTGAGAGATGCGATTCTGCGGCCTGACGTACCGCTTGTCACGCTCACCGGGCCGGGCGGTGTCGGCAAGACCCGCCTTGCGATCGAGGCCGCGGCCAATCTCGCCGACAACCTGCCGGATGGCGTCGTCTTCGTGCCCCTGACTGCGATCCGCGATCCGGACCTCGTTCTTCCCACGATCGCCCAGGTGTTCGGCGTCCAGGAAACGGGCGATCAACTGGTGGAGGCGCGGTTAGTAGCCGTGCTCCGCGATCGCGCACTCCTCTTGGTCCTTGACAACTTCGAACAGGTCATCAGTGCCGCGCCGCGTGTGAGCGGAGTGTTGGCCACATGCCGCAGTCTGACCGTTCTGGCGACAAGCCGAGAGGCCCTCAGGCTGAGGGGCGAGCTCGAATTCCCTGTGGCCCCACTCGATCTGCCAACCGCCGACGAGACCCCGCCGGTGGCTGATCTCGCGAAAAACGGCGCAGTAGCGCTCTTCGTGGAACGCTGCCGCGCCGTGCGGCCTGACTTCGTGCTCACAGACGCGAACGCTTCGGCCGTCGCTGCCATCTGCGCGCGCCTCGACGGTCTACCGCTTGCGCTCGAGCTGGCTGCGGCCCACATCAAGCTGCTCTCGCCTGAGGCGCTCCTGGCGAGGTTGGACAAGCGTCTCGCCCTCCTCGTGCGCGGCGCTCGTGACCTTCCTCCGCGCCTGCAGGCGATGCGCGACGCGATCGCCTGGTCCTACGATCTGCTCTCGCGCGAAGAGCAAACCCTCTTCCGCCGCTTGGGAGTCTTCGTCGACGGGATAACCCTGGAAGCCGCCGAAGCCGTTTCTCCACTCGGCATTCCTTCCGTCTTCGATGTGCTCGTGTCCCTGCTCGACAAGAGTCTCCTCCGGCGAGTAGAGGCGCCCGACGCTGTCACTCGTGTCTCGATGCTCGAGACGATTCGCGAGTTCGCGCTAGAGCGACTGACGGCGGAAGGCGAATTGGAGGCGACACGTTCTGCCCACGCCGGCTGGTGCGTCCAATTGGTTGAGTCGGCCCGGCCGTTTCTTGAAGGGGCGGAGCAGGCAATCTGGTTCGACCGACTGGAAGCTGAGCACGGCAACCTTCGCGCCGCCCTCGGTTGGGTGGCCGATCGTGATCCGAATCGTATGCTCGTACTCGTGTCCGGTCTCTGGCGATTTTGGGCCGTGCGCGGGCATGTGACTGAGGGTTACGCCTGGCTTGAGCGGGCAGTTGCTGCCAGCCGTGGCGACGTATCCGATCCTAGGACGGATGCACTCTATGGCGCGAGCGCTTTGGCTTCCATGGCTCGCGAGCCGGAACGAGCTGTCGCTCTCGCCGAAGAGTTGCGCGCAGTGTCACGGGAGCGCGGGGACCCATCTGGCGTCGGCAAAGCCCTCAACCTATTCGGCAACGTTGCCGTGCAGCGGGGCGAGACCGACCGAGCGAAAACCCTCTTTGATGAAGCGGTCGTTCATCTCCGGGCGCCTGAAGACGAACCCTGGATCGCCGTGGTTGTTGCCAACATCGGCACTATCGCCCACATTCAGGGTAACTACGACCGAGCGGCGGAGTTCCTGGAGCAGGCGCTCGATACCTGGCGACAACTCGGGAATGCTTGGGGCATCGCAACTGCGCTCCACGGTCTCGGAGATTCCGCATATCGGCAGGGTGATCTCGATCGGGCGGCTGACCTCTTCCGCGAGAGCTTCGAACTGAACGCGGATGAAGGTGACCTTCCCGGTTTGGCCTGGTGCCTGGAACGACTCGGGTTCGTTGCCATCAGGCGCGGCGACCCGGAGCAATCGGTACGGCTGCTCGCTGCCGCAGAAGTCCTGGCTGCTTCCATCGGGATCGCGCACCCCGACGTCCCAGATGAGCACGATCGCCTCGTTGCTATGGCGAGGGTGCAGCTCGGGGAGCAGGCCTTCGCGCGCGCCTGGGAACTCGGGCGATCTCTCCCGCTCCCGGCAGCGATTGCCGAAGCAATTGAAGTCGGAAAGTCCAAATCGGGGACCGTGCCTCCGGTTACCCCGCTCGGGTCACCCCCGCCGCTCGTCCTAACCGAAAGACAACTTCAGATCGTGCGACTCATCGCCGAAGGGCTCTCCGACCAGGAAATTGGGGACGCGCTCTTCATCAGCCGGCGGACGGCGATGACCCATGTGTCCCGCATCCTGGCCAAGCTCGGCGTCCCCTCCCGCACCGCAGCGGTCGCTTACGCCTATAGACATGGCCTGATTTAGAGCTTGCGCCAATAGGGACGTGTTGCGGATGCGACCGGTTGACATCGCGTAGTACCGCGCCGGAACAAGGCGGAGCCTCGGCCACCGCAGCGTCGATCCCCGAACGAGCTGACACCTACCGCGATCCGAGCTGTACCGGCTCCCACGTCCAGCCGGTATCGTGCTTCTGCACGTGCCCGAGATTCGGGAAGGGCGGGAAGTGGTGGCCAAAAACCAGCAGCCCCTCGGCCGCGGCGCGATCGAAGGTGTGGCGCTTGCTCGCCGCCGCCTGGTCGGGCAGCATGTCGAAGATTGGCACCCAGTCCGGATGCTCCAGATGCAGCGGATGCAGTGCGACATCCGAGACGTGCAGCAGCGACTCGCCGTCCGACGTAAGCTCCAGCGCGAGGTGACCTGGTGTGTGACCCGGCGTGGCAATGGCCTGGATGCCGGGCAGAATCTCGTCGCCGTCCCCAACCTGCTCCAGCCGGTCGCGCACGGGATCGAGCGAGCGGCGAGCGATATCGACGAAAGGGCCGGGGGCCAAGTCCACAGCGGTCTCCGATGACCAGAAGCGCCACTCGTCCCGACCGATGACGTACCGCGCGTTTGCAA
Source organism: Thermomicrobiales bacterium (assembly GCA_045804965.1). GTDB lineage: Bacteria > Chloroflexota > Chloroflexia > Thermomicrobiales > UBA6265 > CAVTUU01. Next base: position 470,299 of record JBJMMD010000047.1, on the reverse strand, counting down.
AGACGGGTGCGCCAGCCTCGTCCAGCACGCCGCCGACATGATCGAGGTGGGCGTGCGTGATGATGATCGTGTCGACGGTGGCCGGGTCGACCCCTGCTGCCGCCAGGCTGCTGCGGAGGGTGCCAGTTACCGTCGTGGCGTGGTCAATGTTAGGCGTCATCTTTACTAACGCCTCTCCAAAGTTCCCGATCCCGGTATCAATCATCACGCGATGCTCGCCGGTATCGACGAACAGGCAGGTGTAGGGTGTGAAAATCCGATCGCTGGGCAGCCGACGCCGCCGGAGCACCTCGGTGACCTCGGACTGAGGGACGTTGGCGAAGAAGCTCGTGAGCGCATAGTTAAACCCGCCGTCACTGGCGGCGATACAGGTGAACTGGCCGAGCGAGAAGCGGTAGCTTCTGGCATCCATGCTGCTCTCCTTAGCGCTTGGACCAACAGGTAGGTGAATGCAGCGGTGCGCACGAGCAACCAGGGCGCTTCATCCTGCGGGAAGACCATCACGCTTTCCCTGAGAGGAGCGCCGCCATGCCCGCTGTACCATCATCCATCATCGCGCCTGTCTGGGACCAGTTCGTCGTGCTGCTCCCCGCACGTAAGGCGAGCCATCCCCTCGGCTGCCACCGGCCGCGCGTCCCCGATCGGGTGGTCTTCGACAAGTTGGGCCAAGTGCTCGTGTTCGGGTGCGCCTATCACCGGATCGCTGAGGATACTTGCTCCGCCACGACCTTGCGCCGGCGACGGGACACCTGGATTGCGACCGGCATCATGGACACGCTGCGCAACCTGGCCCTGGCGGCCTATGACCGCATGATTGGTCTGGCGCTCGCGGACATCTCCATCGGCGGCTGCATCACCAATGCCCCTTGTGGCGGCGGACTGGCCGGCCGCAGTCTCGTCGATCGGGGCAAGCAAGGCCTGAAGCGCTCGTTGGCCGTCGATGCGGCGGGAATCCCGCTCGGCATCGTCGCCGCCCCTGCGAACCACCATGATGTTCGTCTGCTGGTGCCCACGCTGGAGGCGATGGCCGTGGCCGACGTTGCCATGAGGGTGCATCTCGATCGGGGCTACGATTCCGACCGCATCCGCACCCTACCGGCCGCGAGTGGTGTCGAAGCTGAGATCGCTCGCAAGGGATGCCCCGTGCCGATTACGGCCGGGCAGCGGTGGGTGGTCGAACGCACTACCGCCTGGACCAATGCCCACAAGAAGCTCGTCTGGTGCACCGAGCGCCGAGCGGTTGTCGTCGCCTTCTGGATCGCCTTCTCGGCGGTGCTCATTATCGCTGGCCGTCTCGTGCGGGAAGGCTGGTCGCGCTACCGTTGGGACCGGCGCCCGCCCAGAAAACTGTGATGCCTAGCCTATTGGCGGAAGCTCTTAGACGCAGATAAAGCCCCTACGTCAAAACACGTAAGGTGCCTAGCGCCATCTCCCCGCATTGACGTGTTTTCGACGATGTCGCGGAACAATCCGGACGGCATCATCTGACCTTGCCCGGCGAACTAACTCGGGTGTGACGAATAAGCGTCATCGGCCACCGGCCGCGATAGGAGGGAATGTGTAATGGACGGGAATATCAGTGGTTTCGTCTCCATCATTGATGTGCGGCGATTGATTCAGGCACAGCTTGAATACGAAGATCCGGGAAACGAGCGGCCATCGCGCATCCGATGGGCGGTCGTCGCGCTCGGCCGGGGCTTCGCCTCCATCGTGGCGAAGGCGCGCGAACATTCAGAGCGCCCCGAATTGGCAAAGCATCTTATCTCGTCCGGCGACTAGCGTGTTCCAGGCACGAGGCATGAAGGAGGTATTGGTGGAGAGCGCAATCAAAGATAGGATCTCGGTAGTGCCGGAGCTCGTGCGCGAGATCGCGGGGCGGTTGGGCGGGCTGCCAGAGGTGACGGCGATCGCGTTGGGCGGCTCGGCCCCAGCTGGCGACGCGGATGAGGGGTCCGACATCGATCTGTACGTCTATAGTCCGCAGCCGCCCCCGCTCGCGCTCCGGGCCGAACTGGCGCGAGCGCATGACCGCTTGCCCGAACTCGACAACCAGGCCTTCGGCCCGGGCGACGAGTGGACCGACGCACGGACCGGCCTTGCCATCGACTTGATCTACTGGACGCCGGTCTGGACCGAGCAGCAGTTAGGTCGGGTGCTCGATGAACACCTGCCCTCGGTCGGCTACTCGACCTGCTTCTGGCGGACGGTGCTCCACTCCGTGCCACTCTTCGACCGGTCGGGCTGGTTCGCGTCGCTCCAGGCGATGGCCAGACGACCCTACCCGGAGCCGCTGCGGCGGGCGATCGTCGCCAACAATCGGCCCCTGTTGCGGGACGCTCACTCGTCCTTTCTGCACCAGATCGAACGAGCCATTGCCCGAAACGATGCCGTGAGCGTCCACCACCGGGCTGCCGCCCTGTTGGCGAGCTACTTCGATATCCTCTTCACCCTCAACCGCGTCCCGCACCCAGGCGAGAAGCGCCTGCTGACCATTGCCCGGCGCGAATGCCCCCTTCTCCCGTCCGACATGGAGGAGCTAATCGGTGATCTGATCGCCGCGATTCCAGTCCCCTGGAGTGACGGTCGCCTAGTCATGTGCGCCCACGCCCTCATCGACCGGTTGGACGACCTGCTATGCGCCGAGGGACTCGGGTGAGAGCCTAGAGCCAGACTCGCGAGCCCTCATTTTTAAGGCGCCCACCACGACGCCGTTGGGCGGTACGTCGAAGTTGCCCCCGAATTTGAAGGGCTTGCCATCCACAGTGCGCGACATCTCAAAACGGGGACCAAGACCTATTCGACGATGGGTGGCACCACGTCAAAGGTGCCGGGGTGGTTGTCGATGAATGTCACCGAGATCGAAACCGTTTCCTCGGCCTCAACTTGATCCTAGAAAGTAAAGTGGACGTCCAGAAACGTGACAACGAATGCTTTCCAAATTCGTGGTCGCCGACGAGGCTCCCGCGTCGCCAGGTGGCGAGCCGTGGTCGACGGCGTCGGGGGCGATAAACTGGCCGACGCGGTCGGAGTTCCATGCGTTCGACACCTCGCCACCGGTCGCTAGAGATTCGGATCGAACTCTAAGGGCTGGAATCTGGTGCCTTCGAGCGCAAGGTAGCGACAATGCAATCCACAAATAATGTTGACAGCAACGGGTTAGTCCCTGACCATTGGGGAAGTTGACCAACTAATCTGGACCCGGCGCGAATGCGAGATGCTGAACCTAGCGCCGCTCGGCCGCTGGCATCTCTCAGAGGAGGCCATATTGGAAGACCGATGGTTCGATGAGTTCGCCACTGCGGTCTCAAAAACGACCTCCCGTCGCCAATTGCTCCGAATGGTCGCTGCTGGGACACTCGTATCTCTGTTCGGTCGAAACCGCGCCCTCCGTGCGATTGATGACCTTGCTTCAGCGCAGTCCTCCGACGTCCCACTCCCAAACTTCCCGTTCCTAGTCGCTTTGCCGACTGATCCTGGCCTTGAAGAATACGAGCTGGACTTCGAACTGACCGGACCTCCAACTCGGATCGCAGATGTCGCCGCGCTTCCATCCATGCCGCAGGATTGGCTGGATACGGTTTCGCAATGCCGAGGGGCGTATTACGCCACCATCACCAGGGGCAAAAAAGACGGGCAGAACGAGCCGCAACGAAGCATCACGACGATTCTGTTTGACCTCGGCACGACAGACAATGCCGTTGCAACTCACAGCGCCTATGTCGCCAAGCTCCTCTCCGAGGGCACCCGACAGCAGCTGACCGGCGGCACCAAGCCCGCAGGGAGCAATGTTGTCCTCGTCGGGTGCCAAGGTGGGTGCGTGAACTTCAGCAGCCCGGCGAATAGCGGCACAACGCCGTCCGACGAAGCTGCGGCCGTGGGTCAGCGAGACCGATTCATATTCGATACGCGTGTCCGCGAGTTCTCTACGCAATCGATCACGGGGAAGCAGTTGGCGGGGGTTGGCCTCAGGGTCGACAGAAAACTGAGCGCGGTCGGTACGGTCGGCACCGCCGGGACGGCGGTTCAAGCCTCGATCGGACCGGTAAAGCAGGCGATGCGGGCCGTTTCCGGGCCGGCGAAATTCGTGCAGCGCACACTGCTGCAGTCGTCCAGTAGCATCAAGCAAACGCTTGCCTCCAAGAACACGCTTCCCATTTTTGCCGTGAATGGGTTGGACGCGCCGAAGACGGCCGTGCAATGGCTGAGCGTTTCCGACGGAGCGATTGTCGTCAAATTCGGTCAATCGGCCTTCTCGGCGGCGGCTGACCAACGAAACGCCAATGATGTTGTCTATGGCCTTACCCTGAAACAACCCATTGCTCTATCTCAGCCATTTCACGATGGTTACGATTTGACGCTCGCTGCAACCCAATATGTTTTTGCCGGAGAAGATGAAGCGCGGAAGTTTCTCGAGGAGACAAAAGCCCGGATCGACCGCGCTCGGCCCGAACTAACCCTGCAAGACTCTGTCGAGGTCCAGGACGAGCGGTCTTATGCCTACCAGGACGACGAGGGCGCAGGCTCGCCAAATGGACCGGCCTTCGGCCTGCTCACGCACATCTTTGTTCCGTTTGGGTCGTTGGCGATCATCATCGCCGTCGATCTGGCCGCCGTGCCCCGATCACCTGGTCAGGCTCCCCTCAGCGCCGATGATCTCCGAAAGGACCTCGGACCGCTGGTTGATCAGATCGTGTCGTCGCTGTCAAATTGCCTCATCAACCCGGATTCCTGTCCAACGACTGGATTTCTCAATGCCCAAGCCCTTTTGCCGACGCCGACGCCGACAACCTGTTCTGCCCCCCAGCAGAATTGCGGTGACGTGTGCGTTGACACGAGGAGCGATCCCAATAACTGCGGCGACTGCGGCAACGGATGCGGCAATGGCGCTTGTTGCTCCGGAATCTGCGTTGACACGACCAGTGATCCGGCCCATTGCGGCGACTGCCAGACTGTTTGCCCCCAAGGGACCAACTGTTCGGGCGGCACCTGTGGGTGCGCCTCCGGTACGACCTCTTGCAACAACGTATGCGTTGATCTCACGTCGGATGCCAACAATTGCGGTGATTGCGGTATTGTCTGCCCAAGTGGTTCGCTCTGCACCGGTGGTAAGTGTTCCTGTCCGGATAGCTCCCCTCCGTGTGGGCAGAGTTGCTGCGCATTGGGTCTAACCTGTACCAATGGCCAGTGTCTTTGCCCGGATAGCACTCCTCCCTGTGGAGGCACGTGCTGTCAACCTGGGCTCGTCTGCGCGGGCGGCGTCTGCGCATGCCCGTCCGGTACGACCGATTGCAGCGGGACCTGCCTCGATCTCTCCTCAGACCCTAACAATTGCGGAAGCTGCGGCTTCACGTGCGACGGCCTGAGTTGCTGCGGTGGGACTTGCGTCGATACCAACAGCGACCCGGCCAACTGCGGCGGGTGCGGGATGCCGTGCCCCGTAGGCCAATACTGCTTTGGCGGCACCTGTGGCCTCGGCTAGAGGTCCGGCTTCTATCCAGTCGGGCTGGTGCGACCGCTAGGCCGCGATCGTTGCCTCTTCGATCGCGTCCTCGATCGCTTCTTCAGGAGGGAGCCGCTGGCCGCTCTCCCAGGCGGCGGCAAATGCCGCTTCGCCTAAGCGAGCGCGAAGATCGTCGACCATCTCCCGCTGCGCCTCTTGTTCCATCGGGGGTAGAGGGTGCCCGACTGCTTCCCGAATAGAGGTCGCCGCCGCCAGCAACCGTGCGGCGCGCTCCGTGTGATCGCGATCTCGCGCGAGAGCAGCGACGCCCTCAAGACGCTCGAAGCTTAGTTGCGCGCCGATTTCGCGAAGCAGCTTCAGCGACTCGGCGAAGTGGCGCGCTGCCTCGTCATGCTTGCCCGCCTCTCGCGCCAGATCCGCCAGCCAGCCCAGAGCGAGCGCCAATCCCAGGCGGTCGCCGACCTCGCGAAACTCCATCACTCCCCGCTGCAGGAGCTCGTCCGCGGCCTGATGGTCGCCTTGATGATGGAGGACGTGGGCGAGCGCGCTGGCCGAGTAGGCGGCGCCGGTGGCGTCGCGCAAGCTCCGCCGGATCTCGAGCGCCTCGCGGTGGAGTCGCTGAGCTTCAGCGAAGTCGCCCTCGTTGTGAGCGACTTCCCCGAGGTTGTGCAGGACGCTCGCGATCCTATTTCGTTCCTTTAATCCTTTCCAGATGGTGAGGCTCTCACCGAGGAGAGCCTTAGCCCGCGGGAAGTCGCTCTGGGAGCAGGCGAGTTGTCCGAGGTTGGTGAGAACCATCGCTATGCCGAGCTGGTCGCCTAGCTCCCGCCAGATCTCAAGGCTGGCCTCATACGCCGATCGAGCTCTACCATAATCAGCAAGCTCATTGGCGAGATTGCCTAAGTTGTTAAGCACTCTCCCACGGAGTGACCGCTCGACGTCTCCGTCGAGGGCAAATGCCCGTTCGAGCCAGATACGTCCCTCGGTCAGATGACCGCGAATCTGCCAATATCCGGTCAGGGCCCGGCCGAGTCGAAGTGCGGTTTCTGGCATTCCGGTCTCGAGCGACCAGGCGAGCGCGGAGCGCAGGTTGTCGTGGTCGGCGTCGAGGTGCCGCAACCAGTGGCCCTGAGACGCGCCGGTCAGCTCGGGCGCGGCCTGCTCCGCGAGATTCAGGAAGAAGCCGGCGTGGCGACGACGGAGCTCCGCATCTTCACCGGCGGCAGTGAGCTGTTCCAATCCGAATTCTCGAACGGTTTCCAGCATCGCGTACCGGGCGTCGCCGTCAAGCTCATCCTGCCGCAGCAGGCTGTGCTCGACGAGCGCTGAGATCCCCTCAAAAACATCGACCTCGGGTAAAGAGGACCCATCTGAGCCAACGTCAGGATCGCCTGACGGCCCGCCCCCGCAGACGGTCTCGGTCGTTTCGAAAAAACCGCCGCCCGCGAAGACGCTCATCCGAGCGAGCAAGATCTGCTGGTCGGGCGGCAGGAGGTCGTAGGACCAGGCGATCGCCCCACGCAAAGTCTGCTGACGCTCAGGCCGGTCACGGGCTCCGCCCGCCAACAGTTTCAACCGGCTATCCAGCCGCGGCAGCATCGCCTGAGGCGTCAGCATCCGCACCCGCGCCGCGGCAAGCTCGATGGCGAGAGGCAGCCCATCGAGCCGGCGGCAGATCTCGACCACGACCGGCGCGGTCTCGTCGGTGAGCGCGAAATCCGTCTTCACGGCCCGCGCCCGCAGCTCGAACAAGCGCACGGCATCGCTGCCCAGGGCCACTTCAGCGGTGATCCGGTTCCCGTCCGGCGCGGTCGGCAAGCCTAGTGGCGCCACGACGACTTCGTGCTCCCCCGAAACGCGGAGCACGGACCGGCTGGTCACGAGGATCTTGAGTTGCGGACACTCACGGAGCAAATCCGTCAGAACGGGTGCTGCCTCGGCGACCTGCTCGAAGTTATCGAGGAGAAGCAAGGCCGTCGCGCTTCGCAAGCGATCGCGGAGCGCCTGGCGGAGGGGTTGGCCGCCGGTCTCACGGACGGCAAGCACCTCGGCGATCGCTGGTACGACCAAATCCGGCTCACGGATCGCGGCTAACGGTACAAAGAACGCGCCGTCCGGGAAGTCATCGATCAGCTCAGCCGCCACTTGCAAGCCGAGCCGCGACTTGCCGACGCCTCCGGCTCCGAGCAGCGTCACCAGCCGGACCTCCCGGCGGTGCAGCGCCTCGCAAATGAGTGCCGTTTCGCGCTCGCGTCCGACAAAGGGTGTCAATTCCAGCGGTAGATTGTTGGGGCGGGCGTCAAGCGTCACCAGCGGCGGAAATTCGCTGGAAAGCCCTGGGATCAAGACGTCGAACACGTGCTCGGGGCGATCCAGATCCTTGAGCCGGTGCTCGCCCAGATCGCGGAGCGCCAGGCCCGCAGGGAGCGCGTCGCGCGCTAACTCTGTGGCTGACAGAGACAACAGCACCTGACCGCCGTGACCGGCGGACAGGAGCCTCGCCACTCGGTTTACGGCGGGTCCGAAGTAGTCGGCATCACGCTCTTCGGCGACCCCTGCATGGACGGCCATGCGGACGCGGATCGGCTCAACCTCGTCCCACGTGGCCTCGCCGAGCGCCCGCTGCGCGTCGATCGCGGTAGCGACGGCATCTGGAGCGGTATTGAACGCAGCGCAAAACGCGTCGCCGACTGTCTTGAAGACATGTCCCCGGTGGGACTCGATTGCGGCACGCAGCAGATCGTCGTGGCGCGCGATCGCGCGACCCATCGCCTCGCCGTGGGCTTGCCACAGCTTGGTCGAGCCCTCGACGTCGGTAAAGAGGAAAGCGACGGTGCCGCTCGGCAACAGTTGTTCGGCCATAGTCGCCTCAGACGGCACGCATTGCGATTCGGTCCAGGTTTCGGATCGATACTACCAAGATTTGCACAGAGACGGCAACACATTCGATCTGATATGGAGCGAGCTCTTTCGCGGACGGAAGCCGCTGCCTGCCTCAGCGATCCAAGACCGTTCGCTCGTTCTACCGCATGCTTGCGTCCACTCGCACGCGGCGGACAACGAGAGGACGCGTGGCCCGTGACTATCCGTGTTGACAGCGACGAGCGACTTCGGCACCATTGCCACGGATGTTTGTTGATTTCGGAGAGCCCGGTCGCCGGTGCGATCTGCCTGGGATTCGGCAGGTCGACCACTGGTTCGACCTTGAATTTCGACCCGAGGAAGGGAAAGGACTCCGGCGATGCACATTGATTCCGCGGATGCGTTAGTTATTGGGGGCGGTCCGGCCGGACTGTCAGCGGCGTTGTATTTGGCGCGGTATAACCGCAGCGTAATCGTCTTCGATTCCGGTCACGGCCGCTCGACCCATCACCAAATCAACCACAACTATCTCGGATTTCCCGGCGGCGTGGCCACCGTGAAGATCCGCGATCTGGGCCGCAAGCAATTGGCCGAGTACGAAAAAGTCACCCTCTACGAGCACAAGGTGGAACGGATTAGCGGCGACGCGATCTCCGGGTTCTTGGCGCACACCCAGGAACACGACTACACCGGGCGGGTTGTCGTCATCTCGACAGGTGTTTTGGACCATTTCCCGCATTTCCACGGCTGGGAACCATACGTTGGGGTGAGCATGTTCTGGTGCATTACGTGCGATGGTTACGAATCGAAAGGCAAGAACATTCTCGTCGTCGGCCATACCAACGACTCGGCCTCCGAGGCGATGCAGCTCCATAGCCTCACTGACCGGATTCAACTGCTGACCAACAGCGAGACGTTTCAGATCTCGGAGACGTTTCAGCGACGGCTCGCCAATACCGGCATCCCAGTCATCCACGACAAGATCGAATCAGTAGAGGGCGAAAACGGGCAGATGACAGCAGTTCTGACGAAGGGCGGCCTCCGCCTCGAGTTGGAGCGGATGTTCAGCGTCCAAGGCGCGACTCCCGAGACCTTCTTGGGCGAGAATCTCGGTGTCACTAGGAACGAGATAGGGTACATCATCATCGACAATGATCAGCAGACGAACGTGCCGGGTGTTTTCGCCGCCGGAGACATCACGTACCTGCACCAACACCAAGTCACTGCGGCTGTCCATGAGGGAGCGCAGGCCGGGTCGGCTGCCAACTATTTCCTCTATCCACCCGAGCTCAAGGACGACTGAGCGTATCGTCAAGGTGATAGATACCTCAGCAAGTTCAGCCGTCGTCGCCGTCCACGTGGCATAGAGCGGGCGGAGGAAAAACATGCGTCTTGGGTTTCAGTTTCAGACGTTCAACCAGCCGCCGGATCGATTAGGCGCATCGCTCGGTTCGATTGCGCGGGCGGCCGAGGACGCAGGTTTCGAATACGTCTTGACGATGGACCACTTCTTTCAACTGCCGATGATCGGACCGGTCGATGAACCAATGACCGAGGCTTACACCACACTTGGTTTCCTGGCCGCGCACACCAGTCGCGTCCGGCTTGGGACGCTCGTCAGCGGGCCGATGTCCCGTCACCCCGGGGTCCTCATCAAGCAGGTGACGACACTCGACGTCCTTTCTGGCGGGCGCGCTCTGTTGGGTATCGGCGCTTCGTGGTTCGAACGAGAGCACCTCGCATACGGTGTTCCGTTCCCTCCACAGTCGGAGCGGTTCGAACGACTCGAAGAGATCCTCCAAATCGCGCACCAGATGTGGCGAGGTAACCGCGAGCCATACGCCGGCCAACATTACCAACTTGATGAGCCGGTGAATTCGCCGGCGGCTCTGTCCCGGCCCCATCCTCCGATTCTGGTCGGCGGTGGCGGAGAACGGCGTACGCTTCGACTGGTCGCCCAGTACGCGGACGCGTGTAATCTCGACGTGGACGACATCCAAGAGACAAGTCACAAACTCAGCGTGCTGCGCGAGCATTGCGCTGAGATCGGCCGACCGTTCGATGACATTGAGAGGACCGCCATCATACCGATCATCGACCTCGGTGAACGTGGCGAGCATGTAAACGCGTTCGTTGATCGACTTGGCACGTTGGCCGACATCGGAATCCAGGCTGTGTTCGGCACATTCGCAGATTCCGATCTCAGGCGGGCGATCGAGATCGCCGGTCGCGACGTTGTGCCCCAGGCGAGCGGACTGTGACGGCGCCTACCCGAGCGGGCTTACCATTCCTAATCAAATGAGGGGTGGAGCGATCGAGTCGTTCGGCATATACTCGTTACAACGACCCAAGGGACATAAGCAACGAGGGCATCGGTGACCGCAATCGAGTCGGAACGGCAGACCCACGACGAGCCTGCCGATACGTCAACCCCTCCGACCGGTTTGGTGACGTTCCTCTTCACTGACATTGAGGGAAGCACCAAGCTTTGGGAGCAATATCCTCAAGCGATGCGCTCGGCCTTGGCACGGCACGATGCGATCCTTCGCCAGGCGATCGAGGAAAATCGCGGCTACGTCTTCAAGACGATCGGCGACGCCTTTTGCGCGGCGTTCCCGTCCGCGGTCGAGGCGCTAACAGCGGTGCTGACCGCGCAGCGCAGTCTCGCAAAGGAGCCGTGGGGCGAAACCGGACCACTACGCGCTCGGATGGCACTCAACACGGGCGAGGCTGAGTTCCGCGAGAACGACTACTTTGGACCCCCGGTCAATCGGACAGCGCGATTGCTGGCAGTCGGCCATGGCGGGCAGGTGCTGCTGTCGGCGAGTACGCAGGAGCACCTGCTGGAAGAGTTGCCCAAGGGCGTCGAGCTGCGCGACCTCGGCAAGCATCGACTCAAGGATATCGGGCAAAAGGAGCCAATTGCTCAGTGTCTCGCGCCTGACCTGCCCGCGGTCTTTCCGAAGTTGCGGACCCCACCCTCTCCGGTGCCGGGCGCAATCGCTGCGATTGCCGTTGCGTTTATTGGGCTAAACCTCTTTGCCGTCGCCAGCGGCGGAGCTGACCTCGGCCCGTCACTCCTGTCCCCAAAGACGCTGCTTGAGAGTCTCACCGGGATGGTGGTGTCGTTGTCAGTCCAGCGTCAGACGACGCTCCTGCTGTTGGCGGGACTGCTTTTTGTCGCAACCTTAGTAGTCATTGGCCTTTGGTGGCGCGGTGGCCGGATCCGCGCTGGCAGGTTTGGACTGGCTTCGCGACTAGCCGGTCGGCACGTTGGCCTTAGGACCGCCACGTTCTTCGTGATCGCGACCCTGGTCGTCTTAGGCGCATACGGCTACCAGGAGTACAAGTGGCATAAGCTTCAAGTGCCGTCGGGCAAACTTGGTCTGGCGATAACCAGAAGCGCCTCGGCTCAATCGCTAGGGCAGGTAAATCAGCAGTTTGAGGATGGACTTAAGGATACCGGTCAGCAAGTGGTCGTGCACGAGTTGCCGGTCAACTTCAATTCGAAAAACCGTGGTGAAGCAAAATTACTTGGTAAGAGGATCGGCGCCGACGCGGTATTTATCTACCGCGAGGACGCATCCAACTCGGACGGGCTCGGGAGCTACATCGGCTCCATCGTTTTTACGAAACCGCTGACGACATCGACATTCGGCGGTACCGGCGCTGTGTCCACCGCCGCGGTCGATTCGGAAGAGCTTCCCTCGGAACTGGAAGCGGGTGTATCGATGCCGACGGTTCGCGCCCGAACGCGGGCGGAGGTCGGATCAGATTTCGTAAGTGCCGCCGCGGGGATCATCGCCTACGACAAGGCCAAGTATGCTGTGGCGATCGCGCTCTTGAAGCAGGCCCATCCAGAAGATCTCGATGCGCCAAATTCGGGCATCGTCAATTACTACCTCGGCCTGGCGTATCGCATGAACGGCGGCCAGCAGGACCAGGAGGCCAAGGCCGTTCAGGAGCAGGCCATCAAGTTCTACGAACAGCGGTTACAAAAAAAGGGTGAGCTTAGCACCCAAGATAAGCTTGTCCTGGTTAAGGCGTACGCGGAAAGGTGCTATTGGGCCGGCCTGGAGGACGACTGGGACGGGGCAATTGCGTGGTGCGAAAAGGGCAAGCAGTACCGGGATAGCCTACTTGCGAAAGCGGACGCCCTAGGCCGCCCTGCTGAAGTACAAATGACCTACTACTGGTTATACAGCCTTCTTGCCGATGCCTATGGCGCAAAGAACAAACCCGAGGACCAGAAATACTGGCAGACGCGCGCCGATACCGAAGCCCAGGACCTTGGACTCAAGGCGAAGGCCGACGATCCCTACCCCCTCATCTATCAAGCAAGGGCCCGCCTCTATGCGGGCGACTGCGTTACTGGGGTCGACGCCATCAATCGCGCGCTTGCCCTCAATCCCACTGATCCAAGGCTCTTGAGAGACGCCCACAACAACCTCGGGATTCTTTATCATTTCCAAGGCCGCGGTGACCTCGCCGAACAGGAATGGCTCAAGGCTGCCGCCATCGCCCCGAACGACATCGCCTCGCGCGGGAACCTCGCCGATCTGATGATGGGCCGGGCGATCCCCATGTTGGATGTTGGATCACTCGAACAAAATCTCGACGCGCTGATGCAGGGCAAGGCTCTATCGCCAGGCAATGGAATAGCCGAGCAATACATCGACCTGACATATCTGACCCAGGCAGAGGACTACTATCACCAAATCCTCGCAATCGATCCGGCGAATCAAGGCGCACACGCGAAGCTGGCGGGACTGGCGTGGTGGCGCGCCCAGACAACTGCCATTTACGACCTGACCGCGTTTATCTCTGGGGACGACCTGGCGAGCGCCAAGAGCCAGGGCTTGTGGCGCACCGATCCCGGCCGCGTGCAATCGGCCCTAGACTCCTACGGGGAGTCCATTCAGGAGCGGCGCACGCTCGTGACCGAACTTCGTCCCGACGATTCCCAGGCCAAGGCCGATGTCGCTACCGCATACGAGGATCGGGCCGAACTCCTTTACTCGGAACTGCTGACATACAGCATCTATGGTCCAGCGCCGCCAGAGCAAAACGCTGATTGGGCGAGCCAGACCGGCAGTTCGCTTCTCAATGACACCGATCAGGTCCGCGAGTGGTCGGAAAAAGTTGCCTCTGACTCGAAGGCCAGCCGGCTCGCCAAACTTACTGCCTGGAAGGCGCGCACGAGCGCGTTGGAGCGCGAATGGAGCTGGTACTACTTCAATACGATGGGAAACGATCCCAGCAAAGCTGCCAGCGTCGAGACAGAGTACCGCCAGGCCGTGAAAGACGCGGTGGCGTTCGTCGAATCAGCGCCAATGGGAAATAACGACGAGATTGCCCCGGCGCGGGGCATCTACTTCGAGGCGAAATACCTCGCCCAGGTCGATGGCGACCAAGCAGCGGCCACCGGATACCAGAAGAAAATCAACGACTTGACCGCGCAGGAGACGACCGGATACGCGACGAGTACTGCTCACATTGCGAATAAGTGCAAGGAAGTGGCGGAGCAGGTCGCCGGCGATGACAAACTGGCGAAGAGGGACGCGAAGAGCGCGCAGCGACACTACGAGGCGGCACTGGCGATCAACCCGCACCACGTGCCCTCGCTTCTCGGGCTCGCCAAAGCACGTCAGGCTCAGAATGACATTCCCGGGGCAATCGCCAAGGCACAGGCTGCCACCCAGGAATCACCGAATGATCCGGCTGCTTGGGAGCTTCTCGCGTACGGCCAATTGCTCTCCGGAGACGTAGAGGTCACTGGTGCGTCATATGACCGCTTCCTCTCCGCTGTGGCGCCGCTGCCCTCTCAGGAACGCATGGCCTCCTTCAAGAGCGCAATCGACGATTTACGCAAAGCCCTCGACGCAAATCCGAAGCTCGCCCCGCGCGTAATCACTGTCGTGCCGCGCTTCGCGGCTGTCCTTGATGGAATGACTGGCGACGGGGCAGGAGCATATCAATATCCCGCCCTCTACGCCCAGCTTGGGGCACTGGCGCTGTACGCCGGCAATGCGGCAATGGCCGAACCCCTCCTCGCCAAGGCGGTCGGCTTCGACAAAAACTCCGGAGGATCGACGGACTGCGACGGAAGCGTGCCGACGACCTGCGACAGTCACCAGCCGGTCGCGTGGGTCGATCTGATTGCCGCCGCCATAGCGCAGGGCGGCGACGGCAAGGCGGAACTCGACGCGGCCATGAAGGAGACCGAGTCAGGCGTTTGGAACTACGTCGATGGCTATGATCCCGCGACGTTGTTGAAGAAGATGCAGGCCGAGGCCGACGCCTACGTTAAGCGTTTCCCCGACCAAAAGCCGGTCGCCGTTGCCGTAAAGGAGGCGATCTCCGTCGAACCTGACCGTCAGGCGCAAGCGGCGCTCGTGCGGAATGGCGTCAACGACAAAACCTATGCGAGCCCGGGCTATGACACGCGCTTGAAGTGGGATGCAACATGGTCGGCCGGCGACGCGTCGCGATCGGGCCCGACCGATTCACTTACCCTCGTCGGTGGCCAGAGCGTCGTGCGCCTCGAAACGAGTGCGATCTATGGCGGCGACCCGAGCGCGTGCCTTAGCCAGGAAGCGGAGAGTCGCAAGGCGCAATTTGGAGATCCCAGCTTTGCGCCAGCGAAATTGGCGAGCGGGAAGGACGCACAGGCAGAGACGGCCAACGACGCCTGGGGCGTCTACGCCTACCAGCAAGCGGACGACGCCGGCGTGATGCAGAACTACGTGCTCTATCTCGAATGCCGCGTACTTGAGCCGGGCAAGTCGGGCATCCAAATCCTGTGGCTGACCGACACCGCGAATTTCGATCAGGAGCGCGAGCGCGTTTCGACGTTGCTCGGGTCACTCCAGCCGGCGAAGCCTGTCTCCCTCCCCGTTCTCGATCTGCCTTCGGCCGCCACGATGCCGGGAATCACGGGGAACTCCTACACTAGTCCATCTTACCGCTATCAGTGGTCCTGGGATTCGACTTGGACTGTGAATACGTCGACTTCGCAGGACGGGAACGATGCCCTCGTGCTGACTAATGGTCAGAGTTTTGCATCAGTCGAAGGCTTCGTCGATCCGTCTCAATCCCCGAATACGTGTCTGCGGGCGGCCGCCAAGTCGTTGGCGACGACAGCGACGATTCACGATATCATCGTGGTGAAGGGTACTGACGGCAAGCCATTGCATGGGACGGACGCTATTGGGACGTTCGCTGTCTTTACGTATACGCTCGATCAGGCGGGCGGCAGAACGACCAACGGAACCCTCTATGTGACGTGCGGTCCTGTTGGTACGGACGGCGGAATCGTGCGGTTCGAGTACTTCTCCCCTAAGGATCAATTCGATGCCGAAGCAGAGAAGCGTGACCAACTTCTGAAAGAACTGGTGTTGCCAGCCCAAAAGAACCTATTGCCGTTTGCTTAGAACGCAGTCCTTCGCTTCGCATGAATAAAGCCGAAAATCGAACCAAACAGACACGCGCGAATTTGCACTAAACCGGTACCTTTGATTGCCGGTGTGCTTTGAATCCGCCTTTCGAACGCTGCTAGAATCGGCCAGTCTAATTCGAACATCTCAGAGTGTTTCGTCCGGGAGTTGGAAGATGACCGAGCGTGTGCTGCCGAGCGGCACTGTCGCCTTCCTCTTCACTGACGTCGAGGGCTCGACTAAACTGTGGCAAGCTCACGGTGCGGCGACGGGTGCCGCCATCGCGCGCCACGACGCCCTGCTACGGACCGCAATCGAAACTCACAGCGGCCACGTCTTTAAGACGGTCGGCGACGCCTTCTGCGCG
This sequence comes from Thermomicrobiales bacterium, assembly GCA_045804965.1. Classification (GTDB taxonomy): domain Bacteria; phylum Chloroflexota; class Chloroflexia; order Thermomicrobiales; family UBA6265; genus CAVTUU01. The sequence continues at coordinate 454,173 of JBJMMD010000047.1, read as the reverse complement.
GCCTTCGAGACCGCACCGCTCGCGCTCTCGGCGGCGCTTGCCGCCCAACGTGCCCTTCACGCCGAGCCGTGGGGCGATGTCGGGTCGATTCGTGTCCGCATGGCCATCCACGTCGGTGCGGCTGAGGAGCGCGACGCCGACTACTTCGGCCCGGCGGTGAACCGCGTCGCGCGCGTTCTGTCGGCCGGACACGGCGGCCAGGTGCTGCTCACTCTGGCGGGCGAAGAGCTAGCACGAGACGCGTTGCCTGCCGGAGCGCGGCTGCGCGACCTCGGCGAGCATCGACTGAAGGACCTTGCCCGCGAGGAGCGCCTCTTCCAAGTCGTCGAGGCCGATCTGCCGGCGGATTTCCCGCCGCTGAACACCCTCGACGCCCACCCTCACAACCTCCCGGTGCAGCTAACGCCCTTCTTGGGCCGCGATCGAGAAGTCGCTAGCGTCCGCGAAAATTTGGAGCGCAACGATGTACGGCTGTTGACATTGACCGGCCCCGGGGGCACGGGCAAGACTCGTCTCGCACTCCAAGTCGCCGCCGACCTCGTTGAGGGCTACGCAGATGGGGCCTGGTTCGTGGAATTAGAGGAGGCGACAGACGCCGACCTCGTCGCTGCCGCGATTGCTCGAGCGCTCGGCGTGCGGGAAACTGGCGGGCATTCCCTTTGGGACAGTTTGATCGAATTCCTCAAGGCAAAGCGATTGCTGCTCGTCCTCGACAACTTCGAGCAGGTCGCCCACGCCGCTCCGATCGTTGGCAAACTCCTGGCCGCGGCACCGGCGGCCAAGGTCCTGGTCACGAGTCGAATCCGGCTCGGGATCCAGGCCGAGCACGATCTGCACATCCCGCCCCTGGGACTTCCGCCGCGCAATGTCCGCGAAACGTCCCCCGAGCAGCTGGCGCAGTACGAGGCTGTGCGATTGTTCGTCGATCGGGCACAGGCTGCCAAGGCGGACTTCCAGCTCACTCAGACGAACGCAGCGGCAGTGGCGGCGATCTGCAGGGAGCTCGACGGCCTTCCTTTGGCTATCGAGTTGGCTGCCGCCCGCGTCCGCATGTTGCCGCCTCAGGCCCTCCTAAAGCGACTGGAGGACAAGCTCGGGTTGCTCATCGGTGGGGCACGGGACCGACCGGAGCGGCAACAGACGATGCGGGCGGCGATCGCCTGGAGTCACGACCTGCTGACGCCACTCGCGCAGACCTTTTTTGGGCGATTGTCGGTGTTTGCCGGTGGCTGGTATTTCGAAGCGGCGGAGACGATCGCCGGGCGGGGCGGCGAGGTCGATGTCTTAGACGAGCTGGAGTCGCTGGTCGACCATAGCCTCGTCCGGCAAGAAGAGACCGCCGAGGGTGAACCTCGCTTCGCGATGCTGGCAGCGGTCCGCGAGTTCGCGCGGGATCAACTCGAAGCTGCCGGAGGCGGCGAGGCCGAGTTGACGCACATGCTCCACGCGGAGTACTTACTTCAAGTTGCGGAGACAGCCGAGACCTACCTGACCGGTCCCGAGCAGGCGAGTTGGCTCGACCGCTTGGAGTCCGAACATGACAACTTGCGCGCGGCGTTGGCATGGTTCCAGGGAGAGAAAGAGACCGAACAAGGTTTGCGCCTTGCGGCGGCGCTCCGCCGGTTCTGGTACGTACGAGGCTATCCCAGCGAGGGACGGCAGTGGCTCGATGCCTTCTTGGATGGCGATTCGTCGACCCTGTCCTCGCTACGCGGCAAAGCGCTGGATACGGCCGGGGCCATGGCGATGGTTCAGGGCGACCACGAGACCGCCGCCCGCCTGACTGAAGCCGCCCTAGCCTGCTACGACGCAGCAAACGATCGCTCGGGATTGGCGCGCGCGCGGGCCCAGTTAGGCCTGGTGGCGATGGAACGCGGCGATCATGCCTTGGCGGAACGCCACCATGAGGCTGCCTTGAGCCTGTATCGTGAAGCGGCAGATTCTCGGGGGATCGGCATGGTCTCTGGCAACCTCGGATTGCTCGCTAGCCAACGCGGGGACATTGAGCGTGCAATCGAGTTCTACGAGGAGGCTCTGCATTGGAGCAGTGCCGCGTCCGACGAGCAGTCCGCCGCGGTCGTGCTTCTGAATCTCGCCGAAGCCCGTGAGTTCCAGGGTGACCTCGTGCGCGCCTCCGACCTCTACCACCAGGCGCGCGAGCGCTTCCGCCAGTTGGGTGACCAACTGGGCGTGGCATTCGCGTTGGTCGGACTGGGACGCTTGTCGCTCATCCACGGCGATGTCGACCGCGCCGCCGATCTCTTGGCCGAAGGTCTCGCGATCTATCACGAATTAGGGGACGTTGTCGGTGTCGCCGCCGCCCTGGAAACACTTGCTCAGGCGAAGGCCGCAGACGGAGATCCTGAAAGCGCGGCTCGCTGGCTGGGGGCTGCAGCCGCCATGCGAGACACGACAGGCGTCCCACTGGCAGAACCCTATCTCCCAGACTTCAACCGCCTAGTTGTCGCGTTGGAAGAGCTCCTGGGCGCGGCGCGGTGGACAGATGTAGCGACGGAGGGCCGCTCCCTTGCAGTGGAGCAACTCGTCCAGGAGGTGCTCGCCTTTGCCGGTGCAGCATAGGTTCGTCACGAGCCGACCGGACAAATCCTTTTCTGCCTTGGGTCGGCACACTGACCTCAGGGCAAGATGCGCAGACCCTTGACGCAGATTGCACCGATCTGGCCGGTATGCGGGTCCTCTATGTACTCGCCGCCCCCACCGGCACAGCAGAAGGACGGGTAGCCGGGGAACTGTCCCTCGCCCACGCACGCGGCGAGTTCGAGGCTCAATTGACCTCCACCCACTACGATCTCGTCGCAGCATTGCTGACCATTGCCGCAGATCGCACAGCACACGCCGGCGCCGGCGACCTCGCCGCCGCAGGTGGAGCCGGATGGGCAACAGCGACCATGGCAGCAGACGCCACTAGCGCACTGGTGGTCCGAGGAGCACTCGACGCAGTTGTCCGTGACCGGGACGTGGTAGCAGCGGTGCGATTCGGGACCGCAAACCTCGACGGTGCAGCCGTTGTGATCCTCACAATCGCCATCAGCAGCACAGCCACATCTGCCATCGCTCAGGCAGAAGCCGGAGCAACAGTTCTTGTGCTTTTTGCATTTTTTGCCGCTGCGCGTGCACGAGGCCGCGTCAGCACCTGTCAGGCCAAGCCGAAACGCCACGCCAGCGACGACGCTGCCGGCGACGCCCCGAAGTAATTGCCGACGGCTCCCACTTGCTGCGAGCGAAGTTGCGAGACGATCGAACTGTCGTGGATCCATGAGTGCCACCCTCCACGGGCAGAATGAGCAATCGGCCGGTGTACGGCCGATACTCGGAGCCGGCTGCGCCGGAACGGACCAGACGAGCTCGCCGCTCCCCACACCAATCCACGCCACGGTCTCCGTGACGTTGGGAACTGTTGCATCTGGATATCTAGCAGTCTAGGCGAGATCGGCGGTCGGCACAACTGAACGAACACCGCTAGGCATGGGTCGAAGGTCCTGAACATACAACGCCTGACCCGGGACGAATGGCCCGATCCCCATGCTGGTGCCTGTTAGCACTTTTGCCAGAGCTGACCGCACGCGTCGAAGAGAGTCCTAGGATTATGAGTTTCACGTTTAGTCTTCCAGTTATTGACCGTCATTGGGCGCAATGCTAGGCTGTGACCACTTTGGCCCGCTTGCGCGCAGTCAGCTCAGGTCAAGCCGTCGGACACTCCGGCTCATGCCTGGCCGGTCTCAGGTGTCCGAGCGACTTGGTGTGCGCTGTCGGGCCTACCCCATCTACGAGCGGGTTAACGTTCGGCCCGGGCCAGAAGGTCTTTCGATGGCGGTGCAGAGGGCAGAACGCAGGCAGAGGGCAGCGTTCCAGATTGAAGCGATCAATCATCCAGAAAATCAGGAACTTTCCATTATTTTGGGAGAGCAATAGCCCAAGTTGAGCCGGGGAGGGTAAAGTCGTGGATCAGCGCATGAATTTCTCGTTTTCGGATTTGATCAGCGGATACGTAACTTCGTCCAATCAAGGATCAGGAACGTTCGGACTCCGGACCAGCGACGGCCGGGAGTTCGAGGCCAGATTGACCCCCCTTACGTATGCCGAGCTCTTGCGCAATTTGGGGGAGCCGTATACCGATGCGACCGGCCAAATGTGGGAGATGTTGACCGCGGGTCGTTTTCTCTTCGCCTACGGCATCTTCTATCCAGAGCGGTCTGGACAGACCTTTGATGCGAAGCATTTGATCTTTCTTGACCGGGCTCCAGTTGACTTTCGATTTGAGAAGCCGGACTGGTGGGTCCGCCAGATTAGAGCTCTTGCCAGCTTCTATCTTCGCGCCGAGTTCGGTGACGGCGCTGTCAATTTCCGCGACTACCGAACCAAGCTCGGTTTGGGAGGCGCCAAAACCTCCGACTTTCGGCAGGAAACCGACACCATTTCGCGCCTGATTTATGGTTTTGCCACAGCCTACCTGATGACCGGCGAAGACCGTTTCCTCGAAGCGGCCGATGCCGGCACCACCTACCTTCGCGACCACATGCGCTTCGCAGACACCCAAGAGGATATCTCGTATTGGTATCACGCGATTGACGTCAGCGGCCCCCATGAGCGGAAAATTTTCGCCTCGGAGTTCGGCGACGACTATGATGCCCTCCCGATGTACGAGCAGATCTACGCCCTTGCCGGTCCAACGCAGACGTATCGTATAACCGGTGACCCACTCATCCTGCGTGACATCGAACGCACCCTGCGCCTATTCGACCGCCACTTCCTCGACCCCGAGAATGGCGGATATTTCTCACACGTCGATCCAATCACGCTCGACCCGAGGAGCCCCTCCCTTGGTGGCAACCGGGCCCGAAAGAACTGGAATTCGGTCGGCGACCATGCGCCGGCGTACCTGATCAACCTTTGGCTGGCGACCGGCGAAGAAAAGCACGCGACGATGCTGGCCTACACCGCGGACACGATCGCGCAGCGCTTCCCCGACTACGAGCACAGCCCCTTCGTCCAGGAGCGTTTCCACGAGGATTGGAGTCATGACAAGGCGTGGGGCTGGCAGCAGAACCGTGCCGTCGTCGGCCACAACCTCAAGATCGCCTGGAACTTGATGCGCATCAATCATCTGCGGCCAAGCGATACCTATCGAGAGCTCGCGGAAAAGATCGCGGAAGAGATGCCGAAAGTCGGGATGGACCGCCAGCGCGGCGGTTGGTATGACGTCATGGAGCGTGAACTCGGGCCAGGCGAAGAAGTTCATCGTCTGGCCTGGCACGACCGCAAGGCCTGGTGGCAGCAAGAACAGGCGATTCTCGCGTACCTGATCCTCGCGGGGTCATTGAAGAACGACGAGTACCTCCGCTTAGGACGGGAATCGGCTGCGTTCTACAATGCAATGTTCCTCGACCATGATGACGGAGGCATCTACTTCAACGTCCTGGCAACCGGCCTCCCGTACTTAGTGGGAACCGAACGCTTCAAGGGTAGCCATTCCATGAGTGGTTACCACTCCTTCGAGCTTGCTTACCTTGCCGCCGTCTACACGAATCTCCTGATTACTCACCAGGAAATGGACCTCCACTTCAAGCCGAAACGGGGCGGCTTCAAGGACGGCATCCTCCGTGTCCAGCCGGATATCCTCCCACCGGGCAGCGTCGTGATCGGTGATGTCTGGATCGATGGAGAGCCATATCGCGATTTCGATGCTGCGGCGCTGACCGTGAAGCTTCCCGAAACCGACGGCGACATCAAGGTCCGCGTTCGCCTCGTACCGGTCGTCGCGACGCAGAAGAGCGTGATCAAATCCGACGTGGCGGACGAGGTCGGCAAGATCTCACTCGCCGGGATTCTTGACAAGGACAGTTTGAGTGCGTTTGAGGATGAGTTGCAAGAGGTACTGGCGCAACAGCCGAAACGCCTGGTTCTGATCGTGACAGAGTTGAAGTCCATCGACGCCGTCGCCATGCGCGCGCTCATCTTTGCGCTCCACAAGCTGGGAGCCGAGGTGGACCTGCACCTGATCGGCGCAAACCCGGCGGTGCGGGAAGCCTTTACAAATGCCGATGTCGAGGTTTCAGCGGCAGACACCATGCCGGCGGAACTGACGCCCGCGTAGCTCTGCCTGAGTCCCTCGGCGCGTGCGATGTCCGATACGACTGTACCGACCCAACGAAGTCACGGCGCAGACGATCACCGGGGGCGGTGCATCGTAAAGATCGGCAGGCGGTGCGTCGCTCCAGTTTCGGGTGGAAGGAACGCCATTCCCGGCCCCAACAACTGAGACCCGGAATGGCGTTCCGCCTATTTCGAGGCCAAAACCACGACACTCCTGCCCTTGGCCCGATAGGTCGTTCCCTCGAGCGGTTGCTCTTGCCCACCTTCGACGATGTCCGCTGGGCTGTCGAGCCCCGTATCGACGGCTCGTAGCCACCTCCGTCCGATTACCCGTGGGAGCTCGAAGTCCAGATCGTTTTCATCCATATTCATTATCACGTGGAGGTCGGCGTCTTCGTCGAAACCTCCCAGTGTGAATGCGAGGACGCGAGAGGTCGGGTCGTTCCAGCCGGGCCTGTTGAGCCCGCAGCCATGCCACGCAATGTCTAGAACCTGCCTCTCGTTGGTTTCTCCAGTGAAGAAGCGGGATCGGCGCAGGACTGGGTGCCGCTTGCGGAACGCAATCATATTGCTCCAGAAACGGAACAATTCGTCGCTGGATTCCGAAGGCGTCCAATCCATCCAACTCAACTCGTTGTCTTGGCAATATGCATTGTTGTTCCCGTGTTGGGTGCGACCGATTTCATCGCCCATTACGAACATTGGCACGCCCTGCGAAAGCCCGAGAATTGCCGCGACGTTCTTCATTTGGCGCTTGCGCAGGCTCAAAACACCTGCTTCGTCGGTCTCCCCCTCGACACCACAGTTCCAGCTGAAGTTCTCGTCCATGCCATCGCGGTTATTCTCACCGTTGGCCTCGTTGTGCTTTTGGTTGTAGGACACGAGATCGCGAAGAGTGAAACCATCGTGGCAATTGAAGAAGTTGATGCTGTTCATTGGCAGGTGACCGCTGGCCTCGTAGATGTCGGAACTGCCGGCGATGCGCGACGCCACCGCGCCGATGAGACCACCTTCACCACGCACGAACCGGCGGAGGTCGTCGCGGTAGCGTCCGTTCCACTCGCCCCATCGGTATCCCGGGAAGTACCCAATCTGATAGAGGCCTGCGGCATCCCACGCTTCGGCAATAATCTTTGTGTCGGCTAACTCCTCGGACAACTCGACGTGCCACACGGCGGGCGGATAGACCATCGGCGCACCGTCCTCGCCTCGCGAGAGAATCGATCCCTCGTCGAAGCGGAAACCGTCAACGTGCATGTCCCTAACCCAGAATTCGAGACATTCGAGGATGAGCTTGTCGGCAATCGGGTGGTTGCAGTTGAAGGTGTTGCCGCATCCCGAGTAGTCCATATAGTACTGACGGTCCTGAGGCACGAGGTGGTAATAAATCCTATTCTCGAGACCCTTGAAGTTGATGGTCGGCCCCTCGTGATTGCCCTCACTCGTGTGGTTGAAAACCACGTCGAGGATCACCTCGATCCCCACTTGATGAAGCGCCTTGACCATATCGCGAAACTCCCGAATATGGCTTGCGTCTTCGGGCGTTGCGCAGAAGTCGGGATGTGGCGCGAAGAAGCCGACGGTGCTGTAACCCCAGTAGTTCGACAGCGGTCGGCCGTCGACCGGACTAGGGCGGGCGAATTCTAGGGGATCGAACTGGCAAACCGGCAGGAGCTCAACCGCCGTGATACCGAGAGATTTGAGGTAAGGGATCTTTTCGACGATGCCCGCAAACGTCCCAGGGTGCTTGACTTCCGAGGACGGCGACTTGGTAAAACCGCCGACGTGCATCTCGTAGACGATTGTTTCGTTCATCGGACGGTTGATCGGGCGATCGCCTTCCCAGTCGTAGTCGTCGAGATCGATGATGGCGCTCCTCATCGAGGTCGCCAAGTTGTCGTCTGGCCCAGTTGCCGTGACCCGATTCCAAAGGTTGGTCGTTACGCCGTACGAGTACGGATCGATGAGCACCTTGTTCGGATTGAAGCGGTGGCCCTGCCCATGGAGATCCCGCGGTCCGTCCACGCGGTAGGCGTAGTGCATTCCCGGCCGCGCCCCTCGCACGAAAACGTGCCAAAAATGGAATGACTTATTGATCCTCGAATCGTACTCGATCGTCTGGATCGGCTCTGGGTCATCATGCTCGTCAAAGAGCAGTAAAGTGACAGCAGTCGCATGTTCCGAGAAGACCGAGAAATTCACCCCGGTCGCGCTTGGAACCGCGCCTAATGGATGCGCCGAACCTCGTTCGACGGTAAACCGGTATGCCCCGGCCTGAGCGGGTTTGGCCTCATCCCCAGTTTGGACGCTCCTGCGCTTGCTTTCTGTCGATTTGGACGCTGTGACCATTACTTAATGCTCCTCTCGAAACGCCAGACCCGGCCGTGAGCGCCCATCCAACTAGTGCAGACTCGGCGACACCTCGGGATCTCAGTTCGTCTGCGTGCCTCGCGGACCTATCCTAGCTTACTGTCAAGATCGAATGAGGCCGAGCATTGGAGCCGCTCTTCCCTAGTCCTGCGGCGGATTCGCCTCGTCGACGTAGCCCTGGTTCAACTCCACGATGTTGCCTTCAGGATCCGCGAGCCAGGCAACGCGCATCCCCGGGACGAGGAAGCCGAGGTCGATCGGTCCGAAAGTGATATTCGCCTCATCGCCCATTTGGGCCAGACTTGCGTCTAGGTTGTCGACGAGAAAAGCGAGGTGGCGAAAGCCGGGATACCAGGGCCCGTCACCGCCTGCAGCTGGCACGGGCCGCTCTTCCTTCGCAGGAAAGAGCTCAAGCGAAAGGCCCGCTGAGGAGATGATGATAACTTCGCCGAGCCCCGGAATCGACTCAGCGGGATAGACTCGCGTTCGCCGAAAACCGAAATGCTTCGCATAGAACCGCTCGACAGTTCGCGGGTCTTTGCACGCCAATGCAATGTGCGAAAACGTGGTTGTCGGCATAGTGGTGCAATTGCCTCTCATTGCTCAACGTCGGTTTCCGGCTTGAAACCGAGGACGACGTCCATATAGCACACTCAATTTTGAACGTTGCCCCGGGCCACTGGTGCCTCGGGAGGCGCCCGTGAATCGTCGTCCGCCGCGGCGGCTGCTGGGCTCGCGTAGGACGAAGGGCCGACGCCGCCCACGCCTGGCGATAGCTCGATTCTTCGATCGCCCGGCCGGCGCGGGCTTGCATCCGACGGAGCTTATACGGGCGCTGGTGCGAGCGCCTGCGTAACGCGGTCCCGCACCAATTGCTCCATCTTGCCCTTGAACGCCATGAACGCCATCGGCATGTTGCCGTCGACCGAGACATCGGATGGGTGAATTTGAATGGTGGCGCTCATGCCCATCCCCATCGACTTCCAACCCAGGTCGCAACTGTTGCCGTTCCACTCTTCGCGGATGTCGCTCACCTGGCGGCCATACTTTTCACGCACGTCCGCCAGCAAATGCTGGATCCGGTTGCGCGCTTCGTCCTCTCCCAATTCGTGCTGTACGGTCAAGCTCACTTTCGGCATCGGATTTCACCTCCGTTGTGACGTGCCAAGCCAACTTTGCCAATAACGTGCCGACGTAGTTAATGCGCGAAGATCACGATGACGCACTTGCCTGTTTCACGAAAGGTCCCTCCGGAAAAACCGAAGTGCTACATGTAGAACGGCTCGATGGCGAGCGGATCCCCGCACGCGAGGTCGGTGAGCGAAAACGCCAAACTCGGCATGATTTCTCCCGTACAGCTCGTTGATCCCGGCCACCCTGCACTGAAATCCGCACTCAATGTTGGAAGTCCCTCCGGAAGTGGGCACGCTCCATCTACAGTCCGGTAGGGGCCGCCGAGCGTGAGAACGGGACTCAACCGCCTGCATCGCCGGCACCTGGTAAGCCTCCTAGTCGTCCCCGGTTATCGGCGCGGCTGCCACCCGAGGGGTTGCTTTTCCTTCGATACGCAGGTCCGGCAGCCACTTGAGCCAGGACGGCAGATACCAGTTGCGGTCGCCCAGCAGTTCCATGCTGGCCGGGACCAGGACCATGCGGATGATCGTGGCGTCGAGTGCGACCGCGACCGCCATCCCGAACCCGAGTTGTTGCAACGGCACCAGCCGACCGGCGGCAAACCCGCTGAAGACGAAGACCATGATTAGGGCGGCGCCGGTGATCAGCCGGGCGGTCGCCTGGAGACCAGTTGCAACCGATTCTGCGTTCCGGTGGGTCTCAGAATAGTGTTCGCGGATCCGGCTGAGCAGGAAAACGTGGTAGTCCATGGAGAGGCCAAAGAGCACGCAGAAGAGGAAGAGCGGCAGCCACGCCTCGATCGCGTCAACCTGCTGGAACCCGAAGAAGTCGGCGAGATAGCCTTTCTGGAAGACTAGTACGATGCATCCATATGCCGCGCCGACCGAGAGCAGGTTCATGATGATTGCCTTGAGCGGGACGACGATCGAGCGGAAGGCGAGCATCAGGATGATGAAGCTGAGTCCGAGCACGAAGACGAAGACGATCGGCGTGTACTGATCCTTCATGTGGAAGAAATCGACATTGATCGCCGACTGACCAGTGACGAGGAAGTCGGCCGGCGAGCTGGCGAAGGGCTCTACCTTGAGTTGTCCTCGAAGCCGGTCGATCGCTTTGAACGCCTCCTGGCTGTCGGGCGCCACAGTGAGCGGCACGTCCACTAGACCCACTTGATTGTTATCGCCGTACACCTCGCTCCACGTTGGTTCAGGCGATGTCGGCTTGCCGAAAATCGGATCGGCCGCGAGAGTCGAGTAAAGCTGCGAGACAGAGGTCTGGACGGCGGGATCGCTTTTCGATCCGTCAATCACGATTTCGACCGGGGAGACGAGGCCAGCGGAGAATTCCTCCTGTAGGATCTCCAGTCCCTTGCGTGCATTCGTGCCTTCTGGCAACGAGGAAATGCCGGTCAATCCGCTCTTCATATCGAGCAATGGGAGCGCGAGCAAGACCAACAGTGTGACCGAGCTAATAACGCTGATCCAGGGGTGGCTCATCACCAACCGGGCGGTGCGCCCCCAGAAACCCTTGTGGTAGGTCTCGCGCTCTTCCGCGGTTTCAGCCGCAGCTGCCGCGGCATCGTAGTTCCGTTTGCGCGGCCAGTCGATACGGTCTCCGAGCAGCATGAGGACTGCAGCCATGAGCGTCATGGTTGAGACCACCGCAATGATCACGACGATGATCGCTCCAAGGCTCAGGCTACGGAAGATGTTATTCGGCACGATGAAGAGGCCGAGCAGGGCGAGCACGACGGTCATGCCGGAGAAGAAGACAGCGCGCATCGCGGTGCTTCCAGCGGCGAAGATCGCGTCGAACTTGGCCAGCCCTTTGCGCCGTTCCTCGCGGTAGCGGTCGACGACGAAGAGTGTATAGTCGATGCCGACAGCGAGCCCGATCATCGCGATCATATCGAACACGATGAACGAAAGTTCCCATTTCTGGCTGATAAGCGCCGCCAGTGACAGAGAAAGGATGATCGAAACGAAGCCGAGCATGATCGGAAGCACCGCCGCAAGCAGAGCTCCGAGGACCAGCACCAAGACGATCAACGCCAGCGGGACGCCGATTGCCTCACCGCGAAAGGCATCCTTCTGCGTGATCTCGTTGATCTCGTGGTTGATGCTGGCATCACCGACAGTGAGGACTTCGAAGCCCGCGGGGACCTGGATGCCTTCGATAACCGCGACGTAGTCCGGCGCATTCGCAATTGCATCGTCGATGCTGCCCGCCATGGTGACAGGGATAATCGTTGTGTGGCGGTCAGCCGAGACCAGGTTGTCGGCCGCGGGAATTCCGAGCGCCTTGCCCTGGTAGTAGTTGAAGATGCGGTCGCTAACGACCAGATCCGGATGCGATTTGACGGTAATGGTCGCCAGGGTGACCACCTGCTGGAAGATCGGATCGTCCACCGTTGACGTGTCGGACTTGATAATGATCGTTTCGAAGGCTGGCCGGGGACCGCGCAGGCCGCTTTCCTGAAGGAGATTGTCCGCCTGGGTCGATTCAGGGTTGTTGAGGAGTTTGACCTCTGTCGTGGTCTTGAGCGGCGCAACGATCTGGATGACGATCGCGCCAATGAGCAGCGCGACGAAGATACCGACGACGATCCAGGGGCGACGCGCGCTTCCTGCGGCCAGACCTTCTGTGGAAAATGTCGACGCCATAGTTCGATGCTCCCTGTCAGCCACTACGGCGACCGTACCCTGTTCGCCGCACGACACTTTTTGTTCGAATTGCACTCCGCGGCGTGATGCTCCGAAGAAACCTGGTCTACGGTCGCTTGGATCGGGTATGGGGTGGCGTCAAAACGCGCCACCCCCTAACGTCTTACGTCGTCGGTGTCGCGACCGGTGTCGCGACCGGTGTCGCCGCCGGTGGGATCAAGCCGGTGTCCTGGAAGAGCTTGAACGTATCGATGATGAACCAGGTTTCGACGATCTTGCCGTCCTTGAGCCGGTCGGTGCGAATGCCGCCGGTGGTCAACTGCTTGTTCGTCGGCGCGAACCCAAACAGGCCGCCTGTATCGGTACCGGTTATTGTGACGCGAGTTGCGACCTCATCACCCTCCGCGATCATGATGTCTGAATTCAACTTCATGTCGGGCATCGAGGCTCTGAAGATGCTGATCTGAAGGCCGATCCCGGAGACGTCCGGAGCCTGACCAGCCGCGGTCGGATGATTCACCGCAGCCGGATCGTACAGCTCGTTGATGACTTCCATGTTCCCTCCGGACCATGCTTCGTCGATCAGCCGCTGGACGACCGCCTTGTTCGCGTCGCGCGTTGCTTGATCGGTCTGCGGGCCGACCGGCTGGCCAAAATCGGTGAAGACCGGGACGCCGAATGGGGCGGGCGCGGTGCCAAGCTGCTGGCCGATCACGAGGAAGTTGTCCTCGTTCCAGGACTCGACGATCTTGCCGTTCGCGAGCTTGTACATGCCCATGCCAGGCACGTCCTTGATCGAGCCGCCCGTGTTCGGGAGTCCGTTGAACGGTGCAGCCTGGGTTCCGCTGACGCTGACTCGGATCAGCACGTATGGGCCGTCGGCAATAAGGTCGCGGGTTGTCCAAACCGAATCCGGCACGGCGGTCTTGATCGACGTGATAAACGATTTGGTGTTGGCAGTCCCCGGCAGATCACCGCTACCGGCGTGGAACACGTACGACGGGTCGAACAGCTCGTCCACGAGTTCTGGCTTGTTTTGCGTCAATGCCTCTTCGAAGTATTTCCGCACTACAGCCTTGTTGGCATCGAGCGTGGCCTGGTCGTCCTGCGCGGTGACTGCGGATTGAAACCCGATTGTAAGACCCATCAGGACCACAAGCGCGATGAACAGCGAGGTTATTCGTCGCATTTTCACGTTCCTTCCTGCCGCTATGAACTGCCTAACTGATAGAGATCGCATCGTCTGCCCTTGTGTGTCAGAAGCACTACCCATGCATTGCCCGATGCTGGGCTGATTCGGCAAATACAGGTTCCTGTTCGGAGAGGATGTCGATGATTCTGCGGGCGAAGAGGTGGCAGTGACCACCGGTGCGCCCGGTGACGAGGTCGCCATCGACGACCACGTCCTCGTCTCTATAAATTGCCCCCATGTTCTTGACGTCACCGTGTAAATTGTTGTGCGCAACTACATGGCGGCCACGCACAAGTTCGGGAATTGGGGCCATCAGCCACAAGCCGTGGCAAATGATCCCTTTCACGATCGAGGGCTCCGCAAAGGCGCGCTGGAGAAACACGCAAGCCGGCGGTAGCTTGCTTACGTCCTCTGTGTAACGCAACCGATCCGAAACCATGGCGGACGGCACGATGATCGCGTCGTAGCTGCGCAGCTCCGTGTCGCTCATTTCCTCGAAGCTTTCGTTGCAGTTGAACGGGATTTGGTACTCGTGCCCCTTGAAGCTCAGGGAAGGTTGCCCCCACAGTCGCGTCAGGAAATGAAGCTCGGCGCCCTCCTCGGGGAACCGGAGCTGATAGTAGAAGATCTCGTGCTCGTAGTAGTCGCCCTCGATCAGGATGCCGATCTTCTTGCCGCGCAGCCGTTCCGCCATTGAATTGTCCTGTCTAGTCAGTCGCCGGTCGTACCGGCATTATGCCTGGATACCGTGATCCTGCTTGAGCCATTCGGAAAGACGTTCCGCGATCATCACGATCCCGGAGTGGCAGTTGCCGGACTGCACGTGTGGCATCACGCTCGCATCCGCCACCCGCAACCCCTCGATCCCGTGCACCTTCAGCTTCGGATCGACCACCGCCATGTCGTCCAGCCCCATTTTGCAACTGCCGGCCTGGTGGTGATAGGAGTCCGAGGTCTGCCGCACGAATTGGTCGAGGTTATCATCGCCTTCGAAATCGGGACCCGGCATCAACTCGTCCCCTACCCATTCTGAGAACGGACCGGCCCGGAAAATCTCGCGTGAAAGCTTGACCGCCTGGACCATCCGCTCGCGATCGCTCGCGGCACTGAAATAGTTCGGGTTGACCAGCGGCTTGTCGAGCGGATTGCTGCTCCCAAGTTTGATCCACCCACGTGAGAGCGGCCGCACCACCCCAGGCAAGATGCTGACCGAATTCGGGTGCCCCTGCCCGACGATGATGTTGAACGGCACATGCACGAACGCGATCTGGAGATCAGGTCCGACCCAACCCGGGTCCGACTTCAGGAAGAGCGCGGCCTCGGAGAGATTCTGTTCGCCGGGCGGCACCGGTTTTTTGCACTCGAAGATCACACCGCTGAGGACGTGGTTGTGGAAGTTCTTGCCCACGCCCGGCAGCCCTAGCACTGGTTCGATGTCATGTTCCCTGAGCTCCGCAGGGTCGCCGATGCCCGAGAGCATCAACAGCTTGGGTGACTCGATCGCTCCCAGGCAGACAATGATCTCCTGGCGGGCGTGCGCCTGGTACCGGTGGGTGCGGTTTGCTCCCGCGTGCGCGACCGGCGCGTTTCCTCCAATGGGCTGATGTACACCTGTGTGCTGGGCGTATTCGACGCCCGTCACGCGCTTGCCGTCGAATAACAGTCTCGTCGCTTGGGCATTGGATTGCAGCGTAAGGTTCGGACGGCTGAGCGCGGGAAGGAGGTAACCTTCCGCCGTACTCCAGCGCTCGCCATCCCGCACGTTGATATGGTGCCAGCCGACTCCTTCCATGTTCGGGCCATTGAAATCGCTCGTCTCGGGGAAGCCGAGCGACTTGCATGCCTCGATGAAAGCGGCTGAGGTCGGGTTCGGATTGTGTTTGCCAGCATTGGTCACGGCCAGCGGGCCGTCCTTACCGGCGGTCGGGTTGGTGTCGTCCTCCTGGCCCTCCGAGCGTTGGAAGTAGGGGATGCACTCCTGGTAGGTCCACCCTGGGCAACCGTTGTAGGACCAATTGTCATAATCCGACGGGTGTCCGCGGATATGCATCATGATGTAGAGGTTGCTGGAGCCGCCGATCGCCTTACCGCGGGGCTCATAGGTCTGGCGCCCGTCGAGTCCAGGTTGGGGCACGCTGGTGTATCCCCAGTCGATCGACGAACCGAGCAGGGTGTACCAGATTGCCGCGTTCTGCACGTTCCCCGGCCGCTCGACTGGACCCGCTTCAATCGCTAGCACCTCGACGTCCGGATTCTCGCTCAGCCGGCTGGCGATCACGGAACCGGCCGAACCCGCCCCGACCACGATGAAATCGTATTCGTTCAAGCTCTTTGCAGCCTTTCCGAAATCCGGTCCTTGCGTGACCAACCTTGCCGGATTGCGAAATCCGAATCGATCAGGAGAACGGCTTCGTGTCGTGGAAGTTGGCCATATAGACGATCTTGCCGTTCTTGAAACGAAAGAAATTGGCGCCTTTGACGTTGATCTCCTTGCCGTTAGGGTCGATCGCCTCGAAATTCCAGGCGACCATCGCCTCGTCGCCTTCGACGACCGTGTGCTGCGGGTGCATCTGGAACTTCTTGAACTTCCTCAGTCCGCCGACGACATCGCGGAGCGGGTCGATCCCGTCGACGTGGCCCATCAACTGCTCGTCCATCTCCATGTCGTAGGCGAAGAGCGTCAGCCAGGTATCCCAATCGCCCGCGTTCACCGAGTCGTAGTACTGGTTGATGATCTCTCTCGGAGCCTTTGGCGCGGGCGCATCGGGTTTTGGCGCCGGGGGATAGAGTCCGAGCTGGGTCATAATGTTGAGGCTGTCCGAGTTGAACCAACGACGGGTGATCTTCCCGTCTTTGACCTCGAACATCGCGATTCCGCCCCATTTCAGCTCGTTCCCCGACGCGTCGACTCCGAGGAACGGGCCGACTAGCTTACAGGTCATAGTCCCGCGCACGCCGACCATGTCACCAGAAGCGACCATGTCCTCGAGGCGAACGTTGAGGTCTTTGAGGATGGAGTGGACCGCTTCGATCCCGCCGCGAATTACGGCACGGCCGTGCGGGCTGCCGAACAACGCCTCGCCGTGGTCGTCGAACTCGGCGTCCATGACCTCGTCGAGCACGTCCACCTTGCCCTGATTCATGACCTCTTCGTAAAAGCGGCGGACGACCGCCTTGTTGCGCTCTTGGAGCTCTCCCATAACCATCTCCTTGCCCGAGTGCGGGATATGCCAGCCGCGGACTACTCCGGAACGAGCCCCAGCTGCCGGAAGATGCTCATTGCGTCCGTGTTATACCAACGCTCGACGATCTTGCCGTTCTCGAAGCGGTCGAGCACGATCTCGCCCCAGTTCATCTGTTTGTTGGTCGGCTGGATGAATCCCATGAACGTGCCT
Source organism: Thermomicrobiales bacterium (assembly GCA_045804965.1). Lineage (GTDB taxonomy): Bacteria > Chloroflexota > Chloroflexia > Thermomicrobiales > UBA6265 > CAVTUU01. The sequence continues at coordinate 437,305 of JBJMMD010000047.1, read as the reverse complement.
GTATGGGTGCCGTTCCATCGCACGCGCGAGACCACCTTGTCATCCTGCACAACCATGTTCTCGATCGTCGCCTTAATGTCCGGGAAGGCGGCGCGAATGGGTTTGAAGATCTCTTTGTAGGCCGTGGCGCCCCGAGTTAGCGGCGCCAAGGCGTCGCCGTGGATCACGGCAAGCGGATCCATCACTTCGTCGAGAATGTCGTAATTGCCCGCGCTCAGGCCCTCGTAGAGCTTTTGAACCGCGGCTTTATCCGTGGCGGGATCGGGCGGCTCGCCCGGCATGACCATCGGCGGCATTACCCCGAGCTGGGTCATGATTCCGACCTGGTCGAGCTCGTTCGAGCCCTCGGTGAAGCGACCGTCCTTGATCGTCATGATCCGGTGGCCTGTCCAAGTGATGTGCTTGTTGGTGGCCGGGATGCCGAACAACTCGCCCTTTTGCGTGCCGCTGGCGCTAATCCGAATCGCGACTTGATCGCCCTCGACGACCGTGTCGTTCAACTCGAAGTGGATGTCGGGGAAGGCGGAATCCAGCATATGGTGCGCCTGGATCACCCCTTCAACGCCCTGCGAGATGCCGCTCAATTGCACCGCATTGTGATCGATGAAGTCATCGGCGAAGACGGCGCGCAACTCGGCTTCGTCCTTGGCGTTGACGGCATCAATGTAGCGCTGTGCCAGCTCTTTCGCCGCCTGGGTCTGTTCGTCGACCGGTTTGGCTTCCGGGGGGCCCATTTTGGGGATAAGCCCCATCTTCTGCATCATGCCGAGCTCGTCGGAGTTGAACCAACGTTCCGCGATCTGGCCATTCTCCATCCGGTTAATCGCGATCGCGGTCCAAGTGATCGGCTCGCCGCTCGGCGGGACGCCCATAAACGGGTCTTTCTGGGTGCCAGTCCAGAGCAGGCGGCAGACCACCCGGTCACCGGAGGTGAGAGTTTCCTCGACTGTGACGACCAGATCCGGGAAGATTTGCTTTGCCCACTGAATGCCTTTTTTCATCGCCCCTCGGCGGTCGGTCCCACTGGGATCGAGGCCCATCGTCTCGCCGTGGGCGACGAAATTCGGGGAGATCAATTCGTCGACGATATCGATGTTGTCCTTGTTCAGCTCGTCATAGAGGCGATGAACAACTGCGGCGTTTTCTTGCTCTGACATACATGCTCCTTCGGTGCGAATCGGTCGCGACCGGAGCCGTCGCGGCGGCTATTCCCCGCCGGCGAAGACGAACGAAAATTCTTCGAGGAATTGGTCAATCGAGCGAGGCTCGTTCCCGGTGATGTCTTTGACCGCGGTAGTGGTGTAGGAGTAGTTGCCGGTGCTGTACGCCTCGTCCATCTCGGTCACGACGTCCGACATCCATTCCGGGAAGCCCATATCGATCATTGCGGCGCGGCTGACGTCACCCGGCGACCATGTGTAGCTGACCGGTTTGCCAATCATCCGGCCGATCTTCTCCGCGAGGTCGTCGTTCGAGAAGGGTTCAGGCCCGGTCAGAAAATAAGTCTGACCGTTGTGCTTGGCCGGGTCTTGCAGGATGGACATCGCGGATGCGGCGATGTCTCGGATGTCGATCGACGCCAGCTTGACGCCGGATTTGAGTGAGGCGGTGAACGAACCCATGCCGATCACCATTGGCGCCAAGTAGAGATAATACTGATAGAACACATGCGGACGAAGGTTTGTGTGCGGTAAGCCGGACGCGGCCAGATCCGCTTCGGTCTGGGCGTGCCAGCGCATCAGCTTCGCGGGCGCGTCGAGAGCGGCCCCGACCACCGAGAGCTTCACCACGTGGCTGAGGTTAGCGCGTTTGGCCGCATCGATGAAATTTCCTTGAACTTCGACTTGCGCCGGATCGGTCGCGGTCAAGAGGAAGGCTTTGTCGACGCCTTCCAGTGCCGAATCGATCGTCTCGGGCTGACCGAGGTCGCCGACCACTATTTCGGCGCCCATGTCTTTAAGATCGCCCGCGCGCGAGGCGTCGCGCACCAGGGCGCGGACCGGCACGCCGGCCTCCCCCATCTGGCGTACGAGCTCTTGCCCGATGTTTCCTGTCGCGCCAGTGACGAGAATCATCCTCGAACGCTCCTTCGCGTCTTTATGCGGACGACGAATCGAACCGAACGGCGCACCGTCGTCCGGCGCAGCCCCGAGCCCGGGTTAGGACGGCCCCATCTGCGGCAGGATGCCGAGCTCGATCAACATTGGGACGACGTCCTGGTTTGCCCAACGCTCGACGATGAGCCCCTCTTCGTTGAAGCGGTAGGTGGATATGCCCTTCCAGGACATCTTTTTGCCGGTCGCTTCCTTGCCCATCATCGTGCCGAGGTGGGTGCCGGTCCAGGAGAGCCTACTGACGACGATGTCCCCCTCGGCGACGGTGTCCTCGATGATCGTCTTGCCGTCCGGAAAGGCAGCTTTCACCCCGCCAACACCGGCTTTGATCGCCGCGCTGCCGCCGATGTACGGGAAGAGCGCATCCCCGTGGTGGACGAAATCCTCCGCCATCAATTCGTCGATGATGTCGACGTTGCCCTTGCCGATTGCCTCGTCATAGAACTTCTGCAACGTGGCGCGGTTGCGGTCTTGCTTTGCTCCCATGATTGGCCCGTCTCCTCCGTCAATGCAGCGGTGGCATGATGCCGAGCTGGATCATCATGCCCAGCTCGTCTTCGATTACCCAGCGTTCCACCATCTTCCCGTCGTCGTCGAAACGGATAATGGTCGAGGCGGTCCAGGTGTATTCGTTGCCCGATGCGGGAACGCCGAGCCACTCTTTTTCCTGGTGTCCAGTCACGCGCACGTGCGCCACGACCTTGTTGCCCTCGGCGAAGATCTCTTCAAGGTTGAGCCGGGCATCGGGAAAGGCTTTCTTGAAGAAACCGACGCCTCCCTTCATCCCCTCGCGTCCCATGAAGAAGGGAAAAAGCGCATCGCCGTGGGTGACGAATTTCTCGACCATGTAGTTGTCGAAGTCATCGAAATTGGCCGTGCTCGCCGCCTCGAAAAACTGGCGGACGGTGGCCATGTTTTGCTCTGGGGTCGCCATCGCTTTTCCTCCACTCGTCCCGGCGGGACTACGCTCGCGGCGGCCCCATCGGTGGCACCAGGCCGATCTGCTGTAAAAGCCCCAGCGTGTCCCAATAGCCGTGCCCCTCGACGATCTTGCCGTCCCGTAGGTGCACGATCATGTGGCCAGTCAGGTGGACGGTCTTGCCGGTAGGCGGCAGTCCGCGGAAATCCCCAGTTTGGTTCCCGGCAACGGTGTACCGGAACGCGACCTTGTCATCTTCGCCATAGATGGCACCGATTTGGTATGAGATGTCCGGGAAGGCGCCGTGGGTGGCTCGCAGCCACTCACGGATGCTCTCCGGACCCTGCTGCACGGCTCCGCCCTCTGTGTGAAAGACAAAGTCGTCGCCGTAGTATTGGCCAACCTTACTCTCATCAGCGGTGTTCCAGACCTCGTTGACGACTTTTTGCACAATCAGCTTGTTGTCGGCCATCCCTTCGTCTCCTTCCCACACGAGCCGCTAGTCTGGTAGCGCCGCGGATCCTGGCATCGGGTCGAACTTGGTCACGATGTAGCGCACGATCTCCGGCTTGTTGGTCCGCGCCGAGCGGCGCATTTCCCACGTCTGGAGCACATCGAATCCCAACCACTGGCTCTTCGGCGCCGGTGGCTGCCACAACTTAGCCTGCCAGTTGAGGTCGAGCCCGATCTCGCCCCGGTCGCCCGCAGTGGAGAATCGCTGCTCGTTGAGTGTGTGCACCTCGTCGAAGAATCGATTGGTCACTTTCGCGTACCAATCCTTGAAGCTGTCCTGGCCTTGGACCGTCACTTCCGGGAAGACCATCTCAAGGTCGTCCTCGGCAACCAGCGGCAGCACTTGTTCGACCGGCGCATGGACGTCAAGTAAATCGAACCAGTCGACGACGAACTGCCGCAGTTCGTCCTCGGTCAAATGCGCTGCGGTGGCCATCAAACGATTCCCTCCTAGGGGCACCCGCCCGTTCCGAACACGCGCCGCGCGGTCAGATCCGTTCGCCTCCGGTGGTCGGTGCCCAGAACTGGTCGTACTCCGTTGTGCCGTCACCGAAGATCGCGCCTCGGCCCTCGATCACTTTCCCGTCCCGCCAGCGCAGAACATGGACGACATTGATGTCTAACTTTGTGTAAGGGACAGTGCCCTTCCCTTCGAAGCCACCTCGGAACCCGATGTTGCGTGTCACGTCGGCAGAGTAGTCGTCGCTCGTCATGACGGCGATCGACTCCATATTGAAGCTATTGGCCGACAGTGCCCCGACCTGTCCCATGAACCCAAGGAACGCGTCCCGTCCGTGGTACCACCCTGACAGCGGATTGTGACCCGGCACGAGCCAGTTCATGTCCTCGGCCCAGTACTCCTGAATTTGCTCAACATCGCCCGAGGCAAGCGCCCCGTACGCCTTGCGCACGAGATCGGGAGTAACGTTTGGCATGCTGCCTCCTTTGAGGATTGAAGACCGTCGATCGACCGCCGACATCTCTCGGCGGCAACCCTCTGGCGTTCAGTCCAATCCGCGCGCTCGCTCCTCCGGTATTGGATCGCCAAGCGTCCAAAGGCGAAGGAACCTGTCGACCCCCACCAACCACTGGGGCTTAAAGGTGGGTAGCAATAGGCGGTCGATGGATAAACTCCAGCAATTACTCCGCCAGGCGGTCCGGGATCGGCTTGTACTTGTAGACCTCGTTGAAGAAGTTGTCGAGTGCATACTGATCGCTCACATAAACCTGGACCTCAGCGATTTTGCCGTTTTCGATCCGATAATGGGTGCAGTTGACACCATCAAGCTTGGCGTCGCCGGCCTGCCCGTGACCACGGTGGACCTCGACGACGGTGTCATCACTCCAGTCGTGGATGCCGACCAGATCGACGTGGATACCCGACTTGTTCAATTGGTGGAAGAAAGCGAGGACCTCATCTGGCCCACGCTTTTCCCCAGCGAGCGGGTGGCGACCGGGAAGACGCCATACAAGGTTAGAGGCGAAAACATCATTTTTGATAGTGTCGAGGTCAGCGCGATTGAAACACTCATACATCTTCACGACGACGTCAGAATTGGTTCCGGACTTCTTGTGTGGACCTGTTGAACGCACCATATTTCCTCCTAGTTGAATGATTTGTCTCCAACTGAAGCATCGTGCCTTGAGCGTTGAAATTTCCCTTGTTTGCCTGGCATCTCCTCCTACTGACCGGCTTTGACATAGACAAAGTGGTTGGCCACCTCGCCGGATATGACGAGATCTATAAGGAAAGGGCCGCTATGAGTGAGCGCCTGGGAAATCGCCGGCCCTACCTGATCGGGCGTTTCGACTCGCGTCGACTCGACCCCCACCGAGGTAGCCAGTCCGGCGAAGTCGATGTTGGGGGATGTAATGTCGAACGGATGAGGAAAGTCGCGTTCCTCGAGATCGCGTTCGTGCCAGTACTGTTGGATATTGTGCTTGAGAATGCGATAACTGCGATTGTTGCAGACGACGAATTTGACGTCCAGGTTGTGATGCGCCGCCGTCCACAGCGCCTGAGGGGTGTACATCGCACCCCCATCGCCGCTGAACCCGATGACGGTCTTGTCAGGGTGCGCCAGTTTGAGCCCAATAGCGCCGGGAAAGCCGACCCCAAGCGAGCCGCCGCGCGTTTGGAAATAGTGACCTGGAAGAGTGGGGGTCAGGTAGCGCGTCAATTCAGGCGAGGTCGTCAGCGCCTCGTCAAAAATCACTGCGTCAGCAGATAGCTGCGATGCAAGTTCGGCCATGAACCGAGACGCATGCATTGGCACGGAGTCCCGCGCGCTCTCATCCGATTTTTTCTGGGCAGCGAGTTCGCGTTTTTTGGCTTCGCCGAGTCCGAATGCGCGCTGGCGTGCCGCATCTCGCTGAGCGGAGGTCATTACCTGCTCCAGAGCGGTTGCGAGCTGTCCCAACGTCGCCTTTGGATCGCTGACGATCCCCAGGTCGACCGGGAAGTTTTTTGCGATCTCGTAGCCGTTTAGGTCGATATGGATAACCTGGGCACCGTGGGCAAAGACGCCGTGCAGGGCAGGGAAGACCTCGGGAAAGACGTAAGTTCCACTAATCAAGATGACGTCCGAGGCGCGAGTAATTTCACGGCTATGGTCGCCGAACATATGCCCGAGCGCGCCGCGGTATTGCGGGTGGGCGGCGCTGATATTGACCTCGGAGCCGTTTGCTTCCCAAATCTCCGCTCCGGCCAACTCGGCCACTTTGGCAAGCTCCGACTGTGCACCGGATGCTGCGATCCCGTCGCCGACGATGAGCAGTGGCCGACTGGCGCCGGCAAGCATCGCCGCTGCGCGATACACGAGAGCGTTCTCGGGCGCCACGCGTGTGACTGGATAGGATGTCGGAACTACTTCTTCTTCTGACGGCGCGTCGAGCACGTCCATGGGCAGCGAAACGAAGACAGGTCCCATCGGCGGCGTTGCCGCGATCTTCATTGCTCGCCGCACCACCCGCAACAGCGAAGAAGGATGGACCACGCGCGTTGCCCACTTCGTGACCGGCTCGGCGATCGCGACCAAATCGGCCGCCATTTGGGCGTCCATTGCATCGTAGCGAAGCCCGGACTCGCCGGCCAGGACGACAAGCGGGGCTTCGCCGCGCTTCGCCTGGTACATCATGCCGACGCCATTGCCAAGACCGACACCACTGTGCAACTGGACGACCGCCGGCCGTTTGGTCGCCCGCGCGTATCCATCCGCGGCGGCAACGGCGACAGTTTCCTGGAGGGCCATAATGTAGCAAAGACGCGGTATATCCTCGAGCGCGTCCAGAAATCCCTGCTCGACGGTGCCAGGATTGCCAAAGATGTATTCGACGCCATCGGCGGCAAGTTGTTCGAGCAGCGCGTACCGCCCGGTCGTGCCAGTCATCAGTGCTCAACTTCCTCCCGACTGTCCAAGGTCGGCGCGCGGCTCCGAATCGCGCTAGCCGCATCGCCTGTAGGAGCAGCCGCTGTATCGAGTCTATATGCCTGTACCCTGTGGCCCTACCAGCCCCAGCGCGTCAGGCCGTTTTCAAGGACATCGACCACCTTCTCCCCGCACAGGTAAGAGTCGGGCGTCGAGCGACTAGTGATGAACGGGTAATCGACGATGACCGAACGGAGGCGGCTCACGTTGCCGACATACTCGCCGTCGGGAGCCGTCGCGTCGCGGAGGATGAATTCGAGTGGGTATGGCGGCGGGCCGAAGTTGAAAAGTGTGCCGATGAAGCCCGTGCCGTCGTGATAATCGTATTCCAGACAGTGCCCGGTGACGCGTTTGCCCTGGAGGATACTGCGTCGAGCGTTCCAGTCGCGGGCGAATGCGAGGCAAGCGACCCCATAGCACTCGGCAGCAATCGGCTGATTCGCTTTGTAGAACGCGAGGATCAGATCGTGGACTCGCTGGTTGTTTACGAGGTCAACAATCGGACCGCTGCCGCCGACGATCAAAAGGGAGTCGTAACGATCCGCCGCTTCCTTCTGCGCTTTGTCGACCTTCTCCCAATATGCTTCCATGTCCCGGAGGTAGTTGGTGGAGCTCATATAGGGGCGCTCTGGGAACCACTCGGAGATGTTGAGTGGCTTGTCGAGCCGCGGTGACTTGTCGATCGCTCGGGTCTTTTTGGCAACTTGTTCCGAGGTCACCGACCGGCCAAGGGGCGGGTCGATGTAATGCGCGTTCATGCTTGGCGGGAGGGCCTGAGGACGCTCACCAGTCGGCGTAATGAACGTGACTTCGTACTTCTTCGCATCAAATGTTTCGAGGGGTCCGACGAGTTCCTCACCCCAAAAACCGCGCTCGGACAGCAATACGAGAATTCGTTTCAATGAACCAACCTCCCATTCCGCTACCCGTCCATTTGGTGCACACAGTCGCTATTCACTGCTCGCATGCCGCACGGACGCTATGCCTAACCGTATATAGATCCAACGCGATGCCACAGAGCCACCCCATTGCTGGAGTTAGCTTAGTAGCCCCGAGACATCAGCGGCGTTTCGATCATCTCGCACGCCGTATTTTTTTGACCCCGCTACTATACCGAACTAATTTGGAAAGTCCAGTGTTGTAAAAATGTTGTAAAAGTGCGACGCACGGCCGAGTCGTCACGTGCGCCCTGGCATCTGCAAATACCCTAGCCAAATTGCGGCCACCGCGTATCGGTGAAATCACCCATTTTTCGTGGCGACGCTGTCCGGCATTCGGCAAGAACTCGTATCGGGCGAGCGCACGCTGCACCAAAAGCGCGTCCAGCGATCGTCAATCTGACTGCGAACCGCGAGCGACCGTAGGATCCGATCGCAGCCAAGTCGCAAGTGCCAATGATTGCGCACGTGGGTGAAGGTGGTGGGGCGCCTGACGGTTGCCTTTCGGCCGGCTGGCAGAGCCGGGGTGGCCGGCTCAAGAATCCGTTGTCTCGCCGCAGGCTTTGCCGTTTGACCTCGACTTAGGTGAGAAGGAAATCTTCTTCTTGAATCTTCGGATTCGTCGAGGATGAGCCCCCAAAGGAATTGCTGGGAGCGCGGTGCCGGCAATCTGCGGGTGCGTCAAAGTCGAGATAATATCGATCTCAAGTTCTAACTCAGTGAGAGTAAAGATAAATCTCAAGTCGGTGCGAGCGTGCGTCCGGCGACGACCCTGGCGCGCAACGGCCCGTTAAGCAAACTTGTGATTTGAAGTGCAAACGCGAGGACAAGCCGCGGGCCGATTAGTGCCCGATCCAAGGGAAGCCCGAAGGCACTCGAAAGCGAAGCATCGAATGCCATCCATGGCACGGCCAGCCGTGCCATGGATGTACCAAATCAAACTTTGTCTTGCCGGTGAGGCGGTGTCGTGCCGGGGCCTCCCACCGAATCTTCCGCCTTGTCTCCTTCTTCGCCAGGCGTTTGACCGAACATTCCACCCCGGCTGGGGCTGGTGACGCCGCGTTCGCCCTCTCCAACGTCGGTCCTCTCGGTCTCGGCATCCTCTTCTTCGCCTCGACTTTTTCGGTCAGACATCTTGCGCTCCTTCCGAGTGCCCTGTGGGCAGATCCAGTGGCGACATCGCGAACCTGGTTCCTCTCGAGTGAGGGGCCACCGATTTAGTGCGCGCTCTGATAATTGCAAGCCCAGCGAGACTGGCCGCCCCGCCGTATAGGACGGACGCGAGAATAGGCAGTGGAACTAGGATTCCTAGCTCTTCACCCGCGCCGGTCGCCTCGTGTACACCATTCGCAACTCCCGCAAGACCGAGGCCGACGCATGCCACGAGCATCCACATAGACCACCAAGTCACTAAACCCGCGGCAAGCAGAATCGTCAAACCTATGAGGAGGAGCGTCAACCGGGGAGAGACGAGATTGAGCGACTCCATATCGACACTCAACACCGAATCGGATTGCCGATCATCTTGGGCTAACCCGGGCTGATCATTTCCGACTTCTCCGTGCTCGGACTCCGCACTGTTCGTGACCTCGGAGGTATTACCATGCTCGACTGTGTTGCCGGTTGTGCCCGGCGTTTCCGGATCGGTGGCCTCGTGCTCGCTCACCACGGCAGCAGATTCGGCAGGGCCGTGGCTCTCGTCCGGCCGATCGACCAAAGCCGCAAGCGTGAAGATGATCCCACCGGACAGGAGCACGAGCACGAGCACTACTCGCGACTCAATGGCAGTTAAGGCTTCGATCGCAAGTTCCCTTGTTCAATAGTCACGGCTGCAGCGCACTCGACACGCAGCGCCTCTCGCTCGTCGCCTCCAAACATAGCATGAGCGGCAACAGCAGACATGTGTCGATGAACCGTGCAAAGGCGCACAGCGCCGAATCCATCTCCGACTTGCCTGGGTTTAGAATGGGGCGAACTAGCCCGGGCATCCTGCAGCCCGGCCAAGTTGGACGGGCAGCCCGCCAAGGACCGAGTCGACGCGCGGAGAATGAAGGAGACAACGCCATGTATGCGAACGTGATCACCTGGCGTCTCGCGCCAGGCGAGGACCTGCACCAATTCGTGCGCGACATTACCGCCCAGGTTGGCGACTGGCCGCCTCGGGGTATGATCGACGGCTACGTTGTCCAGGCCGGCCCCGATCGCGTTATTTCCATCGGCCTCTACGAGAGCGCCAAGCACGCCGACGCAGTCGCGGCCAAACTGCGTCAAGGCGACCTTGGGCATCGGGCGCGTTTCGTCGAGCGCCACGCGGGCGAAACCCACGACATTTGGGGGCCCGATCCCATGTGGGAGTCCTGAGGGACAACCGCGGCTGGTTTCTCTCGCCTTGATGCTGCCGGTCGTTCCTGCACAATAACAAGCGATCGGGGTTGATTAATCATTACCCGCGGTCGCCTGCAATTGCGAACCGTAGCCTCAGGGATCTGAAATGGACGGAATGCCGAGCGGCACCGTGACGTTTCTGTTCACGGACATCGAGGGGTCAACGCGGCGCTGGGACCAAGATTCTGTAGCGATGTCCGGCGCCGTCGCCCATCACGACCAGATCTTGCACACCGCGATCGCGATTAGCGGCGGCTACGTCTTCAAGACGGTCGGTGATGCCTTCTGCGCCGTCTTTGCGGCGGCTGCGGACGGTCTCGCCGCGGCCCTTCATTCCCAACGCGCCCTTGCCGCCGAACTGTGGGGCGAAATTGGCCCCTTGCGGGTGCGGATGGCGCTGCACACGGGCGAGGCCGAAGAACGGAACGGCGACTACTTCGGACCTCCGGTCAACCGGGTCGCGCGCCTGCTCGCGACCGGCTACGGTTGCCAAGTCCTCCTTACGCGGATCACGGCCGACGCGGTGCGCGAGGCGCTCCCGGACGGCGCGCGCCTGGTTGACCTCGGGGGTCACCGCCTCAAAGATCTCGCCCGTCCCGAGCGCATCTTCCAGTTGATCGTCCCTGACCTGCCGGATGAGTTCCCTCCTCTCAGGAGTCTCGACGCCCGTCCCAACAACCTCCCGGTCCAGCCGACGCCGCTGCTCGGCCGCGAGCCAGAAGTAGGCGAGGCGACCGAGTTGTTGGGGCGCGACACCGTCCGCTTATTGACGCTATCTGGACTCGGCGGCGTCGGCAAGACACGGCTGAGCCTTCAAGTGGCCGCTGAGCTGGTGGAGACCTTCCCAGACGGCGTGTGGTTCGTCGATCTCGCCGCCCTACGGGAGCCTGGGCTAGTCGTCAACGCGATCGCGAGGGCGGTAGGAGTCCGAGACGAAGGAAGGCAGCCCCTGAAGGAGCGGTTGGCCGAAGCGCTGCGCGACCATCACGTGCTGCTGGTGTTGGACAACTTCGAGCAGGTCGTCGCCGCCGCGTCAGAGGTGGCGCAGCTATTGGCGGGCTGCCCGCAGATCAAGGCATTGGTGACGAGCCGAGTGCCGCTACGGGTGCGGGGCGAGCGCGAATTGCAAGTGCCACCACTTGAGGTTCCAGACTCGAAACGACTGCCGCCCTTTGCGGAACTCGCGAGCGTTCCCGCCATCCGCCTTTTCGCCGAGCGGGCCCAGGCGGTCAAACCGAGCTTCGCGCTCGACACGGAGAACGCGAAAGCTGTAGCCGCGATCTGCGCTCAGCTAGACGGCCTACCGCTGGCGCTGGAATTAGCGGCGGCGCGGAGCCGCCTGCTTACCCCAGAAGCGCTGCTCGCCCGGCTGGAGCGGCGGTTGCCGCAACTGATCCGCGGCAACCGGGACCTGCCGGAGCGGCAGCAAACGCTGCGGGCGACAATCGCTTGGAGTTACCACCTCCTCGGGCCGGCCTCTCAGGCGCTCTTCCGTCGCCTGGCCGTCTTTGAAGGTGGCTGGACGATCGACGCTGCCGAGGCCGTTGCGCCAGCAGCCGGCGCGCTCGACGTAGACGTCCTCAGCGGTCTGGAGGAACTAGCTGAGCACAGCCTGGTGCGACATGAGGAAGGTGAAACGGACCCTCCTCGGTTCACCATGCTTCCAACACTGCGCGAGTACGGACTGGAGGAATTGGAAGCGAGCGGAGAAGAGGCCGCGACACGCCAAGCTCACGCCGACTTCTATCACTCGCTGGCCGAAGAGGCGAATCCGGAACTGACCGGACGGCACCAGGGGACCTGGCTCGACCGACTTGAGGCCGAGCACGAAAACTTCCGAGATGCCATCGAATGGCTCCTCGCCCACGGAAAACCCGAGATAGTGTTGGGGTTCGGCTGGCTGCTCTGGCTCTTTTGGGCACGGCGCGGTCACCTCCGGGAAGGCGGCGAGTGGCTCGAGCGGGGGCTCACTGCGAGCGGGGACACGTCTCTCAGTGTGCAGGCCTTAGGCCTCCTCGACCTCGGCAACATCGCCTGCGACCTGCACGAGTATGAGCGAGCACGTTCCTCTTTTGAAAAGAGCATTGCTATCTGGCGCGATCTCGGGGAACGGCGAAATCTGGCCGCTGCGATGAGTGGCCTCGGTCGCGTCGCCGAGCAGCGTGGCGAGTTGGCTGAGGCGCATGCCCGGTACGAAGACAGCCTGACCGTCTTCCGCGAACTCCAGGACGACATGGGAGTCGCCTTCACCTTGGATCAGCTCGGCGACCTCGCCGCGGCTGAGGAGGATTATCCTCAGGCCCGCGCTCTGCACGAGGAGGCACTAGCAATATTCCAACCTCTCGGGAATCCGGCGAACATTGGGCATTCCATCCGGCGTCTTGGGCTCATCGCCTGCCACGAAGGAGACCATTCGACCGCCCGGCGTCACTTGGAGCACTCCCAGTCGTTGTTCGATGTCTGCCAAGACAAGGACGGGATGGCCTCAACGCTCCACGCGCTCGGTGTCGTCGCATTGCGTGAAGGCACGATCGACGAAGCTTCGTCGCGGTTTGAGGCCTCAATGAACTTGAGCGAAGACATCGACGATGCTCTAACCATTGTCCAGTGTTTGGAGGGAGTGGCCGAGGTCGCCTGTATCTGGGGTCAGTTCGACGCTTCAGCCCGGCTGCTTGGTGCGGCGGCGACTGGCCGTCGCCGCCTCGGTGCGCCGCCTTCGGTTCGCGACGAAGCGCACCTTAGCGGCATCTCCTCGTTCGCCCAAGCGGAGCTCGGCGAGGAGCGGTTCCAAAATGCCTCGTCCGCTGGCGAATCCTTAAGCCTTGCCGAGGCGGTCAGCCTGGTACAGACAGTGGTTGGCGGTGATGAACCGGCTCGACCGATCGCCGACGCTTAAGCCGAAGCCGCACCGGTTGTCCGCCCGCCGAGCGCCTGCCTCATCTCGTTCCCTGAATGCACCGACCGCCGCATCCTCCGCCCTGACCTGTGCGAATGTCGCCGCTCACCGCGAGTAGGAGGAGGGAAGTTGAATCCTCCCCGGCGCGGGCAAACCAAAGACTGCCGGTGGGCAACAGGGCGTCGTCGCCGGCCGCGATAGTAGTCGTCGTTGACGCATTTATCTCGCTCTTCCCGACCTTACCCCGTGGGCTGTTCTCAAGGGCCAAGTCGAGCGATCCGGATGTGACCACTACCAGGCCGGGCCAGGGCGAGAGAGTAGGTACAAGCGCGGCGCCTGGATCGAATCGCAAGCGGCCTAGATCGACATCAGCGACATCTCCTGGCAGCTTCTCAACCCTTCCTCCTCCGACGAAGTCGACGATCACCCCTCGGTGTTTGCCGGTCACCGGCAAACCGTCTTCGGGGAGGATAGCAATCACTAGAAGCTCGGCGGCGTCGTTGTTCGAATTCTTCACCGCGAGCGGGGTCTTGAGCTGCAGCAGGATGGTCGCGCCCTGTTCGGCGGAATCAACAGAGGTGAAATTATCCTGTGAATCCACTTTGAGCGCGCCGTCGGGAAATGCGAGCGAGCCGGATTGGAAGTAGCCCGCGCCGGGACCATTCAGAGGGGGAATAGTCCCCGACGTATTCCCCGGGACCGTGACGCGCCAGATTCCGGCAAACGCCGGTGCCTCTGGAAGCGGGTCGAACCGAACGGTGATCAGGGATTCGGAGGTCGCGCCCAGCGGGCTGCTGGCGAACCCCTCGGGCGGCGGCATCTTGTTCTGGATTGTTAATGCGTAGAGAAAGTGGTCGGTGCTGCCGAGGTAGATTGCGTCATTGGTCACGGTGACAGAAACGTAGACAGGGGCAGCGTACTGCACGCGCCACCGCTCCTGGCCCGTTGTCGCATCGAGCGCGTAGAGGCTGCTGCCAACCGTGGCATAGAGCGAATCGCCCGCGACCGTGCGAGACCCTTGCATGTCGGGTCTACGCCACAACGTTGCTCCAGATGTCGCATTGAGGGCAGTCAAGCGGTTATTGGTGTCCGCGACATAAACGACGCCATCCCCCACCGTCGGGTATTCGCTGGTCTTAAGTTTCCACAAAATCCGCCCATTGCTCCCATCCAGAGCTAGAAGCTGTCCACTGAAAGAGACAAACAATATGCCATTGGCAATGCTATCGATGTTCGGAAGGTCGTCGGTCTTAGTTTCGGCGGCGAGTTGCGTGCTCCATTTCCGTTTGCCACTGTCTGATTGGATCGCATCGATGCGTCCACCGTTCAGGGCGAGAAACGCCATGCCTTCCCCCACGACAGGCGCGGCCGTGAGAAATTCTCCGGTCCTGTAGCGCGCCCGCCGCTTGCCGGTGGCCGCATCAATGAACCAGAGATCACCGTTGGCGTCGGAGACGAAGACGACGCCGTCGACGACGGGCAACGGGTACGACTCCATCGGCGCTGTTTTCGCCTCCCAGAGCTCCTCGCCGGTCTTGGCTTTGAGGGCGTAGACGATGCCCTTGTTGTCGACGATGTCGTCTAAGTAGACGACGCCCTCGACGACTGTTGCCGGTGGGAACTGCGGCACGTAATCCGCATTCTCCGCCTGCGGCGGTGCCGTATGCCGGCGCCAGAGCGTCTCGCCCGTAGAGACATCGATCGCCCGTAATCGGCTATATGCGTCTGAGATAAATGCCGTATTGCCATCTGTGGTCACGTAGCTGCTCGCCGGGCTTCGGGATTCTGGAGGTGCTATCTCGAAAGAGGCTGGAGGTCCTGTTTTGGAACGCCACCGCTCAGCTCCGGTCGCTACGTCCAGGGCATAGAGGTAACCGTCCTCACTGAGCTGTAGGAGGACGTTGCCAGCGGTGACGGGCGCGTCAACTATCTGACTGCGAGTCTCGAACTTCCAACGGAGGGCCGGATAGTTGGCCGGTCCGATCGTCGGCTGCGCGGCCGTTGCGGCGACCGGGCTGGCGGCAAAGAGGACGACGACCGCGAGAAAAAGCATCAAGCGTCGGTGAGGCTGCATCTCGAGTTCCTCCCCCGATCGGTGTGGAGTTCTTGGAGTCACAGTCTACAAGAGTGGATAGTTGGCAGCAAACCAAGCGATGTGCTTCCAACCTCCCTGCTGCCGAGCCGACGCTGATCGCGATGTCCGGAGTGATAAGATGGCCTTCCGCAGTCATTGAATTGTTGCTTCGGCCGAGTCGGTCCAGGGCGCTACGAGAAACGTTGGACAACGCGCCGAGTTTTCGTATGGAGATTGGCCGAACGGGATGGGTGTCGCAGAGCGGCTATTCTTGCAGTTAGCGGTCATTCTCATCGCCGGCCGAGCCGTTGGTTTCATCCTTCGCCCCGCGCGCCAACCTCAGGTTGTCGCAGAGATGGTCGTGGGACTTCTTCTTGGTCCGTCCCTGCTCGGTCTCCTAGCGCCGGGTCTTCAGCATGCCGTTTTCCCTACGACGTTATCAGTGCAGACCGGCAATGTCACTGCTATCGTTCAGCATCCGTCGACGACAATTCTTTTCGCGATCGGGCAACTCGGTCTCATTTTGTACATGTTCCTGGTGGGCGCCCAGCTTGATATCGGAATGTTGGGCTCCCATCGCTCAGAGGCCGGCCGACTCTCGCTGATCGGAATTGTCGTTCCAGCACTGGCGGGTGGGTTGCTCGGCGTCGCGCTTGCCGAAGACGACCGGCTTTTTCCGAGCAGCACCTCCCCTGAGCAGGGAGGGCTGTTCCTCGCCTCCGCGATGGCGGTTACGGCGTTCCCAGTCCTGGCGAGGATTCTCACCGACACCGGCGCCGCCCAGACGCGGATCGGAACGCTCGCCATCAGCGCAGCGGCTTTCGACGATGCCGTCGCGTGGACGTTGCTTGCACTGACGCTCGCCTTGGCCAAGGATTCGGCGAGTGGTGCATTAGTGACGTGCATCGGCGCGGTCGCGTATGCCGCCGGCATGATCTTTTTCATTCGACCCCTCTTGCGGCGCCTAGACGAACGCGCGGTCATGCCAGATACCCCGGTCGCGGTAACCAGCGTGCTTACGGTGGTGTTTCTGTGCGCAGCATTCACCGAAGAAATTGGGGTCCACGCGGTGTTTGGCGCCTTCGTGGCCGGCGCCGTCCTTCCGCGCGGACTCCTCGTCGTCCGGCTTCGCCGCTTCCTCGAGCCGCTGACGGTGACGATCTTACTCCCCGTCTTCTTCGTCTACGCCGGTCTCAACACTCGAATTGGACTGCTGCGTGAGGGATCGTTGGCATGGATAGGGCTAGCGATCATTCTCTTGGCGTTCGTCTGCAAGGGAGGTGGTTGCGCGTTCGCGATGCGATTAGGAGGCGCGAGTTACCGCGAAGCGGGAGCCGTCGGCGCGTTGATGAACGCCCGCGGATTGATGGAGCTAACGCTGATTACCATCGGTTTGGAGCGGGGGTTGATTTCCCCGGCGTTGTACACAATTCTCGCCCTCATGGCCCTCGCCACAACAGTTGCGGCGCCGCCGATCTTCCAATGGCTCCACCCTCCCGAGTCCGCGGTCCCGACGTTTGGAGCGATCGACGCCCTCGTCGCGCCAAGCGGAAGCGAGCGCTGAGGCAAGAGCATTTGCAGCAGTGTACGAGAGTTGGATGTCATCAAGATGGTTAGCCGTGGAGGGCCTATCAGTCTCACTAATTGCTTAAGGCTTTGGCATAACGGCGGCTTGCGATCGGGGCTTCCGGCCCAATTGCCTCGGAGGAGCATCGGATGAATTGGGGCCATCTCATTCTGGTCGGAGGACTCTTTGTGGGCGCTGCCGTCGTCGTGGCGCTAACCGGCCTATACGTGGTCCGCCGCGTGGTTCCGCATCAGGTGCTGGCTCCGCACAACGACGTCGCCGGCTTCGTCTATGCGACGATCGCAGTCACATACGCAGTGGTACTCGGTTTCGTCGTGATCACGGTTTGGGATCAATACGAAGAGGCGCGTAGCAATGCAGATCGCGAAGCAAACGACATCGCCGATCTCTATCGACTCGCGGCTTGGTTCCCAGACTCAGAACAGCCTAAGATCCAACAAGCACTCCACGACTATACGCGCTCTGTCGTCGACGATGAGTGGAACGCCATGAACCGCGGCGATGCCCCGAGTCCTCAAACGACTGCAGCGCTCGACCGGATGTGGGAACTCTATCGTCAGGCAGGGCAAGGATCAATGGGGCAGTCGACCGCCTACGGCGACTCGCTGGACCGGCTCCAGGATGTGGGAAACTCGCGCCGCATTCGGTTGCTCGAAAGCCGCGAAGGAATTCCGGCCATCCTATGGGTCGGACTAATTGCCGGCGCTGTTCTTACGGTGGGATTCGCCTATGGCTTCGGTGTAGAGCGTGCGCGATCACATGCGCTGATGCTGGGAACACTGGCTGCGTCGATAGCGCTGCTCTTGTTCATGGTCTTCTCACTCAACTATGCCTTCCGAGGGGACGTTCGTGTCCGTCCGGAACCGTTCCAATTATTGTTGGAGCAGGTCCCCGTCGAGTAGTCGATACGTCGCGAGACTGGGAGTCGCGCACTGTGGCCGTTTCCCGCCCACGTCGAACTTGGACGCAACGACTGCCATTGATTCAATGCCAAGGCGCCGCCTAAGTAAGAGAGCCGCGACTGCTGCGGCCTGGGTGATTTCCCTCATAGACCGCGACTGAGCGGTCTGCTATGCTGGCCGCATTACATAACCGAAACTTGCCCACAACTGCAACTCTGTAGTTGCCGCTCCCGCGTGGTGGAGGATATCCCTTGGACGGTAGCCGGTTTGATCAAGTTGCGCGTGGCATGGCCACGGGCTCGACCCGCCGCACCCTGCTTAAAGGCGTGGGCGGCGGCCTCTTGGCGGCGCTCGGATTGGCCCGCGCCAGGGGCGGTGCCGACGCCGACAACACCTGCAAGCCGGCTGCCCCGCTGCCCCAGTCGAAATGCACCAAGGATGCCCAATGCTGCGACGGCCTTGTCTGCCAGGCAACTGCTGGCACGACGACGAAGCGCTGCCAGAGCGGCTGCCGCATCGACGGCGCGTTCTACGCCAGCGGCGTGAACAATCCTGCCAACCCGTGCCAAACCTGCCAGCCGGGCACGAGCACCACCGCCTGGACTGACACGGATTGCTCTCCGTTCGCCTGCGACCCGGTGACCGGCACTTGCTTCTCTTCGTGTGCCGGTGACGAGGCGTGCGTCTCTGGAGCACACTGCGTTGACGGAGCTTGCTGCCCGGCTGAGGATTTCTGTGAATTCGGGTCTACCTTTGGCTCCGGCGTTTGCTGCGATCCCGGGCGCTCGCCAACGGCTGCCTGCTGTGAGGCCGGCGGTTGCTGCGAGTGCTTCCATGACCCCGCCGTCGGTTTCGAGCACGACGTGTGCTGCGAACAGGAGAAGATCTGCGGGGGCGGCCAGAGCGGCTGGGCGCCTGGGAAACTCTGTTGCCACAACGATGAGGATTGCGTCAACGGCGATTGCTGCCACGTTACGTTCCACTGCGCGGATGGCTGCTGCGACCGGCCGTGCTGCGGCGACGTCTGCTGCGCCCAAGGGACCGAATGCGTCAACGAGACCTGCGTGGCGGAGGGCCGCGCGTGCGACCCAGATGCCTCTGAGAATCCGAACTGCTTGGCTGGAGAATCCTGTATCCTCGTCGGTATCGACCCTATCGATGGCGTCTGCTGCGACGGTCGACAGATCGAGATAACTAGAGTTACGGTTGGCGATGTCGAGAAGGCCATCTACGAGTGCTGCCCTTACGGGTCCCGTCCCGAGTTCCAAGGGGGCGCCGAAGTGTGTTGCCCGGCTCCTGACTCCTGCAGCACCTCGCGGGGCTCGATAACCCGCCCTTGATCGACTTTTGTTCGCGATGACAGGCTATTCTCGCCTGTCATTGCGGCCGGGTGAGCCCTGCGACCTCGCGCGCCGCCTGCTCCAGTGTCGTCACCGCACCAAGCGACCGCGCCGCGGCATAGGACTCGTCATCGAGGGCCGCGCGAGCGTGCTCCAGGTCCTGTTCATGCTCGACCCGATGCGCCGCAGACCGCGGGATCCCGCTCGCGTCCCGGTCCGCTTGGGCGGCGGCCAACAGACTCACGCTCTCGGTGGCATCCCCTCGGAGGGCCAGGACCCCGGCGAGTCCCTCGATGCAGTCGGCGATGCCCGGTCGAAACGCGATTTGCTGGTAGAGCGCCAGTGCCTCCAGGTAGAGATTCCAGGCTTGACCGAGGTCGCCTTGTACCTGAACCGTACGCCCCAGCCAGCAGAGTGCCCATGCCAAGCCATCCTTGTACTCCAGCTCGCGGTATAAGGAGATGGCTTCCTGGAAGAGCAGTGCCGCCTCATCCGGGTCGCCGAGGAGATGGACCGCGCGCGCAAGATTGGAGAGGTTGTCAGCCGTAAATATTTTGTCACCGAGCGATTGTCCGGCCTCCAGGGCGTCCCGGTACAACTGAGCGGCGCGTTGATGATCGCCACGTTCATGCTGGATCCTCCCGCTCGTTTCGAGCCCGATGCAGATGTTCCGGATGTCCTGGAGTTCCCGAAAGATCCCGAGGGCTTCGCCAAGTAATTCCTCTGCCGTGACATGATCGCCTTGGACGATCGCCATTTGGCTCAGGTTCACAAGCGTAGTCGCGATGGCGCGCTTGTCCCCAAGTTCCCGGAACAGCGGCAGCGCTTCCTGGAACAATCGAACTGCCTCGTCCGGCCGCGCCCGTGCCCTCGCCACGTAGCCAAGGTAGGCAAGGGAGCGGGCGATCTCGAACTGGTGGCCCGCTTCCCGGGCGAACGCCAGGGCCTCCTCGTGCCAACCGGCTGCGAGATCGAGATCGCGCTGAAATTCCGCCAGGGCTCCCGCGCCGTTGCGCGCTCTGGCCCGGATAAGCGGCGGAGCGTCTTGGTCGCGGGAAAGGACCTGGTCGAACCATTGCCTCCCTTCAGAGATGTGGCCGCGCGCCCACCAGAAGCGCCAGAGGGCGGCGACCAGACGCAGTTCCTCCTCAGGGCTACCGTGCTCGACGAGCCAGCCCAGGGCAGCACGCAGGTTGTCGTGCTCAGCCTCCAGCCGATCGAGCCACTCAACCTGGGCCGGACCAATGAGCTCATGTTCGGCCCGCTCGGCCAAGACCAGGAAGTTATTGGCGTGCGTGCCGCGCACGGCCACCTCCTCGCCGCTGGCCATTAACTGCTCGGCGGCGAACTCCCGGATCGTCTCCAGCATAAAGAATCTCGGACCATCCGCCGCTTCTTCCTGCCGCAGCAGGCTCTGGGCCACCAGCGACTCCAGACCCTCGAATGGATCGGCCGCCCCGTCGGCCGCGCACACCGCCTCGATCGCCGCGAAGGTTCCTCCCGCAAAGGCCGCCAACCGCCGGAAAAGCACCCGGTCGGCCGGCGTCAGCAGATCGTGGCTCCAGGCGATCGCACCGCGCAACGTTTGTTGACGCGCATCGCGGTCGACGGATCCACCGGTGAGCAGTCCGAGGCGGCTGGACAAGCGCTCCTGCAGTTGGGCCGGCGGAAGGATCCGGGCCCGAGCAGCTGCAAGCTCGATAGCCAGCGGCAACCCCTCCACCCGGATGCAGATTCCGGCCACGGCGGTGGCGTTCTCGGCCGTCAGCGCGAATTCCGGCTTGACCGCGCGAGCGCGCTCGACGAAGAGCTCGACCGCCGGCACGGCGACCAGCTCTTCCGGAGGCGGCAGCCGCTTCAAGTCGGGCAGCGGCAGGGGCGGTACCGGCACTTCGCGCTCGCCGTAAGCGCGCAGCGCCGCCCGACTCGTTGCCAGCACTGTGAGCTTGGGGCAGGCGGCCAGAAGCCGGCCAACCGCGGGGACGGCGGCCAGCACGTGCTCAAAGTTGTCCAAGACCAGGAGGAGCTGCTTGTCGCGGAGGTACTCGGCGAGCGTCGCTTCCAGAGGCTCGTGTCCGACCTCGCGCACCCCGAGGGGCTGAGCGATCGCCGTCACGGCCAATGCAGGGTCCGTCAAGGGCGCCAGGCCGACGAACCAGACCCCGTCTGGGAACAGGTCGAGCAAGTCGGCTGCTGCCTGCAACGCCAACCTGGTCTTGCCGGTTCCGCCCGACCCGGTTAGCGTCACCAACTTGATCCCGTCGCTGGCGACGAGCTCCCGCAACCGGCCCAGCTCCGCCTCACGCCCGAGCAGGGCTGTCGGCTGAGCCGGAAGGTTGTGAGGCTGGCGGTCGAGGCTCTTAAGAAGGGGGAACTCCTTAGGCAGGTCGGGAACGATGAGTTGGAAGACGTGCTCCGGTTGGAGCAGGTCTTTGAGCCGGTGGGCGCCGAGATCAAGGAGCGAAGCGCTCGGTGGCAGACGATCGCGGACGAGCGAGGCGGTCACCTGGGAAAGAAGCACCTGCTCGCCATAACCTGTGGCGAGCAGGCGGGCGACGCGGTTGACCGGCGGTCCGAAGAAATCCCGCTCGCGGCGCTCCGGCTCGCCGCTATGCAAGGCCATCCGCACTCGCAGCGGCCCCTCCGTTTCCCATTGCTCTGCCGCCAGCGCTCGCTGGGCTGTCAAACAAGCAACCAGCGCAGCGTCAGCCTCGGCGAAGACAGCACAGAAAGCATCGCCGATGGTCTTGAAGACGAAGCCGCCGTGCTTTTCGATTACAGCCCGCAACAGCGCGTCATGGCGGGCGAGATCAACGGCCATTGCTTCGGGTCGATGCTCCCACCGACGGGTTGAGCCCTCGATGTCGGTGAACAGTAGTGTTAACGGCCCGTGTGGCAACGAACGCTCAGCCATGGTCAAGTCCCGCGGGGGTCGGTTACCGACATGGCCCCGACGATCATGTTGTTGCGGTAGCGGTCGGTTGACCGGTGGTGGCAACGCGCCGTGCGATTTCGAGTTGGTCGGGATCGGCGCATGCTATGAGCACGTCCCCCTCTTGGAGAACCCGATCGGACGGCGGGTTGTAGACGTGCTGGAGGCTGCCCGCCTCGCGCATGGCAAAGGGAATGACACCAGCACGACGTTGAAGCTGGAGCTCGTCGATCGTCTTGCCCGCGGCGCCCTCGCCCACGAGAAGCTCCTGCACTCGAACATCACCCGGCTGACGGAGCATCACGTCTAAAACACTGACTACGTGCGGGCGCAGCATCTCCGATGCGAGTCGCAACGCCCCAATCCGTTGGCTCGAGACGATGGCGTCGGCCCCTGACTTCACTAACTTAGTTCGGATATCCTCCTGAATGATCCTGGTGACGATCCGCATATCCGGATTAAGATCCCGCGCCTGGATCACAGTAAATAGATTGTCCTTGTCATCCGGTAGGCAGGAGATCAGACCTCGCGCGCGTGCGACTCCAGCCTGAAGCAAGATCTCGGTCTCGCTTGCATCGCCGAGGATGTAGAGCATCCGATCGTCGAAGTCGTGCAGCACTTGCTCTCGCGCTCTGTCGATCTCCAACACGACGAACGGCGTTCGGGTCTGCAACAGCTCGCGCGCGATATGCAGCGAACTGTCACCTCCTCCGCAGAGGATGATGTGGTCTTTGAGTTGGGCGATCTGTCGATCCATGCGCCGCCGCTCCCAGCGTTCAAAGACTCGATATTCGACCCAGAACGCAGCCAACGTGCTGATCGCGTAGGTGAACGAACCGATCCCGATGAGGATGAAGAAGATGGTGAAAATTTTCCCAGGTGTGTCTAGCGGCTTGGCTTCTTGGTACCCGACGGTCCCGAGGGTGATGACCGTCATGTAGAGGGCGTCGAGGAATCCCCAGCCCTCGATGATCATGTAACCGACAACGCCGACGATGTGCAGGATGACCAGTAAGATAATAATCTGGCGGATTCGAGAGGATAGGCTTGTTCTCACTCACGATAACCCCACTCACCGGCCATCCGCGTGACCGGTCTGCCGGGCGCGCTCCGGCGCGGTGCCATCGCCCGCGGCGACACTCGAATTCCTGTTCGTCTCATGTAACTCATCACCCCCGGGCGACGCGTCAGCCCGCGCCAGCGACGCCTCGTTCTCGGCCCGCCGTGCCGCGATGGTTGGCTCGACCGATTGCCGCAAGCCCGGTACACGATCCATCAGCAAAGCGAAATCCGATTTCGCCAGACTATACAACTGGGTCGGCAGCGTCGTGCGCACGGTTGCTGTTCTCGGTTCTCCTGTCAATACGGCCATTTCGCCGAAGTAGTCCCCCTCGTTGAGCATGGCGACGCGCTGATCGATCCCTCCGTGGGCGATCGAGACGTCTAGTTGCCCCCGGCTGATTGTGTAGAGCTTGTCGCCCGCATCGCCCTGGCGGACGACCACCTCGCCCGCAGCGTACCGCTCGAGCAGGAAGCGGTCGGCCACTGCTTGCAACGCCTCATTGGCCAAGTTGGTAAAGAGCGGGATCGCGCGCAGGCGATCAATTTCGACACCTTGGCGCAGCACTCCGCCGCCGTGTAGGTAGTGCATCTGCTCTTCGTACAGCCGCTGGTAGAGTCCGCCCGCCTTGACGAGTTCGGCGTGATGGCCTTGCTCAACGAGATGGCCACGGTCAAGGACAAAAATTCGATCGGAAGTCACGACCGCCGCCAAGCGATGGGTCACACTTATCAGTGTGCGTCCCTTGGCGGCGACCGCTAACGTTTCTTGAATCTCAGTTTCCGTCTGCGGATCCAGCGCGCTCGTTGCTTCGTCGAGGATTAAGATCCGCGGATTGCGTAGCAACGCCCGGGCGATTGCCAGCCGCTGGCGCTGCCCCCCGCTCATCCGCACCCCGCGCTCGCCGAGCAACGTGTGATAACCAGCCGGCAGCGCCGAAATGAAATCATGGAGTTGCGCGGCCTCGGCGGCCTGCTCGACCTCGGCATCGGTGGCGTCCGGACGCCCGATGGCGATGTTCTCGCGCACCGAGGTGTCAAAGATGAACGTGTCCTGCGAGACCAGACCAATCTGGCCGCGGAGCGAGGCAAGCGTCACCTCGCGGGTGTCGTGCGCGTCGAAGATGACTCGCCCGGCCTCCGGTTCCCAGAATCGCATGAGCAAGGCGAGGACCGTGCTCTTACCGCTTCCCGAGGGTCCGACGATGGCTACCTCTGCCCCAGCCGGGATAGTCAGGCTGAGATCCTGAATGATCGGTTCCTCGCCGCCGTAGGCGAAGTTCACGTGCTCAACACGGATCTCGTGGGCGAGCGGCGGTAGATCAAACGCGCCGGGTTGGTCCGCCACGGCGATCGGTTCGGAGAGGATTTCGTCCACGGCGTCGAGCGCCGCCGCTGCTCCTTCGACGGTGTGGCCGATATCGGCCAATTGCTCGATCGGTTCGTAAAACAGCGGCAGGAGGTGGGCGAAAGCGAAAAGCACGCCGATGGTGACACCACCGGTGCCGGAGAGGATCTGGTAGCCGCCAACGCCGAAGACGACGACGTGCCCGACCCCGGATGCCAGATGGAGACTGGACTCGAAGAGGGCGCCAAGCCACACGAGACGGAGCCGCGAACCGGTGACCGCGTGATGGCGGCTGGAATAGGTCTGGATGACGTGTTCTTGCAGTCCGAATGCCTTGACCTCGGAATGGGCTGAGAAGCTTTCGAACGCTGTCTGTTCGGCGGCGGCGTGGAGCCGCTGAAGGCCGCGTGCCTCCTTCTCCCACCGCGCGCGCAGCATCGAGTAGCCCGCCGCAAAAACGGGGACGATCACGAGAACTAAAACGCCCAACAATGGATCGAGGAAGATGACAGTGATTGCGGTCGTGGTGGCGAGCAGCGCTTGGTAGAGTCCGGTGCCGGCGACTTGCGCCATGGCTTCTTGGACCTCACCCAACTCCTGGTTGAGGGTCGTCATCAGCTCGCTGGTCCGCGTCCGAGCGTAGAAGTTGTGAGACAGTCTCTGCAGGTGCCCAAACAATTGGTGATTGAGGTCCGAGACGATTCGCTCGTTCAGCCAGTGTTGCACGTAGGTTCGACGTGCCCCAACGAGCGCGCTGAGGAAAAAGACCAGGAGGAGCGCCAGCGAGTAAATCGTCAGGTCGCGATATGCCGATCCCGATGGATGCTGAATTACATGGTCAATCAGTTGCATAATGATGAGGGGGACTGCAAGCGTGAGCGCAACACCCAAGACCATGAGCACGCCAAACTCGACGGCTGAAAGCGTGGTGGGCCGGAGAAGAGGGATCAGGCGTCGAATGAGGGTGCGAAATGCAGTTCGCTCGCGCGCACGGTGGCGAACAAATCCGTGCCAGGAGGCCTCCAAGGCCCCGAGTGGCTGGTGATAGAGCTGATTCGCGGCATCGTCGGGCCGACGCACGTCAAAGGTTCGTAAAATCTCGCTGAATGTTTCGGCGCTCTGGAGTTCGATGAGGTACGTGACAAACGACGTTGCCACGGGATCAGCGCCCTCGGCCCCAACTCCTACTCTCATGCGGGGAAAGACCGAAACGGGCCGACCTGAGTCGATGGTGGCCAAGACGGCGTCGTGCGCCTCTCGAATGCCAGTTCCCAAACCAGTCCTCGCCAGGACGACTCCGGTGAGCCCATCTACAAACAGCGGCACGGCGATCGACCGCTCACCGAACCACCGTCCCACGAGCAATTCGACCATTGGCCGGACGACAGCCGCCGTGGAGGCGCCTGCGTCCAGCCGAATGACCGATGGTTGCAAGATGGCGGTTCCATCCTCCGTTTGCTGCGCGGTAAGGTCGGCGCAGAGATCCGCTGAAACATCCACCAGCACGATGTCTATCGAGCCGCTCCGAAAGTCGTCCGGCGGCTTGAGGATCTGTTGAAGGATGGTGGCCGTTTGGATCAGCGTGCGCAGCGATTCCCGCGTCCGCTCATGCTCGAACGAGCACGCGCCGACGCGGAGCACTAGCCCTTTGGATTCGACCGTGCGCCACGTGAGCCGCTGCTCGTGATGGCCTGACGCGTCGACAGTTGGTCCCGTCGTCAATGCCCGCGTCTCCGTAAACCAACGCTATCCAACTTCGAATATTGGATCCATCGAGACAATATCATGGGAAACCGAATTTCGATCCTCGCCTGATGAGGGTGGCGGCCGTTCCGGAGCCAGCGCGCATGCTGCCCTCAACGCTGATAAATATGAGCAACATCATTCTACTTGGACGGCCCAGGGTCCCTCGTCCTCGATGAGCGCTGACAATATCGATCTCGACCACGATAACTTCCTAGGGTTGTCGATCATAAGTGACGCGCGGCATGGCAAACTTCTTCCAATGAGTGAGAATCCTCGATTGGCTTCGCGGAGCCTCGAAGGATACGAAGGCTGATGCTCCGATAGCGATCAATACCGCCATGCGAATTGGCACGCTTTCGAGCGCATGTGTTGGCCGGCCCTCTAATTCGTCGATGCGCCGGGAACATTCGACATCGTCATTTGGGTGAGGGTGAATGTAAACAATCAGAAACGATTCTTCATCGATTGTTGCCCGGGCCGAATCGGCGTCCGTCGGCAGCCGCCTCAGTCACTGGCGAGCATACCGCGCACCTCCCAAAGTGCGGACCATTCGCCGCTCAGGCGGAAGTCCGAGCAATTCGAAGTCAAAGCTCGTGTTGGGCGCGTTGCACCAACTCCCGTCGCTTCTGCCAGTGCGATATTTATCGTGTGACTTTGCCGGTTGACAGTGTCGGACACTCTTGCCGTGTTCGATACAATGCCCGGCGAATGCGCTGGATTCCACTCGGAAGTCGAGGGCGAGGCTGCATTCTTCTAACCCAAAAGGGTACGCGCGATCCTGGTCGATGGGTCGCGATCTCCAGAAGCAGGCCTGACTAGCCGCGCATTTCGAGATCCACTTGCTCGCGGAAGGCCGGGTCGGCTGTGCTCTCCAGAATGAACGATTGCCCCGCGTCTAGAGCGACGTCGAAGACGACGACAGTTTCCGTTGGCAGATTCGGATCGAACTTGAAGTTGATCGGGTGGTCAGTCTGGACTCGGCTAGAGACAAAGGGTTGGCTAACAAATACCCGACCCTGTGCGTCGCGCAGCCTGAAATCCTGGTATTCGAGGAATCTCCCTGCCAGTTCGTTATTCGTAATTGTCAGGTTCACGAGCACAAAGACACCTTTGGGGACGCTATCGAGAACATTGGTGGCGGTCGCAGCCCCTTTGACGGCAATGGTCCAGTTTTCGCCATACGGGAGCGGTGTTCCTTGGGCTGCCGGGGGCGCGGGTGTTGGTGATGGCGAGGGCGTCGGCGTCTGCGCGCACGGGGTCGCAGACTGTGCCACCTGCGTACGGAGCGCCTCCAGCTCCTGAAGCTCGACCTCCCGCGTCGCGGTCGCACCCGTAACCGGCGTGCCATCTGCCGTTGTTGCCCACGTCCCCACCGGCGTCCACGCCCGGCCGGCGACGAACCCAATGAGCAGTACGGCGAGCATTGCCCAGAGCGTCACCTTCGTCATCAACTGTTGCATGACTCCTCCAATCCCTCATTGATTGCAGCCTGCTGCTGAATCTGTTTGGGACGCGCAAACCCAATTTGGTGTTGAGTCGGTTTGCGGAAGGTCAGCGCGAGCAGTTCCAGGCCGCGTTGTCCCGCTTGGCCACGATGGCAACGCCGTCAGTATGGACGATCTGCCAACCATCGAGCGGTTCGACAAACGGCTTCATCTCTGGCTTCACCAGCATATATTGCGCCGGGGATGTCTGGACCAATTCCTGCCAATTCGCCGCATGCTGGATGACCGCGAAGTAATCTTTGAAGACCTGAGTTGGGTAGACCGTTTCCGCGCGGCCGTCGATACCTATGGTGTACAGACCATCCCCTCGCCAGATGAGATAAGCTCCCCAGTCAAAATCGTTCCAGACGGGCGCGGGCTGTCCACAAGCCAGCAGCTCGGTGACGGCCGACTCGGGCATCGAACTGAACGCCGCACCCTCGAGAGTCGCCGGGGCAAAGCGGCTCGCGTAGAAGACGCCAATGAGCAGGATGACAGCAGCGATTTTGGTCAGCCGACCATCAATCAACGTCTTCCCGAGATTACTCAGTGGATTGACGACGATATACGGAGCGCGCTCGGCCAGTCGTTCCGCGACCAGAATGAATAAGAGCGGGGCCAAGAATGTCGAAAATCGCGAGTACTGAATGGTGGGCAGGAGGAGAGCTAAGGCAGTCAGCGCGCGGGCGTCGCCGCGACGCCAGACGCCGAGTGCGGTCGCGGCGACTATAAGCAGGCCGACTAAGCTGTCCACTGGGGATAACGGCCGGAGACCGACCCAATCACCGTTGATGTGAATAAATGCGTCGTTCGACGAAACGGTGAATGGCAACCGCCACAAATCGAGCCCGAATCGAGACACCAACGTCGCGGCCGATCCCATCAGCAGGGCAAGACTGGCGTTGGCGGCCGCCCGGTAATCTCTCGCGAGAGTCCACGCGGCAACGGCACAGCCGACAAGCATGAAGCCAACCAGAAACGAGGCATGGAGATTGAGCCAGAGGCCGAGAACTACTCCGCTAACGATTGCCTTGCGAAGCCCAAAAGGACGCTCAGCCAACAGGACTAATATGCCGAAAAGCACCGCGCCAAAGAAGTGAGGCCGGGCCCCACGGTAAGGCAACAACATGACAACGAGGAGGATCAGCCCTATCGTCTCAATGAAGGGATTGAGCCCCATGCGCCCCAGTAAGAACGCATATGGAAGCAGCGCACCGGCGAAGAGGACCGCCGCGCCGGCCGCGATTGCTTCCGTGCCATGAAGTTTCCAGAGGAGATAGAAGATCCGGTCGAATTGAATCGAGTGCACGATGACGGTATGTCCAGGAGCGGACCAGGAGAATCGATCGGGACTCGGAAAAATTCCACTGTCCACCCACAAGCGACCGTTGCTCAGATGGCGGAAGAGATCGAAGTCCGCCCACCTCATAGCCACGATGCGCATGGCGAACAAAATGATCACGGCGGAAATGGGCGTGAGTTGCAGCGCCCGGTTCGCTGGTATCGCGTCGAAGCTCGTGGCTTCGACATTCTGGGGACCGCCATCCAGGCTGATCGGGGCAGTCTGCCACCTTTTCCGGAATGACCCCGATAGCGCCATCCTGCTCTAGCTCACTTTCCGGTTCACCTTCAACCTCAATGAACCTCAATGTCCCAACTCACCTCATAAGCGCGGGGATGTGCTCACTGGTGAGCGGCCTCACATCTGAACGAACCGTTGAAGGCCCGGGCTCTATTAGGTTGCGGGCCCTCCAGCACTGAACAAGTTCCCTCGCCGACACGACCTCGAGAACGGGTCGCGCGAAGCGCCGGGAAAGGGCAGCCTCGGGAATACAACGCCGACGCGCCCTAGGTTTTCAACCTGGGGATCGCGGCTCGACCGGTTGGTTTCATCGATTATCAAACCTGAACGGCGAACCCGCACGGGGGATTTCCCCTAATCCGCCCTACGGGAATCCGCTCATGTCGCAGAAGTGACCTGCCGATACAGTCAAGGCATATCGTTCCCGCCATAAGGACGACTCTCTGAGGTGGCCAAATGACCTTCACTCGCCGTTCCTTCGGGCAACGGGATTCAGTGCCTGTTCCTACGCTCAGCCGGATCGCTCCTGCTCAACCTCCGCCTGAATCCAATACCGCAACTGGAACGCCCCTTCGTGAGCTGGCGACGCCCGAAGAGTGGTGCGCTGAAAGCCCAGAAGGTCTGGTCCAAACGCGCTCGCTCCACAGCATCGCCTGGAGATTGAACTCCAACGCCGACAGTGGTTTCTACGAACGATTACGACCGATCCCGACCGGATTCGACGCGCTCGACCAGTGGATTGGCAGCGGCATTCGGCCAGGCGAGCTCGCGCTGATCGGCGGCGCTCAAGGCGTGGGCAAGACGACCTTCTGCTTGCAAATTGCGCGGAACATCGCCGCAGGCGGCGATGCCAACGTTCTCTACGCCTGCTATGAACACCCCGAGGAATACGTTCTCAATCGACTGCTCGTTCAGGAAAGCATAGATCCGACCGTCGACGGTCCGGCCAGCGGTTTCACGCTCGACGACGTCCAACAACTGATGGCCACCGGATTCGAGCGCCACCCGGGCCGCGAACCGTTCGACGCGATACGCGGACATCCCGCCGGGGCAAGGGCGTTAGCGGCTCTAGGCGGCTACGCCGGTCGGTTTCATCTCGTTGCCGACGCCTCTCGCCGGAATAGCATCGAAACATTGTCCGCGCTTGTCGCCGAGCATCGGAAGCGGGATCGGCAGCCGCTCGTGCTCTTCGTCGACTACTTGCAAAAGGTCGAGCCGGTCCAACGAGATTTGCCGGACGAGGCCGAGCGGGTGACGCAGGTCGTGCAGGGGCTGAAACAGCTCGCCCTCGATTTCAACGTTGCCGTCGTCGCCATCGTCGCCGCCGAAAAAGCAGGGCTCGAGGCGGCTCGCCTCCGCATCACCCATCTTCGAGGTTCTTCGGCCCTGATGTACGAAGCGGATCTCGCCATCATCATGAACGACAAGTGGAAGATCATCGACCGCGACCATATCGTCTTTAACCAACACAAGGCGCAGCAATATCGCGATTGGGTCATCTGCACCATCGAGAAAAATCGTAGCGGCAAAAACCTGGTCGAAATCGAGTTCATGAAACGCTTCGAATTCTGCTGCTTCAATCCCAAGGGAGGCAAGGTCAGCGAGCGCCTCTACGAAGAACGGATCAGAGGCGAACAAGCGTGATTTGACTACCCCCGTTTGCGGGACAGATCGGATCGAAGGTCGACCAAGGATGATCAGATGCAGGTACCGTTAGCAAATAAGTCGCAGTCCATTTTCGGCTGCCTGAGGATCTCCACGCTCCGAACCGGGGATGTCGCGCTCTTCTTGGTTTGGGCGATCTTCGCCGCTTTCGCCTTGTCCGGCGCATTTGATGAAATTCGAGATCATCAAGTTTTGGCCGCTGCCTATCGAACAATGGTCGCGGCGGTGTTCTTCCTCAACGCGACTCTCTTCCTCTCACGAGGACCGGCGATCAAGCGTAGTGGGGGGCTAGCGTCGAAGTTTTTTGCATTTGCCGGGACCTGGTCAGTGGTTCTCCTTTCGTTACTCCCATTGAAATGGCGTGCTGACTGGTTGCTGGCCGTGACGACAATCGGACTCATCTGCGCTTACTCGTTTGTGTTCTGGGCACTTCTGACGCTTCGTCGAAACTTCAGTGTTTTCCCGGAAGCGCGCAACTTGGTCAGGCACGGTCCATACGCGCTGGTCCGGCATCCACTCTATTCCGCTTACATCCTCACGTATTTGCTCATCGCTTTGCCGCGGTTCGGACCGGCCGCGTTGGTGCTTGCCGTGATCGGCATTACTGGTGAGATGTTGAGAGCGCGACACGAAGAGCGACTTCTTAGCCTTGCGTTTCCTGACTACGCCGCCTACACCGCAAACACGCCTCGTTTTGTGCCACGGATTCCGTAATGATCGATCAGGTTTCCTTGAGCCAACCCAGTCTGGGTCCGTTCCAGCTTGCGACATCGAACGATAACTCTCCCATCGATGAGAAATGCGTGAGCACCCGTGCTCCGATGATTGAACGCTTAACATCGCCTCGCAGGCTGCTCCTGGTCTTTAGCGTCATCGCTTGTATTGGCTTTTTGGCCCAGGTGAGGGCAGTCCTCACTCATGAAGGCAACTTCTATAGGGGCGGCGAGGTACCAATAGGTGCGGACTTCAACGCGTTCTATAGCGCGGGTCGGATCGTCCTTCGCGGCGATGGCTCTCATCTCTATGACCTCGATCGGCAACAAACAGAGCAGCAACGCACGCTGGGAAGAGACGACTTCGACGGTTTTCAGCCATTTGCTTATCCGGCCTTTGTAGCTGCGCCGTACGCTCTTCTCGCCCGCTTACCGTTTTTGTGGGCATACATCGTTCAGACGGTATGCATGCTATTAGCGATAAGCCTAGCAGTACAGATGCTCCGACGAGTTTCACCA
Source organism: Thermomicrobiales bacterium (assembly GCA_045804965.1). Taxonomy (GTDB): domain Bacteria; phylum Chloroflexota; class Chloroflexia; order Thermomicrobiales; family UBA6265; genus CAVTUU01. The sequence goes on along the minus strand of JBJMMD010000047.1, from coordinate 405,160 downwards.
ACAGTCCGTGATCGTCCGGTTCTGGTCATGTTGGCGATCTTTACCTCACAACCGTTGATGGCGGCAGTATACGGCGGGCAAACGGTGGCATTCTCGTTTCTTTGCTTTGCCGGCTGCTATTCATCACTTCGTCGGGACCAGCCTGGGCAAGCCGGTCTCTGGCTTGGTTTCTTGCTGTATAAGCCGCAGCTCGCCGTTCCCCTGCTTGCGCTTTTGCTCTGGCAACGTCGCTGGCGTGTGATTGCTGCTGCCGGGTCGGTTGGTTCGGGTCTAGCGCTCGTTGGCGTCGCGGTTGCTGGGCAAGGCTGGCCGCAGGGCTTTATGAACCTGGCTGGAGGCAATTTCTATGTCGTCGAGGCGCATGAGAACGGCGCCAACATGATTTCACTCATGGGCTTTGCTGAGAATTTCTTTGGACCAAAGAGCATCGAAGCCTACGGAATCGCGGGATCTCTCGGCGTCCTGCTCTTCATCCCCTTAATCCTCGCATGGCGAAACGCACGACCAGCGGGACAGCAATTTCCACTGCAATTTGGCCTTGCGATCGCCGCCACCCTCGCTTTGAGCCCACACGCGCTCTTCTACGAAGCGAGCCTGTTGATCTTACCGATTATTTGCTTGATCGACGCTTGGACGAGAGTGGACGTGGATTCTCACGTCATTCCGAGCGCCCTTACTACCGCAACGCCGAGCGCCACTCCGCCCGTCATTCCGAATCCTTCCCACGTCATTCCGAGCGAAGTCGAGGAATCTGTCCTTTCGCACCGAGTTCCCTGGAAAGGACCGAGACCTCGACGGGCACCGCATGACGTGAAGGCGGGTCGCTTATCCGCCCAACACCGCGTCATCCTTCTCTGTCTCTTTGCGTTCGGGTATCTCTGGTCATTTGGCGGGCTGATCGGATTTCAGCCTCTTGCCGCACTTCCCGTCGTCGTCGGTCTACTGGTGTGGCTCGGGCTGCCGTGCAACCAGCGCCTGACACTGGGCGCCGTTAAATCGCCGCACCTTCCTCTCAGCTCTTGGGGGGAATCACCTAACGTCCAGCCGGGAAAGCGCTCATGACCGCAGCCCTCGCTGAACCTACACTCAATACAGAACTTGAGCAATTCAAAAAATCTCTTTCGTTCGCTTGGCCTGTCATGGCCGCTAGTCGGTGAGTTGCAGGCGGTGACGAAGATTCTAATTCTGGCAAGCAACGATGCTTTCGGAGAGCAGCTCAAGATGTTTGTTCGCGATCAATTCCATTGCAGCATCGCCGGTCTCGCAACGACATCGGCCGCCGGTTTGGAACTGGCGCGCACCACGAAACCCGATGTCGTGTTGGCGGACGTGGGTCTCCACGGCGATCGTGGCATCGGCTGGGTGAACAAGTTCATCGAGCTGCGACCAAGCGTTCGCGTGGTTCTCATGGGTGACGGAGACTCAGCAGACTATGTCGATGCGGCTGCGCAGATCGGCGCTCTCGCCTACGTGCCGAAGATGGCGGCGAGCGAGCAATTGCCGGTTCTCCTCGATCTGCCCGTCAGACAAGTTCCCTTGACCGCTTCAAATCAAAGCGCTACCTCCCGCCGCGGCCTCGTGCTCGAAGGAGCGCTCGCAGGCGGCGTGCTCGTCGGAGGTTTTGCGCTCAGTGATCCGCCTGTTGCGCTACTCGGCGCAATCGGCATCGTCACTCTTTCACGTTGGCATTCCGCGCGAGCCTCGCGATCGACGCGAGCCGTCGGGAGCGCGCCGATCGCGACAATTTCGTCGCAGGCGCCGGCTGTTGATCGTCCTCACAACGTCGAAGGCGTTTGGGGGGGCCAGGAAAGGAGGGAGCAACCTCTCTGATTCAGGCAAAGAACCGATCTGCAGTCGACGATTAGCGGCTATTGGATGCCGCGCAGAAATCACCGGTCAAACCGGAAAGGGAGAAAAAGGATCATGGAACTGTTCAATCGGATCGTTCGCGAGGAAGAAGGCCAGGACCTCATCGAGTACGCGTTGATCGCAGGGTTCGTCTCGGTCATTTGCTACTTGGTTATCCAAGCGACGGGTCAGTCGGTCAGCTCGATCTGGGACAAGGTCAACGCCGCAGCCAGCGCGGCCGCAGGCGCCTAGTTCCGTCGAGGGGAATGGGGCGCTGCGTTCAAAACCGCGGCGCCCTATCTCTTCAAGGAGACTTCGATGTTCGACACGCTCCACCGTCTGATAACTGAAGACCAGGGACAAGACCTGATCGAGTACGCGCTTATCGCAGGTTTCCTCTCGCTGGTCTGTTACCTGACGATTCAGTCAACCGGCAAATCGATCAGCGATTTGTGGAGTGTATTTCTCTCCAAGGCTACGGACGCCGCTGCCAGGATTTGAAAGTTCAAAGCAGGCCCCTCGCTAAACGAGTCGTCGCGATCACGAGGAACCGGAAGATACGATGCCTGATATCACGTTCAACAACCCGCTCAATCCGGTGCTCCAGGTTCTGATCCTGGTCGTCGTTTCGATCGCGGTTGTCACCGACATCCGGCGACGGCGGATCTACAACGTGCTGACCTTCCCCACGATGGCGCTCGGCATCGTGCTGAACACTGCCCTGCACGGAGGAGCTGGGCTGCTCCTTTCCGTCATGGGTCTACTGCTTGGGGCGACAATCTTTTTCATTCCAGTTGCGGCTGGCGGGCGAGGCGCAGGTGATCTCAAGCTGCTCGCCGCAGTGGGCGCTCTCGGCGGACCTGTATTCGTCTTTTGGTGCGCGATTTTCACGAGTATGGTCGGCGGCCTCTTCGCTGTTGCCGTGCTGCTGTATAAGCGCCGGCTCGTCTCGGTTGCTGGAGGCATGGCCCTCGATCTCTACACCCAACAGGCTCCAAGGATGAATAGCAACATCCGCCTGCCATATGCGATTCCAATTGCCCTCGGCGCAGTCGCCGCGCTGGTCTTTAGGTCATGAGGCCCGCTTTGAAGTTTCGAATTCCTTTTAGGGGGAAACATCACCGCGCCGCCAAGGAAAAGCCCGGCCAGGCCATGATCGAGATGGCGATCGTGATGTCGATCCTTTTGATTCTTTCTTTTGGCATGGTCGATTTTGGTTTGTTCTTGACCGGTTACATCCGAGCGAGCAACTGCGCCCGAGAAATGGCGCGCTCCGCCGTCGTTCGCAACCCAAACGCGGCCTCGGTCTGTGGAGGCGATCAGATATCACCTCTGTTCGAATCGGCGGGTTTTACTTTGAGTCCTAGCGGCTACATGACCGCGGCTGCCGGCACTTCAGTTACCGCTACGGTGACTGGAACCTACCGATGGAAAGCGATCGCACCGCTGATCAATGCGTTCTTCCCAGGCACTCCGTGGAACCCGACCATCTCTACAACGACAACGGCCACGATGCGGATGGAGGGCCAGAGACCATGAGACTAATTGGCCGAGCAACGCCTTCATTGGCGGGACGGATTGTCCGCTGCCCATTGAACTTAGTATCTCGGCGTCTTCAAGGCAAATCGCAGGGTCAAGCGCTGATCTATGTCAGCATCATGATGATGACTCTCCTCGGCTTTGCCGCCCTGGTCGCGGACGGCGGTCTCCTCTGGATGAATCGCCGTCATTTGCAAAACTCAGTGGACGCCGCCGCGCTCGCCGGCGCCCAGAACTTACCGATGTCCCCCAACGACCCTGTTGGCGCGCGTCCCGTTGCCTGCAATTACGCAACGATCAAAAACGGCGTGGCAGGCATGGTAGTCGATTGTTCACCGCAGGCTCCTGCCGGCAGCGAGAGCTGCAATGCGAATCCAAATGTCGACATCCTGGTCTGCCAAACCTATGTCCTCAACGACTCGGTGCGCGTCACGGCGCACAAGACCTTTCATCCGATCGTTGGCATTGGGCTCGGTTTCGCCGACATCCAAATCAAGACTCAGGCAATTGCGGTAGTCGGCAGCGTTAGGTCTGCCTGTATTGCTCCGCTGTTTCAGACGCAAGACCTTTTGCAATTGAGCGGCGTCTGGGGCGGAAACGGGGTCGTGCTGAACACATTGACGCTCATGAAGTTCAGTACCGACGACAGCAAAGCCGGAAACTTCCTCGGCGTCCGCGTCGGTAACGGCGGTAGCGCGTTCCGCGACCGGCTCGCCGATCCCACGCAATGCACCGGAGACAACTCACCGCAATCATCAGGTTCGGCGACGACTGAGACCGGAAACCTCATCGGGCCCTTCAGCCAGGGAATGTCGTCCAGGATGGCCGCGGTGACCGCGCAGGGAACCTGCCCGAGCGCCAACGCAACAGATTACCTCGTTACCAACGATCCTGACCGCGCTGGTCAGCTTTGGAATGGCGGCACCCAGCTCACGCCGAGCAGCTGCTACCGCATGATCATCATCCCGATGCTTAGTGGGACATATGCCAGCTTCAACGGCACGAAGAGTGCCCCAATTGCCGGGTTTCTCGTCTTTTACATCTCGGACTATTGCGGCAACGGCCACTGCCCGGCGTCGCCTTCGATGCAGAAGGGCGAGCTGCTGGGCTACTACGTCGGCTTCATGGCGGCCGGTGATGTCGATTTCAATCCATACGACGGGTTTGGCACAAAGGTCGTCGCGCTCATCGGTTAGCAGGCCCGGCAGGGCGTATCAAGGGAAACGGATTTGAAGACTCCACACAACCGGCGGACAGTCATCTTGGCGATAGCGCTGGCGGCGATTGCCGCCGTCGCTGTCTACATGTTCCAAACCGCGGGAAATGAAAAGACGCCGACTCAGGCCGGCGCGACTGTGCCGACGGCAACTTCGATTCCGACCGTCGCGGTGTTGATCGCCAGTCAAGACATCGGGGTCAACACGACGATCACTCAAAGCATGGTCGAGCTCAAGCAGGTGCTGCCGGCCGATAAGAACGCGCGCGCTCTAACATCGGCCGACGCGGCGATCGGCATGGTCACCACGTCCGCCATCTCTCAGGGCGAGCAAGTGCTGAACAGCCGCGTCACTGACAGCTCGGCCGCGAGTTCCCTAGGCGACACGTTCGCGTACAACGTTCCAGCGGGAAAGCGTGCTCTTTCACTTATGTTCGATGAAGTCATTGGGGCCGGCGCCCTGGTTCAACCGGGCGACCACGTCGACGTCATCGGCTTCTTCGATCTTCACGTCAAGCAGATCGACCTCAGTCCAGGTTCGCGCTCAGGCTCGTCAAACGATTCGAGCGATAACGCTGACAAGAGTGACAACACCCAGGACACAAACAACAACAACTACGACCAGCCGGTCGCGTCCTATATCGTGCAGGACGTCGAGGTTCTTGCGGTCGCCCAAGCGCTGTCGCCTGACGACGCAGGCACCGCAGATGGCGGCGCCGAGCCTACACCTACGCCTCAACCAACAGCGTCGAATCCAAGTGAGAACACAGCAACGGGTGAGCCGGTGGCACGGCCCAAGGCGATCAGTGTAACGCTGGCGGTCGATCCCGACCAGGCACAACGGCTGCTGCTCGCCGCCCAAACTGTCAAGAATGAGAAAGGGAGTCTTCGCCTCTCACTCCGCACACCTGGCGATACCACGATTTACGCGCTGCCGCCCGCCCAGCTCGGCGAAATTCCTCTCGGTGGTCTGCTCGGCAATGTGAACCAGGCGATGCTGCCGTCCGATCTCATGATCACGAATGCCGAATTCAAGCGAACCGTCCTCAGCTCCGGCGAGGTGCTCGAGTTCAAGGTCACGGTCAAGAACGTCTCGGTGGACAAGACGATCAAGTCCGATAAGAGCGTGCCTGGAGAGTACACCTACAACCAGAGCGACGCGTATGACACGCTCGGCTTCTTCGGCAAGAACGGTACCTACCGTCTCGGTCTCAACGTCTCGGGCGCGTATCCGACCCAATACCCGTATCGCTGGGACCTCGGCCACGATCTCAAGCCAGGCGAGTCGGTGGACATTGCCGGCTCGGTCAAATTGAGCCAGACAACGCCGGACACGCGGTACTGGTTTGGCGTCATTCGGGAACCGGACCTCGCCACACAGGATGGCGTCGGCGTCACTGACATCACCGTTCTCCCCGCCGCTGCCGCGGTCGTCAAGGATTTGACGGCAAAGCTGCGAAGCAAACCCACCGCGAAAGCCACAGTGAGCAACCAACTTAAGCAGAACGATTACCTGACGGTCCTCGAGACGCGAGGCGATTGGTTCCGGGTCCAAGGACCTGACAATGTCGAAGGTTGGATCGAGGCGTCGGCGGTTCAAGTGGTAGCGCCAGCGGACAATGAAGTGCCGGCTGCGGCCACGCCCACAGGCGCCTAATGTTTCGAGGTAAAGCGAGAGCAAGGGGGATCGGTTGATGAGTGAGAAAACGATCAAGATTCTGATCGTCGATGACAACGAGAAGGCGCGCGACAAGCTGATCGATCAGCTCCGGTTCGACGGGATGACCGTCGTCGGCGAAAGCGGTTACGGTGCCGCGGCATATACCTGGGCACACCAGTTAGACATCGACGTGGTTATCGTCTCGATCGAAGAGCCCATGGCGCGCGCGCTCCGCACGATCGAATCGCTGGCGGTGGGCACCCATAGCTGGCCCGTCCTTGGGATCTCGACCCAAACTGACCGCGACACGATGCGAAAGGCGGTGCTCGCGGGCGTACGCGACCACCTCACATTACCAGTCGCGGATGAGGAACTTCACCAAACGATCCTCAACATTCATCGGGTCGAGCAATCGCGCCGCACGGCTATGGAGCGCGGACAAACCGCGGGCCGCGTCGGTACCATCATTGCCATCGTCGGAGTGAAAGGCGGGATCGGGAAATCGACCATTGCCACCAACACGGCGATCGCACTGGCCGAGCAATCGAAACAGCAGATCGCGTTGGCCGACCTCGACATCCAATTCGGCGACGACTCCGTGATGCTGGACGTGCTCCCTACGCGCACGATCGAGCACGCGGCGGCGGAACTGGGCTGGACAAACCCGCAACTTATCCAGGGCTACCTGACCGATCATGGTTCCCGCATCAAGCTGCTCGCCGCGCCTTCGACCCCGGAAGGGGCCGAGTCGATCAGCGAGGAGCAGGCTAGTCACGTCCTCGAGATGCTGGCGGCAACCCATGATTACGTGGTCGTTGATACCTCTGCTCAACTCGACGCCATCTCGATGCGGGCGATGGACCTCGCGACCATCGTGCTCCTGGTCGTCGTTCCGGAAGTGCCCTGTGTGCGCCGGACGAAAGCGGCATTGTCCCTGATGCAGGAGTGGGGCTACACCAAGGATAAGGTCAAACTCGTCGTGAACCGGGTCCGGAAGAAAGGAGAGGTCTCGATCGAAGAGATTGAGACAGTGCTCCAATATCCGGTTTATGCGGAAATTCCAGAAGACCCGAAGGCGGTCAAGGGGATATCGATCGGCGCCCCGGTCGTGCTCTCGGCGCCGAAGAGCGATGCGGGGAAGGCCTTCACGGACCTCGGGCGAGTGCTCATCGGCAATCCTGAGTCGTCCAAGCGCGGGCCGTTCCGCCGGAAGAAGGTCGAGCAAAGCCGCCCGGCCGCTCGGCTATCGCAGGCACCGGTTGGCCAACCACGAGCGGCGACGGTGCCCGTTGCGCTCGAAGCGGTTAAGGCGAGCCGCAACGGATTTTCGAAATCGTCCCCCGACGCGGTGGATTCGTCACGTGAAACGGGCTCGCTTGACCATTTGACCATCATACCGTTGTCAACAAACGGCGCCACGAATGGTCACGTCGGCAACGGCCACGACCATGACGCCGACTTAGCCGGGCCGCAGACACGGCAAATCCGGGGTGGGGCGGCTGACTAACGGCCAAGCAGCGGATTTACCGAACTTTTCGAGGAGATCAGTCTCATGACCTTGCGCGATCGCCAGGTTCTCACCCGTCGCATGAATGGATTGCCCGGATCGGTCACCCCTGAAGCGGCGCCAATAACGCGCTTACCGAACGGCAAGGATGCAACTTTTCCCGGGGCCGGGGTCACGCACGGACATTTCCCGGTCGAACCGGTGCTCGAAGTGGACCGGCCGCGTGTCATCCTAAGCCGAGAAGCGACTGAGCTTAAATACAAAATCAACGATCGACTTGTCCGCGAGCTCGATCCCATGCGCCTCGGCGCGGGACTCGGACCGGAAGAGGCGCGGCGTGCTGTCGAGGATGCCGTTGCCGAGTTGCTTGCCCAAGAACATACGACGATCTCGCGCGCGGACGAATTGATGATTATGCGCGAGGTCGCGGACGAGGTCGTGGGCTATGGGCCGATTGAGCCGTTGCTGAACGACGACGACATTACCGAGGTGATGGTTAACGCGGCGGACCGGGTTTTCTACGAGAAGGCCGGCGTGCTGCACCTTTCCGATCGCACGTTTCGCGACGACGATCACATCATGCTTCTAATAGATAAGATTGTTTCGCCGCTCGGCCGGCGGATCGATGAGTCGTCGCCGATGGTCGACGCCCGCCTTCCGGACGGCTCGCGCGTCAACGCGATAATCCCGCCCCTCGCGCTTCACGGTCCGTCGGTCACGATCCGTAAATTCGCCAAACGCCCATACACCGAGCACGATCTCATTCGCTTCGGCACGGTGACGATGGGGATGGTGGATCTCTTGCGGGCGTGCGTCGCCTGCCGGTTGAACGTGCTTGTATCTGGCGGAACCGGCACCGGCAAGACGACTTTTCTGAATGTCCTTTCATCCTTTATCAGCAATCGCGAGCGGATCGTCAGCATCGAGGATCCGGCGGAGCTCCAGCTCAAGCAAGAGAACTGGGTCAGTCTCGAATCGCGCCCAGCCAATGTCGAAGGTCGCGGCATTGTCTTGCAGCGCGACCTCGTGCGCAATGCCCTCCGCATGCGCCCCGATCGCATCATCGTTGGCGAGTGCCGTGCCGGCGAAGCGTTTGACATGCTGCAAGCGATGAACACCGGTCACGACGGCTCGCTGACAACCGTTCACGCGAACAGCCCGCGCGACGCGCTCGCCCGCATCGAGAATATGGTGTTGATGGCAAACATGGATCTGCCGGCCAAAGCGATCCGCGAGCAGATCGCTTCCGCGATCAACATCATCATCCAGCTCTCGAGGCTGAGCGACGGCACGCGCCGCGTCACGCACTTGTCGGAGATTGTCGGCATGGAGGGCGACGTCATAACGATGCATGACATCTTCACCTTCCACCAGCGCGGCGTCGACGGCAATGGCGGCATCGTCGGCGAGATCGAGCCGGGAGGCATCCGCCCGTTCTTCGCCGACGAGCTTGAGCGCAACGGTTATTTCCTGCCACCTGAGATTTTCCAATCGCGAAGAGCGAGTAACTGATGGTCTGCGCCCGGCATCTCGACCGAAGTCCAGGGATCTGGCCCGTAGTAATCGCAAAAGTCGGACGAGCCTGGTTCTTCGGCTCGACTCGGAGTGACGACCCAGGAAGAGGGGATTATCCCCTAGTGCCCAGGCGGGAAAGCGCTCATGACCCGGTCAGTCGGTTCGCCTACGCTGTTGACATCGAGGGAGATTATGAGCAGTAGCCCGATTGTTTTTGCCGCCACCGCCTTTGTTGCCGTCCTCGCCGGAGTCTTTGCGATCATGGCAGGCGCCGGCCGGCGTAGCGCGACGACCCGTCGCCTGGCCGAACATGCCATGCCCGTTACCGTCAATGAAGCGAAGCGGCTCGAGCGGGTAAACGTCCTTAAGGAGCACCAGCTTAGCGCAATCAGCGCGCTGAATGCGGTTCTGGGCCGGTTCAAGCCGGCCCGAACCGCCGTTGGAGAGCTTACGCGCGCCAACGCTTGGCTAACCGTTTCGCAATACCTCTTCGTGCGATGTCTCCTCGCCGCGGTTGCTTACTTCGCGGTGAATGCAATCACCGGCACTCCTTTCTTAGGCGTAGCCGCCGTCCCTGTCGGCTTGATGCTTCCCAGGATTGCCCTGCTCGTCCTTGCGAACAGGCGGCGAAAGGCATTCGAAGGTCAGCTCGCCGAGGCAATTGATCTCCTCGTCGGTGCGTTGCGCGCCGGTTATGGGTTTCTGCAGGCGATTGAAGCGGCGACGAAAGAGCTTCCTGATCCGATGTGCCAGGAGCTGACCCGAATCATCGACCAGGTCAATATCGGCACGCCTCCGGTCAGCGCCCTTCTAGAGCTGACCGAACGGATATCGAGTTACGACCTTACACTCTTTGTCACCGCAGTGTCAGTTCAACGGTCAGTCGGCGGCAACTTGGCCGAAGTGTTGGAAAACATCGCAGCAACCATTCGTGAACGTCGCCGGATTAAGGCTGAGGTCCGCGCGATCACGACGGGGCCGCGCGTTTCGAGCTACATCCTTGGTCTCTTTCCACTGGGCTTGATGCTCTATTTTACTGCCACGGACGATGCATATAGATCGCTGATGCTCCACGAAACCATCGGCAAGATAATGCTCGGCTTCGCCGCCGTCTGGTCGCTCGTCGGTCTCTTCCTCTCCACCGCCGTGGCGAAGGTCGAGTACTAATGTTGGTCTGCGATCGCTGACTGCAACACGAGGAGCGTAAACGTTGGACTTCCTCCTTCCCATCTGCGTCTTTGGACTTGTGCTTGCCGGTGTCCTCTACGTCGTGCGCCGCTCTAATCAGACCGTCGCTCGACTCAGTCGACATGAAATCGCATCCAGCGGCGGTTTCGCCGCCGTCGCGCCGCGTCCGCGGACCACGATTTTGGCTGATGTCCGGCAATCTGGCGTCGCCGGAAAGCTCGCCGCGCGCATTTCACCGGATGATTTGCGGTCGAAATCTGCGAAGTTGCTTCTCCACGCCGGCGATCCTATGTCGCTGGGCACCTACCTGCTGGTCAGGGCAGCATTCCTCTTTCTGCTCACGCCTTACGGCCTGTACTACGTCCACCAGCACATGGGCTTGTCAAGCACCGGCATCATCTTTTCGATCATCGTACTCGTCGTCTTTCCCAACTTGCCGCCACTCTATATCAAGCGGAAGGCAAGGAAACGCGAGCGAGAGATCGAACGGGCGATGCCGGATTCGCTCGACTTGCTTGTTGTTTGCGTCGAAGGCGGCCTCAGTCTCGACGGGGCGCTGCAACAGGTGGGAACGCGCTCTAAAGGTCTGCTCGCCAGCGAAATTCGCCGTCTGCAGGCCGAGATAACTTCGGGCATGGCGCGGCGAGATGCGTTGCTGCTGCTTGCATCGAGATCGAGCTCGCAGAGCCTAGGCGCGCTTTGCTCGACGATCAACCAGTCGGAAAAGATGGGCGTGAGCATTTCGACCACGCTCCGCATGCTCTCCGAGACGCTGCGGACTCAGCGGCGGCAAGGGGCCGAAACCGCGGCCCGCAAGGCGCCGATCAAGATGCTGCCTTTCATCGTTTTTTTCATGTTACCGGCGCTCTTCATCGTCATTCTCGGTCCGGTCGCGATTGGGATGCTTCAGATGTTTCGGAGCGCCGGCAGCTAATCACATTCAACGCACGTTTTGGTTGAGACTTGGAGGTCCAGGCATGTCCCCGCGCGAACGACGAGACATTACAAACAGAGGAGCTCGGCGCAGCGCCTCTCGGAGTTCCCGAGGCGCAGACGCAAACATGCAGCCTCGTCCATTTTTCGCGTGTTCGCTCGCGATCGCCTGCCTCCTCGTCGTCCTGATGATTGCCCTGCCACTCGCAAGGACCGGTGCTCAGCAGGGTGGCAAGATCATCACCCTTGGCGAAAGCCTTAGCCCTGACCAGCAGACTGAACTGCTCACGCTCTTCGGCTACAAGTCGGGCGAAGACCGCGATCCGATCACCGTCACCACAGATGAGACGATCAAAGCAATGGACGGTATTTTCCCAGCCAGTGCGATCACGTCCGCGTTTTCATCAACTGCCCTCACCTGCCGCGAGCTTGGTGACGGTTTGGACGTGACGACAAGCAATATCACGCTGGTCACGCCTGGGTTGTATGCGATGGCGCTGGTCACTGCCGGTATCGGCGACGCCACGCTTGTCGTCGCCGCCCCCGTAGGAGCCCAAGCTCAAGGCATGACGGCGATGACCGGCGTGTTCAAAACGTGGGACATCGCGCCATGTGACAGCGGCAGCACGAGCAAGACGCGACAGCGACTGGCATTGGAGGAACTGACCTTAACAGTTCAAATTGGTCAGAGCCTCGGCACCCTGGACGGAGTGCAGAAGGCAACTGACGTTGTGCTCGATACGCAGAAGACGATCGTGACCGAGCGCCTGAAAGAAAAATCGAAAATCGAGTCGGCACTCAGTGCCCAGGAACAGGCTGCCGGGCTGGCGGTTCCAGCGCCGTTGCGCGATCAGCTGGTCGATTTGCTGACGCGTCTTGCTAAGGAAAACATCGACTGGAGCACCTTTGCGGCCGGTTGGACCATCGAACGTCCAGAACCGAATCGGATCATCATGACCGGCGACGGCATCGCGATCCGCCATGCCAGAGAAACGGCGACCGCTGAGGCCGGCGCGGCGTTGACGGCGACCGCTGGCGCAAACATGACCGCAACGGCAAATGCCCAGGCGACCATCGATGCCCAGCAAACCGCGGAAGCCGAAGCCGCGCTCACGGCAACCGCGCGGGCGCAACCAACTACCACGCCAACGCCGCTTCCGAGCGCAACCCCATCTCCGACACCGGCGCCCATTGGGCTCAGCGGTACGGTGAACAAAGCGAGCGGCGGACAGCTCGCGATCGTTGTCGATGGTGGAAATGAAACGGCGGTTACGTACGACGTGGACGATGCTGCGTCGATCTTGCTCGACGGCAAATCGTCAACGTTAGACAAGATCGGCAAAGGCGACCACGCGGTCTTGACACTCGACGGCTCGACACACCGCGTTACCGATATGGTCGTCGAGTCTAAGCAGACCGGTGGACTACCCAAGGAAGCGTTTGCGGTCGTCGGAATCGGCATACTTGGACTCGTCGTCGTCAAACGCAAGCGGTCGGTCGAACCATTCGTCGTCCAACACATTGATTAGCGCGAACAAGGGGTAGAACAAATGGCCAGCAGCGCGATGACTGAATCGACACATTTTCAACCGAGCCTGGACGATTGGGCGGCGGTTATCCCACCTGAACGGTTCCTTCGCCGCGAGCGCTCGTTGCGCTTCGAACGGAATGCGGCGGTCTATGCGACCGACAGCCGTGTTGGCAGACTCAGAAAAGTGATCGTCGATGAGAGAGCCGGCGAAGTGAAGGGCCTGATTGTCGATTTGGAATCAGAAGCAAAGGCGATTCTCATGCCGGTCGACCTGGTTGAGAAGACCGGTGGTACCGCGATTTTTCTCAATCTCAAACACGAAGAGTTCTTGCGAGGCGCGGCCGAAGCGACCGTATACGAGAAGCATCGATTCAAAAAAGTGAACATCCGGACGCTTCGGAAAAATGGCGCTCAGTCGGCTGATCGGCGCCGCCGAGAAGCAGTGACCCACCTTGATCGGGACATCGTCGAAACAGCAACGGTGACAAAGTTTGACCTTCTTTGAGGCGACGCTGCCTCTCGATTGGGACCATATGGTGTAAACGAAGCTCGCAACTCTTTACGAACCAATGTAGAATGGCATTGACTCGGCGTTGATAGCCAGTCCTTTGACTGTGTCTGCCTGAGGATCGATGCCATGAGCCTTCGTGATCGCTACAACCGAGGTGGGGACGGACGGCTCGAACTGCTGGACTCGTACCTAACGTATTTGGGCGACCGCACCGGCAACTCCTGGCGCGATCGCACCGGCGCCAGCCGGACAGATCTCACGCGCTGCCTCTACCTTTTCGCGGCATGGGCCGCTTTGCAGCACGTCGTTATTTCCCACGATCCTTCAATGTTGGTGATCGCCGGCGTCGCGTTGTTATCCATCTTCGGTGTTCTCAAATCACGCGGTGGCGTCGTCGAGCAGATCCAGGTAGAAGCGCTCGGCTTACCCCGGCGAACATTCGTTATTCTTCGCGTTTGGCTGCTCGTATTAGGACTGTTCTCATTAGCGATGGCTCTCGGCGATCTGGCGGTGACATTGCAGTCAGGAGCGCCCCTCACGCTGCAGGCGGGCCAGAGCTGGTTGCTGGGCCTCTCGCTGACCGCATTACAGACCAGCGACTACATCAGCCGAACGAACCCCATTTTCCCCTCAGGTGGCATGAGACTGCGTCGCTAGATCAGCACGCCTCCGGTCTAGTGTCGCGACCCAGACTTGAGCACCGAACCGAGGCTCCATTGCGTTGCCCCGTCGGGGTTAAATCGACAGCGCCGCAGCGTTGACCATTGTCCGTCGCTGGTTCTAGCCATTTTCCCCAACACCGAAGATCTAGAGTTCATCAAACGACCCAAGAATTGTTGGGCCATGCGTTCAGCAGGAGCGCTTCTACTGGCACATCAATCCATATATTTCAATAGATAGCAAAACGAATAGACTGGATTTGCGCCGCATTGAATTTGTGCGGCTAGATTTTGCCTGGGAAATTTCAGGAAAAGTTGCGTAAACACTTGCAATATAGGACGACTGTACTGTAATATGCTAGCGGACTGGGCCAATCGGGCTATACCGATATAGGACTGCTGGCGGCAGTGCCTGTGGACACATTGGATGTGACGACGAAAAAGTCTCGTCACGTTCCGTGGTCGTAGGCGACCTGTCTTCTGTCGTATCCGCGATAGAGGTAATTACAAAGGATCCTGAACGGCCTCTTCTGTCCGAAACGACGTTATCAGGTGAAGGTGCCCGCATGGCCTTCCAGCAGATCCAAGGTAGCCAGGAACTTTCCGCGGTCCTCTCAATCCTGCCAGCGCCGACCCCCGAAGCGCCCCGGTTTTGCGATCTTGTCGCAAGTATTTTGGGCTGTCGGCGATGCGTGATGAAACTATGGGGGAACGACGGCCAGCTCGTCGTTGACGAAACGGTCGATCGGCCGCCGGACCAGGCAGTAGGATCGCCGGCCGCCACCCCCGTCGCCATTCCTGAATCGATTGCACCGACAAGGCCGATCCGCTTTTCCCGCCAACATCGAAATCACAAACCTTCAATGGTCAGCGCTTTTGTAAGCGATACCTTAATTTCCTTTCCCTTCGAGCTGCCGGACCGCGTGACCGGGGTTCTCACCGCGATGGACCGTAAGGACGGGAAACCGTTTGGTCCTGACGATCTCGAACTGTTGACAAAACTCAGTCAGTTTTATGCATCAACGTATGAAACTCCGGCGCGGAGGGAGGCCATGCGGTTGCGCAGCGAGTTGCGCGCGCTCCGCAATGAGTCGATTCGCGCAGAGGAGTTCGAGCGCCAGAGATTGTCGCGCGAAATGCATGACGACTTGGGTCACGCGCTCACCACGGCCATTCTCGGCCTCGACATGCACTGGCAGCAGCTACCGAGTGACAACCCCTCCCGCTGCGCCCTCATCGCTGCTCGCAAATCATTGACGGAATGTGCCGACCGTTTGCATGAGTTTGCCTTTCACTTGCGCCCAATTGTGCTGCAGGACCTCGGCTTGACACCCGCACTGCGAAGTCTCGCTCGGCGAGTCACCGAAACCGGCGCCCTCGAGGCGGTAGTCATGATGTCTGGGCATGATCGACGGGTGAGCGACGACGTTGAGCTAACGGCATTTCGGATCGCGCAAGAAGCGTTAACCAACGCACTGAAACATGCTCAAGCGACAAAGTTCACCTGCAAGATCACGTTTCTGAAGGACAGCCTCGAACTAGTCATAACTGACAACGGCATCGGATTCGACTCCTGTACAACTATGCTCGGTGTGTCGCGACACGGTCAAGGAATCGTCGGCATGCGAGAGCGCGCGGAATTGGTCGGTGGCTCCTTTGAAGTTGAGTCCCAAGAGGGACGCGGCACGGAAATTTGGGCGCTATTGCCTTTGGCGGAGAGCATTGATGGCTGATGCAGTCTCGGAGCCGGTGCGTTTGCTACTTGTCGATGATCATCCGGTTGTTCGTTCAGGATTGCGGTATGTTCTGGAGCAAGGTGAGCAAGTTCAGGTGATCGGCGAGAGCGAGTCTGCCGTCGAAGCAATCCGGCTAGCCGCAGAACTGAAACCCGACGTGATCTTCATGGACATCTGCATGCCGGAAATGAGCGGGATTGAAGCAACTCGCCAGATTAAAGCCCGCCATCCTGACATTAAGATCTTGATCGTCTCCACTCACAGCGACGAAGAATATGTTTTCGGCGCGCTTGAAGCAGGCGCCGACGGCTATTTGCTCAAGCAGTGTCGTCCTATGGAGCTCCAAACCGGCGTGCTTCAAGTGCACGCGGGCGAGCGCGTTCTCCATGATTCGATTATTCGCGTGCTCATTTCCAGGACTGTCAATCGCGCGGCATCACCAATGGTGGAAAACTTGAGCGACCGAGAGCGTGAGGTTCTGCGCCTGTTAGCAGATGGCGCGACGAGCAAGGAAATTGCCGTCGCCTTGGGATTGAAGCCGAAAACGGTCGAAAACCATCGCTCAAGGATTTTGGACAAACTCGGGGTTGCCAATAGCGCCGCTGCCGTCCGCGCCGCGCTCGCGCTGGGCCTCCTCGTCCAAGCTACTGATAAGGCGCCTAATTGGCGCTACCAGGTCGCCTAACCTGGTAGCCATACCCCTACTCCCGGGCGGCGCTCTCTCCGCATTTCCTACATTTGCGCGACTTCGGCGAGATAGTGGGAGCGGTTGAGCGGATTCGGGCCAAGGCGCGCGCGCACGGGTGTATCCCCGGACACTGGAAGGTAGCCCGCAAAGCTCGTCACCCACGAACCTTCGCCGCGAGTCAAACCGGGTAATTGCTGTTCGACGGTTCGCAGTGTTGAAGTCGGAACGTCGCAGACGATAAGGTGCGTCGAACCATCACGAATTGCATTTCGAATCGACCCGCGTGCGCTGACCAATGCCCCACAAACCGTCCCAAACGTGTTCTCCGGGATTTCGAGATCGAGCTCTTCGATAGGTTCACAAACGAGAGTCCCTCCGTCGCAGAGCGCCCTCATGAGGACGAGGGGAGTGAGCTTGCGGAAGTCGGCGGCAGTGCTCAACGGGGCGACAAATCCGGTTTGGGTGAGCGTAACGATGCAGTCGGTCACTTCCCAGCCCCGCAAGCCTTGAGTCAGCGTTTCATGAACGGTTTCCTCGATCGCTCGGTAATACGCGAGCGGCAAGGAGCCCAGGTCGTGAACATAGTGAATGCCGCTTCCGACTTTGGCCGGTTCGATGCGAAAGCCAAGCGTGGCACAAAACGGGTTCTCAACATCTGAAATGGACTCTGCATGTTCGCACGGGCGAACTGGGCGCTCAATGCAGATCGTTTGGCTGGGCTCGAATGTTACGGCGATTCCAAATTCGAGCGCGAGCGTGTCGGCAATGACTTCCTTCTGAACCTCGCCAAAGAGCCGAACGGAGATCTCGCCCTGGTCGTTGCGCTGGCGTAGCGATATGAGCGGATCCTGTTCGGAGAGCTGTTCGAGCGCCTCGCGCAGAGGCGTCAATCGTCTAGCATCGATCGGACGTACGACGCTCTCTAGCACCGGCGCGGGAAATGCACGATTGAATTCTCGTGGAGGCGGAACTTGATCGCCGATGCGATCGCCAATACGCGCCGCTCGCATGCCGTGCAGTACGACGATTTCACCAGCGCTTGCCCTATTGACAGATTGAGTGCCTCCCGATTCGAAGCGCTCGATGCCAGTTATCCGTTCCTCAATGATCTGGTTGTCGCCGATTCTGTTGTTTGTGTGGACCGTCACGCGCTCGCGCACCGCCAGGCTTCCCGCAAAGAGCCGGACATAGGCAATCTTCTCACCAGAGGAGCGGCGCGCGATCTTGAACACCGTACCCTCAACGGGGGCGACGAGCAATTCCGAGGCCGGCGGAAGCCAGTGCTCAATCCCGTCGAGGAGGTCGGGAACGCCAGCGCCGGTCACCGCCGATCCGAACAAAATCGGAACGATCGCGCCAGCGGCGACCTGCTCACGGAGTTCGGCATCAAGAAAAAATGCGTTGAGGTTGCCGTCCGTGCGATCGAACTCCGCGATCACTTCCTCATTCGACTCCGCAAGCAGATCAATCACGGGTGCTCGCCAGGACGAGTCCTGACGGTCGCAGCGGAAGACTTCCGCCGTCCGGTCGCCGAGCCCGTTGGCAGTCGTCAAGGGCACGACGCGAAGCTTGAGCTTGCGACTGATATCCTCAAGGAGTGGCTCTCCACGGGCGCCGAGTCGATCGATCTTGTTGACGAAGATGATCATTGGGAGATGCGCGGCGCAAACCGCTTGGACGAGACGCCGCGTTTGGGATTGAACGCCCTCGACCGCGGAGATCACGAGTACGACCGCGTCAAGCACCTGCAACGAGCGCTCAACTTCGGCTACGAAATCAGTGTGCCCGGGAGTATCAATGAGATTGACTTTGAGGTCGTGTAAGTGGAAGGAGACGACCGCGGATTTGATGGTGATGCCGCGGGCACGTTCAAGCTCCATCGTGTCGGTCTGGGTCGTGCCCTTGTCGACGCTCCCGACCGACTCAATCACGCCTCTTTCAAAGAGAATTCGTTCCGTGAGGCTTGTTTTACCGGCGTCTACATGCGCCAGAATCCCGAGATTGACAATCGCCATGCGTCACACTTTCGTTGAAGAAGCTTCCGACGGCTGGACTCTTCAACGATTGGCGCATGCGACTCTCCTTTGGACTACATATAGGCGTCAATACCGCACAGCATAATAGCAGATCGTAACTCAGCAGGACTAGGCGAATGTGTTGCCACACCTTTGATACGATTCGCCAACGTCAAATTTCGTGTTGGGACGAGAGGAACGCATGAAGATCGGGTTCGCGTCGCTTGTCGGCATTGAACCGATGCCACTCCCCGACCTGGTTCGCTGGTCCGCTGAGCATGGACTCGACTCAATCGAGGTCAATCTCGGTCCGACTTATCCCATCATCGGAGACGTGTCTTACGCGGGGCACCTCGATCCAGACGAGATTTTGGCGAACGGGCCCGACTCGATTCGGGAATTGCTCGATCGGTTCGGCATGTCGATTCACGCGCTCGCGCCAATGACCAATCTTCTCACTGCGGATCTGGCATTACGAGATGAGCGTACCGCCTATTTCCAGAAGACAATCGAGGCTTCCGCGGTGCTCGGCGTGGCAACAGTCGTCACCTTCGCGGGCTCGGCATTTGGCATGAACTTCTACGGCATGCCGGGCGTTGGCGACAACCACGAATCCAATCGTGTCGCGGACAATCTACGCATCTTTCGAGAGGTCTACGGGCCGATCGCCGAGCGGGCTCAGGAGCTAGGAGTGCGAATCGCCTTTGAGACTGCCGGCCGAGGCGGTCGCGAGGGCAATATCGCGCACAGCCCGGAACTGTGGGATGCGATGTTCGAGGCGGTGCCGTCACCGGCAATAGGCCTCAGTTTCGATCCATCGCATTTAGTCTGGCTCCGCATCCCCAACATCCCCGACCTAATTCGGGACTATGGTTCGCGCATTTTCCACGTCGATGGCAAGGATGTTGAAATCCTCCACGGCCGGCTCGCGCGCCAAGGCATTTTGGGCAGCAGCTGGTGGCGTTATCGGCTGCCCGGGCTCGGAGACCTCGATTGGCCGGCGATCTTTTCGGCGCTTCGGGACATTGCCTATGACGATGCCATCGCGATTGAAAACGAAGATCCGCTTTGCCCCGGTCTGGCCGGAGTCAAGTTTGCCGCGGACTACTTGAAACAGAAGCGGTTGCCGTCTTGAATAAATAGACGCGGCGCGGAAGGCGACCGTGCGTTCGTAGTGATTCGGAGAACAATTACTTTGGAACCAGAGCCGACGACGCGCCAAATTCGAACGGGGCTGATTGGGTGCGGCAGGATCGCGACGATCCATGCGATGGCGCTCAACAAGCTGCCAACCGCCAGATTCGTGGCGTGCTGCGACCGAGACATCGACCGAGCCCACGCCGTTGCTTCGAAATACGATGTGCCCCGTGTGTTCGACGACGCCGAAACGCTCCTCCGCGAGGGCGACGTGGAAGCAGTCCTCATTTGTGCGCCCCATCCTGCGCACGAAGAATTGGTCGTCGCCGCGGCGCACGCGGGAGTCCACGTTCTCTGCGAGAAACCGATTTCGATTTCAACTGATGGTGCCGACCGCATGATCGAGGCAGTTACCCAAGCTGGGATCACCTTTGGCGTGATCTTTCAGCGCAGGTTCTGGCCAGCAGCCCAGCGAATACGAAAGGCGATCGACACCGGGCGACTGGGTAAGCCGACTTTGGGCGAATGCACTGTCAGGATTTGGAGATCGCCGGAGTATTTCGCATCCGATCCATGGCGAGGTAAATGGGAGACTGAAGGCGGCGGAGCGTTGATGAATCAGGCCGTGCACGCGATCGACTTGCTGCAGTGGTTTATGGGAAGACCGACTGAAGTCTTCGGCCACTTCGCGACCTTTCGACACGCTGGCTATATTGACGTCGAAGACACTGCCGTAGCGGCCGTGACATTCGACTCAGGCGCTCTCGCGACGATCCAAGCCGCCACGACCGTGCAACCAGAGTCAGGCTATCGCGTCGTGGTCCATGGAGACAAGGGACCGACCGCGAGCGTCTGGGAATTTCCTGAGGGTCAGCAAGGGTTCAATGATGTCTGGACCGTGCCGGGCGAGGAATCGTTTCGCGCGGTTTGGGAATGGGAAGAAAAAGGTAAACCGGGATTCCCACTTTTTCACGTTTTGCAGATTCAAGATTTTCTCGACTCGTTGATCGAAGGCAGATCTCCTGCGGTCACCGGCGAAGACGCCCGCGTATCTTTGGCGATCATCGAGGCTGTCTATGAATCATCACGAACTGGTCGTCCGGTGCGCTTATAGATGCCTTGAACGTAGGCGCGGAAAGTCGCGCCAACCGGTACAGGCACGAGGTCTACGCTGAGCGCGCGACTTTCCGTTGCGGCGACTCTTCTGACAGTTCCATGAGTTCAATGTCGTTGCCGTCCGGATCACGAATCCAAGCTTGGAGATTATGGTCGAGACCCATCTTGGGTTCTTGCTGTATCGCGACATCCTGCTTGCGCAGGCGCTCAACCATGCCGGTCAGATTGTCGGTCAGGAGGCAGAGGTGATGAAAGTTGTGCACGCCGTTAGGATCAGGCTCCGGACCGTTCGGAAAAATCTCAAGAAAGCGATCGCCGCTGACGTGGAGATAAACGAGCATAACTGAGCCGTCCGCATGATTGAGTCGAAACGATTCGGACAGCCCGAGCTTTTTGTAAAACGTCAACGTCTCGTCGAGGTCGTACGCGCGAAATGCTGGATGGCCAACGTCGGTGATCATCGCTGGTGAGCTCCTTGATGCGTCTAGATCAGCGCAGGTGAGGCTCGTGCGAAGACAAGCGCAGAATCAGACCGCAGTGTGCCGAGAAGTGGCCAAAGCAGGAATACTCGAAAGACCGCGTATTCGAATATTCATCTACTGAGCAGGCCGTCAGCGCCATTCGTCGCCGTTTGCTCGCCTGATTGGTTATGAAGTCGTCTGTCTAACAGTAACGCCCGTTTCCGACACCTTCGTTTGCAGCATTACCGTCTGCTAATGCAGATAGCGTTGGCGTGAGCGCGCGTCCTGATAGCCAGCGAATGCCTCCTTGACGCTTCCCTCGCCACTTACCTGAGCGATTGGCACATCCCACCAGCTGTCGAATCCTGGGACCCGCGCATCGACGTCGACTCGAACATGAATGACGGTGGTGTGCTCTGTTTGCTTCGCTTTTTCAAGTGCCTCCTGTAGCTCATCGGCAGTCGAGGCGCGGAACGCGACAGCGCCGAGGCTTTCCGCATTGAGCGCGAAATCGACCGACATGAATGCGCCGTCGAGTCTGCCACTCTCAGTGCCGCGATAGCGGAACTCGTTGCCGAAGGAAGGCGAACCCGAAGCCATTTGCAACCCGCGGATGCACTGATAACCGCTGTTGTCGACGAGCACGATGATGAGCTTGTAACCCTCTTGCAATGACGTCACAAGTTCGGTGTGAAGCATGAGATAGCTTCCGTCTCCAACCATCACGTAGACATCGCGAGACGGGTCGGCCATTTTGGCACCCAATCCACCGGCGATCTCGTAACCCATACACGAATAGCCGTATTCCAAGTGGTAGCCCTTCGGATCAATGGGCCGCCAGAGCTTATGAAGATCGCCCGGCATTCCGCCGGCAGCACACACGACGACATCTCGATCTCCGCTGGCGTCGTTGACCAGCCCAATCACATTCGCTTGGGTTAACGGGCCGCCGTCGTCAACAGCGCGAAGCTGATCGACCGTATCATTCCATTCTTCCTTGAGTCCTGAAATCTTGCGTATGTAGTCTGCCGAGGTCCGGTATTGCGCGGCGCCAAGCCGTTTCGCCAACGCATCCATTGTCGCTCGCGCGTCCCCGATGAGCGCCAAGCCGCCGAGCTTGGATGCGTCCATGGCATTGACGTTAAGGCCGATGAACTTGACTGCCGGATTCTGGAAAGCCGTGTGTGAGGCAGTCGTGAAGTCGGAGAGCCGCGTTCCAACGGCGAAGACGAGGTCCGCGTCGGCGGCGAGCCTATTCGCCGCGATGCCTCCGGTCGAACCGATCGGACCAACATTCCAGGCATTGGTCCAAGGCAGCGAGCCCTTACCTGCTTGTGTTTCCGAGACGGGAATGCCGCCGGTTTCGGCAAGCTTGGCGAGGGCTTCTGAAGCGTCTGAGTAAATCACCCCGCCCCCGGCGATGATTAGCGGGGCATCTGCCTCCGCCAGCAGCTGCAGCGCCTCAGCCAGTTCTGATTCGGCGGGAAGCGGGCGCGCCACTCGCGCAATTCGTTCATCAAGAAAATTGGCTGGAAAGTCGAAGGCCTCAGCTTGAACGTCCTGCGGTAACGCGATCGTGACAGCACCGGTTTCTGCCGGATCGGCAAGGACCCGAATCGCTTCCGGCAGGCTGCTGAGCAGCTGTTCTGGTCGATTGATGCGGTCCCAAAACCGGGACACGGGCCGAAATGCGTCGTTGACACTGAGATCTTGGCTCATCGGATGTTCGAGTTGCTGCAGCACTGGATGCGGACGCCGGCTGGCGAACGTGTCGCCAGGCAACAGCAAGACGGGGACACGGTTGACGGTCGCCACTGCCGCGCCGGTGATCATGTTAGTCGCGCCCGGCCCGACCGAGGAGGTGCAGGCGAGCGCTTGCAGCCTATTCTTCATCTTGGCAAAAGCAACTGCAGTATGCACCATCCCTTGCTCGCTTCGCGGCTGGTGATAGGGAAGATCGGCGCCAACCTCTTCCAGCGCCTGACCGAGCCCGGTCACGTTACCATGACCGAAAATACCAAATATGCCGGGGATGAACCGCTGTCGTTGACCGTCCCGCGAAACGTACTGGGCGGCAAGGAACCGGACAATTGCTTGAGCGGTGGTCATGCGAACAGTCCGCACGATTGACTCCCTTCAGCATGAAACGCTCGAATATAGGTTACCGGGGTCGGTGGCCAGCGCCGCGATTGACGCGTTCGTCGATGTCCTGCCAGCCGGTGAGGCCGGCGACCATCTCATCAGTCCAGGTATCGCGAACCCACGCGTAGCGCGGATCGTCGGAGGGTTGCATGGTCCGAATCCGCTCGTTTCCGGCAAGAATATTCAAGTAGTAACCCGTATAGCCCTGCGCCACGGCAAACGTATGGTAGCCATTGGGAACGATTAAGAGATCGCCATCGTGGATGGTATAGGCCTGGTCGATGGTGCCATCGACAGTATGAAGCCGTTGGAGACCGAAACCTTCGGGCGGATCGACGCGGTAATAGTAAATCTCCTCGAGGTCGGCTTCCCGCGGCAGGTCGCTCACGTCATGCTTGTGCGGTGGATAACTCGACCAATTGCCGCTTGGTGTGAAGACTTCAACGACCAGAAGACGCTGGGCCGGGAACTCCGGCTTGACGATGTGATTGATTTGTCGGCACGCATTGCCGGCCCCACGAATTTCGACCTCGACGTCTTCGGGCCGAACAAGTTTTGGCGAACAAGGCAAATCGGCTCTCGTGGTGCACATTGCAAGTTCACACGCGGTTTCGGCAGTGATCGTTCCGGAGGTGCCGACCGGGAGATAGAGTGCCCACGGCTTTCCCGTGAAGGGTGACGCACGCTCGCCGATTGACCAAGTCGAGTCACCGTTTTCAATACGGCAGCGCCCGCTGAGGGGGACTATCGCCGCTTCGTCCTCAAGGAGTTCAAAGACCCAGATTTCTCCTAGCCGCAATCGCCGCACGGTTAAGCCGGTGTAGAGCCACCCGGCTTCGCCGACGCCGACGCTGATGAGCTCCCCGCTCTGGTCAACCGCTTGATCTGAATGTAGAAGAAGGTCCGCTGCAATCATCAGTCACCAGTATTCCGAGCGAACGATTCAAGTTGGATCAGTCGCTGCTCCCGACGCGAGGCCTCAGCCGCATACGCCATAGCCATTGCCGCGCGTGCATCGACTCCGGTTACAGATGGCTGGCGATTCTCGACGATGACCTTTACGAAATCCTGCAACTCTTCGACGTACGCGTCATCGAATCGCTCGAGGAACCAATGCACATGATCGCTCTTGACGCCATCCTGCGTCAGATGCAAGAGCGGTGTGTCTCGCGAATATCCGACAAAGACCGCGCCCTGCGAGCCGAAAATCTCAGTCCGAACATCATAGCCAAACCCTGAGCGGCGACTGTTGTCGATTGTTCCAAGCGCGCCGTTCTCGAAGCGGAGGGAAACGACGCTCGTGTCGATGTCGCCGAACTCCTGGAACATGGGATCGACGAGTACGGCGCCCATCGCGAAGATCTCGGATACGTCAGCCCCGACAAGCCAGCGCACGTTGTCAAAATTATGGATGACCATGTCGCGGTAAAGTCCACCGCTCGTCGCGATGTAGTCGCGTGAGACCGGGGACGGATCGCGCATCGTGTCACGGATTGCCTCGACCTTGCCGATTGCTCCCTCGTCGATTAGCTGCTTGGCGCGGCGAAAGCCTTTGTCAAAACGACGCTGAAAGCCGATTTGAAGGCGAACGCCGGATTGTTCGACAGCTTCAAGCGCGGCGTCGGTGGCCTCGAGATCGAGCGCAATCGGCTTTTCGCAAAAGACATCTTTGCCGGCTCGCGCGGCAGCAATGATGAAAGGAGAATGTGTATCGGTTGAGGAAGCGATTACGACGGCTTTAATCGACTCGTCACCGATAACCGAATACGGATCGGTCGTCCAGTTCTCGACTCGTACTGACTCGGCCGTTTCGCGCGCCGCGTCGGAAGATGCGTCGGCAATCAGCGCGAGTTCAGCCTGTGGGATTAAATTGGCCAGGGTTTGCGCGTGTCGTCTGCCAATGCGTCCCGCACCGATGAGACCGACGCGAATGCGATTACCCATTGACACCTCGGTTGGCCAACGACATGCCCAATATCAGTGAACGCGCGGCATCCGCGACGTGTCGCCCCGTGAGTCGGTACTTTTCGAGCAAGGCGTCGTTCGGTCCTGATTCGCCGTAGACATCTTGCCATCCGACTCGCTTCAACCTGGTCGGCAAATGTTCGCTAAGCACTTCGGCAACCGCGCCGCCGAGACCTCCGATAATTGAGTGATCCTCCGCAGTGACGACGGCCCGGGTCTTTTCAGCAACGTTGATGATCGCGTCCTCATCAAGCGGTTTTAGTGTCGGTACGTGGAGAATGGAAGCGCTGATGCCTTCTTGGGCAAGGACGTCGGCCGCTTCGAGCGCGCGGATTGTTTGGACGCCTGTCGAAATGATCGCGACATCTGCGCCGGAGCGGACTTGAACTGCGCGGCCAATGGCAAACCGGTAGTCGCTCGGGAAAATGCATGGCGACGGATCACGCGTTAGGCGCAAGTACATTGGACCGGCGGTCTCCATCATCGCATCCATGGCGCTGCGAAGCTCCACGGCGTCTGCCGGGACAATGGTCGTCACTCCGGGCATAGCACGGAAGATGGCGAGGTCCTCGACCGATTGGTGCGTTTTCCCCGTTTTGCCGGTGAGGATGCCGCTATAGCCCCCGCACAGCTTGACGTTGAGATGCGGTTGGGCGACCACGACCCGGATCTGATCGAGAGCGCGCTTGGCGATGAACGCGGTGAACGTACTAATCCAGGGAACGAAGCCGACAGTCGCCATGCCAGCAGCGACGCCGATCATGTTTTGCTCGGCGATGCCCATTTCGAAGAATCTGTCTGGCCGCGCGTTGGCGAAGATGTCTGCTTTCGTCGAGTTGGCCAGGTCGCCATCGAGCACGACGAGCTCGGGGTAGCGATCGGCGAGTTTTACGAGGTGTTCGCCCCAGGCGTCCCGAAGGGCGACCAATTGGGCCCGACCTTGCGGGACAGTTTGAACGGTCGCAGTCATAGGTTCAGCCGTCCGCGCTGTCGGCGCCACGCGAGAGCTCGCGCAGAGCAGCGCTCAATTGCTCCTCGTCGGGCGCTTTCGCATGCCAGTTAAAATCGCCTTCCATAAAGGATACGCCTTTACCTTTTATGGTGTGAGCGACGATGCACGTCGGCTGTTTGGCGTGGTTGAGGGCCTCCTGCACGGCGCTCCGAATTGAGCCGTGGTCGTGGCCATCACATTCGACGACATGCCAACCAAAGGCGCGGAACTTGGCATCGGGATCGTCAATTGGGCGATCGCGGGTGAGACCTTTTTCGCTTGGCCAGCCGAACTGAGGCAATCGGTTGTAATCGAGCACCGCGGTGAGGTTGTCGAGCTCGTAGCGAGAAGCAACAAAGGCAGCTTCCCAAACTTGGCCCTCTTGAATTTCGCCATCGCCGAGCATTACCCATGTGTGAAACGTCGCCCCTTTCAGTCGGGCTCCGAGCGCCATGCCCAGTCCCGGTGAAAGACCTTGACCGAGCGACCCGGTCGACATGTCGAGCCCAGGCAATTTGGTCATATCAGGATGACCTTGAAGGCGAGAGTCAATTTGATCGAACGACCCGAGCTCTGACAGCGGAAAATATCCCCGCAGCGCCAGTACAACATAAAGTCCGATCGATGAGTGCCCTTTGCTCAAAATGAAGCGATCTCGTTCTGACCAGTCGGGTTGCTGTGGGTCGATATTGAGCACGTCGAAATAGAGCGTGATGAGGAAATCGGTCGCGGAAAGCGGTCCGCCGACATGACCGGCGCCGGCCGTATGCACCGACTCGAGAATCAACTTTCGCGCCTTTGCGCTGAGTTGGCTCAGCTCTTTCAGCGAGTGTTGATGTGTGGTCTTAGTCAAGCCCATCAGTCGGTCTCGTCGAAACTAAATCCCGCACGTCGAGCGAAGATACGCTCGGTTTTGTTTGGCAGTTTCGGTTGGGTCGCCTTTACAGGTGTCCTGCTCGACGATAATCCATCCACCATACCGGGAATCGCGCAAGGCCGCAATGACGGCTGGAATATCGACGCCGCCATTACCGAGCTCGGTGAAAACGAAGCGACGAAGCGCATTGAGAAAGCCGAATTCTTCCGAGCGCGCTTCGTTGACGACGGTCTGATCGACATCCTTGAGGTGCACGTATCCGATTCGGTCGGCATGCTGTTGAACAAACCGAAGTGGTTCTCCACCGCCGAACGCGTAATGCCCGGTGTCGAAGCAGAGGTCAACGCCATCCGGCAGCTCCTCGAGGAGCCGTTCAACTTCCGGTGGCGACTCAACATGACTGCCGACATGGTTGTGGAAATGAACGCGAATATCCCACGCCGCGGCTCGATCGCGAACCCGCGCTAGAGCTTCGGCGAGCGTCGCCCAGCCTCGCTCCGGTAAGCCAGAACTGCCATCGTCCGGCACCCGTCCCGCGATCGCGATGCGCTCGGGGGTCATCGCGCTGGCTACAATCAGATTGGCACAATCGAATCCCGCAAGCGCCCGAAACACGTTATCAAGTTCGGTGAGCTCAAGTGCGAAAACCGTCGCGTGCTGGAAGTGGAGCCATTGGTAGGAACCCGTAAGTTTCAAGCTCCGTGGCTCGAGCTCAGCGCGTAATTCGCCGGGATCGCGGGGAAAGCCGGTGCCGTATTCGGTGCCGCTGTAGCCGGCGCGTGTCATCGCGTCGAGCATTTCAGCGAGCGGTACATGACGCCGCCACTGCGGGAGATCGTCATTATTCCAATTGACCGGCGCCGTGCCAACTTCGAGCGCGGATAGGCGGCCTTGGGGATCGGTCATTGAGGATTGTTTCGAACGAACTGTCACGTGGTCATGCTCCGCTCATGTACGGTTGGGCGCGGGCATGCTACGGCCCTTACGGCGACCTGTCAACGACGAAGGATCGCAACTCGCAGAGCGCCTCGTCGCTTGTTGACACTGCACAAACTGGCTGATAGGTTACGCGAAGTCCGACAAAGTGCTCTAGCTCTCCCACGTCAGGCGAGGCGAATTGGGTTGAGCGTCAGCGGGCGAGGCGCGCTCGGCGAGACAATTCAATCAGGCCGAGAGCGAGAGGAGACCTTCGTCGATGGAGATTGGGCTCTACGCGGAATCCGCTGGCCTCGCGACGCTCGACGAAACACTCGAAGCTGTCGCAGGTCTGGGGATCACGCGAATCGAGCTGTCGACCGGGGGCCAATGTCCGTCGCCATTCCTCGATGTTGACGAATTGTTGGATGATGCGAAGGCCCGTGGGGATCTCCAGCGCGCACTTGCTGCTTCCGGCGTCACGCTCTCAGCGCTCAATATCAGCGCCTTCCCGTTACATCCCCGAGTTGGCGCCGATCACGCTGAGTTGACGAAGAAGACGATACAACTCGCGGGGTTACTTGGGGTTGAGCGGATTGTCACCCAATCCGGTACGCCTGGAGACTCTGACACCTCAACTCTTCCAAATTGGCTCGCCTATCCATGGCCGGAGGATATGCTCGACATGGGCCGGTGGCAATGGGATCAGGCGATCGCACTCTGGAAGGAATTTGCCGCCGTGGCCAAAGCCAATGGCGTTTCTAAGTTCTGCTTTGAGCTTCACCCCGTCAATCTCGTTTACAACGTGCCAACCTTGCTCCACCTTCGTTCGGCCGTTGGCGAGATCATCGGCGCGAATTTCGATCCAAGCCATCTGATGTGGCAAGGCATGGATATTCCTGCTTGCGTCCGCGCACTTGGTCACGCCATTTACCACGTCCACATCAAGGACGTGGCCGTTCACCGCCAGAATGTCGCGCTCGTCGGCCTCATCGATAATCGAGCCGATGTTTCCTTTCGCGAGCGGCCCTGGAATTTTTGCACGCCCGGTTTCGGCCATGACGAATTGTGGTGGAGAGAGTTTCTCGTAGCACTGATCGATGTCGGTTATGACGACGTGCTCAGCATCGAAAATGAGGACCCGTATTTGCCCGGCATCCAAGGGGTCGTGAAGACCTGTGAATTCCTGGCGGCAATCACGTAAAGGATAGGATTTGAACTCGATAAACGTCGGCATCATCGGCTGCGGAAATGTCTCCTTGAGCGCGCTCGTGCCTGGCGTGCTCGCGACCGATGGCTTAACGCTGGCGGCAGTTGCGGACCCCACGCCCGACCGACTTGCGAATGTGGCAGAACTCGCAGGGTTGAGCCCCGACCAGACGTTCGCTGATTGGACGCAAATCGTTGAAGACCCGGCAATCAACGCGGTCATCGTTGCCACGCCGCAGCAATTCAGGCCCGAGATTTCGATCGCGGCCGCGAATTCCGGCAAGCACCTGCTGTGTGAAAAACCGCTCGCCATCGCGCCGCTCGATGCTCATCGCATGGTCGACGCGGCTCGCCTGAATCGCGTCGTCATGGCGACTGTCCATAATTACACGTACTTTCCAGTTTACCGCGCGCTCAAGGAGATTATCGATAACGGCGAGATTGGACATATTGAGACCGCGACGCTCAACTTCTTGAGCGTCGATGACAGGCCTGGAAACAACGCTTATCGGCCGCGCTGGAGGCACGACGCCCGAGAGTCAGGTGGCGGCGTACTGATGGACATGCTCCATGCCGTCTATCTCGCCGACTGGCTCATGGGAAATTTTTCGACATCAGTCAGCGCTTTTGTCGATCGCCGCCGGGACAATGACGGAGATGTCGAAGACTACGCGCTCGTGCGCTATGGCTATCCATCCGGCCAAGCTATGATCAATATGGCCTGGGGGGATGGGCCAGGCGGCATCGAATTGATGGGAACTGAGGGCCGGGCGATCTTGATCAATCAAGATTACGGTACCCACCCGTTTGTTGACCCGGAGCGGATCTTCGTTTTCAGCGCCGCCGGAAAAAGGGAAGTTATTCCGAGCGCCTCGTTTAAGGAAGGTCATCGCTTGGCGATCGCCAACTTCCGCGACGCGCTACGGGGCGAGGCGGTGCCCGCCGCGTCTGGCGCGGACGGCGCCCGAGTTCTCGAAGCCGTCGTCGGCGCATACAAAGCAGGGGCGACCGGCGAGAAGGTAATGCTTCCACTTGAACCTGACGATCCCGTTTTTCAATTCGGAGCGATCGGGCTTCGAGAGTTGAACTTACCCCTTGATAGTCCGGTCAGGCAGCGTGGCATGTTTGGCGTGGGTACGCCAGCGACAATGCGGTAACGGAGGGAGCGCGATCAGATCTCGAATACTTCGGTCGAGTTTTGTCGAAAGGAGGTCGTGGCTCATCACTTGCCCCTTCACGCTTTCCGCGACTTCGAGTCTTTGGTAGTGAATCCAAGTCTAGGCAGGAGAAACGGTTATGAATCGCAACGACGACGACGCATTGCGGACGACCAAGATCAACCGCCGGAACTTGATCAAGACGTCAGCCGCGGTCGGCGCTGGCGCTCTCGCGGGCAGCAAATTCGCGGCGACGAAAGCTGCTCCAGGCGCGACCGGCGGACTTCGCCGATATTCCCGGCAAGGTGGCGGCGAAATCACGTTCGCCGCGCAGAAAGACGACATCGACAAGGTTCAGCCACTCCTCGACGAGTACTCGCAAAAGAACAACGTCAAAATCACAACCGCTCCAAACATCTACGCTGACCTCTACGCGAAAATGAACATCAACTTGACACAGGCGACCGGGGCCTATGACGTGGTGAGCATGGACGATCCATGGATGCCACTATTCGCAGGAGGCGAGTTTCTTGCCAACCTTGGCGAGATGCTCGACAAAAAGGGCGTCAAAGCCGACGAGGATTTCTTGCCCCAACTTCTTGCGCTCGGAGAGTATCCGCAAGATTCCGGGTTGCGTGGAATTCCCTGGGTCGGAAATGTCCAAACCTTTGCATGGCGTACTGACGTCTTAGATGAAATGGGCAAGGAAGTTCCAAAGACCTGGGACGAGGTTTTGACATTGGCGACCGCGGTCACCGATGCCAAGGGTAGCGCGGGACTCTATGGTATCGGTCTTCGCGGAAAAGCGGGCAATCCGGCCGCGACCAGTTTTCTGCCGGTATTGCGCGGATTCGGAAAGGACCTCCTTGACCCCACTACCAGTGAACCTCAACTCGAAACGCCGGAGGCGATGGCCGCTATTGATCTGCATTTGAAGTTGAAGGATCAGGCGCCGCCAGGCGTTGAAAATGTCGGCCACCCGGAAAATGGCATCCACCTTTATTCTGGGAAGATCGCCATGTCGGGAGATATCTGGCCGGATCAGCTTCTCCAGGCCTTTGATCCGAAGCTGTCGAAGGTCATTGGTAAAATCGAAGTTGGTCCCGAGCCAGCCCAAAGTGGGGTGAAGCCAGCCGATATGACCGGCAACTGGCTTCTTGGTATCCCCGAAGGCGCGAAAAACAGTGATGCCGCGTTGGACTTTATCCTTTGGTTCACCGCGGCTGAGCAGCAAAAGCGACTCCTTATGGATCAGAATATTCCGGCAACCAGGTTGTCAGTTCTTCAGGATCCAGAAGCAGTCGACAAATTCCCGTTCCTGCCCGGTCTGCTCAACGCGGCTAAGCAAGCGCTTCCGCGACCGCGGACACCGTTCTACTCGGCGCTCGAGGAGATTTACGGACGCTGGGTAGCAGAAGCAATTGCGGGCCAAACGAGCGGCGAAGACGCGATGAAAAACGCAAACAAAGAGATGCGCGACCTGCTCGTGCGAGAAGACGTGCTCAAGTAGCTAGTGCTGAAGCGCGGGCGCAGGGGTCCGACCTCCTCGCCCGCGATCAGTTTGAGTGTCTCCAATGGTCACTGGCGAGATCGCAGCAGAAAAACAGAAGTCGCTCACCATCAAGGGGGCGCGGGCCCCGTGGTGGGAGCGAAATATGGGCTGGGTCCTTGTGGCGCCAGTCCTTGCGATGTTCGTCGTTTTCGCACTGATTCCTTCGATTACAGTTGTGCTGTACGCGTTCAGTCGAGTCAAACTCATTCGCGGAAATATTCAGCGGACCTACATCGGACTCGACAATTTTCGGCGGGCGATCGACGACCCACTCGTTGTCCAATCGGTGAAGATTACGATCAAATGGATGCTCGGAGTTACGATCGCCGAGGTAGTGCTCGGTCTGCTTCTCGCGCTCCTTTTGACGCAAAACATTCCTTTCCGACCAGTTGTGACTTCGCTTCTCATTATCCCAATCATCATGCCGCCAGTTAGCGTTGCGGTCGCATGGCTTTTCATGTATGACATCAACTTCGGCATTTACAACTATTTCTTGAGTTTGCTGAACATTGGGCCAGTGAGTTGGCTCACCGATCGAAACATCGCGCTCTACTCGGTTATGATCGTCGACATTTGGCAGGCAACTCCCTTTGTATTTCTCTTGCTCTATGCAGGCCTTTTGTCGCTGCCACGCGACCCATACGAAGCGGCCGCGATCGATGGCGCGAATGCATTCCGCATTTTCAGGACAGTGACTTTACCGCTTCTGCGTCCCGTCTTTTTGGTTGTCATCTTGCTGCGTTTGATCGACGCCGCGAGAATCTTCGACAAAATCTTCGTGATGACGCAGGGCGGTCCTGGTTCCGCGACTTATAGCATGACGTACACCATCTATATCCGCGCCTTCACCACTTTCGATCTTGGTTATTCGGCGGCATTATCATTTCTTTTCCAGTTCGGGCTAATCATTATCGCTACGATCTACGTTAGGCGCGTTCTCGCCGATTATGCAGCGCCGGCTTCATAAGACACAGGCAAGGGTGAGTCGTGGTTGGCACCTCAACATCCGGTCGAATTGTCTGGGTAGTCGTCGTTTTATTGGTCATGGCGATTATCTTGTTTCCTGTCTATTGGATGGTGAATATGTCTTTCAAATCAGCGGCTGAGTTCATCGCGCAACCGCCGACTCTGATTGTCAAGAATCCAACAACAGCGAATTACCATGACTTGATCGTCACGCAGCGTTTCTACGAGTATGGGATACATTCGGTCATTGTTGCGGTCATCGCGGCTACGGTTGCCGTTACGTTTGGAACGATGGGAGCCTATGGACTCTCTAGATTCAAACTACAAAGGAATTTCAACTATCATATCCTTTTCACCGTTCTAACCATTCGAATGTTTCCTCCTATCGTTACGATCATTCCGATCTTCGTGTTTTATAACAAACATTACAACTTGTTCGGGATCGATATTCACCTTTTGGACACCTTTTTGGGGCTCGGACTTATCCATGCATTCAGTGAGCTGCCACTGGTCATTTGGATGATGATTGGCTTCTTCCGAGATATACCGAGAGACATGGAAGAAGCTGCTCTGGTCGATGGCGACACTCGATTCGCGGTGATGCGGAAAATCGCAATTCCGCTCGCCAGACCGGGCTTAGCGGCGACGTTCATTTTAGTGTTTATTTCGTCGTGGAACGAATTTCTCTATGCCCTGATTTTGACACAGACTAAGGCGCAAACCTTACCCATTGCCGTTGCGGGTCAGATCACGCAGTTTGATATCAAGTGGGGGAATATGATGGCGGCGGGCGTTCTGACAACGGTTCCGGTTCTCGTCCTGGCACTGTTGGCGCAGCGTCACCTTACGCGCGGCTTGGCGGTCGGAGGGGTGACAGGGTAATGGCGATTCAGCGCATCGGCCATTCCGCGCCGGTTACGTTCGAGGACGTCGGCAAGCGCTACGGCAGCGTAGCCGCGGTCGAAAACTTAAGTCTGGCTGTCGAAAACGGCGAAATGCTCGTCTTCCTCGGGCCCTCGGGATGTGGAAAAACGACCTCTTTGCGCATGCTCGCGGGTCTAGAAGCGATAACCTCTGGCCGCATCCTGATCGGCGACACGGTCGTCAACGAACTGCCGCCGCGAAGCCGAAACGTGGCGATGGTCTTTCAGAGCTACGCACTCTATGCGCATTTGAGCGTCTATGAGAACCTCGCCTATCCGCTCAAGGTTCGAAAACTCAAAAAGCAGGAGATCAAGCGACGGGTCGAAGAAGTTGCGGAAGTGATCCAAATCAGCGAACTCCTCAACCGCAAACCACGGGAAATTTCGGGTGGACAACGACAACGAGTTGCGCTTGGGCGGGCAATTATTCGCGAGCCCGCAGTGTTCTTGATGGACGAACCACTCTCAAATCTGGACGCAAAACTGCGCTTGCATATGCGGGCTGAACTGAAAAGATTCCAGCGCGATCTGGCAACGACCACGATCTACGTCACGCACGATCAAGCTGAAGCGATGACGCTGGCCGATCGGGTCGCGATTATGAGCAACGGAAGGTTGCAGCAACTCGGGCCGCCGAAGGAGGTCTATCATCGTCCGGCGAACATGTTTGTCGCAGGTTTTCTCGGCAGCCCACCGATGAACTTTCTGAAAGTCGAGGTCCAGTCCGACGCCGACCAACTGATGCTAAAGAGCGAGAGTGTGAACTTGCCGGTTCCGTCGGATTGGTCAACCCAATTGCAAACAGCGGACGGCGGACGAAGCTTCGTGCTCGGAGTTCGGCCTGAAGTCGTGACCGTGTCGCCTAGTCAAAAGCCGTACTCGATTCCAGCCGAAGTCTATGTCGTTGAGGATCTCGGGAGCGAGCGACTGGTCGACCTCAGAGTCGATGGTCAGGCCGCGGTAGCGAGGATCGACGGTCGATTCGAGCCACAAATCGGTGATCGCGTGTGGATTTCGTTCAGCCCCGACGATGCCCATGTCTTCGACCCGTCAACCGAACTGCAGTTATTGAACAAAGCGAACGGCAGTTCATCCAAGACCTAGGCATCGCTCCCGCCAATCGATGAGGAACGGAATTAACTCCCGTCGCTTGGATGGGCTAATCCCATTTCTTGACCGTGAATTCCAACCCGCGTTCGAGCGGCAGCGTAAGTGTTTCCACATCAATTCGGGTTCGCAGCATCGCTTGATAGGCCGAGCAATCGTGTGAGATGACATTGTCAGCGACGATAACGCCGCCGGCACGAACCTTGTCGATGACCGAGAGGAAATGGTCCGAGTAATCATCTTTTTCGGCATCAATGAATACGAAGTCGACGTCGCCAGCGAAAGTTTTCAGCAAGTCTCTTGCGTCAACGGGCATGACTCTCGCACATTGAGAGAGGTTCGCGTCGGCCAGATTCTGGTCTGCCGCCGCGGCTCGATCTGGAAGGATTTCGGTTCCGAGCATGAATCCGCCGGTCTGAGCGAGCGCGCTTGCCAGCCATATCGTCGAAACTCCGTTCGAGGAGCCTATCTCGAAGACCGTCTTCGCCCGCATTGAAAGCACGAGCAAGTGCAGAAATCGACCACTTTCCTTTTCGACGTTGCGCGTCCGCTGAGAGGATGGAAGACCGGCGGCCCGCTGTCCTTGGTCTTCCGCGTAAAGTCGATCAAGGACGCGCTGCGCTTCCTCGGAGAGCGGCATCCGAATGCTCCCTAGTTCTCGACGACAAGCGCTTCAAGCAGC
Source organism: Thermomicrobiales bacterium (assembly GCA_045804965.1). GTDB lineage: Bacteria > Chloroflexota > Chloroflexia > Thermomicrobiales > UBA6265 > CAVTUU01. Next base: position 369,414 of record JBJMMD010000047.1, on the reverse strand, counting down.
GCGGGAAGATCGTTGAACACGAGATCTGGCAGGATCGGCGACGACGGAATTTCAGCTCGAGAAGAGACACCAGTGAGCACAAGGACGGTCAACAATCCCGCTCGGTGACCGGCGATCACATCGGTGTCGAGCCGGTCCCCAATCATCACGGCCTCGGACTTGTCGACGCCGAGGTGTTCGACAGCCATCTGGATGAGCAGCGGTTCCGGCTTGCCGATCACGATGGGCATCTCGCCGCTGGCCGCGGCAATCGCGGCCACGATGCTTCCGCAACCCGGCACAACGCCGTGTTCGGTCGGAAGCGTGGCATCGGCGTTCGTGGCGATGAATTTCGCTCCGTCACGAATGGCCGCATTCGCCAGTCGGAGCTTTTCATACGAAAAACCGAAATCGAGGCCGACCACAACCGCATCGGGTGTACGCTCACCGAATTGCACGGGCTCCCAGGAGGTATCGGTGAAGAGTTGTTCGCGAAGGGCTTGACTCCCGATGACGTAAACGCCCGCTCCTTGGGGCAGCTCCGTGGAGAGAAAGTCTCGCGTTGCCATCGATGAAGTCAAGATCGACTGTTCGGTGACCTCGATGCCCATGTTGGCCAGTTTCTGGACGTAATCGGCTTGACTTGCGCTCGAATTGTTCGTCGCGAGAATGAATGTGTAACCGCGAATGGTCAGGGCATTGAGCATATCGACAACGCCGGGAAGCACCTGGCTGCCCCGGTAGAGCACACCATCCATGTCGAACACGAACGCCTTGGCTGACCGGAGCCTCAGCCGCGCGTTCTCGTCTGCGAATTCGGTTGGGTCGATTGGAATCGGATGAAGTTCTGCTGTCTCGATTTGGAATTCTGAAGGCATGGGCAAACGCCTTGTCGTCGGTCGAAAGATCGCGCTCATGTTGCGGCGATGATTGCACTCTAGCCGAAAGTTCAGCGTTCGGTCTAGCCCATGGTAGTCCGGCATATGCCGTGCAAGCGACGTTCCGACTTATCGCCCAAACGGTACCGACTGCAGCGACAATCGTTAAACAGGAGCTTCTGCAAGCACACCCAACGCTTCGCCGATTGCCTGGTAAAAATCCGGGAGGTCCGCGGGAATCCGGGACGAAATGAGATTCCCATCGATGACGACTGACTGGTCAACATAAGTCGCGCCCGCGTTCTTCACGTCGTCCCGGATCTTTTTGACACAGGTCGTCGTCCGACCGTTCAAGGCGTTGGCCGAGATCAAGAGCTGCGTGCCATGGCAGATCGACGCGACCGGTCGTCCCGATTCGACGAAGCGACGAGTGAAGTCCACTGCAGCGTCATCGATGCGGAGATTCTCAGGAGAGCCGCCACCAGGAATCAGCAAAAGATCGAAACGCTCGAATTGTTCGGGCGTGATATCGGCGAACGTAGTGTCAGCCGTTAAGCGGCCACCCTTCTTACCGGTGATTTCTCCTTGTTCTTTGCCGATTGTCACAACTTCGACGCCATGGGACTCGAGGTACTCGAGCGGACCAATCGCTTCGATGTCCTCGAAATTCGTCGCCAGAACCATGGCTACAGTCTTGTTTTCTAATGCCACTGTACTGTCTCCTCCGAGCACGACCCTCTCTGACACAGCTCACAGACAACGATCGTCGGGCAGTATACTGTCCGCTCCTCAACATGTTCGAAGGGAGTCTGGCATCGATGGAGAGTTCGCTACCTTCGGAGGTCGCGGAGCGCGTGCTCGCGCAGATTCATGAGGCCGAAGTCGTGGACTGCCTGCGGCGACTGGTTCGAGTCCGATCCGTGAATCCACCGGGCGACGTGCGGGAAGCAAGCGCCGTCGTTGAGTCAATGCTCGCTGGAGAAGGATTCACAACGCAATCAGTTGGTGCTGACGAATCTCGTCCGAACCTCATCGCCGAGCTTGGTAGCGGCCACCCCGTCCTCTGTTTCAACGCCCACCTTGATGTCGTCCCACCGGGCGAGTTGGCATCGTGGACGCATTCACCGTTCGGAGCTGATCTCGTCGATGGCCGAGTCTACGGCCGCGGAGCAGGCGACGACAAAGCGAGCGTCACCGCCCAGGTGATGGCTGGAGTTGCGCTCGCGAGGTCGGGGATCGAATTGGCCGGGCGGCTTGTCATCACAGCAGTAGCTGATGAAGAAATGGGAGGACGGGCAGGCACGGCGTTCGTCATCAAGGGAGGGCACGTCAAACCGGATTGGGTCATCGTTGGCGAGCAGACGTTGAATGCCATAGCAATCGGCGAAAAAGGCTTGGCCGGGATGCGTCTAGCTTTGAGGGGCAAAACTGCCCACGCTGCGCTGCCCTGGGAGGGGAGCAATGCGATCGAAGGCATGGCGGAGATCATCGCTTCGATCCGGCGCGATCTCTGGCCAAAACTAGCGCATCGGACGAGCCCTCACTTTTTGCCATCGAGCGGAGCGATCACAAAGATCTCCGGCGGGGTACGAGAGAACGTCGTGCCCGATCGATGTGAATTCTACCTCGACCGGCGGATTATCCCAGGCGAGGATCCGGCCGAAATTCGGGGTGAGGTGCTGGAGATCGCGCGCGCCGCGGTTGCCGCTTTCGAAGGACTATCAGTCGAGGTGGAGCTGGATTCCGAATACTGTCCCGCCAGTTCGAGCGATCCCGAATCAGCCCATGTGCAGGCGATGCTCGCCGCGAACCGCTACCTGGGTCTGACTCAAGAGCTCACCGGATTCAACATGGCGACCGACGGCCGTTACTTTTCACGGGCGGGCTTTCCCACGATCGTTTACGGCCCTGGCGATCCTCGCTTGGCCCACGTCGCCGACGAGTGGGTGGGCGTCGACGAAGTGTTGGCGGCGACGAAGGCGTATGCGTTGACCGCACTCTTGCTGATCAGCCGAAAGGACGAGTGACCCAAGATTGGCATGCGGAGGGGCACGTGAACGACGTCTTCGAGTACATCGAGCGCAATTGGGAAGACTCAATCAGATTGCTGCAACGGCTCGTCCAGCAGCCGAGCGTTGCGGCGCAGGGCGTTGGGATGTCCGAGACGGCCGAGCTCGTGATCCAAGCGCTGGGCGACGCCGGGATCACCGCGGCGACGTACGACACGCGGGGCGGCTTTCCCGTTGTCTATGGCGAGTTGGCAGGGAAGTCGGCCAAGCGGTTGAGTTTCTATAACCACTACGACGTCCAACCCGCCGAGCCGCTCGATTTGTGGACGAGCGATCCGTGGGCCGCCAAGATTCGTGATGGGCGGATTTTGGGGCGAGGCGTTGCCGACAACAAAGGCAATCTGGCAGCCCGGATTTCGGCGGTGAAAGCCTATCGCGAAGTCCGTGGCGACCTGCCGGTCTCGATCAAATTCATCGTTGAGGGCGAAGAGGAAATTGGGTCGCCTCACCTCGAGCATTTCGTCGACGACCACCCCGATTTGTGTCAGGCCGATGCCTGCATTTGGGAATTCGGCGGGAAAGGTTGGGACGGACGGCCGCAGATTCACCTGGGGCTCAAAGGCATCTGCTATGTGGAGCTCCGTGTGAAGTGTCTTCGCGGCGATCAACATTCGTCCGTCGCAACGTCGGCGCCAAACGCTGCTTGGCGGCTCGTTTGGGCGCTCTCGACCCTCAAGGACCGCGACGAACACGTGCTGATTCCTGGGTTTCATGACAAAGTGCGGAAACCGACCGAGGCGGAGATCGCCGCGCTCGAAGCGATACCGAACAACGAAGCGCAGCGCCTCGAACACCTCGGCATACCTCAGTTCCTCCAAGGACTGACCGGCATCGAGTTGAAGAAGCGCGACTATTTTCAACCGACGTGCACGATCTCGGGCTTGGAAAGCGGCTATACCGGCAAGGGCTCAAAGACGGTGTTGCCCAGCGCGGCGATAGCGAAAATCGACATGCGGCTCGTGCCCGACCAAAATCCACACGAGATTTTCGGACTCCTGAGGAAGCACCTCGATGATCAAGGATTCGAGGATATCGAGATGGAGCTCCTTGGTCCAGAGTTTCCGGCACGAACCCCGCTTAATGCCCCGATCGCGAGGGTGGTGGCAGATACGTACCGTGAGCTAACCGGACTGGAACCGGTGATTATGCCGACCTCGGCCGGATCGGGACCCTGGTATCCACTGTGCGCGAAGTTTGGGATCGATGCAGCAACCGCCGGGGTCGGCCACCCGCGATCAAACGCTCATGCGCCTGACGAGAACATTTACGTCGACGACTTCATCCAAGGGATCAAGCAGATTTGCCTCATCATGGATCGCTTCGCACACGCGTAGGCTACAGGCCTCGGCCGACTGGCCGGCTCCCGCTCACCGCAACTGACTTCCCTAATCGGCCGTCAAGTTCAGTGATTTGCTCTCGATGACCGCTTGGGCTAGGTCGATGAAGGAAGCGATGTTCATCGCGCCCAGGTCCTCGCCAGATCGCAAGCGCACGGCGACAGTATTTGCTTCTGCCTCTCGCTTCCCGACGACCAGCATGTACGGGATCTTCTCGAGCTGCGCGTTGCGGATCTTCGCTTGCATGCGGTCACGTTCATCGTCGACGCGGACCCTGATCCCCGCGCCAGTCAGGCGCGCGCCGATTTCGTGCGCGAATTCGAATTGTTGGTCCGTGATAGGAATTACCGCAACTTGGACAGGCGCCAGCCACGCGGGGAATGCGCCCGCGTAGTGTTCGACAAGTCCTCCGACAAACCGCTCCATTGAGCCAAGCAGCGTGCGGTGGATCATGGCGACGCGATGTCGCTCGCCGTCTTCGCCGATGTAATTGACGTCGAAGCGCTCCGGCAGGTTGAAATCGACCTGAATCGTCGGGCCCGTCCACTCCCTGCCCAGCGCGTCTACCCATTTGATGTCGATCTTCGGCCCGTAAAACGCGCCGCCGCCCTTATCGATCTTGTAGTCGAGACCGCGATCTTCGAGCGCTTCCCGCAACGTGTCTGTCGCTTTCTCCCACGTTGCTTCGTCGCCGATGGCTTTGTCCGGCCGCGTTGCGAGGTATGAAATGAATTCGTAGCCGAAGACGGAGGCCATGTGTTCGGCTAGTTCGATTACGCTTCGCACTTCCGCGCCGACTTGATCCGGCATGCAGAAGATATGCGAATCATCCTGCGTGAAGCCGCGCACGCGCAACATACCGTGGAGCGTGCCAGAGCGTTCGTAGCGGTAAACCGTGCCAAGTTCAGCAAAGCGGACCGGCAGATCGCGATATGAGCGGACCTGGCTCTTGTAAATCATGATGTGGCCGGGGCAATTCATCGGTTTAAGGTAATAGTCGACTTCTTCGATCGACATTGGCGAGTACATGTTCTCGCGATACGTCTCGAGATGCCCGGAGATCTGATAGATCCGTTCGGATGCGATGTGCGGCGTGTAAACCAGATCGTACCCCCGCTCAAGCTGTTCCTGTTGCTCGAACTGCTCGATCAGGTACCGAATCATTGCCCCTTTCGGGTGCCAGAGGATCAAGCCGGGGCCAATCTCTTCGCTCACGGAGTAGAGATCGAGATCTTTCCCTAGTCGACGATGGTCACGGCGCTGAGCTTCCTCCCGCTTGTGGAGGTAATCGGCAAGCTCTTCTTCGCTCGGCCAGGCCGTGCCGTAGATGCGCTGGAGCATCGGCCGGTGCTCATCGCCGCGCCAATAAGCGCCGGCGATCGAGAGCAACTTAAACGCTCCGATCTGGGCCGTCGTCTCGACGTGAGGTCCCCGGCAAAGATCGAGGAACTTGCCTTGTTGATATGTCGAAATGACCTCGTCGTCTGCGAACCCCTGAATCAGTTCCACTTTGTATGGATTGCCGCCGAAGATTTTCATCGCTTCATCGCGTGACACCTCCTTGCGCACGAACGGCTCGGCCTTCGTCTTGTGTTCTTCCATTCTCGCTTCGATCTCTGCAAGATCGTCTGGTGTGAGTGCACGAGGCAAATCCATGTCGTAATAGAAACCGTCCTCAATGGCCGGCCCGATCGCGAACTTAGCCTCCGGCATCAGTTGTTGCACCGCTTCCGCCATGAGGTGGGCGCACGAGTGGCGCATCCGCGCCAGCTCGTACTCGTGCGTGTTCTCTGGCTCGACCGCGATATCCATAATCGCCGCTTCTTCGGCGACGGATAATTCAGGCATGACCTTCTCCTCGGTGAAAACAATAACGGCCCGGCGTCCGCAAAGGGACGCCGGGCCGGCGTGGTTCCACCCTGGTTTCGACCGCTCGAAAAGAATGGGCGGTCGCTCAACGGGGCCGATATCGAGGCCAACCGGACCGGGTTACTTACGGGATTCGCGTTCCCCCGGCCTGCTCACAGGTGGTTTTCCCTGCCGTGAGAACCACCGCCATCGCACCGAAAAGGCGGCCTCGCTGCCGATCTCACGAACAAGTACTCGTCCTGTTCAACGCACGAAGCTCTTCTATTGTGGACTCTAGGATAGGCATCGTGCCCATGTCTTGTCAATCGCAGAGACTCGAGGACGCTATCAGTGAGATTAGGTCTGGGAATGGTTCACAGAGGACAACGAAAGCGGCCTGACCTCTCGGTCGGGCCGGTCATTTCGGTACGCCTGGCAGGATTCGAACCTGCGGCCTTTGGGTCCGCAACCCAACGCTCTATCCCCTGAGCTACAGGCGCGTCTACGCGATTATACGTGCTCGCCAGGAACGCAACCAATCGTCTGCATGCCACTGGCGGGAAGGGAGGGATTCGAACCCTCGGAAGACATTTTAGGCGCCTTCAACCGCTTAGCAGGCGGCCCCATTCGACCACTCTGGCACCTTCCCATCGTCGTAGAAAGAAGTATAGCCGACTGGGATTGGCCGAACAATTCGGCGGCACTCGACTATACTTTTCTTGATGGGGAGATGGCGGAGTGGCCGATCGCGTCCGTCTTGAAAACGGATAGAGGTGCTGAGCCTCTCGTGGGTTCGAATCCCACTCTCCCCGCAGTCCATTCCCTCCAACTCTTAACTTTGTGCGTAAACTCAGACTCAACTTTCAGCAAAGCGCGCCGGTCCGATGGGCGGTTGGACACCGATCGCGGCCTTGCCCCCCATGTAGGGACGAATGACCTCGGGAACCTCGAACGTGCCGTCCGCTTGCTGATAGGTTTCCATGATCGCAATCATTGTCCGAGGTAGGGCTAGGCCTGATCCGTTCAGGGTGTGCATGAACTGCGGGCGCGTGCCGTCAGCGGGCCGAAAGCGAAGATTTGCCCGCCGAGCCTGGAAATCCAGGAGGTTGGCACAGGAGGAGACTTCCAGCCATTCCTTCGAGCCTGGGGCCCAGGTTTCCAGATCCACCTTGTTGGCGGCGGTAAACGAGAGATCGCCGGTGCACATTTGCAAGACGCGGTATGGCAGACCTAGGGCGGATAGCACATCGCCTGCCTCGCCAGTCAGGCGTTCGTGCTCCTCGCGCGATTTGTCTGGGTGGACGAACTTGACCATTTCTACTTTGTCGAACTGATAGCCACGTTTGATGCCGCGGACGTCACGGCCGGCCGAGATTTGTTCGCGGCGAAAACACGCGGAATAGGCGACGTGATAAATCGGCAGCAGCCCTTCGTCGAGGATTTCGTCCCGGTACATGTTCGTTACCGGTACTTCGGCCGTAGGGATCATCCAGTGGTCTTCATACGCGTCACGGAAAAGAACGTCGCCGAACTTCGGGAGTTGTCCGGTGCCGACGAGCATTTCTTGCAGAACCATGTACGGCGGGTAGATTTCCTGGTAGCCATGCCGCTGAATATGAAGATCGAGCATCCAGGTAATGAGCGCGCGTTGGAGGCGCGCGCCATCGCCCCTGAGCATGTAGAAACGTGTCCCTGAAACCTTGACTCCGCGCTCGAAATCGATAATGCCGAGGTTTTCGGCGATCTCCCAGTGTGGTTTTGGCTCGAAATCGAAGGTCCGAACCTCGCCGATTTCGGCGGAGACAACGTTGGCCGATTCATCCGGCCCGACGGGCACTTCAGGCAATGGCAGGTTCGGCACAGTGAGCAACAGCTCGGTAAGCGCTTCGTCCACAGATTTGGCGTCGGCGTCGAGTTGATCGATGCGATCCCCGAGCTCTCGCATTTCACCGATGAGTCGCTGACGTTCGTCTGCTTCTTTCGTTTTGTTGACAAGTTTGGAGCCTTCATTCCGTTGTGCTTTCAACGCCTCGACTTCCGTCAGCACTGCGCGGCGGCGGTTGTCGAGCTCGACGATATCGTCGATGGGCGCGGTGGTGTAGAGCTTGGCGATTTCCTGTTTGACATGCTCGGGATTTTCGCGAATCCGTCGAAGATCGAGCATTTGTCCGTGGCCTTTCTGATTGCGAACTTAACGACGCCCCGCGTAATTGCGGGGCGTCGGTCAGTCACGTGGTGGGAACCGTGCTGCGGGCAACGCCTAGTTAGGACTGAAACTCCGGTGCCGGTGATAGGCAGTCGGATTCAAGCCTGGCAAGAATTTCTGCCAAGCCTCGTGCACGTCCGATTCAAGACGGCGCTCGATGGTGTAATAGGCGCCCGCGGAAGGTTCATCCGGCGTTCGTTTCAGGGACATGCGCGCTTCGCCCAAACTCTTGCCGCCCTTGCGATGGTTGCAGGGCTTGCAGGCGGAGACAAGGTTGTCCCAGGCATGGGAGCCTCCGCGTGAGCGAGGCACGACGTGATCGATGGTCAGATCGCCGCCCTGCTTGCCGCAATACTGGCACGTGTAATCGTCGCGAATAAAGACCTCGCGGCGCGTTAGCTTCACTCGCGGGCGTGGTCGTCTGATGAGGTAAATAAGGCGAATGACCGCAGGTGACGCGAAAACGTGCGACGGCGAGCAGATCATCGAATTATAAACCTCGAGCACTTCGGCCTTGCCGTCGATGACGAGGATAATGGCACGCCGCACATTGCAGACGTTAAGTGGCTCGTAGTTCTGGTTGAGGACTAATACTGAATTATTCACCCTGCCGTTTACCCTGTTCAAGGGTTGCCGCAGGTGACCCTCGCACTAGGTACCGGACGGAACCGAAGGTCGAAAAACCAATCGCTACCTGATCTTATCATGGCTTTTTTGCCTGAAACAAGGGCAATTCGTGAGGTTTTCACGATCTGCCCTGAACCTGTGTGATGAACGACCGGTGTTTAGTCGGCCGCGAGTGTCGCAAGCCCAAGAACTGGCTTCAGGTATTCGCCGGTGAACGAGTTCGGATCGAGGGCAACTTGCTCTGGAGTACCCTCGGCGATGATGCTCCCGCCACGGTCCCCGCCTTCCGGACCGAGGTCGATGATCCAATCTGCCGATTTGATCACGTCGAGATTGTGTTCGATGACGATGATCGTGTTGCCACCGTCGGTCAGTCGCTGAAGCACACCAAGCAACCGCTCGATATCGGCGAAGTGGAGACCAGTCGTCGGTTCGTCGAGGATGTAGAGCGTCCGCCCAGTTGCGCGCCGCGAGAGTTCTGACGAAAGTTTCACTCGTTGCGCTTCGCCGCCGGAAAGCTGCGTTGCCGGCTGCCCGAGGTGAATATAACCGAGACCGACGTCGTCGAGTGTTTGCAGCTTATTCTTGACTGCCGGAATGTTTTGAAAGAAATCGAGCGCTTCCGATACGGTCATGTCCAGCACGTCGGCAATTGACTTTCCTTTGTACGTGATCTCAAGCGCTTCCCGGTTGTAGCGGCGACCGTGGCAGACTTCGCATGGCACGAAAACATCGGGAAGGAAATTCATTTCGATTTGGATGATGCCTTCACCGCGGCACGCTTCGCAGCGGCCCCCTTTTACGTTGAATGAGAAGCGGCCCGCTAGGTAGCCGCGCGCTTTCGCTTCCGGCATCGACGCAAATAAGTCGCGAATCGGCGTGAAGAGACCGGTGTAGGTCGCGGGATTCGATCGCGGCGTGCGTCCAATCGGGCTTTGGTCGATGTCGATCACTTTGTCGAGGTGATGAATGCCCTCGACAGCAAGGTGCTTGCCGGATCGCTGCTTAGCGCCGTGCAGTTCCATCGCCAACCGCGGATAGAGCGTGTCTGTGACCAACGAGCTCTTGCCTGAGCCTGAAACTCCAGTCACGGCGATGAACGTTCCCAGTGGGAACCTTGCGGTGACATCCTTCAAGTTGTTTTCGGAGGCGCCGCGAACGACAAGGACTTTGCCATTACCTGGTCGGCGACTGGCGCGAGTCTCAATTGCGCGTTTGCCCGACAAATATTGTCCGGTGATCGACTGCGGGACTTTGGCGATATGGTCGAGGCAACCTTCGGCGACGATATAGCCGCCGCGCTCGCCCGCGCCCGGTCCAACGTCGATGATCCAGTCTGCCGACCGCATCATCTCTTCATCGTGCTCGACGATGATCAGCGTGTTTCCGATGTCGCGCAGCCGGACAAGTGTCTTGATCAGCCGGGCGTTGTCGCGTTGATGTAGTCCGATGCTCGGTTCGTCGAGAATGTAGAGCACGCCCATCAAACTCGAACCGATTTGCGTCGCCAGCCGGATGCGCTGAGCCTCGCCACCGGAGAGCGTGTTAGCCGAGCGCTCGAGCATGAGATAGTCAAGCCCGACATCGACAAGGAACCCGAGGCGCTCGCGAATTTCTTTCAAGATTTGGCGCGCGATCAGGAATTCCCGCGGCGTGAAGGGCGCCTGACTGCTTGCCTCGGGATCAATCGATAGCGCTGCACACCATGCTTGCGCCTCTTTAATAGGCATACGTGTGACATCGACAATGGAACGATCGTAAACGAGCACGGCCAGGCTCTCTGGCTTCAATCGGGTGCCCTTGCAGGTCGGGCAGGGCCGCGCCGCCATGAACCGCTCGATTTCCTCTTTGACATAATCAGATGAAGAGGTTTCATAGCGACGGCGAAGATTAGGGACGACGCCTTCGAACCCGACGTCGTACGAACGAAATCGACCATTCCGAGATTTGTAGCGGACCGTAACGGGAACGCCATTCGTGCCGTACAGAATGGTAGACACGATCTCCGGCGACAGCTCGCCAAAGGACTGATCGAGCGAGAATTTGTAACGTTCCGCAAGGCCTTCGAGCAGAGCTTCGTACCACGCCGAGCCATCACGGCCGGCGCGAATCCATGGCACGATCGCGCCTTGCTTGACCGAGAGCGAGCGGTTTGGCACGATCAAGTCAGGCTCAAACTCCATCTTGGTTCCGAGGCCCGTGCAATCCGGACAGGCACCGTGAGGAGAATTGAATGAGAAGTTGCGCGGCTCGATCTCGCCGAAGCTAATTCCGCAAGTCGGACAGGCGAACTGTTCGGAAAAAACCAGCTCGTCGCCGTCGATGACCTGAACGATCGCCATGCCCGCGGCGATGCGCAGGGCGACTTCGAGCGACTCGATGACACGGACACGATCCGGATGACTCTCGGGATTCACTTCCCCTTCGTGGTGAATCACGAGACGATCGACGACCACCTCGATCGTATGCTTCTTGTACTTGGCAAGAACGAAATGCTCGTCGACATCGTGAACTTCACCGTCGACGCGAACTCGGACAAAACCTTGGCGCCGGATCTCGTCGAGGACACCCTGGTGCTCGCCTTTGCGGTCACGAATGACTGGGCCAAGCACCATCAACCTGGTCCCGTCCGGCAACGCCAGCACCTGTTCCGCCATTTGCTGGACCGACTGTTGGGTAATGGGGCGGCCGCAGACCGGACAATGCGGATGGCCGACGCGGGCAAACAGCAAGCGAAGGTAGTCGTAAATCTCAGTGACGGTCCCGACAGTCGAGCGTGGATTGCGGCTCGTTCCCTTTTGATCGATTGAGATCGCCGGCGAAAGCCCGTCGATATGGTCGACGTCCGGCTTTTCCATCTGGCCCAGGAACTGGCGGGCATAGGCAGACAACGACTCGACGTAGCGACGTTGGCCCTCGGCGAAGATTGTGTCAAACGCGAGGGAAGATTTTCCCGAACCTGAGAGCCCAGTAATGACGACCAGTTTGTCTCGCGGGATGTCTACGTCGATGTTTTTGAGGTTATGTTCTCGGGCGCCGCGGACTGATATCCGGTCGTGCAACTGCGCCATGGGCTCTTCCTGGTTCCGGCCTTGAAGCCGCTATCTGTGATTCGAACATACGATCGTAAACGGGAAGTTTACCACGCGGGATTGGTGGCCGTACACCCTCTCAACGTCGAAAGATTGAGGCCCGGTTCTTGTTGACATATCGGCGCGGTGAATGTGAGAATCTGCTCCACAATCGCGCGCCGAGGACCGAGAGGAGTAGGCAGCGCTGGTTTCACGAGAGAGCGGGGCACCACGCTGAAAGTCCCGTAGGAACGCCGGCCGTCGAAGTCGCTCGCGAGGCGAAGGTTCAAGGGAAGAACTCCCCTGAGACCATTCCGGGTGCGCCCGTTATCGCGCCAAAGAGAGCGGCAGCGCTTTGTTGTCGCCGAAGCGAGGTGGTACCGCGGAGCATGCCCGCCCTTGCGCACGACGCGCGAGGCGGGTTTTTTCATTGCCGTTCGCGTTCGAATTCAGGAGATGCGCCGTGGAACAGCTCAGCCCAACCTTTGTGCCCCATGAAGTCGAACGAGGGGTCTATGACCGCTGGGACGCGGCAGGCTACTTTGCAGCCAAAGACGTGCCTGGTCGAAAGCCGTTCGTCGTCATCATGCCTCCACCCAATGTGACAGGAGAACTCCACATTGGTCACGCACTCTTCGTTTCGATTCAGGACATTATGACTCGTTGGCATCGCATGCTCGGCGACCCGACGCTGTGGCTTCCCGGCGCGGACCATGCGGGGATTGCCGGGCAATGGGTTGTTGAGAAGCAGATCGCCGCGGACGGCATGACGCGCCACGATCTCGGGCGCGAACTGTTCTTGAAGATCACCTGGGATTACATGACGGAGGTTCGCGGCAGAATTCGCGAACAGATTCGCATTCTCGGTGGTTCGTGTGATTGGTCGCGGTTCACGTTCACGATGGATCCGGGCCCGACGCGCGCGGTGCGCAAAGTCTTCAAGCATTTCTATGACAAAGGGCTCATTTATCGGGGCGAGCGCTTAATCTCGTGGTGTCCGCGTTGCATGACTGCGCTTTCGGACCTCGAGGTCATTCACCAGGAAGTGAACTCCTTTCTCTGGCACATCGCCTATCCCGTGGTCGACAGTCCCAGGGGTGAGGTCATTACCGTCGCCACGACGAGGCCAGAAACGATGCTGGGCGATACGGCGGTGGCTGTGCATCCTGACGACGAACGGTATCAGCAATTAGTCGGTCGTCAGATTCGGTTGCCGATTCTGGGAAGGCTGATTCCTATCGTCGCGGACGAAGCGGTTGATGCATCGTTTGGTTCAGGCGCGGTGAAGGTGACGCCGGCCCACGATCCGAACGATTTCGAAATTGGCCGTCGACATGATCTCCCGTTCGTGACGGTGATGAATCTCGATGGCTCGATGAATGAAAACGCGGGTCCGTTCGCCGGTCTGGCGATCGCCGAAGCCCGAAAGGGCGTGGTCGAGCGGCTCGAGCGTGATGGCTCCCTCGTGAAGATCGAGCCGCATGTCAACTCGGTCGGGCATTGTCAGCGCTGCGGGACGGTGGTCGAGCCGCTGATGAGTAAGCAGTGGTTCGTGAGCATGGCTCCGCTTGCGGAACCGGCCATCGCCGCCGCCCGGGACGGTTCAGTGTCGTTCGTGCCCGACCGTTTCAAGGGTGTTTACCTGAATTGGATGGAGAACATCCATGATTGGTGCATTTCGCGGCAACTGTGGTGGGGACATCGGATTCCGGTCTGGTATTGCGAGCAATGCGATGCCGTGCATGTCGTCGAAGAAGAAACGCTTTCGTCTTGCCCATCGTGCGGTGGACCAGTGAGGCAGGACCCGGATGTGCTTGATACTTGGTTCAGCTCCGGCCTTTGGCCGTTCTCGACGCTCGGATGGCCGGATCGAACCGCAGATCTGGAAAAGTACTACCCGTCGTCCGTGATGGAGACCGGCTACGAAATCCTATTCTTCTGGGTGGCCCGAATGATCTTTTTCGGCATCGAGATGATGGGACAGCCCCCGTTCCACACGGTTTATCTCCATGGCACCGTGCGGGACACCGAGGGCGCCAAGATGAGCAAGACGAAGGGGAACGTGCTCGATCCGACGGTGATCACCGAGGAATACGGCGCGGACGCGTTGCGGTTTGCGCTCGTCACTCAGGGCTCGCCGGGCGTCGACATGCGCCTAAGCATGCAATTGGTAGAATCGAGCCGCAACTTCGTCAACAAACTGTGGAATGCCACGCGATTCGCTTTGCGCTCAATCGCCGAAGCCGAGATATTGATGGTCGAGGACGGACCAGCTCGGCCGCAAGGCGAGCTTGCGTTGGCCGATCGCTGGATCATCAGCAGGCTTGACGGTATCACGACCGACGTGACGTCGTTGCTGGGTAATCACCTCTACGGCGAGGCCGGGCGACAACTTCGTGATTTCGTGTGGTCGGAACTCTGCGACTGGTACATAGAAGCCGCCAAGGTTCGACTCAAAGGCACCGAGGAAGAACAACTGACTGTCGCCCAAACGCTCGCGTACGTGATTGAGCGAAGTCTTCGCTTGCTCCATCCATTCATCCCTTTTGCGACCGAGGCGTTGTGGCAAGCGGTCCCGCACGACGGGGACAGCGTCATGATCGCGGCTTGGCCAGAGTCGGGCGAACGCGACGAGATCGCTGACGAGGATTTCGCTGTGCTCATGGACCTCGTGCGCGAGATTCGCAACGCGCGGGCGGAGGCGAATGTCGAGCCAGGCCGGTGGATCGAGGCCGACATCTACGCCGGGCAAAGGAAACAGGCGTTCGAGGGTGCCCGTCGCGAACTCAGCGCCTTGGCACGTATCGGCGAAGACAAGCTCCGGATTCTCGGCAGCGCCCCTACAGCGACCGATCAAGCAGTTGTTGTCGTAGCGCGCGATATCGTCGCGGCGCTGCCGCTCGCGGGATTGGTCGATCTCGACGTCGAAATTGGCCGCTTGCGTCGGGAATTGGAATTGGCGGAACAGGAGCGCGAGCGTGCGGAACGCCAGCTTGCGAACGAATCGTTCCTGTCGCGCGCGCCGGACCATGTTGTCGAAGCGCAGCGGAAAAGGCTTGCCGAAGCGGTTCACCGAATTGAAATTCTTCGGGCGCGGTTGGCGAGTCTCGGTGGCTGAAGGAGGCCGTCGGACACCGCGCGAGTTTTTTGCGAAGCCAGTGTTGGAGGTTACGCGTTGCTTGATTGGCTGTACGCTCCGCTCTCGCCTGGGCGGTGCGATGACTTCGGGCGTGATCGTCGAAGCAGAAGCCTATGCTGGTGCCTCGGACCTCGCCTCGCATGCCGCGCGCCTCAAACGCGGTGGCGTCCTGTCGATGTCCGGTGAACCGGGCATAGCCTACATTTATCGTTCGCATGGTCTCCATGCCATGCTGAACGTCGTCGCCGAGCCTGCAGGACGAACCGCGGCGGTCTTAATTCGCGCAATCGAACCGCTCGATGGCACCGATGTTATGCGCCAACGCCGGGGAGTCGACAAACTCGAACTGCTCTGTTCGGGCCCCGGCCGACTTTGCCAGGCCCTTGGCGTCCGTCTTGAACACCATGGAATCGATGTTGTAACGAGTGATCTTCTCTGGTTGGAAGTCGGACTGCCGCCCGCTTCGATATCGGCCAGTGGAAGAATCGGGATTAGCAAAGCGACGGACCGGCCATGGCGGTTCTTCGAGACGGGATGCCCGTTCGTGTCGGCACACCGCCGCGGAATGAAAATTGAGAGTTTGGGGACGCTCACGGGTGATACGATCAACTCAGATCGCAAGTAGTTGGCTTCACGCTCGTGCCCGATTGAGAGCCGATGACGATCGCTCTGCTCACTGAAGAAACGATCGGGAAGATCGCCGCCGGCGAGGTCGTCGAGCGCCCGTCGTCAGTTGCCAAGGAACTGCTTGAAAACGCGCTCGACGCCGGCGCGACTTCGATCACGATAGAGATCCGCAATGGCGGCATAGATCTTATCGAAGTAACCGACAACGGCAAAGGAATTGCGGCCGCGGACCTGCCAGTCGCCATCCAGCGTCACGCAACGTCCAAGCTCAGTGCGTTTGAAGACCTCGGTCACCTCGACACCCTTGGTTTTCGAGGCGAGGCGTTACCGAGCATTGCCGCGGTTTCCGCGATGACGATTCGCTCGAGAACCGCTACAGGTCGGATCGGTTCGGAACTCCAAATCATCTTTGGGCGCGCGAATTCAGTCAAGCCGATTTCCGCAACCACAGGAACGAGTGTCACAGTTCGCAATTTGTTCGCGAACGTGCCGGCCAGGCGGAAGTTTCTCAGGCAGCCTTCCACCGAGTCAGCATATATTCAGCGTACGGTGTCGGCCTATGCCACGGCGAATCCGCACGCCCAATTCGCGCTCGCGATTGACGGCAGGCGCGCGATTGCGACGGACGGTTCTGGTGGACTTCAGGCCGCGGCAATAGGCGTGTTCGGCGTCGAAGTTGGTCGAGCAATGCTTGTTTTGCCGGAGCTCGATGAAATCGCGAGCGTTCCAGGCGTCAAGGTCAGCGGTTGGGTGGCGTCGCCTGAAATTACCAGGTCGCATCGCCAAGACTTGTTTTTCTTCGTCAATGGTCGGTGGATTCAAAATCGCGCGCTGTCGTTCGCACTTGAAGAAGCGTTCCACAGTCTGCTCATGGTTGGCCGACGTCCACTCGCATGCGTCCGAATTGGAGTCGATCCGGCGCTAGTCGACGTCAACGTGCATCCTACTAAAGCCGAGGTAAAGTTTGTTGACGAGCGGGCAATCTGTCGGGCGGTGCAACGAGCCGCGCACGCGGCGTTGTCAAGCGCGCGCCAAGACGAACTTCCTGCGATAAGTTTTCAGCCGCTTTTCAACGCTCATCGGCAGCGCGAGATCGCCTTTCGCGCTTCGCAAGCACTTGATCAGCATTCCGTAGAAGCGACGTCTCCGTCTAACAATCATCTTTCGCCAAACGGTGCGCACCCCTCCGGCGTGCCAATCCTGCGCGTGCTTGGACAAGTAGCCGCGACTTATATCATTGCCGAGGGTCCCGGAGGGATGTACCTCATCGACCAACATGCGGCGCATGAGCGGGTCATGTACGAAAAAATTCTCAGTCAGCTTGCGCTCAAAGAGGTCGAACGGCAGCCGCTGCTCGATCCCTTGATCGTCGATCTCAGTCCCGACCAACTCGGCGCTTTTGACCGCTCGCGCGAGGAGTTGAAGGAAATCGGGTTCGATATTGAGTCGTTCGGAAACGGTTCAGTCGCAATTCGCGAAGTGCCGGCGGTTATCGGCAATGTCGACCTCGGCAGGAGGTTACAACGGATTCTGCAAGAATTGGCGGAGGGTGGTGCGGGAACAACTTGGTTGGATTCAGTCGCGGTAAGCGCGGCGTGTCACACGTCGATTCGCGCCGGTCAATCTCTCTCGCTGCCGGAAATGCGCGAGCTCATCGCTTCCCTTGAGCGCACGTCCCAACCGCGCGCCTGTGGGCACGGCAGACCGACGATGTTGCACATGACGCAGACCGATCTCGAGAAACAGTTTTCTCGACGCTGATTACACTTCTTGTTCGTCGCCAAGTTTGATCCAACCGTGGCGCAACGCGTAAATCACGGCCTGGGTGCGGTCGTTGACCGCGAGCTTGCGCAAAATTGATGTGATGTGGTTCTTCACAGTTTGATCTGAAATGCTGAGAATCCGCGCGATTTCCTTGTTGCTGTTCCCTTGCGCCACGCAATCGAGAATCTCGACCTCGCGCGGCGTCAGTGGTGAAAAAACACTGTCGGATGCTTGATCGATTTGTGAGAGTTCACGGAACTGGTCGAGAACGCGAGTGGCGACAAACGGACGCGAGAGCACGTTTTCGTTGATGAGATATTCGCCGCGCGCGACCTTGCGAATGAGCTTGAGGATTTCTTCAGCCTCGACATCCTTCGTGCAATAGGCGGCGGCGCCGACGCGGATCGCATGGAAGAGTTGCTCGTCATCTTCGTGCATCGTGAGGATGATGACGCCGGTCTGCGGATGGCGCCTCTTCAAGATTCTCGTGACTTCGAGCCCGCTCATCTGGGGCATGTTGATGTCGATGAGCACGACATCCGGGACCAGCTGGTCCGCTTGCTGGATCGCGGTGGGACCGTCGGCAGCTTCGCCCACGACGATAATGTCGGACTCGTTTTCGAGGCTCCAACGTACGCCTCTGCGAAACAGTGGATGGTCATCGACGATGAGAACCTGGATGCGATTCAATGCATTTCCCCCTCAATTACCAGTCAATGGCGCCGCCCCGCCAAGAGCCCCGGTTTGCCCTCGCAGGCGCATTTTGAGATTGACTTCCGTTCCGTCCCCTGGCGCACTCGTGATTGACAAATCGGCGCCAATAAGCCGTGCCCGTTCTCTCATTCCCGGCAACCCGGCTCCCGCGCCGGGCCTGGGCACGATACTTTCTGGATCGAATCCCCGGCCCGTGTCCCTGACGATTAGGTAGAGATAAGAATCGTCGTAAGAAATGCCGACCGTTGTAGCGGCGTCTGGGCCAGCGTGTTTGTTCACGTTTTGGAGCGCCTCTTGTACGACACGAAAGATGGTCAATGGCTGTTCGCCAGTCATTAACGGCAAAGGCTCGTCAATCGAGAGGGCTACATTTCGCGCAAAAAAACTCCGGTAGCTTTCAACGTGGAGCTTAAGCGTGGGGGCGAGCCCCTGCTCTTCGAGGATCGACGGACGCAGATTGAACATGAAGCGACGAATTTCGTCCACTCCATCCCTCAGCAACAGCCGAACTCGGCTAAGTTCTTCGGCGACATTCTCTGGTTCCCGTTTTGCGACCTGCTCCGCGATCTGGACGCCGTAGATGGCGTTAGTCAAGACCTGAGCGGGACCATCGTGAACCTCTCGTGCGAGGCGTCGCCTCTCGTCTTCTCGCGCCGAGTTCATCGCCTGCTGAAGTCGCACATCGGCGGTGTCTTGGACATTTCGGAATGCTCGCTCCTCAGATAGTTGGTCTTGACAAAGCTGAATCAATTGCAAGGCGGCTGAGAGATTGTTGCGAAGGGCTACCGATCTTCCAAGGTCGGTCGTGAGCTCCTGAATACCTTCGCGCATCGCGTCGATATCGAAGAGCGGACCCGATCCGCCGTCCACCTTTGGTTCAGGACGGTGATAGATTCTCGGTTCGAGGGCGAATTCTTCTAAGAAGCGTTGAAGTTCGACTTGTTCCTGCTCAAGGGAAGTCGCGATTTGGTTCGCGCGCTCGAATAGCTGCGCCAAGCGCGCCTCAGATGAGACGAGCTCGCGCCGCGCCTCTTGCAGTATCGAATCGAGTTTGTCCACCGCCACTGTCCCCATGCGGTTTGTGCTGCTCTGCATTTCCGCGTCGGAGTTCGCCGACCAGCCCAACGATTGAGCAGCGACTTGATCGCTCTCGACG
Source organism: Thermomicrobiales bacterium (assembly GCA_045804965.1). GTDB lineage: Bacteria > Chloroflexota > Chloroflexia > Thermomicrobiales > UBA6265 > CAVTUU01. The sequence continues at coordinate 349,999 of JBJMMD010000047.1, read as the reverse complement.
CAAATCAAGAGGTAACGACCGGAGAGCCGCGGGGCGGACAGTCCTATGGTACTGGTTATCAGGCGGTTTCAGTATACGGTGATTACCCATCCAGTACAAATTTCCCACAAAAATCGGAAAATTTGGACCGAGCGGCAGAGGTACTAGGCGGTTTCATCCGATCGTCTCACGAGACCGGCAGTGATCAGCGACTGCAGTGACTCGACAACCGCAACTTCGCTGAGCACAGATCTCGCGGCGAGTTGCATCAAGTTCCCTGGTTCAGACATCGCCACGAAGACGCGCCAAGTCGTCGGAGTGATTTTGATCGGGGCGTCCGGGAGCTGGGTCGATCGCTCGAACCGGCTTTGCCGAGACGGAACGACCTCGGCGGCGCGCCCCCAGGTTTCGCTCCAGCGCGTACCTTCAAGAACGGCGCGGTCGGCAGTGACCCGAACAGGAAGCAAACTCTGGGTAACGATGGCGCCTTGGCGAAAACGAAATTTGCCGTCGCGCGCGTCAAAGAGCGTATAGAGGAGGCGTTCGACTTGGCGCTCGACAAACGCGGCCCATTCCTCGTCAGTAAGGTATCCGTCGTTGAGCACAGTGCGCTGTAACTCTTGCGTATCGGAATTGCTGGCTAGGATGCTCGATATGTCTCCGGCAGGAAGTAATCCCGATTCGCGAAGTTCCTGAGCGAGGGTCCATCCGTCAGCGCTTAGCCCAGTGATTGCGCCGGAAGTGAAGACGATACCGTACACGCGCTCGCGGCGGATGATGTCGAGCACACCCGAACGGCTGCCGAGCGACACGAATTGCAGGATTTCGGCGAGTGGAAACTCGCGTAGGTCGCCTTCCAAAGAACAAGCCCCATCGGCAAGATGGCGAGGGCGGGCGAATCACGAACGGTGTTGCTTGCCTCCCGACAATCGTTCACGGTCAAACAATACCTGACGAGTAGGGTGGTTCGCTATGAGACATAGGCGTGAACGCCGCTGTGCCGACGTCCCGGCTGGCGACTAACGATACCGACCGCGAACATCATTGATCTTGACCGTCAGCACATCAGTCAGATTCGTCCAAGTGTCGCGAATTGGATTCACCTTGCTGCCCTTGCCATAGGTCCAGTCGACCGCGAAATTGCAGATCGTGTATCCGAGCCGGCGCGCGATGACAAGCAGCTCGACATCAAACGCGGTGACGCGTGGGCCCTGGATCAATTTGGAATTACGGTAGAGCTGCGTACGACTCAGTATCTCCTGCGCAGCTGCACGCCTGAACAGCTTGAAACCGCACTGCGAATCTTGGATGCCTGGCAAGACGAGGGCACGAACAAGCAGGTTGAAACCACGGCCCATAATATGACGATATTTTGGTTCCCCGAACCGGTGCGCTCCTGCGCCTTCGCGCGAACCGATAACGACATCGCATCCCGAGTTGATCGCCTCAATGAATCCCTCGAGATTGGCCAACGGCGTTGCGAGATCGGCATCCGAAAAGGCGATCAATTCTCCTTTCGTGGCAAGCATCCCTGCTCGCAGCGCTGCCGCTTTTCCGCCGTGCGGTATCGACAACAGCCGAATAGCATCATGGATGCGAGCAAATTCACGCGCAATTTCGGCTGTCGAATCGACGCTGCCGTCGTCGACGACGAGAAGTTCGGACACATAATTCCGAGAAGAAAGATACGCCCAGGACCTCTGCAACGTGTTGCGTAGATTGTTGGCCTCGTTATAGGCGGGAATCACCAATGAGAGAAATACCGCGACGGGAGGGGCCGACGGCACATCCGCTTGCTCGCTCACACGCACAGACACTCTCACATGGTTGTAGATGTTCGCTCATTGGGCCTTGGAGCCTGGATTCTATCATAGGCATTGCGGCCGTTAGCGAACCACGATGAGCGAACTCGAACGAACGTGCTATGATTTTTGACAGTCCCCGCATGCGAAAGGTTGGCAATGCCCGCCACACAGGACGAGATCGAAGCGTTCGTCCACTCGTCGTGAACGAGTTGTCGAAGGGCTCAGGAGTTTCTTGGGCAACGTTCGCTTCCCGTGCGATCACGAGATATATTCAGGCAGCGATTGAGCCGGCGAGAGTTGTATGAACTGTTCACCCGGATTGGACTTGAGCCTAAAGATCTGCTCTCGACAAGAAGTCGCCCGTATGCCGACATGAAGCTGGCGGAGCGCCGACTAAGCGCCGATGAGCTGCTCGATCTCATGACCAATTATCCGGCGCTCATTCGCCGCCCGATCGTCGTTCGCGGATCGCATGCCGTGGTTGGCTTCGACCGTCGAGGTCTGCAAGAGATGATCTCTGCAAAAGAAGGGGAACGGTAGATGCTTGAATTCGGCGCGCATATGTCCATTGCCGGCGGTTGCGATCAAGCCCTGATCAAGGCAGCCGCGCTCAAAATGACCTCTTGCCAGATCTTCACCAAAAACGCGAGTCAGTGGGCGGCGAAGCCGCTCGACCCGGCAATGATTGAACGCTGGACCGAACAACGCTCAATCACAGGCATCAAGCACTTGATTGCACACGACTCCTATTTGATCAATATCGCTTCGCCGATTGAAGCGCTACGGGAGAAATCGCGCCTGGCGCTGGCCGACGAGCTTGATCGGTGCGATCAGCTCGACGTCCCGTATCTCGTTTCTCACCCCGGCGCGCACATGGGCGACGGTGAGGAAGTCGGGATTCAGCGGGCAGCAGAGTCGATCAATCGCATTTTCGATGAGCAAATAAACGGAAAATCAATGCTCTTGCTAGAGACGACGGCCGGTCAGGGAACCACGCTGGGACGCTCGTTCGAGGAGCTTGCGGGAATCATTGACAAGGTCAGCGACAAGAAGCGGGTCGGAGTCTGTCTCGATACGTGTCATGTCTTTGTCGCTGGCTATGATATTCGCGACGCGAGCACATACATGGAAACGATGGATGCCTTTGATAAGGTTATTGGACTGGACCACCTAAGAGTCATCCATCTGAACGATTCTAAGAAGGGCCTGGGTAGCCACAGCGACCGGCACGCCCACATTGGCGACGGTGAGCTCGGTATTTCCGCGTTTGAGCAATTGCTTGGCGATAAGCGCCTGTGTGGTCTGCCCGCAGTATTAGAAACTCCGAAGGGCGACCACGACGAAGAGGACGCCCGAAACCTAGCGACGCTGCGGGGTATCGCTAACCGCGAAACCGCGAAGACCGCGCAGCTCTAGCTCGTGACGCGCTGGCTGTCCAACCGGTTGACGACGAGCAGACGCATCTCGGTCATGTCCTCTATCGCGTAGCGGAGGCCTTCGCGGCTGAGACCCGACGCCTTCACGCCGCCGTACGGCATGTGGTCGATACGGTAGGTTGGCACATCGTTGATGATCACGGCGCCGGTTTCAATGCGCTCAAACGAGTACAGCGCGTGTTCGAGCTTGTTCGTGAACACCCCTGCTTGCAATCCATACTCGGAGTCGTTGAGGGCATCGACGCCGCATTTGAAATTGGGAACTTTGAAGATCGTGACGAGTGGCGCAAATGCTTCGCGCGAGCATACGAACGCATCTCGCGGCGCATTTTCAATGACCGTAGGTTGGAAAAAGCGGCCATCGGCGTTTCCGCCAACTACCACATTCGCGCCCTGAGCAACCGCGTCAGCGACCCATTGCTCGGTCCGCTTGGCTGCCTTGTCGTCGATCATGGGCCCAAGATCGGTCGCGCGATCGAGGGGGTCGCCCGCATTCACGGTCGTCGTTTCAGCGATCAGTCGATCCTTGAATTCGTCATAAACAGTTTCGTGGATGAATACTCGCTGCACGGAAATGCAAACCTGCCCGGCGTAGGCGAACGCTCCGGTTTTCACTCGCTGAGCGGCGAATTCGATGTCCGAATCATCGTCGATGACCACGCCCGCATTTCCGCCGAGTTCGAGGACCACTCGCTTCATGCCCGCCCGGCGCTTCATTTCCCATCCGACATCGGGCGAGCCGGTGAACGAGAGAAGTTTGAACCGGTCATCCTCGACCAAAATATCGCCGACTTCACGATCCATCGGGACGACGCTCACCGCTCCCTTTGGAACTCCTATCTCGTCGAGCATTTTCGCCACAAGGAGCATAGTCAATGGATCCCGGCTGGGCGGTTTGAGGACGATGGGATTGCCGGCGGCGAGCGCAGGAGCGACTTTGTGCAAGGCCAAATTCAGTGGAAAATTGAACGGCGAGATACCGGCGATCGGTCCGATTGGGAATCGCCGAACGATCCCAAACCGCCCTTTCGAGGACGGAAGAAGATCGAGCGGCATGACTTCTCCTTCGATCCGCTTCGCTTCTTCAGCCGCCGTTTCGATCGTGAAAACGCCGCGGTCCGCCTCAACTTCGGCCTCGCGAATCGGTTTTCCGGCTTCGAGGCAGATCATGTGAGCGACGTCGTCCCGACGCTCGCGCATCTTTGCCGCGAACGATTGCAGCAGGCAAGCGCGGTCGTAGGTTGCCATAGATCTCAGGCTGGGAAAGATCTCCTGCGCTGCTTTGATCGCTTGATCAAGCTGATCCTTTGTGGCCAGATACGTCGTGCCCACGACCTCGTCGTTGAACGGATTCGTGACGGACAATGTGTTGGCACTCGTCGTCCAGTTCCCGCCCACGAAGATGGGAAAGTCCTTTGCCATCGTTGGCCTCCTCGGCGCGTGAAGTTCTCTTCCGTTGAAATGCGAAGCGCGGAAATCCTTTCTGAGGACTCCCGCGCTCGATCACCGTCAAATCTCGGAATTACTTTGGCGCGACTGCGGGATTGACGCCGGCAGCATAGGTTGGTCCCGCGCCCGCTTCCCACCAAATTGGCGCTTGAGCGCCTATGGTTGCGAGTTCTATTTTGGTATAGACCAGCCCGTCGCGGTCGGTCACTGATAGCTCATATTCACGGCTCATCGTGATCGCGTCGACCGGACAGACCTGCGCGCAAAGACCGCAAAAGAGGCACCGACCCGAGCGAAGTATGAATTCGCCGAGCTCGCGATCGCCCTCTTCAGAGGGAATGACATTCATTTCGAGACACGTGGTCGGGCAAATTCTTGCGCAGAGCCCGCAGGCGACGCAGAGCGCCTCGCCGGTATCGGGGTCGGACCGCAACGACGGCAGGCCGCGGAACCGAGCCGCCATGTCTCGCTTCTCGTCCGGATATTGAATTGTGACATTGGGCAAGAACATCCGCTTGAACGTGACGGCAAAGCCCTTGATTTCATCGAACATTCATCCATGCCTTTCTCTCGGCATTTTTTTTGGTTCAGCGCATTGGCGCTATCACGAAGTCGGAATGAGTCTAGGGTTGAAGCTCGCGAATTCTGACCCATTTGCTTGCAAAATCGGTGTACCTTGGCCGATGAAGGTAGACACTGGTGCAGAGAGGCCGCCGCGCTCGAGCCGGGCATACGTCACGCCGCCATATGAAGGAGCGACAATCGCGATTTCGGTCATGATTTGCGCAGGATGTTGATTCTCAAGCCCGTAACCCATCCGCTGACTGAGCAAAGAAATCGTTTCCACGATCGACTTAGCCTCGCCAAGCGCGGGCACCGCCGCGCGCACGCGTTGCACTGTGCGATCGAAACTCGTGAAGGTGCCGTCCTTTTCGAGCGACGTTGCTTTCGGCAGGACGACCGTCGCCATTTGCGTAATCGGAGAGTTGTAGTAGTCGCTGACGACGAGAAACTCGAGCTTGGTGAGCCCCTTCGTCAGCGCGGGATTGATGTCATGCGTGCGGCCAGCGATGGAGCCGTCAATGAACATCGCTTTGACTTGCCCGCGATCGATGGCCTCAACCAGCTCGCTCACGCCAAGTCCACGCGTCGAGGGTAGTTGCCGAACTGGAAGGAACCCGTTGGTCGTTTTCGCCCGTTCGGCCCAGCGAGTCAGCCATCCGGTCTCAAATCGCTTGCGCGCGCTATCGTCTTCGACGGACCCACCGCCCGGGTAATAGACGGGATGGGCCCCCATGTCGGTTGTGCCTTGATAGTTCGCGGGTCCCCGGAGCGAAGCTACGCCGCCGCCTGCCCGACCGAAATTCCCGGTGAGGATTGCGAGGTTATTGCAAACCGCCGCAATCTCGGCTGGGTCGCCGTCGTTGGTTTCGATCCCGGGTTCGCCCTGGTGAGCAACCGTTTGATAGATCAGCGCCGGCGGGAATCCGTCTCCGGGCTGATTGTCTCGGATGCCGGCGCCACCAGTCGCATAAAGAATCGCAGCTTCTCGCAGGTGTTCCCTGGAGACACCGGATAGTTGCCTAACGGTCTCATCATCATAACCGGCGAGCGAGTTCTTCCATTGTCCGAACCGCTGATCGTTGGTCACGGCAGAGCTTGCCAAGCCGAGGTCGATGATCTGACGAGCAATACCGTTGAGGACGGCGGCCGTCGTGCCCGGGGCCGGTTTCAGCCAAACGTCTCCACGCCGGCACATCGGATATTCCTCTTGGCTCACCACGACCATTTTTGCTTCACGCTGGCCGCGGGAAAGATAGAACCAATAGGAAGCGACAGGCTCAGTCGCGCCGATGTCTGGCCCGACAAGCATCGCGGACTTGATGTCGGAAAACAGTTCCTGCATGGAGTTTGTGTTTGCGATGTCGGCACCAAGCGATGTGCGCACAGCTTCTTCGACTGCGACTTGGCTCGAAGAAAGGTGGCGGTCGACATTATTGGTGTTCATGACAGCGCGTGTGAATTGCTGGAGTACATACGCTTCTTCGTTTGTTGAGTCCCCTGAGACCAGGGCCGCGAACTGGTCGCCTTGGTAATGAGAGAGGCCCTCGGCGACCGCGTCGATAGCGTCCGGCCAAGTCACCTCGTATGGCAGCCTGTTTGCCGCGTTTACTCGTGGGTAAAACAGGCGATCGGGATGCTGGAGTAGTTCATGTCCCCATTTGCCCTTTTCGCAGGTGTAGCCTTTATTAACGCCGCGCTCCCAGAGATTTGTCACACGCCGGACGATGCCTTTATTCGACTCAACATTCAGCGTGCAACCGACATCGCAATACCCGCAAATTGTCTCAGTAGTGTCGAGCTCCCAGGGATGATGACCAAAATGTCGATCCGTAAGAGCGCCAACCGGGCAGACGGCGATGCACATCCCACAGTTGGTGCAGGTCGTTTCCCTCAGATCGATCCCGTACGCCGGACTGATGCTGGCTTCGAGGGCGCGGTACGTCGATTCGATCGCAATTACGCCGATTACTTCGTCACATACTCGCGTGCATCGATTGCACATGATGCAGCGGTCCCATTTGTAATCAATCGTATCGCGGAAGTGAACATAGGGCGCTGCCAGCTTCGGCCGGCGATACGGATTGGTATTGACGTTGTGCAAATAAGTATTGTCCTGCAAGTAGCACTCGCCCGATTTGTCGCAGGTGGGACAGTCCAGGGCGTGGTCGATCAGGTAGTTCTGCAAAACGAACTGCCGAGCGTCGACGCATGGCTCGGAGTGCGTGAGCACCTCCATACCTTCACCCAGCGGCGTCGCGCACGATTCAATCAATCCACCGCGCTTACCTAAGATCTCTACCGTGCAAATGCGGCACGAGCCCCAAGGACGAAGAAGCGGTTGATAACAAAGATTCGGAACTTCAATGCCGGCCATCCGGGCAGCTTCGAGAATAGTGGTCCCGGCCGGCGCAGTAACGTCCTGGCCGTTGATCTTCCCCGTGACCAGTTTTACCGCCTGTTCACTCCGCGTGACCATCGTGCGGTTATTGCCTCCGTTGCAGGTTCGACTCTGAATTTTTTTCGAGCCGGCGGGCGGCGAGCTCGATGCGCTCAAGCCGGAATTTTACCACGGCCTCAGGCGCCTGAAGGGCCGCGCGACCCTGGCTGCGTCGGTTTGATCGCTCGATGGGGCTAGCACGTGAATCCGGCTGGCCAAGCACGCGTGGTAGACTCCTGCGAGGCAATCCTTGGCCTGATCTCTGCGAATTCACTAGGCGGGGCAAGTATTCTTGGGAGGCGCTAGCGACGTGGCGGCGACGACAGCCACCGATTTCGAGACAATCATTGGACTCGAAGTCCACGCCCAGCTTCTGACTCGCAGCAAAATGTACTGCGGCTGCTCCGCCGCTTACGCAGATGCTCTTCCTAACACCCATGTTTGCCCGGTCTGTTTGGGATTGCCGGGCGCAATGCCGGTCATCAATCGTTCCGCGATCGAGATTGTGCTTCGCACCGGATTGGCGCTGAACTGTTCTACGCCTAACTTTTCCAAACTCGATCGCAAGAACTACGTCTACCCAGACTTGCCGAAGGGCTATCAGATTTCGCAATACGACCTGCCGCTCTGCGTCGGCGGGTACCTCGAATTCGAGTCTCAGAGGTGCGTTCGCCACGCTGGGATCACTCGCGTGCATATCGAAGAAGATACCGGCCGGCTCGTTCATCGCGTCGACGCCAATGGCAGAGACATCAGCCTCGTCGACCTAAACCGGTCCGGCGTGCCGCTGATGGAGATCGTCGGCGAGCCTGACATTCATTCTCCCGAAGAGGCGCGTGACTTCTTGATCGCGCTTCGCCAGCTTCTTCGGTATATCGGCGCCTCAACGGGAAACATGGAAGAGGGAGCTTTTCGCTGCGATGCGAACATTTCAGTTCGGTCGCGTGATGGCGACATCGTCGGCTCGAAGGTCGAAATCAAGAACATGAACTCATTCCGCTCAGTTGAGCGCGCGCTGCGGCACGAGGAGCAGCGGCAGCGGAATGTACTTGCAAGCGGGGGCGCGGTGCCTCAGGAGACGCGTGGTTGGTTGGAAGGACGCGGAGTCACTGCTTCCCAGCGTACCAAAGAGCGCGCGCACGACTACCGCTATTTTCCCGAGCCGGATTTGCCGCCGCTCGCCGTTTCTGACGAACTCGTCGAACGCATGCAGTCGACGATGACCGAATTGCCAGCGGCGCGTCGCGAGCGCATGGAGCAGCAATTCGAGCTTAGCCGCGCAGATGCCGCGACGCTGACACTGGAACGGAACGTCGCCGATTACTTCGAAGAAGCAGTGAGAGCCAATCCAAGTCCGGATCGAGCCCGTACTGTGGCCAATTGGATTATCAACGGTCTGTTCGCCTTACAGCGGACGCGCGGTCTGCCGGACGATCAGATGCCGCTGACTGTCGCCCAGCTGCAAGACCTTATCGAAGCGGTTGGCAACGGTGAGTTGACGCCCCGTGCGGCGAAAGAACTTTTGCCCCAGTTGAACGACGGTGAGATGCCACGGGCAGCGGCGAAACGATTGAATTTACTTTCTTTGACCGATAGCGACGCGATATCCGTAGCGGTCAAGGAGACGATGGCCGCATACCCCGATGCAGTCCGTGACTTCCGAAGCGGAAAAACCGCGGCAATCGGTCGCTTGATTGGGGAATCAATCCGCAAGACCGGCGGTCGTGCGAAGCCCGATGACGTGCGAAAGGCACTTGAAGAGGCGCTCAAAGCCGAGTAGCCAGTGGTCGGCGCAGCGTTGCCGGCCGGCGGATGCCGCGATCCAGAGAAGCATCGCGGGTAGTTGGAGGAACGAAGTCCATGGTTATCGAAGCGCGCACCGAGGCGATTGACGTTGCACTTCACCGCGATCTATTTGATGTCGCGGTCGAACAGTTCAACATCGCTGCTGATGTGATCGGCCTTGAAGATGCCATGCGGCGGATTCTGAGCCATTGCCAACGCGAGCTCATCGTCAATTTCCCGGTCGAGATGGACGATGGCTCGGTGCAGGTTTTTACGGGTTATCGAGTCCAACATAATTCGGGCCCCGGACCGACCAAAGGCGGGATCCGTTACCACAAAAGCGTGACTCTTTCGGAAGTGAAAGCGCTCGCGATGTGGATGACCTGGAAGTGCGCTGTTGTGGGGCTTCCATTTGGCGGGGCGAAAGGCGGGGTGACGGTCAATCCTAAACTGTTATCCCAAAGTGAACTACAGAATCTGACACGGCGGTTTGCGGCTGAAATCTCGGTTCTCATCGGACCCAACAAGGACATTCCCGCGCCCGACGTTAACACGAATCCGCAAATCATGGCGTGGCTCATGGATACCTATTCGATGAACGTCGGCTATTCCGTTCCCGGTGTCACCACCGGCAAGCCGCTCGCTCTAGGCGGCTCCGAGGGACGCAGCGAGGCCACTGGCAGGGGCTGCGTTTTTGCGATCGTTGAAGCATCGAAGGAACTTGGCATCCCGATTGAAGGAAGTCGAACTGCCGTTCAAGGCTTCGGCAATGCTGGCTCAGTCGCGGCAAAGCTGATGGCATCGCTCGGATCGAAGGTTATCGCCGTGAGCGACAGCAAAGGCGGAATCATTAATCCCATTGGGCTTGATTTGGAGGCAGTCGAGGCGCATAAGCGTCGAACTGGGTCGGTCGCCGATTTTCCAAGCGCAGATAACGTCACGAGCGAAGAACTATTGGTGCTCGATTGCGACATTTTGATTCCTGCCGCGATGGAGAATCAGATCGGCGCGCACAACTCGCCGTTTATCAAGGCGAAGATTGTGGCAGAAGCCGCCAACGGGCCAACCTCCCCAGAAGCAGATGTGATTCTCCGTGACAAAGGGATCTTCTTGTTGCCCGATATCTTTGCCAACGCTGGCGGCGTGACGGTGTCCTACTTCGAGTGGGTTCAGGCGCTGCAAGCTTTTCCATGGACCGAGGCGCAGGTCAACGAGCGGCTTCAGCAAATCATGTCGGCGTCCTTCCGTGCCGTCTACGACACCGCTAAAAAATACAATGTCCATATGAGAACGGCTGCACTCGCACGGGCAATCTCGCGAGTCGCGGAATTCACTCGCCTCCGCGGTATATATCCATAGTCAAAGCAGCCCAACGAACAGGCGCTCGAATCGAGCGCCCGTCTTTATTGTGATTTGCGTCATGCTCAACCAACGAGCAATGTGCGCAATTCATCATCTTGGTCGCGACGCGCTATAGCGATCACGTCATCTCCAGGAACGATTTCTGTCGAAGGAGAGGGAATGATTAACTGCGCACCACGCGAGATCGCCGCGATGATGCACTCTGGAGGAAGATCGATCGCCTGAATGGATTTGTATGCACATGGCGAGTCTTGCCCAACCTTGGCATCGACGATCGCGAGATCAGCATGTTTGAGACTGAGGAGATGAACGAACGAGTGCTCCGGTATTGATTGCTCGATGAGATGAAGGATGAGATTCGTCTGACTGACGGTCACATCAATGCCTAGCATGCGAAAGAGGTGCTCGTTCTTCGGGTTATTGACGCGAGCAATTGTGCGTTCAACGTGAAATTTCTGCTTGGCGACCTGACAAATAACGAGATTGTCTTCGTCTTCACCGGTCACGGCAATCACGACGTCTGCCCGCGCCGCGCCTGCGGCTGCCAGCGTCACCGCCTCAGCGCCATCTCCCGCGAGCACCACCGAGCCAAATCGCTCTGAATAGCGTTCGGCCTTTTCCGGCAACCGCTCAATGAGCAGCACTTCATAGCCTTCGCTCAGCAGGGTCTTGGTCAGGTAATACCCGACCTTTCCGCCGCCGACGACGATGATATACATCGTTTACCCTTCCCCGCTTCGACGAGGCGCGAGTAGATCGGCGGCGCCGATCACGTGGTCCAAGATCAAAGCGGAAACCGTCGTTGTCGGGCACACAGTCGAGAGACCGAGCCGCCGATAGGTGTCCTCCCGGACGGGATCGTAGATTCGGACCACTACTTCCGGGACGTTGAAGATCAGGCGGGCGACTTGCGCCGCCATAATGTTGCGATTGTCGCCATTCGTGACCGCAACAAACGCGGTCGCCTCTTCAATACCCGCCATTCGCAAGACATCTTCATCAATGCCGGTCCCGATAATCGTCGTTCCCTTAAAGTCCGCGGCCAGCCTGCGAAACGCCCTCGAATCAGTGTCGATCACGCTAATGTCGTGTCCATTGTGGTCGAGCAGCGACGAGACTCGCGCCCCGACCCTTCCACAACCCATGACGATAACTTTCATTGGCTCGATGCTCCAAAGCGAGAAGTCGGGGGAACGCGAATGGCCATCACCTCGCACGATGCGTTCTTCAGCACGTATTCGACCGTTTCGCCTAACGTGATCTTGCCTTGGCGATGGTGGTTTCTGACCGCCATTACGATTGCATCCGCTTTTCGCTCGATCGCTTCGTCAACAATCGCCGCGCCGGCAGTCCTCGCTTGCAAGAGTTCCGCCAAGACAAGGTCAGATCGTGCACCAGGGCGTTGTAAGGCGAGTTGTTCGGCTCGCTGAAGAATTGCTTCGCCTTTTTCGATCTCAGATGGAAGCTCGGCATCGAGCGGCATCGATTGCTTGACTTCGATCACGTACACCAGGGTGACGTGAACTGGCTCTTTATGAACGAGTGCGCCGACAATCGCCAGTGCGCGATCGTCTCCTGCTGTGCCGTTCACCGGGACAAGGAGGCGTTGGAAGTGTGGCGCCATCGAATCGGTCTTCACTCCGGAGCGCGAGCCGACCATTAGACGCCGTGCGCCAACCTGCCGATTAAGACGTCCGGCAAGTTCGCGTTTGCCATTTGCCGTTGAGTCGCCTCGATCTTGTATTCAACGCGATGAACCGTCAACATTCCAGTATCAAGATCGAGGATCGCGTACGCAGCACGAGGATCACGGTCCCGGGGTTGCCCCACACTGCCTGGATTGACAAGGAACCGACTCGCCGTCAGATCGAGCGACATGCCGTCTCGCAACGGCATGATCTCCGCAGATTCACCGTTTTCGCAGAGCTTGGCATACATGGCGACGTGCGTATGACCGACAAAGCACACCCTGGTGTCGAACCAGCCAAAGTTCTCAGTCGCAATGGCGGCATTGGTGACATATTCCCAGATCGGGGACCGCGGACTCCCGTGCGCAAGCGTGTAACCATCGACATCGACCATCGCCGGAAGTTCCTGAAGGTAGGCACGGTGGTCCATACCGAGTTGGAGTGAGGTCCAGCGCGAAGCGATCTGGGCGACAGGATTGAACTCACTGAGGTCAATCTCGCCGATGCACGCGAGATCGTGATTGCCGACAAGGACCGGATCGGCGGCGAGTTCGAGCATTTTGTCGATGCACTCCCGTGGCCTCGGTCCGTAGCCTATCGTGTCGCCGATATTCCAGAGAGCGTCAAATTCGCCGCAACTGGCCAAAACCGTTTCTAGCGCTTCGAGGTTTGAATGGATATCCGAGATGACCAGGACCTTCACAGACCTAGGGCCTCCGCGCGGTTAGTGTAGATCAACAAGGTGGCAATATCGGCAGGGGTAACACCCGAAAGCCGGCTTGCCTGTCCAAATGTTTGCGGCCGATGTTGATTCAGCTTCAACTTTGCTTCAAATCTCAAGCCTTGAACGGCAGCATAATCGATTGTGGCCGGAAGCGAGCGATGTTCCAATTGCGACCTCTTCGCGATTTCTCGGCTCTCGCGCTCGACAAAGGCTCCATACTTCACTTCTTCTTCGACGCGGAGTCGCAGCGACGGAGGAATTTCGAGCGCTAATGGGCGTCCGAGCGACGTCGCGGCATCGAGCACTTGTCCGATCGACACACCCGGTCGCCTCAGCAATTCGATTGCGGTCATTGGGCGAGAAATGGATTCCAAGCCCGCGTCAAGGAAGCCTTCTGCGATAGTCGATACCGGCGTGAACCGGCATCCCTCTAGCGCGGTTAGCGCCAGATTGACCTGTTCACGCTCTCGGCTTACTTCGCTATAACGCTCCGTGGAAATCAAGCCGTGATCGTAGGCAAGCTCAGACAAGCGTTCGTCAGCAGTTGTTGGCCGGAGGTGGAGCCGATATTCGGCCCGGGAAGTCAACATGCGGTAGGGCTCTTCATATGGCTTAGATGACAGGTCATCGACCATGACGCCGATGTAGGCCTGGTCACGACCAAGCATGACACTTGGTCTGTCAAGTGCAGCGTTTGCTGCGTTGAGGCCGGCAAGGATCCCTTGCCCCGCGGCCTCTTCATATCCAGACGTGCCGTTCACTTGTCCGGCGAGAAAGAGCCCCTTGACCCGGCGTGATTCCATCGTGGGTTGAAGCTCTGAGGGATCAATCGCGTCGTATTCGACGGCATAGCCGTACCTTGTCACGTGCGCGTTTTCGAGTCCGGGAAGAGTGTGTAGTGCCGCGTCTTGGACGTCCGCAGGAAGGCTTGTGCTCATGCCTTGGACATAAAGTTCAGTCGTTCGCCAACCCTCGGGCTCAAGGAAGATCGGATGTGAAGGCTTCTCGGTGAAACGCGCGACCTTGTCCTCGATCGACGGGCAATAACGGGGGCCAACACCTTCAATAGATCCGTTGAACATGGGCGCGCGATGCAGATTCTCGCGGATGAGCTCGTGCGTCTGAAGCGTCGTTCCCAAGCGATAACATGGAAGTTGCGGCCGCCAAGCATCGGCAGGCGAAGACTTGCCGTGGATGGCAAGCGGGGGCAAGACGAGCGGCTCAATCCGGCCGGCGGCGCCATCGCGGCTCATCCACAGCGGCGTTTCACTCCCATCCTGGCGTTCGATCGACGAAAAATCTACCGTGCGCGCGTCGATTCTTGGCGGGGTGCCGGTCTTGAGGCGGCGGAGGGCAAATCCCACCTCGGATAGCGAGGATGCCAGTGCAGTGTCGGCGCGGTCGCCCGCTCGGGCGCCGGTCGAACGGCTCTCACCTGCGATAATTGCGCCCCGCAAAAATGTACCGGCGGTAATGACGACGGTCTTCGCCATTATTTGCTCATTTGCACGAGTCACGACCCCCAAGACGCGCGTCCCTCCGCTGTCTTGTTCGAGCAAGATTTCCACCGCTTCGTCCTGGGCCAGCGTCAAATGATCTTGCCGTTCGAGCGCTTCTTTCATTGCCAACGCATAAAGGACCTTGTCTTCCTGCGCTCGCACCGCTTGGACGGCGGGTCCCTTGCTGGTGTTGAGCAGGCGAACTTGAAGCGCCGCGCGGTCGGCTACGCGCGCCATTTCGCCGCCGAGCGCGTCGACTTCGGCGACGAGATGGGTCTTTCCCGGGCCACCTATCGAAGGATTGCACGGCATGTAGCCAATGCGATCGAGATTCGGCGTGAGAACCAACGTCGAGCAACCTGCCCGAGCCGCCGCCAAGGCGGCTTCGCAGCCCGCATGCCCGGCTCCGACGACGACGACTTCAACAAGTTGGCGAGATCGGTGTATGCTCATCATTCGACTGAGTATAAGGAGCCACTGTAGGCAGGGACAAGCAACTCAACACCACCCATCATGTCCTTCATTGAGAGTCAAATCGTTCGGCGGTGAATGGACTGGTGGGGAAGAGAACTTGCAACACAAACTTGAACTGCCGCCCGTTTTCATGTCAGATTGGTACGAGTCCTGCGATTGAGGCAGGCAGAAAGGGGCGTCATCATGAGAATCGTGAAGTTCGAACGTCGACAAAGTCCCGCACAGAAATTTGGCCAACAAGCGTCGGCGATCGCTCAAACAATCGCCGAGCAGGCGGCGATCACTGCGGTTGCGAGCGCGGATAGGGCCAAAGGGTTTACGAAAAACGTCGCAAAAAGCGGGAGAGACTATAGGTTCAAGAAATCGGACATTCAAGAACCCGTCGCCGACTTTCAACGCAAGATGTCGGAAGACGTGATCCCGACGTTGAGAGACGTAGCCGTGCAAGCAGCCGCCTTAGCGCTGGAGTTGTGGGAGACGGGGAGAGAGCGGGCGAGCGACATCGCTGGAACTGCTCAACATGATTACGGATCACAAGCCAGTCACCTGAAAGACACGACCTTCAAGCGGGCGGGCGGAGTACGCGACGAAACGACAAAGCGCGTGGCTCACGCGCGCCATGAGGCCACGAAACGCGCGGGCGAGGTTCGCGAGGAAGCGGCGAAGCGAGCAATTGATGCGAAGAAGGCGAGCGCGCGCCGAGCATCCGACGCGACATCAATCGTCACTGATCGCGCCGGTGACGTGGCGGAACGGGCCAAATCGTCCTCGAAGCATGCCGTCGACACAACTGTCGACACCTCCAAAGACACGGGCGAATTGGTCTTTTGGTTGGGAGCCGCGTCGGCTGTCGTTTACTTTGCCTTTCTCGACCAAAAGCGGCGAGATCAAGTCCGCAAGCTCGCGAGCGAAGCGATGCACACGTTCAAGAAGTCGGTCGACGATATGCGGCAAAGTGAGCCGTCGAACTTTTCCGAGGCGGCGTAAGCCTGATTGAGGATAGTCAGATCGGATCAGCTAAGAGTCGCGGTCTGGTTGCGGGCCGTGACTCCTATGAGGCCGTCTTCACCACTGGGGCACCGTGACAGCGTTTGAACTTTTTGCCACTGCCGCACCAACATGGATCGTTGGCGCCAATTTTTCGCCGGCGAGCTGGCTGGTTGCCGTCCTCGCCGCGATTTAACGTGGCTTCCTCTGTCACGCGCGTTCGCACCGGCTGCTGGGCGACGACAGGCTGGACGCGGTAGATCGTGTGTACAACATCATGCTGGATGTGGTCGAGAAGGGTCTGAAACATCTCGTACCCCTCGGTTTTGTACACGACTAAGGGGTCCTTCTGACCGTATGCCTGCAGGCCGACGCCTTCGCGCAGATCATCCATCGCCGTGAGGTGCTCGACCCAAAGCCGGTCGATGACCGCGAGCATGATGTGGCGTTCGACGGTGCGCATCACCTCTGAACCAAAGCGAGCTTCGACTTCGTCGTACGCGCGGGCAGCGTCTTCCGTAAGGACGGTGACTGTGTCTTCGCGGGCGAGACCTTCAATGTCCTCAACCGCGATATCGCCATTCGGAATCAACGACACGTATGTCGATACGATGCCGTTATAGTCGATTTCCTCGCCGCGCTCAGGCATGAACCGGGCGACGGACTCATCGATCTCGGCCTCGATCATGTTCATGATCTTTTCGTGCATATCTTCGCCGGCCACGATTTGTCTTCTGTCGGCGTAGATCACTTCGCGGTGCCGGTTCATCACGTCGTCATACTGCACGACATGTTTCCGAAGGTCGAAGTTATGACCTTCGACCTTGGTCTGCGCACTTTCGATCGATTTGGAGATCATGCGGTGCTCGATCGGAACCTCCTCTTCCATACCGAGGCGTTCCATGAGACCGGAGATTCGTTCGGACCCGAAACGGCGCATGAGCTCGTCTTCGAGCGAGACGTAGAAGCGCGAAGAACCAGGATCGCCCTGACGGCCGGCGCGGCCGCGGAGCTGATTATCAATGCGGCGAGCTTCATGCCGCTCGGTACCGATGATGTGAAGTCCGCCCCTTTCGGCCACACCTGGTCCGAGCACGATGTCCGTCCCTCGGCCGGCCATGTTTGTCGCGATCGTCACCGTTCCAGGCTGGCCGGCCCCGGCAATTATCGCCGCTTCTCGTTCATGCTGCTTGGCGTTGAGCACGTCATGATCGATGCTCTTCCGCTTCAGCAAGTCGGAGAGATATTCCGACTTTTCAATCGAAGTTGTGCCGACGAGCACAGGGCGGCCTTCGGCTTGCTTCTCGACGATTTCGTTGACGACTTCGTTAAATTTTCCCCTTTCATTCTTGAACACGAGGTCGGGATCGTCCTCGCGGATCATCGGCTTATGCGTGGGAATCGTGACCACATCTAGGTTGTAAATGCGTAGGAACTCTTCTGCTTCAGTTTTGGCGGTGCCGGTCATACCTGCGAGCTTCTCGTACATCCGAAAATAGTTCTGGAAGGTGATTGTCGCCATGGTCACGTTTTGACGACGCACGCGGACGTTCTCTTTGGCCTCAATCGCCTGGTGCAGACCTTCGCTCCATCGCCGTCCGGGCATCATTCGCCCAGTGAACTCGTCGACGATAATGATTTCACCATCGCGGACGATGTAGTCCTTGTCGCGGTGAAAGATCACTTCCGCTTTAAGTGCGTTTTCGAGGTAGTGCGTCATCTCAATGTAGCGCTCGTCGTAGATGCTTTCGCCTTCGGGAATCTGAAGCAAGCTCTCAACGCGATCGATGCCAGGCTCAGTCAACGAGGCCGTCTTGCTTTTGAGGTCGATTTCGAAATCACGGTTGCTGCGTAATTGCTTCGCGATCTGCGCGAATTGGTAGTAGCGATCGGTCGATCGCTCTGCTTGGCCGGAAATGATCAACGGAGTTCGGGCCTCGTCGATCAGGACATTATCGACCTCGTCGACAATTGCGTACACGAGTTCTCGCTGCACGCATTGTTCGGCAGAGACGACCATGTTGTCGCGCAGATAATCGAAACCGAACTCATTGTTGGTGCCATAAGTAATATCGGCGCGGTACGCTTCTTGGCGCTTAACCGGTCGCAAGTGTTCGTGGCCGCCTTCCTCGCCTGGCTCCCATTCAGGGTCGTAGAGGAAGGCTTCTTCGTGTTGAATGCATCCCACAGAGAGCCCGAGCGCATGATAGATTTGGCCCATCCACCGCGCGTCGCGCTTGGCCAGATAGTCGTTCACTGTCACAAGATGGACACCGCGACCGGGAATGGCGTTGAGGGCAATGGCAAGAGCGGCAGTTTGGGTTTTGCCTTCTCCGGTCCGCATCTCGGCGATCTTGCCATCGTGCAAGACGACGCCACCCATCAGCTGAACGTCGTAGTGGCGTTTGCCGAGGGTTCGCTTCGTCGCTTCGCGCGTTGCCGCAAACACTTCTGGAAGGAGGTCGTCGAGGGACTCGCCATTTTCGTGGCGTTGGCGAAACTCCTCTGCCAGCGCTTTCAGCTCGTCGTCCGAAAGCCCTACCATGGAGGGTTCGAGGTCATTGATATCTTCAATCATGGGAACGATCGGCTTGAGCGCCTTTTCGTTCGTATCGCCAAAAATCTTGGTTAGAACTGAGCGCATTCTTCGTAACCTCAGTTGGCTGCGTCAAACCCCGCACTACCGCCTGGTGCGTCCGACGCGTGCTTAAATGTCGAAATTGAGTATACCCGTTACGGGAATCGATCTCTCGAATTCTGAGATAAGTCCTTCTTGTCACTGGAGCATTTTCATGGTCGACTATGTGACATCTCCCTCATCGGCATACGTCTACGAGCTTGTCATGGTTTCGGCATGAAGATCAAGGTTGCAAAGTCTTCATGATTTCTCCGCGCTTTGACAGAGAAGGCGAGCCGGACGAGATCGGACAAAGTGCAAACTTTGCAGATCTTGTTCGCGACATTGTTGCGAAGATTCCCTGCGGCAAGGTCGCGACCTATGGAGACATTGCGCTAGGGGCTGGAGCGCCGCGAAATGCACGGCGCGTCGGCTGGGTCTTAAACGGATTGCCGTCCGATAATGACTTGCCTTGCCATCGCGTTGTCAATCGTCACGGCTATCTATCAGGTGGGTGGAAATGGGGCCATCCCGACATCATGAAGAACCTGCTTCTTGATGAAAAGGTTCCCTTCAAGGATGAGTACACGGTAGACATCGAAAGATGCCATTGGTTTCCCTGGGAGGATACTGAATCAGCCGCCTCCCACGAAGTGGACGATCTCGATTTGATCCCCGGCGGAGATCGTAACTGACGGAAATTCAGTTCGCCTAATAATTTCGCCATTGAGCTCGACCACTACTAGACGATCGTTGAGTTCGCGGAGGGAAAGATAGCTCGCGACCGTCATCCCAGGCGGAAGCGACGCTTCTTTCCCATTGATCATGACCGAAATCTCCATCTCGTGCTGATCACCCACCATCGTTGGACCACTCGTCGAGGGCGGTTCGGAGTTCCTGAGCGGCGGCTCGTGGATCGTCCGCCTCGGCAATTGCACCGATCACGGCAACTCCCAGCGCTCCGGATTTCATCATCGATCGTATCGAGCCGGCAGTGATACCTCCGATCGCGAACACCGGGCACGAAACGACTTTCGTTATTGCCTTGAATTTTTCCATTTTGAGGGGCTTGATTCTCGGCTTGCTTTTTGTTGGAAGGACGTGACCGGCGATTGCGTAGTCAGCGCTGCGAACTGCGGTCGCAGCCTCTGGAGAGTGGACTGACCTGCCGATGATCGCAACGTCGCCCAGAACCGCTCGCGCTTCTTCAACGCTTGGTCCACTTTCGGGCAAATGAACACCGATTCCCAATTCCTTGGCGACATCGAGCCTACCGTTGACGACGACCCATGCTTTACCTTCGACAGCTTCGACGATCCTCGCCGCCAGGCTCTGCAGGTCGTCGAGCACCAGATCTTTCTCACGAACTTGGACCGCGTTGACACCGCCGTCAACGGCGAATCGGACAAGCTCGAGCAGCGGCAGACGCGACCGGTGTCGGTCAGTTATAAGCATCAACGTGTAGCGGAATTCAGGTGGTTCGACCACTGATCGTCTTTGCCTCTCGAACAGCTGAAGCGATCTCCCATGCTGCCTTCTCGGGATCCGGCGCGCGAAGGACCGAGCTCATCACTGCGACCCCGACCGCGCCCAACTCGATAACTGACGCGGCGTTATTCGCATCGATACCGCCAATGCCGATGCACGGGATTCCCGCGAGTTTCACGCGTCGCGAAAATGCTTCGAGGCCAAGTGCCTCACCGGCGTCGGGCTTTGACCTCGTATCGAACACGGGCCCGATTCCAAGATAGTCAGCGCCTTCGAAGCCGACCTGAGATAGGTCCGTCTCCGCGTCGCCAGCCTCCTTCGCGTTATCTGCATTTGCGGGCGAGTAACCGATTATGAATCCGTCAGGTGCGACCCCACGAGTGTGGAAAATCGGTAAGTCATCTGCACCGAGGTGGACCCCATTTGCGGTTAGCGCCAAGGCGATGTCGAAGCGATCGTTGACGATGAATAAAGCTGAATGTTCATCGCAGAGTTCTTGCAGATTTTGCGCGAGATGGAACCTTTCGCGGTCGGTGCCGGATTTCGCGCGAAGTTGAACTGCAGTCACACCGCCGGCCAGCGCAGCTTCGACGATGCCGAGGACGTCGCCGTCTGATTGATCGGGATCCGCAACGAGGTAAACCGAGAGCTTGTCTGAAAGCATCAGGACGCAGCGCCGACGACGTTTTCAAGCGGGCTGCTGGCACTCGCGTAGCCTTTGCGCGGAATCCGGCCCGCTTGGAATGCCTTCCGGCCGGCGATGACCCCTTCGGCAATTGCCTCTGCCATCAGCGTCGGATCGCCGGCAAGCGCAATAGCCGTGTTCACGAGTACGGCATCGGCGCCGGCCTCCATCGCTTGCGCGGCGTCCGATGGCACGCCAATGCCGGCGTCGACGACGACGGGGACGTTGGCCTGCTCGATGATGATCCTGATCGCTTCAAGATTGAGAATCCCCTGGCCGGACCCGATTGGAGAACCGAGTGGCATCACCGTGGCTGTGCCTAATTCTTCAAGCCGTTTGGCGAGGACTGGATCCGCGCCAATGTACGGAAGCACGACGAATCCCTCGTCGATCAGCGTCTTTGCCGCTTCCAAGGTGCCAACTGGGTCGGGCAATAGATATTTCGGATCCGGGATGACTTCGAGCTTGATCCAGTTTGAAAGCTCCATCGCCCGTGCCATACGGGCAACGCGAACCGCTTCATCAGGCGTCCGACAACCTGCCGTGTTTGGCAAGATCGTGTATCGCTGCCAATCGACATCGTCGAGGACCGACCGGCTCTGCGGGTCGTCGAAATCGATGCGGCGAAGCGCGACCGTAATGATCTGGGCCCGCGATGCCTCAAACGCGGCGATCATGTCCTGGCTATTGCGATATTTGCCTGTGCCAACCATCAGCCGGCTGCTGAAGCTCTTGCCGGCAATCGACATCCGATCGTCGATGCTCATGAATGTTCCTCCAGCGCGGGATCGGGAACGGGAGACCGCGCCATTCCAAAGAAGTGATTTACAGGTGAGTGTCCTTCACCGATCCGATAACTCGCACGCAATGCCTCGCTCACAAACTGCTTAGCCTCGTTGATCGCTTCAATTGGACTAAGTCCACGTGCGAGATGTGCGGCAATTGCCGCCGAATACGTGCAACCAGTGCCATGGGTGTTTTCGGTCTGTATCCGCTCGTGTTCGAACTCGAGGTAGTACGACCCATCGAATACAACATCAACCGGGGCGCCGTTCCGGTGTCCGCCTTTGATAACGACAAATCGCGGTCCCAAGTCCGCAATAGACGCCGCTGCTGCCTTCACGTCATCGTCCGAATCGATCGACTTTCCGGTCAGCACCTCAGCCTCGGGAATGTTCGGAGTCGTCACCAGCGCCAGTGGCATGAGGCGTCGTTTTAACGATTCGATGGCGCTAACCTGCAGCAGGCGATCACCACTTTTCGCGACCATGACGGGATCGACCACGAGCTTACCAATGCCCCACGCCTCAAGACGATCGGCGACGGTTTCGATGATCGATAGGCTCGAGAGCATGCCGGTTTTGGTGGCGTCGGCGCCGATATCTTCGAGCACCGCGTCGATTTGGAGAGCCACGACTTCTTCGGGAACTTCGGCGACCGCCAAGACCGCCCGGGTGTTTTGGGCTGTGACCGCGGTGATTGCCGAAGCCCCGTATACGCCAAGCGCAGCAAATGTTTTCAGGTCCGCTTGGATCCCTGCCCCCGCGCCTGAATCGGAACCGGCGATTGTTAAGGCACGTCGTATTGGTTCCGTTGGAGGCAAGTCGATCACGATAAACCTCCGAGAACATAACAAACAAAAAGCGCCAACGACACTCGGTCGCCGGCGCGCATCGCGATCCTGTTTCCAGGATGTTGCCGTCCCTTCGCCGGTACGAGCCGGATCAGGTTCGGAGGGTTGGTAGCCTCTAGACTACACTCTCAGCGCGCCGCGCACCCCTGGCAACCTCACATAAAGATTACCACGATTCGATGCAGGTTCGCGGGCTGAACCCGTGTCCAAGACCGATAATTTGAGAGTGCCAATGCTATACTCCAGGCATGTGGAAAGTCTGTGCAAATCGAGCTTCGGAGAAGCGCCCGTGAACGTCGTTGAAGGTTTACAGTCAATTCGCGAGCGTTTGGAACGTCGGAATGCGGATCCCGAAACGCTCAAATGTGTTGACGCCATTTTGAAGCGCGCATCACTGCCAGCGGCGGCTCCCGCCAACGCGAATTCCGTGATCCAGCTTGTCCGCATGCTCATGCGAACGCCGGCCGCCGATGCAAACCCACGAATCTATAACGACTTCGTCGGTCTCGAGGAAGAGCTCGAACAGGCGAGCGTGGCGTTTCGCGAACGGCAAGCCGCTGAAGACGCCAAGCCGTTGCCGAAGACGAAGAAATTCTATAAAGAGCAAAAGGAAAAGCAGAAGAAGGCCGCAGGCTGACCTGATTTCGGATTGAACTCCGCCGCTGTAATAGTCACCTAAGGAGTGCCGATGGTTGTCCAAGAGATCGCGCTCGATCCGAATCGCCTGATACCGCGCGTGGTGGGACGCTATTCGCCTGTCATCGTCGATCACGGCGAGGGCATCTACATCTGGGACGTCGATGGTAACCGTTATATGGACTTTACTTCCGGGATCGCGGTGACGAACACCGGCCATGCCCATCCGGTCGTGGTTCGCGCGATACAGGAACAGGCCGCGAAGATCATTCACGCGCAACAGAATATTCTCGCTCACGAACCGATGATGAAAGCGGCCGTTGAACTGACCTCGACCCTGCCCAATAACCTCAACCAGGTCTTTTGGGCAAATAGCGGCGCAGAGGCAGTCGAAGGCGCGATCAAGTTGGCAAAGGTCGCGACACACCGACCAGCAATCATCGCCTTCCGAGGCGCGTTTCACGGTCGGACCCACGCGGCGATGTCGGTTACCTCCTCGCGAGCGAAAGTTCGCGGGCATTACGAGCCGCTGCTTGCGGGAATCTATTTCGCTCCATATCCATATCTTTTCAGGAGTCCGTATAAAGGTGCGCCCGAGGACGCTGATCTCGCGTATTTTGACGAACTCGAATACTTGTTCGAGACGATGGTGATGCCAGATGATGTGGCCGCGATCCTGGTCGAAACGGTCGCGGGCGAAGGGGGATACCTCTTTCCGACCGCGCGTTGGATCCAAAAAGTCAGAGACTTATGTGATAGACACGGCATTTTGCTGATCATGGACGAAATCCAGACGGGCGTGGGCCGGACTGGAAAGATGTGGGGATTCGAGCATTTCGACGTTACGCCCGACATCATGACCGTCGCCAAAGGCATCGCCTCGGGCATGCCAGTCAGTGCGGTGGTCTCCGACAAGGCGATCATGGATCAATGGTCGCCCGGCGCCCATGGCGGCACATATGGCGGCAACGCGGTTGGCACCGCCGCTGCCGTAGCAACACTTCAAGTCATACGGGAAGAAGGGCTGGTCGAGAATTCCGCCCGAATGGGCCAGCTCTTGCTCGACGGCCTGCGCACAATTCAGGCCGACTATCCGGTCATTGGAGACGTGCGGGGCCTTGGCTTAATGGTGGCAGCCGAGTTTGTGTATCCGGACGGTGCACCCAATCCGGCCGCTGTTACGGCCGTGATCAGGGCTTGCTTTCAAGAGCGCGTGCTTTTGATCACTTGCGGCACCTTTGACCACGTGGTGCGAATCATCCCGCCGCTTGTCGTCAACGAGGAACAGATCAACGAATTCCTCGCGATTTTCCGGCGTGCGGTTGGCGCGATTTAGGCAGTTGTCATATCAATCGACAGCGGGCGGCAAACCGGTCGCCCGTTTTAATGCCTTCGGAATTTTAAGCCAGCGCTCAGGCAAAGATCTCGTCGTCGCAGCAGAGATCGCCGCGGAATCCTTCCGCCAGTCGCTGATAGACGTGAAGAATTGATGCTGCGACGCTGGGCCACGCGAATCTCTGGGCGCTGTTCAATGCCCCAATTGAGAGTCGCTGGCGCAGCGGATCATCCGAAAGAACGCGATCGAGAGATCTCGCCAATCTTCTGCTCTCACAAACCGGGACGAGAAAGCCGTTTCTGCCGTCTTCAACCGTAAACCGGAGTCCACCAGATCGAGAGGCGACAACCGGCGTCCCGCACGCCATCGCTTCGATCGCGGCGAGCCCGAAGGACTCATAGAGCGAAGGAACTGCAACCACATCAGCGGCGCTGTAATAAGTCGGCAAATGATCTTGTGGCTGCGAGCCGAGGAATCTGAACGATTGCGCGACGCCCCGTTCTCGCGCCGCACTCTCAATTTCGGCCAGCGAGCCGATCGGAGCCCCGCGTTCGTCCGTATCGCCACCGACAATCAGAAACGTCGGCGAGCTTTTTTCCGCGATCATGATTTCGGCTGCCTCGAGGAGAGTATCGATGCCCTTGATCGGATCAATTCGGCCGACGAAGAGGACGACCTTTTCGTCGAGATTGATTCCGAGTTGCGAACGCGATTCCCTCTGGTCCTGCGGTCGAAAGAGCTGGAGATCGACTCCGGGCGGAATCGTGCAAACCTTGTTCGAACGGGAGTGTTGGTGCCAAATCAGATGAGCCCGCTCGTCGGGGTTTGCCGCAATCAAGCTATCGCAAAGGTCGACGAGTAAACGTTCGGTGTGAGCCCGTTTCGACGTTTCTTGGTTGAGAGGGGACGAAACCGCATTCTTCATTGCCGCCGTCGTGTGAAACATCTGGACAAACGGAGTATCCCAGTAGCGTTTCAGGAGCTGCGCGACCCAGCCGGAGAGCCAGTAGTGGGCATGTACGACGTCGTAGCGAACGCCTTGTTTGACGGAATAAAGCGCGGCCTGAGCGGCGAATTCAGGCAAATATTGAAAGAGTTCATTCTTATCGACGGGAGCTTCTGGTCCAGCAGTGATGTTGATTTGGTTGACGCCGTCGCAAATCTGAGTGGTTTCGGGTGCGTTGGGATTAGTTCTGCGCGTGAAGACATCGACGGGAAGGCCCAGGCGAGCAAGATGACCCGACAGTTCGCGGATATAGACGTTCATGCCTCCCGCGTCTTTACCGCCAAGAGTGGCGAGCGGGGACGTATGGACGCTGATCGCTGCTAGGCGCCGGAGCGAGTCAGTTTCATAACCGAAAACTGACGGCCCGACGTAACCGAGTTGCGTCACGCGCGGCCCTTTCTCGACTATTTGGGCTCGTCCAAAGAGCCAGCTTTAACCAGCAAGCCCGGACACCGGCAAAGATGAACGACACGACGGCACTGATCGCCAATACGATCCGTTTCGAAGTGACTTTCCAGATGATAGCAAAGGTCTGCGCAACTGTCGCGGTTTGACCGGCGCGCGGGAATGCTAGGCGAGGTCGGGAGCGATTACTCCGTAGTTTCCGTCTCGCCTCCGATAGATCACGTTGAGCTGCGCTTCTTCGGCGTTCAGAAACAGAAAGAACTCATGGCCGATGAGTTCCATTTGCTCGACCGCTTCCGCGGGCATCATCGGTTTCATGGCGAATCGTTTTGTACGAACGATGCGCGCGTCGAGATCCTCGTCTTCTTCTTCGGCGAAGGTCAGCAGCTGCCCTTCTTCGACTTCGGCGCCGTTGGAAACTACTGTCTCCGGACGCACAACTTTTCGCTTGGTTTGCTTGTTGTGGAACCGGCGAATCTGGTTCGCCATTTTCTCGATGACCAGGTCGATCGCCTTGCCGGGATCGTGCGCTTCCTCCTCCGCGCGCAACATTCGAGAGCCGGTGTGCACGGTGAGTTGGGCGGAGGTGATATCACCTCCCGCGCGCTGGTGAAGTTTGCGCAGCTCAAGTCTGGCGTCGGCGACTCTGCCGAGCAAATGATCTAATTTTTCAATGCGCTCGTTTGCGAATTCACGGAGACCGTTGGTGATGGCGATGTCATTGCCCCGGATCTGGAGCTCCACCTGATCCACCTCCCGCTCGTAGACCGGAGCCGCAGGGGAATGCGGCCGAAGTGAAGGGGCTCATTCATCCGAACGTGATACCAGCGCAAGGTTCGGATGAACTGAACGGTGCCCGCGGAGGGACTCGAACCCCCGACGCCCACCTTAGGACGGTGGCGCTCTATCCGCTGAGCTACGCGGGCCCTGCGGACGTCAAGTCTCAACTCGATCCTAGCATAGATTGCCCCGCCTCGGATGAGCAAACGCCCAGCGCCGGGGAAAAGTAGTGGAACTTCGCAAAATTGTGTACGTACACTATAAAGGGCAACCGGATATCGCGCTCTTGTTTGCAGCAACAATGGTGATCGCGATTCCGCCACTGAAGCTGTCGAAACGGACAATGTTGTTGCTCTCAACAATCAGGGGGAACACTTTACGGCCGACCTTAGTACTACTGCGGGATAGAACAAGGTGAAGAAACGCAGAACCACCCGGTCGCCCGGACGAGTCGTACACGGTTTTGATCCGAGTTCAAGCTGTTAACGCCCATTAACAGCCGGAGGATTTCGTTGCTCGGGGTACCCGCGTTGTGCTATTCTCGAGCTACCGCGGGGAGTAGCGCAGCCCGGTTAGCGCGCAGCGTTCGGGACGCTGAGGTCGGAGGTTCAAATCCTCTCTCCCCGACTTGAGCAGGGAGCGGCATCGCCGCTCCCTTTGCTGATTCCGGCGGTTTATCGCATGAAGCGAGGACTCCGTGACAAACCGCTCAATCCAAGCTGAAACACAAACGTCCTCCTTTGGCGCTCTTCCGTCGGTTGGTTCGGTATTGGAGGCAATTAAGCAAGATATTGGAATCCGCATATCTGGCGAAGCGCTCAGCGTCGCGGTGTCGGATTCCCTGGCGACGATCCGAAGAAGGATCGGAAGCGGCGAAGTCATGACCCGCGAAGAAATCGTCCAATTGGTTCTTGCCGAAATTTCTCGCCTCGATCGCGACCGCCTGCAACCTGTCATAAACGCAACCGGCGTGATCATTCACACGAATCTCGGCCGCTCAATGGTTAGCGCCGAAACTGCCGCCGCCATGCACCGCGCAGGTTCCTCGTATCTTCCGCTCGAAATTGAGCCCGAGACGAACGCGCGGGGCGGTCGCATGAGCGAAATCTCGGCGTTGCTTCGCTTGCTGTGCGGAGCCGAGGCAGCGCTCGTTGTCAACAACAACGCTGCCGCGGTCCTGGTCACTCTTTCTGCTGTTGCTGAAGGTCGAGATATCATCCTCTCGCGGGGCGAGGCTGTAGAAATCGGCGGCGGTTTTCGGATACCGGATGTCATGCGCCAGAGCGGGGCGCGACTAGTAGAGGTCGGAACGACGAATCGCACCTATCTGCGAGATTACGAGCAAGCGGTCAGTGACTCTACAGCGGCGCTGCTAAAGGTTCACCTAAGCAACTTCGAAATCTCAGGATTCGTGCACACGGCGACGGTCGAAGAATTGGCACGGCTGGGAAGCTCACGACATATCCCCGTAATCCAGGACCTGGGGAGCGGTGCATTCATTGACACCGCGCAATTCGGCCTCAAACGGGAGCCGACGATGCGCGAATCGTTGGCCGCTGGCGCCTCGATCGTGACTGCGAGCGGCGATAAGCTTCTTGGTGGCCCGCAAGCCGGCTTGATAGCCGGCGGACGCGAGTGGATCGCCAGGATTGAGCGGCATCCACTTGCGCGAGCAGTTCGCGCCGACAAGACGTGCATTGCCGGCATCGCGGCGACGCTCCGCCATTACGCGAACGGGGACGCGATAGAAAAGATCCCTGTCTGGCGATTGATCGCATCGTCAGCAGAAGCGCTGAGTGCGCGCGCCGATGTCCTGTCCCATCGACTAAATAATCGCGGAGTTGAAGTTGGCGTGAAGCCCGCGAGGGCAACTATTGGCGGCGGCTCATTGCCTGGTCAGGAGCTGCCAAGCTTTGCGCTCACCTTTTCCGTCGCGAATGCGGACGAGCTGGCGAAGAGCCTGCGAACTGGCGAACCGTCCATCTTTGGGCGCGTCGAGCGCCAGGAGCTCCTGCTCGACCTTCGTAGCGTGCTGCCCGAGCAGGACGAAGACTTGTTCGACGGAATTTGCCAAGCGCTAGATCGGGCGACTTAACGTCCAGTCGAGCGCGAAAGGGTATCGCGGCTGTCACGGAAATATGGGCTAGGCGGCGGATAGAAACGCTGATGGCGCTCGGCGACGGCCGCAATTTGCGATGTAAGTTCGTCGATCGTTGACTGATCTTGCTCCTGCTGGGCCACTTGGATCGACGATTGCAATTGCCGCATCAGGTAGCCGTACCGTTCCTTGCCCAGTGAATCGAGTGCCTGCCGGACCTCAATTCGAATGCGTCCTGGAAGTTCGGCCGGTTTGTCGCCAAGGAGGGCAAGCAGCCGTTCACCGTGATCGGCGATTTGGTCATCGAGGCCGGCCAAAATCTGCTCCGATTCGAGATCTGGTATCGAGTCATCCCGCAGGATCGTAAGCAGTTCGCGGTTTCGGCTGTCCATCAAATCCTCTTCTGGCACTAAGTCCAGGAGGTCTGTACAGATCGCCCTGTGCTTGAGGAGAAGCGCGATTAAATAGTCTTCCGCTCGGACTCGTTCTGGCGGAGTTCCCGCTGACGAAGCTACGGATTGAGGTTGTTGCCGAAGACCGGACCGGCGTATCTCGGTGACAATGACTCTTTCGTCCAACTGGAGCAGACGCGAAAGCGTTCGTGCGTAATGGGCTTGCACAACCCGATCTGCTACCTGTCGCAGCACCGGCGCGATACGTGAAACGGCCTCGGCCTTGCCGCGAGCGTCACTGGCACTAATTTGACCCGCCACCGATTCGATATAGAAATCAAGAAACGGTCGCGCCTTGGCGACGATCACGGGCCAATCATCTGCTGACTTACGAAGAAGTTCGTCCGGGTCCTTGCCTTCAGGTAATTGCACGATAGAGATTTCCGCGTTCAACTTCTGCTCGAAGCGGACGATTCCGGCGGCATCAGCAACGGGAACCGTTTCGCGGTCGAGGACCGCTTGCATTGTCTCGAGTCCGCGTATGGTCGCGAGTTGGCCGGCGGCATCGGCGTCAAGCGCGAGAACGATATGTTTTGTCAGGCGCTTGACGAGACTGGTTTGCGACTCGGTCACTGCGGTGCCCATCGCCGCGACCACGTTCTCGTATCCAAATTGATGGGCGGCGATCGCGTCCATGTAGCCTTCGACGATGACAACTTGGTCTCGTCGCCGAATCTCGTCCTTCGCCAAATCAAGACCAAAGAGGAGCGAGCTTTTGTCGAATATCGATGTCTGCGGGGAATTGAGGTACTTCGGCTGGCCATCTCCCAGCGCGCGGCCGCCGAAACCAACAACTCGTCCGTCGCGGTTGCGGATAGGGAACATAAACCGGTTGCGGAAGCGATCGTAATAGCCGCCCGTATCACGAGGCTGCAGCAGCCCCGCTTCGGCTGCCATTTCAGTGTCGAGACCTCTAGCCGAGAGATAACCGAGGAGACCATCCCATGAATCGGGAGCGAAACCGAGCTGAAACTTCGCGATCGCTTGCTCGTCGAGACCACGTTGCTCCGCCAGTTCACGACCTGCCGCGCCCGATTGACTGTTCAGCAGAATGTTGGCGAAGTAGGTTGCGGCGAGCTCGCTGAGATCGATCAGCCGCTGACGGTGGGCGTCGACCTCCGGAGCAGTAGCGGGAATCGCCGCCAGTTGGATCCCGGCCCGCTTCGCGAGCTCGGCCAAAGCTTCTCGGAATTCGGTGTGCTCGATCTCCTTATAGAACGTGAAGACGTCGCCGCCCTTGCCGCACCCAAAACAGTGGAAGTTCTGCGAGTCGGGAAAGACAACGAATGACGGCGTTTTTTCGTGATGGAACGGACAGAGCCCCTTGAAGCTACGGCCAGTCTTCTTGAGTTGCAAGTACTGGGAGACGACATCGATGATATCGGTGCGTTCCCGGACTTCTCCGACGGCATCGCGCGCCATGTATGCTCCCGCAGCTCTCGCCGGTGCTGCTCTTTTCGTTAGATCGACCAAAATCGCGGGACGAAAATGTGTTGATAGAGCTCGACGGCGAAGCGATCGGTCATGCTTGCAATGTAGTCGATAACGAGCCGCTCCGGGGACTCATCGCCGTGCGCGGAGCGGTACTCCAGAGGCAATTCGTCAATATTCTTGCAAAAATGCTCGAATAAGGCTTCGAGCACATGCTGCGCGCGCAGAGTATCGGGTCGTTCATTGAGCGGATTGTAGACCTTTTCGAAAAGAAATCCACGAAGAACGTTCGCCGCAGACTGCACGCTTGGCGATAAGCGAATATCGCCCGGCGGGATTTCCGCTTGCGAGCTTAGAACGAGGTCGCAGAC
This sequence comes from Thermomicrobiales bacterium, assembly GCA_045804965.1. Lineage (GTDB taxonomy): Bacteria > Chloroflexota > Chloroflexia > Thermomicrobiales > UBA6265 > CAVTUU01. Next base: position 318,872 of record JBJMMD010000047.1, on the reverse strand, counting down.
AAGCGTGTTGATCCGCTCGGCATGTGACTCCCCCAGACTTGAAGTCACCTCACACGGGATGAGTTTCTCCGAAATTACGCCTGCCCGCACGCTGTCGTCGAGATCGTGATTGATATAGGCAATGCCGTCGGCGATCTTGACAATCTCCCCTTCCAACGATCCGGGTCTGCCACTGACCGCACCGGTGATTTCTTCACTTGGCTTTGAATGCCGCAAAATGCCGTCGCGAACATGGTCGGTTAAATTAAGTCCCTTGCCATCTTTTTCGAGGACATCGACGACGCGCAGGCTTTGCTCGTTGTGCCGAAATCCGGGAAATATAAGGGCGAGCGCCGTCTCTCCGGCATGGCCGAACGGAGTGTGGCCGAGATCGTGCCCCATGCCGATTGCCTCCACCAAGTCCTCGTTGAGCCTGAGTGCCCGGCCGATTGTGCGGGCGATCTGGGTCACTTCGAGCGTATGGGTCAATCTCGTGCGGTAATGGTCGCCCGCAGGAGCGATAAAGACCTGGGTTTTGTATTTCAAGCGGCGGAAGCTCTTCGAATGAATGATGCGGTCGCGATCGCGCTGAAATGGTGTGCGCACCGGCGACGGTTCCTCTGGTACTCGCCGAGTGGCACTGGCGCTATGGACAGCAAGCGGTGAAAGAATGATTTCTTCACGCTCATCGAGATGATGTTGAATGTCGGTCAGTCGCATTGTCGCCACGAATCCGAAAGTCCTGTCCTAATTGACGGGCTCTGCAATGATGTCGAGGTTGGCGAAGCCCGCTTGAATGATCTTCCGACCGTGACGCTTGAATTCGATGGTCAGATCTTGGTCGCCGCGGCGGTCGACGACCGAGGTCACGAGTCCCTCCCCGAATTTGGGATGGAAAACTTGCTGTCCAGCTTTGAAGTCGTGGGTGATCGCGGGCTGGGCCCGCGCGACCGCACCCAACCCGTCGGTCCGAAGTTCACCTTCGACATGAACCCCGCGCTCTCTCGCTCGGTCGATTAACGACTTCTTGCCCCAGCTATTGGCATAGCGCCGCGAGCCGGACAACCCATGTACGTGGTCTTGCGGCAGTGAGACGATGAACCGCGACGGAACCGCGAACTGTGTTTGTCCGTAGAGTTGTCGGTTCGCAGCGAAGGTGATGTAGAGCAGTTTTTCCGCCCTCGTGATTCCGACATAAAACAGTCGCCGCTCTTCTTCCAACGGGGCCGGGTCGAATGGCTCTGCCTCGACGGCGCGGTTGATCGGCAATAGGCCTTCCTCGACGCCGGTGATGAAAACAACAGGGAATTCAAGGCCCTTGGCGGAATGAAGCGTGATCAATGTCACCCGCCCGCGTCCGCTTTCGTCCATCGTGTCGACATCGGAAACTAGCGCGACCTGTTCCAAATACGTGGGAAGTGCTTCGTCGGGGGGAAGAATCGCGTACTGTTCGAGGTCGGAGCGGAGTTCGAGCACATTTGCCCACCGCTGCATTTCTTCTTCGTTCTCTTCGTCGAACGATGTTTTATACCCGGTTTTTTCGACCACCTCGTCGAACAGTTCGACGATCGACAAATCCGGCTGTCGATGCCGGAGCTGGAGGAAAACCGCACCCAACCGCTGGGCGCTCCCCCTCGCTGCTCCAGCCAACTCCGGCATAGACGCATGGTCAGGGTCGGCCAGCGCAATAAACCCCTCGAGCAATGGAACGTCGTTGAACGTCGCCCAATCGCGAACGGTGTCAACGGCCTTTGGTCCGAGGCCGCGGCCCACGGGCAAGTTGTCGATGATCCGGCGAACACTGACTTCGTCGGCCGGGTTGTAGAGCAAGCGCAAAACCGCTAATACATCTTTGACTTCGCGACGGTCATAGAATCGAACCCCGCCGACGATCCGATATTGAATGTCGCTGACCCGAAATGCCTCTTCCAAGACACGGCTCTGCGCCGTCGTTCGGTACATCACTGCGACGTCATCGCAGTTCATATCGCCGTCGCGGAGCAAGCGGCGAATTTCGTCGACGATGAAGCGGGCCTCGTGGTGCTGGTCCGAAAGCTCGCGGACTACGACGTGCGTGCCGTCCTCGTTTTCTGTGCGCAGCTTGCGATCGATGCGTTGTTTGTTTTCGCGGATGACGCGGTGCGCGGTTTCCACGATCCGGCGCGTCGACCGATAATTCAACTCGAGATGGATATTCGTCGCGTCCGGATAGTCGGTTTCGAAGTCGAGGATGTTGCGAATGTCCGCCTGCCGCCAGGCATAGATCGATTGATCAGGATCGCCGACCACGAAGAGATTGCGCTGTTTCTCTGCGAGGGCCGAGACAAGTACGTATTGAACGCGATTCGTGTCTTGATACTCGTCGACGAGGATGTAGCGAAAGCGCTCCTGGTAACGAGCAAGTATCGCAGGCGCAGCGTCGAACAGGCGAAGCGGAACGACAAGCAGATCGTCGAAATCGAGCGCATTCGCTTTTTTCAGGAGGCGCTGATATTCACGGTATACCCGGGCAATGATTTCATCGTCGTATGTTTCGGCCGAGTTCAGAAATTCGTCGGGGCTGAGCAGCATCGATTTCGCGGCCGATATTCTCGACAGCATCCGCCGGGGGGCGACACGTTTCGGGTCGAGCCCGACCGCCATGATTGCTTGCTTCGCGGTGTCGATTTGGTCAGTATCGTCGTAGATCAGAAAATTTGGCAGTATGCCTAAGCGGTCGGCAACAATTCCCGGATTCTGGCGCAGAATCCGTACACCGAGCGCATGAAACGTGCCCATGACGAGTCCGTTCGCGGTGTCTTCGCCCACCAGGCGATTGATCCGATCGCGCATTTCGCGCGCGGCCTTGTTTGTGAAGGTCACGGCGAGAATCTGATCGGCGAGCACGCCGCGCTCACGGATCAGAAAAGCAATTCGGTGAGTGAGCACCCGCGTCTTGCCCGAACCGGGTCCGGCCACGACCAACACCGGCCCTTCGGTCGTCGTCACGGCGACCTGTTGCTGAGGATTGAGTCCGGCGAGTAAATTGAGCGTATCCGTTGCCATTGAGGCTGATTCCAGGCAAGTAAAAGAGATTGACGTCTCGGCAAATGCCGGAGTTTAGAGTCTAGCATCGCAGTATCTCTACACGAGCGCACGATGTCGGTTGATTCGACCTCTTTCGAGGTTTGACGACCCTTGATTCGTCGCGGTAATCTTGAGTGTCGCGCGATGCGCCGACGTAGCTCAGAGGCAGAGCAAGGGACTCATAAGCCCTTGGCCGGTGGTTCGATTCCACCCGTCGGCACCAATACCCTCCAAACCTGGCAATTCAGCAACACAGGACAACAAACGCAATGGCGCGAAGAGGTCATGCGCGAGCCACGCAAACGTACGTCGGCCTTGAGCAGCGTTTTGTCGCGTCGGTTCGCGCGCTCAATCTTCAATCCGGTCTTAAGGTCATTGTCGGCTTTTCAGGGGGAAAGGATTCGCTAGCCCTCGCACTGCTTTGCGCTCGAACCGAGCGGATCACCGGGCTCACCGCGGAGCTCGTGTACGTAAATCACAACCTTCGCGAGACATCGTCAATGGAAGCCGACGCGGCAAAAGCTCTCGCCGGCCGAATCGGACTTTCATTTACCCAGATTGCTATCCCAGCCGAACTTGGACAACGGCATCCCGGCGCCGGGATCGAAGAGGCGGCGCGGCGGGAACGATACCTGGCGCTGAGCGACCTTGCGCAGAAGAGCCGGACTGACCACATTGTCACTGCGCACCAGCAACAGGATCAAGCGGAAACCGTCTTGCTCCACTTGCTGCGAGGTGCAGGGCTCTCCGGTATGAGTGCAATGTCGACGCTGACCGAAATCAAAGTGCCATGGTGGAACCCTGCTAGGGAAGGAAAGCCGGTATGCGTCTGGCGACCGCTCTTGGCCGAAGCTCCGGATTTGCTTGCTGAGTATGTCGCAGATAGCGGGCTGGTTCCGGTCATTGATCCTTCGAACGACGACGCTCGGTACCTTCGAAATGCGATCCGTCATCAGGTGCTGCCGGTCTTGACATCAGTTCAACCTCAGGCGGTCACGACCATCGCTCGATTTGCGGACATCGCATCGCAAGAAGATCACTTTCTAACATGGATTTCAGAATCCGCGGCGACCACTCTGACCAAAAGCGAATTCAGAATCGATCGAATGAAAGCTCAGACAGTTCATCCAGTCCTGCTCCGTCGTGTTCTGAAGCGGAAATTAGCCACAGCCGGAGTGAGCGAGGTCTGCCTCGAGCGATTAGAGCAAGTAGAAGACCTAGTCCACGAGGAAGCCACTGACAGGGTCATTCAATTGAGCGGAGACTGCATCGCCGTGGCAGATGACGATTGGCTCTTTTATGGGCCGGCATCAGACGTTTGGCAAGAAGTCGCTGCGATGAACGGTGTGTTGCTGGCTCCGCACGAATCGAACGACTTCCACTCGCTTGAGCTCGATCTTGATCAATCGGTAGAAATCGCCGGCTACTCAATCAGCACGTCTTCTGCGGGAGTGCGAACGGTTGCGAGGGGTTGCTGGAAAATACCCCTCCCGCCGGCCGCCTTCGAAGGGAGAACGGTGCTAAGGACTGTGGCGCCTGGGGACCAATGGGCGACGTCCGGCATCGGCGTCAGAGTATGGTTGCGGTTACGCTCAGTCCATGCCGTAGCGCGAAGCCGTGTCTTGGTCTTGGCAACTGAGCGCGGCGTTTGGTGTATTCCAAGACTACCTTTCCCGAAGCAAGATCGAGCGAATGCCGATCAGCCAGTCGTGTATCTTGTCGTTCAACAGTTATCGCCGGGAGAGCAGTGTGAAGGTCGCTGAACCGCGCGCCTATGGCGTGGCAAAGGTTCTGATTGAAGAGGCTGACCTGCAAGATCGCATTCGCGAGTTGGCAGCAGAGCTCGATGTGATCTACAAGGGTGAGGATGAGCCACCGCTCATGGTCGGCGTTTTGACCGGCGCGGTCACATTCATGACCGATCTCATGCGGGCGATGAAGATTCCGGTCATTATCGACTTCATGGCCGTTTCCAGTTACGGGGCGAGCACAAAATCCTCCGGAGTCGTTCGGATCTTGAAAGATCTCAACGAGGACGTTGAGGGTCGTCGGATCGTTGTAGTGGAGGATATTGTCGACAGCGGGTTGACGCTTCAATACCTCCTCGACGTTCTGCGCAGACGAAACCCAACCGATATCCGAGTCGTTGCGTTACTGAAGAAGGAGAAAGCCGACGCGGTTGATGTCCAGGTCGATCAGGTCGGATTTCGCATTCCCAACGAGTTCGTGATCGGCTATGGTCTTGACTACGCGGGCAAGTACCGAAACCTTCCGTACGTCGCGGTGCTTGACCCTTCAATCTATCTCGGGGAAGTAGCCTCTTAATGCTATACTTCCGAACACGTCGCCAAGGTCGTGCACATGAAAATGTTAGGCACACGCTGTTCCGCGGCGGGAGGCCAGTAAATGGGTGATTTGAAACGACTCCGCAGCGGCGCCGTCTGGGTCATTCTCGTAATCGCCGTCATTACGCTGTGGTTCTTTGTCGTCAATGGTGACAATTCCACGACGACCAAGGATTTCAGCACCGTAGTTGAGGAAATCAACCACGGCGACGTGTCGAAGCTTGTCCAGAATCAGGGCAGTGACAAGGTCAAGGTCGTCTATAAGAGCGACAACACGCGAGACGCGAAAACCATTCTGCCGCCAAATACGAACCTGATTGAAGCGCTCAAAGATTACGGTGTTGATCTCGGCGCCGTTGACATCGAAGTGAAGGCCGCGAGCCGCTGGGGAAGCTGGCTCAGCGCCTTTACATTCATCCTGCCGACGCTGTTCCTCATAGGCATCTTCGTCTTCATGATGCGGCAGGCGCAGGGAAGCAATAACCAGGCCATCTCGTTCGGCAAGAGTCGCGCCAGGCTGTTCACAGGGAACAAACCGACCGTCACCTTTTCCGATGTCGCGGGCGTTGATGAAGCAAAAGAAGAATTAGTCGAGGTCGTCGAGTTTTTGAAATACCCCGATAAGTTCCAAGCGCTTGGCGCGCGCATTCCGCGCGGCGTTCTGTTAGTTGGACCTCCGGGCACCGGCAAGACTCTCCTTTCGCGCGCGGTTGCGGGTGAGGCCGGCGTGCCGTTCTTCAGCATTTCTGGATCAGAGTTTGTCGAAATGTTCGTCGGTGTCGGCGCCAGCAGGGTGCGCGATCTCTTCGATCAGGCGAAGAAGAGCGCTCCGTGCATCGTCTTCGTCGACGAGATCGACGCGGTCGGCCGTCAGCGCGGCGCTGGTCTCGGTGGCAGCCACGATGAGCGCGAACAGACGCTTAACCAGATTTTGGTCGAGATGGACGGATTCGACAGCAGCACCAACGTGATCGTGATCGCGGCCACCAACCGCCCGGACGTCCTCGACCCCGCCCTCCTCCGACCCGGGCGTTTTGACCGCCAGGTCATTCTCGATCGCCCGGATATTCAGGGCCGGCGCGCGATTCTGGATGTGCACGCTCGTGGCAAGCCACTCGAGGACGACGTTTCGGTCGAAAACCTTGCCCGCCAGACTCCCGGCTTCTCTGGCGCTGACCTAGAAAATCTGGTCAACGAAGCGGCGATTCTCGCCGCTCGCCGGAACAAAAAGACGGTCGGTCGAGATGAATTGACTGAGGCGATCGATCGCGTCATCGCCGGACCACAGCGCAAGAGCCGGGTCATCACCGAGCGCGAGCAGATGATGACGGCCTATCACGAGGCCGGTCACGCGCTCGTCGCCCGCATGCTCCCGAACTCCGACCCCGTGCGCAAGGTTTCGATCGTCGCTCGCGGCATGATGGGCGGCTACACCCGAGTCGTTCCCGACGAGGACCGCCTGTTCAAGACGAAGCGGCAGTTCGAAGATGACCTAGGCGTCTTCATGGCCGGGCAAGTTGCCGAAATGCTCGTGTTCGCGGAGCAATCGACCGGCGCGGCAAACGACATCGAACGGGCAACCATGATCGCCCGCCGGATGGTGACCGAGTTCGGCATGAGCGAGTCACTTGGACCGCTCGCCTTTGGCAAGAAAGAAGAGTTGGTCTTCTTAGGTCGCGAGATCAGCGAGCAACGCAATTACAGCGATGAAGTCGCTTATCAAATTGACCAAGAAATTCGACAGCTCGTCGACTCCGCGCACCAACGCGCGCTCGACGTACTGACCAACAATTTTGACAAGCTGGAAGCGATCGCGCAGCTTCTCATTCGAGAGGAAACCATCGAGGGCGAAGAGCTTGAAGCCCTCTTCGACTCGCCGCGACCGAAACCCGAGCTCGTGGGCCCGCCAATTGGCCGCCCTGCGATTGAGGCGCAAGACTCGATGGCCGCGCGCCAGGCGGAAAAGGCTCCCGAGCCCGAGCGGCCCGAAAGGGATTTGCCTCCGGCTGGCCAACTGCGGCCACAACCAGCCGACTGATTGAACCGATTTCGCGAAACAGCGAGCGGCAACGAACCCGGCCATTTTGGCCGGGTTTTCGTCAAGTGGTGGAGGCAGGGGGACTCGAACCCCCGACCTCTACAGTGCGATTGTAGCGCTCTCCCAACTGAGCTATGCCCCCACTTGGAACCGCCGCGAGTATACGTGAGCGCGGCAGATCAAGTCAACGCAAACGGCAACAAAAGGCACGTCCCCAAGGCGAAACGAGCGCGCTCCATAGGCGTTAAAGAGGTAGACCGAGAAGAGGCAAAATGATAGAATCGGGCCTTAGGAACATGCGGGTGTAACTCAGTTGGCAGAGTGTCTGCTTCCCAAGCAGAATGTCGTGGGTTCGAGTCCCATCACCCGCTCCGGAACTTAACGCCAACTAACGTCATCAAGCTTCTAGGCCGATTGTGTTTGCGGTTGTTCTCAATCGCTGCTGATACAAGTATTTTTCACTTCACCTGATTCTCGTCAGTGAAACACAATCGTGATCTTGAGGCCTACGGACTCAATGGACTCTCGATCAGGCGTCTGGGTCGGGCATGATTTCCCGTACCTCTTGGGCACACCGGCAGGCAGCCGCGATCTTGGCGGCCCATTTCAGCGCCTCTTCGCGCGAGCGCACGTCAATTATCGAGAACCCGCCGACGACCGCCTTGGTCTCTGGATACGGCCCATCAATGATAGTCCCGTCGGTGGCCACGATGTTTGCTTGCTGATTTAGCACTCCGCCGCCGAAAATCCACGCGCCTGCGCGCTTAGCCTCCTGGACCACCTTGTGAGCGGCTTCTGCCACTTCAGCCAAGTCCTCCTCGGGGAAGACCATTGAACCATCATCGAAGGAGATCAGGTATCGCGTCATCTAGTGGCTCCTTGTTTGGCTGGCCGGAGGAGGCTGCCTCTTCGCGTGCAATGATCCGCTCGTCCGCGGCCAGCCGGCAATTTCAGAGATATCGCTCGCCGACCAACTGCACCTATGGACTCTGGCGACAATATTACTAACTCGTGTATTTCTGATTATCTCGTTGGCGCGGCGCTTGAACGTCTCGGCCATACATCCACAGCCTCCCAAGCAGAATGTGGTGGGTTGGAATCTCATCACTCGCTCCCCCAAAACGCCCACAGATAGGGCAAAAACGACGTCTCGGACTGATCGGACATAATCCTGAGCGGCCGATCCAGAGACCGTATGGGTACCCATGAGCAAATGTCCGCCGCCTCTGGCATCCAAACTCTCCCGAATCCAGAGGAGCTGGCTTGAACCGCGCACGTGTGGCGCTGGAACTCGTTGATCTATTGCTCGATCGCCGCGAATGCCGACCGCCGGCGGTGAGGAAGCTCCGTCCGACTTCGCCGGGCACCGGTGCCAAAGCCAGTCGCGCGAGCTATTCTGCGGAGCCGTCGAGTGATTTCCTCAAAATGTCGAGGAGATGATCGATGTCAAACGGTTTGAGCACGACAGCGACCCCCATCTCATCGAGATGGGCCAAAATCGCTTCGACCTGTCGCGCCGCCCCAGTGCAAACGACGACAGGGATGCGTCTGGTTTCTCTATCCATCTTCAGCAACTGTAAGAACTGCCATCCTGACTCTTCTCGCCCGATAATGTAATCAAGGATGATGAGGTCTGGCTTAACGTTCTTCACTTTCGAAAGCATTTCCGCCATTTCGACCGTGAATCTATCGAGAGAAACCTTGAACCCTTCTTCTCCGAGCAATGCCCGGAACATGTCCAGAATTTCTGGTGTATCGTTCACGACCAGAATGTGCTTCTGGTCCGTGTTCTTCATCATCGATCCTTCACCTTCCCCGTGTTAGACAGCTCCTGCGGGTGAGCATATCAAGTTCGGAACCGATCCACCTTGCCGCGTAGAAATCATGGAAGAGATTTCGCGCGGCATTTCTCGCTTCTTATTGGCGCGAGAATCGATAATTTGCGAAACTAAGGATATGGAGCCGTTCCGCGCTTTTGGTCAACGTACGTTTGCCTCGCTCTCGATTCGGAACTATCGCCTCTTTGCCATCGGCCAGGGAATCTCGCTTTCCGGCACGTGGATGCAGTCGGTCGCTCAGGGCTTGCTCGTCCTGAAGTTGACCGGTTCGGGCACGCAGCTTGGTCTCGTCATCGCTTTACAATCGATCCCGGTGCTGTTCCTTGGTCCCTGGGGTGGCGTCATCGCCGACCGGTTTCCAAAACGACGAATTCTTTATGCCACGCAAGGCTCGGCGTGCGCGCTGGGGCTCTCTGTCGGCGTCCTCGTGGTCGAGGACTGGATCGAGCTGTGGATGCTGTTCCTTACTGCTACCTTGCTCGGACTGATTAAGGTCTTCGACAATCCGACGCGGCAGACGTTCGTGCGAGAAATGGTCGGCAATGACCTTCTCGCGAACGCCGTTTCCCTGAATTCGACCGAGATGAATCTCGCTCGGGTCATCGGCCCGACGATCGCGGGCGCGCTCGTCGCGACAGTCGGACTCGGCGCCTGTTTCTTGATCGACGGACTCTCGTACGGGGTTGTGGTCGTGATGCTCGCGATGATGCGAGCGTCTGACCTCCTGCCTACCGCAGCCGTTCCTGCCGCCAAGGGCCAACTGATGGCGGGCCTGCGCTACGTTCGCGCCACTCCTGCCGTGCGGAACGTCTTGGTGATGATGGCAATCGTCGGCATGTTTACCTACGAATTCTCAGTCGTGCTGCCGCTCTTCGCCGAGTTCACCTTCAATTCCAACGCCGGAGGATATGCCGCGTTGACCGCAGCGATGGGAGCCGGGGCAGTTGTGGGCGGCCTCTACACCGCGAGCCGAAGGCGAAGTTCGTTGCGGATGCTGGTCGCTTCGTCGTTCCTCTTTGGCTTATCTGTTTTGCTCGTCGCACTCGCGCCGTCGCTGATTGTGGCAACGGTGTTGATGCTTGTCGTCGGGTTCTTTTCGATCAACTTCACATCGCTTGGGAATGTGACGCTGCAATTTGAAAGCAGCCCTGAGATGCAGGGTCGGGTCATGGCATTATGGTCGGTCGCGTTTCTTGGCACCACGCCCGTGGGCGGGCCGATTATGGGCTACCTCGGTGAGCACGCGGGAGCGCGGTGGGCTTTGCTCGTCGGCGGATTGGCCGCGATCGCGGCCGCAGGGATCGGACTCGCCGCGGCCCGACGCGGTGAGCAGGCGCAGAAGCCAGTGAGTGCTCGCTCTGGTATCGAACACGCGGCCGGCGCCAGCCATCCGCCCAGGTAAGGTGTCCACCCATTGAGGCCACTCGCAAATTCCGATCAACTCCTCGACGCAAACGCGGATGGACGTCGCCACCACATCCCTTCTGCAGAACTCCCATGACACCTAGTCACTGTGAGCGTTTCCAGGCGCAAGGGCGACGACCCGGAGCGGGCTGCCGGAGCCGTTGACGAGCTTGAGCGGGGCGGCGATGACGATGGCGCCGGTCGGCGGCAGAAGATCGAGATTGCAGAGGCTGGCGAGACCGAGCTTGCCGCCTCCGTGCATGAACGTGTGGCAAGGAAAAGGGGGCTCGAAGGCGAACGCCTGACCAGCATCGGTGCCGACCGTCTCGACGCCGGCCCCTAAAACGTCCCGCTCATCGACGAGGAGCCGGACGCAATCTGCCGTCCACCCGGGCGTGTGCGGTCCGTCTTCACCGACATTCAGATAAGCGGAGAAATCGGTCCGCTTCGACCAATCGGTGCGCATGAGCACCCACGCGCCAGCCGGGATTTGGCCATGTTCTCTTTCCCATTCCATGACACGAGTTGAGGTCAGACAATAATCGGGATCGGCCGCGACCTCGGCCACGACGTCGACGACACATGCCGGAGCGACGAACTTCGTCGGCGGCAGGGTATCGACTCGATTGTCCGGCAAATCCTTGCCGCTGACCCAATGCACGGGCGCGTCGAAGTGCGTTCCGGTGTGTTCGCCGGTGACAAAGGAATTCCAGTACCAGGCCGGGCCTCGGTCGTCGTAGCGCGATATCTCCGTCATTTCGAATGCCGGAGAGTTTGGCCAGGGCGGAGGCAGCGGCAGAACTGGGGTGTCCGGCCCCAGCGGCATTGTCAGATCGACAATTTGGATCTCGCCTGATGCAAGTCCGGTGACGACCTCGGAGAGGAGGTCGATTGAAGACATCGTTTTCGACATGACATCGCTCCTTGGCATTCGCTTTCGACTATCCCACTTTCGCGGAGTCGACGAGACCTCGGGAGAGCATTTGGAGATGACGTCGAAACTGAAACCGGTTTTCGAGCAGCGGCAGGTCCATGTGAAATGATTTGGGTCCGATGGCGGCGACTTTCGTCACAATTGTCGTCAGTTCAGACGTGGCGAGAGCCGACTCGAACGCGTCTTTGAACTCGTCCACGTCATGAGCGCGGACGACGGTGGGCACGCCCGCGGCTTCCGCGATACCAGCGAGATCAGTCCCGGTCGATGTCGCGGTTGGGAACCCACCGACGGAGAGCAGCGATTCGTTGTCGAACACGACATGCGTGAGGTTCCCAGGCCGGTAACGGGCGAGCGTCGACAGGGTCCCCAGGTTCATCAGCAGCGAGCCGTCACCGTCGATCACGACGACGGGAAATTGCGGCATTGAGAGTGCTATGCCAAGACCAAGCGAGGATGCAAGACCCATCGCGTGCTCGAGATAGAAGAAGTTTGGGCGGTGGCCAAGCGTATACAACTCGGCCGCAACTGCGCCCATAATCGTGACGACAATGACATTGTTTTGGGCAAGGAGCGGATAAATCGCGTCTAGGGCGTCCGCGCGGTTGATTCGACGGTTTTCAGAGTATGGCTCGGTTATCACGGCGCTTCCTCCCACATGAGGTCGCGCGTCAGCAGCAAGGCAACAGGGGTGTGCGCGCTTTCGGCCAGAGCTTGAGCCTGACGAATGATCTTCGGCGCGGTCGCCGGATCGGCGAGCGGATAGCTGGGAATGCCAAGGGCCCGTAAGACAGGTAGGGTCGCCATACCGCCTTGCGTTTGCCAGGGATCAAGCTCGCCGAGATCCCCGCGATGCGAGATCAACATCAAGAGCGGCATTTTGTAGAGTTGGGCCAATGAGACGATGCCGTTCACACTCGCGAGTAAACCGTGATTTTGCATGAGCATCGCCGATTTCACTCCGGCAAAATGGGCGCCAGCAGAAATCCCGACACCTTCCTCTTCCTTTGCGAGTCGAACGAGGGTCATCTCGGGATCGTCTTCGGCCATCTGAATCAAGTGGACGAGCCAGGTTTCCGGCAGGGCCGAAACTAATCTTACGTCGATCGCTTTTAGCGCGTCGTAGACAATCCGCGAGTTGGCAATCGAAACGGGCATGAGCCTGCCATCCCTTGAGCGCGAACATCCCTCAAGCAGATTGATCGCGGAGAATGCTCTGCGGCTGGGATTATGGGACAGAGTTCACGCGACGGCTATACGCTTTGTTGCCTCGTTTCAGACCGAAGAATGACGATTTGCTCGATGCCAGAGCATCGTAAGGTCGATAACTCGGCGCTCAGCTGCAATCAGTAGGCGCTTTCCTGTCGAGAAGTCGCACCGAATTGAGCAGTACGGTCGCCCGCCATCGACGGGCGGGCCTCCCTTCGTTGAGTGAAAGTGAATCGGGCGCCAATGACGCCGTCGTGCTCTTTAACTCATTAACCTGGCGACTGGGTAGGTGCATTGTGATCGTGAATGTGCGCTTCTTTTGCATGGTCACGATCTTCATCTTCAATAGCGTAGTCGTGGCTATGCACGAGTTCAGCGTGATTATGGTCGTGGGTATGCCAGTAGCTCCGGTGTTCGAACTCGTCGCCAAGGCCGTCTTTATGATGATGGGTCACATGCCAGTGGTCGTGGTTGTGCGTGGTCGCGGGATGAGTGTGAGTCTGAGCCTTACCTTCTCCCTCGGTCTTCTGCATAACCTCCACCTGAATCCCTCCTGTTTGCGCGCACCGCGAATGAACTGAATGAAGTTGCCTGGAATGACCGGCGAACATCTCTCAGCACATGTCGCAGGGGACATGCCATTACCTCAGGAGGCGCCGTTATCAACTACTGGCGTTCACTGTCTCGCCCCGAGTGAGTTCGTGTCGATGTTTGAGCTGTCTAGTACGCTTAAGAGGGATGCATGTGCCGGGCGTTTCGTGCTTAGAACTGATGTTTCAGCACTTGAATTCACCCCTTTAGGCAGCGGCGCGGTGCTCAAGAAGCTGGCCAGCCCGAGGAAGTCTAAGGGGATTGAGCACGGCGGCGATTCGACATCCGGGAACGATCACAAGGCCTTGGGATATTGCCGCCGTGTTCGCGAGTGGTAATTGACGAGGTTTCCTTAGCTCGTTGGCGTGGCTACCGGACTTGCGGCAGAAGACTTGCGGACTTCGACGAGTTCCAGTTTTTCGTTCCCGCCCTTAGTCGTCCTTTCGCGGACGTCGCCCACGCCTTTTGCGTACGTTTTTTCCTCTTCGACCTTCGGCTCGAGCGGCGACCACTCCCGCGTGACAAGGATCTGCTTGAAGTGACCGTAGGGGACGTCGATTGTACCCGAGATTGCGGTCACTTCGGCCATGTCCTCGGCGACTCCTGCATAGTATTCTTGCCGGTAGGTATCGCCGACGTGAGGATTCGCGGGCATGATGATTCCTGGTAGGGCGCCGTCGACGCCGGCTTTCCACGATCCTTCACTACTTGTCGGCGTTCCCTCCTCAATAGTTGAAGAGGCTTCCCCGAAGTACCAGACATTCCCAGCCTTATCCTGAGCGTACCAATCGTGCGTATTCTCGCTCAGTTCCCCATTGGTGTACACACGGTCGAGAACGTCGACGCACGTTACGCCGAGGACTTCTTTTGTACTTGTTGTCACCTTGACTTCGTCGCGGGTTTTATCGCCGTCCTCAGGCCCTTCGTAAATGTATGTCGTGCCTGGTATTAACGGGAAGTAAGGATTATTGATCGTCGTCGTGAAGTCGTTTGGATCGATCGCAGGGTGGTAGGTCGTCGCAGGAGATGGGCTCGGGTCCGAACTCGTTGACGCGCTTATTCGGCCAACCGATCCAATAGCGACAAGCAAGGTGATCGCGATCACGCTGGGCAAGCAACGGGCGAGTTTGACCACGGTGGCGCCTCCAAGGCATGTAGCTCGGAAAGAAAGATCGTCAGAAATTGGACTTTCTAACTTGGTGGACTAATCGTCAGAGTTTGCTGCGAGTACTTTGCCGGTGGAGGCGTCGACTTTGACATCGTGATCGCCGATGTCGACGTTGAATACAAGATGGCCTTGGTAATGCTCAAGGTCGACTTCGCCAAGCGTACCGGTTTGCGAGCCTTGCGCCGCCTCGACGGCCTGATCCAGCGTGATTTCGGCTTGGGGCAAGAGGTCCTTTCCGTCGTCGAGCGTGCCAGGAGCAACAGAGGTTTCGTTATCGCCAATGCCTACTACTAAGCGCGCGATGCTCGAAAAAAGCGAAGCCGGGTGGCTTGCGCTCGCCTTAGGGCCATTTGCCGATGCGCTGACCGCGCCAAACGCGATCATTAGCGCGGCTACGAGGATAATTGTGGTCAGCAATCGTTTGCTCCGCACGTGGCGATCTCCTTCTAGCGAAAATCAGATCGACCTGCACTCCGCTGGCGAAACACTAGAATGCCGAGATGAAATCAGTTCGGAGTCATGCGTTGGGGATGACCACCTCCACCCGAGTTCCAGTCCCGAGTTCGCTGCGAATTGAGATCTCGCCCGCGTGCGCTTCTGCGATTGCCTTGCAAATCGCGAGCCCGAGGCCAACGCCATATTGCTCGCGGGATCGTCCGGAGTTCACCCGAAAAAACGGCTCGAAGACATGCGGGATATCCGCTTCCGCTATGCCAGACCCACTATCGTCGACCCAAAGACGGGTCGCGTCGTTTCCGGCCTTACATCCAAGGGCGATACGATCGCCCGCCGCGGTGTGTGCCAATGAGTTTTCGAGCAAGTTAACGAGGACCTGAACGAGAAGATCTTCGTCGGCCGAGACCTCCGCGTTGCACGACTCATCTGAGAGCGTCACGCCAATCTCTTCCGCTTGCGGACTAAATTGTTCGAGGACGGTGCGCTCGAGGGCGCCGATATCGACCTTCGAACGTTCGAGAGGCAGCTTGCCTTTGTCAGCGCGTGCAAGCGACAAGAGCGTCGATACGAGCCCGGTCATCCGTGCTAGGTCGCTATCTATTGCATGCAATGCGTCTTGGTATTCGAGCATTGAATGCGGGCGCGAGAGCGCAAGTTCAACTTGCCCGCGCATCAGGCTCAAAGGCGTTCTCAGCTCGTGCGCGGCATCCGCAGTGAATCGGCGCTGGCGCTCAAACGCTTGGTCGATCCGAGTTAACATCCGGTCAAACGTTTCTCCAAGTCGGCCAATTTCGTCATTCGGGAGCTTGAGATCGAGACGAGCTTGCAGATCGTCGGCGCCAATACTGGCCGCCATCGCGGTGATCTTCGCAACCGGTTCAAGCGCCCGGCCGGCGAGGAGATAACCGCCTAAGGTCGCGAAAACGAGGACAAGCGGCGTCAGCACTCCGAGCGAGATCGCAAGGATCCGGAGCAGGTCATCTGCGTCCTGGCGAGATACACCGACCTGCAGTGCGCCTACCGGTTCGCTGCCATTCATCACCGGCGCGGTGATGATGCCGAACCGTCCGCCTTTGGCGCTTAGCCATGATAACCGCGAGGTACCGCGTATCGTGTCCTCGATCAAGGTCTCGTCGAGCGGCGCTCCTTCGAACGTCGCGCCACTTTTGGCGACGATGTTTCCGTCTAGCCCATACAGTCTGACAAACTGGTCATCGTTGTCGAAAACTGCGAGCGCGCTTGGTTCCAGGTCAACGTGCGATCCGTTGATG
Organism: Thermomicrobiales bacterium; assembly: GCA_045804965.1. GTDB lineage: Bacteria > Chloroflexota > Chloroflexia > Thermomicrobiales > UBA6265 > CAVTUU01. Next base: position 302,573 of record JBJMMD010000047.1, on the reverse strand, counting down.
TGAATTGCCGCCATAACCAATGACGCCTGAGCGTGGAGCTGCTCGTTATAGGTGTCGTAAATCTCATGTCTGGCCACGAAATAGAAGGCCACTCCAAATAGGAGTAGGGCGCCAGCCATCAACACCGCATACCAGCAGGTAAGACGCCACCGGATCGGCACGCGGCTCATGATGGAGGAGTGCACATCCGATAACCCGCTCCACGAACGGTTTGGATGAGCTCGCCAGGATAGGGATCGTTGAGCTTGCGGCGAAGGCTGAGGATGTGCACGTCTATCACGTTCGTGACATTTGGAAAATCGTAGTTCCAGACGTGATCGGCGATCATCGCCCGCGTAAGCACGCGATTCGGATTGCGCATGAGCTGCTCAAGAATCCGAAATTCCTTGTTCGGCAACGTGAGCTCAGAGTCGGCTCGCCATGCCCGATGTGTTGCAGGATCGAGGGCAAGCTCGCCGACGCGCAAGATCGTTTCGTTCGACTCGGGCGGGCGACGGGCAAGCGCGCGCAAGCGGGCCGCGAGCTCGGCGAAGGCAAATGGCTTGACAAGATAATCGTCGGCGCCGGCGTCTAATCCTGCGACGCGATCTTGCACCGCGTCGCGCGCGGTCAATAGGAGGACGGGCGTATGGATGCGGCGCTTGCGCAAGCGACGGCAGACCTCCAGCCCGTCGATTTGCGGCAACATGACGTCAAGTACGATCGCGTCGAAGGTCGCGGTGTCTGTCCACTCGAGGGCTTCTTCGCCAGTTCCGGACAGATCGACCGCATGACCCTCTTCGGTCAAACCGCGGCGCAATAGCGTCGCGAGCCGGGGTTCGTCCTCGACAACCAAGAGACGCATGTGCCTCAAATCTCCGACTTGAATACGCTGAAAGGATAGGTTGAGTCCAATCAAACTATCGCTAGGAAATGAAGTGTGCATGAAGTGTCTATGCAGTTCAAAGGCTTCAATCACATCTCAAGCGGCTTTGAGTGGACGGATTTGAACAACATCCTTTGGTCGAACAGAAATTGATTACTCGCGGCTGGCCCCGAAACAAGCAAGGTACCAGTCTTAGCGACCACGGCATATCGCTTGCGAAGGTTCCCTTAGGGAAGTGAGGGGAACCTCGGCTCTTCATGTCGGGCATGTCCATGGCCACAACAGTACTCGTTGTCGACGATGACCCAGCGATTGCGGAGGCGATCGCACAATTGTTAAACGAAGAAGGCTATCAAGTGCGTCGAGCACTTGACGGTCTCGAGGCGCTGGCGGAAATTGAATCGACGCATCCAGACGTTGTTCTCTCCGACATCACGTTGCCTCGGATGAATGGTATCGAGTTAACCCGTAAGTTGCAGAAAAAAGGCGACCGAACGCCAATTGTTCTGATGAGCGCGGTCTATTCCGGAGTGGATTTGCCAGGAGTTCGGTTTATGCCCAAGCCCTTCGATCTCGATGAGTTGCTGCACTTAGTCGACAAATCGATCAAAAAGGGTCCGCCAAAGTCCATGTCGGCATGAGTCGTCATTGCGACGCCGCCAGCGCCGCTGTCAGCTGCTGGCACTGCGGACAGAAGTGCGAGCTCCGTCCACCGATGACGAGAAACGCGAGCGGCCGTCCACATCGGCCGCAGGGTTCGCCTGTCCGGCCTTTGCCATAGACCCTAAGGTTGCTTTGATTGCTGCCCGCTTCTCCAGCACCGTCCCGAAAATGCGAAATGCTCGTTCCGCGATTCCCTAATCCTTCGCGCAGCACCTCTCGAATACTCCGGTGAAGGCGGCGAATTTCGCCGGCGGAGAGCTGGTTTGCCGGGGTTAATGGGTGAATTCGCGCCCGATACAGCGCTTCGTCCGCGTAGATATTGCCCATACCGGCGATGGTTTTCTGGTCGAGGAGAACCGACTTGATCGGCGCCGTTCTCCGCGTGAGGCTTGCCGCCAGCGCCTGAGCAGTGAAGGCTGGTGCGAAGGGCTCCGGTCCAAGTTTCTTCTCGAGAAGACTCGACGCGTGTGGCAACACATGAAGAACGCGACCGAACTTACGCTGATCGGCAAATCTTAAGCTCAAACCATGGTCAAAGCCGATCGCAAGATGTTCAAACCGAAGTGGGGGATCATCCCGTGGAACGAGCATGAGTGTGCCGGTCATGCGCAGATGAACGAGCAGGAACGAGCCATCGTCGAGATCGACCAGGATGTATTTCCCCCGGCGCCGGGTATCGACAACGTGACGCCCGATTGTCAGGGCAGCGAACGTGTCTGGATCTTCGTCGCCAAGGACGCCCATAAAGTCATACAGTCGGACTGATTCAATCGTCCGTCCAAGGAGGCGATTGTGCAGTGATTTGCGAACGGTTTCGACTTCGGGAAGTTCTGGCATACTGGTTGCAGTCCTTGTTTCGTGAGCATTAGCAACTTTCGATGCTACCACGCGGACCAAAAGGATGGTCTCATGCCGGACGTTCACGAAGAGTGCGTGTTTTGTCAGATCGCCCGCGGCGATTTCGAAACCGAGTTCCTAGCTGAAGATGAGGGTGTGGTCGCGTTTCGCGACCTTCATCCTCAGGCGCCGACCCACGTTCTGGTCGTCCCCCGCAAGCACTTTGACAACGTTGATCAGCTTGTCGAAACCGATCCGGAGCTAGCAACTAGTCTCATCTCAATGGCGGTGCAAGCGGCACGAGCCGATGGCATAGTCAAAAGCGGCTTTCGCATCCTCACGAACACGGGACCCGACGCGGGCCAATCAGTGCATCACGTTCACTTTCACGTCTTGGGCGGCAAGCAATTAAGCGAAGGTTTGGCGTAATGGAGAACGAACAAAATCCCGAGCCTACGATCCGCGAACGATTTGATAGCGACCTTAAGATCGCGCTTAAGACGGGAAATCAAGACGCGAAGGATGCGATCCGATACACGCTGGCGGCGATCAAGAATGCCGAGATTGACAAGGGCGGACCTTTGTCGGATGAGGAAACTCGCACGCTCCTCCAGCAACAGGTAAAGCGACGCCTGGACGCTATTGATCAATTTCGTTCAGGAAATCGAGCGGATCTTGTTGAACGAGAAGAAAACCAGTTACGTGTGCTTGAACAGTATCTGCCGGCGGCAATGTCGGACGAGGAACTGAATGTGCTCGTCGCGCAGGCGGTTGGCGACGTAGGCGCAAAAAGTCCCAAGGATATGGGCAAGTTGATGCCAGTGCTGATTGAGCGCGCGGCCGGGCGAGCTGACGGCCGGCGACTCAGCGCCGCGGCCCGAGATGAATTGAGGAAATTGTCCTAATGTTTCGCGATATTCTCGGCTATCAGTGCTTCTTCGGTGGGTGATCTCCATCTCGAACTCAACCTTATCCTCGAGCCTGGTATTCAGATGAATCTCGATGCCGATCGCATCGAGGCGCTGGCGAAGTTCGCATTGAAGGAGGCTGGAGCTTCGGGCCTATGGGAGGTTGCCATCGTCCTGACCACGGATGAGCGGCTTCGACATCTTCACCGCCAATACATGGCGATTGATTCAGTGACTGATGTGATGACGTTCCCCTCGGATCCGGCCGAGGGCGACTTTGATGCGGGCGGCGATATTGTAATCTCAGTCGATCGAGCAGCGGAGCAAGGAGGCGAGTTCGGGCATACGCGAGAGCAAGAAACGGCATTCTTGATCGTGCACGGACTTCTCCATCTTTGTGGTTGGAAGGATGGCGACGAAGGGGATCGCGAGCGCATGCTCAATTACCAAGATCAGCTCATTCAACGATTTCAGGAGCGCTCTTGTTAGTGGGTGACGCTTTGAGCGCACGATGCAAAACATCGGCCGCAATCATTCCCGAGCGGCGCTGCACTTCTTCAAATTTCGCCCGCAGGGAGAACGACTCTTCGACTTGAAATCCTTCTCCACAGATATTTACCGAGACAGTGGCTTCGTAGAGATCGTTCTCTGTTGGACTGGCAGTCACTTGTAATTCAATCCCCGTGTTTGCCCCAGTGTGGAGCATCAGTTCTGAGAGCATTGAATCTTCCGATGCGGCGTGGGGCAGACTCACCGCATAAGTGGAAACGAGGCTTGCGCGGGGAGAGCTTTGGAGCAGACTGGCGAAGCGGCCGCCCCCGCCCCGGTCTTCGATCACGAGCATTGCCTTTCGGATTCGAAGAAGTTCAATGAGGGCGTCCGCGAGCGTTATTTCGTTTGCAGAATAGATGAAATCGGTGAGTCGCCGCTCAACTTCGATCGCCGCCCCGTCTCGGAGTGCTTCGGCGTCCGCTTGCCTATCCGCGACAGCAGCGACCAATATATGCACACCGTCGTCCTTGGCATAGGTCGCAACAACCGGATTGTCGAGCGCGACGAGGTCGGCAAGCTTCTGCTCCGCCGCCGACTCGCCGATGCCGATCGTTTTGAACCGGACCGAGCTGAGCACTCGATGCGGCAGGTGCGCTCTCAAACGGGGCACGACTTGTTCGGACCACATGCGCGTCATTTCCCGCGGCACACCTGGCATGCAAACCACGAACTTCCCGTCGATGTTCACAAACCAGCCCGGCGCCGTGCCGACAGGGTTCGGCAGGGACTCGGCCCCGGGAATCAGCCACGCTTGCTTTTGGTTCTGCGCGGGCATCGCCTGCCCTCGCGCGGCGAAGAACTTCTCGATCGTGGCCAACAGTGTTGAATCGACTGCGGGCGTTTCGCCCACGACATCGGCGATCGCTTCGCGCGTCAGGTCATCCCCGGTCGGGCCGATGCCTCCGGTGCAAATGATGAGCTCGGCTTCCTTGAGGGAGTTGCGAATAGTGGTGGTGATGCGCGCACGATCGTCGCTGACTTGGACGACATGCAGAAGCTCGATCCCTAAAATCACGAGTTCCTGCGAAAGAAAGGTCGCGTTTGTGTCCGTGATATGACCGAGGATGAGCTCGCGGCCGATGGAGAGGATGGAGGCGCGCATAGATCTCCGGACCCTTAAAGCGGTATCAATCGCAGGAGCTGCGGAGTGGAGACGAGACGGTACCCCCGGAGGGACTCGAACCCCCAGCCTTCTGGTCCGAAGCCAGACGCTCTATCCGTTGAGCTACGAGGGCAGATTTTCAGAGCCTGCGACGCCGGTAAGAGTATAGCAGCGATGCCGAAACTCTCCCATGAATCGGCCCAAGAAATGCATTAGGGTAAGATGCGACAATCGTGCCCTGGGGCGGGAGCAACGATCTTCGATGAGAAACCTTGCTGAAGAATTGCCGATAAGCCGTTCAAATCTGCAGGCGACCGGTTGCCTAATCGCTGCATCGCTCGTCGTGGCTCTCGCTATCTTGGCGAATGGATCAGCGGCAAAGATGTTCAACGGCATTGGCGGAGTGCTTTGGCTGGCGTCCGCAGTCATGCTCCTTCGCTCACTGCGGACAAGCGACCGATTTCGAGCGTATTTCACCTTGGTGTTCGCGGTTTGCTTGCTGCTCGTGCTTTTGGTGAAACCAGCGAACCTCATCTGGGCGCTAATCGGCTTCGGAGTCGGCGGAGTGCTTGTGGGATCGATTACCGGTGTTCAAGCGCTCGATTGGGGGCCACTGCTCCCCGCGCTCTGGCTCCCGACTCACCTCCTTGTCGCCGTCGCCCGAGCAGCAATTCGTTCGATCGAGGGATCGCATGCCCCGGTCAGGACCGACCCGCCACCCACTGCCGCGCTCGTTCCATTCGCCATGGTCGTCGCTGCCTTGGCGGGTGCGTGGCTCGTCGTCCGGCTACGAAATCGGTCGCTGGCAAACTCGACGCTTGCCAATTAAACCTCTCGTCGCGTAGCGCGAAAATTCTCTCATTTCAGCAAGATTTTCCACAGCTCGGCGTTCTCGCGGATCGCTACGCGACCTAGACTTATTGGTATCTGGCCGCGGAACCCCGGCCCGAACCTGAAGAAGACGTGCGTTCCTTTCGGCGCCGGATGCAATTGCCGCTTTTGCCGCAGTGAGTTACCGCGTCATACGGCAGGCGTTCCTCCATGCGATGGAACCTGCCTTTTTCGGCGCCATGCAGGTGTCTCGGACAACGCCTTTGTCCTGTTGGCGCGTTGCTCCTCCGCGCGATAACGGGGGCAGCTTGTCGGACTTCAAGTGCGGTCAGCGTCTTGCAGGACCTCACTGAAGCCGTGGTAGATATGCGCAAGCGGTGTTGACGCCGAGGCAACCTCTGCTGCTCGCGCTACGCCTATTTCTCTGGCTCTTGCGACTGGTGCCATGTCGCATCTAAGTCAGCGCTGATGTTGTCGTGGGTGCAAAGCACAGACTGGTTTTTGCATCCCTCTCGCGACGCCACCATGCGTTCGGTGCTTCCCACCTAATGTTGGTGCTTGTCGAGCTCGGTCTGGATGTTCGCGATCTCAGCCGCTGGCAGATCTGTAGAAAAGAGAGTGCCTCCGAATGCGCCGAGCGCTGCGTGGACTCGGCCTGGATTTGTCGCTTCCACCAAGGCTAGGACGGCGGCGCCTCCCGGGGGCATCTCGCGCTTAACCTGATCCGCGAACGCCTGAAAAGTCTCCTCGCTTTCCTTGTGCTTCCCGATGTACCTGCCCGCGAGCGCTCCGCCGGCGACTCCGATTACGGGAAGGCCGAGGAGCAGGGCGCCAATCGCACCACCAGCGGCCCCACCCACCATGATCTCAGACTTCCAGCCGTCTTTCTTCATCTCAACACGGCCGTCCGGGTTCTTGATAAGTAGGCCGCTCTCTAGGAACTTCGCGTCGCCCGAATTTTCGACCGCCCGCAGGGCTTCAAGCGCGTGCCCGGCCGTTGTCTGATCTGGAAAGATGAGTGCCGCCGCCGTTGCCATCGTTTTTCTCTCCTTTAGGTGCATCCCGGAGCAAAATTTAACTGACCGCCGCAGCACCGCCGTTGGCCTTTCCATGATGGTCTCTCCCGCCGGCGACCTGTAGCGTCGCACAACGTCGATTGCCCGCTGGACCAATTCCCGATGGCACTAAGGTCGGTCCTCGACTCCGCCCCGACATGAGTCAGGGACTCTTTCCCGGAAGTCGGCTGAAGCCTACACGTGACGCTGTGAGCTAAGGCTTACGGTCCGGCGGGACCTCCAACGGAAGGCCAGAAAATTCGTTCACGGAGATCTGGTCAACGAATTCGGCCGTCACCGACGGGTCCAATTGTAACCAGCGCATCAAAGTCGCTCTAGTCCAGGGTCTTGTCAAAAGAGTGTCCAGACTGTTAATTACAGCGTCGTTGTTCAACGTTGAATAGCGATGGCGTTTCGCGCTTTAACGGAGCTAGAACTTTCCGATTGAGGAGGATTCGGAAAGACTCTACACAATCCTCAAGTGCGACAAACTTTGAGGTGCTCCGTTTCCCGTGGCAATCGACATGATCTTGAAGGGAGTCGAAATGAAGTTCGTTCGAGTCCGCAGGTCGGTTTGGACTGGTTTGTTGCTATTCGCCGCAATGCTCGCGCTCGGAGCAACTTCGGCTCTAGCGTAGGACGCGACGCCGTCCGCAGGGGCTGAGCAACCACACCCTGTCCACATCCATAGCGGTAGTTGCGAGTCGCTCGGTGATGTCGTTTATCCGCTTCACGACATTACAACCTACACGATCACGAATGCGTTCTCGTTTGGTCCAGCTGCCACTCCCGAAGCGGGTTCGAACGCGACTCCGCTTCCTGGTGTCAGCGCGACCCAGGCGACACCGGTACTGTTCAGCTTCACCCACGTCGATGCCAACCTCGCTGACCTAGTGGGTGGTGGTTACGCCATTAACGCGCACGAAAGTGCAGAAAACATCCAGAACTACATTGCCTGCGGCAATATCCCACAGTGCACCGCCGCTGCTTGCTCGTCGGTTACGGGGGTTGCCATCGAACTGGACCCGCTAAACAACTCCGGCTATTTCGGGGCTGCCAGGATTGACACGGATCCGAACGGCGGGTCGGTCGTTTCGGTTTTCCTGTTCCATCCGAACATGCCGGCGTCAACTTAGTTCGGCGGCAAACGATAAATTGCGATTAATCGGACGACCGCGCCCGGCACCGGGCGCGGTCATCCGACTCTCTGCATTATGCGTGGCTGTTAACGACGTCAGGGCCGCCCAAGGACCCGCTCCTGAGGACGGCGTCCAATGCTACGGCAACCCGTTCGATCGTCTCTTCGCTCCGCAACGAAGTTTGCGGGGATCATGCGGGATAAGTGGCGCGAACGTCACCGGCCACGAACGCCGCATCCGAGTCGCTGTCAAAGCGGCCGAGGTTGGAGCCGGCGCAGATTTGCGGGGAAGGAGGAATCCCTGCTGCATTTCTCGGCACTAAACCAGAAGCTGGACTACGGTTTGGTTTTGTCAGATTGAATCAATCGCTCTTTCGGCGGAGGGCGCAAAGTTGATAGCGGATCGTTTGAGCAGCCCCAACTTGTCGCTAAGAGTGTGGCTCAACTTCGCCAGGCTGTTTGTGACCATCTACTTATTTGCCAGTTTGGCGTCGATCGGAACGCCGGAGGTCGCTGCGAATCAGGCCACACCGGCTGTGGCCTCTCCTCAGCCCACGAGCGAGCATGGAGCGAGCGGCGGCGAGACGAACGGTCCGCTCAAAGTGACAATTGGATTCTACTTAGCGGAAGTTCACGGGCTCGATCAACAAGAGAGCACCTTTTTCGCTGACTTTTATATGTGGATGCGGTGGAAAGGAAATAACGATCCGACGCCGACGGTCGAACTTCTCAACAACGTAGCGCGCTGGGCGCTAACGATGAAGCAGATCTACGCGACGCCGGTTTCATTGCCGAGTGGTGAACGGCTACAACAATTCCACATTCAGGGCCAATTCTATGAACCTCTGCTGCTTCAAGATTACCCGTTAGATAAGCATGTTTTGAGGATCGATATTGAGGACTCGACCTATCCGATCGATCAGTTGATCTACGTGCCGGACACTGACCAGACCAGCATCAGTGCCGATATTCGAATCCCGGGATGGCAGGTCACGAGTTGGAGTTTGACCGCGCACGAACATGATTACAGCACGGATTTCGGCTTCCCTTCCACTACCGGGCAACACAACTACTCATTAGCAGAGCTAGACCTGAAAATCAAACGGCCGGAAAGTTTCTTTCGCTGGAAATTGCTGCTGCCGCTGCTGATTGTGCTCCTCCTGGGATGCAGTGTGCTGCTGGTCCATCCAGCTTACCCTGAGGTTCGGCTCGCCGGTCCTGCGACGGCGCTGTTGACATTGGTATTCCTGCAACAGGCTTACACGAATACTCTCCCTGAAGTCGGAACCTTGGTATTGCTCGACAAGATCTACGTCCTTGCCTACATCGTGGTCGTAGGGCTGATCGCGACGACGATATTGACCTCTCATTGGATTCACGTGGACGAAGCGAATGCAACCCGCGCCCAGCGACTTGACCGCATCGCGGCGATTGGACTCCTAGGACTGTTCTTGGTCGGAATGGTGACGTTGCTGATCACCGCGGCGTAGAATCGGCGATCGATCAAGGTGCGGCACGCTTTCCAGCGAATCGACGACGGTTTCATCCCCAAGGAGCCAAAGACACAGAGATCTCGGCGAGGGCTCAGCGTGCGGGCGTCGTTGGTGTCTGCGCTCTGGGCTCACTAAGATCGCTAATCATTTGAGGGACTCACTGCGGGTGAAAAATGGGAGGAATCCGACTTGATCTTCACGATACGCATCGGATGGCCGTTGGATCCGAGCAATGTGGTTCGTTCTAGGCGTCCCATGCAAACCTGGATCGTCCTAGTGCGGCGAATTCTTCAAAATACACGGCCCGACTTCAGCAAGCCTACTTCTTACTGGTGGTGTGCCGACGCAATGGAGCACGCACTCACTGCCGCAAGCCTATTGCTCGCCGAAGGGGTGCCGATCAAGGTCGTGGAAGAGATCCTCGGGCATTCACTCCTGAGCACGACGGCTGATACCTACGGCCACCTGTTCCCAGAGGCGTTCGACGAAGCGGCCGACGCCATGGAGCGGGCGCTCGCGGGTTCAACGGCTGTCCGGGACCGGTTGGTTTAGAAAATCTCAATAACCGCCTTGACGTCTCTCGTCAGTCCCACGAGGCCGGCGAGAGACAGCACGACATAGCCGCCGACGGCGAGAACCCGGCCGCGTGGCGGAGAGCCGCCACCCCGATCCAAGCGCTCGACGATCGCAGAGGCGATCAGGCCATACAGGAAGAAGAGGGACGCGAACAGCCCGACGCTCAAGTACGAGGGCACGAATCGGCGGAAGTCCGGGTTGCCGCCGTCGATGATCACGCTCCCGAAGAGCAGCAGCAGCACCCCCCCAAACGCCAGCCCCTTCCAAATCCCCGAGCCCGGCATCCAGCGCCGCACGGCGAGATAGAGGAACCCACTGAGCACCCCGAGGAACGTTCCGGCCAGCACCAAGAAGGCGGTCCCATCGCCCGTGATCTTGCCAACGATCTCGTCGGCATCAGTCACTTCACCATAGTGCTCGTGACCGGCGATCAGCGCGACGATCCGCATCGCAACACGAGAACCCAGGCCGCCGGCAACGAAACCCGCCACCAGGCCAGCGAGAAGGCCGATCCCAATCAGGACGGCAATGCGCCAGAGGTCCTGCCAGAGTGTCGGTCGCTCGCCGTGGGATGGCGTTAGGGAAGCCGAGTGATCAGACGCCGTCATGAGGGTGGTCCTCTCCGCTCCAACGCAAGTCGACGGAAGTTGTTTGGTGTGACTCGTCCGTGAGCCGCCATGTATACACCTGTTGGCTAGTAGCTCCGTCTCTGACACTCTACCAGTACGGTCAAAGTTTTGGGCTCAAACGAGTAGAAGCGCCGACCTCCGGCGAAGGCCGGCGCTTCATTCTCCGCGTCGTTATGCAGTTTTTAGAGGGGTGCCTAACGGGGATCGAACCCGTGACCTCCGGTTCCACAGACCGGCGCTCTGCCGATTGAGCTATAGGCACCGTAAACCATGGGTAGTGAAAAGAGAGTAAGCCGAGTTCTGTTCGTGATGATCATCTCTCTCGGTCCGTGATAGGACCGGCCGCGTCGTCGCCTTCGCGGCTGCTCTCGTCTTCCGGCCTTGGCGAGCAACCTGATAACGGCCGATTCGGAGATTGCTGCGGGGAGGATTGCCCTTTTCAGCCACGCTCCTGCACCGTTGCCGGACGGACCGCGGATTGGTTTCTGTTGCTCTCACGCGCGATACGCGTGCCAGTCTGGACTGTCGACGCCTGACGGCGCCTCCCCGACTTTCGTCGAGCACCCTCGCTCTGTGCAGCTCGGACTTTCCTCTGACCCGAAGATCAGCGATCATCCTTCCTTTCACACCCTCGGTTTTCAACGTGCGGGCCCGTCATAACGACGGACCAAGCGGCCAGTTAGCCAGCTTTTGGTGCCGAAGGGGAGATTTGAACTCCCACGGGCTAAAGCCCACTACGCCCTGAACGTAGCGCGTCTGCCGGTTCCGCCACTTCGGCCCGTCGCAGCGACCGCAGATCAGAGCCGACCTGGGGACTCGAACCCCAGACCTGCTGTTTACGAAACAGCTGCTCTACCAACTGAGCTAGGTCGGCATTCGACCCGCGTCATCGCGCGAACCATCATAAATTCTATCATGAGGCATAAGTCCGGACAAGAAATCTGAGCTCGATCCGAGTCCGCGGAAGGCGATTGAGACCACGTTCTGGTCCTCTAAATCGACTGTGGTATCTTGCGCCTCGTGGTTGCTCGGCACGAAGTGACGTCTCGGCGCATTGTGTCGAGCGATCAGGCTTGCGAACGAGCGCAATTTAATCTTGCTGAACGTTTGTGCTAAGGAGCGTTCGAGTCAATGGCGAAATCCCGTTCGGTGAAGCGAGCGCCATCCAATCGTCGTTCAGGCTATCGACGCCAATTCTGTCGCTTGCGTAAACCGGAGAAGATCTTCGCCATTGTCGCGCTTCTTGCGGTTCTTACCCTTCTTTTCGGTACGCTCGGAACTGTGGTTGTCGACCAATTCATCAATAACAACGGAGACGACGTCGAGACGGTGACGTCCGACGATGATCAGGCCGGACGGGAGTTTCGTGACGCAGCGCAGGCGAATCCCGACGACCCGCAGGTGCTCTTGGCATTGGCGAACTATCTAGCGCAAACGGGTAGTCTGGCCGAGGCAATCACGTGGTATGAGAAGGCGCTTGCAATCAATCCCAATGATGCGGTCACCAGACTCGCCTTCGCCGACGCCTTGGCCGGTGGCGGCAAACGGTCAGATGCGGAGCTCCAGTACAAGAGAGTCTTCGAGATCCAACCAAGCAATCCTCAGGCTCATTACGGTCTAGCCGAACTCTATCGGTTGTGGAGCCCGCCGCGAATTCAGGACGCGATCACCGAGTATAACAAGACGATACAGGTTGGGCCCGACAGCTATGTGGCAGCGCTCGCGAAGCAGAAATTGTCGTCTCTCACAGGCGGTACACCGTCGCCAGTCGCTAGTCCGGCGACACCAGGAGGAGTTGCAACACAATGACCGACAGCGCGACAACGAAGCAAGTCATCAGCGAAGATCTCTTGAGTAAACTCGTGTGCCCGGTCGACAAGGCCAAGGTCGAATTAGTCGAGAGTTACTTGGTCTGCACTGAGTGTGGACGGCAATTCAAAGTTGAAAATGGAATTCCCAATATGTTGATTGACGATGTAAGATAGCGAACGTCTGTTCTGACCCCCTGGTATACTTCCAGCGATGGATGATGGTGCCCAGAACAGAATCCAGGCTTCTTCCGAAGTGCGCGACGCTGGCCGCGTGACGACTGCTCGCGTCCGCATTGAAGACGCGAAGATTGAAGGAAGTCTCCGCCCGAAGCGACTCTCCGAATATATCGGCCAGGACCGAGTCAAAGCGACGCTCTCGATCTTCATTGAAGCCGCCAAGAAGCGGGGAGAGTCGCTCGATCACCTTTTGCTATATGGCCCCCCAGGTCTCGGCAAGACGACGTTGGCGGCGATCGTCGCGGCCGAGATGAACGTCAATTTGCGCGTGACCTCGGGTCCAGCGATTGAGCGAGCCGGCGATCTCGTTTCCATCCTGACGAATCTCAAAGCCGGTGACGTGCTCTTTATCGACGAAATTCATCGCCTAAATCGCGTTGTCGAGGAAGTGCTTTACCCCGCGATGGAAGATTTCGCGGTCGATATCGTGATCGGCAAGGGTCCTGCCGCGCGGACCATGCGCATCAACCTCCCGCGTTTCACTCTCGTCGGGGCGACCACGAGATTGGCAATGTTGTCTGGACCGCTCCGCGACCGCTTCGGTGCGGTGCTTCGCCTTGACTTTTATGAACTGGACGCAATGGAGGAGATCCTTCGGAGGTCGGCGGTTATACTTCAGGTCCCACTTGACGACGTCGGCGCGCGGGCGATCGCGTTGCGGTCGCGGGGTACGCCGCGAGTCGCCAACCGGTTGCTCAAACGAGTGCGAGATTACGCGCAGGTGAACGCACAGGGCGAGATTTCAGAAGAGGTCGCGATCGAGGCGCTGGCACTGCTCGACGTTGACGACCTCGGTCTCGACGATATCGACCGTCGGATTTTGCGTGCAATTATTGAGAAATTCGATGGTGGGCCAGTTGGCGTGGAAACGCTTGCCGCGGCGACGAGTGAAGAAACCGATACGATTATGGACGTATACGAGCCGTATTTGATTCAACTTGGATTCCTGCAGAGAACGCCACGAGGGCGAGTCGCGACACGGCGGGCATACGAGCATATGCGAGCCGCACCACCCGCCACGATCGATACGATTCAACAGACCTTCTTTGAGGACGAGTGAAGACGCAGAATACCGATCTTCTCGTTGCCGATTTTGACTACGAGTTGCCGCCCGGCTTGATCGCGCAGGAGCCGCTTCCCGACCGATCCGGTTCGCGCTTGCTCGTCGTCGACCGCGAGCGAAATTCGATCAGCCACGATGCGCTCAGGAACATCGGTCGTTGGTTGCGACCTGGTGACTTACTTGTTGCCAACAACAGCCGCGTGCTCGCTGCCCGGTTGGAGGCGGTCAAACGTGATTCCGGCGGGCGCATCGAGCTGCTCTTGCTCCACCCGAATCCGGATGGAGATTGGACCGCTCTGGCAAGACCGGCGAAGAAGCTCAAATCTGGATCATTGCTGATTATTGAACCTCGCCCCAGAAATTCACGGCCCCCAGCCGAAATCGAAGTCATTAGGCGCGGGGAAGAAGGCGAGGTCACGGTACGCATCTCAATGGAGACCATGGAACACCTGGCGGACTTCGGAGCTGTTCCCTTGCCCCCATATATTCGCCACCGTCTCGAAGATCCTGAGCGATATCAAACAGTCTATGCAACCGCTCCGGGATCTGCCGCCGCGCCGACCGCCGGCCTCCATCTGACCAAAGAATTAATCGAGGAACTCCAAGGACAAGGAATCAAATGGGCAGAGGTGACACTTCACATTGGGCTCGATACCTTCCGACCCGTCTCGGTCGAACGGGTGGAAGATCACAAGATCCACTCAGAATGGTGCTCGGTCTCGCGCGAAACCGCCGCCCAGATTCGACAAGCGAAGGACGATGGGCAGCGCGTGATCGCGGTCGGGACGACGGCGGCCCGAACGCTTGAAACGCTGGGCGACGCCAGCAAAGAATCGTTCAACACTGGCTTGGAGGGACCAACCGACATTTTCATCACGCCGGGCTACACTTGGCGAGTGGTAGACGCGTTGTTGACGAATTTCCACCTTCCCCGATCGACCTTGCTAATGATGATCAGTGCGCTCGCCGGTCGTGAACTCATTTTGAGCGCGTATCAGGCGGCAATTGCGGAGCGCTATCGGTTTTACTCGTTCGGCGACGCGATGCTGATCGTGTAACTGAACGACTAGGTTTGGATAGCACCGCGAAGGACACGTTTCTATGACTGAAAATACGGCCGTTTTTTCGCGGGACGCGGCATGGGATGTCATCACGGAGTTCATTCAGAGCGAGAGTCTGCGCCGCCATTGTCTTTCTGTGGAAACGGCAATGCGGGCATATGCGCGTAAGAACAGAGAATCCGAGGATGAATGGGGCTTAGTGGGTCTTCTGCATGATTTCGACTATGAGATTCATCCTACTCTGGACGAACACCCGCAAGCAGGAGTCGCGATCCTTCAAGAGCGCGGTTACCCGGATTGGGTGATTCGCGCAATTCTCAGCCATGCGGATCACCTCGACGTTGCGCGTGAATCAGAGCTTGAGAAAACGTTGGCCGCGGTCGATGAATTGACTGGGTTTATCGCTGCCGTCGCTTTCGTGCGACCGAGCAAAGCTGTCCGCGATGTCACGCCACAGGCTGTGCGCAAGAAGATGAAAGACAAAGCCTTCGCGCGAGCTGTCGATCGTGAAGCGATGCTCAGCACTACTGAAGAGCTCGGCGTCGACTTCGACGAACATGTAGAGTTCGTGATCGAGGCGATGGCAGCGAACGCCGACGAACTTGGCCTCGCTGGCGTCACTGATGCGTAGCCGTACATCGTTCGTCGTGTTCGTCCTTGTCACTTTAGTCGGGTTTGCGGGATGTGGGGGATCCAACTCTTCGACGAGCAATTCCGAAAAAGTCACCGAACAGGCAGCGTCGGATGCCGACATAACGAGTGGCTGTTGGAAAGCAGCCCAACGTGATCGATCAGTGGGAGGAGACTCAAACGTGGCGAATCACCTGCAATGGAAAGAGCCGCCGGCGATGGCGATTGATCCGGCCAAGACGTATACGGCCACTTTGGAAACAAGCGCTGGCACTATTCAAGCTGAGTTTTATCCAGGCGATGCGCCGAAGACAGTCAACAATTTTATCTGCTTGGCCAAGGCGGGTTACTACGACAACACGCCGTTCCATCGGATCATCAAGGGGTTCGTCATCCAGGGCGGCGATCCGACCGGTACGGGCACTGGCGGTCCAGGTTACCGATTTGACGATGAACCGATCGCCAAGGATTACACGAAGGGCGTGCTGGCCATGGCGAACGCTGGGAAGAACACCAATGGTAGCCAATTCTTCATCGTTACCGCAGATCTGGGAGGGCAACTGCCAAAGAACTACACAATATTCGGGCAAGTGACGAGTGGAATGGACGTAGTCGACAAGCTGGAGAACTCGCCCGTCACGAACAACAGCAGCAATGAAAATTCGAAACCAATCAATCCGGTGACGTTGAACAAAGTGACGGTTCACGAATCCTAGAACTTGCCACCTAAGAGACCGCAGCCACGTGCGCGGCGGATAGAGTTTTCTCCTGTCTGGCTCTAGATTTGCCCGACTACTCTAAACCATGAAAACATGAGATCGGCGCCCCGAATTTTGGGGCGCCGACTTCGTCATCGTGAATTCAGAGATCGGTGGTGAGATTTATGCCGCTTCGGCGAGACCCTCGCAGACCGCTTCGTATTGACGGAGCAGCTGAATCCAAAAATCCTCGAGCTTCGTCACGTCTTCACCAGCTCCGACCATGCGGTCGATATAGTCAAATCCAGTTTCCAGACGGCGAGAAAGCTCGTGCTGCAGATCACCAGTCTGATTCGCGAGCGATCCACCGTCCACGTGGGAGCGAGAATGCTGTGACATGTGCGCCGACCTCCCGTTCCTAGTTCACGTCGTTACCGCGTATTATAAATAAAAATACGCAGATTTGCCTAGACCATTGGTATGATTTGGTTCCTATGACGCCAAATCGAGCGATGCACGGCGATTTTGCAATTTCTCAATAAAGGCAGATGCATCGCGGCGAGAAAGCCCGTGTGCAGCCACACCGTAAGTGAGCTGAACTTCTTCCTTGAGTTGCTCTTCAGTCAATCCTGCCTCGCGGGCGACGGCCTCCATGAACTTGAGTTGGCGCGGTGTCGCCGCTTGGCCGACCTGGGCGACTCGGCGCGCGTTTCCGGCGCTGGCTTCGGTCGCTCGCCGTCCTCGAGTGGAGGCGAAGTCAATCGGTGCGTCTACGATCTTGCCTGCGGCTGCGCCGAACTCGAAGTCGGGGCAGAACTGCGTCCCGAAACCCAATGCGGCCAGCGCTCGCCCGAGCGCCTTCGTCTCGGCCTTTTCCAAGTAGTCGCGGAAATCGTCCACCGCCTCGCTACCCCAACCGGTAGCGGAACCACCGCCAGGGAGTGCGACACGGGCGCGGAACACGGCCATTTGCCCATCATGCGAGACGAGTTCAGTGTCAATCGAGGCATCCGGGCTGACTTCTCGTAGCCAGACCAATCGCCATTTCACTTCCAGATAGTCGGAACTCCCGACCTTCGTTAGGTACTTACTGGGATCGAACGGGGTCTGCTGACTCATCTTTTTCCCTCACGTACTAGAACCTATGTTCTAATCGAATTCTAGACCTATTTGGGGACCTTGTCAAGCAGGCAATGGTCTCCATGTCGGTGGCTTCGTGGTGCTGGCTGGTAGCAGCTATCAACAAGGACTGCCCCAAGAGCGTTCCCGACAACGAGAGAAAGCACAACGAAGTGGCGGCGGGAGAACCGAAGGCCGTGTGCTATAATCGGCGCCGAATTAGTGTACGAACACAAAATGGAAGGGATGCGTAGGTGAAGGTTTCTTGCCTTCAGGAAAATCTTCAACGTGCGCTCGGCCAGGTTTCGCGCGCCGTTGCGACGAAAACGGCCCTGCCGGTGCTCAGTAATGTCCTGATCACGACGCATGATGGCAGGCTCAAAATCGCCGCCACGAATCTCGAAATCGGAATCACGACCTGGATTGCAGCCAATATCGAGGACGAAGGCAAAATTACCGTGGACGCCCGGCTCCTCGGCGAATTCGTCGCCACGTTACCGAACGACGCGGTCCAAATGACCGCAAACGCCACGGGTACCTCCTTGGCGGTACAGAGCGGCCGCGACAAAGCGGCGATCAACGGCATCGACGCTGAAGACTTTCCGGTCATTCCCGCCGTAGGCGAAGACGCGTTGAGCGTTGAGATCGACGGGCAACTGCTGCGCGAGATGATCGGCCAAGTCGAATTCGCCGCCGCGAGCGACGAAAGCCGGCCCGTGCTCGCGGGGGTGTTATTACGCCTTGAAGGCGATTCGGTTACGCTCGCGGCCGCCGATGGCTTCCGGCTGGCGGTGCGTGAAGGCAAGTTGTCCAGCCCTGTTGCCGAGAAAGTGGACGTTATTGTCCCGGCTAAAGCGATGCGCGAGCTGGCGCGGATCATCGCCGATCAGACCGATCCGATCCGACTCGCAATTACTCCAAATCACAGCCAATTGCTCGTGCGAGTCGGAGAGACGGAATTCCTCTCACGGTTGATCGAAGGCACATTTCCAGACTACCGCCAGATCGTACCGCGCGAGTTCAACACCAAGGTCGAGGTCGGTCGTGATCCGCTCCTCAATGCGGTCCGACGTGCCGGCTACTTCGCCCGTGATAACAACGACGTCGTGCGCATCGCGATCAATCCCGGCGAGAGCGACGCGCCGGGCACGATCGAGGTATCGGCTACTGCCGCCGAGCGCGGCAACAGCCAGAGCTTTGTCGACGCCACAATTGGCGGACCCGAGCTCCAGGTTGCATTTAATTCGAGATACCTCGTCGATGTGCTTGGCGTTATTCGTCAGGGACAGGTGACGTTGGGCCTCAACGGCGCGAATCAAGCAGGGATCGTGCGCCAATCGGGAAACGAAGAGTACACGCACGTCATCATGCCGATGGTCATTGGCGCTCAATAATTCCGCTCCAGCCATCCCCGCGCTCACAGACGTCGAGCCCACATGCACCTGAAATCGCTCCTCCTTGAAGAGTTTCGTTCGTATCAACGCCAATTGTTCGAGCTTACTCCTCGCGGGCTCGCGCTGTATGGCGCCAACGCCAGCGGCAAATCGACTGTGCTTGAGGCTATTGCCATGCTCGCGATGACTCGATCGCCGCGGACATCGACGGAACGCGACCTCATCCGCTGGCAAAGCGGCGTCGAACTCGGGGTGCCGCCGTTCGGCCGGATCGACGCGGTGTTCGAGCGAGCCGGCGAGCAGACTGAAATGACGATCGGGATCCAGGCCGACCCGAATCGCCCAACGCAGATAAAGAAGCAGATAAAGCTTAACGGTCGGCCAGTTCGGGCAATGGACGCGGTGGGAAGGATGAACGCGGTTCTCTTTTCGCCCGAGGACGTTGCGCTGGTTTCCGGGCCGCCATCTATTCGCCGGCGATACCTCGACCTTGTGATATCGCAAATCGATCGGCGGTATCTGCGCGCGCTGGCACGGTTCAGTCGCATGATCGAGCAGCGGAACAGCCTCCTGCGTTCGCTCGGGCGCGAGGGAGTTCCGCCAGGGTCTGAGGCAGCGGGCAGCCAGCTCGCGTATTGGGATCAAGAGTTGATCCGGCTCGGTTCACAGATCATCGCACGCCGATGTTCGACGGTGCGACGACTCAGCAACCTGGCGGCGATCCGATTCGTGTGGTTGGCCAAGGATTCACCGCTCGGAGTGATTTATACGCCAAGCCTCGAGGGCGACTGGATGGCCCAATGCGATGACAACGACCAACTCGACGCTATTCAGCGTGTCGTTGCCCGGGAGTATGAACACCTGCTGCCCGGAGTGCGGGGCGACGAACTGCGGCGGGGCTTAACGTTGCTTGGACCTCATCGGGACGATCTCAGGCTCGAGATCGAAGGACACGACCTAGCCGCGTTCGGATCACGCGGGCAACAACGGCTCGCGGTCGTCGCATTGAAACTCGCCGAAGCCGATCTGATGCGCGAAGAAACAGGAGAAGAACCTGTTCAGTTGCTCGACGACGTCCTGTCCGAACTTGACCCCGAGCATCGCGCACTTTTGATTCGGGCAATTGGAGAGAGCGGTGGTCAGGTCATCCTTACGGCCGCGGATCCCGCCCTGTTCCGATCTTCCGAACTCGCCGGCATTCCAGTCCTAGAGGTTAAGAACGGCGCGGTGAGAGAGCCGGCAAATTGAGCGGGCCGAATGGTCGTGGTGAGTCAGTACGGCGAGCCCACCGATGTTCATCCGTCCAACGAAGTTCGCGGACGGACCCATCACCGTCGACCGCTCACCGCTTCAAGTGTTCAATGACCAAGTGGCGATATTTCCATGGTCGTAAGATCAGCGTCAACAGCAACGCGAGCGTTCCGAGCGAAATCGCGATTCCGCGAGGGATCGAAGCCGGCGCATATCGCATTTCAATTGAATGCGTCCCGCTTGGAATGGCGATTCCTCGCAGCACATAATCCGTCGCATAAATCTTCGCGGGCTCGCCGTCGACATATGCTTTCCAGCCGCTGGCGTACATTTCGCTGATGACGACTATCCCGGGCGCGTTGAGTGTGGCCGTCAGGTCTTCTTTGTCGGGTTCGAAGTGTGTGACGCGAACCGACTCAGCTGCGGGATCAATCGAAGGCGCGAGGGATGGAACCGTTCCCTCGACGAATGCGTTGACCGAGGGATCAAAACCGTTGCGCTGGATTCCTGCCAGTGCCTGTTGGCGGCTCACTCCCGTAGTGTTGTGGAGAACCCATGCGTGGGGAAGCGCGTCGTCAACTTCGAGAATCCTGACAGTCGTGTCTTGGAATACCGTTGCAAATTCCAACTCCAACTGTTTCACCTCGGGAAACTCTTGGTCGTCATAACGACCGACGATGATGTACCTGACATGCAAGAGCCGAAGCAACGGTGAGCGAATTCCGGTCCGGAGGATATTGGCGTCGTGATAATTCTGCGGCTCGCCATTGACGGCGTTCAGAAAATTACTGTACCGAGCGCTTTGAGCCGGGTTGTAGCCTTGGATGCTGAGGAGGCCCAGTCGCACTGTTCGACTGAAGAGCAATTCAACGATGAGCTTATCCCTGAACCGCCCGTGGTACGTAGTCTCAGCGCGAGGTCCTTTCGACGTAATAACGCTTGGACCATAGCCCAAAAAGCGGAAGGGTCCTTCACTTGCCATTCGATCCTGTATGAATTCACCGGGTCCGCCAGGATCATCGCGCGAAAGGTAGACGTCAAAAACTTCCTCGGGTGGCATGACGGTCGCGCGCCTTGCTAACGGTTCGCCAAATGATGCGCCGAACGGGTCATGCACAACACAGGCAATGAACATGACGAGAACGACCGACCGCGCCGTCAGTGAGAGCGCTGCTGGAACGTAGGCAGATATGGCGGAAATGAAAGCGTACAGCGCGACGCCGGCTGTTATTAGTACAAATGAGGTCTCGGGTAACTCATCGAATTTCGAGCCGTAGCGTGGGAGCCAATCTTTGAGAGCGATGGCGATAATGGCGGGAACAAAGGCAATCGTCAAGAGTTGATTCCAGCCCCTTTTCGAACGCGACATCCCGTCGACGGCAACCCCTGCGAGCAACGCGATCGGCAAGCTGAACAGCACAAGTTCTCTGGAAATGCTGTGCTCGTGAAGAGCCTTCAAGCGCGGAAGGATGTATATGACGGTGCGGAGTCCGTGCGCTTGACGAAGGAGTAAGCAAGAAAGAATCAGACAATATGAAACGTAGAGACCGACGCGCCAACGTTGTCCGCGGGCAATAAACGGAGAGATTATGGCGAGGCCAAGAGTGGCACCGCCGATGTAGTAATTCCTCGATGGAGTCAAGAGCCGGGCGACGATTGCGCCGGCACTTAGATACTTCACAGAATGGGAGGCGCCGAAAGCGCGGTGATAGTTGCCCCCAGCGATCACCGAGTCGCGATTGACATCTAGTCGGATCCACAATCCAGCGGCTGAGAGGCCCAGGCCGAACACGAGCACTGCTATGCAATCGGTGGCATGTCGAACAATGTGGCCAATAACGCTTGAGTCTCGGGAGGAGATCGAAAAGATGCTTCGCAAAGAACAGTAGGTCCCAACCACGAGAAACGCGTAAGCCGAACCCTGACCTGTCCAACCAACAATCATCTGGCTCATTGCGAGCGCACCGATTGTCCATCCTGTTGCGCGACTACGGAACGATCGAGCCCGAAACGCGACTTCAAAACCGAGCAGAGCGAGGGGCACCCAGGCGGTGAATTGCGCCAGCACGTTCACGCTGCGAAGTTGCTCGACAAGCGAGCCAAACTCGGTCGCAATTGCTGACGTCATTGCTCCCCACCAATTGAGCCCCGTTATGCGTGCAAGGGCAAAGGTTGAAAAGCCCGCGATCCAGATATGGAGAAGAAAGTTTGCCTTCAGCGCGATTTCTGGAGGAAACAAGGTGAAGCAAACCATCGCCGGAATGTACATCCAACCAGATTGAGGATCGCCGGCAAAAGGAATGCCAGAGAAAACTGATGGTAGCCAACCCGGAATATCGCCCGATTTCAGACGTTCGCCGAGATAGGCATAGTTGGGCAAAAATTGATTGACTATATCGACACGTGAGAGGTGTCGGCCATGGCGAAGTCGATCCCAATACAGCGGGATACCCATCGCCGCCAACAAAGCGATCGCCCAAGCATCAAGTGAAAGGCGCAAGCTGCGGCCCAGCGGATGACTCTGCATCCGAGTTTCTCCTCGCTCAAATTGGTTCAATGCCGGGTTAGATGCTCAAGCGAGTGCCGTTCAAGTCTGACGTGCTCCAACGTTAGGTGCTTTAAGCCGCCTTCCTCCGCGTTGACAGGTCTGACGCGTCGGAAGGCGGGGCGGCTTGCACCGTCAATCTAGAGACGGCGACCCGAACGGTATTTGTGACACTTCTCGTCAGAAGAGGCTGAAATACGCGCGAAGTACTGAAATTTTCGCTAGACACTAAGTGTTACAGTGATACTGGCCTTCGGGAGAAAGAGCAGCCACGGTGATGACAGGGAACCGTGGACGACAACGCAGAACGCGAGCTATTGCAACGTGCCCAAGACGGCGACGCTGCGGCCTTCGAGCAGTTGGTCGCGCCGTATCGGCTGAGTCTAGTCCGAATTTGCTGGTGGTACCTCAAGGATGCCGACCTCGCGGAGCACACCGCGATCGTCGCAGAAGAGCGTGCTTGGTATCACCTCAAGCATTGTCGAAAATCGCTTAAATGCTGGCTCATCAAGATCGGTCGAAATGCGGCTCTCGACGTCACACGAAAACCAGACTATCGAAACACTGTTTCGCTTCCGATCGATGACGACCTGCCGATTCAAGATCCAAGAGTTCCTTTCGAAGAGATAGTGATTCGAAACCTGGACCTTGAGGATCTGCTATCGCAATTGTCAGAACGCGAACGCGATCTAATTGCCCTTGTCTACTATGCGGGACTCAAATTCGAGGAGGCTGCCGAGATTCTTGGCATGACCCCGGACAACGCACGCAAAATCCACGAGCGCACAATCAAGAAACTAAAGAAATTTGGAATTCGATGACCAAGACCTAGACATTGCGAATGGAACTTAGACATGGCGGATGACGACGATACGAACGATATTGAAGCCAAACGACTCGCGGACTATTCCGAAGCGGTTCGCCGTGGTCAGCTGTGGAACGACCGAGGCATCGATCCGCGTGATGCCGAGGTCATCAGGCAATTGCACGCGCTCGGATCCTCTTACATGCCGAGTTCCAAGTATTTTGAGAGAGCCCAGCGCCCGAAATTACAAGGAAGCTCCGGCGCTTCACCCTCGGGAGCAAGTCAGTCCGCTGCTGACGCTGCCGTGAACCCGTTGGGAGGTTCGGGACAATTCCGACCGCCTAGTCCTGTACGGCAACTTGATCCGACTGCGGCCGCTCAAGAGTTCGCGGGCGGTTCCAACTTTACCGAGGAGGTAGGAGGGTCATCTGGCCGACGTTGGGACACCTTTTGGAAAGTTCTCGCGGCTGCGCTCGTGTTGTTCATCGGCGTCGGCGCTATTGCACTGCTCATTTTCGCTATACGCGATGGTGACAATTCAGCGAAAAACATCGCCGCGCCCGGCTCGACGGCCACGAGTCATCTATCATCCACAGAAACGGTCGTCTCATTGCTTCCCGCCACACCGCCGGCCACACCAACACTTTCGGCCCCCGAATATGTGCAACTCTATCCAAAACGTTTGGAAATCAGTTCTGTCGGACCGGAAACACCCACGAGTGACAATTTCTGGCCGATGAATAAGACTCTCAAATGGGATGGCACAGGTAGGGTCGTGATTTCCGGCTGTCCCGATCGAGCATGCGATTTCGGACTTGACGATGAAATCAAGATTACTGTAACCAATGACAAAGGCACCCAGGGGCCAGCTTTCTTCGAGGTCAATGGAACTGAAAATGGCGAATCACGGGCCTTCCCGGTTGTCCTCACCGAAATTTTCCGACCCGGCGACAATGAGATCCACGCGTACCTGATTGACCGAGAAGGCGATAAGCGGGGAACGCTGACACCAGTTTACATCGTCGTCTTGCAGTAGATCCGAATTCTGCAGCGAGCGAAGACAATGGGACGGATGCTGCGATGCTTCAAGTGCGGACGGGGCTGGGGCGCAGGGATTCTCGCGCAGTCCGATCCGGCCACGACTTGGGAATAGTCTTGGCACCACTTCCCGGCCGTCCGCTCAAACCTTCAAACGCCCCGAAACGATTCAAGGCGCTGATGCGCATTGCAGGCTTTCCAGAGCAACGATGCCACGATTCGCGGCATTGTGCCGCGTCCCTGCTGATCGCCCAAGGCGTGCCGGTAATGGTCGCTGCCGAGATTCTTAGACACTCCCAACTGACGCCGATTTCCGATCTCTATGCGCATAACTTCCCGGCCAAGCATCAGGACGCGGCCGAGCTGATGCATCGTATCTCGACGGCGAACGCCTAGGGCCTGGAGGCAACTGGCGGGAAACGTACCCTTCGTCGTGTGGAGAGTTAGTAAATGGCGGAGCAGCAATTGGACGCGCTGGCACCGTTCCTGCCGCCGCATAAGCCTCGGACGAGTCGCACGCCGAGAATGCGATGCAGTTGAGCAGCTGATCAAGAGGCTGACGTATTTCCGCGGGGTCCATGCACTATGGGAAGCGGGCCGCTGATTATCGGGCGATGGTCCATGTCGCCGCAATCCTACTCTGGCGGTAACCGTTCGCAAGTTAAAGTGGAGGATGGCAATAGTGCGCGAACGGCGGTTCGACACAGGGACAGTCGAGCTCAACTACGGCGAAGGTCCGCCGATCGGGCCGCCCTTCGTGATCCTACACGGCGGTTCTGCCAGTTGGCGCTACGCCGAGGCTCTCGTCGACTTGCTCGTCGGTAAGTGGCACGTCTTTGCCCCGGACCTTCGCGGGCATGGATTGTCGGGTCGCGTCGCCGGGCGGTATCACCTGCGGGACTACGCCGAGGACACGGCCGCCTTCCTCGCCGGCGTGGTCCGCGCGCCCGCCGTCCTCTTCGGCCACTCCCTCGGCGGCGAGATCGCGATCATGGTGGCGGCGACGCGCCCTGACCTCGTGCGGGCCGTCGTCCACGGGGACGCCCCGTTCTCGAAGAAGGACCATCCGACCGAAACGAACACGACCCACTGGGCGATGGTCGAGCTGTGGCATCGCCTCGCCGGGAGGCCGGTGGCGGAGATCGAGGGCGCCCTCCGGGACATGCCGGTCTCCGTGCCGGGGACCGAAGCGCCCGTCCGGGCGGAAGACGCGCACGGTGCGGAGAGCCCCTGGTTCGCGTTCCAGGCGACGAACCTGCACCGGCAGGACCCCGACATGCTCGCGGCCGTCCTCGCCGGCCCCGAGGTGCTGCTCGAAGGATACGACCCGGAAACGCTCCTTCCCGCGATCGCCTGTCCGGTGCTCATCCTCCAGGCCGACCCTGCCGCCGGCGGGCTCCTGTCGGACCGCGAGGTTGAGCGGGCGCTGCGGCTCCTGCGGTATCCGACCCACCTCCGATTGGACGGGATCGGCCATGAGCTGCACGGCGCTCACCCGCGACGGGTGCTGGAAGCGGTCAGCCCATTCATCGAAACCGTGTGACTGTTTTTGCAGACACAGCCTGGGACCCAAGGCGGCCGCTGGCAAGTTTTGCGGTCAGTTTTGCGGTTAATCATATCGAGAGCCGGGATCGTTGTTTCCTCCCGGCTCCTCTTTTCCGCGTCGTTCTGCACATTTTTTCGCGGCTGGGGTGCAGGGATTCGAACCCCAACTACCTGATCCAGAGTCAGGCGTCCTACCGTTAGACGACACCCCAATGGCGGGCCGGAGTTTAGCACGTCCGCTCCGCCCGAAACAATTTTCCGGGCGGGCAAATTGTTCGAGATTCGTCAGAATTGAGCGGCGCGGACCATCTCGACATGGTCTAAATTACCGGCCAGGGCAGCGTACCCGGCGGCGACGGCGTTTCGTGCCAGCACAAGTGCAGTCACCGGACCGGTCCCGCCGGGAACGGGCGTAATCGCGCCGGCGATCCCAAGTAAACCATCGAAATCGGCGTCGCCGACCAGTTTGTCACGGAGGACATTGACCCCAAAATCGAGAATAATGGTCCCTCGTCGGATCATGCCCGCGTGGACGAGACCAGGATGTCCAGCGGCGATCGCGACGAGATCTGCTTGACGTGTAAAGTGCGCGAGGTCGACCGTCTTGCGGTGGCAGATCGTGACCGTTCCGTTCCGCTGCATGAAAAGCGATGCCATTGGCCGACCAACGACGTTGCTCCGGCCGATCACACAGACGTTTTTCCCCTCGATTTCAATCCCGTAATGGTCGAGCAACTCTAGGCCCCCTTGCGGCGTGCTTGGCTGCAACGAGGGAAGACCGAGATGCAGCCGACCCGCGTTCGTGGGCGTGATTCCGTCGACGTCTTTCAAGGGCGACAAATGTTCAAGTACCGCGTGCGGGTTCAGTTGCTCGGGAAGTGGCATGAGCACGAGCACCGCGGTGACTTCCGGGTCCGCGTTTAATGCGTGGATCTCGCGGATGAACTCAAATTCAGTGGTCGCAGAAGCCAGCTCAATCGGCCGGTGACCTATGCCAACTCGTGACGTCGTTCGCTCGATTGACGCTCGATATGCCTCTGATGACGGACTTCGGCCGACAAGGACGGTCACGAGCAGCGGGGCGCGCCCTCCGCGGCCGAGGAGGTCCGTGATCGATGCCGTAATTTCCCCTCGTAGCCTCGCGGCGAGCTCGGAGCCTTTCAGGATTTGCGTCATGATCATGCTTCGGCGGTAGCCATGGTTGGTTGACCTTCCCAGAAATGTTCGCCGCTAATCCTCGAAGCACTTGGTTCGATTATTAAAAGCTAGCTTGATGCCACGAACAAACTCTTCAGTTTGTGTCAGATGTCGTCAGCAGCAACCATCTGCAATCGTGGGAGCCGACTCTCGTCACCCAAAAAGCAGCTCCCAGCTAGCAGGTGTTAGGTCTGAGCATCAGACCGCTCTCGATCGCCGCAAAAATCAGGATCAGGTACCTTGAGTTCTCTCGGCGTGTCGGCGCCAGGACTCAGTTTCACCGACCGCATCTCCCACGTGTAGGAGCGGCGCCGAGAGTCTACCGAACCA
Source organism: Thermomicrobiales bacterium (assembly GCA_045804965.1). Classification (GTDB taxonomy): domain Bacteria; phylum Chloroflexota; class Chloroflexia; order Thermomicrobiales; family UBA6265; genus CAVTUU01. Next base: position 275,200 of record JBJMMD010000047.1, on the reverse strand, counting down.
GCGGGATTGATCTCTTCACTCAGCGTGCGGATAGGCGGCGAAGAGTCGCGCGCTCGGCAAGCTCCGGCGAGACGTTGCCCGGACCGAATCTAATCCTCCTGGCTAGAGTAGTCGAAGAAATGGCCTTCGGAAGTATAGGGTGGACTGGCGCAAGCAGCTTCGACAAGCGAGACAATGGAAGTTCGCCGCACGAATCGTGTTCGGATTTAGGGTTTCGTCGACTCCCTGACACACTCAAGTGCATTCAGCACGCACCCTGCGACGCACGAAATTTCGAAGTCAGAAGATCGCAAGCCAGTACGGCGGTCATTGTTTCACCCTCCCGTCGACTGTCGAAGCGGACGGCTGACCGACGATGCGGCGGTCACTTGACCGCTTCATTTTGCCTGCCTGACGACAACTCCACCGTCGGAAGGTCACACTGCAGGCGGAACAACGACAGCGATCTTCTCGATCCGCCACCGCTACTGTCATAAGCCGTTGCTTTTCGGAACAACTGTTGTTATCCATCGCGGAAACGACAGTGATGCGAAATGGCTGTGGACAACGGCTGGATGTTCATTGACAGGCTGACAAAAGGGGTGTACGATCATGTCCATGAGTCATGGATGTATGACTCAGTGGCACGAATCGGCCGGTTGGCCGGTGAAGCAAACGGTTGGGGGCGACCGATGATCCAACAGATAACGCTTGATTTTGGAGTGAAGTTAAAGCGCTTTCGGGAGGCGCGTGGCGTCTCGCAGAGCAAGCTCGCGGAGCGGGCGGATTTCGATCATAGCTATGTAAGCCGCCTTGAGAGCGGCGCACGGATGCCAACCCGAGAAGCAGTTGATCGGCTGGGCCAGGCAATGAAATTGAGCCAGGTCGAGCTGGACGCTCTGCTTGCCTCGGCGGGGTTTTTGCCGAGAGACGTAACTAGTCTTTTGTCGAGCGAACCGGTGATCGGCGAAGTGCTCGTGCTGCTTCAAGACGAGGCGGTGCCGGTCGAGTATCGCGAGAATATGCGGCAGGTGCTTCGACTGCTTGCGGCGCAAGCGCGAATGTCCAGCCAGCAACCGATCGCCGTTTCATTGGGCGGCGTCGCAGCGTAACTATTCGAGGAGTTAACCGCGCGAGCATGACTTCATCGTGCACGGTTCGAACGAAGAGCCCCCGCCGCTCGAACCGTAAGCCTGAAAGGGCATCGCTTCTCATAGCAGGAGTGAGGCGAGGTTTTCCACCAGAAATTAGTCGCGGAAGCCTCGCCCGATTGGGCGAGGCTTCAATTTACGCCATATGGGGCTCTGGCTGAGCGCGTTATACCTGTACGTTCAGTGCTAGTATTGCCCTCAAGCCCGCATCCCGCTCTGACATGAGTGTTCTATCCCTGGCGGAGGGCTGCCTTGGCTGAGTTTGCGCACCTTCACTTGCATACAGAGTATTCGCTGCTCGATGGCATGGGCAGAATCAACGAATACGTGGCCCGCGCGGAGGAACTGGGAATTCATCACATGGCCGTCACCGACCATGGGGTGATGTACGCAGCCATGGACTGGTACAAGGCAGGGGCAGCGGCGGGTCTTCATCCGATCATCGGCATGGAAGCGTATCTCGCCGAAGGCAAAGCCAGCGCCCGCGATCGCAAGTCATATCACCTGCTGCTTCTGGCCGAGAACGACACCGGATATCGGAACCTGCTCAAGCTCGCGACGAAAGCAAGCCTTGAAGGCTTCTATTATCGACCTCGCATTGACCTGGAGATGCTGCAACTGCACAAGGAAGGCGTTATCGCCACATCAGCCTGCCTTGGTGGTCCCGTCGCGAACAACTTCCTTCATGAGCGGCCCGACAATGCGAAGTCATACGCGGGCACGCTGGCTGAGATATTCGGACCTGAGCGCTTTTTCATCGAAATTCAAGACCACGGAATCAAAGAGCAGGTCGAAGTCAATCGCGAGCTCATTCCGCTCGCGAGGAAGCTCAATTTGCCGATCGTAGCGACAAACGACGTTCATTATTGCAATCAAGCCGATTCTCCTTTTCAGGATGTCTTGCTCTGCGTCCAAACGAACTCGACGATCAGCGATCCGAAGCGCCTGAAAACGGAAAGTGATCAGCTCTTTTTCAAGGGTCCAGAGGAGATGGAGGCCGTTTTTGGCGAAATACCAGAGGCTCTCTCGAACACGATCCGTATCGCCGAAATGTGCCACCTCGATCTCGGGTTCCAGGGGTATCAGATCCCGAACTTTGATGTGCCAGAAGGCTTTACCTCCGATTCCTACCTCGAAAACCTATGTCGTCAAGGACTAAAGAAATTTTACGGCTGTGAGGATGGCGAAATCGGGGAACGACTTGCATACGAGCTTAGCGTCATTAGTTCAATGGGCTTTACGAATTACTTTTTGGTCGTCTGGGATTTTGTGCGATTCGCAAAAGACCGAGGCATTCTCGTCGGTCCCGGAAGAGGATCGGCCGCCGGCAGCATCGTGACGTATTCGCTGGAGATCACTGCCCTCGATCCGCTTCGGTATGGATTGATTTTCGAACGGTTTCTGAATCCCTCGCGGATCTCGATGCCGGACATTGATATCGATTTCGCCGATGACAGGCGGTCGGAAGTTATCGACTACGTCGTCAACAAATACGGGGACGACCGCGTCGCGCAAATCGTCACGTTCGGCACCATGGCGGCGAAAGCATCCTTGCGCGATGTAGGGAGAGCAAAGGGACTGCCGATCAACGTTGTAGACCGCGTGGCAAAGCTCGTCCCGACCGGCCCGAACGTCACGATCGACGGTGCCTTAGGGAAAGTACCGGAGCTGCAAAAGATCTACGACGAAGACCCGGAACTCCGCGATCTTTTGGACACCGCAAGAAAAGTCGAGGGTATTGCGCGGCATGCATCGACGCATGCGGCCGGCGTCGTCATTTCGCGCGATCCGCTCGTCGAGCACGTGCCGCTCCAGCGGGCGGGCGGAAAGAGCGAAGGGGAAATCACGACCCAATATCCGATGTCGAGGCTTGAGGAAATCGGACTCCTCAAGATGGATTTCCTGGGGCTGAGCACACTGACCGTGCTGGGCAAGGCCGTCGAGCTCGCACGCAGGAAAGTGCCCGATCTCACACTCGAAAACATTCCACTCGACGACCCAAAAAGTTACGAGATCCTGTGTCGAGGCGAGACTGTTGGAGTCTTTCAGCTCGAAGGTGGCATGACGACGCGCATGACCATCGATGTCGAGCCGTCGAAGTTCGAGGACCTGATCGCCCTGATGGCGCTCATTCGGCCGGGACCGATGGAGATGGCGCCAGATTACATCGAGCGCAAGCATGGTCGCTCGAATATTACGTACATGCATCCGGAACTAGAAACAATTCTCCAAGAAACGTACGGCATTGCGCTTTATCAAGAACAGATCATGCAAATCGCGAACGTCCTGGCAGGTTTTTCCATGGCTGAGGGCGATGGCCTACGCAAAGCTATGGGAAAGAAACTGCCGTCGGAAATGGCGAAGTATCGTGGCCGGTTCATCGACGGCTGCCAGACTCACGGGCTCACCGAAGATCTTGCCAAAGCAATCTACGATCTCATCGAGCGATTCGCGGGCTATGGTTTTAATAAGGCACACAGTGCCGCATACGCGGTCATCGCCGCGCAAACCGCCTACATGAAGGCGAATTTCCCTGTCGAATTTATGGCTGCGCTGTTGTCGACCGACATCGGGAACTCAGACAAGATCGTCTTTAACACCGTCGAGTGCCGACGTGCCGGCATTCCAGTCCTCCCACCAAGCGTGAACGCGAGCGGCGTCGAGTTTTCAGTTGAAGTCGAGGACGACGGAAGCGAAGCCGTTCGGTTCGGATTGCGAGCGATAAAGAACGTTGGTGATGGCGCGGCGAGAGCTATTGTCGCCGCGCGATTGCAGATGCCGAACGGCACATTCCCGGATCTCGATTCTTTTTGCGAACAGATCGACTGGTCAGCGGTGAAAAAAAACGCGGTGGAAGCGTTCGCGAAGTGCGGGGCACTTGACTGCTTCGGGACCAGATCCGCAGTTTTGGCTGCACTCGAAGCGGCAGTCGGTGCTGGTCAACACCGGCAACGAGCGGCCGCCCGCGGACAGATCGGTCTGTTCGAAGTGGGAGCAGCGGCAGCGCCGGTTTCAACGTCCAAACTTGAGGGTAAGGGGAAAGAGATTCCCCGCAGGGACTTGCTGCGAGCGGAAAAGGAACTCCTGGGCCTATTCATGAGCGATCACCCGCTGAACGACGTTTTTCAGCACGGCATTCCGGCGGGATACTGCCAGATTGTAGAAATGAGCGAACGTCCAACTGGTGACCGCATCCGAACGGTTGGTCTAATCACAGCGATTCGCCGCATTCCCACGCGCACGAACCGAACTATGGCGTACGTCGAGCTCGAGGATCTCACCGGAAATATCGAGCTGGTGCTCTTCCCTGACGCCTACGATGTGCATGCGGAGTCATTGGGCCCCGACAAGATCGTCGAAGCGGCGGCGCGGGTTGACCGACGAGGTGAGAAGCTGCAATTGATCTGCGAAACACTGTCATTCGACGTCACGGCAAAGCTCGAGCCGGCGGCTCCGAAACGCGCAGTGCATCTCGAAATTCCGGTTTCCCAAGACGTTTGGGACGACATCAGGTTAATGCAAGCGATTGATGCCGTATTGCAGCGACACGAGGGGGATGATGGCGTCGTGCTACATATCCCCTCAGGTCCAAGCCTCATTCAACTCCGGAGCAGGTCAAGGCGAATCGAGTGGAGTCCCGCGCTTGCCGACGAACTGAGCGGCATTCTCGGCTCGAATCGCGTCAATTTTGCCGAGAAGGTAGCCGCGACAGCATCGAGCTAGCGCTTGCCGCGGTTCGCGAGCCATCGCTCGATATCGGCAACAGGCCAACAGTTGAGTATGCGATCAGACGTAGCTCCGGCGCGGCGCGCGACCGCAACGCCATACTCGACGTTGGCGAAACTCTCGGGATGGTGAGCATCGCAGTTGATCGTCAACAAGCATCCGGCCGCAAGCGCCCGGCGCGCGAGTTCTGCGCCGAGATCAAGGCGAGCCGGATCGGCATTGATTTCAAGCGCGGTACCCGTTTGAGCTGCCAGCGTGAAAATCTGCTGCCAGTCAAAATCGCCGCCTTCGCGTTGCTCGAGCAGTCGCCCGCTGGGATGGGCGATGATGTCAACGTTCTGATTTTCAAGCACACGAATCAGTCGCTCGGTAAGGTGCTCGCGGGATTGGCGCAGCCCGGAATGAGTCGAGGCGATGACAATGTCGAGACCATCGAGGACGTCATCTTCAAAGTCGAGGTTGCCGCTGCGGTCGACTTCTACCTCGCAACTCGCGAAGAGTTTGATGCCAGTAGCGTCCTGCGCCGCCTTAATCGCGGAGTGCTGGAGGTTGATCCGTTCGCGATCGAGCCCATTGGCGATCCCGAGACTCTTCGAGTGGTCGGAGATTGCGAGAAAGCGATAGCCGCGACGCTTTGCGGCGATTGCCATGTCGGCGATAGAAAACGAACCATCACTCCACGTCGAATGCGAATGAAACTCGCCGTTAATGGCATCGACGGTGACGAGTGAATCAAGTCCGCCAGACTCTGCCAGCGCGAATTCGTCAATACCTTGCCGGAGTTCAGGCGGTATCCAAGGTAGCCCCTTTGAAGCGTAGATTTCTTCTTCGGAATCTGCGTCGGGAATTTCGCCGAGTAAGGTGAGGTGCTGGTCGTTTCCAGTAGCCCGTAGCAGTGTGGCGCCGAAACCCGAGGGCTTCGTGAGCGTAATGTGGACGCCAATTCCGTAGGGTGCTCTTCCGCGCAAATTGCTCGGATCGTCGCGCTCGACATTCGATAGTTGTAGGAGAGATCGAGCAGACGCTTCAACGGAGTCAAAATCTTCCGTCGCGACAATTAAGTCGACGTCCCCAACGGTTTCTTCCATTCTCCGCACGCTGCCGGCAACACTCACGCGCGAAGTTGGGTTGGCTTGTTTGAGTTCCCGCTCAAGCGCGAGCGAAATCGGTCTCGCGGTCCCCAGGAGAAACCGTCCCGTTCTGCGCTTCATTTGCTCAATACCAGCCTGGATGCGTTCAGCGGTTTTGGGGCCAAATCCTTTTTGCGCTGCGACAGCGCCTGACGACAGCGCGGTCTCGAGCTCGGACAGACTCGTGATGCCGAGATCCGCATAGAGCTTGGACACCGTTTTTACGCCCACGCCGGGGATCTCAACGATTTCAAGCAACGAGGCAGGTGTCGTTTGCTTCAAGTCTTCAAAGGGTCTGTACTGACCGGTGGAAAGCAATTCTTCAATTGCCGCCGCGAGTCCCGCGCCAACTCCGGTAATATCGGTCAGTTTCCGCTCTTGGGCATAGAACGTCAGTGGCTCGCGAATGTGGCGAATCTCGTCGGCTGCGCGGCTATACGCGCGAACTCTGAACGCGCTTTCGCCCGAAATCTCGAGTAATTTCCCGTACTGCTCGAGAACCGACGCGACTTCGTCGTTTGTCATTTCGCCGGGATCGCACTTGAGGCCGTCAACTGGCTGCCTTCCTCTGCGAGCGGACCGGTCGCTCTAAAGAGGCAGCGCAGGACACTCGGCGCATTCTCGGCGACTAATAGCGCCGCATCGCCCGGCCGGATGATTTCAAGCGCGCGACTGACAGCCCTTCGCTCAGTGGTCGTATGGAGAATGACCGGTGGGATATCGTTCAACGCGATACCTTGGCGAATCAACTTCGCGCGTTCGGGCTGATCTCGCTCTGAATGAAGAATCAGCATTGAACTGGTGCGGGCCAAGAGACGGCCAACTTCCACCAAATCTGACTCACCAATTTCAGCCATTGTTCCGGCGACCGTGATCAGCCGATTGCGAGGCAGATCGCGGACCGCCCGCAATGCGGGCCGAAGAAACCAGGAGGGGTCGGGTCGTTCGACAATTGCCGTGGCGCCACCGAGGTCGACAACATTGAAGGATCCTGGAAGAAGCAGAGGATCCGGTTCGTAACCGGCGAGCGCGTCGCCTATCGCAGACGCTGAGAGTCCGCATGATCGCGCGACCGCCGCTGCAACCATGATATTGAGCGTTTGGAACGCGGCCTCGCCATGCAACGTATATGGCAATTGAGATGGCGAGCAGATGGCCTCGCCTTGGTCAGCATTCCCGATCGTGATCCCGCCTCCGTTTACCCAGATCGCAAGACCGCCGGCGCGAAGATGGGATCGAATCAACGGCGTGTCCTTGCTCTGGCCGGCAAGCACAGCTGGCGCCTCAAAATCGACTTCTTCGCCTGAGACTGCATAGTCTTCGCCGTTGAGAACGAGGGCTCCACGGTTGTGCACCGCGCTCAATAGGGTAGGCAGCGCCGCAAGCGCGCGCTTGGCCTCCGCCTGGATAAGGCAGGCATCGTTATTGACGCAGACGTTCGTGATCGCGACGATGGGGTAGACATGCCTCGGCAGCTTCACGGCGTGAACCGTTGCCCAGTCGAGTTCTTGAATCGCGACGTCTAGGCTGCCTTCTCTGAGCCGTCCCAGTGCGCGAGACCATGGCGCCAGCTCGCCTCGTTGGCGACGACCGCAGAGTTCAACGCCGGCGTTGGTCCACGTTGCTGTTTTCAAGCCGATCGAGCGGAAGATAGCGTCGAGCGCGCGAACGACGGTGGATTTTCCACGCGAACCGGCTATCGCGATAACAGGAATCGCTCCATACCGGTGCACATGTCGTCGCCACGCTTCGAAGGACGATGGAACCACCACGGCGTCGTGAGTGGTCCGAACTGCGGCCTCGAACACTTCAGAAATCGCTCTTTACGACGGCGTTGGCTGCGCCAGCGCCTCTAACAATGAGGGCAAGATGCCACGAAATGCCACCGCACGGTGGCTGATCCGGTTCTTTTCCTCGGGCGGAACTTCCGCCATTGTTCTGCCATCGGGTAGCTCAAACAACGAATCGTACCCAAAACCGAATGATCCTCGCTCTTGGGTTCCGATCGCCCCTTCCACCGTCCCGGTACTCGTCGCGATCACGCGTCCTTCGCGGGCGAGCGCAACCGAGCACCTGAAGCGGGCCTTGCGCTGGCGACGGTCTGCGCCGTCAAGGTCTGCGAGCAACTTTGCTCTATTGCGGGCAGCATTCGCTGGTTCGCCTGCATATCTCGCAGAATGGATTCCCGGTTTCCCGCCAAGTGCGTCGACTTCAAGCCCAGAGTCGTCTGCGAGCACGAGGAGTCCCGAGGCAGAGGACGCAACCTCGGCCTTCGTCCGTGCGATTTCCTCGAAGGACGATCCTGTTTCGGCCGGGAGGTCGATTGGCAGTGTGGAAAGTGAGATAACTTCGATGCTCGGAGGTATCAACCTTCGAAACTCGTCAACTTTCCCGTGATTCGATGTTGCCAGCAAAACGCTGGCGGTGTTCCAGTCGTCCATTCCTATGCCATTCATTTTACTCCAAAATGGTCCCTATTGATCTAGGCGAAAAAACTGAATCGCGTTTCCTGTTGTCGTGTTGGCAACATGTTCAACCGGCAGATCAAGCAAGGTCGCGAGGGTGTTTGCGATTGCAGGCAGGTTTGCCGGCTCGTTCCGCCTGGACTTTAAACCTGCGGGCACGAGATATGGAGAATCGGTTTCAAGCATGAGCAGATCCAACGGGATCTTTGAGAGTAAGGCGCGAAGAGGTTGTGCGTTTTCCCGAGTCATGAGCCCGCCGACACCGAAGGCAAATCCTCGTTCGATACCGAGGGCGACGAGCTGTTGATCGCCTTCGAAACTATGAAGGACGCACCGAGTGTCGTTCGATGCCGCCGCGAGCACGTGATATAGCTTTTCGCTCGCGGCCCGTTGGTGAATGACCACTGGAAGATCAAGATTTCTTGCGAGCGCGAGCTGAGCCTCGAACGCGGTCAGTTGCTGTTCGAGAATCGGGCCGTCTCGGAAAAAATCAAGGCCGATCTCGCCAATCGCGACTGCACCGCTTTGGGCTGTGAGGACTTCGAGTTCGTCGATCAATGATGAACGAAATTGGTCAGCGTTTTGGGGGTGCAAGCCTAGGGCGATGGATGTGCTGGGAAAGCGACGGCCGAGCTCGATTGTTGTCGGCCACCGCGCCGGCTCGTAACCAATGTTGATGATTCGGGTTACGCCCGCGTTCAACGACCGCTCGACAACCGCTTCAAGTTCTCCAACGAATTGATCGTCGTCGAGATGGGTGTGCGTATCAACGAAGGTCGGCCAGAGGCGATCCTGCGTCACTTAACGGTGACGCTCTTAGCAAGATTGCGTGGCTTATCGGGATCGTTCCCGCGTAACAGGGCGGTACGATAGCCGAGCATCTGTGCCGGCAGTGCCTGAACAATTGGTGACGCATTGCCAACATCGGGTGTCGGCAGATGAACATCGAACACCGGATCGTCGTCCGGACCAATGCCGATGATGAAACCGCCGCGACTCTTGAGCTCCATCGCACCCGAAAGAATGTCGGCCCTCGTTTCGTCGCGGGGCGCGTAGACCACACATGGCGTGCCCGGAGTGATCAGTGCGATCACCCCGTGCTTCAGCTCGCCGCCGGCGAAGCCTTCGGCGTGGATGTAACTGACTTCTTTGATTTTCAACGCCGCTTCGAGCGCAGTAGGATACGAGAGTCCCCGGCCGATAACAAAGAGGCGTTCCGCTTGGCAGATCTCCTGCGCAACGTCGTGGATGCGGCACGCCCAACCATCAGCGAGCATCTCACGCAACCCCTCGGCGGCGTCCAATATGAGCTTACGACCCGCCTCGAGATCCCCATAAACCGCGTACGCGGCCAGCAAGAGAACTGCGACCTTCGCGGTATATGCCTTTGTCGAGAGGACGCATTGCTCAGGGCCTGCGTCGAGATGGACGCGGAGGTCGACCATGCGGTCGAGCGTCGAGTGACGCACGTTGACAAGCGCGCCCATCCGCGCTCCGCGCTGTCGAGCGGCGAGCATCCCTTCGATGATGTCGGCGGTTTCGCCGCTTTGGGAAAGGGCAACGACGAGACTCCGCGGCGTCAAGAAGTGTTCGTGATACTTGAACTCAGATCCAACGACGAAATTAACGTGCCTTGACGCGATTCTCGAAAACAAATAGGAGCCGGTCAACGCGGCGTAGGAAGCGGTGCCGCAACCCACAAAGAACGTGCCATATGACTCGAAAATGGCTTCAGCGAGGGCTGTGATAGCGGCTGATTTCTCATTCGCGATGCGCTCGAGAACAGCGGGCTGCTCCGCCATCTCCTTCGCCATGAAGTGCGCATGGCCGCCAAGATCGAGGTCCGCCTCGCCAATCTGTAGGGGCACGAAATCAGCCCGAATTTCTTTCAACGTGTCGCGGTCATAAAGCTGTACGCCTAGGTGGCCAAGACGCACAATTTGGTCGTCCTCAAGATAAAGAACTTTTGATGCTTGACCGCGAAGCGCGATTGCATCCGAGGCGATAAGTGCTCCATCGACGCCCGCGCCAACGACCAGCGGCGAGACCGTTTTCGCCGCCACCATTTCTCGGGCTCGGCAATCCATGGCGATAACTGCATTCAGTCCTTCGATTCGCGAAATCGAGCGACGAAACGCCGGCAACAAGTCGTCGCCATTGACTGACATTTCCTCTTCGATAAGGTGGGCGATGACCTCACTATCAGTCTCGGAGCGAAATGAGTGTCCCGCTTGCATGAGCTCATCGCGCAGGCTGCGGAAGTTCTCGACAATGCCGTTGTGGATGACCGCGAGTTTGCCTGTGCAATCGAGATGCGGATGGGCGTTTGCACCGTTCACGCCCCCGTGCGTCGCCCAGCGGGTATGGCCAAAACCCATGTCTGCCGACGGCAATTCGACGGTCGCTTGACCGATTTTGCCGGGCTGTTTCTCGATTTCAATGTGATTGTTGACCGCGATCCCTACGCCCCAGGAGTCGTAGCCTCGATATTCCAGAGTCTTGAGTGCTTCGAGGACGATGGTTCCCAGATCTTTTGGTTCGCCGACGTAGCCATAAATGCCGCACATAGTGGTAGATTCCTTCGATATATGGAACCCATGCGAGTTAGTCGTGCGGGAACGTACGCAGGGCCGCAATGAATTCAGCGGATCGTTGATGCGAGCAAGCGATCCAGCGGGAAGCGTCGAACGAGTTGTTGTATTGCGGTTGGTGGGAGCGCGTAGACGGACCAATCGCACGCTGATCGATCTTTGTGAACGGGTCGCCCCGTTCGTTTGCCTCGATCATGACGACCGTGCCAGCCGGGAGGTCACCCGCCGAATGGTTCGATCGACCTCCGCCTCGTCAACTCGCGTCCTCCGCGCGAGTCCCGGCGCTCATAGATACCGATTTCTAGGACTCCTTACCGATCAACCGCGAATGCCTTGATTCTACGCTTGTTGACCTCCAGTCACAATGGGTTGCACTATACTTTCGAACCAATCAGGTTTTGGGGCATTGTTTCGTTTCCACCGAAGGATGTGGGCATTGATCGGTCGCTACACCAGAGCCGAGATGGGCGCTGTTTGGAGCGACGAGCGAAAGATCGCGACTTGGCTCGCCGTCGAGAAGGCAGTTTGTGAGGCGTGGTATCGGCGCGGCCAGATACCAGATTGGGCAATCGCATCAATCCGTGCGGCATCATGTTCACTCGAACGCATGCAGGAGATCGAGCGCGAGACCGACCACGATGTCATTGCCTTTCTTCGCGCGACAAGTGAAACCGCTGGGGTCGCCGCCCGTTTCATTCATCTTGGACTTACAAGCTCAGACGTTGTCGACACGGCGCTTTCGATGATGACGACTGAAGCTGGGAGATTGCTCGATGTCGATCTGCAACGGCTGATCGACGTCGTTGGCAAGCAAGCGATTGCGCACCGGCAAACCGTTATGGTCGGTCGAACGCATGGAGTTCACGCGGAACCGACGACGTTCGGACTAAAGCTCGCTGTCTGGTATGACGAGTTGCGGCGCCACCGCCGCCGCCTCGATCTCGCTCGTGAAGACATGGCCGTGGGCAAGTTTTCGGGCGCGGTTGGTACACACGCGCACATTCCGCCAGACCTTGAAATCGAGGTCAGCGCTGAACTTGGCTTAAGCGCTGCGGCCGCCTCAACGCAAATCCTTCAACGCGACCGACATGCGTTTTTTCTCTCTGTGCTCGCCGGTATTGGCTCAACTCTCGAGAAAATCGCGGTCGAAATTCGGCATTTGCAACGGACCGAAATTCGGGAAGCCGAAGAGCCGTTCAAGCCTGGAAATCAGGGTTCGTCGGCGATGCCGCATAAACGCAATCCGCACGAATCGGAGCGGGTCTCAGGCCTTGCCCGCCTGCTTCGCGGCTATGCGGTTACCGCCGGAGAGAACGTCGCATTGTGGCATGAGCGAGACATCAGCCACAGTTCAACTGAGCGCGTAATTTTTCCGGACGCGTGCATTTTACTTGACTACATGCTCGACCTGGTTACCGAACTGATCGAGCATTTGGTGGTCTATCCCGAGCGCATGCGAGCCAACCTTGACTCGAGCGGCGCTTTGATCTATTCACAGGCCGTCCTATTAGCCCTCGTGGAAGCCGGGATGGATCGGCAGAACGCTTACAGGTTGATTCAGCGCCATGCGATGGCTGCGTGGGATGGCGGTGATTCATTCATCGACCTATTGCTCGGCGATCCTGAGGTTGCCAAACTTGTTCAGCCAGATGAAATGCTAAGGCTCTTCGAGCCGCGCGACCAACTGAAGCACGTTGACGAAATTTTCGACCGCTTGGGTCTACTTCAACCTCAGCCGATTCTTGCGAAGGGAACATGAGAGCGTGATTCAGGCGGTTCGTGAAACGTTGCTGGATGGCTTGCCTCTTTATCGTCGAGGAAAAGTCCGCGACACCTATGATCTTGGCGAGTCTCTGCTCATGGTCGCAAGCGATCGTATTTCCGCGTACGACGTTGTTTTGCCGTCCACCGTTCCCCTGAAAGGCGCCATCCTTACCCAGATTTCTCGATTTTGGTTTCGGCGGACGAGTGAACTCGTGCCCAACCATCTCATCACCGCAGACGTGCGTGAGTTCCCCCCGTCGTTGCACCGCCACGCCGATCAGCTACGTGGACGAGGAATGATTGTCCGCAAAGCGGAACGGATCGACATTGAGTGCGTCGTTCGCGGCTTTCTTGCCGGCTCTGCCTGGGCGGAGTATTCGAAACTGGGCACTGTTTGCGGTGAGAAGTTGCGTGAAAACCTGCATCACGCTGAACGATTGCCGGAGCCGCTGTTCACGCCCGCGATCAAGAACGACTCGGGACATGACGAGAATATTTCCCCCGCCGCGCTTGCGAACCTCGTCGGTCCTGATCTCGCCTTGAACCTTGAACTGGCGAGTAGGATGCTCTATCAGGCCGCCGCCGATGTCGCCTCGAGACATGGCATCATCGTCGCCGATACGAAATTCGAGTTTGGCTGGATCGATGGTGAATTGATCCTGATTGACGAAATGGTCACGCCTGACAGTTCAAGATTTTGGGATGCGGGCTCTTATGAGCCCGGTCACGACCAACCCAGTTTTGACAAGCAATATGTCCGCGACTGGTTGACGAGTGTTGGTTGGGATAAGCAGTCGCCTGGACCTGAGCTTCCGCCAGATGTCATTGCCGGGACCGCCCGCCGGTACCACGAAGCCTTCAAACGTCTCACGGGGTCAACGTTGAGATTGGATTCGTAACGACACGATGAACGATGAATGAGTTGACCACGTGGCGAGCCGAAGTCATCGTCCTTCCCAAGGAAGGAGTGAACGATCCCGAGGGCGAGGCTATCCTCGGTGGTTTGGGTTCGCTCGGTTACGCGAACGTAAAGCACGTCACGGCTGGACGGCTCTTCCAAGTAGTAGTCCGCGCGAGTGATGAAGCTGCCGCGCGACAATCGGTTACGAAAATGTGCGATCAATTACTTGCGAATCCAGTAATCGAGGCCTACCAAATCGTAATCGAGCCGGCTCAAGCGCAGGAGTAGGCATGGGATTCAACATCGGCGTCATCTCCTTCCCCGGAAGCAACGGTGACCACGACGCGCTCCACGCCGTCTCGTCGAGTCTAGGTGTTCCGGCCCGACTGATCGACTATCGAGAAACTGATCTGAGTGATTTTGCAGCAATCATTTTGCCAGGCGGTTTCTCCTATGGGGATTACTTGCGGTGCGGCGCGATTGCACGGTTTGCGCCGGTCATGCAGTCGCTGAAAGTGTTCGCTGAGTCGGGCGGTCCGGTGCTTGGCATTTGCAACGGATTCCAGATCCTCGCGGAAGCACATCTTCTCCCAGGCGCTCTGTTGCGAAACAAATCCCTATCGTTTCAATGCCAATGGCTCCATGTTCGAATCGAAAAGTCTTCGACCGCTTGGACGAGAGACTTTGACGAGCGCGACGTGCTGCGGTTGCCGATCGCCAACGGCGAGGGCTGCTACTTCGCTTCGAGCGAGGACGTTGAGCGGCTCGAAGCACAAGGTCAGATCGTCGCTCGCTACTGCGACGCACTTGGGAATACTACTGCCTCGTCAAACCCCAATGGTTCGGCGCACAACATCGCCGCAGTCGCAAATCGCTCTGGAAATGTCGTTGGAATCATGCCCCATCCAGAACGCGCATCCGATGAGTTGGTCGGAGGTGCAGATGGATTGAAAATGTTGCATTCCGTGCTCAACTTTTTGAGCGTTCCCGCGTAGATCGAACTACGACCTAGGTGAGAAGGAGCCCGCAAGTGGCAATCGCCTCTGGAAAGTGGCGAGAAGTCGCGTTGAGCGACGACGAATATGAATTAATCGTAAGCAAGCTTGGGCGTGAACCGACTCATGTCGAACTCGGCATGTTCGGCGCGATGTGGAGCGAACATTGCGGCTACAAACACTCTCGTCCGTTGCTCAAACTCCTTCCAACGTCGGCGTCTTGGGTGCTGCAAGGTCCCGGCGAAAACGCGGGGGCGATCGACATTGGTGACGGGCTCGCGTTGGTATTTAAGGTCGAGTCGCACAACCACCCGAGCGCGGTCGAACCGTATCAAGGTGCAGCGACTGGCGTCGGCGGCATCGTCCGTGACATCTTCACGATGGGCGCGCGTCCGATCGCGATTCTCGACTCGCTCCGCTTTGGACCCGTTGAGATTCCTCGCAATCGCTATCTCTTTGAAAACGTCGTCGGCGGGATCGGCGGCTACGGCAACTGCCTCGGCATCCCAACCGTTGGCGGTGAAGTCTTCTTCGATGAAAGTTACAACGGCAATCCACTCGTGAACGCCATGTGCATTGGTATCACGGAGCACGACGCGATCATGCGGGCAGAGGCAAGTGGACCCGGCAATGTGATCATGTTAATCGGGGCAGACACAGGCCGGGACGGCTTGCACGGAGCCACATTTGCGTCGGTTGACGATCCCGAAGCGTCCCATCGCGGAGTCGTCCAAGTCGGCAACCCATTTCTCGAAAAACTATTGCTCGAAGCGTGCCTTGAGTTGCTGCAAGGAAGCGACGTCGTCGCGATGCAGGATCTTGGCGCCGCCGGTCTGACGAGTTCGACAGTCGAGTGCGCAAGCCGAGGAGGAGTAGGAGCGGAAATCGATGTTGCGCACGTCCCGCGGCGAGCTGATGAGATGACGCCTTATGAAGTCATGTTGAGCGAAAGCCAGGAACGCATGCTCTTGGTAGTTCGACCTGAAGCAGTCGAACGAGTTCAGGAGGTCGTCGACCGTTGGTCGTTGCATGCTAACGTCATCGGCCGCGTCACCAGCGACGGCCGCGTGCGCGTACTTGAAGGAGGCAAGATAGTTGCCGATGTGCTAGCTTCGCTCTTCACGGACGGATGTCCGACTTACGTGCGCGACGCACGCGAATCTCCGAGAGTGGTTGAAGCCAGAGAGAAGAATCTCGACGCATTGCCAGAAATCCAAGACGGCACTGGGCCATTCTCGGTTGGCGAAAGCTTGTTTCGGCTCCTTGCATCCCCGAATGTTGGAAGCCGGCGTCCTATTTTTGAGCGATACGACTCGACGATCCAAACGAATACAGTCGTGCCACCCGGTGAGGCAGACGCCGCCGTGCTTCGCATCAAGGGCAGCGAGCGCGGCATCGCGGCGGCAATCGACTGCAATGCCCGCTATTGCTGGCTTGAGCCCGCGCTAGGAACGATGCACGCCGTAGCCGAAGCGACCCGAAACGTCTCCTGCACTGGAGCGTTGCCACTCGCGATCACCAATTGCCTGAATTTCGGAAATCCAGAAAAGCCAGCCGGATATTTCCAACTCTCGCGTGCAGTCGCGGGCATGGCGGAAGCCTGCGAAGCGCTTTCCGTTCCGGTGGTTAGTGGGAATGTGAGCTTGTACAACGAAACTGCCGAGGCCGCAGTATTGCCGACGCCAACGATCGGTGCCGTGGGCGTGCTCGAGGATGTTCGCCTTTACGCGACCATGAAGTGGGAAGCCAATCAAGTCGTCATCCTTATTGGCCATGACGAGCCAACAATTGGAGGTTCGGAATTTCTCTCCGTGGTTCATGGCTTGGTCGCGGGTTTCCCGCCTGCCTTGGATCTGCGCGAAGAATGTGCAGTTCAACGAGTCGTGAGGCAACTTATCGGGCAGAGGCTCGTCAAAACGGCACATGATTCCTCAATCGGCGGTATAGCCGTTGCGCTCGCGGAAATGGCGATTGCTTCCGGCGTTGGCGTAGCGATCGGTGCCGAGTTTTCGCCTCAGGCTGGACGAAGGCGGGATGAGCGGTGGTTTGGAGAGGCCGCGTCTCGTGTCTTGGTCGCGTGTGATGAAACCAACGCCGAGGAAGTTCTGCGTCACTGCCGCTCGGCCGACATTCAGATTGCGGCGCGAACTATAGGGCGAACAGGGGGCGACGATATACGGCTCGGCAATGACTGCAATATCTCCGTGCGACAAGCCAAGGAGAGTTACGACCGAGCCCTTTTCGGTCAGATCTGAGCAAGCGTGAATCGACCTTGGATGGTAAACTTAACTTGGCGAATCGGCCTGCCGGGGGAGTCGATGGTGTCTGACAAACCGCACGAGGAGTGCGGAGTTTTTGGAATCTTCGCTCCAGGCGAAGATGTCGCTCGAGTCACCTTTTTTGGACTCTATGCCCTCCAACATCGCGGCCAAGAAAGTGCGGGCATTGCTGCTTCAGATGGTGACCGCATTTCGATTCGCACCCACCTCGGCCTCGTAAGTCAGGCATTCGACGAAGAAGACCTTGAAGATCTGCCCGGATACGTCGCCGTTGGCCACGCGCGTTATTCCACGTCCGGATCAACGAACTCCTGCAACGCCGGACCAATGGTTGCCGACACGGAGGTCGGACCGATAGCGGTCGCGCACAACGGTAACTTGACGAATGCCTTCGCCCTGCGAGCTGAACTGGAAGAAAAGGGCGAACGATTTTTCGCAACCTCCGATAGCGAAGTGTTGACGCGGCTGATCGCGCGGAGTCCCGGCGACGACCTCGTCGCGAAGATCAGGCGCGCGATGCCGAGGATGATCGGCGCGTTCAGTCTCGCGATTCTCGCCAAAGACCGGTTGCTTGCCGTTCGCGATCCGCTCGGCGTGCGACCCCTTTGTCTGGGGCGCCTTCGCGATCACTGGGTGGTGGCCTCGGAGAGTTGCGCCCTGATGACGATCGGCGCCGCGTTCGAACGAGAAGTTGAACCGGGCGAAATCGTCGAGATTTCTGCGGACGGTCTCGTTTCGCACAAGGCAACAGAACTATCTCGGCATGCGATGTGTCTATTTGAACTCATCTACTTCGCTCGGCCGGATAGCATTATTCAGGGTCAACGACTTCACCTCGTCCGTCAGCGCATGGGCGAAGAGCTGGCAAAGGAGCAGCCGGCTGACGCCGATATTGTCGTTGGATTGCCGGATTCGGCAGTGCCGGCGGCAATTGGATTTGCCCGGCAATCTGGCTTGCCGTATACCGAGGCGCTGATCAAAAATCGCTACATTGGCCGTACATTCATCCAACCGGATCAGCACCTACGGGAAATGGGCGTATCGCTGAAGTTCAACGCCCTGCCGGAAGTGCTCGAAGGCAAGCGAGTTGTGCTGGTGGACGACACGATCGTTCGCGGCACGACGAGCCGGCCGATCGTGCAGTTGCTTCGAAACGGCGGCGCGAAGGAAGTGCATATGCGCGTGCATGCGCCGCCGATGATGTGGCCGTGTTACCTTGGCGTCGATTTGGCCCGTCGAGAAGAGCTAATCGCCGCCAGGATGAGTGTCCCCGACATTGGAAAGTTCATCGGCGCAGACAGCATCGGCTATCTTTCACTTGACGGATTGTTCACGGCGATCGGTGCCGCATCGAGAGGTTTTTGCACGGGCTGTTTGACGGGTCACTATCCTGTGCCGGTTCAACTTGAAATGGATAAACTTCTCCTTGAACGTAGATAACCGAAAAGATTTGACATAGCACTCGCGCGATGTCTCGATTCGGGCAAACCTCGTCTCCCTACAGGGAAGGGGAATGAAACTCGTGGCGTATTCCGACGCATCAATTGATGAAACAGGACAGAATCTAAAAGAAACGCCGCTCCATGACCGCCACGTTACCTTAGGCGCCCGTATGGTGCCGTTTGCCGGCTGGGACATGCCGGTTCAATACAGCGGGATTTTGACCGAGCATAAGGCTGTTCGGTGTGCAGCGGGACTGTTTGATCTCGGGCATATGGGCCAAGTTGACGTGCGTGGTGCGGACGCATTGAAGTTCCTTCAATACATCACGACCAACGACGTCTCCGCGCTCGTACCTGGGCATGCGCAATATTCACTGCTGCCCAACGAACGAGGCGGTGTAGTGGATGACATCATAATCTATCGTCAACCCGGCGGCGATGGTTACATGGTTGTGATCAACGCGGCAAACCACGACAAGGATGTGTCGTGGATGCTGGATCAACGTGCGGAGCGCTCTGAATTGGACGTCTCGGTCCGCGACATTTCAGATGAAACCGGCATGATTGCCATCCAGGGGCCGAAGGCCGTCGAAATCGTACAGAAACTGTCCGAAGTCGATCTCGCTTCGATGCCGTATTTCACGTGGCGGCCCGCGAGAGTAGCGGGAATTCAAGCGAAGATGGCGAGAACCGGTTACACCGGTGAAGATGGTTTCGAGTTCTATACAACGATTAACGATACCGGCGAACTATGGGACGCGCTTCTCGAAGCTGGTGAATTAGAAGGAGCCGTTCCCGTTGGCCTAGGCGCCCGCGACTCATTACGGCTCGAAGCGAGGATGCCACTCTATGGCAACGAGTTGGCCGATGATATCGGTCCGCTCGAAGCGAGTCTGGGCTGGGCCGTCAAGCTCGACAAGGGCGACTTCGTTGGACGCGAGCACATAGCGGCGATGAAGGACCACGGCCCTCCTCGTCGAACGGTTGGCTTTCAGCTAACCGAGCGCTCCGGTGCCCCGCGCGCACACTTTGACGTGCAAGTTGACGGGCGAAAAGTGGGATACGTGACTAGCGGCGGGATGTCCCCGACGCTTGGACGGAACATCGGTTTGGCCCTTGTCGAACGCGAGGTTGCGGGCGTCGGCAAGCCTTTGGAGATCATCATTCGGGAAAAGCCGGTGAAAGCCGTCCAGGTCAAAACTCCGTTCTACAAACGTAACTATTAACACGCCGACTTGGTTTGAACTCGGAAAGGATTGCGACGTATGGCAGCGCCGAAGGATCTGCGATTTACGAAAACGCACGAGTGGGTAAAGCTCGATGGCGATCTCGCGACGCTGGGACTCACTGACTTTGCACAAAACGAGCTGGGTGACATAACCTTTTTAGAACTGCCGGAAGTCGGTTCGAGCGTGACCCGCGAAGAACCTTTTGGAGTCGTCGAGTCCGTTAAAGCAGCTTCCGACATCTACGCTCCGGTCGATGGGGAAGTCGTTGAACGTAACGAAGCGGCGGTCGAGGCGCCTGAGCTCGTCAACAGTTCACCGTACGGCGATGCCTGGTTAATCAAAGTCCGAGTTAGCGATCCCGGACAAGTTGAAACGCTCATGGATCCGGCAGCGTATGACAAATTCGCTGAAACCGCGAGCCACTAGTCAGTAATCATCACGCTCTTCAAAGCGCTGCGGAAGGAACTCCTACTTCAATGACGTTCAATCCCCATACTCCGGCTGATCGCGATGAAATGCTCGCCGCAGTCGGTATCGACACTGTAGAACAGCTCTTCGAAGTCATTCCAGAGGCCGTTCGGTTTCCCGAGCTTAAACTCCCGCGCATGCTGACCGAAATGGAGGCAGCGGCTCGCCTACAGCAACTGGCCAGCCGGAATATGTATCCGACAAACGGAAACACATTTCTCGGGGCAGGTTCCTATCACCACTTCATCCCGGCTACGGTCGGCCAAATCCTTGCCCGAGGCGAGTTCTACACCGCTTATACGCCATATCAACCCGAGGTCTCTCAAGGTACACTTCAAGTCATCTATGAGTTTCAATCAATGGTGGCCGCGCTCCTCGGTATGGATGTTGCGAACGCGTCAATGTACGACGGGGCGACAGCGTTGGCGGAAGGCGCGCTCGTTCCCGTTTCGGCCACGAAGAAACGCCATCGCGTTGTCGTTTCGGGAACCGTACATCCCGGTTACCGCGATGTCCTGAAAACATACTGCACTGGTCTTCCCATCGATCTTGTCGAGCTGCCAGTTCCTGCCGAGACATTCGTCACGACGGTCAGCGACGTTCGACCGCACCTCTCGGAGGACCTGGCAGCGGTCGTCGTCCAATACCCCAACTTCTTCGGCGCTATCGAGGACATCGCCGGGATTGGGGAAGTCGCTCATAATGCAGGTGGATCACTTGTCGTCAGCACCTTGCCGGTTCCGCTCGGATTGCTGAAGTCGCCGGGTGAGCTTGGTGCGGATGTTGTCACGGCAGAAGGTCAATCGCTTGGCGTTGCCCAAAGCTACGGCGGTCCCTACGTCGGGCTCCTCGCCACAAAGAGAGATTTCGTGCGACAGATGCCAGGACGGTTGGCTGGAGTCACGACCGACGCGGAGGGAAAGCGAGGCTTCGTTCTGACCTTGCAGACCCGCGAACAACACATTCGACGGGAAAAGGCGACCAGCAACATCTGCACCAACCAAGGATTGATGGCGACCGCAGCGACCGTCTATATGGCGACGATGGGGCCCGAAGGATTCAAGGAAGCCGCGAACAGGTGCTATCAGAACGCTCACTATTTAGCCAACGAAATTGAGAAGGTGAGAGGCTTCAACGTGCAAGTGGCGTCAGAGTTCTTCCACGAGTTTGTCGTCAAAACACCGTCGCCTGCCCGGCAAATCAATACGCGACTTGCAAACGCGGGGATCATTGGTGGGTATGACCTGGGCAACGTCGATCCAGGGCTGAACCACCACCTGCTTCTTTGCGCGACCGAGCTTAATAGCAAAGAAAGCGTCGACCGCCTGGTGTCCGCTCTGAGGTAACTTGGTTTCAGGCGGCAGCCTTGCTCGCTCGTTTCAACAATGATAGGCGCCGTTTTGCTATACTCTCGCGTCGCCCGCTAGAGTAGACGGGCGTTCTGCTGTGCCTTCGCCAAAAAGCTTGCGCTGCCAATGAACGGCGGCTACCTCTCGAATCTGCACCGAAGAAAGCGGCCAAATACCCTGTGACCAAGCCAATTGTCGCCATCGTCGGACGTCCAAATGTTGGCAAATCTACGCTCTTCAATCGCCTCGTCGGCGAGCGCCGGGCGATAGTCGAAGACGTGCCGGGAACCACTCGCGATCGTGTGTATGGCACGACCGATTGGGGCGGCATCGAGTTCACGGTGGTCGACACCGCAGGTCTCCAGGACGAAGAAGAGATTGCCTCGTCTTCGCTCACCGACATCGCCCGGTGGACATCGCAGCAGGCCCGCCAAGCGATCGAAGAAGCCGATGTGATCTTGTTCATGGTCGACACGAAGACAGGCATCACGTCGGGCGACTACGAAGTTGCTGACCTACTCCGTCGCGCAGACAAGCCGACGATCCTCGTCGCCAATAAAGCTGATAACACTGAACGCCGAGAAGCTGCCTACGAGTTCTACAACCTCGGGTTAGGCGACCCCTTTTCGATATCCTCCTACCATGGAACCGGAACTGGCGATCTCCTCGATCGGATCGTTGAGGCATTGCCCGAAGCGGAAGAAGAGCAGGAGACCGAGGGTCCTAACATCGCGATCGTTGGCAGACCGAACGTTGGCAAGAGCCGCTTGCTGAATTCGCTTCTCGGTCAAGAGCGGGCAATTGTGAGCGAAATTCCCGGGACAACACGCGATAGCCTCGACACTCAACTAATCTGGGCCGGGCAGCCGCTGACCCTCATCGACACAGCGGGTATCCGCCGAAGAGGCCGTATTGAGCAAGGAATCGAACGCTTCAGCGTGCTCCGTTCAATGCGAGCGATCGATCGCTCTGATGTTGTGCTCCTATTAATTGACCCAACGGAGGGGTTCACTGCTCAGGATCTGCATATCGCGGGATATATCGAGGAGCAAAAGAAGGGGATCGTCGTCGTTGTCAATAAGTGGGACCTTGTCGAAAAAAATACGAAGACGATGGACGAGTATCGGGAGAAAGCTAAAGAGGAACTCGACTTCTTGCCCTACGCGCCCATCGTCTTCATCTCGGCGAAATTTGGACAGCGCGTCCAACAGGTTCTTGAGACGGCCTTCCATGTAGTCGAGGAAAGGCAGAAGCGCGTATCCACGTCCACGCTGAACAAGTTCCTACGCGAGGCAGTCGGCAAGCATCCGCCGCCGAGCAAGCCCGGCAAGTGGATCAAGTTTTTTTACGCGACCCAAGTCGACGTTTCCCCGCCCACCTTTGTATTTTTCTGCAACGATCCGGCGTCCATTCATTTTTCTTATCGGCGGTACCTCGAAAATGAGCTCCGCGAGGTTGGTGGATTTATGGGCACACCCATCCGCATGAGTTTTCGCGGACGCGAGGAGGCCGTATAGCGTGAGCGCCGCTGGCGCTGCGATCTTGATCCTCGTTGGCTTTGCGCTCGGCGCGGTGCCATGGGGTGTCGTTTTAGGGCGCCTCTTTCTCCGAACAGATCTCCGCGAGCACGGAAGTGGAAATATTGGCACAACGAACGCGTATCGCGTGCTCGGTTGGCGGTTTTCCCTGGCAGTTCTCGTTCTCGACATTTTCAAAGGCGCAATTCCAGTTCTGGTGACTCGCTGGCTAGGCGGAGGAGATTGGCTGCAATCCATGGTCGCACTCGCCACGGTTGCCGGACATTGCTGGTCGCCATTCATTCGATTCCGCGGTGGCAAGGGTGTCGCCACTACTGCCGGCGCAGCGGCCGCACTGACTCCGTGGGTGCTCCTTGCATTCCCGCTGATGGTCGTGATCGTCGCACGGTGGCGCTACGTTTCACTCGCATCGCTGGCCGGCGCCGTCGCGGCGGCAATTGGGATGACGATCGCGTATCTGCTCGGGCACGGTCACGCGGCCTGGGTTTTCGCGCTCTGGACAATGGGCGCGATGATTGTTTTCCAGCATCGCGATAACATCGCCCGGCTTCGCCAGGGCAACGAACGCCGTCTGACGAGAAGGCGATCGATGCCAGTGCACGGGACCGCGCTACGCTAGCCTCCTCAACCCAGATCGCCCCTAGTTTTCAAAGTATCCTCGTGGATGCGTGTTCATCCATGCCCACGTGCTGCCGATCATTTCATCTAAATTGGACCGCGTCGGACTCCAGCCGAGGACCGTGCGGGCGCGAGTTGATTCAGCGACGAGGATGGGCGGGTCTCCCGCGCGGCGGTCGCCCAGTTGTATAGAAAGTCGTCTATCTGTCACTCGTTCAATGCCGCGAGCAATTTCCATGACCGAGAAACCTTCGCGTGTACCGAGATTGAAGGCGCCGAGCGGAGAGTCAAGCTTCTCGAGCGCGAGCAAGTGCGCGTCGACGAGATCGAGGACATGGACATAGTCGCGAATTGCGGTCCCATCAGGAGTCGGGTAGTCGGTTCCGAAAATGCGAAACGGTTTATCGGAGTCAAGCAAGGTCGCGAGCGCGGCGGGAATGACATGTGTTTCCGGCCGGTGATCCTCACCGTGCTCTTCGGTAGCCCCTGCGACGTTGAAATAGCGCATAGACGCGTGGTTCAGACCGTAGGCCGAACCGTGCCACTCCAACATCTGCTCAACTATGAGCTTCGATCTCCCATACGGATTAATCGGATTGAGGGGGCTCTGCTCCGAGACAGGAATAGTTTCAGGAGCACCGTATACGGCTGCGGTTGAGGAAAAGACGAACTTGCTAATACCGGCATCATGCATCGCTGCCAGCAGGTTGTGGCTGCCGACGACATTCACGCCAAAATAGTGCGCGGGATGTTCGATCGATTCGCCGACGAGCGTTGCTGCGGCGAAGTGCATGACCGCGTCGGCGCGTGCGTTCTTGACCGCGTTCGAGGTCTGGACGCCGTCGCGAAGATCGACGTCGATGAACTCGATTTGTCCGCTTAGAGCCGTCTTGTGCCCGCGCCAGAGATTGTCCCAAGCAAACACGTCGTGGCCCGCGGCTAAGAGACGTTCAACCGCGATGCTGCCGATGTAGCCGGCTGCGCCGGTAACGAGAACTCTCATGCAATGCTCCTAGGTGGCGAGCAATCGGCCAGGCAGGGAAAAACTGCGTGGTACACTTGGCGCGCAAAAACTGAGACCCAGTCGCAGCGCCGATGGTAACGCCGTTTCCCGTCTCCGGGTCCGCAAAGGATTGAGTATGCACGCGGTGATGACGCTTCGCCAGACGGACCCTGCGGTCGCCGCGACCATCCATGGCGAAGGCGCTCGCCAGCGTGACGGGATAGAGCTCATTGCTTCGGAAAACTTTACCAGCGCCTCTGTTTTGCGCGCGGTTGGCAGTGTGCTCACGAACAAATATGCGGAAGGGTATCCCGGCAAGCGCTACTACGGCGGTTGTCGCTTTGTCGACGATGTCGAAAACCTCGCTCGCGACCGTGCGACGGCCCTCTTCGGAGCAGAACACGCGAACGTGCAGCCGCACTCCGGGGCGAACGCGAACATGGCCACTTACCTCGCCCTTATGGATCCGGGTGATCGCATTCTCGGCCTGAGCCTGCAAGAAGGTGGGCATCTGACCCATGGCCTCGGGGTCAATTTTTCGGGCCGGTTGTTTGAAGCGCACTTCTATGGAGTCGATCCGCAGAGTGGCTTGATTGACTTCGACAATGTTCTAACAATCGCCAAAGAAGTTCGGCCGAAAGGGATCATCGCCGGCGCGAGCGCCTACAGCAGAACCATAGACTTTGCCCGGTTTCGTGGCATCGCGGACGAAGTCGGCGCCTTTCTCTTCGCCGACATCGCGCACCCGGCGGGACTGATCGCCGCGGGATTTCATCCCTCGCCGATTCAGCATGCGCATGTGACAATGACGACGACTCACAAAACGTTGCGCGGACCGCGCGGCGGGATGATTCTCACTAACGAGGAATACGCGAAAGCGATCGACAAAACTGTATTTCCTGGTCTCCAAGGCGGACCGCTGATGCATGTCATCGCGGGCAAGGCCGTTGCCTTTGGCGAAGCATTGCAACCAGAATTCAAGGACTATGCCCGCCGGGTCGTCGACAACGCCAAGTCCTTGGCCGAAGGCCTGACCCAGGGCGGACTGCCGATCATCTCCGGCGGTACCGACACGCACCTTATGTTGGTTGATGTTGGAGCGCTCGGATTAAGTGGCAAGCAAGCCGAACGCGTGCTGGAGAGGGTCGGCATCACCGTCAATAAGAACACGATTCCCGGGGATACTCGGCCTCCAACACAAGCGAGCGGCATCCGCGTTGGCTCACCCGCCGTCACCACACGCGGATTTGGCGAAGACGAAATGAATCGAATCGCTCGGCTCATCTGTGACGTGTTGAACGCACCGGAAGACGAACGAATCCTCTCTCGGGCCGCAGACGAAGTGCAAGTGATGACGGCGCGTTTTCCGGTGCCCGGCGTCGACGATTCCGACTATTAGCCTCGGGCTCGGACTGCAATGAACCACGCCCTGATCGCGCTCACCGTTTTTGGAGTGACGTTGGGCACGGCGCTGTGCTTCGTTTCGCGAGCCATTTTCGTCGCCAAAAGGCTCGGTCTCCTTGACCAGCCCGGTCCCAGACGCGTTCACCAAATCGCCGTTCCCCGCGCGGGAGGAGCCGCGGTCTTCCTCGCGTTCACAATTGGTGTGTTGATTACGTTCACGCTCGACGTGCCGCGAAATAAGCCTGAGATCGAGCGGCTTGTGCTGCTCTTGGGTGCGTCGGCGGTGGTGACCGGCGTCATGCTGTACGACGATATTTTTGGCATGTCGCCATTTCCGAAACTGCTTTCGCAGGTCGGCGCCGCCGCGATAGTCGTGCTACCTCGCATTCAGGGGCCAAATCACGGCATTGTCATCAACACATTCAACGCGCCACTCGCGGGCGAGGTCAAGCTTCCCGCCATTTTTGCTGTCGCGTTCACGACGTTCTGGATCGTCGGCATGATGAATACCATTAACTGGGTCGACGGTCTTGACGGGCTCGCGTCCTCAGTGACCCTTGTCGCGTGCGGTGTGCTCTTTGCTCATACCTATTTCTGGCCGCGAAGCGCGCCGCAATTCACGATTTCACTTCTACCGCTCGCGTTGGCAGCGGCGGTAATCGGATTCCTGGTTTTCAATTGGTATCCGGCGAAGATTATTCTCGGCGATGCAGGGGCCAACTTTCTGGGTTTCGCGCTTGCCATCATTTCGATCATCGGCGGGGCTAAGATTGCGACGGCGCTACTCGCACTTGGCTTGCCGATACTCGATGTTGCCTGGGTTATTTTCTACCGGATCAGCCACGGCCGGGCGCCATACACCGCGGATCGTGGTCACCTGCATCACCGTCTGCTTGATGCGGGATGGACGCAAGCGCAAATCGTTCTTTTTGTCTCAGGTATCTCGGCGTTCTTCGGCTTGGCTTCGTTGTTGCTGAGTGATCGTGTCGTCAAAGCGGCACTCATCGGCGCAGTTGGCATGATCCTTCTGGGAACAATCGGCGTTATGGCGATTCGGGATCGGGAAAAGCGCGGCCTAGCCGGCGACGAGTCGATCAAACTGCCTCACTCAAGCAGTTAGTCAATCATCGCCGATGTTACTGAAGCAAGAGCTCGAATCGAAGTCGTTCTCGTTCAGATTCGTTGAGTCGGCGATCAAGAATGCTCAGCAGTGATGACGCGATGTGCGTGGTCTGCTCGCAAAGCAACGTGCCCGCCACGGCGCCAGCGATGCCGCCAACTATTGTGCCGACTAAGAACGGAACGACCAAACCGCCAGACTGATTCATGCTCACCGATCCGAGCTGATCACCGTTGATCATTGAAAGTCCACCACTTACCTATCAATACGCGCTCGTCGTGCGGACGGTTCCGCCGAGTTCGAGCCTATTGAATCGCGACCAATGTCGGCGCATCCGACCAGAGTTCTTCGAGCCGATAGAAAGCGCGCTGATCGACATCGAAAACGTGGACCACCGTTCCGCCGTAATCCAAAAGAATCCAACCGGAATTCGGTGAACCTTCGGTTCGCTCAGGTCGAACACCTTCCTTCGAAAGGGCGTCGCCGATCTCGCGCGCAATCGCCCGCAACTGGCGTTCATTTTCGCCGTCGCAGATCACAAAGTAATCGGCGAAAGGTGAAATTTTGTGAATATCCAAAACAAGGGTGTTGGCGGCGGGCGTGTCGGCGATGATTTCTGCGATTTTCAACGCCAACTCGCGATCCTCCATCTCGGAGGAATCTCTCGTAGTCTCGTCTTCCTCTTGCATTACCTGTCGATTCAACGTTTGCTATCCCATTGGCGTCGTGAGCTCACGTGGTTAACGTGCTTTCGCCGCCTGCCTCACGGAGTTCGAGCCGTGTGCGCTTAACCAGTGGGCCCGGCAGGATTCGAACCTGCGACCCTGGGGTTATGAGCCCCGTGCTCTGCCACTGAGCTACAGGCCCATGAATATCCGGCAACAACGACGGCGAGATTTACCTAGGATCGAGTCGATCCATTCGGCCCTGATGATACCACGCCGGTTCCGTTAAATGGCTCGGTGGGTACCTCCGGAAAGAGCCAAGCCGGCTGGAGAAAAGCTCAGGATTTCCGGAGCGATCTATGGTTGAGCCTGGGCTGAGAACGCGTCATGTAACTCGAAGTTGCGACGGCTCCTGCTTGGCAGATGGATCATATTGGTGTCTTTCCATGCTTACTGCGGCTTTGGCGAACGTGGTGCAGGCCCTAGACTCCGGGGGGGCGGCCGCTGGCTCGCTCAAGTTCGGATTCCTGCCAGGCGCGGCGCCCAAGCGGAACCATCAGCGCCGCGTCCACGCCCAAAAGTCCGGCTGGAAGCAGCCTGACCGGGCCCTCCTCTGTGGTGCAGGTCGACATGGGAACCTCCGTGGCCAGCGCCTGCGATCCGGTTGGTAACACGCTCGGAGACCCGCTCGCTTCTTCGGTCCCCATCGGCGTCTCCGTTGGGGAGTCCGACGGGGTGTCCGTGGCTGAACTAGTCGGGGCAAAGGTGGTCGGGGGCCCGCAAGTGGCGCCGGTTCACAATATTGACGAGATACAGGGTGTGCCGGCGCAGAGGTCTTCCGCCAGCGCTCGCCGCCTGCCGGCCAGCGGTTCGAACTTGCCAATGATCCATCTGAGGTGGACCTGCCATCACGTCGGCACTGCCAGCGTCCGCGCCAGATCGCCGCACCGGCGTCCTTCGATTGCCGACAAGTCTTGAGTGGATTGCTCGACGGAAGTCGCCGAACCCCCGCCATCGTATCGGCCACTTTCAAGGGCTTAAAGGGAGACCGTCTACCACCCATGCGGCTTGCATGGTGCGAGCCCTAGTGACGGCCCATCCGATCTTCCACGCCGGGTACGGCGCACTCGCCCCACAGTCTACCGGCGGCACGTAGTTTGCCGGCCCGTGTGTGGTTCGCAATTGTCATAAGCCCGTGACGAACGCACCACAGGGGCATGACTGAGGAAGTAACATGCCAATTCCTGCGGGTTGCAGCCCAAGGGGGGAAGGGGATGCGCAAACGGTTTCGAGCTTCGGTTCGATGCCGTTTGTTCTGTGCGCCATTATCCACGAAGTTGCCCACCCGTGTGAACGATTGCTATGATCGGATCGACTCCTCGATGCAATGGACAGCTGACTGGAAAGTAGCGGCTGATGCGAGAGCTGAGTGTCATGCGTGACCTGCAACCAACCGATATCTCCGAATTGCCGAAGCCTATCCCGGAACTGCTGACTGAGACCGTTCAAGCGTTTTATCAGCTGGGCTACAACGAAGGCATACGGGCCTATCAAAGTGCGTCGCTGCGGGTCGCGACGGCGGCGAGTCTGCAGGCCGAGCAATCGTCGAGTCGCGCCAAACTTGAGGAGTTGGGCCGCGCGCTGCACGCCGCCTTGGCAGCACAAACGCACACGACCGATCGCTTGCATATCGAGCAGGCGCTCGCCCACCTCACCGCTGCCCTTGACCGCATGAACATTGCTTACTTCGATGAATTTCCCGTCGCTGAGGTCGCTTTCGAGGTCGAGAGGGCCGTGCACTATTTGACAACATACGGGAGCGACGACGGCTGAGTTTGGGCTCGGCGCCGCACGGCACGCTCGATTGCAGCATGTATTTACGGGATCCATGGATAGTCGAGAACGAAACGCGTATTTACCTGAAGCTACTTTGGCTGCTGATCATCCTCGGTTCGTTCGGTCTCGGAGTGACATGTGCGCTGCCAGACGCCAAGGCACAACGAAATACGCCGACGGCACACCCGCTTCTCGGCGCCTGGGGTGTCGTCGAGGACGGCAGCCTGACGGTCGGAGCAGGCTTGCTCGCTTTCACCGCTGATGGCGTCGTCACCGTCACCAGTCAAAGCGGACGAACCGGACTTGGGTCGTGGGCAGCAACGGGACCACACGCGACCAGCGGCGCGCGAATCATTCCCGGGAAGATCGAGCCGGGAATCATGCGGAGCGCAGAGCTTCGGGTCAACATCGCGGTGAATCCCACAGGGGCGGGCTTCACGGCCGACTACGAACTGACTGAGCGCACCGTTGCCGGCTCCGTCGATGACACGAGTCAGCGCGGTGTCTTCGGTACTGGTATTGAAGCCGACGGAGCCAGCGTTTGCGCGGCTCCAGCTTCGTGTGTATGAAAGCCCGCATGCCGTCCACGACGCTGAAGACGAGCGAGTTATGACCGGGGCGACGTGCTAAGCAAGCTAGGGACACCACGGGCCCAGGCCTCCCGGCCGTCGCCGGACTGGATACGGGCACGCCAAGGAGCCCATGTCCCTAACCTCGCCGCGCGCCCTGCGTTCTGTCGCCGAATCTCTGCGGGGATGGCTTCCTCGTTTCGCCAAGGGAACCGCTGTTGAATCACGGCCGTCACTTTCTCGTCGCCGGGGGCCTGCCCCCGTCGGCAGCCCTTGATTGAGCGCGTACCTTGATCAGAAAGTGTCGCGACAGCCTTCAGTGCGGAGCCTCTGGTCATGTGCTTCGCTATGTTGCGTCCTTGTTGCGTCCTTATTGAGGCAGCAGCCGGAAAACCGTTAATGGCCAGCCAGTGGCAGCGCGAGGATGATTGGACTGATGGCGCCAGCTTCGCACCTCATTGGCTCCCGGTTGTGGGAAGGGAGATCGGCAAGCGGCTTTGGACTACGGCTCAGGACCGGTTGCCTAGATTCAATAAAATAGGTGCGTTGATCGCGTGGACTTTCAGAACATTTAGTCGGTGGAATAGATATTGCGCCATTTAGCGAAGCGCTGTTTCGAAATCTCTTTTTTTTCTTGGCTAGTGTCGCCGCGATAGCCACCCGAGCGTTACGGCCGGTCGCATCAAGTGCCTGCTAACGCGCCGCTTCCGGCTGGGGAAGGGGTAAGGCAGACGGCCTCGGGCTTCGGCTCGGGGCCGCTTGCATTACTGTTGGCGCCGCTGTTTATGGCCGTTGCTGCGGCGAAGGCGCTCTTCTAGGCGACGCAGCCTTGAATTGTGCATGATGCGTTGCTACATCGCCATCATCGCTTCGCTTTGGGCAAGGAGCGCGGCGGACCGCTCGATACGGGCCTGCAGACGCTGTAAGTGCTGCTGCATGGGAGTTCTTTTGCCGTGCACGCTGGGCAAGGCCCGGACCGCCACCCGCACGGTGTCATCGTCCGGCGTTCTCGCAAGTGTCGTGCGGAGACGAGGACGATGACTGCCATTTCCCTCACGCTGCGAGTGAAGGTCGGTCTTTGATCGGATCTTGCGGGAGTTTGCGGGGCTGATCCGAGCGAAGTACCGGCCCAACCGCCCTGCCGTTCTATCTCCCCTTCCCGCAGGAGCTGCCTACGACCGGGACGGCGCGACCGCCCTGGATTTCAGGCCGGGGCCGTTTGCTTGGCCAAGCAAGCGAGTGCGGACATGTGCCCGTCCAAGGCGGGTGTGATCATGTGGAGCAAGCGGACGACCTCGAACGATTTGGGCTCAAATGCCAAGTCAAGCAGATCGCCCTCGGCGTAGACCGCGGTCATGAGCACCACGGGCATGTTCCTGCCCAACTGCCGTGGCCACCGTGCTAGACTGGATCCACTCAAGCTGTATCGTCACGCCAGCGAGCACCAGACCAGAAGCGGTGCGCGTAATCTCCGAGAACGGCCGCCCGGCCATCGAACGCGCAATGCTCCCGATACCGTTCTCGCCCTCAGCACCAAGTAAGCAAAAGCAAGCCTGCCGTCCACTTGGCCGACCCAAAAATGTGGCTGTTTCATTAGTTTCGTGGGGAGCGGGAGACGGGACTCGAACCCGCGACAACCTGCTTGGAAGGCAGGCACTCTACCAACTGAGTTACTCCCGCAAGGATTCGATCGACACCAGGAAGTCCTGGAGTCGGGGTGAGAGGACTCGAACCTCCGACCTCAGCGTCCCAAACGCCGCGCGCTACCAGCTGCGCTACACCCCGTCGAGCTTACGAAGCCATTCGAGTATAGCGATGGGAGCCCGTGAGCGTCAATTTGCCGATGCTCGGTGGTAGATGCGGATGCCGTCCTGATTGAAAACTTCATCCCAACCCGCACCCGGGAAGCTCGGTTCGGCGGTGTTTGGGTAGGCCTTTGCCTCCGGGCAATCGGTCGTGCCGGAGCCCTCAATTTCGAATTTGCCGACATAGATGTACGTTACGCCGTATTGATCGAAGAGATCGCTTTCTGGGTCGGCGTACATTGTCTGAACATCTTTGACTCGCTTCCCCAAAATGTCGAGGAGATCCTGCTGGCCGGCTCGCCATTGACCCTCGTGCCCGCGCCAACCGATGATCGTCGGCATGCCGGTAAAGGTCGATGCGCGGCTCAAACGAGGAACGTTGGCGTTCGGCTGATAAGAGCAGCCGAGTTGCTCGAGCACGACGTCGTCGTCGCTCGCATGGGAACGGAGCCATTCGATCCCTGCCAATTCGCCTGGAGACCAGTCGCTGATGAACGCGGCGCCGTCAAGACCTTTCCAATCCGCAAAATCATTCGTCCACGCTCTGGCAGAGAGTACTGGATAGATCGCGACGAGCGCGATTGCGATGGTCGTTATGATCGTCACAACAGGTCGGACGAGCTGCGGTCGACGCTGGTCGCGCCAAATGGCGACGGCCGCGATTGAAGCCGCGATAGCAAAGAGCGTCCATACCTGGTAATACGCCTTGAACAAAGTATTCATGCGGTTATGGAAGACGTCTTGAATATAGAAGAATTCCGTTGTGAGAATAATCAAGAAACCAAGACCAAAGAATGCTGTCGCGATCCAAAGCGGGCTGGTGGGATCACGCGAAGGCAGGATCACTGCACAGACCGCCAACGGCACGCCGCACAAGACTAAAAGCGGCATCGGGATAAGCAACGCGACGAGCGTTACCACGAAGACTGCGGCAAAAGCCAGCCGAGGGTAGCGCAGATTGAGTTTCTGTTCGGGATCCGAAACTGCGAAGCCGAGCAAAATCAGGCACGCTAAGTAGGGAATGCCAAAGATGGTGAGAAATTCACCGACCGACGTACGGCCCCACGTCACTCTGCCGATAGTCGTCAGAATGAACGAGAGCACTGGGATATCGCGAAGGCCGGGCCGAATGGCGACTGAGTTCCGATCGAAGAACGGGACAAAGGTGACCGTGAATGGTAGCCAGGCGAGAACCGCCGTAAGAACGAGACCGCCCATCGCGATCAGGCGCTGACGTATTTGCCAGCGATGAATTCCAAGGAACAAACAAACTAGTGAGATCAACAGGAAAGTCGGTAGATCCCAGGAATTGAGCGCATACAGAGAACCGATGAATGCCCCGGTGACGGCGATTGTCGCCAAAAAATGCCCCGACCGGATCGAAGGCGCATCCTGGTCCGTACGATAACGAAGGAGATTGATCGCGAGCGAAAGCGATGTGATGGTGAACGGCAATGCCATCACGTGCGGATGAAGGTCGGCGAGAATGAAACTAAACGAGGGAAACTCGTTGATCGTCTCTTTGACATTTCCCGGGAAGTTGGAGTCAACAACAACACGACTCGACGACCAACCGACAGAGTACGAGCCGCCATACGGCCACCACGCGGCGTCGACCGTAGCGCGTGGATTTTGAAGAAACTTAATAGCGGAATAGAGGTTTCCGCCGATGGCGAGGAAGAAGGCGGAAAGCGCCGAAGCAGCTAGCGCGGAATTGCGACCGAATCGATTGCGGACGACGTTAAATGCGACACCGGCGGTCGCGACGATTGTCATACTTACCGTCGTCGCCAGGGCCATGCTGAAGCCGACAGACGCGGGGAGATGGGACATTCGGGTGACCGCGCCGTGCACGACATATCCCAAATAGTAGTAATTGAGTGAGTGGCCAGAGATCCAAGGATCGCGAGGTGGCATCTGTGAGGCGATGGTGCTCGCGGAGAGCAGTGCTTCATCCATGGGCTTTTCGGTGACCATGATTTCTGGCGTGTACCCATGGAGCCACAAATAACCCACGAACGCGGCCAGACCTACCGCCTCAGCGCAGAAGAGTTTGCCGATCCACGCGACTTCCAGAGTTCTCCGGAGCATGAGATACAGCCAGCCAGAAATCAGAATTAATACGGCCGTGGCCCAAAGACCGGCGGTCGAGTAGCTCGAAATATTGAGCGACGAGAGCAGCCAGCTTGGATAAATGACGGCGAGGAGACCGAGGGGGCGGGCGACGGTGACGCCACGATCAGGCAAACGATGGAACAACACGTATGCCCATGGGGCGATCGCGAGCGAAACAATGAGGAGCACGCCGTACCAGCGCATAGCGTCAGCGAACCAGTTCACCAGTTAACCCCACTGCCGGAAGCGCTCATGGCGCAGGTGGCCGAACTCGATAAACGGTGGTTCCGTTCGACGAAAAAGCAATGTCTAGATCGGTGCCGACCATATGGTCGAACATGGCGATTCCCTCGGGAGACGCGTACTGCTGCCCCTGAATCACGCTCATGCGCTCGACGTCGCCGACGATCACATACTGTACGTCGTATTTGCGCAGTATTTCCATCTTCATTGCTGGATCGGCCGAGTCGTACAGCGTCCTCACGTCCTGGAATCGCTCATCGATCCCTTCGGCATACCGTTGTTGATGCTCGTGTCGATCCCAGCCGAGTATTGTCGGCAACCCGGTGTGAATTGAAATTCGCGAACCGTTGCCGCGGTAAGGTCCGATGCTGGCTTCCGCGATGACTGGAGAACCGGCGATGTCTTCGTTGAACCAATTGATGACGGCGAGGTCACCCTTGAACGATTCCTTTTGGCCGTCTGCCGTCTGCAGTGTCGCGTAGTTCATCCAGTCGAGCGCATTGAGCGTGCCGGAACCAAGTGAATCGGTAAACCGCTGCTCCAAGCGCGGTCGGGTCGCGAGGAGCGGATAGGCAAGGGAAGCGGCGATGACGAGCGCGCTCACGCCCAATCCCGCCAGCGACCAGGCCGCGACTCCACGGGATTCGACCGCGGCGGCAACGTCGGGCTCGTCTTCCATGGCATCTGCGGTCGGCGCGGTCGGCCCGGCGATGATGCCCACAACTCGCATTGAGTCCCATCGAGTTCGACTTGACGAAATATGAGCGGGAGGAAACGCGCGGTCGATCATCAATGTCACTAACGCGGCGCCGCTGATTGCAAAGAGCACCCAGACCTCGTTATAGAACTTGAACACGGTGTTCATGCGGAACCAAATCGGATCGCCGGAGAGATCGTCGACGACGAACACCACCTCAACCCCTGCGGCGACCAGACTGCCGGCGGCCACTAGCGCCCCCACGAATCGCAGTGCGGGTGTCGAGGCAACGAGCCACAGAACCACGGCCGCCCAGGCGAAACCGAGCGTGAGCGCGAGAACTTGATGATCAGTGGTCGCAAGAAAGACCGAGAAGGCGAGGCCGCCAACAATGAGCAACTGGGCGATCCAGGTAGTTTCCGCAGATCGGTGTGCTGATGTTGCCGTCCATGCCGCGATGGCAAGCAGGAAAACGGTGAGGATAATCAGAGCGATGGTTAGCGTGTCCGCGTAGTCCCTGAACTCGTCGACGAAGACGAGCCGTAGCACGAGTAGCAGTGCGAGCAAGCTCAGCGGGCCGAACGGGTGAAGAATGAGAGATGAACGCCGCTTCGCTGTTGCGAGAAAGGCGACGATCAGCCCTAGTCCGACGATGACAAGGAGTCCACCCAGGTGGTCGGAAAATTGCCAAAAGGCTGACTCTCGCTTGACTCGTTCGAGTGAACTGAAGAGCGCCACGTAATGCGCATAGAACGGCAAGAAGAGCAGATACGCGGGACCGGCCGTGGCGGCGGTGAGCACGCCCGTCGTGAAGACACGAATAAAGAGTCGCCTAATTGGCACAGTTGCCATGAAGAATGAGACCGCGGCGAGCGCTAAGTAGACTGGAACGTCCCAAGCGTTGGTTGTGCTGATGCTGCCAAGGGTAACGATCAAGAGTGCGATCCGCAGGCTCGTTATCCATCGGGCCGCGCTCGATCCGCCGAAGGTCAACGCCGCTGTAAGCATCCATGGATCGCGCCCAATCGCGAAGCTGAGTGCGATCACGAGTACCGTTAGCGGGAGAGCGACGACGTGAGCGTGAAGATCAGCATAAAGGCCGGTGAAGAAAGGAAACTCGGTGATCCCGCCGGTGAGGGCGCGACTTGCCCCCCAGGTCCATTCAAAGCTGGGATTGATCGGGCCAGGGAGGGCATGGACGACTCGGACGAAAGCGTCAAGGTTGCCGACGAGTACTAAGAGCAAACTGCCCAGCAGTCCCGCCGGCAGCGCCAACGAGGGGCGGCGGGTGATCGACTTGCCGAGCGCGGCCGCGACAGTAAAGCCCGCGCTTGCCAGCAGGGCGATGACCGTGGGTTGGGCGAGGTTGAACGCGATTTCAGAGGGAATACCGGTCGCTTTCATGCAGAAGGCGACGAGATACAAGCCGTAGTAGTAGTAATTGATGTAGCCGCCGGAAAACCAGGGGTCGTAGGGTGGGAAGTGGGCGTTGCGGAGAATGGCGTTGATGAAGGAAAACTCCATCGGCTTCTCGCCGCCCCAGGCCCAATGCCAGGAGTCAGGATTTAGATAGCGGAACGAGAGAAAAAGTCCGAAGATCGACCAGAAGATACCCTCGCTGCCAAGCAAGACTGACCGCTTCCTGGGCAGTAATTTCCAATCGACGTGATCGCGATGCCTATAGTAGATCAGCCATGCAAGTGCCACGATGACAATCGCGAATCCGCACCATATGGCGCGGAAAGCGATGACGCTAAGGCTTGCGCCGATCCACACGACATATCCCGAGAGCACAATAGTAATCAACCGAGCGAGACCCCACCCGCGGTCGGCAAAACCGCCGAAAGTGAGCGACGCCAAAGGCAGACCGACAAGTTGGAGAATGAAAAGAAAGGCCACCCAGACGATGAGCGCGCCGACCGAGCTGCCGGTGACCGCCTCGCTCCAGCGCGCGTCGTCGACGACCGATAGGTTACCGACCGACTTGTCGAGGAGAAGCGATTTCTGGTCGGCATGTCGCTGGGCTTCATACGGTTGATTGATCGACCAGGCCATGAGCTCGTCGTAAGAATCCTGCGGGACGAGCGATTGCTTTTTGTAGATGAAGACATGGGGGTGGTCATAGTTGATGAATGACTCGTCGGCTGAGTCGTCCGCAAACTGCCAACCACCCAAACGCGGATAGCTGTGGAAATCGCCAACTTTTGCGAATCCAAGTTGGCCGCTTTGCAGAAGTTCGTAATAGCGCTCCTGGACAGCGTAGCGCCACGGCGACTTCGGCATCGCCGCCATCACCCGGTTCGAAGCGATAATGATGTAGTCCGCGCCTTGAAGTAGTTCATAAATATGATCGGCTTCATCCCGGGGTTCACGATCGGTATAGAGATCGAACTTGACATGGTCATAGAGGTAGTCGCTTGAGTTTAGACCCGGACCAAGGTCAAGCGGTAACGAGTCGTCCCAATCTTCGTCGCTGAGCGTGCTGCCGGCCGGAACATTTGCGTAAACCCACTTCGAGGCCGCTATCCGTGGCTGGTCGCCGTGATAGACCGACATGAAAGCCGCGGTCCAGAATCCAATCGCGACCAGCATCGCCACAGCTCCCGCGGTCGCCAAGCGAATGCCGCCGATCTTGCCAAGTAAAGTGCAGACAGCGTCGAAGGCGATGCCGGCGGTGATTGCAAAGACTGGAATCAGCGGCGCTAAGTAGCGGAGAAATTTCGTTTCCGGGAGGGCCACAATAAGACCGTAGCCGCAGAACCAGGCGAGGATGACCGTTGCGCCGGCGGAAGGGTGCTTCAAAAAGCGTTTTGCCAGGATGATGACGCCGAGGAGCGCCAAAATTCCGGCGACCGGACCGAGTCCCCACCGAACGAGTTGTTTGAGCTGGTAGAGCACAGGCGTTGTGCCCATATATTGACGCGTAAAAGGCACATCAAAAACGCCACGGATGATGTCCGATTGCCGCTGAACTTGATTGATGTAGACATGCGGACGGGCGAGCGCATATGGTTCGAAGATGCCAAACGCGACGATCCAGGACAAGAACGAAACGCAAGCCCGTTCGACGACCGCGATTAAGATTCGAAAGACACTTTCTCGATTTCGAAACCGGCAAATTGCGTCGTAAAGAATCGCCACTGCCACGAGGCCGGCAAGCGAAAAGACGCTCCCTTTCGAGGCCATCGCAAGACCGAAGGCCATGCCGGTGAACGCAAACCAGCGGACCGCTCCCGATTCGGTGGCCCGGATTGCGCCGTAAAGTGTGACCGTCACGAAGAATGTGAGCCAGCTGTCGGTAGTGTAGAAATGCGCGAGCTGGATCGCCATCGGCGTGGCGGCAGCAATCGCTGCCGCGAGCAGGCCTACTCTGCGGTTGAACGAGCGCCGCCCGATGAGGAAGATCATCAAAACGGTGAGTGTGTCGAAAATGGCGGAGAGAAATCGGCCGACTTTGT
The DNA here is from genome assembly GCA_045804965.1 of Thermomicrobiales bacterium. Classification (GTDB taxonomy): domain Bacteria; phylum Chloroflexota; class Chloroflexia; order Thermomicrobiales; family UBA6265; genus CAVTUU01. The sequence goes on along the minus strand of JBJMMD010000047.1, from coordinate 236,660 downwards.
AGACGCCGCCGTAATAGGTTGACCAGTCATGTACGGTCAAGTGCGACATGCCGGTGGCGACCCAATCCGTGACAAAGAGGGGTAAGGCGCCATAGGCGAAGTCGCGCGGATTTCCCGACTTGGGATCGACAGAACGCGGATTGATCAGAGAGTGCTCAGGATCGAGGAGATTGTGGAAGTCCGGCGGCCACTCGAACTGAATACGGCTCGTAATGACGTCGGCGATAAACCGCTCGTCAGGATGCAAATAGTGTCCCTCGTCCCAGTCGAGATTGAACACCCGCAACGCGAATGCGGCCATCAAAATGAGGATGATGACGAGCGTCGTCGAATCGAGACGGGAATGTTGCTCGGTGTTCTGAGCCTTGAACATATAACGCTCATTGTAACGATGCTTGACGGCAAGGGTCGAGGAATGCTGGGGAGAAAATCGACCTGGAAGAGAACATGATGGACTCGCGCCCGATTCGAATCGTGTTTTTTGGGACCCCTGCATTTGCGACGCCCGCCCTACGCGCGCTCGCAGCTGATCGGCGTTTCGAGATTGCGCTCGTGGTGACCCTACCGGATCGTCCAGCCGGCCGCGGACACAAGCTCATTTCCTTTCCGGTCAAGCAGACCGCTCACGACCTGGATCTCCGTGTGTACCAGCCTTCATCGCTAAAGACCGAAAGCGAACGATCTCTGCTGCACGACGCGGACGCCGATTTCTTCGTCGTCGCCGCGTTCGGCATGATCTTTGGCGCGAATACGTTGGCCATTCCGCGTCTGGGTTGCGTCAATCTCCACGCGTCGTTGCTGCCAAAGTTTCGCGGCGCCAGCCCAATCGCGGCTGCCATCGCCTGCGGCGAAACGGAGACAGGAGTCACGCTGATGCAAATGGAACTGGGGCTCGACACGGGTCCTATAGTCGCGGCGGCCGCAATTGACATATCCCAGTTAGATACAACCGAGTCACTTTCACGAAGGTTGGCTCAGTTGGGCGCTTCCATGATGGAGGATAAGCTCGTGGATCTTGCAGTGGGCAGAGTGGTTCCGAGCCCTCAACCAGACACGGGCGCGAGTGTCGTGCGGCCGCTCGTCAAAGACGATGGTTGGCTCGACTGGGATCGTCCCGCTGCGGACCTGGAGCGGTGGGTCCGAGCGATGTGGCCGTGGCCCCGTGCGTGGACGACATTAAATGGGGAGCGATTTCAAGTTCACCGAGCTTCGCCGACACTCAATCTCGCGGCAAGCGAACCCGGAGTCGCGATTGTCGATCGTGACCGGCCGCGAGTGGGAACGTCGGATGGAACGTTGGAATTAGAAATCGTGCAATTGCCGGGTGGACGACCGATCCCTGGAAGCGCCCTCGCCCAAGCGCGCTTGCTGAAAAGTGGAACAAGACTGGGCGTTGAGGGCAGGCCCGGCTCGCGAGCGCCGTTTGTCACGAAGCTGTAACTTCGTGCCATGGGGTGTTCAGCGTCTCCACGGCCCGCGGAAGCGCCCTTCATCGTTACCTCGAGACGAATCGAAATCGACATCACGTCCGCGCCAGCGCTTCGACCCAGATCCACCGGGCGGTGATTTAAAGCCGACAAAGAAGAAAATCGCAATGAGGACAATAAACGCTAAGCCTGCCACTCTGCTGATGATCGGCGCGGCATTGTTCAAAAACAGGGCCAGAATTGCGCAGACGATTGCCGCGATAGCGATTGCGCGAGAACCTTGCCCTCTTACGTATTCGATAGGCGAAGTTAGGGATTGACTCACTCGGTCTCTTCTGCGCCGCCATGTGATGCGGCGCACGCGGGCGCCAAAAGGAATCGGTCGCTCGCTCCGCTCCAGAATTTCCAAGACTTCTGTTTCTAAGCGGCTTCTCGGCGGCGAGGACCCTTGGTTCTTTTCCGTCACACCGCCGTTTGACCCGGAATCATCGTTCGTCATGACAGTGGTGATCCTGCAATCTCCGCGATGGCGGCGATCGCCGTGTCGACGTCTTCCGGCGTCGTGAAAAAACCAGGACTGAACCGGACCGTCCCGGTTGGAAAAACGCCCAATGTCCGGCAGGAGTCGGGCGCGCAATGCAGACCGGTGCGGCATGCGATGTCAAATGATTGATCGAGCGCCGCGCCAACGTCCGCTGGTTGCCAGCCGTCAATTGTGAACGAAACGACGGCTGCAGTCTGACATCCCGAACCGCTCGGCACAACGTGCACGCCGTCGATCATCGAGAATCCATCGGTTAATTGTTGCACGAGCGAGCGATCATGTTCCCAAATCGCGTCGACTCCCTGGTCGAGAATGAACTCCACTCCCGCGCCTAGTGCCGCAATGCCAACGGTATTGTTTGTGCCACTTTCGTAACGCTCGGGAAGACTACACGGCTGGACCTCTTCTTCGGAGTTGAACCCGGTTCCGCCGGCGCGCTGAGGTTCGAATTCGCCGAGATCGACTCGAGGCGAGATATAGAGCCCGCCCGTTCCCGGCGGACCCATCAGCGCTTTGTGACCAGGAAAAGCAAGCAGATCGATGCCGAGTGCTTGCACATCGACCGGCATCGCGCCCACCGTCTGTGCTCCATCGACGAGCAAGTAAGCGCCGACTTCCCGGGCGATTTCGGCGATTTCCGCGATCGGCTGGATCGCGCCATTGACGTTCGAAGCATGAGTAATGGCGATGAGCCGGACATTCTTTTGCGCCGCTCTGCATAGGCAATTGACATCAATTACACCATCAAACGAAGCCCGAACCTTCACTACTTCGGCGCCGAGGTCTGCCATCGCACGAAGTGGACGAGTAACGGAATTGTGCTCCATTGAGGTCGTGATAACGCGGTCACCCAGGCGGATCAAGCCCCGAATTGCGAGATTGAGCGCGTCAGTCGCGTTCAGCGAGAAAACAATCTGCTCGGGCCGTTCGGCGTTAATCAAGCGCGCGATCGAAGCACGCGTTTCGAGCAGCGCTGTTGCCGCGTCGACGGCCATGCGGTGGCTCGCCCGGCCGGGATTTGCCCCTGCCCGCTGCAGAAAGGTGGCGAGCGTTTGGTAGACCTGTAGCGGCTTTGGCCAACTTGTCGCGGCGTTGTCGAGATAGATCATGCTCAGACCTAAGCCCCGATGAATCGGGCATAGACCGACCGCGCTTCGGATTCGTCGGTCGTGCCCTTAATTATGGCGCGACCGTCCGGAAACACGGTGAGCTGGCACTGGCTCACTGGATCGACGTAGCGCAACAAAAAGCGATTCGCCATGACATCCCCGGCCGGCCGCAGGCGCTGCGCGAGGACTTCCAAATCAAGATCGGATGCAAGATCGGGAAGGACTTGGATAGCATCGTGTCCACACAGCACCGTCGCTTGAGATGGACGCGCGCGGTCGAGAAACTCAAAGTTGCGAGCGCCACAGGTTGGACAATCAGTCCGAGGCGATCCAACCAAAACCCGATCGAAGGTCAGATTCCAGAGGTCGATAGTCAACATATGGCGGTTCAGCGCATCAATGTCGCCGACGGCAAGCTTCATCGCTTCGGCCACTTCAATTGAAGCAATGACGTGAATCGCAGGTCCGATCACTCCGGCTGTGTCGCAGGTTGGAGTACTTCCCGGCGCAGGCGGGGTGGGAAAGAGGCAGCGAAGGCACGACGTCTCGCCTGGACGAATCGTCATCGTTGTGCCGTGTGAGGCGATGACGCCGCCGTAAATCCACGGTTTGCGGGTCTTGGCTGCGAGATCGTTTATCAAGTACCGAGTTTCGAAGTTATCGGTGCCGTCGACCAAAATCGTGGCATCGCTCGCGATTTGCTCGGCGTTGCTTCCGTTGAAGTCCGCCACGATGGGCCGGATCGAAGCCTCGGAATTGATGCTGGCGAGCACATTGGCGGCGGTTTCGGCCTTGGGCATGTGCGACGCAACGTCAGCCTCGGTGAAGAGCGATTGTCGTTGCAGATTGTGGAGCTCCACATAATCGCGGTCGACAATAGTGAGTTCGCCCACGCCCGCTCGAATGAGCAGATCAGCGACAGCGCTGCCCAACGCGCCACAGCCGATCAGAGCAACGTGCGTGGCTCTGAGTTTTTCTTGGCCCTCGCGGCCAATTGATCGGAATAGCTCTTGGCGAATGTAGCGACCGCCTTCGGCAGTCCGGTCTATCCGTGGTTCCTTGCGAGATTGAATCGCGGGGAGAGTCATCGTTCATATTCCTGTTCATCCGCTGGTCATCAGGAAGAGCGGTGGACCTATGGTACAGTAGCCAAGGTCGCCGTTCTACCTGGCCGCTGCGACCACCGCCCTCCGATACCATGCGATGTTGAGATAGCGCGAGATTTGCGCACAGCGTGAGTACAGTTTTTTTATGATGCGGTTCACAGTTGTCGACAACATGGGAACGGTGAGCTTCGTCGGGCCCCCACACGCGTTGAAGGCGCTTGCCGCCGCCTGTAGCCAAGGTCCAGAAGACCACCGCCATTTGATTGGCCTGCTTGGCGACTATGATGGGCAACTGCAGCAAGAAGTGTCAGCCGGTCTCCACGTCTTTGATGAACACAACACCAAGACCGACGCGCGCGCGATTCACACCGTTCTGGACGACTGTAAACCGGTTGCTTCGCCCCCATTCCGTGTGGTCGACGAACGGACCAGGAACCTCAGTCTTGAACCGGTCAAGTATGGTCTCGTAGTGTTCAACTTGCCGGCACGGCGGATTGTACAGGTTCAAAACAGCTACGCGAATCTCGAGCGTGCCGACCGAGGAAGGATTCGTGTCGACGGCAAACCAGTGAAACTGCTGTATCGCTATCGCCTGCCCGACGAGTGGACGATTGTTCCCTAGACTGACTTTAGGTTCGATCGCTATTTGCGGTGCCGTTGCGATCGGGATGAGCAGTTTTCTGCCCCGTGCGGTCCGTCAAATCTGCGCGACGGCGGCCAAAACCGCCGAGCAACATCCGTCCCATCTGCCCGCCAAAGGATTCGCGCGAAAGCTCGGACTCGGTTCCATGCAAGAGCTCGCCTTCGCGAGAAGTTTGCGTTGCCCAATCGGCGCGAGCATCGCGGGCGTGATCGAAGAAGGCTCCAAGCTGCTCGAGGGCGGTTTCGTCGTTGGAGCTGAGGCGTACGCGAAACTCTTCGAGCTGTGCCTCATAACGATCGAGCCAGCGCAAGATCGCGTCTTTGTTGGTGATCGCTATATCGCGATGCATGTCCGGACTTCCGGCTGCCAGACGGCTCATATCGCGAAACCCGCTCGCCGTCAGAGTGCGCATATCCCGCCAGGAAGGATCGCTGCTGACTGCGTTAACGAGGCTTGCCGCCAAGACAAACGGTAGGTGGCTAATGCCGGCGACGTACGCATCATGTTCGGCGGGATCGATGAAGTAGGGCTCTGCGTCAAGCGCAGCGATCATTCCGAGCACGTTGCGAATCGCGTCTTCACTCGCCCGAGCGTCTGGACAAACGCACCAGGTGGCGCCGGCAAAGAGGCTTGCGTCCGCGCCTTCGATGCTCACCGCCTTCCCAGCCATTGGGTGGGTTCCGACGAAGGAGACGGTGGTGGGAAGGAGTTCCTGCGCCCACTTGATGACTTCGGATTTCGTCGACCCGGTGTCGGTGACGACAGTGCCTGCTTTCAGATGCGGCGCGATGTTCGTGAACGTCTCTTGGATGGCCTTCACTGGCGTGCAAATCACCACCACGTCCGCGTTGCGAATCGCATTTGTGAGGTCCCACTCAGTTCTATCGACAGCTTTGATTTTCTGCGCATAATGCTGCTGCTCGAGATCGATGTCGAAACCCGTGACTTGCAGCGTCGCGCCCTCGGCCTTGCCTGCATTTTCGGACCAGGCTCGCAAACCCAAGCCGATCGAGCCTCCGATCAACCCGAGTCCGACAATCGTGATTTGTTGCATTGATTCGCGATCCTTTCAAAGACCGGCGATTTGCGGGTGGACCAATGGTTCCGGAGCTACTCGGAATACGGACCGACGTCGATTTCTCGGACCCATCCCTCGAGACCATCGTCAGTCCGAAACTTCATCCAACTTTGACCGGGATCGAGTTCATCAAATCCCGGATCCGCAGTTGCTTGCTTTTCACCTAAATATTGCAGCGGCTGAGAAGGGCTAAGCGAGGTGACTACATTGGTTGCCTTACTTGGTCCGCTTCGCAAGTTCACTGATCCATTACTGGTCAGTTGATAGTCAGGAATGAAAGCAGTACTCGCTTGGGTCGCGGTCGGCTTTGGTTTGGGCGTTGGTGTAGGTGGCTTCGAAGTCGGTTCTTCGCTGGGCTGTTGGGCACTTTGATTGTTGGCTGGATTGTCGTTGGCTGGCGCCTGTTGTGATGGATTGCGGCTAGTTCGCTCTTCGGCGGTCGAAGGAGCGCGATGGACGAAGTCGCTGACGTAGGGCTCAAGTTGGACGAACGCCCAAATGAACCCCAGAATGCAAATCGCGATGGTCAGCGCCATCGTCAGCCCGACCATGAGGCCTGACCGCCGAGAATGATGGCGCAGACGGTTAGTGAGTCCGGGATCGGTCATTGTCTGTGCCGTGATACTCCGCGGGGCAGAAAAAACGCGATTTGACCTCGCTCGAGGACGATAGACGGCCGGAGTATAGCATTTCGCGACACCCTGCCTTGAAATTGCGGTCATGCAGGTGCCCGGCTACACTCCCAGTCGCCATCGGATACAACGGCGCTGGGCTAAGTTCGGGGTGATCTTGCGACAAGGCGAGGAGCAACGTGTGCTTGCGTTATCGCGTGCCGATCTTAGGCAGCTCGTTTCGATGCCGGAAGCAGTCGAACTGATGAAGGTCGCCTTTCGCGAGCTTTCAAACGGGCGAGCCCAGTCCCCACTGCGGGCGGTCCTCGAGGTCGAACAAGGCTCGAGCGCCACGCTGTTGATGCCTGCCTATGTTCCGGCCCAAAGCGCGCTCGGGGTGAAAGTCGTGTCCGTGTTCCAAGGCAATCTTGCCAAGCAACTGCCGACAATCCACGCCCTAGTCTGTCTAGTCGATGACGAAACCGGCCGTCCGCTCGCGATCATGGAGGGTGGATACGTGACCGCGCTGCGAACAGGCGCGGTGTCCGGAGCGGCAACTGATCTCCTTGCGCGACCGGATTCAAGCGTGCTCGTCGTCATCGGCGCGGGTGTCCAGGGCGTGACGCAAGCCGCAGCCGTAACCGTGGTCCGCTCAATCGAGCGCATCATTGCTGTTGATCCCAGCGCGGATGCGTTAGATCGCTATCGAGCTTCGATCGCCCGGGATTGGCCGAACCTCTCAGCGCGATTGGAAACGACGACCTCCGCCGCGCCAGCCGTGCGCGAAGCCGACGTCATTTGTACGGCGACGACATCGAGAAAGCCTGTCTTTGACGACGAAGACGTGAAGCCGGGAACACACATCAACGCCGTCGGGGCATTTACGCCTGAAATGCAGGAATTACCCACGAATACGGTTGCCCGAGCCAAGGTCGTATTGGATTCGATAGATGCGGCGCTCGCCGAAGCGGGAGATCTGATTATTCCACTCAACGAAGGACGCGTCGCTCGCACTCACTTCGCGACCGAACTCGGCCACTTGGTCGATCGCAGCACAATCGGGCGGACTTCTCCCGAAGAAATCACCCTCTTCAAGTCGGTCGGGAACGCCGTTCAGGATGTGGTCGTCGCCAAGAAGGCCGTCGACCGAGCGACTGAGCGGGAAGTCGGATTCTCGTTCGATTTGGGATAATGGATTGTCAGTGCTGCTCTAGTCTGCCGCGACGGCCACAGGTTCACCCGCACCGATCGGGCATGTTCCTGCCGGGCAAACACCGTCGATGATGTGGCGGCGAAACTCCTCGTCGAACAAGTCCATCATTCCGACCATCGGTATCGGTGCGACCTGACCGAGACCACAAAGCGAGAGCTCAATGATGTGCTTGGCGGTGCGCCGGAGTAGTGGCAGATCGTCCAATGTTCCACGGCCGAGACGAATGCGATCGAGGATCTCGACTAAGGCCGGATTGCCGCGATGGCATGGCACGCATTTCGAGCAGGACTCGACGCGGTTGAACGCGGTCAGATATCGGGCAAAATCGACAACGCAAACCGATTCGTCGAAGACGACAAAGCCGCCAGAACCGAGCATCCCGCCAACTGCCGTCAATGAATCGAAATCGACGGGGAGGTCGAGATGCTCTTCCTTCAATGGTCCCGCCGAGACTCCGCCGGTCTGGACGCCCTTGAAGGCATATCCATCACGCATGCCGCCCCAACATTCGTCGACCAGCGTGCGCATCGTTATGCCCATCGGTACTTCGACAAGCCCAACGGTCTTCAGCGGACCCTGAACGGTCATCAATTTCGTGCCGGCACTTTTTTCGGTGCCGATCTTGGCGTACCACTCGCCGCCGTTATTGATGATGTCGGGGATGTTGGCGAAGCTCTCGGTGTTGTTGGCGACGGTGGGCCGCTTCCAAATCCCCTCCTCGACAGAACGAGGCGGTTTGGTCCGCGGCTGGCCGCGGAGACCCATGACGGAATACATCAACGCCGAACCCTCGCCGCAGATGTAAGCGCCGCCTCCCGTGCGCACACGGAAGCCGATGTTCTTGTCTGAACCGAGAATATTCTTGCCGATGAGTCCGAGACGCTCAGCGTCATCAACCGCCTTCCGGAACCGCTTGATCGCGAGCGGGTATTCGCCGCCGATATAGTTGTAGCCACGCTCAGAACCGACAACGATACAACCAATCAGGATGCCTTCGAGGATGCGGTGCGGATCGCCTTCGTGAATGCGGCGATCTTTGAAGACGTTGGGTTCGCCTTCGTGGCTGTTGCAAATCACGTATTTTGGCGTTGCTCGTGCCTTGCGCCCACTCTCCCACTTGATCCCGGTCGCGAATCCCGCCCCCCCTCGTCCGCGCAATCCAGAAGCCATTACTTCGGCGATCGCGTCTTCGGGCGCCATGTCGAACAACACTTTGAGATAGGCGCTGTACGCACCTCGCGCTATCGCGTCTTCAATTGACTCGGGATCGATAATTCCGGAATTGGCGAGAACGATGCGCTGTTGGTGCTTAAAGAACGGATGCTTGTTCAATGCAGGAATATCACCAAGGGGGTCATCGCCGCGGACGCCGATGATGTGATCTTGCATACCCCCAGCGATCAAGGATTGGACATCGTCTGGCGAAACATGCTGATACACGATTGCGGGCTGACCCGGTCGCTTGACTTCAACCCATGGTTCCATCCAGCACGCGCCATCGCACGAGACCTGGCGGACGATAGCGTTTAGACCCGGCGCTGCGGATTGGGCCGCTGCGAGCACATCGAGCGCCCCTTTTGCGATCGAACAACTTGCGACGCAAACGCCGACAATCGTCTGCTGGCCATTCCAGAGGCTATTCCAGCGATCGGTCGCGCGCGTCTGGAAGGTTTCGAAATCTGCGCGAGTCGTTAGACGCTCATACGTGGTGCTTGGCACACTCATGGTGCTCCCTGGCGACTTGGCGCCGCAATGACGCGTTGAATAGCTTCGTTCAGTGAATCAGCGGTGAGATCACCATAGAACGTGTCGTCGATCTTCACGATCGGAGCCCTGTCACAAACACCGAGGCAACCGTTCACGACCTGGAGAGTCAGCTCGCCATCCTCGGTCGTCTCGCCATCGGCGATTCCGTATCGGTCGCCGAGTTCCTGCACAAGCGCCTGAGAACCGAGAACGTAGCAAGCCATTCCGTGACACAGCAACATGAAATGGTTTCCGCGCGGCTCGGTGCGGAAGTCGGCATAAAATGTGAGCAGGCCATAGATGCGATTGACGGTCGTGCCGAGATGATGGGCAACAATCTCCGCGGCTTCGAGCGAAACCCAGCCAAAGTGCTCATTGATTTCTTGGAGCGCACTTAGGATGAGCTCTTGTGCTTCCTGGAAGTCCTGGGGTTTGTATTGGGTCATGATCTGGCGCACGACGTCTAAGTCGATGCGCCTGTTGTCGGCAACTTGCGCTGCGGTCTCGGCCACGCAAATCTCTCCAATCAAGTCGAAGTGAGCAAACAAGCCGTGATTGTGATCACGAACCCGCGCTGGAGTATAGGAGCGACCTCAGAGAGCGTCAACGCGATGTAGTTCACGCAATTTGATGTGGTAAGTGGATGGAGGACGACCTTGCAAACTTACTTGAGAATGGGGAGACAACGTTGATTACGATTCGTTCTCGCTAGGTTATGGGCTGCGGTCACTGGTGAAGAGACTCTTGAAGTCCCCGTCGAACTCTGCCAAGAACTCATGCATGTCCAACACGTCGTGGGCAGTTACAAGTTCACCTTCGATGACGATCTCGTCAGGCGCCTCAGTCTCAATCGACACCGTTCCCGACTCAGCTTGCTCGGTGAGTTGGCGAAGGGCGAGCCGTGCCTCTTTCGGGTCGCCGTCCTTCATCACCGCGGCCACAAAACTCTTGGCCTGACAGTCAGTGCATTGGACGAGCATCATCCAGAAGTCGGGCTTGCGCGAGAGTACGTGGACGTCTTCGGGCTCATAACTGCGATGGCACACGCCACATCGGTCCATGCGATCGAGCACGATTCGTTTGATTTGGTTCTCTGAGGATTCCATTACTGCTCCAACACTCGTCAGTTACCTCGTTTGCGATCGAAATCGTCGAGGTCGAGCGTATTGATAAATTCGCGGAACACCGACAATCGCTCATCGTCGACAGTCTGGCCCGCCGTAGCGCCGGCGGCAGAACCGTCTTGGTCGCTTTCAGCGTCGCCTTCCTCTCCGTCAAGACTCACTCCCGCACGCTCCATCACCGATTCTTCGACCAGGATCGGCGTATGCGTCCGGACAGCGAGGGCGATTGCGTCGCTCGGTCGTGAATCGATCTCGACCGTGCGCCCATCCAGGCTAATCACGATCCGGGCATAGAACACGTCTTGAGCCAAATCGGTAACAAGGATGCGGTCGACAGTTGCTCCCAAGTCGCCGATCACCGCCTTGATGAGGTCATATGGTAACGGTCGAGGCGACACGAGACCCTGCAGCTCCATTGCAATCGCTTGCGCTTCGAAATCGCCGATCCAGATCGGCAAATGCCGCTCGCCTTGAACCTCTTTCAGAATCACGACGCGGTTTTGTGTCACTAGGTTGACACGGATGCTCTCGACTACGGTCTCGATCATCGCCAGGCCCTTTCGGCGCTACGCGACTTCCCCATGGCCGAGATGCGAGGATGAAGCTTGGGGCGCGCTGCGTTCAGCTGCGGCCGGGTCGGGCCCGACCGGCGCTTCTAATTCTACACGCCGCTCGCGCAGACCTACAATCGCCGGAACTCTGATTCGGTCCTTACCCAGAGATTCCCGGGTAGTCATAGTGCGGCACCAGACCAAAGTCGTCGAACGGCCAATAGGTGACCCATGCCTTGCCGATGATCGAGTCAACGCTCACCGGCCCGAAACTTCGTGAATCAGCGCTGTTTTCCCGATTGTCGCCCATAACGAAGATATCGCCGTTAGGCACTTTTACGTCCTCGCAGACTTGACGGTTGCATTTCGTAATCGCTCCGTTGATATACGGCTCGTCAAGCTTCTCACCGTCAATGTAGACGTAGCCGCCTTTGAATGAAACGGTCTCGCCTGGTAAACCGATCACCCTCTTGATATACGGTTTATCAGAGTTTGTGGGTGGATTGAAGACAATGATATCTCCTCGTTGCGGGGGATGGAACGGATAGACCACGTGTTTGCTTTCGTGGTCAACCGCTGGTAGCCAGTCGACAAATTGATTCACGTCAAAGTGCATGTAGACATTGCGATTGACGAGCAGCATCTCCCCATTATGCAAATTCGGTACCATGCTGCTACCATCGACTTGGAAATTCAGCACAATGAGTCGGACGCCGAAAAAAATGAGGACCGCGAGAACGATCGTTTCAATAACTTCTCGCGTGAACTTGCCACTCGAGACCTTCGCCGGTGGCGAAGTTTCAAGCGCCGGATCGGGTTGGCCGAACGTTCCAGAATATTCGTCTTGGGCGAGGCCGTCTGCTGCTGGGCCATCCGACTGAACGTTGCTCGAATCAACGCGAGTTTCTTCGTAAGTCATCAAGTCCTCGAGTCGCGGATGGCAATGGCTTAGTTGTGGTCACGGATGATACAGACCAAGACAAGCTTGCCGCAACCTGCGCAACGAGGTCATAAACAGTCCGGTACTTAAGCCCCAACTTGCCGCCGCGCGACTCAGATGACCTTTCGTGACCAGCCCTAGCCCCATATGATGGAGCTTAGGAAGACATATTCTGGCAGCTTTTAGACGAGGATCGACTGTCCCCTTTCCTCGAGTTGCACGCCGTTTGTTCGACGTACAGAAGGGGCGGGGGCGCCGAGTGCCAATATCACCCGCAAAAACTGAAGCGCCGCTCATCGAGCCGAGCAAGAACGACGACCGAACTCCCAGGACGCTGACGCCTGTTCGCCACAACATGCTCAAGGCAAATACGGTGCTGCAGCAGCGGTACCGCATTATCGAAGTGCTCGGTGTCGGCGGCATGAGCACGGTCTACAAGGCCCGTGACCTTCGGTTTACAAGCGTTGATCGGCTGTGCGCGATCAAAGAAATGTTCAACGTCACCGATGACGAGCGGGTGCGAAGTCTCCGACTGATCAATTTTCAGCGCGAGGCTGCATTGTTGGCTACCCTTACGCACTCGGCGATCCCTCGAATTTACGACTACTTCGAACAGCAGGGCACTGTCTATCTCGTACTTGAACTGATCCAGGGCCACGATCTCGAATCATTGCTCAGCCAGCGTGGCGAGGCATTCTCGGAAGACGCGGTTGTAGGGTGGGCGCTCGATCTATGCAGCGTGCTCATTTATCTTCACAGTCAGCAACCGGAACCGGTCATCTTCCGCGACCTGAAGCCAAGCAACATCATGATTCGAAGTGATAGCGCATTGATGCTCGTCGATTTTGGCATTGCCCGCGCATTTGCCCCTCAGCAAAAGGGCACGATGATCGGCACCGAGGGTTATGCCCCTCCGGAGCAGTACCGCGGCATCGCAGATGCCCGCGGAGACATCTATGCCTTGGGTGCGACACTGCATCACTTGTCGACCGCAAGTGACCCCCGTGGGGAGACTCCGTTCACATTTGCCCAGCGCCCGCCCCGGCGGTTTAACGGAACCTTGAGTGCTGAGTTCGAGCACATCGTGCTCAAATGTGTGCAGTACTCCGCAGACGACCGCTATGGGTCGGTCCAAGAGCTTCGCGACACGCTGCTCGAACTGCGCCATCCAGGGACCGGCGCGATAGGGGCGGTCACTGCCAGACGCCGCGACCACACGCGTGGGTCGGCTGTGCTGGCGACCGGGGCCGGTCAAAAGTCCACCGCTCCAAACAAACTCGATCAAATGCGGCTCGATTGGTCGCTTAAGACACAAGACGAAGTCAGAGGATCGGCATCACACGCTGGGGGAGCAATTTACGTCGGTTCTTACGATGGCTCGCTCTACGCCATCGACGAAACCGATGGCTCAGTTCGCTGGCGTTATCGTGCACAACGCGGCATCGTTTCCCGTCCGGTGCCTGCCAACGACGTGGTACTGTTTGGAAGTGAGGATCACTCGCTGTATGCCGTTTCAAGGCAAGCGGGCAGGTCCACTTGGTCCTTCCGCACCAACATGCCGGTTCGTTCTTCTCCGGCGGTTGACGACAAGGCCGCGTATATTGGCTCGGATGACTCATTCTTGTACCGGGTCGATCGTGCCCGGGGTACGTTGCTCTGGCGCTACCGCACGTGGGGACCAGTGCGGTCTTCTCCACTTGTCAGCGGCGATCATATCGTTTTCGGATCAGACGACGGGTATTTCTATGCAGTTCATCGGGAGAGCGGCCAACTGGGCTGGCGCTATCAAATCGGAGCGCCATTGATCTCGTCGCCTGCGAGGTCTGGCGATCTGATTGTCGTCGGTGCGATGGATGGCGGAATTCGAGGTTTCGGCGCAGAGGGAAAACTAAAGTGGACGCACACCACACAGAAAGCCATTGTTGCTTCCCCGTTGATCGTCGATCAGACGGTCTACATTGGGTCATGCGACGGTCACCTTTACGCACTTGCGCTCGATTCAGGCGAAGTCACTTGGAAAAGCCATCTCTGTCGTCAAATTACGTCGTCGGCCACGCACGACGGCGAGGTTCTGTACGTCGGCGGCACTGACTCGAAACTTTACTGTTTGACGCGAGACGACGGTTCGGTGAAATGGTCGTTTAGCGCTGAGGGGCCGATCGTAAGCCGGCCCCTGATAACGGCAGATCACGTCGTTTTTGGCAGTATGGATGGCCGAGTCTATGCATTGGACCGGCACAGGTAAGAGCAGTACATCGCTGTTTCATGAGGAGGTTCAAACTTGTCTGTCGCCGCGATCGTTCACATTCAGGGTGAGGATGCGTTCCTCGCTGAACTCGACGAACTGCCCAATCCGATCCACACGTTTGTCCTCATGCGCAACATTCGCAAGAAAGATGGCAAACCGCTCCCCTATGTAACCGAAGGCGCTTCAGCGTTCATGTACGCATGGAACAAGATCACGTTTATTGAGTTGATGGGCGAAGTGCCACAAAATGGCAAAGCCCCCGTTTCGACAGCCCAGGGCACGACGATTCTCGGGTTCTTCCGCGAGGACGGAGACGATTCCTGATAGAACGACTCATCGATACAGGGCAAGAGGAAACGGAGGCCGATCGGCCTCCGTCTCCTCACCTTCGCAGTTAGTCGCCCAAGCATTGGCTAGATTTCGTCGGCGCGAACCTCGCGCTTTTCCACGACCGTCGTGGACGTTGCTTCGTCGACCTTCTGAGCGGCGGTCGTGCCCTCGGGAAGGTTCGGATCTCCCTCGGACTGAGTCTTGAATTCTTTGATGCCCTTGCCGAGCGCGCCACCGATCTCAGGCAGCTTCCCAGCACCGAAGATAATGACGACGATGACCAAGACGATGATGAGTTCTTGCCATCCCAGGCCTGCCATTGTCCGTTTTCCTCCTGATACCGCCTCGGCCGGGCGCTGCGTGTTTGCTTGCTAACTGTAGTCACGAGTATAGACCTCGCCGCTTCGTCGCGGCAAGGAGCTTTAGACAGGTATTTCGCGCCCGTTCGGTCCTAGCGCGACCGGATTTCCGGCATCGAAACGTAAGGTGGTCCTTCCAAACGAGTGTATAGATGGCATCGCGACGAATTTGCGTGCCGCCACGAACGGGAACCATCAGAATCTTGGAAAAACTGACTGTTGGACTTGCATACTATGAATAGCAATTAGGAAGTGCTTTTGCGTCAGGACGCTCGATGGCGGGTGGTCATTTCGAGCGCATAAGGCTAAACTTCAGCGTTTGGACTAAGCTCCATCTGGCCGCTTGAATGCGGCGGGAGACTTCATGGCAAATTCAGTTCAACTAAACGACGACGACGTTGCATTTTTGCTGACAGTACTTCGAAATACATCTCAGCCACTAACGACGCAACAGCTTATCGACGCCTTGCGAGAACGGGCCAAATAGGAACATTTCGCCCCTAGACCATCAGGTGAGGAGAATTCGTGGCAACGCTCAGTCCCACTGAACGGATTGGGGTCTCGTTTTCGGGAACGAAGGACCAAAAGCAACTAGCAAGCGCCATCTTTCAGGCGCTTCTTGGCCAAGGTCGCTTTATGGCGACCGACGCGCCGATCCGCGTCTCATATAATTCGATTTTGGAGTTTCTTGGGCGAGACGGAAACGGACCAGAAGCGACCAAAATAGACGCCGCGCTCAAACACAATACTGAGATCTTTACGGTCGAAGAGATCGACGGCGACCGTTACATCGTCACGACAAAAGCGGGAAGAGTTCCCGGTGATACATACGTCGATCTTGCGCATACCTTTTCGAAGCGCTTCCTAACCCCGAGGCCGAAACCTGAATTGCCACCGCAGCCGGTCCGTGAGCGTCCTCGGGTTGATCCTTCTTGGGCCTCGGTCGATCGCGTCTTAAGTGATATTGACTTCGATGCTGAAGTTGAAGTTGAGGAAGAAGAGCCGGCGATCGAGGTGGTCCAGCCCGAAGCAGAGGTCGGCGCGGAACCGGAAGTCGAGCTGGTGATAGCCGAAGTTGAAGAACCGGTAGCGGCACGGACGATTACTGTACCGACAGTTCCGGGCACGGACGTCACCGATGTTGACGACACAGAGCTAGCAGACGCGATCACGAATCGCCTTCGCGCTGAAATTCGGGTCGCGAACTTTGGCGATCAGTGGATGTTGGAAGATCGAGTACCGCGATTCAGCCGCGGCGACCTTCGCCGGTTCAAGGATTACATTCAGGAGCAGGAGCAGCCGCTCACCGATGATGCGCTCGTGCAGGACGTTCTCGGCGTCCGTCCGGGAAGTGCAGACTTCGACCAAATCCGCTTCGCTGTGAACTTCAGGCTCTCGCGAGAGCACCGCGAATTTGATTTTGTCGGCACGAATAATCAGCGGTTTTGGAGCACGAGCAGTTTGCCGACCATCGGCACGACTCGGCGGAAGCCGAACGAGATTGGCACCGATTATCGGTTTCTGATCGAGACCCTGCCTGAGGAACCCGACTACCGGTCCGTCACTTCGGTTGATCGTGTGTTGACCCTCTATGAGTTCCATCTTGGCCTACTGCCATACGACGCCGCCATGCAGATGCTGCTTCCGGGACCCGTTCTGCCAAACCAGCGTTCGGCAGTGCTAACGTTCGAATGCCCGCAGTCGTATACGACTTACCTTGTCGAGTTGCGATTCCCAACGCCGAATCGTGGCGGCTTCATCCTTGGACTCGACGACTTCTTCACTGAGAATCTTGTGCCCGGCGCGATGCTCAGCATTAGCCGCACGGAGAACGACGGTCACTACCTCGTCGAATATTTGCCGGCAAGCAATCAAAATGCGCGGCTCCTTGAGCTCGAAGATCGCCGGCAACGCTATGTGTTCCGGCCAACGACGTTTGGATGCACGGTTGACGAGGCGTTTCTCTTGACTGAGGACCGGTTCCCACGCCTTGGATCGGAAAAACCGCTCGACGAGAAGATTAGGCGCCGGCCCGAATCCGTTGTTGCCGCGACCTTCGAACGCATCGGACAGGAAAATGACGGCCACGGCTATTCGGCCTCGTTTGTCGATTTGCTTGCCGCCGTCAACATTGAACGCCCATTCTCCGAGCCATTCTTGCGTGAGATTCTCGACAAGGATGAAACCGGTGCCTTTGCCCGAGATCCCGATGGAGCCGACGTTTACACCTACGTTCCCGGACATCCCGCTTAGCGAAAAACCGACCCTGGCCGATGCGTTGACGACGATCGGCCAGGGATCGTTTCGCGCTGTCGATTTCCGTGGTCTCTCCGACCTCAGTCGTGCGGACGCGGCCGAACTTGCCCGCATTTGGCCCGAGTTCGCCGAGGAAGCTCGTGTTCGCGCGGTGATGCTGATGGACGAGCTTGCCGAGGAAACCGTTGAGTTGAACTTCAGCCGGGCCCTCCGCATTGCGTTGGATGATCCCTCACCAGCCGTTCGCCAGCTCGCCGTTGATGCGTTGTGGGAGGACGATTCGACTGAACTTTGCGATCGCGTCCTTGCGATTCTCGCCAGCGACGATTCGCAAGATGTGAGAGCGGCTGCGGCGAAGGGGCTTGCCCGATTCGCGGACGTAGCATGCGCAGGCGAGCTTGATGATGCGCTGACAGATCGGATCTGGCGCGCCCTTTCGACGACGGCCGCTGATCCGGCAGAGCCATTTCTCGTCCGTAGGCGCGCGCTTGAATCTCTCGCGGTTTTCGGATCTCGGCCGGAGGTGGTCGAATTGATACGCGATGCGTACGATGCCGACGATCCTGGACACCATGCTGGCGCGCTTTACGCGATGGGGAGAACGCTCGACCCACGGTGGTTGGATATTCTCCTGCACGAGCTCGACAGCGAAGATGCTGAGATGCGGTACGAAGCCTCGCGAGCGGCCGGAGCAATCGGTGACGTTCGCGCGATTCCCGGTCTTGCCAGCGCCGCGATTGACGAAGACAACGAGGTACGCCAAGAAGCAATCCTTTCGCTCGGAAGGATTGGCGGTCCCGCCTCCGTGAGAGTCTTGAGAGGACTGGCCGAGACGGCAAGCCCAGCTGACCAACAAGCGATCGCGGACGCACTCGGCGAATCCGTCGACGAGCAGCTCTAGATGCCGACAACCGCGCTTCAACCTCTGCTCGGCGAGAAGCTGTCTTCGTCCCACCAAGACTGGGACGCCCTCATTCGCGAAAATGAAGGCCACCTGCTTCAGAGCTGGAATTGGGGCGAGTTCAAACAGCGGCAAGGTTGGGAGGTCGAGCGAATATCGGTTGAGCAAGACGGGGCTACTGCAGGCGGGCAGATCTTGTTCAAGCGTGGCGGTCCGTTCAGCATCGCGTACATCCCACGAGGACCAGTGCTTCCACGGGGTGGATCAAACCTCGGGGTCGCGTTGTTAGAAGAGATCGACCGTACTTGTCGCGGGCGGCGGGCGCTGCATCTCATCGTTGAACCGAATGAGGACCTTCCCCTTGACGGCGGTGCCCTTGCCTTATTCAGGGCAGGTCCACCTCCGTTTCAACCTGGACGCACTGTCAAAGTTCCGTTGCTTCCAGACGACGCCTTACTGAAGCAAATGCACCAGAAGACTCGCTATAGTGTTCGGTTGGGGCAGCGGCGTGGAGTCGAAGTCGAACAGTGCGAACCGACTCCAGCGAACGTAGACCTCTTTTTCGGATTACTCAAAGACACGAGTCAACGTAATGAGTTCGGGATTCACGATCGGAAATACTATGCTGATTTTATCGATGTTTTCGCCTCAGACGCGCTTATGCTGATCGCACGGGTCGAAGGCGATGCCGCCGCAGGTCTGGTCGCCGCGAAGTTTGGCCGGGAAGCGATCTATATGTACGGAGGATCCTCAAGCGAGCACCGGGCGCATGGCGCCGCGTTTCTCTTGCAATTCGAAGCGATGCGATGGGCACGGAACGCGGGCTGCGAGCAATACGACCTCTGGGGAATTCCGGAAATCGATCCCACGTCCGCTTCAGATGACGGTGACCGGATCGCCGGCACAAAGGGAGACGACTGGAGGGGCCTCTACCGCTTTAAGACGGGGTTTGGTGGCGAAATCATTTCGTACCCGCCCACGATTGAACGCCGCTATCGCCCGTTCCTCTCGTTCATTGCGCGACGACGTTATGGCCATCGGGTCTAAGCGCCCCGAGGGCGTTTCAAGGTCTGTTTCACTCGCCGACTTGGCACGCAATGAGAGTGCAGTCGAGCTCATCGGCGACCCCGCGACTGAAGTTCGGGGCATCACTTACGACTCCCGAGTTGTCAGACCGGGCGATCTCTTCGTGGCCCTCCGCGGAGGTTACTACGACGGTCATGACTTCGTCAGCCAAGCGATTGAGCGCGGTGCGGCAGCCATCCTGGTTGAGGACGATTGGCCCTATCCAGTCGCGCGATTGAGAGCGAGAGACACACGCGAAGCCCTCGCCGCTGTCGCGGCGACGTATTTTGGTCGACCGGCTGATCACTTACGGGTCATCGGCGTTACTGGCACCGACGGCAAAACGACGACGACCTCTTTGATCGACGATATTTTGCGCGCGGCAGGACACATAACTGGAACTGTGGGCACGGTTTCAGTCCGCATCGCTGGTGAGGTCATCGAACATGAGACGAGACAAACGACGCCGGAGTCGCTTGACGTCCAAGCATACTTGCGGCGAATGGTCGACGCCGCCGTCGACTCGGCAATCCTCGAGGCCACCTCACATGGGCTCGATCTGCACCGCCTGGACGAGATTTCGTTTTCCATCGGCGCAGTGACGAACATCACGCATGAACATCTCGAACACCATAAGACGATTGAAGCCTATCGGCGGGCAAAATCGATCCTGTTCGAACGAGTTGCCGCGACGGGCGGAGCCGCAATCATCAATGTGGACGATGCCGGCTCGCGCGAAATGCTTCTCTATACCGATGGCGCTCGAGTGCTCACTTATTCGATGAGCGACGACAGCGCGGACATCGTTGCATCGGCCATCGAGAGCGGCGTCAACGGATCGAGGTTTGTCGTCTCCCATTGCGGGGAGTCAGTTTCTTGCACGCTTCCATTCGTCGGCGGCTTCAATGTAGCCAACGCTCTGTGCGCGATCGGCGTAGCCGTGGCCTGTGATGTGACGCTCGATGCTGTGGCGAAAGCGCTTGCTGACGCGACGACGGTGCCAGGCAGGATGGCTCGTGTCGGCGCGGGGCAACCCTTTTCGGTCATCGTCGATTACGCCCACACCCCGGAGTCGTTGAGTAAAGTTCTTAGCCTTTTGCGCGAACTCAATCCAAAAGGCAGGCTCATTGCCGTAAGCGGGAGCGCGGGCGAACGCGACGTCGAGAAACGACCGCGGCAGGGGGCCGTTTCACAACACCTCGCGGACGTGAGCGTGTTCACGACGGAGGATCCTCGGTTCGAAGACGCCGACTCGATCATCTCGGAGGTCGCGGCCGGGGCGAAAGCGGCCGGTGGAATCGAAGGCGAGACCTATCATCGGATCACCGATCGCCGGGACGCGATTCGGTTCGCGCTTTCACGTGCTTCAACGGGCGACACGGTGCTTCTTGCAGGCAAGGGCCACGAGCGCAGCATCATCTGGGGGCACGATAAGTGGCCTTGGGACGAAGCCGCAGTCGTCCGCGAATTGCTCATTGAAATGGGATTTTCGGAGGACCGATGATCACGAGGCGGGCACTTGCAAAATTAGTTGGCGCGGCATCTCTAGCCACCGCGGCGGGCCGACTCGCACCTGTGTCCAATGCCCGCGCCCAACAAAGTCCTCCAGGCAAGATCGCCTTCGGGCGTAGCGGCAACATCTGGCGCTGGCAAAGCGGTGAAACCTCCGCGATATTCGAAGATGGTGCGGCCAGTGATCCAAGATGGTCGCCAGATGGCACTGCGATTCTGTATGTTCGCAATGGCGATAGTTTTTCGGACCTTCACGTGCGCTACCTGACCAGCAACGAAGACATCCAACTCACCAACAACCAACCAGGTGACCAACAAGGCACCGAGGAATACGCGAACAACAGCTCCTGGGCGATTGCACCTTACTGGTCGGCCTCAGGATTGATCGCGTTCGCGTCTGATTATTTCTCCGACAATGCCTCGATGATGTTGTTTCTCATTGCTAATCTCGACGATGGCGCTTACCGAGCGCCATCGGCCCAGTTTGAGGGCAACATCGATTCCACGACGTTGTCGACCGACGGACTTGTTGCCGGCTACACCGTTCGCAGCTCAGACGTCAACAACTACAACATCACCTATGTCGCGCTCCGTGATCTCAGCGACGGCGTGGCATATCCGATCCAAGCTGATACCGGCGCCGCCTTCGGCCCTGCGATCTCGCCAGACAATCAAGATGTGGTGTTCAGCATTCGCTCAGATCAGAGCGGAAAGACCGACATCTGGATCGCGAACCGCGGCACCGGGGATATGCGGCAGATAACCCAAGATGCGCAAGCAACGAGCCCGTGCTGGAATCCAGACGGGTCGTGGCTTGCCTATATTCGAATGGTGGATTTCAACTTCGAAATCTGGGCATCACCCTATGCCGCAGGCGAGTTCGGCGATTCTCAGAAACTCGCTGGCTTCAACGACATAGACGCTCCGGGCGGGCTCTCGTGGTCACTCGCGTCCTAATTCTTGACTGCCTACTGCTTTAGCAGTTTCTGGACGTAACTCCAAGCCAATCTCGGCGAGTTGCTCGTTCGGCACGGGCGCTGGGGCCTGAAACATGAGGTCCACGCCGCGCTGGTTCTTGGGAAAGGCTATTACTTCGCGGATGTTCTCCTCGTCGGCGAGGAGCATCACAATCCGATCAAGGCCCATGGCGATGCCGCCGTGGGGCGGCGCGCCGTGTTCGAGCGCGTCGAGAATCGCCCCGAACCGTTCGTACCGGTCCTCTGGCGAATGTCCCATGAGGCCGAAGACTTTTTCGAGATCGGCACGTTGATGAATTCGGATGCTGCCTCCGCCCATCTCGTTGCCGTTACACACTAAATCGTACTGCTTTGCCCTGACCTTGCCCGGCGCGCTTTCCAATAGGGAACGGTCTTCCTCGTAGAAGCCAGAAAACGGATTGTGGGTGGCGTTCCAGCGCCGGCTCTCATCGTCCCATTCCAAAAGAGGGAACTCATAAACCCAGCAATACGCGAGAACGTTGGCATCGGCGAGACTGAGTCGCGATCCAAACTCGTTGCGCAGGGTCGAAAGCACCTTGGCAACGACACCGGGATCGCCAGCCGCGATCAGCACCAAGTCACTCTCTTTCGCGCCAATCCCGGCGGTCACCGCGGCGATTTCGGGCTCCGATAGGAACTTGGAGATCGACGACTTGACTGCGCCGTCGATGAGCGCAATAGGCGTCAAATCGCGCGCCCCGGCTTGCTTCGCGATGTCTCTGAGTTCGTCGATTTCGCGGCGCGAGTAATGCCCGCAGCCGGGCACAACGATCGCTTTAACCTCTCCTCCACCCGCCAGAATGGTGCGAAAAACCTCGAAGTCCGTTTCGCGCAGCGCATCCGAAACGTCCTGCAATTCGAGACCGAAGCGCAAGTCGGGCCGATCGCTTCCGAATCGCGTCATCGCTTCGGCGTAGGGCAGCCGAGGAAAGGGCTTCGCCTGAATCTCTTTTTCGGAGAATTGCTCCGACAATTCGAAATAAAGCTGTTCGATGAGCGACATGATGTCTTCTTGGTTTACGAACGACATTTCGACATCGAGTTGCGTGAACTCGGGTTGGCGATCCGCACGGTGCGGCTCGTCACGAAAACAGCGGGCGACTTGGTAATAGCGATCATAGCCGGCGACCATCAACAACTGTTTTAGCTGCTGCGGCGATTGCGGTAACGCGTAGAAACTGCCCGGCGCAGAGCTGCTCGGCACGAGGAAGTCGCGCGCGCCCTCCGGCGTGCTCTTGATCAGCAACGGGGTCTCGATCTCGATAAATCCGCGAGCATCGAGATAATCTCGCATATGCTTGGTCAACCGACTGCGCAAGATCATTTTTTGCTGCATCGACGGTCGTCGCAGATCGAGGTAGCGGTACTTGAGGCGCAGTGACTCGTCGACGCCAACCTCCTCATTGATGTAAAACGGCGGCGTTTTCGCAGCGTTGAGCACCGTCACCCGCTGCGCCTCGACCTCGATTTCACCGGTAGCGAGTTTCGGGTTTTCGGTTTCAGGCGGGCGATGACGGACCACTCCTTCGACGCGGAGGACAAATTCATTTCGGACGTCGCTGCCAGTCTGATGTGCCTCCGGTTGAATTTCTGGATTGAATACGATCTGGGTTAAACCATAGCGATCACGGAGATCGATAAAAATCAGTCCGCCAAGATCGCGCCGCCGGTTCACCCATCCATTGAGCACCACTTCCCGGCCCACATCCGCTTCCCGCAGTGAACCGCATGTGACCTTCTCACCGGTCATGGTTTCGATATTCAAAGCAGTCGACACGCAATCAAGCCCTCCCTTAGGTTCTCTCTGATTCTAATCTGTCGTCGCGCACCTCAGACGGATCAAAACGTTGCCTTGCCATCCGTTCCAACTCCTGCTCGGGATCGAGGCCCGCAGAGATCATCGCCCTCACTGCGTCGAAGAGCGTAGTTCCGAGATCGTCTCGGCTCCGACTCTCGGTCTCCTGAATCTGCGTGCTCATCTTCATGACTTCGGACAGCTTTGTCAGTACCGGCATCGATTTCGGCAGGCGGTCATATGGATGCGATACTTCACGATGACCACGGTCGGATCGCTCGGCTTTCTTAACGCCTTCCCAAGTGGTCACTACCTGATCTGGAGTCTCCGCCACTGCGTCGCCGAAGACATGAGGGTGACGGCGGATGAGTTTCCGTGAGACCTGCTCGAACACGTCTTCGAGCGAGAACGCCGCTGATTCGTGCGCGATTTGGCTGTGCATGGCAATAAGCAAAAAGAGATCGCCAAGTTCTTCGGCGAGTTGAAACGGATCGTCTTCATCAATGGCATCGACCACTTCGTATGCTTCTTCGAGCACGGCGCCGCGAAGCGACTTATGATCCTGCTTTCGGTCCCAGGGGCAGCCGCCGGGCGCCCGGAGTCGAGCCACGATCCGCTCGACAGCACTTGCCGTTTTGAATGATCCAAGCTCAGGCAAGGCCGGCACGTAAGCGCTCGTCAGATGGTCGATTTTCTGGTGATCGAGCTCATGCAGGCGGCATCGAATCTCAGTCTCCACGCCAGGAATGCCGGATGCGCTGATCACCTTGATTTCATGGTCTTCTGGATACAAATGAGCTAATGCGAGCTTGGCATGGGATGCGATCCGCTTTGAATACAATTGCGTTATCAAGCAAGGACGAGTTGGATCTACCGCTAACTGCCCGCCAGAAAATGGTTCTATCTCCCAGATTTCCTGGAGAGACTCCCCGTCGAGGATTTGAACTTCGTCTGACAACGGATCGAAGCCTAGCGCCGTGACGATCGTATCTATAGCACTTACGGCGTCGAGGACTTGTGTGTCAATCTTAGTTTCCTGGGCACGCTTGAGGATGACCTGGACCGATCGCTCGCCGAAGAGCGGGTGGCCCGGAACCGCGAACACGACATCGCCGTTTCGGGCGACGTCAATCACGCGTTCCGCGATTGCTTGATAGACTCGCTCAAAGTCGGAGAGCTTCTCGTACAGGTCATCGCACGAGGACACTCTCGGATCGTCGAGGACGTCCTCGATCCCGGGATGGACGCGCGTCCGAAGGACAATCCTGGTTGCATTGCCGAGCGCGTGCTGCGTGCCCAACGTCCGAAGCGACGGATCGCCCGGCCCAAGACCAACGACAGTAATTTTGCCGGACATGAGGCTAACTCTTCGTCGCCGCGGCTTTGTCGCCAAGGCTCAAGACGGCCATAAACGCCTCTTGCGGAATCTCGACGCTGCCAACGATCTTCATCCGCGCTTTGCCCTCTTTCTGCTTCTCGAGGAGCTTGCGCTTACGCGTGATGTCGCCGCCATAGCATTTGGAAAGAACGTTCTTGCGCATAGCGCGAATCGTTTCTCGCGCGATGATCCGGCTACCGATTGAAGCTTGCACGGGAACGTCGAACATTTGTCGAGGGATGAGTTCCCGCAGTGTCTGCACCAGCTCGCGGCCCTTGGCGTAGGCGTCGTCGCGATGGGTGATCAACGAAAGCGCATCAACGGGCGCTCCATTGACAAGCACATCGAGTTTGACAAGATCCGCTTCGCGCATTTCGCCAATCGTGTAATCGAGCGACGCGTAGCCCTGAGAACGGCTTTTCAATTGGTCGTAGAAATCGACGATCAATTCGCCGAGCGGCATGTCGAATTTGAGTTGAACCCGATGTTCGTCGAGAAAAACCATTTCGTGATAAATACCCCGTCGTCCGGTCACTAGCTCCATGATGCTGCCGATATACCGCGAAGGCGTGATGATATTCATTTGCACCCAAGGTTCGAGGATCGCGTCGATCTCTCCCGCCGAAGGCATTTCGGCAGGGTTGTCGATGACGACGCGCTCGCCGGTGCGAAGGATGACCTCGTATTCCACGCTGGGCGCAGTAGCGAGCAAATCGAGGTTGTATTCCCGCTCAAGCCGTTCCTGAATGATTTCCATATGGAGCAGACCGAGAAAGCCGCATCGAAACCCGAAACCCAGCGCGAGCGAGGATTCCGGCTCGTACGTCAGAGATGTGTCATTCAGCTGCAGCCGTTCAAGTGCATCGCGCAAGAGAGGGTAGTCCTCGCCCTCCATCGGATAGAACCCGGCGAAGACCATCGGTTTGGCTGGTCGATAGCCAGCAAGGGGTTGGAATGCCGAACGCGATGCCAGGGTAATCGTGTCGCCGACTTGTAAGTCTTTGACGACTTTCAGTCCTGTCGCGATGTACCCTACTTCACCCGCTCCGAGCTTTTCTGAGGCGAACATAGTCGGCGAAAAAAAGCCGATCTCGAGCACGTCGGTTTCCTTGCCGGTCGACATCAGTCGGATACGATCGGTCGCCTGGATCTCACCCTCAATGAGCTTTACGTATGCGATTACGCCCTTATACGAGTCATAGTGCGAGTCGAAAATCAGCGCTCTGGTCGGCAGGGCTGCATCGCCTTTCGGTGGAGGAATGTGCTGCACGATCGCTTCCAGCACGTCCTCGACGCCCACACCGGATTTTGCGGACGCCATCACGATTTCGTT
Organism: Thermomicrobiales bacterium; assembly: GCA_045804965.1. Taxonomy (GTDB): domain Bacteria; phylum Chloroflexota; class Chloroflexia; order Thermomicrobiales; family UBA6265; genus CAVTUU01. Next base: position 210,393 of record JBJMMD010000047.1, on the reverse strand, counting down.
GTCGAGCAAGCCGATGAACTTGCCGACCTCTTCGGCGACTCGCTTTGGATCGGCGCTCGGCAAATCGATTTTGTTGATAACGGCGACGATTGCTAGGTCCAGATCGAGCGCGAGATAGACATTGGCCATGGTCTGCGCTTCGATGCCTTGAGCCGCATCCACGACGAGCAATGCTCCCTCACAGGCGGCGAGACTGCGGCTGACTTCGTAGGAAAAATCGACGTGACCAGGCGTGTCGATCAGATTCAGTTCGTAATCGAGACCGTCTTTCGCTTTGTATCGCATGCGAACGGCCCGGGCTTTGATCGTAATGCCTTTTTCGCGTTCAAGATCCATCGAATCAAGAACTTGTTCCACCATTTGACGCCGGTCGAGCGTTCCTGTCCGTTCAAGCAAGCGGTCGGCAAGCGTCGATTTCCCATGATCGATATGGGCAATGATGCTGAAGTTTCGGATACGTTCCTGTGGAATGTCATTGCTCATGTGTAATGGTTTTGCCTCGTCAAATTCAGATCGAATGGTAAGTATAGCTGAGTGGTTTACGAGGCTGAATTAGAGGCCAAGAAGTTTAAATGCCCGAGCCGCGCCAGGGACATGGCGAGCAATCAAATCAACCCCGTTTCGCACCTGACGTACGTCAAGTAAGTAGGCAGTGAGAAAGTAGGCGAGCGCAACAAGCGTTAATGCGTAGCCAAGCACGAAGAGCTGGACAAGGCGAGGAGCTGTTCCAGGAATCGTCGCTGCAGTCACTTTGGACACGAGAGCTTCAGACGCGAGCGCCATCACCGCCGACGCGATCGCGACTCGGCCGAGCCACGAACCGAATGAAGGCGGAAATCGCCCGAGGCGTCGACGCAGCAACACTGCCAAAATGAGCGCTTCGATGCCGGTTGAAACGCTCAAGCTGAGCGCAAGTCCGACATAACCAACACGGTCGACGAAGATCGCACCCATGACGACGTTGACGATAATAATTGCGACGCCGGCGATGACCGGCGTCACGGTGTCGTGCATCGCGTAAAAAACGCGGGTCAGCACTTCGACTAGTCCATACCACACAAGGCCGATTGCGAGAAACGCGAGGGGATCCGCGACGAGCTGAGTGGAGAGCCCGGAGAACTGTCCCGACTGGAAGATCGTCTGCACGATCGGAACGCGAAACTCGAACAGCCCAATCGAGGCAGGAAGGATGAGAAACAACAGCGGTTGCAGTGAACGCATGAACGTCGACCGAACTGCCGCCATGTCGCCGCGCTGGTAGAGGCGAGCCATGGTCGGGAAAACGACTGTGGAGATGCTCAAGGCGAGTACACCATGCGGAAGCATCATAAGCTGCCAGGCGTAATTGAGCGCGGAAACCTTCCCCTCGCCGTCATGCGAAGCCAGATAATTGACGACAATGAAATTGATCTGAAACGCCGCCAATCCCACGACGCGGGGAAGCAGTAAGCGCCCAACCTCGCGCACGCCATCAACCTGGTATGAGAACGTGGGCCGAAGATGAAGACCGCTGCGGACGAGGCCGGGGACCTGAACGAGAACGTGCAGTCCTGCGCCCACGACAACCCCGATCGCGACGCCGTAGACGCCCGCGGACGGTGCCAAGACGAGCGCAAAGATGATGATCGCTAGGTTGTAGAGCACCGGCGCCACCGCAGGAAGGGTGAACTGATCCTGCGCTTCGAGAATCCCTTTCGCAGCGATGCCGAGCCCAAGCAGGATTGGCGACAGTAGCAGGATGCGCATTGTCTTTGTGGCGACATCGTGGAGATGTCCAGTTAGCCCCGGAGCTACCAAATGCGCCATGATCGGGCTAGCAAAAATAAAGGTAATCGCGGCCAAAATCACGGTGATGACCGCGGATAGCGTGATGACCGCGGACGCGAGTTGCGAGGCCTTCTCGCGCTCACCGTGAGCGATGAAGCCGCCGAAAACAGGGATGAACGCCGCGCCAAAGGCGCCGGCCATGACAACGAGAAAGAGCAGATCCGGGACCCGAAAAGCACTGACGTAGGCGTCGTATTCGCCGGTCGTTCCGAATTGGCGAGCGAGGATGATTTCCCGGACAAGGCCGAGAATCCGACTGACGACAAACGCCGCGCCGACGATCGTCGCGCTTCGGCCTAAGGATCGCCCGGCTCCCATGCCGGTTGAAGTCTGGGCCCGCGATGGCAAAGTCGATCGGCGTCGTGCGCCTGGATCAACAAGCGGCGCGGCAGCTATCATGCCCTCTCGCCTCGCGCCTGAGCTTCGGTTGTTGATTTCCGCTCGGTTTGGTACCATCGCTCTGATGCGGCAGAGATGCCGATTATTGCTGTGCGCATAACCATTTCACGCCGATTGGCGAGGGGACGTTCAAATTGGCCAATTCCAAATCCGCTGAGAAGCGCATTCGTGTCGCGGAGCGACGTCGTCTGCGGAACCGGCCGTATATTTCGGCTGCCCGCACGTACGTTAAGAAGGCAGAAATTGCGATCAAAGACGGCGATCAAGCGGCGGCGGCGCTTGCTGTCGGCGACGCGCTGAGCATGCTCGATCGGGTCGCGGGCAAGCACATTATCCACAAGAACAACGCCGCGCGACGAAAGTCCCGCTTGATGGCGAAGTTCAACAAAATGGGCGCTTCCGCCTAAAACACGTGCAGTCACAAGATGCGGGAAGAGAAATCGCCGGGACATCGGCTAGGATTTGCCCCGGCGATTTGCTGATTCTTGTTTTGCCTCGGCGAACCAAGTCAACAGGGAGTAGATCGAGTCGGCGATGTCTTTCAGCTTACCGGTCTTGACAGATCGATCCGCAATTGTTGCCCGGAGCACACTTTCCGCAGGCATAGCTGGGCGCGGGGCGCGGGCGACGCCAAACATACGATTTGAATTAGAAAGTCCTAAGTCGCGGCCGACGGCTGCCGGGTCGTTCTTGATCGGTGCAGTTGCAAGGACGGTCGAGAGCTCGATCTGCTGGAATAGCTGGTTTGAGGCGCGGTGTCCGTCGTCGCCATGAACATCGAAGGACTCAAGGTCGCGAATCGCGGTCGCCAGATTTCCGGCAACCGAGTGTTCCACGAACGGAAAGAGCCGTTCGGCCGAGGCGGTCTCGGCCAGCTGTCGAACATGACTAACGCCTATCGCGTCGGGGTGGGCAAAGAGCGCGAGTTTCGCTAATTCATTCGAAAGCTGATCGAGGTCTGGTGGTCGATCGAATCTTGGATTGGACGGTTTGGCTGACCAAGTCTGCGGAAACAGCGCTTCGGCAAGTGTTTGGGCGGCTTCTCGCTCGATGTTGGAGTCGATGGCTCTCGCCTGGGATTGCATCCATTCGATCAGCGCGTGCCCGCGTGGCGGGTCGCTCGTCAATACCTGGGCATTCTTCGGCAGCAACTTGGTAATGGCAGCGGGCGCCGACGACAACGATTGGTCAACTAAGATCAAGAGATTGTCCGGATGGACTGCCAAAAAAAGCGATGACAATTCTCCGACGGCCAAAGCGCCTTTCGGGGACGTGGATCCGGTTTCGATCCCTTCTTCATCGTTGGCACGTGAAAATCTCGCTAAGAGATCGTCGACGATGACGACGCGGCCCGAACCGAAGAACGGCGGCGTGCCGACCATCGAAATGGCTTCAGCCAGCCGGATGGACCTTCCGTCGAGCCGATTCGTATTTGACCCGTCAGCGTCATAGGCGGCGGCAAGTTTCTTCGACTCGCTGCGACAAGTCGCGGCGTCTGGACCGAGGATGATGGCAATCATGACGTTGGGCCGTGCTCCATGGTCCAGGTGAAAAATAAGGCCAACCCCGCCTGAGCCGTGTGCATCGGAGTCTCGAACCTGCTTTCGCAGGTGGGCGCCACGCCCTCGACGCCTTAGCAGCGAGATTGCAGCTCCCGAAACTCATTCTATCGGCCCGAGACCACGAAGATCATCACGTACACTGCAGGGCTGGCCTGGAGTGAGGTTACCACGCGATCTTGACTCTCTACAACTTCAGTGTACGCGAGTCGCAATCATCACATTCGCCGGTGTAGGATCACTGGCACGAGCGTCAAAAAGACGCCGATAAGCACGGAGTAGCACATTGGTCGAATCAAAACGAAGGGTCGTCGTTACCGGGATGGGAGTTATTTGTCCGATCGGTCCCAACGCCGAAGAAGCGTGGGCGGGGGCCAGGCGCGGCGCTTCCGGTGCCGCGCCAATCTCGCGCTTCGACACTAAAGGCTACGAAACTACCTTTGCCTGCGAAGTCAAAAATTTCGACCCCGAAACCCTCGTCGGCAGAAAAGAGTCCAGACGGATGGACCGCTTCACCCAGTATGCTGTTGCCGCCGCCCTCGAAGCTGCAAATCAAGCTTGCCTCACCAGCGGCTCAATTCCCCGCGAACGGATCGGCACGCTGATCGGCACCGGCATGGGTGGCGTTGAAACGATCGAAAATGGGGCGGAAACACTGTTCACGCAGGGACCCCGACGCCTTGGTCCATTCTTCGTGCCGATGCTTTTGCCAAACATGGCCTCGGGGGCGGTCGCGATTGCCGTTGGCTCAAAGGGCCCCAACTTCGCGCCGATTTCCGCCTGCGCAAGCGCTGGTCACGCAATCGGCGAATCCGCATTGATTATTCGCAGGGGAGCGGCTGACGTCATGCTCGCCGGTGGGGCCGAAGCGCCGATCGCCCGTCTCGCCGTGGCGGGTTTCAACGCGATGGGTGCGCTTTCGAAGCGAAATGACGATCCAGAACGGGCAAGCAGGCCATTTGACACCGATCGAGACGGCTTCGTACTCGGCGAAGGTGGAGCGGTTCTCGTGCTCGAAGCGCTCGAACACGCCCAGTCACGGGGAGCGGAGATCCTCGGCGAAGTTCTTGGATACGGCGCGACCGACGATGCGAATCATATCGTCCAGCCTGGACCTGGAGGTGAGGGCGCGGCCCGCGCGATCGGACTCGCGCTCGCCGATGCAGGCTTACACCCAACCGACATCGACTACATCAATGCCCACGGCACGTCGACCCAACTTAACGAGAAATTGGAAACCGAGGCGATCAAACGGGCTTTTGGAGACTATGCGCGTAAGGTTCCGGTGAGTTCTACGAAGTCTATGACAGGGCATCTGCTTGGCGCGGCGGGATCAGTCGAGGCCGCATTCTGCTTGCTCGCGATTCGCGACCAATGTCTCCCACCTACTATCAACTATGAAACGCCCGATCCCGATTGCGATCTAGATTACATCCCAAATGCAGCCAGAAATGCCAACGTCCGACACGTGTTGAGCAACTCGATGGGATTCGGCGGACATAACGTCGCCCTAATCTTCGGACCCGCTGCATAGCAAGACCCGGCAATGGGGAGCGAGTCTCGACGCTCATTCCACGGACGCTTAACCTAGTCGAGATACCCTCGAAGTTTTCGGCTATAGGTTGGATGTCGGAGCTTGCGTAACGCCTTCGCTTCAATTTGGCGGATCCGCTCGCGGGTGATCCCGAATTCGCGCCCGACCTCTTCGAGCGTACGGAACCGGCCGTCTTCAAGACCAAACCGGAGAACGATGATCTTGCGCTCGCGTTCGGTGAGCTTGTTCAGCGCATCGCTGATCTGCGATTTTAGGAGCTGCTGGGACGCGAGTTCGATCGGCTGAGGCATGGTCTCGTCTTCGATGAAATCGCCCAGAAACGCGTCACCGTCTTGGCCGACAGGAGCTTCCAATGAGACCGGATGCCGCGAAACATCGAGCACTTGGCGGACCTTTTCATCGGAGACATCCATGGCGCGGGCGATTTCCTCTTGACTTGGTTCGCGCTCGAGGATCTGCTGCAGCCGGTGGCCCGTTTTTTTGACCCGATTGATCGTCTCGCCGACGTGGACCGGCAGCCGGATGGTGCGACTCTGGTCGGAAATTGCACGGGTGATCGCCTGACGAATCCACCATGTGGCATAGGTGCTGAATTTGTATCCGCGCGTGTAATCGAACTTATCGGTCGCCTTCATCAGGCCAATGTTTCCTTCCTGGATAAGATCCAAGAAGGAAAGCCCTCGGCCCACATATTTCTTGGCGACCGAAACGACCAGTCGCAGATTCGCTTGTATCAGATGGGCGCGGGCTCGATCGCCGTCGAGCTGGTCGGCGAGCAACTCCTCACGCTCGGCGCGCGTGAGATCGACGATCTGAAGGCGAAACTCGGCGACCTTGCCTCGTTCCATCCGCTTCGCTAACCAGACCTCTTCCTGCATGGTGAGAAGGTCCGTCTCGCCGATTTCCTGCAAGTACAGGCGAACTGAATCACTAACGCCAACCGAAAGTCCTTCAGTTGACTCCGTGCGTTCGACCGCGGAAATCTCTTTAAGCTTGAGCGGAGCCTTCACCGGGGCCTGATCGACGACGTCAATCCCCTCGGCCACAAGTGAGGAATAAAACTCATCGAGACTATCGACATTCTCTTCCGCGTTTGGGAAGAGTGCGATGATGTCGTCGGAAAGAAGGAAACCCTGGTCTTTGCCTTTGGCAATGAGGCTCGTCACCATAGAAAGCTTCACCACCTCACGTACTGAGCGCAGCCGTTGGAGCGATGAGAGGAGACGGGCGCGCGGCAAACAAAAACCCCCACCCGCCAGAGCGGTGGGGACCGTCATCCGAAGAACCTAATTTGGAGGAACGCGGGTCCCGCGGGCTGTCATAACCCCTCGCCATAGTTCGCGCGAATGCTGTGATCGTGGGCGGAGTCTAGCGCACGCCGCCAGACTTTTCAAGGTCTTCAGTAGTTAAGTTGAGGAGAACCTCACAAACTAACGTCCGCAGCCCTGAAACGAACTATTCGTCTTCCGGCTGTCCAGTGGGCGTACTCACCATCCCATCATCAGATGAGACCGACACCCCGTGTTCGTGTGAGACCGCCAATGCGCGAGGCCGTCGCAGCGACCAACCGCCCGATGGATGCCGGCGTGCCGTGTCCACGAACTTGACGCCAATGACAAGAAGGGCAACGACAGCGATCGCGATGAACCTCGGTGAGGGGATGTCGTCGTTCGGCGTCGAGCTTTCGGATGATCCGACAACCGGCGCTACAGTCGGACTGGCGAAAGGCGCTGCAAGCGTGGTCGGGGCAGAGTTCGGTTGAAACAGGTTGGTCGCGAGTTGACCGGTCGCTGAACCTGCAGCTACGACTGAGGCGGCGACAAGGGCAACGCCGGGGTCCACATAACTGTCGATATCGCCGACAAAAGGCTGTCCCGCCTTCTCGCGCTTCGCCTTCGTATCGAACGCGTAGTTCAAAAGAACGCGATTGTCGTCGTACCAATCATCGGGCGCGACACCGTCGAGCGTCACCGAGATCATTGTTGTGTCCCCGCGTTTGGCAACCTCGATCAAGCAATATCCCGCATCGTCGTCATACCCCGTTTTGCCTCCGATAAGCCCGGGATAGGTATTGAGCATTTTGTTCGTGTTCGTGACTTCGTAGCCACCGGTCTCAGTGTCATAGAGCTCAGTCGAGATCAAGGAGACGAACATCGGATATTGAAGCGCGTAGCGCGTGAATGCCGCCAGATCGTAGGCCGAGGAAAAGTGATTCGGAACGCCCCAACCGTGAGGATTTGCAAGATGAGTGTCGACCAGTCCCATCGCTTGTAGTCGCTGGTTCATCCATCCGACGTAACGATCGACCGACTCATTTCCCGAGGCATCTCCATCTTGGGCGCCAATTCCGCGCGCGATCGCGTGCGCGGCATCATTGCCGGAGGGTAGCATCATGCCGTAAAGCAGGTCTTGCAGGTTGAACGTCTCTTCAGGCCCAAAGCCCATCGTGGTCGCGCTGGCTTCCATCATGTCGGTTTTGTCGGTGGTGATCTCAGCAGTCAACGGAGCTCGATTAAGGGCTTCGATCGTGGTGAAAACCTTCGTCAGGCTTGCCATTGGTGCGTGATGATGTGCGCCGCGCTGTGCATAAATTTCACCAGTGTTCGCATCTAAGACGACGTAGTACTTGGAGGTGATTTGGAGTTCGGGCACCTCTTGGGCGCGAGCCGACTGTGACGTGATAACGGTGAGTAGCAGCCAAAGGACAGCCAATCCCCGCCCTGCCAGCAGTCGACGCAGGGAACGGGAAAATCCAGCGGAATAGCTCACAGTTCCGGTCGAGTAAGTCAACGGGAGGTTAACTCCGGGCTTATTCACGAGCCTCAGGGTCGTCGTTGAGACCATTCATCTGCGAAGCGTAACAAAACCCTGGCAGCAATTGCTGCCAGGGTTTCCTCTGGGTGGGCGACACTGGACTCGAACCAGTGGCCTCCACGATGTCAACGTGGCGCTCTAACCGACTGAGCTAGCCGCCCAAGATTCGTCAATCGACGTTGAAAAAGTATAGAGATTCGCTCAAATCCATGTCAAGGAATCGTCTGCGTCCGCGACTCAATCTTAGTGACCGAGAATCCAGACCGAGTTCAATCGGTCGTGCCACCGCAAACCGGTCTCGCCAAACTTGTTAAGCAGTTGTACAACCTGCTCCTTCAGCTCTCTCAATTGCGGCTTTTTGATTTTCCAATCGCCATTCACCTGGTTGACTATGAGCAAGCTGTCCCCATGGATCGTGACGCTGGCTCGCTTCGGGTCGCCATCAATCTCAGCGAGGAGCCGTTCGAGCGCTCGAATCAAAGTCTTGTATTCAGCTTCGTTGTTCGTGACCTGCTCACCGTTCTCACTGAATTCGACCCGTTCCAGAATGCGGAGCCCCTCGGGTCCAATAATTTCGAAGCTTCCGTACCCTAAGCCCGGATTGCCGATGGCGCCACCATCGAACACGATCGAATAGTCCGTCACTTCGCCTACCCATGGCCCACGAGACAAGCGGCGGTCGACCGCCGCTCATCTATCTTCGTTTCATGATACCTAGACGTGTGCGGCTTCGTGCTGCTTGACCGCTTCCGCCTTGATTTGATCGGCGATGTGAGCGGGGACCGGTTGGTAATGCGAGAACTGGGTTGTGAACGTTCCGCGGCCCTGCGTGATCGAGCGCAAATCTGTCGCGTAGCGCTGGACTTCGGCGGCAGGCACCATCGCTTCAATGGTCGTCGTCTCGTTTGCACCCTGGTTCATGCCACTGACGTGTGCGCGTTTTCCATTGAGGTCGCCCATGACATCACCGGTGTGATTCTCAGGCACGGTTACGGTCAGCGTCAGAATTGGTTCCAGTAAGACGGGCTTGGCCTGGAGGACGCCTTTCTTGACCGCTTCCTTTGAAGCGATCTTGAACGCCATTTCGTTCGAATCGACATCGTGATAACTGCCATCCGTCAACGTCACTTTCATGTTCACGATGGGATAACCCGCAAGCGGACCCGAGTCGAGGGCTTCGCGGACCCCTTTCTCGACCGCTGGAAAGAAATTCTTCGGCACGGAGCCGCCGACGACGCGAACGCTAAAGTCAAAGTCCGTGTCCGGGAGCGGTTCAAGCTCGAGGAAGACGTGACCATATTGACCGGCTCCTCCCGTTTGCTTCTTGTGCTTGTATTCGGCCAAGGTCTTAGCCGTGATCGTTTCGCGGTAGGCGACTCGCGGCAGTCCAATTTCGACGTTCACGCCAAAGCGCCGGGTCATGCGATCGAGAGCGATTTGGACATGCGGTTCTCCGAGTCCGGCGAGGATCGTCTCGCCCGTAACCGGATCGCGGCTGAGATGGAGAGAAGGGTCTTCCTCCGAGAGACGGGCTAGGGCCTGACCCATCTTGTCAAGGTCGGCTTTCGTTTTTGGACTAACCGCGGCGGCGTATGAGGCTCCGGGGAACTGAATCTCTGGCAGCACGAGCTGCTTGCCTTCATCGGTCAAAGTATCGGAAGTGGTCGTGAGCGCCAGTTTGCCTATCGCTCCGATGTCGCCGGCGGTCACCGCGTCGGTCGAAATGTGCTCCTTGCCGCGGATGAAGAAGAGCTGGCCGGTTCGCTCTGATTTGCCTTTTGAGGAATTGAAGACAGTCGAGTTGGACTTAAAGGATCCAGACACGACGCGGAAGTAGGAAACGCGGCCAACGTGTGGATCAGCCAGCGTTTTGAAGACGAATGCAGCGAGTGGACCGCTCAGGTCAGGAGCCAGTTCAACTTCGTCACCGTTCGATCTCGCCGCGAATGTGCGCTTCTCAGGGGACGGCAAGTAATCGACAATCGCGTCAAGCAATGGCTGAATGCCGCGATTGCTCGTCGCCGCTCCGCACAACACCGGGATGACGAGCCCAGCCTCGACGCAGTGTTCGAGACCGGTAATTAATTCTTCCGGGGTGATGACATCGTCTTCGAGATAGCGGACCATCAGGTCTTCGTCTTGTTCGGCGATCGCTTCGACAAGTTGTAGTCTGAACTGCCGGCACTCTTCCTGAAGCTCGTCCGGTATTTGGCCTGACTCGAAACCGCCGTCTCTATTCTCATGAAAGGTGTGGGCCGTCTCGGAGAGAAGATCGATGATGCCGCTAAACGATTTCTCGCGGCCGATTGGGAACTGAATCGGAGCGACTGCCTTGCCGAACGCCGCTCGCGCCGATTCCAGCGATTTCGCGAAGTCGGCGTTTTCACGGTCCATCTTGTTAATGAAGATCAGCCGGGGAACGGCTTGTTCTTCAGCCAGACGCCAGGCTTGTTCCGTGCCGACCTCGACGCCTGCGGACGCATCCATCAGGATGACGGCGGCGTCAGCCACACTCAAAGCTGACTTCACTTCGCCGAGGAAATCCGCGTACCCAGGGGCATCGAAAACATTAATTTTGCAATCACGCCACTCGACCGGCGCAACCGCCGTGCTGACCGAAATGTGGCGCTTCGTCTCATCTGGGTCGAAATCGCAAACAGTGTTTCCGTCTTCGACTCGACCGAGTCGTGTGATGGCTTTGGTGTCAAAAAGCAGGGCTTCGGCGAGCGACGTTTTACCTGCGCCGCCGTGCGAAAAGAGTCCGATATTGCGAATCCTGTCGGCGGGATACTGCTTCACCATCTTCCTCCATCGAACGACTCGAGATAGAAGGCAGCCTGGGATTCACGAATGGATACTGGCGTCCTGACTTCCTCGTGACGCCGCCGTCACCGCAGTGAATCTCGAACACTGTCCGCCGGTTCGTCCGCGTTGCGAGCCGCATACTGGCTGAATCGCGTTCGCGAAGCGCCTATCAATCCTGAGGAAACGCATTCTTCGGATTGGCGCTCGCGGCGTGCCATATTATAGAAGGCTCAACAATCGAGGCAACAACCCATTCTGCGCTCCCGCGACACAGGTCATGCGAAACTTCGCTCCTGCGTGCGAGGGTTTGCGAGCGTGAGAGGATGTTCGTCAACGTGGAAGACCGAGACCAACTCAAGTCACGCATTAAGCGGCGGCTTGCCGAATATGCTGGTATTGACGGCGTGTCCGGTCACGAACATTCGGTCGTTGCGCGTCTTGCTGAGGACTTCCGACCTCACGTCGACGCCGTTGAAATTGACGCTTACGGCAATATCATCGCGACGAAACAGGGACCGGCCCGCGTGCCCAGGCTCATGATTGCCGCTCACTCCGACGAAATCGGCGGTGTTGTCAAGTCAATCGAAGCGACCGGAATGATCCGATTTGAGCGACTCGGCGGCGTCAATGAAACGCTACTGGTAGGTCGTGCTGTGCGGATCAACGGCCATCGCGGCGTCATCGGCGCGAAATCGGGTCATCTGATGACGGTTGACGAACGACGATCGGTTCCCCGTCTTCAGGACCTCTATGTCGACATGGGGTTCGATCGTGCGGAAGAGATCATGGATCTCGGAATAAAAGTCGGAGATGCCATTGCCTACGAAGCGCCAATGCGTGAGTTGGCCAATCCAGAGCGGCTCTCAGGCAAGGCGCTCGACAATCGGATCAGCTGTGTCATCTTGCTCGAACTTGCAGAACGATTGAGCACCGTCAACCTCGATTGCACAGTTCATTGGGCTGTAATGGTGCAGGAAGAGGTCGGTTTTCGCGGGGCGCAGATGGTGACCTATCGGCTCAATCCAAACGCCGCAATCGTCGTCGATACGATGCCGGCCGGAGGCACTCCAGATGTTTCTGCGACCAAAGATCTCGCAGCCGAAATTGGCAAAGGGCCGGTCGTCACGTTAGGCAGTGACAGTGGCACGCACGGGATTATCGTTCCGCTTGCGATGCGAGAGCTGTTGGTTAGTTCTGCAGAACGGGCGAACGTTCCGTACCAACCTTCGCTCTTCTATGGGAGTAACTCTGACGCTGCGGCTGTACATCTCGTGCGGGAAGGCATTCCGACAGGCGTCGTGAACATTGCACGTCGGTATTCTCATTCGCCCGTGGAAACGCTCGATATCAACGACTGCGTTAACGCGACGCTTCTCCTCGAAGAAGCTGTGAAGACATTCGGCCCAAAAACTGATCTGAGTTTTCTCAGGACCGCCGAGTAGAGGATTTTAGATCTCGCCGGTTGCGGGCTAGCTGTTGAGCTCCCAAATTCGCAACGCACCGCGGAGCGTCAGCTCCGGTTCGAATTGGCTGAAAACCTCTGATCGCTGCCAGAATATCGGCCCATAGCCTCCGGTCAAGACAACCGAAGCGTCGCTCCCTAGAGTGTCTTTGAACCGGGACACCATGCCTTCGATCATCGTGAGATGTCCTAGAAAGAGACCGGATTGGACCGCGTGCACGGTGTTCGTGCCGATTGCGGTTTCAGGGACCGAAAGTTCGACCGGATACAGCTGCGCCGCCCGCGCCACAAGCGCGTCAAGCGATGTCCCGATGCCGGGAGCAATTGCGCCGCCCAGAAATGCGCCCGAGCGGTGGATCGCTTCGATTTTCGTCGCAGTTCCAAGATCGACGACAATCACCGGCCCTCGAATTAACTCGAATGCGGCGACGGCATTGCAAATGCGATCGGCCCCAATGTCCTCCGGTTTCTCGATCGCGATATTCACACTCAATGTGAGATTCGCCGAGACCACGATCGGGGTCACTCTGAGCCACCCTTCGCACTGCAGGATCAGTTCGCGCGTGATTTTAGGCACAACGCTCGAGATCACAGCGCCGGTGACTTGGCTGGGTCGAATACCTGCCTGTCGGAGCAAGGGAACCAGACTCGCTCGCCAATCATCCCCGGTGTTCTTACGACGGGATGCAAAGCGCCAGACGTGCGTGAACGAGCTATCTCCAGGTTCGCACGCCGCCACGACAGTATTCGAGTTACCTGCATCGATCAGTATCAGCACTTTCGGATCCGTTCGGACTTGAGGTAATCGCTTAAGGCGACCGCGTCGATAATATCGAGGGACGATCTCCCGAAGTTCGTTGGTTCTCAGGACGACTATCAGCCTATTATCCTAGATGTTCGGCACGCTTCGTTTCCGCGCGAGGATCTTATCGTGAACGACTTCAACGAGCAGAAGCAAATCCCCGACCAGCGATCAGTTCCAGAGGCGCCAATTGAATCGGACCTACCAATTGCGAGAAGCGGGCGCGGTTGGACGATTGCGCTCGTGGCGAGCTCTGCGGTCCTCGTCCTTATGGCAGGGTTCATTTTCGGGATGATGGCGGAGCGGAACGTATTCAGCGGGGGCGGGATCATGATTGCCGGGCGTCACTACTTGGCAAATGACTCCTCATCCGGCGATTTCAATGATCTGAAAGAAGTCCATAAGCTGATCGAGGATGAATACTATTACTTGCCGGAGGATCCCGCGGAACGCGTCGCATTTGAGAAGAAACTCGAGTTCGACGCGATTCAAGGTATGACGAGTGGCCTGGAAGATCATTACACCGCCTTTCTTCCCCCTGCCCAACAAGCACCGGTCGCCGAGCAAATGTCCGGCGAATATAACGGAATCGGCGTTTGGGTTGATTTTCCAGACGGCCGCTTTCGGGTTATTTCGCCTATGCCTGGCTCGCCGGCTGAAGCGGCGGGCATCAAACGTGGCGACGTCATCTTGAAGGCTGACGGTCATCCGCTCACGGGCATCGGGGAGGATGTCGCGCTCGAACTGCTGCGGGGACCGGCGGGAACCACGGTGCGTCTCACGATCCAACGCCCAGGTGTCGAGCAGCCACTCGCGATTGACGTCGTGCGTCAAAAGATCACGACTCCGGCCGTGTTTTACACGTTGCTTTCGGACTCAAAGACAGCGGTCATTCAAGTGACAGTCTTTGGAGACAAAACGACAGAACAACTCGACGATGCGCTCAAACACGCAAGAGAAGACGGGGCGACCGGCATCGTCCTCGACCTGCGGAACAACGGCGGAGGTTGGGTTCAGAGCGCGCAAGAAATGATTGGCCGCTTTGTACCATCGGAAAAAGGGGTCGCACTCTACGAGGACACCGATCCATCCGACCAAAACCTCGACAGCGAACCGATTCTCGCCGGCAAAGTCTCCGAATATCACCTTCCGATGGTCGTTCTCGTGAATGGCGGCACGGCGAGCGCCTCCGAAATTGTCGCGGGAGCCTTGCGCGATTATGGGCGGGCCGAGATCATCGGCGAAAAATCGTTTGGTAAAGGTTCAGTCCAACATGTTCACGACTTTGCCGATGGATCTTCAGCGAGGATCACCTTCGCCCAGTGGCTCACCCCAGCGAAACACATCATCCAAGGCGCGGGTCTCAAGCCCGACATCTTTGTCGTCGCTCAAGGCGACAACCAGAGCAACGATGCGCAACTCAACGCGGCAGTAGATGTTCTACACGGACGAACCGTTCCACTGGATGGTCTTCCTGCGCTCTGGCAATAGTCATCCGCTAACAGCCTGTTTACAAAACATTTACCGACAACTTACAAACGATTTACGGGCGATTTACCGCATGGTAACAATGGGCATCTACCATTCGATTCGTGAATACCAATCAACGCTACCAAGCAAGTCGATCTTCCGGGGGCAGCCTCGCAGCCGAACCTGAACCGTCGTCCGAGCGCGAGAGCGCGACCGTGCTGGTCGTCGAAGATGACCCAATCCTGCTAAGCACGCTCGCATACAACCTGACGCGTGAAGGCTATCGTGTCCTGACAGCGGCCGATGGCGAGGCGAGCCTCGAAGTCGCGCAGCGCGAGGGCAACCGCATCGATCTCGTTCTTCTCGACGTCATGCTCCCACGGATGAATGGCTTTCAAGTGCTGCGGCACTTGCGAGCCGATTCGGATGTGCCGGTGCTCATGCTTTCGGCTCGAGGTGAAGAACAAGATAAGGTCGATGGCCTTGAGCTTGGGGCGGACGACTATGTTGTTAAGCCGTTCGCCTTGCGCGAATTGCTGGCGCGAGTGCGAGCGGCGGTTCGTCGCCGCGCGGTGCCTTCCGCCCGCCCACCTTCAGTTCTCTACCGCGGCCCTCTCCATATCGAACCCGAGCGCAGGCGCGCCGTCGTCGGCGAGCATGAACTTTCTCTCCGGCCAAAAGAGTTCGGCCTCCTGGTGACATTAGCGATGGAGCCAGGTCGAGTTTTTGGCCGTCAGGATTTGCTCGATGCCGTGTGGGGCGAAGAAATCATCGTCGACGAACGAACAGTTGATGTGCACATTTCATGGCTTCGCGGCAAGCTTCTCGATGCAGGCATCGAACAAGAGATGATCCGCACTGTCTACGGCGCCGGATATCGATTCGTCGTCCCGCCCGAGCTCGAGTCCGGCGGTCGTAATTCGCTCGGCCAAACCAATCAGGAGTCTTAACCGGCCCCGCAAGCTGGTCGGATGAGATAGCAAGCGAGCTTTGTTCGCTGAAGTTGAAGTCCGCAAATACCAAGGAGAAGGGAGCAAAACGTGCGGTCCATTCAGCGGTTAAAACGGGGGGCAATGCTGACCGTCGCTCTCGGAGCGACGCTCGCTGTTTCAAGCGTCGGAGCGCTCGCGCAAGATGCAACGCCGGCTCCGTACACACCGGGGACCGACCTCGGCTCGTTGTCGGGTTCGATCGCGGCCGACGGTTCATCGACGGTCGGTCCGATCACTCAGGCTGTGGCTGAAGAGTTCACCAAGCAAGCGTCGGGAGTTCAAGTCAAGGTCGATATTTCCGGCACCGGAGGTGGATTCAAGCGGTTCTGCAACGGCGAAACCGACGTTCAGGACGCTTCGCGTCCGATCAAAGACCCAGATGAAGTCAAAGCTTGTGCTGACAAAGGCATCAAATACTTCGAGTACGAAGTTGCCTACGACGGTGTCACCCTCGTTGTGAACTCGGCAAATGACTTCATTGACTGCATGACTGTCGATCAGTTGAAGCAGTTGTGGCAGAAAGACTCCACCGTCAAAACGTGGAAGGACTTGAACCCTGACTGGCCGGATAAAGAAGTCAGCCTCTACGGACCTGGCACCGACTCGGGTACGTTTGACTATTTCACTGAGGTCATTAACGGAGAACAAGGCGTCTCGCGCGAAGACTACACACCAAGCGAAGACGACAACGTCTTGGTTGAAGGCGTGGCCGGTGATGAGAACGCACTCGGATACTTCGGATTCGCATACTATGCCAACAACACTGACAAGCTAAAGGCCGTGAAAGTTGACAACGGCAATGGCTGCGTCGGACCAAGCAAAGATACAATCCGCGATAGTTCCTACGCGCCTCTCTCTCGGCCGCTGTTCATCTATATCAACGCCGACAGTCTCGCCTCTAAACCACAAGTGCAGGAGTTCCTACGGTTCTACATTGCGAGCGCCCCGGCACTCGTCGACGATGTTGGATTCGTTGACGCGCCCACGGATATCTATGTCAAGGACCAGAAAAAGGTCGAGGACTCGATTTCGGGCGCAATCCAACCAGATGGTCCTGGGGCGTCTGCGTCACCAGCGGCGACACCGTAGCCAAAAGGCGGCATTTCGATTTCGGATCGTAATGCCGGGTAACTGGGCCGGCTTCTCGAAACCGTGGCTGCGAGAAGCCGGCCCGCCCAAATTTCAGGAATGTTAACGCCATGTTTGTATCGATCAGCACTTAGGAGACCGGAAGAATGAGCCAGCCAACAGCAGATTCGGCAACTGCTCAAGCGTTTCCGGTTCCAGGTGTTTCCAATGTACCCCGCCCAGTTTCGCTCGACCTGACGGGTCAACGATCTCGTCGCACCTCTGAGCGCATCATTGGTGCGTTTCTCTTTTTCTGCGGAGCCCTTTCAGTCCTGACGACAGTTGGAATCATTGCGGTGCTCCTCGGGGAGACGATTTCATTCTTTGGCCAAGTCTCTATCGTCGACTTTCTGACTGGGACGAGATGGACAGCCCTGTTTAAGAATCCCGAATTTGGAGTCATCCCGCTCGTTTCAGCGACTCTGCAGATTTCCGCGGTCGCAATGATCGTCGCGATCCCACTTGGTTTGATGAGCGCAATCTTCCTCAGCGAGTATGCGCGACCAGGTGTGAGAGCCGTTCTGAAACCGTCGCTCGAGCTTCTCGCCGGCATTCCCACGATTGTTTATGGATATTTCGCGTTGACATTCATAACCCCTCGGTTGTTGAAGAGTGTGTTTCCCGGGATGGGGCCGTACAACGCGCTGTCTGCTGGCATCGCCGTCGGCATCATGATTTTGCCGATGGTTGCCTCACTCTCTGAAGACGCTCTAAATGCGGTTCCTGGGTCGCTGCGAGAAGGCGCATATGCGCTTGGAGCAACGAAGTTAGAGGTTTCAACCCGCATAGCGGTTCCTGCCGCCATCTCTGGAATTATCGCCTCGTTCATTCTGGCGATCTCTCGCGCCATTGGCGAGACAATGATTGTCGCGATTGCTTCAGGCTCGCGCGCCCAACTTGTCCTTGATCCCCGTGAGGCAATGGAAGCAATGACCGCCTACATCGTTCAGGTCCTGTCAGGCGACGTAGTCTCTGGATCAGTCGTTTTTAAATCGCTATTTGCGGTCGGAACTCTTTTGTTTCTCTTGACATTTCTCATGAACATCCTGAGCCATTTCATCGTCGCAAGGTACCGAGAGGTATATGAATGAGCGCGAACCAAGCCTCCGCGGGACCCGGAGAGGTCGTTTTTGGAAGTTCACGTCAAATCAAGCGGCGAGGGGCCAGGAGCAGGGCGTTCAGCGTCGTCTTCGGCGCAATTACTTGCTTCGCGATCATCATCCTTGGAGTACTCCTTTGGACGGTTATCAGTCGGGGCTGGGCGTGGGTTAGTTGGGACTTCATCAAGAACATGCCCTCCCGAAAGCCGGAAAACGCGGGACTTAATAACGCTCTCTGGGGAACGATATGGGTCATTTCCTTGACTGCGGTGATTGCTCTGCCTATTGGGATCGGCGCCGCGGTCTATCTTGAGGAATATGCCCCTCATAATTGGTGGACCAAGGTTCTGCAAATCAATATCTCAAACTTGGCAGGGGTTCCATCGGTCGTTTACGGACTTCTTGGACTGGGGATCTTTGTCGAACTGTTCCGCATTGGCAGGGTGATTCTCGCTGGATCTCTGACGATGGCGCTCCTCATTTTGCCGATCATCATCATCGCCAGTCAGGAGGCGATAAAGGCCGTTCCGCTCTCCCTGCGGCAAGCGGCATTTGCGCTCGGCGCGACGAAATGGCAGGTTGCTCGTCACCACGTTCTTCCGGCGGCGATGCCAGGTATTCTGACCGGAACTATTCTTGCGATCTCACGCGCGATCGGCGAAACAGCCCCGCTTCTTGTGGTCGGCGCGTCATTGTATTTGACATACAAACCGACATCGGTCCTCTCGGGGTATACGGCATTGCCAATTCAGATCTATCAGTGGACTGCCCTTCCGCAGAAAGAGTTTCGGGAACTCGCGGCCGCGGGAATTATCGTCCTCCTTGCATTGCTGCTCGTCATGAACGCAGGAGCCATCTATCTCCGGCAGCGATTCAGCCGGAATGCCAAATGGTGAAAGCGATGATTGCAAACGCTCCAGGCGACGAAACTAATAAGGAATTAAGAATGGTCGAAATGCCAGCGCCGATTCCGGTTACAGATCAGGCTCCAGGAGCGATTCAGTCGCCAGATTCGATCTTAGTCTCGATGAAAGACGTCCACGTTTATTACGGCGAACGCCTTGCTGTGACAGATGTCACCTTTGATGTTCCCAGCAACAAAGTTACGGCCCTTATCGGACCCTCCGGCTGCGGCAAGAGCACGGTGATTCGCTGCATCAATCGCATGAATGATCTTGTTGTAGGCGCAAGGGTCGAAGGCAGAATTGAGTATCACGGCATCGACATTTGCAATCCGCGAATTGACCCAGTTGAAGTTCGCCGCCACATCGGCATGGTCTTCCAGAAACCCAATCCATTTCCAAAGAGCATCTACGAAAACGTCGCCTGGGGAGCAAAGATCAACGGCATTAAAGGGAATATGAACGAGCTCGTGGAACGCTGCCTGCGCCAGGCAGCATTGTGGGACGAGGTCAAGGACAAGCTCAAAGAGAGCGGACTTGCCTTGTCCGGGGGCCAGCAGCAGCGACTGTGCATCGCCCGGACGTTGGCAATCAACCCCGATGTAATTCTTATGGATGAGCCGGCGAGCGCGCTCGACCCGATCTCCACGCTCAAGATCGAAGACTTGATGCGGGAACTTGTTCGCAACTACACGATCGTCGTCGTGACACACAATATGCAACAGGCAGCCCGTGTATCGGACCAGACGGTCTTCTTTTCACTGAATCAGAAGCGTCAAGGAGTCTTAGTCGAGGCTGGGGATACGCAGCAGATCTTCACGAACCCGCGAGATCAGCGAACAGAGGATTACATCACTGGACGGTTCGGTTAGCGATTGTCGTGTAGTTTTCGCCGAAGAGAGGCAGTCATTCGATGACCCGCGTGGTATTTAGCAACCAATTGCAGGAACTTCGTGATGACGTGGTCGCGCTTTCGAGCATGGTCGACAAGGCAATTGCGCGTTCCGTGGATTCGCTCAAGCGCCAAGATCTCAATCTTGCTCGCCAAGTTTATGCCGGCGACGCTGAAATCAATCAAGAACGCTGGAAAACAGAGGAGCGGGCGCTCAATGTGATTGCGACGCAGGCACCAATGGCGAGCGATCTTCGAGTTATTTCTTCCGTGATGCACATCGTCGTCGATCTTGAGCGCATGGGCGACCACGCCGCTGGAATTGCCAAGATCGTGATTGAAACGGCGAATGAACCGCTCTTGAAACCGCTCGTCGATATTCCGCGCATGAGCGAACTCAGTCGCACTATGCTCGCAGACAGCATCACGGCGTTTATCGAAGGCCAAGCCGATTTTGCGCGCGAGATCGTAATGCGAGACGACGATGTCGACCAACTTTACGATCAAATCTATCGAGAACTCCTGACGTATATGATGGCTGATCCGGGCACGATCAACCGAGCAACACACTTGTTGTGGGCCGCACACAACCTCGAGCGTATCGCCGATCGGGTGACAAACATCTGCGAAAGGGTCATATTCTCCGTCACCGGCCAGTTCGAAGAAATCGCTGTTTCCACCTACTAGCTTGGGTCATTCCCCCCAGACGATTGGGCAAGTTCGTCCGCGTATGGCCTGTTGGGGTGCTCCACGCGCCATTGCTGAACTATTCCGTGCAGGGCTGGGATCAATTCTTCGAGCTCGAGCGGTGGTGAGAGCACGTGATCGGCGCCAGCGTTGAGCCCGGCAGCAGCAGATTCCGAATCCGGGCTGTCCGCTAGGGCCACGAGCGGGATGTCGGTTCGTTGGCTCCCATCGGTTTGTATGCCGGATGCGGCTCGCAATCGTCGGATGAGTTCGGAGGCGCTCATGCCGCCGAGCGCGAGATCGACGATCGCCAGGTCGAATGTGCGAAGCCGGAACACTTCGAGCGTTTGCAATGCGCTCGCCACGACGCTCACCCAAAACCCGCCAATCACGAGGCCCTCCAGCAAGAAATCCTTCAAGTCCTCGTCATCAGTGATAACCAGGATATGAGGTCGCTGTAACGCTGAGTTCGACGTGGTCACTTGTGTCACGTCCTTATGCAAACTGCAGAAGTCGTCATGATCTCGTTCAGCGATTATGCTTTGACTTCGCACGTTCGACCAAAACTTTTAGAGTTACCAGGAGAGCAATTCCCTCGTGAGACGGCGTCAAGGTTCTATCATTCATAATGCGAAAACCGTGCCTGTTTCGACGTTGGAATCGATTGATCCAGAGGTGAAGCGTCATTTCAAGCACTACGCCGGGCTCCTCCACTTGTCGCTCACCGATGTCCTAGTCACGACGGAGCGAACTGAGTTTGAAACTTGGCTTGGACGACGAGTTTCCGCGAGCCTCGGCGGGGCGTATGTGTTTCTCGCCCGCATGAATCGTCATGTGATAGTGATCAACTTGCCTCGCATCGATCGCTCGAAGCCACGGGCAGTTGAGTTGGTCGTCGCTGAAGAGCTGATCCACATGAGAGATCATATCGATGGTGATCATCGCCGCCATGCAAAACATGGTTACGATCGCATTGCGCTCCGCGTCGCCGGGCTAACTGGCGCCTCGCTTGCTGAAATCCGAGACTGTCTGCTGCCCGTGAAGCGGCGCACTTTGCGATACCGCTATGCTTGTCCATCATGTGGCACGACTTTTGCCCGCCGCCAGCGCGGGACATGGTCGTGCGGCAAGTGCGCGCCAAAGTTCGATCACCGGTTTGTCCTCCGACTGGTAGAAGACATGGGGACGATTCATCCGACGCTTCATTGGATCGAGAGGGAAGGCGACGACAACCGCCCAATTTAGGACCATAGGTCCTATCCGCGCGTTGCACGCCTCAGCAAAGCTGATTAGGGTTGTCAGTAGGCAGCGAGCGCCGATGCGGGCTGCGTCGGTTTGGCGCGTCCGGCGCGGTCGTTGACCTAGGTGGACGAGGATGCTTGATATCTGGATGAACCTCGTACGGTGGTTGGTTGTCGTCCTGATTGCGATAGCCGGCTTTAACCCGATCGTTGATCTTCCGGATTCCTGGACCATCAATTCAATCACCTCAGCCATTACCGGCGATACGGTCGACTCAACTCAAGAACCCGACGACATTACCGAGGTCATCGACGACCCCGGACAGCAGATTCCCGGTTCGGAAGACGATCCGGGTACGGACAACGGAGGTCCGGCCGTCGTCGACAATCCGGTCTCGGACGTACCCGATCCGACAGCTGCCGCGCCCACGAAAAGTCCAACCGCGACTCCGACAGAAACGACAACAGCCATGGACGAACCAGGTTCCACGCCTGCTCCAACCGCGACGTCAACAGTCGCGGCCCCCTCAATTCCGCGCTTTGACGATCCCGTCTTGCGTTGGCTACCGGAAATTGCGCGTGCTGGCACGACGCACGGCGTTCCCGCAGCATTGCTCGCAGCGGAAGTGATGGTTCACTCAAATGGATATCCGGCGCTAGCCGGGCCCGGGAATCGCTTCGGGTTAACGCAGATTTCTGGAAGCGCGCCCGAACTCTACGATCCGCAAACGAACCTCGACGCCGGCGCCGCTCGGCTGGCGGAATTCAAATTAAAGACGGGCACGTGGAACGGCGCGATTGATTCCGACCTCGCCGGACTTTGCGACACCACTTGCATACAACAAATGACGACTGCGGTTCGGGAATGGCGAGCCTATTACAACCAGATTCTGACCAACCCTGCCTCATACGGATATGCCCAATTACCGCTAGATTGGCAGGCTCCCGTGTTCCAGGTGAATGTAATCACTGCACCGCTGCCGGTTGTGTTTCCGCCAGGCCACCTACAAGCAACGCCAACTCCAACACCGAGTCCCACTCCGACCGAAACCCCGATCAACACGCCAACCGGCGTGCCACCCACCGAAACTGCGACACCTGAACCAACATTGACGTCGACCGAGGCTCCAACGGCCACAGCCAAACCGCACGCACACGGAACTCCCGAGCACTAGGTGCCGGGTGATTATTTCGGCCCGATCCCGAGCACGTCGACAATTGTCTCAGCCAGGATTCGCGCGCCGATCGCTATCTGATCCCGCTCGACGAATTCGTGTGGCTCGTGGGCGAAAGCGCCGGCCGGCCCGAATTCTACTAGTGTCTTGATCCTGCCCTGATGAATCATGACGGTGGCGTCGGTTCCGCCAGGCGCGGTCTCGATCCACGGCTCGAACCCAGAAAATTCTTCGCCATGCTTAAGCACCGCCGCGATGAGTGGATCGCTTCGCGCATCTTCGGCTGATTCCGCGATCGCGCACGGTGGACCGCCCCCGAGAAGCGAAATACTGAGAGCATCTGATTCCAGGCCGGTTTGTTCACGCGCGAATCGTTCGACAAAGTGCGAAATTCTGCGCCCGGATGTTTGCAAATCGCGGTCAGCTGGACGTGGATGGCGACAGTCGATCGTTGCTTCGCACCAATCAGGAACAACATTGATGCCGGTTCGAATCACAGTTCGGCCAAGTTCCTCTTGACGAACACTTTGAATTCCGCCGCCGACGATGGTCGTGCCAATCGCGAGGCTCGCCGGCTCGAGTAGATCGTCTTGAAAGAGCGGATTCAACAATCTTGCAAGGTCCTCTGACCCGGTGTCGAGCGCATGAAGCACTGACGCCATTCGGGTCACTGCGCTCGCGCCGAGGTCGGGCGTTGCCGCGTGCGCAGATTGGCCACTTGTTCGCACAAGAAGCTGGCTTATGCCTCGGTGTCCCACAACAGGTACGAAACCATAAGAGCCGTCGAGTGCAATACCGGTGATCTCTTCTCGGAATTGAGCGCCGGAGCCCAGCGCTGGCAAGAGGCCGGCGCAGTTAAGCCAACAACTCTCGCCGCCGGCGAACGCCTGCGTGCCGAGCATGTGCTCCTCTTCGTCAACAACGAATCCACAGACGAGCGTGCCTTCGAGCTGGAGCGAGGTCCTCCCGAGAGCATCGGCGAGGGCAACGATCGCCAAGTACGCTACGGCGACTGGGCCCTTGTTATCGAACGACCCACGACCATAAATGACCGGCGCGACCTTAAAATTCCTCGCTTCCCACAGGCGTCCGTATCTCGGTCGAATGGGGCGCTCAACCACCTGCTCGCCGACGGAAAGTCGAACGCGATTGCTGCCTAGGTATTCGACCGAGCCATCGATTCCAGCGAGCGGGTTCGCTGTAAACCATTGGTCCGGCCTTCCGGCCGGCACGGTATCGACATGAGCGTCCAACACGAAGACCTGCCCAGGTCGCCCGGACAACGACGCGATGATGTTTTCACGTTCGGGTTGAACTGATTGGTAAGAACGAACTAGCGTTGCTTCGTCGCGCAGAGATTCCCAAAGCAGCCCACAAACTGAGTCGCGACGATTGTGCGTTCCCTCTGTTCCCGTCACGCTTCCAGTGCGAATGAGTCGACGGAGGAGGTCCAGTACTGGCACTTCATTGTCGGCCACCGATTCGTGTATCGCCGCGCTCAACCGAGAACGGTGATCGTCAGACAAGAGCTTTGTAGTCACAACGTTGATCCACCTCCGTGTGACAACCCTAGGCCGGTTACCCTAGCACGGATTTCAGCAAAGTCTTTGAAGGAAGTTAAAGTTCGTAGCGATTGGAGCAAACGCGGCCAGAAACTGTGGCAAAACAAAAACCAGCGGCGCGTGCGCCGCTGGTTCACCGCGAAGTTGGAGAAAAATTAGGGAAGGCGTTTGCGGTAGAGCGACCCTGGACCCGCGAACACGGAAGCGCCAATTGGCAACGCGATCAGGGCCGCAATGATCTGAAGTGGAGCCGGCAAAAAGGCGAGGATAGCCGCGAGCAAGATCAAACTGGACGTGATCCCAGCTGCAGTGCGACCGACACTTCTTGGCGCTCTCATGACATCCTCCACGGTGCGAATCTGAGGCAGATGAATGCCACTCCATACTACGTGTTAGAGCCGATGCGGAAAATATCCCTGCCTGACGCAATCGTCCGGCAACGCTGGGGTACTCTTAGCCTATTCTCGTCGCCATTCGGTCTACTCCGCGCAGGCAGTTTTGCATTGATTGGGCGAACAGAGGACGAGATGACCGATCGCCGGAAACTTGCAGCCGAGCAACCACCGAAGCCGTCAAAGTGGCCACGGACGACGAGACGGCAAGATCGGATTGCCCATGCTCTCGACAAGCGGCAGCCGGACCTCACGGTGGTTCTCGAAAATATTCACGATCGACACAATGCGAGCGCCGTGCTCAGGTCGTGTGACGCAGTTGGGGTGCTTCGCATTTGCCTTGTCTATACCTTCGAAACGCCGCCGGAAACGTTCGCGCGGACGAGTTCGGCGAGCGCGGCAAAATGGATTGAGATCGAGCGGTACAACTCAATTTCCGAGTGCTATGCAGCCCTCCGAGCGACTGGTTTCGCCGTCTACTCGACCGCGTTCACCGGGGAGGCGCGCGGTCTCTACGAACTCGATTTCACTGTTCCCACTGCAGTTGTCTTTGGCAACGAAATGCGGGGCTTATCTGAGGAAGCAGTTGCCTTCGCCGATGAGACAATCTGCATCCCGATGATGGGAATGGTCCAGAGCCTAAACGTGTCGGTTGCTTGTGCAGTGACGCTCTATGAGGCGTTGCGGCAACGGGCGGCGGCCGGAATGTACGGAGCGTCTCGCTTGACAGCGGAGACGAAAGAGAGTTTGGCCGATGATTGGCTTTTGAGGTAGGTGCTCAATATCAGTCTTGGCGTTCGATCATGTCTTCCGCGGTGCGGCCGGGGCCCCTCGGAAAGAACTGGATCTCGAGCCAACGAAAAATCGTCAAAAACATAATGGTTCCGATTGTCGCCGCAATCCCGACGAGAAAAAAGCCCGATCCTAGTAATAGGCCGACCGATGCAGTTACCCAAATACCCGCGGCAGTGGTCATGTTTCGTACACGACGGCCCGTCGCGAGAATGACGCCACCGGCAAGAAAGCCTATGCCTTGAACGATCGTCGAGCCGATGCGAGACGGGTCATAGGCGAGACCACCTGCCTTCATTACTTCGTGGCCGAGCAGGATCGATCCCACCATAAAGAGGGCGGCGCCTTCGCAGACCAACGCGTATGTTCTCAGACCTGCGGGTTTGTCTTGCCATTCGCGTTCCAGGCCAAGCGCCGCACCGGCCGCGAGCGCTACCCCGGCGCGAATGATCGCATCAGTTTCGGTGAGGGCGTACAGGTCTGCCATGGCGCGAGGCGCACCCCTCCACGAATATGAGCGAAGATCGACGAGCTAAATTTTCAAAATTGCAGCTGTGTTGTTTTCTCTTTGCCGTCGCTCAAATAGCGAACGTCGACGCTCTCTCCCGGCTTGAGGATGCTAATCATTTGGTCGAGCATCGGCATGTCACGCACACGTTTTCCGGCTAGCCCGGTAATGATGTCACCGGGGTGCAGCCCGGCGCGCTCCGCGACAGAGCCCGGTCGAACTTGACCGACATAAACACCTTTGACACCCGCTGGGAACTTTTCTGCAGCTTCCGGATGCTTGGGAAGATATGTGTCGGCATTGGCCCCCAGCAGACCAAGTGGCGGCCGCTTCGGTCCGGCGAAGCGCTCGGCAACTCGGGCAAGGCGAACTTGGTCGAAGCCGACAATGACATCATCTTCGGTTGTAATGACCGGCACGCCTTGTTGCCCGGATCGGCGGATCATTTCCATGGCCGCCGCATAGTCCGTTGAGACGTCCTTGACCACGTACGGCACGTTGCGAGCGCTAAGGAACTCCTTAGCTCGGTCACACCATGGTCAAGTTTTCGTGCTGTAGATTGTGACCTGGTCACTCATCGCTGAACGTCCTTAGAACTCGAACGGCAAATTCTTGGGAATTTTGCCCTTTTTCGCCATTGCTCCAAATTGACCCATCATTTTTTGCATCTGTTTGAACTGCGAAAGGATCTGGTTGACGTCGGCGTTCGAAGTTCCGCTTCCGCGAGCGATTCGACGTCTGCGGCTTCCGCCAATGATCTCGGGATGGCGCCGCTCTTGTGGAGTCATCGCATGGATGATGCCCTCTAAGCGCTTGTAATCGTCGTCCGAGATTTCGCTCTTTGCTTGACGTAACTGCGAGCCGAGCCCTGGGATCATTTCAAGTAACTGACCGAGCGGTCCCATCTTCTTGATCTTTTGCAGTTGATCGAGAAAGTCCTCGAGGTCAAACTGCCCTTTCATCATCCGATCTTGGAGACGCTGAGCTTCTTTCTCGTCGGTCTGTTCTTGCGCCCGCTCGACGAGTGAAATGATGTCGCCCATGCCAAGAATACGGCCGGCGAGACGCTCGGGATAGAAGGGTTCGAGCGCGTCGACCTTTTCTCCGGTGCCAATAAATTTTATGGGGACGCCGGTCGCGGCCCGAATCGAAAGGGCGGCCCCACCCCGCGCATCGCCGTCCATTTTCGTTAAGATCAAGCCGGTGACACCGAGTCGATCATGAAACGTTTCGGCGACGCCAACGGCTTCCTGACCAGTCATTGCGTCAGCAACGAGTAGGATCTCAGTTGGATTGATCTTATCTTTGACATTCACCAGCTCTTGCATCATGCGTTCGTCGATTTGGAGCCGTCCGGCTGTGTCGACGATGACAGGATTGAACCCGCGCTCTTGTGCGAATTTGATCCCGTTCACGGAAATATCGACCGGATCCTTTGCAGTTCCTTCGTCATAGACCGGCACGTTGATCTGGCGGCCGAGCGACTGAAGTTGATTGACCGCGGCGGGACGGTAAACATCTCCCGCGACCAGAACGGGATTCCGGCCCTCCTTGCGCAGGTGGACCGCAAGCTTCGCAGCATGCGTCGTCTTTCCTGAGCCCTGCAAGCCGACGAGCATCAGGATTTGGGGTGGCTTCGCAGGATTCTGCAGCGGTACCCGGTCAGTCCCGAGAATCTTGATCAGCTCGTCGTTGACGATGCCGATCGCCGTCTGTCCTGGCGTCAGTGATCCCAACACATCTTGGCCGACTGCCCGCTCGCGAACCGCAGCCACAAAGTCCTTCGTCACTTTGAAGTTGACGTCGGCTTCGAGTAATGCGCGTCGCACCTCGCGCATTGCCTCGTCGACATCTTTTTCCGTGAGCCGGCCCTTGCGCGAGAGCCGGCTGAATGTTTCGTTGAGTCGATCGGAGAGTGATTCAAACATGACTTGCCTCGACTAAAGACCCTCGCCGACACCGAAGAACAGGGAATCAACATAGGTGTCTGGCTTGAACTCAGCCAGGTCAGTCGGCTTTTCCCCTGTGCCAACGTAGGAGATTGGGGTGCCAAGTTCTTTCGCAACTGCAAAGGCAATGCCGCCTTTCGCTGTTCCGTCGAGCTTAGCGATGAGGATGTCGGTGATCTCGACCGACTCCGCAAATTTCTTCGCTTGCACGAGTCCGTTCTGACCCGTCGTCGCATCGATTACGAGCAGCACTTCTTGTGGCGCTTCGGACACGTGCTTTTGCATGATCCGCCGGATCTTCCGAAGCTCTTCCATGAGGTTAAATTTGGTGTGCAATCTGCCGGCAGTGTCGACGATCAGCACGTCGTAATTCCGATTGTGCGCGGCTTCCATTGCATCGAAGACGACCGCGCCGGGATCGGATCCTTGTTGATGTGCGATCACGGGACAATCGAGCCGCTCGCCCCAAACCTTGAGTTGATCGATGGCAGCCGCGCGGAAAGTATCGCCTGCGGCCAAAATGACTGTGCGACCGAATCGCTTGTGGTAGGCAGCGAGCTTCGCGATTGATGTCGTTTTGCCGACGCCGTTGACACCCGCGACCATGATCACGAACGGCACGCCACGCTGCAGAATCTTGACCTTGCGGTTTCGAGTCGCAAGCTCCAGGAGTTCGATCATTTCAAGGCGCAGGATTTCGCGAGCCTCGGCTGGATCGTTGATCCGATTTCGATCGACGCGACCGCGCAGGTCGCCGACGAGTTTCTGGCTCACATCCCAGCCGACATCAGCCTGGATGAGGAGCATCTCGAGGTCTTCGTAGAGCTCCTCGTCGATATCAGAGCGATCGAACAGGCGCGTAATTTCACTGAAAACGCCGCGACGCGTCCTTTCCAGCCCCTGTTCTAGTTGGAGGTCTGGTTCTGCGTGGCGGCGGAAGAGTCGGCTGAATACCACCGGGGCTCCTCTCGGAGGAAATTGTGGCGCGGAATACGCCCGATTCGGAGGAACAACAAGATGCGCCGCCCGTGGCGACGCACCGGAAAGTATAGCATTTCGGCCCACTCGCAGGCTCTGATCGATGCTCAGCTGTCGCCGCCGATCGATGTTTTTGTCGAGCTAGCCAGGTATTCATATTCATGCAAAACTGATGCATGTTCACTACTCAGACGAAAGTGCTTGTCCCTTGACGACGATCGACCGGCAGGTTGACGCCGTTCGGGCTTCACACCTCTTCTTGCCGGTTTATCTCCCGGCAACCTTGCTTGCTTTCGGGCAGGGACTACTGCTGACAGTACTTCCATTGTTCGCAACAAATCTCGGTACCTCGTACGGTATCGCGAGTCTCATCGTCGCCGCTGCCGCCCTTGGCACGCTGCTGACCGATGTGCCGGCTGGCGCCGTGCTGAGTCGTCTCGGCCTCCGGCCGGCGATGATCATAGGCACCTTGCTTGTCACCATCGGTACTGCCGGGCTCATTGTCGACGGTCCGGTTTCCTTGATCATTGCTCTCCGCGTTCTCGCCGGCATCGGCACGGCGCTCTGGGGCCTTTCGCGCCACTCGTTTATTGCCTCCGCCACGATCACTACCGAACGCGGGCGTGCGATTTCCGTGTTCGGAGGCATCAATCGCATGGGAATGCTCGCCGGACCCGCGGTGGGCGGCGCTATCGTCACCGCCGTAGGCTTTGATTGGGCGTTCCTTGCCTCGGCTGGGATGGCGGCAATCGCCCTCGGCGTGGCGGTAAGATTCGCGTCAATTGGATCGCACGATGCGCGAGCGGTGAGTGGCCGTGACCGATGGGCTTTGGTTCGGAGGGTATTGAAGGAGAATCGGCGCGATCTCGGCGCCGCGAGCGTGGCGCAAACGCTCGCTCAAATGATTCGCGCCGGTCGCCAATTCATTCTGCCGATCTACGGTGCAAAGGTCGTCGGTCTCAGCGCCGCGGAGATTGGCGTGATTGTTACGGTGGCGTCGATCCTCGACGTCGCCATGTTCGTCCCCGCCGGCATTCTCATGGACCGGTTCGGACGAAAAGTGGCCGCCGTGCCAAGCTTCGCCGTGATGGCGATCGGAGTCGGGATGATTCCGTTCTCGTCGTCCTATGCCGGCCTCTTAGTCGCGGCGTGCGTGATCGGTCTCGGCAACGGGCTCGGCTCGGGCACGATGATGACGCTCGGCGCTGACTTGGCGCCGTCAGGCGCCACCGGCGAGTTTCTCGGCATCTGGCGACTGATTGGTGACGCCGGCGCATTCGTCGGCCCAATCGCGGTCGGACTGATCGCATCCTCGACGAGTCTTTCCGGAAGCGCGTACCTCTTGTCCGCAATCGGATTCTCGGCGACATTCACGCTCGCATTCCTGGTCAAGGAAACCCGCGTTTCCACGGTCTATGCGCAGAATGGAGGTTAAGCTAGATGCCAATGTCGTTTGCTGCGGTTGCCCCGCACGGTTTCCCAATCATTCCCGAGCTGAGCGACGACGCGGAAGGAGCGCTGGCGACGCGCGCGGCGATGTACGAGCTCGGCGAGCGCTTCAAGAAGTCGGGTGTCGAAGTGATTGTAATTGCCGGACCGCATGGCGTCCGGGTGGAAGGCACGATCTGTTTGGCAAACGTTGCCCGAGCGGCGGGCACGCTTTTTTGGAACGATCGAGAAGTCGAACTCAATGTTCCGGTCGATGCCAGGCTGACGGACGAGATCGCTTCCAAGTCCGAAGCTCAACGTATACCGATAGCGCTGGCCGGCTACGCCGGCAATCGGCGGGATCAAAG
This sequence comes from Thermomicrobiales bacterium, assembly GCA_045804965.1. Lineage (GTDB taxonomy): Bacteria > Chloroflexota > Chloroflexia > Thermomicrobiales > UBA6265 > CAVTUU01. The sequence continues at coordinate 179,606 of JBJMMD010000047.1, read as the reverse complement.
CGCCTTGCCAATGGATTGGGGGGTGCTGACTCCACTTTGGTTCCTTGGACATGGTCGCCAAATGAAAGGTTACGGTCATGTGCTGGCGGATGTTCCTGAAACCGACGTGGGCGTGCCAGTCGTGATCGTCACACCATCTCGCAGCCTGCCTCGCCAAGCGATGGTTGAGTTCGGTCGTACGGTCGCGGACGCGGCCGCCGGAGAAACGAGAAAGGTGGCGTTTATCGCCTCGTGCGATTGGGGTCATTGTCATCGCGCAGATGGGCCGTACGGGTACCACGAAGCGTCGGCACGAGTTGATAAGCAAGTCGTGGACGCTATTGAGGGCGACAAGATCCTCAGTTTGATCGACTTGCCGGAGCAAGACGTCCAAGACGCCGCGATCGACGGTCTTTGGCAAATCTTGATGCTCGGCGGAATCCTCGACAGCGTCCCGATGCGCCATGAGCTGCTCTCCTACGAGGCGCCGTCGTATTACGGCATGATTGTCGCTTCTTTCGAACCGGAGCGATAAGGCTTGAGCTACTCACGAGAACGACCGCGCTTGCGGGATTTAGGCATCACGGTCGGAGCGGGCGATCCCGGCCCGCTCAACGCGATCACCGACGTCGACGGCGTCCGCGTCGGCCATGTCACGTTGATCAAAACAGATGGCTCGTTCGACCTTGGCCGTGGACCCGTGCGAACGGGGGTGACAGCGATTCATCCGCATGAAGGTTCAGTTTTTCGGGCACTCGTTCCGGCTGCAATCGAAATCCTCAACGGCGCCGGAGAGATCACTGGCCGTTCCCAAATTGATGAGTATGGAACGCTTGAAACGCCGATCTTAATCACGAACACGTTCTCAGTAGGAGCAGTGCACCAAGGGTGCGTCGAATGGCTCACGGCGCGGGAGCCGGATCTCGGCACGAGCGAATTCGTCGTTCCAGTTGTGGCCGAAACCTATGACGGGTTTCTCAACGACATTGCGGGTCAGCACGTCACACCACAGCATGCGAAAGAGGCCCTCGACAGTGCGAGCGCGGCACCTGTTGCCGAGGGGAACGTCGGCGGCGGGACCGGCATGATTCTTTTTGGATTCAAGGGAGGCGTCGGCACGGCGTCGAGGCGCGTCGCGATCAGCGGGAGTGACTACACGGTCGGCGTCCTCATCCAGGGAAACTTTGGCAGCAGAACCGATTTACTCATCGATGGTGTCCCGGTTGGCCGTGAAATCATCGATTTTCAACTCGAAGGGTCGAAGCAGCGGAAAGCAAAAGAGGGTTCGGTCATCGTCGTCATTGCCACCGACGCACCGCTGAGTGATCGCCAACTCAGCAGGCTGTGTCGCCGCGGAGTGCTCGGATTGGGCCGTGTCGGGGCGATTGCCGGGAATTCATCGGGGGATCTGCTCATCGCATTTTCGAATGCACGGGAGTGCCGAGCACCGAGGCGGAATCAAGGCCCCTTCGTCGCGCAGACACATCTACGTGATGATGTGATCGATGCATTGTTCCGCTCGACGATCGAGGCAACGTCAGAAGCCGTGCTTAATGCCTTAATCGCCGCAGAAACGATGACCGGGCGGGACGGAAACAGGGCGCACGCGCTGCCGCACGTTCAATTGCTCGAAATCATGAGAAGATATGGTCGATTGCGCTCATAGAATTCGGTCCGGGAGGGAAGTCTTTGAGCAGAGTCTTCGCGGTTAAGGAGATTGCGCCCGATGAGCGCCCGCGCGAGCGATTGTTTCTCAAGGGTCCCGCTTCCCTTTCCAATGCCGATCTCATCGCCATTCTGCTGAATACGGGAAGTCAGGGCGAGCCGGTCACTGCGCTCGCTCAGCGATTGCTGCATGACTTTGGCGGAATTCTCGGGATGATGCGGATGGATGTCGTCGAGCTTTCGAGCATTCATGGTATCGGCCCGGCGAAAGCCGCGAAGCTGAAAGCGGCGTTGGAAATTGCCAGCCGCGTCGTCGCATTGGGCCCCGATCAGCGCCCCAAGATCACGACCCCGGACGATGTCATCAATCTCGTAGGTATCGAAATGTCGTCCCTTGAGCAGGAACAATTACGAGTGGTTTTGCTCGATACGAAGCATCGCGTGATCAATATCAGATCGATCTATCAGGGCAGTGTGAATCAAGCGCAAGTTCGGATCGCGGAGGTGTTTCGCGACGCGATTCGACAAACAGCAACCGCGATCATCGCGATTCACAATCATCCCTCTGGCGACCCAACGCCATCGGCAGCTGACATCGCGCTGACCGCGGAGATCCGACAAGCCGGTGATTTGCTTGATATCGAGCTTCTTGATCACCTCATCGTTGGCGCCGGACGTCACGTGTCGATGCGGCGTCTCGGGCTCGGCTTTCCTTCAAACGGAGCGACAGAATAGGTATAGCGGTCTCGGCCGAAAAGGGACAACAGATGGCAAGGGGTTTCGGAGTTGCGGGAGCGCTCGATCATGCCATTGTGAGGCAGGTAGCGGCGGCCGCGGAGACAGCGGGTTACGCCACCTTTTGGACGAACGATACGCCTGGCGGGGATGGGCTCGAAGCGCTCAGAGTTGCCGCGGGTGCTACGCACTCGATTGGACTTGGGGTCGGCGTGATCCCAATTGATCGCAAACCAGCTCGCTCAATTATTGACGATGTAAGGCGCCTGAAACTGCCTGAGGAGCGGCTCACCGTCGGCATCGGCGCGGGCGGTCTGTTCAAAGGCAGCGTTAGCGCAGTGCGCGAAGCCGCCCTTGAGCTCAAACAGCACATTAAAGGATTAGTGCTCATAGGGGCGCTCGGTCCGAGGATGACGGCGCTCGGCGGCGAAGTCGCCGACGGTGTACTGCTCAATTGGTTAACGCCCGAGTACGTCGAAAAATCGGCGGAAGCCGCGCGTAAGACGGCTGCCGACTCAGGCTGTTCTCTATCCCTTGCTGCAGCATACGTGCGAGTTGCCTTTGGCCAACCGTCATTGCAGGCATTACAAGATGAAGCTCACCGCTATGGGACCTTTCCGCAGTATGCGCGCAACTTTGCCCGGATAGGCGTGGACGCCATCGAAACGACAATCTTTGGCGAGAGCTCCGCAGAGCTCAGCGCCCGGCTTACGCTGTTTGAGCAGAAAGTCGACGAAGTCGTCGTGCGCGCTATCGTTGCCGAAGACACGGTTGAAAACTACCTCAGTCTACTGGACGCCGCGGCGCCTGCGGGATCGTAGATGCACAGCTTTCTATTCCCGCTTGTATTCGATCGCCAAAGTGCAATCGCCTGGGCTCAAGCTGTCTTACGTGAGCACAATGTTGTCTTTTTGGATACAGAGACAACGGGTCTTGATGCGCAATCCGAAGTAATCGAAATCGCGGTGGTCGATAGTCAAGGAAACGTGCTGATTGACTCGTTAGTCAGACCAACGGGCCAGATCCCATTGGCAGCGGCAACGATCCATGGCATCTTCGATCATCATGTCGCTCAGGCGCCTCCGTGGGTTGATCTCTTTCCCGCATTGGCTTCGGCATGTCGAAATCGTGTCGTCGTTGTTTACAACGCGGGCTACGACTCCAGATTGATCCATCAGAGCTGCCTGCTAGCCGGCGTGGATCCTCCGGCCTCAATCTTTCAGTGCGCGATGCAAGCGTATGCCCACTTTTATGCTGGCTGCTCGGGAAGAAGACGGCCCAAGTATCAACGACTTGAGACGGCCGCCCGGGCGTTTTCGCTAGAAATTCCGAATCATCGGGCCTTAGGTGATGCGCTGACCTGTCTTGGAGTCGTCCAAGGGATGGCGACCGCAACCTGACGTCGGGCCTCTGGCAGCGGCGTTCAAAGTCGCGAACTCTCGACGATCCGGAAAAAAAGAACGACGAGCTTTGGATCAAATTGCTTGCCCGCGCATGCAGAAAGCTCGGCGATGGCCTGGGCATGGCTCATTTGCGCCCGCCAAGGCGATTCGTTGGTCATCGCGTCATAGGCTTCGGCGATCGCGATGATCCGGGCCGCAAGCGGAATGTTTTCACCCGCTAAGCGATAGGAATACCCAGAGCCGTCCCATCGCTCATGATGGTGGCGAAGTGCTGAGGCCAGCAACACAAGTGAGGGATTTCCTTCCAGTAGGCGAGCGCCGACGAGCGGGTGGCTCCTGATGATTTCGTAGTCGCGGCTGCTCAATGTTTCAGCTTCAACCAAGATCGAATCTGGGACCGCAATTTTTCCGAGATCATGAAGGCGCCCGGCCAGGTGAATTCGGTCAACTTCGCTTTCTTCAAGCCCGAGCCGCTGGGCAAGTGCTGCCGAAAGCCGGCCAACTCGTTCTCCATGGCCGACCGACGTACGTTCTCGCCTTTCAACAACCTGGACGAGGCGTTCGGCATCGTTCGCACTGAGCAAGCGGCCGGTGGTCGTCGTGAAATCGGGATTGAATAAGCTGACCTGGTTCCGGCCGGAACGCTTCGCGACGTAGACAGCATCATCCGCGCGCTTCAACAAGGCATCGCGATCACTCGCGTGCTCCGGCAGTCCGGCCACGCCGACGCTTACAGAAAGGCGAACTTCCACGTCGGCCTGTGGCGAAAAGGTCGTAATCGCAACCGATTCTCGCAACCGTTCAGCAAAAGCCTGGGCGTCATCAGTCCATGTGCCGGGAAGCAAGAGCACGAATTCTTCGCCTCCATATCGGCCAACAATATCGATCTGCCGCGCATTTGCGCGCAACATCGCGCCAATTTCCCGAAGCACGTCGTCGCCGACTTGATGGCCATGCGTGTCGTTAATTTGTTTGAATGCGTCGACATCAACGAAACAGACACTGAGCGGCTGTTTAAACCGGCGCGCGCGCTCGACTTCTTCGGTTAGCCGGGCAATCAATGCACGATGGTTGGGGAGCTCCGTGATCGAATCCGATAATGCTAGTCGCTCCAATTCACTTTGTCGTGCATTAAGGGTTGCGATCGCAGAGTGCTGCATCGAAGCCGAGATCATTAACCGGCAAACAGCTAGCGCCAGACCGACTGAGGCCAATATGAGCGTGAGTAAATATCGATACTCTCCGTGCCTCGTCGTCTCGATGGCGATGACCGCGGCAAAACCTACGCCCAAGGACCCCACGATAGCTTGGGATGCCAGGTGGTGTGACCGCAAAGGTTGCGGCATTTCGCCAATGCCGTGTCCAACGAACGCTGGCAAGCTGGAAGACAAGCGAAAGATGGCGGCGAGGCCAAGTGCAAACGTTGCTGACGAAATGACGAGATTGATCTGCGATCGGTCGACGCCCCGAGCGACAAGCGAAAATCCGGTTTCCCAATCTGCCAGCAACAGGAACACCCAACCACCAAGTAGCCAGCGGGCGGGTGGATTCGTGCGAAGTCGGGGCCAAACGGTGGCGAGCAGGAGCCCGAGTGCGAGACCGTCGGCGCCAACCGCGGCGATGGCGACTTCTACCTGCAACTCAGATGTATAAGGACTTCGACCGACGAGTTGAATGGGCAACGCAATCGCGAGCGCCGCAATCGCTGTGAACAGCGCCATGTCGAACCCGAGGATGATAAGATCCCTCTTCCCATATTCTCGCCGGATCAGGACGGCGAGAAACAGTGAAAACACGACTGCGCTGCCGAGGCAACAACCGAACGAAAACGAACGAAAATCGCTGTCCACCGATTTTAGGTAGAGTCCGGTCGCGAGCGAAAACGCAGCTGCCGCACGAATCACCGCCGCCAATGCCAGGCCACCCCACAGGCCGTCGTCCGCTTGACCTCGAATCGAGGCGGCTACTGATGCGATGACAACGGCGGCAATGGCAGCAACTCCGGCCGTGATTTCGGCACGGCGTAGCTGATCGCCGTAAGCCAGTAGGCTCACAAGTGCGACATAGACACAGAACGCGAACGCGAACGCGACGATCGAAGCAGGCCGCGCTGTCGCTCGCCGATTCGTTTTGACTGACGCCGGATGGCTTATCCCCAAATTAGTGCCTCTCGGACACACACGCCGAAGACCACTCCCCTCTACGGTGAGACCAGCGCGACGAGAATGTGGCAATCACGCATAATGGCGAGAAAATTCGAAAACCCCGAAAGAGTAGTGCATTTGTGAGCCAGACGAAAGACGTCGCGGGCGCAGGGATCGCGCCTGCCATATCTGAAGGCCAACTCGTTGCAACGAACCCGCCCGTCCACCTACGGGACCTCAGGCGCCGTGTTCAAGCTGAGGGCGCATCATGGGGAATCCTGTCTTCCATAAACACTGCATTTGTCACCCCACTCCTTGTCTCGCGGGGCGCAGGTGCGCTTGCCCTCGGAATCTACAACAGCCTCGCTAACCTCCTTGGTTATAGCGCGGGCTTCGCCGGTCCGCATATAGCCCAGCGGAAACAAAGCGTGAGCAAAACCGCGCTCTTTTGTCTGGGCGCGGGACGGCTCACCTTCCTCGCGTTGCCGATCGCTATGATCGCCATAAGCGGTGGCGGCGTTGCTCTTCTCATGACCTTGATTCTCCTATGGACCTTGGGAGAAGGCCTAGCGCTGCCGCTTTGGACGTCATTCGTCGCGGGCTTGGTGAGCGCTGAAGACCGGGGCAGATGGTTGGCGACACGAGCAACGGCAGCGACCGGGGCCTCGGCTGCGGTTATGGCCGTCGTGTTCATCCTGCTTCGGTTCGCCTCCAAAGAATCTGTCCTTCCCGCGGCGTACGGTTGCGCGGCCGCCGGCGGGATCGTCAGCTGGTTGCAACTTCGTACGCTTTTCCGGATCTCGAAAGAGGCACCGATTCCAGCAGCGAAAAAATTGAAGGATCTGCCGGCGTCACGTTCGGCGCGGCGGTTCCTCGCGAGTGTCGTCTTCTTTTGGTTCGGAGCCGGTCTCATTTGGCCAATTTTGCCACCGTACATCATCCACGAGCTGGGCGCTCCGACGTCATATTTTGCAGGGGCGGCGGTTGTCGCATCATTCTCAGCGGTCGTCGTACAGCGACGGTGGGGCAGACTCGTCGATCGTGGTGGGGCATCCAAGACGTTGTTTATTGCCGGAGTAGGGACAGCGATCGTTCCGTTGCTATGGGCCCTCACTCCGGTCTATTGGCTCGGCTTCGGGATTGAAGTCGTCGCCTCAAGCAGTTGGCCCGGGCACATGCTGGGGCTAACTATGAGATCCGTTGAGTTGGCCGAAACGGAGACCGAGCGCCCGCAGATGTTGGCGTGGACGAATCTAGCACAAGGTACTGGCGCTTGCGTTTCGCCACTAGTGTCATCAATCGTCGTTGGGTATACCGGTACGATCCCGATCCTCGTCATCGCCGCTTTGTGCCGGCTCGCCGCGAGCCTCTTGCTTGGCGGCTTCTCCTTCCAGAGCGTTAGGCGGCACGCCACCCTCTAACTCGGTGGTCAACAATTGACTCAAGATCGCAGATCGAGGGTTCTCGAGCGACGAGGAGCCATCCGGCCACACGCAATCACCTTCATGGTTCCGGTCGCAGAGCAGCACGTCGTTGACACGCCGCGCCACCTCGGTTGGTCTGCTTGTCGCGATGCCAGGCCGATTCTGAACTGGAAAAGCTGGTGGCAGAACGTGCACAAAGCGCGCACAAATCGCGCGCTCGATGCCATCTCCAAACCCCGCCGGGACCCTATGTTCTTGGCCAGGTCCGCGCTTACGGCGCCGATCGTCGACTCCCCTTCGATCCTGCCTCGATCGCTCGACCCTTGGACCATTAGTTTCGGCGCTCTCTAGAAGGGGGCTGGCGGAGGTAATCGACGGCGATGTTGGCTGCGCTTGTTCCTCGTCATTGCTCACTTGGGCCTAACTCCTTCACTCCGGGCGGATTCGGTCCGATTCGCGCCGACGCTCCCAATGAGAAGAGCGTGCCTAACCGTATGGTACAATCGCCGTCCGCAAGATACGGTGACTAGCCGTGCGGGAAAGCAGTCGGTAATCCCTCGTCTTCCCCGATCTTGGATCGGAGTAGTGCCGCGTGCCAAAGCAAATAGGCATCGATCTCGGGACGGCAAACGTCCTCGTCTTTCTTCGTGGCCGCGGCATTGTTATCAATGAACCCTCAGTTGTCGCGATTTCCGCCAAGGACAGCAAGGTCAAGGCGGTCGGGCTCGAGGCCCGCAACATGCTCGGTCGCGAACCTCGAGAGACCATCGAGGTCGTTCGGCCCATGCGCGATGGCGTAATCGCCGACTACGTCGTCACGCAAGAGATGCTTCGCTACTTTATCAATAAGAGCTGTGGCCGTTTTTCGCTCGTCCGGCCCGAAGTCATGATCTGCGTTCCGGCGGGCGTCACCGGCGTCGAGCGCCGCGCGGTCAGAGACGCAGCCCTCAATGCCGGCGCGCGCCGCGCTTATCTGATCAGCGAGCCGCTTGCAGCCGCGATTGGCGCGCGCGTTCCAGTCGCCGATCCCTCCGGCAACATGATTATTGACATTGGAGGCGGCACGACTGAAGTCGCGGTCATCTCGCTCAACGGAATCGTGGTCGCTCGCTCGTTGCGAGTTGGCGGCAATCGCTTCGACGAGTCGATTAGCAACTACATCAAACGCAAGTACAACCTGAGGATCGGTGAGCGCACCGCGGAAGAGGTCAAGATCGCGATCGGCAGCGCGATGCCGGTCGAAGAAGAGATCGCGATGGAAGTACGGGGCCGTGACGAAGTCGCTGGCCTGCCCCGGACGATCCAAATCCATGCCAACGAAGTTACCGACGCGATCACGGAGCCTTTGGAGGCGATAATCGGCGCAGTCCGAGCGGTGCTCGAAGAAACCCCACCCGAGCTTTCGTCGGACATCATCGACAAGGGTATGATCCTCACAGGAGGTGGAGCAATGCTACGCCAATTGCCTGATCTCTTGATGGAGGTCACCGGTGTTCCGTGTTATGTAGCCGACGATCCGCTTTCGTGCGTCGCGGTCGGGACGGGGCTAGCGCTCGAGCACATGGACATCCTCCGGGACAGCCTCGAAGAACCGTAAGCGAGCCATCTCTAACAATCCATTTGGTACCTGCGAGTCATATTGTCTGCATCGCATCGCGGATACCGTGAAGTCGCGGGCGCCGGCGTTCGATAGGCGAACGACGCCAGCTCCGGGTTGCCCGTGGCCAGGTTTCAGATGTACAGCCAAGTAGCGAATGCAGCGGAAGCCGATCAGCTGGTGAAGCACTATGGTGACTTCACCGCGGTCGACGGCGTTTCCCTCTCCATCCGCTTCGGCGAGGTCTTCGGTCTTCTCGGCCCCAACGGCGCCGGGAAGACGACGACGATCGGGATGATGCTCGGGGTGCTTCGGCCAGCAAGTGGCACTGTTCGGCTCTTCGGAACTCAGCTCATTGGAAACGAAACTCGTCTGCTCGCTCGCGTCGGCGCCCTCGTCGAGACGCCGACGTTTTATCCATATTTGGGGGCGCGAGACAATCTTCGGGTACTGGCCAAGATCGATGGCAAAACACCCGATAACGCCGTTGACTCCGTACTCAATTTGACTGATTTAACGACGGCCGCAATGAAACCCTTCCGAACATACTCGCTCGGCATGAAGCAGCGGCTAGGCATCGCAGCAGCACTCTTAAGCAACCCTGAGATCGTCATCCTCGATGAACCGACGAATGGTCTCGACCCGGCGGGGATCGTCAAGATCCGGTCATTGCTGCGTCGATTGGCTGACGATGGCAAAGCCGTCGTGCTTTCTAGCCATCAACTGAACGAGGTTCAACGGATTTGTGACCGCGTTGCCATTATCAACGCTGGCAAAGTCGTGGCCGAAGGAACGGTTTCTCAACTGCTTTCCGGGTTGCGGCGGACGAGAGTCACGGTCAGCAACCTTGAGCGCGCTATTGAGATTATTGAACAGTTCGATTGGGTCACGAGCCTCAAGGTGAACAACAATCAGCTCGAAATCGGCGGGGCTGCCCCTAATCAGTTCGAGCTATCCAGAGTCTTGACCAGCGAAGGGATTTGGATTTCGAACTTGAACTCGAACGAAGGGAGCCTAGAAGAGTATTTCTTGGGGCTCACGTCAGCTCCCACCTCTTCACTGAACGGGCATCAATCACGGCAAGCCGCGTCCGTTGTGACGAGCCATAACGGTTTGAATGGAGCGAATTGACTTGGAGAAGGTCAGACGGTCGCGATCACTCCGGTTAGTCGGGGCGGAGCTGTTTCGACTACGAAGGCGGCCAATGCTCTGGATCATGGTGGCAATTCAAACCGGTCTTTGCGCCTTAATGCCGATGCTTTTCTATCTCATCTACCGAACTTCCTCGTCCTCGGACAAAATGTCGCCGAGCATGCGGGACCTCGTTCACGACCGGCTTTCGTTTCCCGGCACGCTCACCTCCTCGGTCGCCTCGAGTTTAGTCTGGGGTTTACCGCTGCTGGTCGTGTTGACGGCGAGCTCGTTTGGCGGCGAGTTCGCCTGGGGCACATTACGCATGCTGCTCTCCAGAGGTGTCGGCCGAAGGGAATACTGCCTGACGAAGGCAGCAGCGCTCGGAGTGTGCTGGATCTTCCTGTTTGCGGTTGGCACTGTGTCTTCACTCCTCATGGGCGCACTAGCGAGCACGTTTGCACACGGGGCAGGGCCTTCCGCTATCGGCCCTGACGATCTCGCCACGTTCGGCGGCTACTTTCTTGCCGGAATACTCGCCGGGTCGACGTATATTGCGCTCGTCGGTTTGTTCGCTGTGCAGGTCCGCTCGACCGTGTTCGCCGTGGCGGCTGGATTAGGTCTCTACTTCGGGGATCGGATTATCGGCGGGATCGCGTCTGGACTTGGCTATGGCCCGATGGAAGCGATTGTGCGCGCCGGCATGAACTACAACATTTCTTCGCTCATCGGTGAGGTAGGCAAGCATCCGAATCCCACGCCGCTCGCCATCGCTATCTTGGTCGTGTACTCATTCGCCGCGCTCTTAGGAGCCGCACGTCTTCTATCTCGCCACGACGTAACCGTGTCCGGAGTCGGTTGAACCAGGGACACCAGAAACGTGCTCGATTGCGCCTGGTGTTTACGACATGTCGCGCTTCATTCATCGTCAACTTTCAAGTCCCACCCCTCATCTTCCACACCATCTAGAAGTTTCTTCGTTAACCCGTGGTAGCATGACTGCCGGTCGTTGTTCGTCGACCTTGCTTTTGTGGCGACCTTTGTGAGGTGGATATTCCTGCATGCAAGGCGATCGCGCGAGTGGAATATTGGCGCACCCGACGTCGTTTCCCGGGCCTCATGGAATAGGCGACCTCGGAGATGCCTCATACCGATTCATCGACTGGCTAGTCGTTGCCGGTCAGCGTCTCTGGCAAGTAATGCCGCTCGGCCCGACGAGTTTCGGCGACTCGCCCTATGCCTCTCCTTCTGCCTTCGCCGGAAATCCGCTGCTCATTTCTCTTCCCTGGCTTGCGGGCGAAGGCTTGTTGGAAAATTCCGACCTCGCGCATCATGAGCCGTTTCACGACTATGAAGTCGATTTTGGTCGCGTCATTTCGTTCAAGACCCAAATGCTTCGGCGCGCGTTCGATCGGTTTCGGGCCGGCGCCGGTTCGGCGCTTCGCTTCCCATTCGAACAGTTCAGTCGTGACAACGCGACCTGGCTGGATGATTTCGCGCTTTTCATGGCGCTGAAGGATCAGCATGGGGGTGCGGCGTGGTTCGATTGGGAACCCGATATTCGACTGCGGACTCCGGAGTCAGTCGCAAGTTGGACCGTGGAACTCAAGGACGAAATTCGTTTTCATCGATTCGCGCAATTTCTCTTTCGACGACAGTGGGCCGACCTCAAGCAATACGCAAACGACCGCCAGGTTCGAATTATTGGTGATATCCCGATTTTTGTCGCACGTGACAGTGCCGATGTGTGGGCAAATCGACGGCTTTTTCGGCTCGACAACGAAGGCAATCCCCACGTCGTTTCCGGCGTACCGCCAGACTATTTCTCGACGACCGGTCAGACGTGGGGCAATCCGATTTTTGATTGGCACGAGATGAGGAAAACCGGCTATGCGTGGTGGATCGATCGCATCCGAGCGACACTCCACCTCGTCGATATTATCCGCATCGACCACTTTCGCGGTCTTGCTGCCGCTTGGAGTATCCCTTTCGCCGCGAAAACGGCCGCCGCCGGCCGCTGGGAGCTTGGGCCAAGTCGCGAGGTTTTCGACGCTATAACGGCCGAACTTGGTCCGGTGCCGTTTATAGTCGAAGACTTAGGTTTGATCACTGCCGATGTGGAGGAACTGCGAAAGGACCTCGGCTATCCTGGCATGGCGGTACTTCAGTTCGCCTTTGATGGCAGGCCTGAAAATGCCTACCTCCCTCACAATTATGGTGAAAATCTGGTTGTCTACACTGGCACGCATGACAATCAAACGACGGTCGGCTGGTTTCACTCGCTGCCGACCCCCGAGCAACAACAGGTGCAGCGGTACATCGGGCGCGACGGCAGCGATATTGCTTGGGACTTCATTCGGTTAGGCCTGTCGTCAGTCGCGAACATGGCAATATTTCCTCTGCAGGACATCTTGCGGCTCGGAGACGAGGCGCGCATGAACACTCCCGGTCGAGCGATGGGCAACTGGGCGTGGAGGTATCTTGGCCATCAATTGCATCACGGGCTCGCCGCGGGTCTCGGAGAGCTGACTCATGCGTACGGACGGCTGTCCCGGCGCTTGGAGGAGGTCGAATTTGATCCCTTCGATTACACGGCGCCAGGGGCAAAACATCCGCTCTTTACCGTGGGCGAGGAACCTAGCCCGGGTTAAGATACTTTCTTCAGTGTCGTATGCAATCGACTCCATCCCCGTGTCCGTCTGGAGTCAAGACCTGAGAAGGATCTCTCTATGAAGACTTCGGGTGCGTTCACCTTTGTCCTTCACAGTCACCTCCCATATGCCCGTCAAGCCGGCACATGGCCGCACGGTGAGGAGTGGCTGTACGAGGCAATCGCCGAAACGTACATCCCGCTCTTGACTGCTCTGTACGATCTTCGCGACGAGAGTGTGCCGTTTCACTTGACGATCGGCATCACGCCTATATTGGTCGAGCAATTGGCCGATCCGCTGATCATCGACCACTTCGTCAGTTATGCGGCCGAACGGGCTGCTTGGGCAGGAAAAGACGTTTCTCGGTTTGAGGATGCAGGTGACCAAGCGCTTTGCGAGAACGCCCGATTCTATCATCACTGGTATGCCCGCAATTTGACGAGCTTCCAGGATCGCTTCAATCGCGATATTCCTGGCGCTTTCCGGCTATTACAGGATGAAGGGTTCATCGAAATCGCAACCTCTGCCGCGACCCACGGCTATTTACCGCTTCTCTCGCGAGATTCATCGATTTATGGCCAACTGCAGACGGGAGTAGACACCTACCGTCGCCACTTTGGACGCGATCCAAAGGCAATTTGGATGCCCGAGTGCGCATATCGTGGCGCGATTGAAGACCGCCAAGATGGAGCTACGATTCGGCGTCCGGGACTCGAGTCGTTTCTCGCCGGTCTTGGAATGCGAATATTTTTCAGTGAAACCCATACGGTAGAAGGTGGCAAGCCGGTTGGAAAGGCGGCTGGAGAAGCAATCGGTCCCTACGGCGTTTCCGCTGGTACGCCGGCTCCTCGCCTTCACACCGAAATGCAAACACATCCTGGAACAACTTTCCAACCCTATTGGGTTGGAGACGAACCGGGACGGGTCGCCGTCCTTGGCCGAAACAACGAAACCGGAGAGCAAGTGTGGTCCGGCACTCATGGCTATCCTGGCGATTTCGTTTACCGGGAGTTCCATCGCAAAGATAGCGTATCCGGCATGCAATATTGGCGAATTGGCGGCAAAAGCCTCGACCTCGGCAGTAAGCCCCCGTATGAACCGGCGAAGGCAGCAGATCAGGTCAAGGCTCATGCTCAGCACTTTGCTTCACTTGTCGCCCGGCTTCTGTCGGAGTACGAACAAGAGTCGGGGCGGGCCGGCGTTATTTCCGCTGCCTATGACACTGAGCTCTTTGGGCACTGGTGGTTTGAAGGCGTGGATTGGTTAAAAGAAGTTCTCCGCCTGCTGGCGGCCGACCAAACTATCGAGCTGTCGACTGCATCGCGAATCGTTGACGAGTTCACCCCGCCTGGAGTGTTGGACTTGCCTGAGTCGAGCTGGGGCGAGGGTGGTGGCCATGACACGTGGCTCAACGACGAGACGAGGTGGATGTGGCCGAAAATTCATGCCGCGGAACGCCGCATAGAGGACATCGTTGCCCGCAATTCCAACGCCGACCCCACGAACGCGCTCTTAGGTCAGCTCGCCCGAGAATTGCTGCTACTCGAAAGTAGCGACTGGCCATTCCTCGTTACAACCGGGCAGGCGAAGGAATATGCAACAAAGCGTTTCAATGACCATCTCCGCCGGTTTGAGCAGCTCGCAGAGCTTGCCGAACGAGGCAACGACCTCGTTGAGGCTGAGCGGGCTCGGCTCGCTGAACTGCAAGAAAAAGACAATCCATTCGCCACGATCGACTTCCGAGTCTTCGCCGAGCGTCAAGGCTCTGCGGCGCCGATCGCACGAGCTCGAGTGAACTAAGGCTTGTCGGTTCCTGCGCCTTTCGCCTTCCCGTTCAACTCGTAGAGCTTCGTTAGTGCATCGAGCGGAGACATCGCCTCGACATCGAGCTGCTTGAGTTCCTCGACAATCGGATCCGGCGCTCCAAACAGCGTGAGCTGAAAGGACGATTCCAGCAAATCGTCCGGCAGCGCGCGACTCATCGCCGAGCCCCGCCGATCGCGATCGGTTCGCCCTTTCGTGTCGGTCTCAAGCCCAGATAAGATTTCCTGCGCGCGGCGGATGATTCCTTTCGGCACACCAGCGAGTTGAGCAACGTGAATGCCGTATGAGCGGTCGGCGCCTCCCGGCACCACATGATGGAGGAACACGACCTCGTCGCCGTCTTCATGGACATCCATGCGAAAGCACTTCACGCGTGGAAGAATCCGCTCTAGCTCCGTGAGTTCATGATAGTGCGTGGCGAACAACGTGCGGCTACCGAGACGGGGCGAATTATGCAGGTACTCCACAATCGCTCGGGCAATCGCGAGTCCGTCATATGTGCTCGTGCCGCGACCGATCTCATCGAGTAGGACAAGACTTTTATGAGTGGCGTGATTGAGGATATTTGCAGTTTCGACCATCTCCACCATGAACGTGCTTTGGCCTGATGTAATGTCATCGTGAGCGCCGATACGTGTGAAGATTCGGTCGACTAAGCCAATCCTTGCCGACCTCGCTGGCACGAACGATCCGATTTGCGCGAGCAATACGGTCAACGCGACCTGGCGCAGCCAACTAGACTTGCCGGCCATATTCGGGCCAGTGAGAACCACGATCTGCGCCCTCTCGCAGTCCACTTTCGCGTTGTTCGGCACATATTCACCAACGCCAAGGATCGCTTCGAGGGTAGGATGACGGCCTTCGAGGATTTCGATCGAAGTGCCGTTATCGATTTCGGGACGAACATAATTTCGCTGCATCGCGACTTCGGCGAAGGTCGAAAAGACGTCCAGTTGAGCGATCTGATTCGCCGCATCCACCAGGCGCCGGCTGGCGTCCGCGACTTGCAGGACGACTCGCCGAAATGTGGCTGCTTCGAGCTCGGCTGTCGCCTCGTCGGCTGTCAGGACGACGGTTTCATATTCTTTGAGCTGGGGCGTGAAGTAGCGAGCACCGTTGGTCAGCGTTTGCTTCGGAATGTAATCCTCTGGCAGAACCGAACCGTTCGAGCCGGCCCTCGCCCGATCGCGCTCGGCGGCCGCCAGGGTAGCGGTCGAGATTTCTAAGTAGTAGCCGAACACCTTGTTGTAGCCCACCTTGAGGCTACGCAGGCCCGTACGCTCACGTTCTTGCCGCTCCAACCCAGCGATCCAATCCCTCGCTTCTTTCGCCCGGAGGCGATGTGCGTCGAGTTCGGGGGAGAATCGCGGACGTAACACCTGACCTTTTCCTAGTAACGCCGGCGGCTCATCGACGATGGCGGCTTCAAGCAATTCGCGAAGATCGGCGACCTCCGGCAGCGCTTGCTCCAAATCATTTTCACCGAGAACGTGAGTGATGGCTGGGAAATGAGCAATTGAACTGCGTAGTGTTCCCAAATCCCGCGGCGAAGCGATGCCGGCAATGGCCCGATTCGTCACTCGTTCAATATCACCGAGGTTGGCAAGAACCTTTCGCAGCTCTCCCCGCGCGAGCTGATTTGTCACAAACCATTCGACCTGGTCCTGCCGCTCCTTGAGCGAACCGACGCTCAACAACGGTCGGTTAAGCCATTGGCGGAGTAATCTAGCTCCCATCGGCGTTCGAGTTTGGTCGAGCACGGCGATCAGGCTATGCCGCCGCTCACCGCGGCTGCTTTCAGTTAATTCCAAGTTCCGACGAGTTTGGGCGTCGAGCGCCATGAAATCTCCAATACTGTACGTTGTCAGCTCGACGATCTGCGCCAGACGGGAAAGTTGCGTCTCACTCAGGTATTGAATCAATGCCCCGGCCGCTGAAATTGCCTGCAATTTACCGGCGCAACCATAGCCATCCAAAGACGCTACCTCGAAGTGTCGTACGAGCGACTCCTGTGCGCGATCCACTCGCAATTTCCACGACTCAATCTGGCTCACCGCGGTGCCTGCAGGGAGCCACGACGGCTTCGAGCTGTTGTCGGCAGGGAGGAGGTCAGTACTTATCAGGATTTCGGCCGGTTGCAAACGTACGAGCTCGCGTTCAACTGATTCAGAAATCAAGGAGTCAGTTTCGCGATCGATTTCAGTACAAGAAAAGTGCCCGGTCGAAATATCGGCCACCGCAATCCCAGCGCGCTTCCCATCGATCGTGACCGCGACGATGAAATTATTCGATTGGGCATCGAGCATGAGCGGATCGAGCACCGTTCCCGGTGTGACGATTCGCGTCACATCCCGTTCGACCAAGCCCCGACCTTTTTGCGGGCTGCCGACTTGCTCGCACACCGCCACCTTGTGTCCCGCCGAAACAAGCCGGGCGATGTACCCCTCCGCGGCGTGATATGGGATACCAGCCATAGGGATGCGTTTGCCCTTCCCCATGTCGCGACCGGTGAGCACAATGTCGAGGAGGCGGGCGGCAAGCTCGGCGTCGGCGTCGAACGTCTCGTAGAAGTCGCCAAGCCGAAAGAGCAGGATCGTGTCTGGAAACCGTGCTTTCAACTGCAAATATTGGCGGCGTAATGGTACAGCTTCATCGCCGGCTTCTGTTGTTTTGAGCGTTTGCACCATACCGCCTTTTCCGCACAGAGATCCGAAAGTCGACAGGCGAGATTCAGGGGCGTCTGGAATGGGAAACTGCAATTAGACTACGGCACAAGGGAGACCAAAGGCAACGCCCAGCCCGCCTGCGCTAAAATTCACCGATAGGAAGACCACCCAGAGGTGACCGATGCCGAAATTCGTCGCGATCCTAAGATTTCAGAATAACGAACAACGGTTGCACGTCAGACCTAGGCATCGCGAATATCTTGGGTCATTGCTTGCTGAGGGAAAGCTCGTGCTTTCCGGACCATTTGCTGACGACTCGGGCGCGCTCATCATCTATGAGGCCGAATCTGAGAAAGAGGTCAGAGACCTCATCGCCGCAGACCCCTACACTTCAGTTGATGCCATTGGCGATTTGCAGGTACGGGAGTGGAAACAAGTCCTTCCGCCATAACAGCGTAGGCGGCTAACCGCGGGACGCATTCAGTTGTTTCGTTTGAGATGCTCAATATTGCCTTGATGGTCCACGGTGATCGCTTCGGTTGCCACGCCAACGAACAATCCATGCTCAACGACGCCGGCCGTCTGTTTGATTGCCGATGCTAATTCCATCGGCGCGTCGATCGGGCCCGTTGCGCAATCAAAGATAAAGTGACCCCCGTCGGTCACATACGGCGAACTACCGTCGCCCTTTCGCATTGTCGGGTTCAAGCCCAGTTCGGCGAGGCGTCGACCTGTCTTATCACTCCCAAATTGGACGACCTCGACCGGCAGCGGGAGCCGCGTTCCAAGTTGTTCGACGAGCTTTTCTGAGGCCGCCACAATCACGAATCTCCGGCAAGTCAGCGCCACGAGCTTTTCATGGAGAAGGGCGCCGCCGCGACCTTTGATCAAGTCGAGCGCCGGTGAGATCTCATCCGCGCCATCAATGCCGAGTTCAAGCGACTGCACATGGTCAAATTCTATGAGGTTGATCCCACACTCAGTCGCGATCTCCGCGGTCCGCTTGGACGTAGGCACGCCGGTAAAGTGGGCGCCTTGGGCGATGCGCGAGCCGAGTTCGCGGATCACGGCCTCTGCGGTCGAACCCGATCCGAGCCCGAGCAACGATCCATCTTCAACTGTAGACGCAACGTGGCGAGCTAGACGAGCCAACCGCTCGCGATCATACATGCCGGACGACCGGCGTTCGAGAGAGGTGCGCTGCGGCGTCCGCGTCTACGAGCCAGGTCAACATCCCGTTCGCCGGCTGGACGGTCTGCGCCGGTAGCAGATCAGGTTGGTATTCGCCTTCGAGCACCTGCTTTAGAACCGGCGCTTTTCCACGTCCTGAGACAAGAAAAACCACCTGCCGCGCGGCGTTGATCAAGGGCGGGCTAAAGGTCAACCTGACCGCATTTAGCTTTGGCACATGATGGGCCACTACGAGCTGCTGGTCTTCGTGAATCGCCGCCGTGCCGGGAAAGAGCGAAGCGGTGTGTCCATCCTCGCCTAAACCGAGCAAGATCAGATCGAAACGGGGTGGGTATTCGTCCTCGGGCAGGAGCGCTCGGATCTTCGCTTCGAGCTCCGCCGCCGTGATCTTCGGATCCTCAGCGTTCGTGTCAAAGGGATGAAGGTTCTCCCGTGGGATCGGCACGTCCTCAACAAATTCGCGAAGTGCGACTCCGGCATTGCTCTCGTCGCTTTCGATTGGGACCCACCGCTCATCTCCCCAAAAGATATCTAGATCTGTCCACGGAATGCGTTCTCGGTACGGCGGCGTTGCGAGTAGTTTCCCCATCGCCCGTGGAGTAGAGCCGCCGGACAGCGCAACGTAGGCATTGCCTCGGGCGAAATCCGCGTCTTGCACTGCGCTCGTCAGCGTTTCGGCCGCGCGCTGGGCGAGCGCGGCGCCGTCGGGCAAGACGATAACCAGGCCACGTTCGCGGAAGTCGATTATTTCGTCCGACTCGGTCATCAATCTAACTCGCCTTCCGGAACCAACGACGCCGCGAATTGGAGCGATTCTTCGAAGACGAGGTCGCGACCAAAGTGGCGGAGTTCATGCTCCAGAAGCGTCGCGATGTCCTGCGCGTGCAAGTAGATTGCGCGGCTCACAACGGGAGCATCGGTAGTTTCACTCCGCGTCATCAAGGTGTGCGGACCGACCCGCTCGATGAAGTACATGCCGGCATGAGGAGACACCGCCGCCATTGAAAGCTTGGCGAGGCACGCATCCAGCGCTTCGTCCTCCGGGCGCAAACGCAATATAACTTCTCGCCGCCGTCCGGCTCTGCCGGCGCGCAACGTGACGCGCCAACCATCGTGCGTGCGCACGAGCTCTCCGGGTGCCTGCCACTCGAGGCGGGTAGCAATCCAACCCGCAATCAGCAATGCTGATGCAAGGCCGCTGACACGCTCAGATCGATTGCGTTCGTAGCCGATGACAACCTCGTCAATCGTCTCAAGCGATTGCTGCGCCGAGACAGATTCGAAGAACTGCGCTACAGCCTGACGCCACGGCAGCAGCCGTGTCCAGGCGAAATCGCTCGCCTTCGGTCCGATTTTGGAGCGATGAATTAAGTTCGACAATTCGATCAGCGTCCGTCCGCGACGATCAATTGTCGCGCTGTCGATGAGCAAACGGTCTGAGATTTCGGAGAGCTCCATAAAGAGCGCGGTCATCGGGAGGGATGTGCCACACCACCAGAGGAATGTAGGCAACTCAGGCACTAAGAGGGAGGACGCGACGCTCGCGAGCGAAGTTGATGGTTCTCCCTTGACGCCAACAGTGAGACATTCGAATTGAATTCCGGGCCGGAGTTTCGATGCCTCGTGTTGGTGAACCGATAGCCGTATCATCAGCGACGGCTCGTCGTCTTTGACTGGCGTACGAACCAGAATAATTGCTCTCGAAGGAGTCAGTTCACTCAGTTGGCTAATGATGCGCTCGACCTCGTCGGCGTCGTCATGTTTTTCGACTGTAACAACGAGATTGAGTGTCGACGCGCGCATGAGTCCGACATCGCCGTCGGCGGCGATTCGTTGCGGGCGCTGAAGGTCCCGCTGCGCGGTCATTTCGACCCATAGCCGCTCGATTTCGCGTTCGACCCGCACCGTGTCAAGCTCTTGACTTTCCCACGTCGTCGAAACGGACGGAGCATCGACAACTGCCTGCGCTCCGCCCGTATGGCCTGCGGCCATGTATCGCCGCGTCATGGCTAGGGACGCCTCCAGGCGCGACCATCTCGCGCGATGAGCTGGTCTGCTTCCTCCGGTCCCCATGACCCGGCTTCATATTGTGGGAGGGCCGATGGCGAACGCTCGGCCCAGCCGTCGAGCAACGGTTGTACCAATTGCCACGCGGTTTCAACTTCGTCGCGGCGGGCAAAAAGAGTCGGGTCGCCGAGCATGGCATCAAGCAATAGCCGCTCATAGGCGTCCGGTCCGGCCTCGCCGAACGCCGTCCCGTATTGGAAGTCCATGCGCACGGTGCGAAGATCTGTCGTCGCACCTGGCACCTTTGCCGCGAACCGCAAGGAAATCCCCTCGTCGGGTTGAATCCGCATCGTCAGCACGTTCGGCGCGAGATCCGTGACACCGGTCGATTTGAACATGAGGTGTGGAACTTGCTTGAACTCGATAGCAATTTCCGTCACGCGACGCGGTAGTCGTTTGCCGGTTCGAAGGTAAAACGGCACGTCAGCCCACCGCCAATTGTCGATCCCGAGCTTCAACGCGACGAAGGTCTCAGTGACCGAATGAGAGCCCACGTTTTTTTCTTTGTGGAAGCCGGGAACCGGCCGGCCGGCGGTGAAGCCAGACGTGTACTGACCACGAACCGTCAGTTCCTCGATCTCGTCTCCTTTCGGCGGGAGAACGGAGCGAAGTACTTTTACCTTTTCGTCGCGGAGCGCGTTGCCGTTGAAAAGTGCGGGTGGTTCCATCGCGACGACGGTCAAGAGTTGCAGCATGTGGCTTTGTACCATGTCGCGCATCGCGCCGGCTTCTTCGTAATACTCTCCACGGCCCTCAACGCCAATCGCCTCCGCGACGGTCATCTGGACATGATCGACGTAATGCCGGTTCCAGACAGGTTCAAAGAGGACATTGGCAAAGCGAAAAGCAAGCACATTTTGTACGGTTTCTTTGCCGAGATAGTGATCAATGCGATAGATCTGACGCTCAGAAAAGACCTTAGCGATTTCACCATTGAGGGCGTGCGCGCTCTCGACATCGTGGCCAAATGGCTTCTCGACGACAATCCGATTCCAACTTTCCGACGGATCCGAGTAGATATCCTGGCGGTTGGCGAGACCGACCTCGCCCAAGTTCGCGATGATGGAACCGTAAAAACTCGGCGGCGTGGCAAGGTAAAAGAGACGATTTCCGCCTGCCCGTCGCTCCTGGTCGATCCGCTCGATTTCACATTTTAACCGCTCGTATGCGGCTGGATCGCGGAAATCCCCCTTGACGTAATGCAATGAAGCGGCGAACGATGCCCAGCCTTCGTCCGTCAATGGCGTTCGCGCCCACTGCTGGATCGCGGTTTTCATTTGATCGCGAAACTCGTCGTCAGACCAATCGCGGTGCGAAACGCCGACGATGGTGAACCCTTCCGGCAGCGGGTGGCTGATCGCGAGATCGTATAGTGCTGGCATCAATTTTCGAGACGTGAGATCTCCGCTCACGCCAAAGATCACCATTAGGCACGGCGACGGCACGCGGTCTATGTGCAGACCGGCGCGAAACGGATTTGTTTGCGCGAGTAGGTCGGCATCATCGACCACGAACTGGTGTTGAACGTGGTCAAGCTCAACCAACGCCGGGTCTGTGAATATCTTGCCCTTTTCGACCGTTTCGGTTTTGGTCATAGAAGCCCCGTTTCATGAGCAGTGAAGGATGCTCCGGTTATGGGGAGCAGGTCTATACCACAAGGAGTGTAAGCTCGGCCGAGCTATCCGTGTTTTAACCACTCAGTGTGAAACACTCCGGGTTTGTCGATTCGCCGGTACGTATGAGCACCAAAAAAATCTCGTTGCGCTTGCGTCAGGTTGGCGGGCAGAGACGCCGTTCGATAGCTGTCGACATAATCGAGCGAAGCGCTCAGCGCCGGCACCGGCAGGCCCGATTCGCGCGCAACGTTCAATACGCGTCGAATGGATCTGGCATTTTCATTGATCACCGGCGCAATCCCCGTGGCAAGGAGCAGGTTTTCAAGGTCAGGCTGCTGGCCAAAGGCTTGCATGATCGTGTCGAGAAGTGCTGCCCGGATGATACATCCCGCCTTCCAAATTCGCGTGATTTCCGCTAGGTTCAGACCGTAGCTGTAGGAGGTCGATGCGGCCCGGAGCAATGCCATGCCTTGGGCGTAGGACGAGATCTTCGCGAAGTAGAGAGCGTTCTCGAGATCGCCGAGGATCTCGTCTGAGCGCGCGCTTTGAGGCGATTTTGGCGGGCCGGATAGGACCGCGTTCGCCGCAATTCGCCGATCCTTCATCGCCGAGATCGTGCGGGCGAAGACCGCGGCGTCGATGGTTGGCACCGGGGTTGCGAGTTCGAGCGCGCTTTCGCTCGTCCATCGTCCGGTTCCCTTTTGCTCCGCTTGATCGAGGATGAGATCGACGAGGGGAGTCCCAGTCTCTGGATCTTGATAGTCTAGGACTTTGGCCGTGATTTCGATGAGAAACGACGCAAGCTTTCCCTCGTTCCAGTCCTCGAAGACGTCACTGATCTCGGCAGCACTCATGCCGAGCGCTCGCCGCATGACGTCGTAGATCTCCGCGATAAGCTCCATATCGCCGTATTCGATGCCGTTGTGGACCATCTTGACGTAATGGCCCGAACCACCGGGACCAATATGCGTGACACACGGACCTGACTCCGATTTCGCCGCGATCGCGACCAGCATCGGTTCGAGGATTTCGTAGGCGGACGCAGGACCGCCCGGCATAAGGCTCGGCCCCCAGAGGGCGCCCTCCTCTCCGCCTGATACTCCCATCCCGACGAATCGAAGACTTTCACGTTCGAGTTCGGCCGAACGCCGCTCAGTATCCTTAAAGAAGGAGTTGCCGCCGTCGATGATCATGTCGCCGGGATCGAGATGCGGCTTCATCTCTGCGATCACCGCATCAACGGGGGCTCCCGCCTTAACCATCACCAAGATCCGCCGGGGTCTCGCCAACGAACTAGCGAAGTCTTCGATCGAAAAGGTTCCTTGCACGTCGAGCCCGCTCGCGCGCTTGCTCAGGAACTCCTTCGTCCGTTCCGCTGTGCGATTGTAGACCGAGATGGGGAAGCCGTTTCGCTCGATGTTCAGTGCGAGATTCTCGCCCATCACAGCCAAACCGACGATGCCGATATGCCGGTTATCGCGATCCTGCGAGGCCAGCGGTGAGGTCGCGGGAAGGTCAGTTCGCGTCGCCGATCCAGAGTCAACCATCAGAACCTCACTTCGCGTCAATCGCGTCGTCCGCCGTCCAATTTTCCGGCAGTTGCTACAGCGAAACGTTTACGTCGCGGCGACCGCTTCCTTGAGCGCCGATCGCTTTCGTTCCACGCCGGCGAGAAGAGCGTCGAACGACTTTTCAAACGTTGTTATTCCTTCTTCCTCGAGTTGGGCTGTGACGGCGGCCAGGTCCATGCCGGCAGCAGCAAGATCGGCCACCACCTGTCGAGCCTGGTCAAGGTCAGTGTCAACGGTCCTGCGGACCTTGCCATGGTCCAAGAACGCGTAGAGCGTCTTCTCGGGCATCGTATTGACCGTATCAGGTCCAATGAGGGTATCGATATACAAAACGTCGCTGTAGGCAGGATTCTTCGTCCCAGTGCTGGCCCACAGCGGTCGCTGCACCTGCGCCCCAGCCGCTCGCAAAGGAGCGAATCGCGGGCTGTCGAAGATTTCTTGGAATTTCGCGTAGGCAAGTTTGGCATTGGCGATCGCGACTCTGCCTTGAAGCGCTCGGTAGGTCGCGGCCTCCTCGTCGTTCGAGGCGGAAGCAATCTTTGCATCTAGCTGCTTGTCAACGAGCGTGTCGACCCGGCTGACGAAAAACGAGGCTACCGACGCAAGCCGATCGACCGGTTCTCCCGCCGCAACTCGTTGCTCGACCGCCGAGACAAACGCGAGAGCAACTCGTTCATAGTTTTGAATCGAGAAGAGCAACGTAATGTTGATGTTGATGCCTTTGCGTAGCATTTCTCCGATCACCGGCGCGCCCTCGCTGGTGCCGGGTATTTTGACCATCAAATTCGGGCGGTCAACCGAAGTCCAAAGCCGTTGGACTTCGTCACGAGTTGCGGCGGCGTCGCGGGCGGCTCCCGGAGAGACTTCGATCGAAATGAATCCATCTCGCCCATCAGAGGCGTCGTACGTCGAGCGCAAGACGTCGCAGGCGTCGCGAATATCCTCGACCTCCACCGCCTCGAAAATTTGAGCGGCGGGAAGACCCTTCTCGATCAAGTCCATGAGCGAGTCATCGTAATCAGTCCCGCTTGAAATCGCCTTCTCGAAAATGGTCGGATTCGAGGTGACACCGCGAATGCCGATCTCTTCGACTCTGCGCTTCAATTCACCGGACTTAATCAACCCGCGGCTGATATCGTCGAGCCAAACACTCTGGCCCTCTGACAGGAGTTGCGTGATTGTGTTGTTTGTCATTTGACACTCCATGTGTACTACGAATGGCCTTCGTCGCCGGTCGCTTGTTCACCGGCGGTTCGGCCGTTGTCGACGGAGTCAATAGCATCTGCTTCGGTGTCGCGTCCCAGGAGGCGAAATGCCTCGGCGGCAACGTGCTCGGACGTAAAGCCAAAATGGGCGAGCACCTTCGCTCCCGGACCCGACGCGCCGTAGCGATCAATCCCAACATTGCGTCCGTTGAATCCCGTATACCGCTGCCAACCGAACGTCGTGCCGGCCTCGACCGAGAGCCGGGGAATGGACTCGGGTCCCAAGACCGACTCCTGGTAGCTCGCCGGTTGGCGATCGAAGACTTCCCAGCTCGGGAGACTGACGATGCGCGCTCGCACGTCGTGCTCTTTCAGCAGATCTCGAGCCCGCACCGCCAGATCGACTTCTGAACCCGATGCGAGAAACGTGAGATCAGCGGCGCCGTCGGACTCCGACAGAACATAGCCGCCTCGCGCAAGGTTTCCTTGCGCGCTCGACGTGTCGAGAATCGCGAGATCCTGCCGAGTCAAAATAAGTACGGTTGGTCCGTCCGATCCTAGCGCGACGCGCCAGGCATCGGCAGTCTCGTTCGGATCCGCCGGACGGATGACTCGCAGATTGGGGATCAATCGAAGCGACATGACGTGCTCGATCGGTTCGTGGGTTGGACCATCTTCGCCGACCGCGATCGAGTCGTGTGTAAACACAAAGATCGATTTCAAGTTCGACAATGCAGCAAGACGAATGGCCGGCCGCATGTAATCGGAAAAGACCAAGAATGTCGCGCCGAAAGGAATGAGCCCGCCGTGCGCGGCCATACCGTTGACCGAGCTTCCCATCGCGTGCTCACGCACTCCGAAGTGCACGTTCCGGCCCGCATAGCCCCATTCGCCTCCGAGGGTTCCCTGCGGAGTCATTTCATCGAATTGAACCGGCGGTTGGAAATCACCGGCGCCTTTCATGCCGGTATTTGTCGACGGATTGAGGTCGGCAGAACCGCCGAAGAAGCCTTTCACCTTCGGGAAGAATGCCTGGATGACAGCCTCGGATGCCTTGCGCGTGGCGACGGGTTTGTCGCCGGGCGTCCACTTCGGCAGATCGGCGTCCCAATTAGCGGGAAGTTCGCCCGCTTGGACTTGCTCGAATTCGTCTGCGAGGTCGGGAAAAGCCGTGCGATATTCCGCGTATCGTTCGTTCCAGACTGCCTCTTGCGAGGCCCCATGGTCAATCGCCTCGCGGAACACCTTCACGGCGTCCTCGGGCAAATAGAAGTCTCTGTCTGCGGGCCAGTCGAGGTTTTCCTTTGTCGCTTTGACTTCGTCCGGACCGAGTGGCGACCCGTGAGCGCCGAACGTGTCTTGCTTATGTGGAGAACCGTAGGCAATATGCGTCCTCGCCACGATCAAGGTTGGCTTGCCTCGCTCAGCCCGAGCTTCATCGAGCGCCCGCCGCACGGCGTCGGTGTCTTCGCCGTCGATGCTGACCGTGTGCCAACCTAGGCCTTCGAATCTCGCCGCGACGTCTTCTGTAAAGGAGAGGTTTGAAGTGCCGGCAAGAGTGATAGCGTTCTGATCGTACAGATAGATCAGCTTGCCAAGCTGGAGGTGACCCGCAAGAGAAGCCGCTTCCGCGGCGACACCTTCCATCACATCGCCATCTGAAACTATGCCGTAGGTAAAGTGATCCACGATTTCGTGGCCAGGACGATTGAACATTGCCGCGAGGTGCGCTTCAGCGATCGCCATCCCAACGCCGTTAGCGAATCCTTGCCCGAGCGGGCCAGTCGTGACTTCCACGCCAGGCGTGTGACCACGCTCCGGATGGCCCGGTGTTTTCGAGCCAAGCTGGCGAAAGTGCTGAATCTCATCGAGGCTCAGATCGTAGCCTGTCAAATGAAGTAGAGAATACAGCAGCATCGAACCATGGCCGGCCGAGAGGACGAACCGGTCGCGATCGACCCAGCCAGGATTCCGCGGGTTGTGTTTGAGAAACTCGGTCCAAAGGACGTAGGCCATCGACGCGGCGCCCATCGGCATCCCCGGGTGACCGGAATTTGCCTTCTGCACGGCGTCGACCGAGAGCATGCGAATTGTGTTGATGGCAAGCGTTTCAAGCGCCTTGTCGGTGGCAACTGCCACTCTTGGTCCTCCTTTCAGATGGTGAGGATGTTCGGTTGATCGTGGCTCAAAAAAGCGAGGCCCGCTGTTGTTTGGACTGCCTCGTCGCCACGAGTGCATCAACGTCTAATTATCCCACGTATGGCGAAAAAGTTGTTGCGAAAGGACCGTCTTTTGAATTAGACGCGCTGCTTCGGGAGCCAACCTCGTATCCTAGTTCAAATCACGCCAGCCGCTCGTAAGTCGTCCACATCATCAGTTGAATATCCCAGTTCGAGGAGAATCTCCTTTGAGTGTTGCCCCACCTCGGGAATATCTCCCATTTCGCACTCGACGCCTTCGAACGAAAAGGGCGGAAGAATGCCTTCGAGTGGACCGACAGGAGAGCCGACGCGCCGCCAGCGGTCACGTGCCGCGAGTTGAGGGTGCTTGAGGAATTGCGGAACGGTGTTGACATCGCCGTAAGGAACGTCGGCCGCTTCGAGCCGTCGTGTAACTTCATCCCGGGAGAGACCGTTGAGCGCTTCTTCGATCGCGGGCTCTAACACCCCGCGATTGATTCTGCGCTCGGTCGAGCTATCGAAGCGGTCATCGGCGATCCACTCTGGTCGCTCACAGACAATCTTGCAAAACGATGACCATTGCGCTTCCGTCTGTACGGCGAGACTGACCTCCAGACCGTCACCACAGCGATACGATCCATATGGCACGACGGTTGCGTGGCGGAAGCCAGCACGGGCGGGCGGCTCACCGCCGTAAAGCGTGTAGTACGCGGGGTAGCCCATCCACTCGGAGAGCGCATCGAAGAGAGAACTTTCGACCATCTGACCTTCGCCGGTCTCCTTCCGTTGATAAAGCGCTGCAAGGACCGCGGTCGTGCCGTAAACCGCGGCGCCGATGTCACCGACAGATATGCCTACTTTCGCCGGCGCTTTTTCCGTGCCGCTGGTCGCAATCACCCCAGTCTCGCCCTGCAACAGTAAATCGAACGCTTTGCGAGTCACATAGGGACCGGACGACCCATAGCCAGAGATTGAGCACACGATCAGACTGGGATACTGGGCTCTGAGTGTCTGGGGAGCGAAGCCGAGGCGGTCAATCGCACCCGGGCCGAGATTTTGGACGAGAACATCGCTTAGGCCGATCAATTTTCGCAGGACTTCTGTCGCGCTCGGATGCTTCATGTCGAGCGAGAGCGATCGTTTACCGCGATTGAGCCAAACAAAGTATGAAGACAGGCCCTTGACTGACGTGTCGTAGCGCCGGGCGAAATCGCCGCCTCCAGGGCGCTCGACTTTGATCACATCGGCACCCAGATCGCCCAGGTGTCGAGTGCAGAGCGGCCCGGCGACCGCCTGTTCTAGGGCGAGGACGCGAATACCCGCCAGTGGCAGCTTCCGGCTGGCTGTTGACTCGCCCATGTTTTCGTCCTTGCTTTGAAGCTCGTCGCGCATCGGTATCATCGTGCCGTATTTTCCGCGTTTTTCGTTTTCATGTCCGTGCGGTTTGCTCGTGGGAGTGAAAGCTGTGCCTGAGCCAGATAAGGAACCAATTCTCACGCACTACCCTGAACCGTGGTTGGCTGTCCTCACATTCAATCGCGAGCTAGTCCGGAACGCCATCTCGCGACGGATGTCGAAACTGCTTGTCGAGCGATTGTTAGAGCTCGCGGACGACGAGGAACTGAGAGCGCTGGTCGTGACTGGCATTGGCGAGAAAGCGTTCTCGGCGGGCGCCGATCTCAAGGAGCGGCGGGCAATGACGCCGCGTCAGCGACGAGAACACACGCACGAGATTCGGCAAGCCGCGGACCTATTGTGGACCTTTCCTGTGCCCGTCGTGGCAGCGATCCGCGGGTTCGCGCTCGCCGGCGGGGCGGAGCTTGCGATCGCCTGCGATCTTCGCGTGGCCGGCGAGAGTGCGATCATTGGATTTCCGGAAGTTCGAGTGGGCATATTTCCCGGCGCGGGGGCAGTCGAGCGCCTGCCAAGGCTCATTGGTCCGAGCAAGGCCCGGCATTTGCTCTTCACAGGTCGCCAAGTCGATGCTGATCAAGCCTTTCAAATTGGATTGATAGACTCCGTCGTCCCTGACGCTTACTTGATGACCGAGGCGGTACGTCTCGCCCGCGATATCGCGTCGCAATCGGCATCCGCGGTACGAGCACTCAAGCAGGCGCTTTTGTCAATCGAGCGCGATCCTCCGGAACAAGCCCGTCAACGGGTCGAGCAAATCCGCGGCGATCTGGACGACAGCGCCGACTACGATGTGGGTCTCGAGGCGTTCGCCGAAGGCCGGGCGCCGAAGTGGCTCGACGATTAGGAAGAATTTTGCGCAGCGAGGACAAGCTTTCGAACCCGCTCGATGTCGACTCGGTTACAAACCACGCCATCGAACTTGAAATATGTCCCGACGATAACACCATCGGCCAGCCCCATGATCGCGGCGATTGACTTGTCGTCCACTCCACTACCAACAACTAGACGATTTCGAGCAACATTCTTTCGCAGGCGTCGCAACTCGTCGATGTTGACCGCGTTTCCCGTCCCTGTGCCGGTCAAGATGACCGCTCTTGCGAGTCCTCGGCTGATCGCATCGTCAGCAAGGTCTTCGAGCGGGCGGGAAGCGACTTGGGTCGCGTGTTTTACGTCGATGTCGGCCCAAACGTCGATTCGAGTTCCTAGCTTATGGATCAGTTCCTGAACATCCAGGGCGTTTCCTTGGATGAACCCCTGATCGGTGATTGCCGCGCCGACATAGACATTGATCCGCACGAATGAGGCGGCGGTCATCGCGGCGATCGAAACTGCCGACTTGCCGTCGTTGCGCAGGACATTCACGCCGACCGGAAGGTTGGTTTCGCGCATTACAGCGTCAACCGCCAACGTCATGGCGGCGACCGTATGCGGAGCCACTTGATTCCGCTTGAAGGGTGCGTCGCCGAAGTTCTCGACAATGAGCGCGTTAACGCCGCCTTCCGCTAACGCCCATGCATCACGGCTGGCGCGATCGATTGTCGCCGTTAGCGCAGATGCGTGTGGGCCGCGGACGGTACCGGGCAACGGATCCAGGTGAACAACGCCGGTAATCGTGGGCAGCTGCCCACTCGGCTCGTCCATTGCCTATTTCGAGGCAAGGCCGGCGACAAATGCGCCGGCGGCGAAGATCAACATGCAAACCGCAAAGAGCGTGAAGCCGCCACGCGAACTGAGTGCGCGCTGTTCCCTTTTGACATAACGTGAGTATAAGAGCGAGATTGCGAACAGCGCCGATCCGCCTGCAATGCCAAACCAAATCAAGGACTGCGCGCCCACGGTTTTGACGTGCTCCTCGTGCTCGTTTGCGATAATTATTCGAGTCGCGGATTCTTCAGTGATATCACTTCGAGTTCTTCGCGAACGTCGACCACTCCAGCGACCCGTCCCGCCACTGCCTCGACGTTCTCAGCATCGTCGAGCGTTTCAACGGATCCTCTGAGAAACACCACACCATTACGGGTTTCGACGTCAATGTCGAAGTCGGTGGTGACTGAGTCTTCGCGGAGCTCGCGCCGCACGAGGTCCGTGATTTGTTCATCGCCGAGCGTTTGGCCCGGACGCAAGTCTTCAGAGCGATCATACGAATCTGGACTGAATCCGCCAACCACGGCAAGTTCCTCGTCGTCGCCAGATGGTTCGACCACCGGATCAGTCGGCGGAAAGTATGGGATGCCCTCTTCAGCCGATAGCATCGAATTCGTTGTGCCGATCATCTGCTGGTCATCTGCCGGATCCAAGCCATCCTGCCGAATCGCCTCGATTGCGTCCAAGTCGTCTAGTGCTTCCTTCTCTTCAAAATAGGCGAATGTCGTCTCTGGGAGCGGTTCTGCGACTTCGATATTCTCGTCAATCGGCATTGTCGTCGATTCTGCGAACACCTGGGCTAGGTCGAGGACTGCTTGCCTGTCGTTTTCCGAATCAACCTCTCCTGAGAGCACCAGTGTGCCGCCCCGCAGCTCGACCGCAATGCCAAACCCGAGCTCGTCATATTGACGTTGGAGCACGTCGACGTCGATTGCCAGTGAATCATTAAACTCTGCCACCTTTAGCCCCTTTCTGTCATCGAGGAACGTCAGCACCGTGCTGCGCAGAGATTTGATGTACGATCAGATCGAGACCAAATCAACATTCCGTTCATCGCGATTTTTATTGCAAGATTTGGCCCACTCCAAGTGACTGACGAGTTCATGTGGCACGTGAGGCAAGAGTGATTCCATGACGGTCGGGGCGAGAGATCAATTTTCTATCGCACAAGTGCAGGAGCTAACGGGATTGACGCCCCGAACGGTGCGCTTCTATATCAGCGAGGGGTTGATCCCGCCAGCACATGGCCGGGGGCCGAGCGCGACCTACGATCAGAGCCAAGTTTTGCGATTGCAGCTCATTCAACAATGGAAATCCGAACGATTGCCACTTGAGGAGATCAAGACGCGACTCAACCGCCTCTCCGATCGTGAAGTGGTGTCAATCGTGCGAGCTGAGTCCCAACCAGTTGGTGAAACATGGCGGAGAATCGCTCTGCATCCGGACATCGAGCTCCACGTACGCTCAAGATCGATGCCGGAAGGATCAGACCTTGAAGAAACCGTGAGCGTAATTCTGGATCAAGTGAGGCCGCTCATCGAACGCATGAACCGGCGCCAAAACGGCCGCACGCCCGGACGACCGTAAGCGATGTCCGATGAGCGATGGATCCCCGACAATCCCGACGGGAGTGGCTGGGCCGACGTCGACTGGGCGAGCGCGATCCGAGGCAGCCGGTATCACTACTGCCACGCTCAGCCGCTCGACATCGCTATTCACGAGTTGCCGCCTTTTTACCGAGTCGTAACCCGTCTCGAATCCTCGGCGCTTGAGCCACACGAAAACACCTACTTCGTGCCCGGCGACAAGCTCGCAGATTTTCTAGGCGAACTCGCGCTCACGGGTGGCGCGGAAATGATCTGGCATATCGAGCCGTGCGAACAACCTCCGCTCGAGAGCAATGCGGGCCGGAGCAAGTAACAGCCGGTCCAGGCAAGTACCAGTAGTGGCTCTAGGCCTCGGCCAACTGCGGTGCTTTCGCCGCCGCGTTAACTCCCGCGACGTGGCCGATGTCCCAGAAATCGATGTCCGCCTCGTCCCAAACCGGCAGTGGCACCACGCCTCTCGAGGCGTCGGCGCAATTGAGCATGCGGTTTGTAGCGGCAACTCGTCTCTGACGCCGACGGATCGCGAGGAGGCGTTGCGCCGCGAGTTCATCGCGGGCGCCGAGCACATCCTCGTTGGCGGGCCGAACGACATTTTCACAAAGTGCAATCGGGTCGATGATGTCAATGCGCTTAGCGCGGAAGCGAAGGTGCAGAAGGTCGCCAGAGACGAGCCGAGCGATTTGTCCACCTCGGGCTGCCTCCGGCGTGACATGGCCAACGGCGGCGCCATAACTGACGCCTGAATATCGGCCATCGCTGATAATCGTCGCCACCTTGCGCATCGCCCGATTACTGTTAATGTGCTGCATGGGCGTGAACATTTCAGGCATGCCGAAAGCCTCGGGACCCTGTGCCGAGATCACAATGGCGAGCTTCAGCGTCCCGGTTTCGACCATCTTTGTAAATAGGGCGTTGTAGTTCAGGTCGTTCGTCTGCCCGGCATCGAGACCAAGTAAGCCGGCATTGTGGTTCCACATTGCGACGAGGTCTTTTGGTTCGATGGTTTTCGCTTCGCGGTGCCCGTCAAGAAGGTGGACATCGAGCAGCGCTTCGTTCGCGGCGTCTTCGCTCTCGAAATAGAGCACCGCCGCGACCTGCTCGTCGAAATGGTCCAGTTGCTTTTCCGGCATACCGCTGATTTTGACGACCGCGCTTTCGAAAAAATTGCTTTGCAAGACATCGACACCAGATATTGTTCGTCGCGGAGTCGACAATATGATTGGGTTGTCCTCGACACCGCTGGCCGCGATCGCGGAACCCGCCGCCAACCGCTGCGCCCATGTGGTCCCAGTGACTGTCATCGCGTCGAGGTCCATTGGCACGCCGTTGCGGGTCAGCTCGAAGAAGAGCGTTTCCATTCCGCGGATGTCGCCGGAGCAACATTGCTTCGCCAATGCGAAGATGTCCCGGCCCTCGGTCAAGCTGTAATTGAAGAGGTCCGGAATTGGATGGCTATGATGGATGCGGTCAAGGTCCCAAATCGAGAACTGGCAGCCGGAATAGATTACCGAACCAACGAGGTGCATTAGAAGGTTGGTCGAACCGCCCGAAGCACTGTGGATCCGGATGGCGTTGCCGATATTCGCTCGGACTAGTTCGGCGACTCCGCACTCGGGTCGATTGACCAGCGTGACCAGGTCGTCAACGACCGAGTTCACCTGCGGCGTTGTCGGAGGATCGGTGAGCAGCTCGACCGCGGGATGCGCGAGTCCCATTGCTGCGACGAGATGGCGGGAACTGTTGCCTGTGCCGTTAAAGGCGCAGATCCCGCCCTTCGCGTCACAAGTATTGACCGCGAGCGCTCGTTCGAACTCCTTATGTCGTTCAGGACTGAGAATGCCATGTTCGACTGCGCGGAGGAACACCCCCTGGAAGGCGGTATTCGACGAACATTGGAGGATGTAAAGCATCGTGTCTTCGAGATCCTCGGCAATCTCGGCATGCCCCGCCGCTCGGCAATCGGCTGCGAGCTGACCGAGCTCGACCCGAACCGGTTCGGGTATCTCGCCACCCTTGAGCACGTGGGCCGGGGCAAATGCGGCAAATACGGGAGCTTCTCCTCGCCGGCGGCGAAGCGTGTCGAGGTGGGCAAGGGCGGAAACGACGGCTAACGGCATCTTGTCGCAGCTTTGAATGACGAAAGCGCCGTGATAAATGTGCGCCTCCATCTGATTGACGACCATTTCCGCAATCGCGTTCCGGCTTTGCAATGAGTAGCTCATCCCCATCGTGCTTTGCGCGGTGCCGTCGCAAAGGACCGGCACGCTGAAGTGGAACGGCACCCCTCCTCGCTGCCAGATTCGCAATACCGCACGCGCGGCAGTTTCCGGATCCATGACATGTGCGGGATGATCGGGCGAGCCGCCGATAACCGCGATCCGAGGCGCGTTTTCCTCGAGCCGGTCATAGATCGCTTCCAACGTCCAGTCCGGCTGGTCCTCGTAGCCGACTGCTCTTCGCGCTCGGTCGAGGATTCCAGCGACGGTGATCGGCTCGTTTGCCTTGCCTTGGACGTTGTGGGTGTAGGGGTTGATCGCGCCTGCCATGCGCAACCTGGCGGCGTTCCTCATTGACTTCGTTCCTCCATCAGGACTTAAGTAACACTGCGCTGTGTAAGCGAATGTTGAACAGTTTCTCAGAATTCCTTGCGCTTTTGAAGGGTAACGTGTTCGTCAAGCGAGTTTCAGACTCGCGGCAAGCGGCAACCAAACCCAATCGGGGCGATTGTCGAGTTCATAGAGGATTTCGTAGAGCGCCTTGTGCAACTCCCAGGCGATGAGTGCTTCGCGTACGTCTTCGTCCGTTTTCGGCAGGAATCGCGCGACGCCAGGCCGCGCCCGACTCAAGTAGCCCGCCAGGAATGCCTTGCGAGTCTCCTTCTCCCATCGCGCGAGCAAAGCCGAATTTTGGCGTTCGGTCGAACGCTCGGTCATGCCGTGGGCGTAGCTGAATGATCGAAGCATGCCGGCGACATCCTTCAGCGCCGAGCTCTTCGCCCGGCGTTCCTCGATTGTCCGCGCTGGCTCGCCTTCAAAATCGAGCATCACCCATCGGTCATCGATTGTGCGCAGTGTCTGGCCAAGATGGTAGTCACCATGAATTCGAATCTTTGAACACCCCTCGAGCAGCGTAAACCCATCAGCCCGGCTCGCCAAAGTGGAAGTTGCGGACTCGAACGCGCGAACGAGTGTTGCGTTTTCGGTCTCTCCCATCGGGGCTCGCTTGATTCGATCCCGAACGTCGCGGAGCGCAGTTTCTAAGTCGCTGGACCACGCATCCGTGTCGGCAGTCTCGATCGGTTCTGGCGCGAAATCGCTGTTTGCCGTGGCTCCTGACAATTCTATGTGCAGCTCGGCCGTGATTTCGCCGAGACTGCGAGCTTCTTCAAGCCACGAATTGACGTGCTCGGCGTAGTCCGACGCGTTTATCTCCAAGCCACGCAACGTGTTGAGGGCGTATTCCCAACCATCAGCAATGCTTGCGACGAATTGTTGAGCGACCCCAAACGACACGTCCTCACCGCTTGGCAGGTCGACGCGGAATTCGCCAAGCGTCGCGGGCGTATCGGCGAAGTGGGCTTCTTCGGTGAGAAACCGTCCAATTTCGACGTCAGGATTCATGCCACTGCGCATTTTTCGAAAGAACTTGACGATGACTTGATCGCCAAAAATGATCGAGCTATTCGATTGCTCAGCCCGAGAAACCCTTGCCACCGAATCAGCGGACAAATGAGATACGGCGCCGAACGCCGTAGTCGGCGTCCACCTCATATTTAGTCGAGTTTCACGAAAAGCTTCGGGCTCGAGCAAACCCTGGAGAAGCCAATGCTGAAATCGATCATGCTCAATGGCGTCGAAGATATGCAACCGAACGTCGCCGATGTCGACATCGGCGATTGGCTCGATCGATTGATTACGATCATCGATTGCCACGGGCAGCGAATACCAAACATGACTTCGGCCGGCAAGAGCGACCGCGGCGAATCCGACAATTAACGACGTACCGGCGATCGCTTGATCGCCGACTCCTTCCCACGTCACGTTGACGATGTCGCCCGATTTCTCGCCGTACCAACGGCGAGAGCGCAGATAATCCGCGAGCCGCGGTTCGAGAGCAACCTGGACCAGCCGGCGCAAATCGTACCGGTCTGGGAAGTTCGACCGCGGTGAAGCGGCGTTCATTCGTCGTCCGTGGGGGGTTCGAGTCTAAACAAGTAGAAACTGTGGGGTCCCAAGGTAATGAAATAGGGCAGATCACCAATCTTTGGAAAAGGCGTTTCGCCGATTAATTCAATAGGGCGCATGCCCTTGAAGTTCGATAAATCGAGCTCGGTGCATTGCACAAAGCGAGAAAGATTGAAAATACACAGCAAGATCTCTTGATGGTACCTCCGGATGAAGACCAAGACCTTGTGATTCTCGGGATAAAGAAATTCGAGCGTGCCTCGACCAAACGCTTTATATCGCTTCCGGACCTTGATCGACCGCCGCATCCAATGAAGAAACGATGTCGGCGTCCGAAGTTGCGCTTCGACGTTTACGGCTTGATAGCCGTACACCGGGTCCATGATTACCGTGGAGTGGAGCTTGGCAAAATCGGCCCGTGAGAAGCCGGCATTGCGGTCAATACTCCATTGCATGGGAGTCCTGACGCCGTTGCGATCCCCCAAATAAATGTTGTCGCCCATGCCGATCTCATCCCCGTAATAAATTACGGGCGAACCCGGCATGGAGAGGAGTAATGCGTTCATCAATTCCATCTGCCGACGGCCGTTATCCAAGAGCGGGGCGAGACGCCGGCGAATGCCGAGGTTGAGGCGCATGCGTGGATCGCGCGCGTATTCGTAATACATGTAGTCGCGTTCGGCGTCGGTGACCATTTCTAGTGTCAATTCGTCGTGATTGCGCAAGAAGATCGCCCATTGGTTCGACTCATCGATATTTGGCGTGCTCTGCATGATTTCAACGATCGGAGTCCGCGTTTCCTGTCGCATCGCCATGAACATCCGTGGCATTAAGGGGAAGTGGAACGCCATATGCATTTCCGGTCCGGCCTCCGGATCGCCGAAATACTGCACAACGTCGCTCGGCCACTGATTTGCTTCAGCTAAGAGAATCTTGCCGGGAAATTCCTGCTCGATCATGCGCCGCAATTCCCGCAAAAATCCATGTGTTTCAGGCAAGTTCTCGCAATTGGTGCCTTCGCGCTCGTAAAGATACGGAACGGCGTCGCAGCGGAAACCGTCGAGTCCCATACCCAGCCAGAATCTCACTACGTCGAACATCTCTCGCCAGACGGCGGGGTTGTCGTAATTCAGGTCCGGCTGATGACTGAAAAAACGGTGCCAGTAGTGCTGCCCGGCGACGGGGTCATACGACCAATTTGAGCTTTCCGTGTCGGTGAAGATAATCCGCGCACCGCCATACTTGCTCGCGTCGTCACACCACACGTAATAGTCTCGCTTCGGAGATTTCGGATCGCGTCGCGCTTCTTGAAACCATGAATGTTGATCAGACGTGTGATTCATGACGAGGTCGGCGATGACCCGCAGCCCTCTGGCGTGGGCTTGGTCGAGGAATTCCTTAAAGTCGTCGACTGTCCCATAGTCAGGATGAATTTCGTCGAAGCTGGAAATATCGTAGCCATCATCGCGCAATGGCGACGGAAACATCGGTAGTATCCAAATACAATCCACGCCCAAATCGCGAATGTAATCGAGTTTCTCCGACATGCCTTTGAAATCGCCCATGCCGTCGCCGTCCGCATCATAGAAGGACTTCACGGGCGCCTCATAAAAGATCGCGTCCTTGTACCAAAGCTCGTTTTCGAAGGTCATCGACCCCACTTCTCCTGATCTCTGTGGTGAAGGGCTACTGCCCCTTAGAAGCAAGGTTCCGCGTAATCGATGTGTGCCCACTTGCGTAGAGAAAAGAATTTCGCGGGCTCGTCGTCTGGGTCGAGCCGGACCAACTGACGCCCTCCGGTCCAGAAAAAGCTTTCGCCCGTGATTAATTCGTCGACGCGATATTGTTCATCTTCGGCGATGTCAACCTCCTGTAACGGGAACCGGATCCACGACTCATGTGCGTGAAACGGATCGAGATTTACCACCGCGATGATGATATTCGACTTTTCGGGAGTCATCTTGCCGTAGCAAAGGATGTTTTCATCGTCGCTCGAATAGAATCGCAGATTGTCGTATTCATGGAGCGCCGGGTTGTCGCGCCGAATCGCGTTAATCTTGCCAACATAGTCGACGATGTTGCCCGGACGATCCCAATCCCACACCTTGTATTCATACTTTTCAGAGTTGAGAAACTCCTCCTTGCCTGGAACGGGCGCCGCCTCGCACACCTCATATCCGCTATATAGGCCGTAAACCGATGAAAGCGTCGCGGCCAGCGCTAACCTCATCTTGAACGCAGGGCGGCCTCCTTCTTGGAGGATGTAAGGCAAGATGTCCGGCGTGGTCGGAAAGAGATTGCCGCGAAGATATTCCTTGACGTCGCTTTGGGTGAGCTCCGTGAAATACTCTGCGATCTCTTGCTTGAAATTGCGCCACGTGAAATACGTGTAGGACTGCGTGAAACCTGCCTTGGCGAGCGCTTTCATCATCTTTGGCCGGGTGAACGCCTCCGATAGAAAGATGACTTCCGGATGCTCGCGTTGAACCTCTGCAATCAGCCACTCCCAAAATGGCAGCGGCTTCGTGTGCGGGTTGTCGACCCGAATTGTAGTCACTCCCTGATCAACCCAGAACAGCACCAGGCGCTTCATTTCTTGCCACAGGGCTTTCCAATCTCGACTGTGGAAATTGATTGGATAGATGTCTTCGTATTTTTTCGGCGGATTTTCTGCATATTTGATCGATCCGTCAGCGCGGACATGAAACCACTCGGGGTGCGCGGCGGCCCATGGGTGATCCGGCGCGGCTTGGATTGCGAAGTCGAGGGCGACTTCCATCCCATGCTTTGCCGCAGTTTCGACCACGCATCTGAAGTCCTCAAGCGTTCCTAACGACGGTTCGATTGCGTCATGACCGCCCAGCTCATTGCCGATCGCATACGGCACTCCAGGGTCGTCGGGTTTGGCGTGTACCGAGTTGTTTTTGCCTTTGCGGTTGATTCTGCCAATGGGGTGAATGGGCGGAAAGTACAAAACGTCAAAACCCAACGCTGCGATCGCCGGAATACGCTTGATCACGTCATGAAACGTGCCGCTTTGACCTCTCACGAGTCCGGCCGAGCGAGGAAATAACTCGTACCAAGCAGCGAATCGGGCGCGAATACGGTCAACGATGACTTCCAAAGGATGGTCTAGCGTCGCCGAATCCGCTCGCGAGCGGTACCGGCGCATGAGCTCAACTACGTCTTCTGACAACAACAATTCGCTCGCGACTCGTTGAGAAGTGGCCGATTCGATTTCATTAAGATGCACGTCAAACTGATCGATTTCAGCCGAAGCGTGCTCTTTGGCGGCGGATATGATCGCGAGGCCTTCACGGATTTCGAGGTCTACCTGCAACCCCGCGGCGCGCTTCTTCGCAAGTTCATCGACGAACGTCGCATACGGGTCGGGGAATGCTTCGATCGTGTACTCGCACCTCGCGTTTTCAGTCAGCGTATAGGAAGCGGTCCAACGGTCACTTCCGACGTGGGTCATTTCCACTTCGGTCCATTCGGACGCTCCGACACGCCGAACCTTCAACATCGCCGCGATCTTGTCGTGCCCTTCTTTGAGGATGTCCGCCCAGACCTCAAGGAGATCGCCGACCTCCCGTTTCACGGGGTAGCGCCCGCAGTCGATTTGCGGCCAGACATCTAGGATGACCAGACCGGCTGGAGAGTTCGCTTGGCCGAGTACGTCCACGATTTTTGGCATTGCAGCTCCAGAGATTCGCAAAAGCCACTATAAGCGCAGCATAGAAGCCATTAAGGCAAGCGGCAAGTTCTTTACCGAGCCGTTAAATGACATTCGCACTGGACTGCCAAGAGCGTTTACGCTGTCATCCATGAAACTCCCGGCTCGGACACGCTCGCCTAAATCAATCGGCCTCGCTATCGCGCTATTCCTAATTGCGGCTGGGGTATTCGCCTTCGTCGAGCGTTCGCGAGTCGAAGAGATCGTTGCTCGGCCGGCCCCTGCCGGCACACCGATCAAAAGCGCTGACCAATTGTCGCCGGACGAGCAGGCTTTCTATGACTTCGTCGTGCCGCGGATGTTGAGCACGTCTGCTGAGGCCGACGTCCTTGCGAAGCTCGGCCGAGAAAAGAGCAGGAACATTCTTCAGCTGCAAACTCGTGGGAATCGAATTGACCGGTATCGGGCTGAGATCACCGACTACATCTCACTTCATCCCGTACCCAGCCTATTCGCCCCTAATATGGACACATTCTTTCGGGGAGTCAATGACCTGCAAAGTGCGATGGCGAACTCGAAACGGGCCATGGTGACGTTCGATTGGGATCTTGTCGCCAAGCAAATTAGCATCTTCGAGCATGGTGCGATGACTGTCGAATTAGCGACAAAGGCGATCCAGCACGCAGTTTCATCAGCTTCGCCGGCGCCACGCTAGACGATCCGATT
Source organism: Thermomicrobiales bacterium (assembly GCA_045804965.1). GTDB lineage: Bacteria > Chloroflexota > Chloroflexia > Thermomicrobiales > UBA6265 > CAVTUU01. Next base: position 139,304 of record JBJMMD010000047.1, on the reverse strand, counting down.
TACGACCATGATGTTGCATGTAGTTTATAGTGGGATCACTTAGCGACAGACTTGCGCCGGCGCCCGTCTGATGGCGAGTCTGAATTCGCAGGGGGTTGATTGACAATGCGCTATGAAATTCGCTTCCGCAGCGAGGGAGAAGAGCGCGTCGAAATCGTCGATGCGCCGGACGCGCCGGCGGCGGCGTCGCTCATCCAGTATGAACACGGACGGTCGGAAGAGTCGTTCGAGCTTCTATCAGTGACATTGCTGGAAGAGCATGACCATACCATCTCAAACGCGGCTTCTGGATCGGAGTTGGACAAGTAGGTATGGAACGCTTCGCGCCACTATCTAAACGTCTAAGCACCGTACTTCTGGGTCGTTTACTTCTACTGATTTAAATCGATAACTCTTTGTATGAGCATTTCCGAAGAAATTGAACGCGATCTACAGCGCAGGCCTCGCGGTTCGACTGCCCTCGGCGCGTTCGCCGATCGCACCGGAGTCACCTTTTCAACTTTCTCAGCGCATGCCACGTCGATCGAACTGTGCTTGTTCGGAGATTACGACGGCGGCGATCTACGAGCCGTTGTCCCGATGTCACAAGGGGACAACGATGTTTGGCGGACTCATGCTTTTGGCATCGGTCCGGGCGAACGCTATGGGTTCCGTGCCCATGGACCTTACTCGCCGCGCGAAGGACACCGGTTCAATTCTGCCAAGCTGCTGCTTGATCCTCATGCGCGTGCGATGAGTGGTCATTTGAACTGGGACGGCCCCGTCTTTGGATATTCGCGAGAACGCGGCCCTGACGCCGACATCCCGGACGACGACGATAGCGCGGTTTTCGTGCCGAAGTCGGTGGTTGTCGACAGCTCGTTTGATTGGGATGGGGACGAATCACCCGCGACTCCACTTCGCGATACGGTGATCTACGAAGCTCACGTCAAAGGTTTGACCAAACTTCATCTGGACGTCCCACCTGAACTCCGGGGCACATACCTCGGCGTCAGCCATCCAGTCATCATCGACCACTTGCGTTCAATTGGGGTGACCGCGATCGAGTTGTTACCCGTCCACGTTGCTGTTGACGAAGCGCACATCGCACGCCGAGGAGACATCAATTATTGGGGATACAACTCCATTGGATTCTTCGCGCCGACTCCGCGATACGCGAGATCAGGGGTGGCCGGAGACGAGGTCGACGAATTCAAGCAAATGGTGAAGGACCTCCATGTAGCAGGGATCGAGGTCATCCTTGACGTCGTCTACAACCATACCGGTGAAGGAAGCCATCTTGGCCCCACGCTATGTTTTCGGGGCCTCGATAATGCGTCCTTTTATCGCTTAAGCGAAACGGACAAGCGGCAATACGACGATTTCACAGGCACTGGCAACACGCTCGATATTCGCCGTCCGGCCGTGCTCCGCCTCATCATGGACAGTCTTCGCTATTGGGTCGAAGAGATGCACGTCGATGGGTTCAGGTTTGATCTCGCTCCAGCGCTCGCCCGCGAAGGAGGCAACCCGGTGCCTACTGCGAGCTTGTTCAAGGCGATCTATCAAGAGCCCGTTCTGTCAACGACGAAACTCATCGCCGAGCCATGGGACGTGGGCCCAGGCGGCTATATGCTTGGGGACTTCCCACGTGGTTGGTCTGAATGGAACGGCAAGTTTCGCGATGCGACACGTTCGTTTTGGACGGGTGACAGCAACGCGCTGAGCGATCTCGCGTATCGCTTGACTGGCTCGTCGGATCTCTTCGCAAAAGATCGCCGGACACCACAGGCGAGCATCAACTTCGTCACTGTTCATGACGGGTTCACACTTGAGGACGTTGTTTCGTACGGTCACAAACACAATCTGGCGAACGGCGAAGAGAACCGCGACGGCGCAAACCTCAATTACTCTGTGAATCACGGCGTTGAAGGTAAGACTCACGATCCGGAAATCGTGGAAGCTCGAGACCGGCACAAACGAAATCTTCTCGCCATGCTTTTCCTGGCTCAAGGCGTGCCGATGATCTGCGCGGGAGACGAGATCGGCAGGACACAGTTTGGCAACAACAACGCGTATTGCCATGACAACGAGCTGAGTTGGCTAGATTGGCGCCTGGCTGAGGAAAACAACGAGTTACTTCGCTTTGTGCGAGAGCTTACTCGAATCCGTGCCAATCGTCCCGCACTTCGGCGCACGTCCTTCTTTGGCGGGCGGGCTGTGGGCCCCTCAACTCACCGGGACCTCGTTTGGTATCAACCAAACGGCGCCGAAATGACAAACGCTGCCTGGCACACGCCGCCAGAAACAGCCGTCGCGTTTCGGTTCTCAAGCGAAGTCGCGAGCGACTCGAGCGGAGCATCTTCTCAAGATCTGTCGGAGTGGATGTTCCTCATGTTTAACCAAGGCGCGTCAGCGGTTCGATTTGCGTTCCCGCACGCGCTGAATTACGCAGACGGCTGGTGGGAACTCGACCTCCAAACGACTGAATGGACTACGTCCGCCGGCGTCAGAGTGGAACCCCGCGCGTCCTTCGAATTGGCCGCGCGGAGTGTCGCACTTTGGCGATGGAACCCGGACCAGTAAATCGTTAGACGCTTTCCACGGACGAGGTTCGACCGTCAAGCTGGATCACAGAAAGAAGCTGGCGAAGACGCTCGGCCTGAAGCGGTGTCATATCGATCAACAGACCGGCGAGCCGCCGCTTGTACGCTTCGCCCAGCTCAGTGAGCAGTCTGGTACCGACTGGCGTGAGTTTCGCGAGAACCATTCTGCGATCGTCCGGATGTGCGCTTCGCTCGGCCCAACCTTGACGCTCGAGGATATCGACGTAGAGCGTCGCTGTACGGCGCGCCACGGCCAACCTACGGGCGAGTTCTGATGGCGCCAAGCCCTGTGGTAGTGCTATGCCGAGTTCGAGAAGGGCACCGAAGGCGCCGGCGGTCAGATCGAGATCTGACAGAACATCGGCCGCCGCGCGATCGATCGCGCCCGCGGTACGGAGGAGTTGCATAAACGCGCCGAAGCGCGCCTCGTCTTCCGTTCCGTGCATCGGTTCGACCGGCACGGATTCTTGCAGCAGCCAGCCAGGATGAACAGCGCAGCGTGCCTCATCGTCGGTGACAGATCCGTGGAAAAGGCCAGAACTTGCGGTTGCCTGGTTCATCTTTCGGTTCTCCTAGAATACGCAAATACTCGGTTGGGCCAGGAAGGCAAGTCGGTGTCGTCATCGGCACGGGACCGTCCACATCTGTGGCGCGAAGAGTTCGCGGGCCACGCCTGGGGCTTTCCCAAGTCGAGCCTAGCTTAATTGTCGCCTCTGAGTCTGAAAGCCGGGAAGCGTTTTTCACTTTAGGCTGGGAATGTCAGGAAAAACATGACAACCGTAAGGGAAAACCCTACAATGCGGAACTGGGATTAAAGCTCATCTTGGCTTAAAAGACCCGCGCGCAGGGCATACCGCACTAGTTCGGCGCGGTTGGTCAGTCCTAGCTTTTGCATCGCGCGATGGCGATACGTTTCGACCGTTTTCGGTGAAAGCGCCAGAATGTCGCCGGCCTGGTGAGCCGTGTGTCCTTCGGCCGTGAGGCGCACTACTTCGCGCTCGCGATCGGAGAGGAGTTCGCCGAGATCAAGTTCCTCGCCGGATCGAACGCGGCCGAGATAACCGCGAAGAAGGGTTTTCGTTGCCGCAGGATCGAGAAAGACCTCGCCGCGCGCGACAGTTCTAATCGCATCAAGCAGGTCCGTGTGAGCACTACTCTTCTTCACATAACCGGACCCACCAGCTTCGAGCACCGGCAGCAAGTAGCGCTCTTCGGCGTGAACGGTGAGAACGAGCACTCGTGTGGGGAGTCCAAGTTCTGTTATCGCTCGGATAGCCTCGAGCCCGCCGCCGGGCATCGATAAGTCAGCCACGACGACTTGCGGCTGTTCTTTTCGCGTCAATTCGACCGCGGTCGGACCATCTTCCGCCTCACCGACGACGTGAATGTCTGACTGGGCCTCGAGGAGAGCGCGCAAGCCTGCGCGCACAACGCCATGATCATCAGCTAGGACGACTCTTATCGGGTCCAGAACGCTGTCTGGTTGGACAGGTTGAGCGATCACAGTTCGTTCGTTCGGCTATCGTGATCTAGCGGGACGCGAGCGAGAATCTGGGTTGCGTTTCCAGGTGCGGTCACAATGCTCAAGGCGCCGCCCACGAGGTGCGCCCGCTCTTCCATTCCGAAAAGACCAAGCCCGACGCCGCGATCGTCACGCACCGTGGCAGAAGCTAAATCAAAACCACTACCATCGTCGCGAATTGACAACCTCACCTCTTCGGGCGACCGGTCGAGGTCAATCTGAACATGCGAAGCTTGCGCATGTTTGGCAACGTTCATCAATGCTTCCTGAGCGATGCGGTACAGCACGAGTTCCGTTTCCGCCGGCATTCGTCCCCTGAGTCCGCGCGGATGGTAATCAACGGGGATGTTCGTTTGGTCGCTAAATCGCTGGGCGAGATCGCCGAGAGCTGCAAGCAAACCGAGATCGTCGAGCGCGGGCGGTCGAAGTTCGAGCGCAAGACGGCGAACCCCTTCCAACGCTTCGACCGTCATCGCTTCCAGTTTGGCCGCGGTTTCTTGAACGCGAGGATCGTCCGAGCTTTTGAGCGCGGTTAACCGAAGAACCTGGGCAAAGAGAACTTGCGCAGTGTCGTCATGGAGCTCCCGTGAGATTCGCTTACGTTCCTCTTCCTGAGCACGTACTACTTGCGAAGCAAGCGAGCGCAGTTCCAGCCGGTCTCTCGCCAGCTCGTCAAGGGTCGCGTTAAAAGTCTCCGCGAGGTGCGCGATTTGAGGATCGGTGAAAGTCACTTCCTCGGCGCGAGCCGAAAGATCACCATTCTTCACGGCGAACGCTGCGCGTTCGAGCACGGAGAGTGGCTGAAACGCGGCCCGCAACACGAGGAAATTGACGATCACGCTGAGAATAATGCCCACGACGACAAAGAGGATCGCCAAACTGAAGTATGTCCCGTTCGGCGCACGGCGAACCATCTCAATCGTTACCCACGTGCCAGCGATGGCCCCGAGCGTGACGATCGCCGCATTGCCGACGAGCACTTTGTAGAGAATGGGCAAACCGAGTAGGCGCCGGACGATCATCGCCGTTCGCCGGTTTTCATGCTGCATTTCTGGCGGAACTCGTTCAGCGAGCCCGGCAATGCCAGCGGTATCTGTTGTGTTTGAAGAAACCATCTTTTCGCCATCGCGGTGAGCAATCACAACTCGTGTTGGACCAATTGTGATCGAAATGCGCCGATTTGGTCGACAACAGGGCGAGAAACCCAAGGCAGTGGTCCAATAATCTGGGGAAGCAACCTGCTGGTTTGGTAAGATTAGGTGTTTGTGAAGCGGAAGGGGACCATGAATGGCGCAGCTTGCATCATTTGACATCGTTTCCAAGTATGACGAACAGGAACTCAAGAACGCACTTGACCAGGCTCGACGCGAGGTCGCACAGCGCTACGATCTGAAGGATTCCAAGACGGAAATCGAGCACGGTGCCGGCGACATCACGATTACGACGGACTCCGAATTCACGCTCCAAGCCGTGAGTAGTTTGCTCGAAGACAAGCTCGTCAAGCGCCACCTCTCGCTGAAGATATTGGATTACGGCAAAGAGGAGGCTGCTTCCGGTGGACGAGTCCGCCAGACCATCAAACTCCGCCAAGGGATTTCTGATGAGCTCGGCAAGCAGATCGCCAAACGGATTCGAGACGACTTCAAGAAAGTCACTCCGCAAATCCAAGGCGACACGGTACGCGTGCAAGCAAAGTCAAAGGATGATCTCCAGGGCGTGATCCAAGCATTGAAGCGAGAGGACTATCCGGTTGCCTTGCAATTCGTGAACTATCGATAGATATCAAGGAGCCTATTCGTTTGACTCTTCCCCTTCAGCCACCTCCCGTTGCCCGCTCGTTCCATATCGTTACGTTGGGATGTTCTAAGAATCGAGTGGATTCGGATGGAATGGAGCACTTGCTTCTCCAGCGCGGGTTCCGAGCGACTGAATCATCATCCGTCGCGGATGTCGTCATCGTTAACACGTGCGGCTTTCTCGGTGCTGCCCGCGCTGAGTCGGTTGGTGTCATTCAAGAAGTTCTCGATCACCAGGTTGGAGAGCAGAAGCTCATCGCCGCCGGTTGTATGCCCGCGCTCGGCGACTATCAAAGCGACATTCCGTCGGGCGTCGATCGCATCCTGACCACCCGCGAGTGGTACAAAATTGGCGAAGTCGTCGGGCAACTTTTTGGCGAGGAGCCGCAACCGGAAATTGCCGGGTGTGAAGGCATGCTGACGACATTTCACCGGCACCAGGCTGGGCCGTCAGCCTACATCAAGATCGCGGATGGTTGCGATCACAACTGCGCGTTTTGCACGATTCCGAGCATTAAGGGCCGGCAGGTCAGCAAACGCCCGCTTCACGTACTCCAAGAAATCGTGGACGTGGTTGCCGCCGGCTCGAAGGAAGTCGTTCTCGTCGCCCAGGACACAATACGATATGGCGCGGACATCGGCATGAAGCATGGACTGCCGAATCTGCTCGAAATGATCGTCGAGCAGGTTCCCAACCTGGCGTGGCTGCGCATGCTCTACATCTATCCGAGCCCGCTCACGCTGCGCATGGTCGACGTCATGGCCGAGCACGTTCAGTTGCTTCCCTATCTTGACATGCCGATTCAGCATGCCGATAAGTCGGTGCTTAGATCAATGAACCGGCCAAGCGATGTCGATATGACCCGCCGGCTTGTCGAACATGCACGTACGAGGCTCCCTGACCTTGCCATGCGCACAACACTAATTGTGGGCTATCCCGGCGAAACGGACGAGCAATTTCGCACGCTGCTCGCATTTGTCGAGGAGATGGAGTTCGACCACGTCGGCGTATTCACCTACTCTCCCGAAGCAGGCACAAAGGCGGCAGCACTGGACCACCAAGTCCCGCACGATGTTGCGGTTGAACGCCGAAACGCGATTATGGAAGCACAGCAGGCGATTTCACTTAAAAAGAATCGAGCGTTGGTTGGGCGCAAGATCGAGGTGCTGATCGAAGGCACCGGCGAGTCAGAAGACGCTCGCGGTCGGAAAGAACCGATTTCTGTCGGCCGCGCTCGTCGGCACGCGCCCGAAGTCGACGGTCTAGTCTTCATTCCAGGACCGCTCGAGAAGGGCTCGCTTTTCGAAGTCGAAATTACGGACGCGCTTCCGTACGATCTGTGGGCGAAACATCCGAATCCCGCTTTTTCCGTCCCGGAAGATGAACGTGATCGGGCAACACGGCGCCAACACGTTCGAGCAGCTCGCTCTCGAGTGGTGAACCGATCGGGAAAACGCGGACCGGGTCGACCGGTTCCAATGGCCACACACGCTGAAACATAACCCATTGGTCGGGCAAACGACTGATGGTAAGCTCGAGCGCGTAAATCAGCTTGGTCATTCCCTCCGCAAGATCGTCGTCGAGATTCCTTGTTCGCGGGACGGTGAAGCTCGGTTCGATCATGATTCCCCGCCGATTGCCGAGTCGGACGGCGAAGAGCGGAATCACCGGCGCTCCAGTTTCTCGCGCCAGTCGAATGGCGCCGGGAGGCAATGTAGTCTGTCGCCCAAAAAACTCGACTGGAAGACCATTCTGAAAGAAGTCGCGGTCAGACGCGAGAACTCCGCACTCGCCTCGGTGAATTGCCAGGATGACCTTGCGGATACCTGACGGCGATGCCTCAATAATTACTGGTCCGCGTTTTTGTCGGAGGTACGTCACGCCATCGAACAAGAAACGTGCGGTTGTGCGTGCGGTCAGGGAGTTCAACTTATACCCGCGATTTTGGAGGGTCTTGCCAAGAAAATCGAACGACCCAACATGCGCAGTGACGATTAGTGCGCCCTTCCCCACTGCCAATGCCTGGTCAAGAATCGACCAATCTCCTGACACTAATTCGGCATCCAGCGCAATTCGCTTTGAGTTCATGTGCGGAGAAAGCAAGAGATCGGCGAAGTTCCGCCCACTGGCGCGAAAGACGCGTCGGCTTGCTTCGTGGACTCCGACTGAATCCTCAGGCAGGCCCATTACTTGAGCGAGGTTTGCCATCACATTGCCGCGATAGGTCGGCGAAAACCGAAAAAAGAAGTCTCCTCCTCGGTCCGCGAACCAGTTGCGAAGTCGCTCGGGAACCAGTCGGACTATCCAAGAGAGCGAGATGGCGCAGGCAACGCTTAGGTGATACCTGAACTCTCTCCGTTGCTCGGATCGGAACCTTGATCCTCGTTCGCGAGTTCGAATTGCAGGAGAGACGGGTTCGACGCCATCGGATGCGGCTGTGGCGCCAGACACTGGCAGATCGCTCAAGAGCGGGGCTGCCGGTTGGTTTTTGGTGCTCACGATGTGATTCGGACTAGCCCGGCGCTCATTGGGGCGTTGTGCGTATCGAGTTCGGCGTGGCGGATTTGGTTTCGTCGACACGTTCCTGGTCGGTCAGTATAGCTATTGCATCGAAAATCACTGGTAGACCGCGAATGATGGTCAATGCAACTGCGCCCCAAACGAGGACCCAACCTATAAACCGAAACGCCTCGATATCATAAACGGCGCCTAAGAAGGTGTCGGATGTATCTTGCTGGCGAAATGCGACTAGACCTGTCAAGAACATAAAGCCCAATGCCTTGGCGTAGCCGTAAAGTCCGCGCATAAAGCGGCCGGCAGTCAGCCACCGCGTAAAATCCGAACGCATCATGTTACGATCGCCGAACGCCGTCATACCTTGGGCATACGAGAGCGATCGCAATCCGTCGACGAGAAATCCTCTGGTCATGACTAACAGCGGAACCCACACTGGAACCAATTGCAGTTCAGCGAACACAATCCAGAGCGCGTTCTCGACGACGCGATCGCCGGCGATGTCGAACATGGCCCCAAATTGCGAGGTCGATCCTCGACGGCGAGCCACCCAACCGTCAATGCCGTCGCTCGCAAACACGAGGGCAAGCAGCAGCATGCAGAGCGTAATGACCTGCACATTACCGACGTAGATCAGCGCAATGATCCCAAACAGAAGGACAAGGCGTCCGATGGTTATCAGGTTCGCCATTTAGTCCGCCCGTTTCCGGATATCCACACCCGCCAGCGTCGTGACGAAGACGAGTCAATGAACGCCGTGAGGATTATCGTGCAGGAGGTGTTCCGGCTCAACTCGTGAAGCGCTCCACGATCCGTGCATGCGGAAGCATCGACAAAATCAAGGTCGATTCGGTAGAAGCGTGGTTCGAGAGCTTGAGCACAACTACCAAAGCAGCAAAAACAGCGCAATCCACGCGATGACCTGTGCCAGGAGCGCGGATCCGACCAAGAAACGGGCCACGAAGGGGTCGCGGGGCGACATGTACAGGGCAACGATGGTGTTGATCAGAGTGATCATCGCGGCCGCGAGCGGAACTCTCCAAATCGTCGACTGTGTCCCCCACAAATCGGGCGCGCCTGAGGCATCAAGGTGAATCGGGACGACGTCCGGCAGATTGCCGATCCTGCTTCCTACTAAGAGTGTCATCAGCAAGAGTCCAACTGCAGCCACGCCAAACAAGCCGAGGACGCTGCGGTCTTGGGCGGAAATCACAGCGCCTATTGCCGGGGGAACAGTGATGCTTGGCGCGCGTGGCGCCGCTAGCGCGCGTCCACGGGCGCGACTCGCTCCGCTTCGCCGTCTCGGAGGCGCGGCAGCGTAGTCGTCCTCGATGTCCTCGCTCGCGTACGCGTCGGGTTCCCACTCCGATTCGTACAGCCAGTCTTCAGACTCTTGTGGAACGTCATAGGCGCTCGCCGCGGATTGCTTCGTCGATCGCGCTGGATTTGACCGTTGAACGGCACCGAACTCGTCGTTGCGCTCCAGGCCGCGAGTCAGTTCGGGCAAGGGCGAGGATTGCCGCTTCCGCGCCTCTGGATTCGTGTCATAGGGATACGAGGAGCGAGGACGGGCGCTGGACCGGGATTGATTCGCGGGAGGACGCCCCGGGTCTTGCCAGTCCGGCTGCTCATCGGCATAGGAATCAATCGGCAGATCCTCTCCAGCTAGCGCCTCGTCCGCTGGGAAGTGGTCCCAGGCCGGGTCGGAATATCGACCGGCTGAGGACCGTTGACCATCACGATCTCGGGGCGTCATTCAAGCTCTCCCCATTTGCCAAGTTCATGCCGCAAGGAGTCCGCGAAAGCCTTTGCAAACCTACCTAGGCAGTGTTGAGCATAGCATGGAGGGCAAGGATGGCGACCTTGTGACCGGCTTCCTCATGATTACGCCGCCGGTGTCGCCACCGGCGACCTTTCCGGACTCACAACCGGGCTCGCTCCTGGACTGCCGGCAGGACTGGCTAGAGGGCTGGCGCCTTGGACCGGCGAAGCTCCTGGGCTCGCTTCTGGCGCGATAGTCGCTGTCAGTACTGGCGGCGCCTCCGCGGGAGGCTGGAACGTCTCTGAGGCCGGAGTCGCGGTCGGCTTGACTTCGGACGATATGTTCATGGTCGCCTTCTTCTGGTCGAGCCAGGTCTTGACCTTGCTGTCCTTCAACTTGCTAATTTGGTCATCCGTCATCGGCCGGTCTTGCTGATGATCCATGGACTTAATGATGTGCCAGCCAAATTGCGTGTGCACAGGCTCGCTAATCTGTCCGGGTTGCAGCGCAAACGCGGCGTCTTCGAATTCTTTCACCATCTCGCCGCGGGTGAACCAACCGAGATCGCCTCCATTCGGGGCAGTCGAGGTATCGGTCGACTGATTCTTCGCGATTTCGCTGAAATCCGCGTTTTCGGCGGTCACTTCAGCGTAGATCTGATCGGCGAGGTCTTTCGTGGTGACAAGGATGTGCGCGGCATGGACTTGCTCGGCAGTCTGGCCGATCGGGGCTCCAAGCTTATCGTTAATCTTCTGGCGCGCGATCGCGGGCCGTACAATCAGCCGTTCATAGTCGCTTTCGGACACATGCGCCTTATCAAAAACCACATCCTTGTAGCTGTGGAAGCCGGCTTCGGCAGTCTGCCGCGCTTGATCTTGATTCGGCGTAGGCGATTGGGCAGGTGGCGTTACCGGCGACGCCGCAGGTGAGCCGACGGGCGATGCTTGCGGCGAACCGATGGGGCTTGCTTCAGGTGATGACGCCGGGGCCGGCTTCGCCTGGCTTTCGATTGGTGATGCGATTTGGGTCGGAGACGCGTCGGTAGCCACCGGCGACGCCGCGGGCGAACCAGTGGGAGTGCCGCCAACAGGCGATCCTTCGACGGGACTCGCTACCGGCGTTCCTCCTCCAGCGGTTGGCGTTAACTCGGCTTCGGCTGTTTGCGTTGCCCAGTCAGCTCGCGCGGGAATCAGCGTTGGCGACGGAGTGGGCGTAAAAATTGGGGCCTCGGACGGCTGAAATTGCTGGTCGATGTAGTCCTTGACGTCCTGATCGGTGATAGTGAGATCGAAATCGTCCAAGTTCTTGAGATAGACCTGGTCGTCGATCATGTTCCCGAGGGTCGCATCGTCAGTATTCGTCGAGCCCCAAAGCCCGTTCAATTCACTGGCCGCTTGTTGGGCAAGGTTTTGGTATTGCTGCGCCTGACTCGCGTCCGAGAATTGGGCATATTGTTGATAAACCGATATTTGATTGATTAGATTGACGGATCGTACTTTCCAATAGTCTCTCCGCCGAATATCTGTGCCATCGACCGTCGCCAACACGTGGCGGGGCTTGATGAAGTATTGGTTGACGAGTCCAACGCCGAGGACGAGCACAATCAGGCCGGTTGCGATGCCCATGCCCCAGTAAAGCAGACGCCGTTGACGCGCCTCGCGTTCTCGACGCGAAACACGCCGTTTTTTCTGCGGCGCGGCCGGCTCATGACGGCCGAAATGGAACCTGCTCTTGCTCTTCTGCGGCTGGGCGGAACGTCTCCGTTGACTCATACAACCGTTTCCTTCAACACGTCGTCGCCGGTAGTTCGCGGATAATCATCAGCAGTTCTTCGCCATGCGCACGTGAAAACGCGCCAGCGCGGACCGCGAATACGGTGCGCAGGCGCGCTTCATCCACCGGTGCAAAACCTCAGGGCCCCAGCCAGAACGGAAATTAGCCGCGCGTCCCGCTCGAAACAAACGGGAGCAAGGCAACATGCCGCGCCCGCTTGATGGCGACTGTCACCGATCGTTGGTGCTTGGCGCAGGTGCCAAGCTTGCGCCGAGGCTCGATTTTGCCACGCTCAGACAGATGCCGGCGAAGACGGGAAATGTCCTTGTAATCAACTTCGTCGATTTTATCAACGCAGAACGCGCATACCTTGCGGCGGGGCATAAACCGGCCGCCACCACCACCTCCGCGTCGTCCGCGCGGGCGATCTCCACCCTCACCATCGCCCCGGCCGCTTGAGCCGAAGCGTGCTCGAACTTCGCCGCCTTCTGGTCGACTTGGTTGCGGTGTGCCATCGAACTCTTGATCGTTATCTGCCACGTTGGTACTCACACTTTCCGCGGTGCGCCGTTAGAACGGCACGTCGTCTAAATCAGCACTATCTTGATCTTGGTCCATGCTTTCATCCGATCGACCACCGGCTCCTCGAGCCTCTCCAACGAACGAGCCGTCTGTCTCATCGCCTCTGCCACCAAGTAGGCGAACGTCGTTGGCATTGACGTCAAGCGACATGCGTTGCAAACCGTTTCGATCGGTATACTCTCTGGCATCGAACGATCCCGAAACGAAGACCGAACGACCCTTAACGAGGGCGCCCTGCTCAGCCAATTTGTTTAAGCTCTCGCCGAGCCTGCCCCAAGCGGTAACGCGAAACCAGGTTGTGTTTTCTTGTTGTTGTCCGTTTGCGTCGGTCCAACGCCGATTTGTCGCCATCGTGAAGGAGACGTTCATCGCACCGTTCGGCGTGAATCGTGTTTCGGGATCACGACCAAGGTTACCAATCAGGATTGCTTGAGCAACAGAAGCCATTGGACGCTCCTCACCCGTTCACCGCTCGGTCTCACACTAACTTTCCGGCGTTGCCACGTGTTCTTCTGCTTCGTCCGGAGTTTCGGTTTTCTTGCGACGCGGCGCTCGCTTCTTCACCGGCGCCTCTTCAGCTGCGGCGGGAGGAACTTCGATTTCCGGGGCCGGTTCGGCCTCGGCCGCAACTTCTTCACTCGCAGGCGCTTCAGCCTCGGCGGCCTCGGGCTCCTCGACGGCTGGCCTCTCGATCTCAAGGGCAGCGGGCGCTTCAGCGGCTTCTGCGGTCGCCACAGCCGATGCTTGAGCTTCGGCTTCTTCAGCGCTTTGAGGAACCTGTTCACTGACAGGTTGCGGAATGAAATGCGTAACCAGGAATCGCATAACCTGATCGGTCAGGCGCAGCTCACGTTCGACTTCGGCAATCGCTGCTGGTGGCGCGTCAAAGCGATAGACCGTGTAGTAACCATCTCGAACATCACGACCGCCGTGCCGAATGGCGTATGCCAAGCGCCGACGGCCCCATGGCGACTCACGCAGAGTCGCAGAGAGCGTTCCGCCCGCCGAGCTGATGTACCCGCCGACACGGTCGATGACCACAGGAAGCTCATCTTCAGACACATCTGGGGCCACGATAATCATCAACTCGTATAAACGGGGAACCCGAGTGGTTTCGCGCAACCTTTCCTCCTCTCCCTGGGATTGCCCCACCAACGAAAAACTTCGGAGTTGCGCACCCGAAGAGCCGGAGGAGCAGAAAGGCAACATAAAAAAGATCGGCCAGCATGGACCGACGCCCAGAATTGTAGTCGAAGTATCACTCCGCTGTCGAAGCTTGTGGCTCTCGACCTCCAGCTACGACGAAAGTGAAAGTCCGAGAATATCGGCGAGTTCTCGCAGTGTCACCTGTGCTTCGCGCACGTCGTCCTCTTCCGGCGCTTGCAGAATTGCGCTCGCTATCTCCTTGAGCGACTCAATTGCACTCGTAGTATCAAGATCGTCTTCGAGGGCATTGAAGAACCGCTCGTTGAAAATCGAAACGTCGACTTCCTGTTCAATACCGTATGCTGGAAAATCGACGGCTTCCCGGATGTCATAAGCAAGCCGCACCCACTCGTCCATTTCCTCCTCGCGGTATTCCCATGCAGATCGATAGTGGTGCGAGAACATGTAAAGGCGGAGCGCATCGGCGCTATAGGTCTCGAGCGCGTCGCGTACGAGGACGAGGTTTCCGAGCGACTTACTCATCTTTTCGCCCTGGTATTCGACCATCCCGTTATGCACCCAATACCGCACAAAAGGCTTCACTCCAGTGGCAAATTCGGATTGCGCGATTTCGCATTCATGGTGGGGAAAAACGAGATCATAGCCACCACCATGGATGTCCAGGGTCTGACCCAGGTATTCCATTGACATGGTGCTACACTCGATGTGCCATCCGGGACGCCCTCCTCCCCAAGGAGAAGGCCACGACGGTTCACCGGAGGTACTTGCTTGCCAGAGCACGAAATCTAGCGGATTGCGCTTATTCGGATCATCGGGTCTGTTGCCACGTTCATTAGCGATCGGGAGCATCTCTTCGCGGGGAATGTGGCTGAGTTTCCCGAATTCAGGATCGGTATTGACGTCGAAGTAAACGCTCCGGTTTGCTTCATAGGCGTTCCCAGACTCGACCAACTTTTCGATCATAGCGACCATCGCGGGAATGTGCTCGGTCGCCCGGGTATAGTGATCGAATTCGACTGCGTTTAGGTCGCGCATATCCCGGAGGAACTTTTCTGTTTCGCTGCGGCCGAGCTCGTCCCAGCCAACGCCGAGTTCCTTCGCCTTTCGCAAGATGTCGTCGTCTATGTCAGTGACGTTCTGAACATAGGTCACGTTGTAGTCTACGTAGCGAAGATACCGAACAAGAATGTCAAACGTAAGAAATGTAAAGGCGTGCCCAACGTGAGTGGTATCGTAGGGAGTAATCCCGCAAACATATATTCCCACGGTTCCACTGGAGGCCGAAAATTTCTCCTTTTGCCCCGTTTGGGTGTTGAACAGGCGCATTCCGATCTTTCCCCGCGTGTTCAATATCGATTTGGTCGTAATTCTCGAATGTCTCAAGATTGCGCGGTGGCTCGAATATCTTCGAGCGGTTCGCGCAACGCTCGTTCAAACACGACGCGCTTGTGAACGGGCGTTAGTATATCCGAGCATCCTCTCGCACACGTCATGCAAGGTCTAAGCTTGGCGGCAAACCGGCACTCAGCTACGGCATGCTATCATCCCGCGGTCAACCGTCCACCTCAACGCGCCTCGCGGGTCGGAGTCCGCTGTTCGTGAATCATTCCCTCCGTATGACGCTGCGCGGACATCATTGCACGATCCTTCTCTGTGCTTTCACTGCGCTTGTCCTGTCGAGCTGTGGGGGACCTGCCGTGACGTCTAATAGCCTGGATCCTACGGCTTCCGCGGTCGTTACAGTAACAACCGAAGCGACTCCTTCCACGCCGCTTGCCGACCGAGTGGCGTGCGGCGACGGGCGGATGCTCGTCGGCGACCTGCGCCTTATGGACAACAAATGGCAGGACGGATTGAAGGCAGCGACTGAAAAAGCGATACGTTGGCAGACCGATGCAAAACTTGCCACGCTTCGGGTCGGATGCGAATTACTTGAGTCCGGATTCCGTTGGCAAGCAACGTTCTACTCTCCAAGTTCGCAAGCGTACTTTCAGTCGGATACCGGTCAAGTCGAAGCGGCCGAGGACGACCCTAGTTCCGTGCCGGTACTCTCAACACCTGGGCTGTCGTTTGCCGTGCTACGGAAGTCGCTGAACGGCGAAGGGTATGACGACTCGACCGAGCTGAGTCCATCCACCGGCGTCGAGATCAAACCGAGCACCCCGACTTCCCAATTCGGGCCACCGGAGGCGCCCAACAACGCGACGATTTTCCACGTTGCGATCGAATTCCGCGGAGAAGTGAAGGATCTTTTTGTCGATATGAGAGACGGCAAAGTTTATCGGTACAAGTTCGACTGATTGAAGTCGAGCGCTTACATTCCGCGGGTGTGGTGGAGGAGCGATTCGGTGGCCCGTGAAGCGCCCAAACACGAGGCGAGTGATCCGATCGAAAATCACCTCGACCATCTGGTCGAGCGCTGCCTGCAGGTCCTCTCGGCGCGCCCGTCGGCCGTCGCGACTGACATTGACGGTACCATCAGTGCGATTGCTGCGACTCCCGATCTGGCCGCAGTTGTACCTGCCGCGAAGGATGCGTTGCACATCTTGAGTCAGCACCTCAAACATGTTGCAGTGATCACTGGCCGTACTGCCGAGAACGCCGAGCTCATGCTGGGTTTAGACGGCATCGTCTACATTGGTAACCATGGACTCGAACAGCGGTGGCTCGGAGAGACTCGCGACAATTCCGCAGCGCTAGAAACCATTGAGGCAATTTGTAGTGCGCTTGTCGATCTCGAACAAGCCATTGCTCATCGAGACCTTTCGGATGGCGTCTTGTTTGAGAATAAGCGGCTCTCGGCGTCCATCCACTACCGGCTTGCGCCGCGCAGAGATCAGATTGGGTCAGAGCTGGCGGCGATCATTGAGCGGTCTGCAATTGACCACGGGATACGCATGACCGAGGGTCGATATGTGTTCGAACTTCGACCAGCAATTACCGTCAACAAAGGCACTGCTGCACTGGACCTGATTGAGGATAACGACCTTAAAGGCATTGTGTTCCTGGGAGACGACGTTACCG
This sequence comes from Thermomicrobiales bacterium, assembly GCA_045804965.1. Taxonomy (GTDB): domain Bacteria; phylum Chloroflexota; class Chloroflexia; order Thermomicrobiales; family UBA6265; genus CAVTUU01. The sequence continues at coordinate 122,578 of JBJMMD010000047.1, read as the reverse complement.
ACATCGACGCGTTTCGCGTGATTCGCGCCTCGACCGCTAATGGCATCGTTCGCGGGCTGACCATAGCGGTCAGTTCACCGGAGACACACACTCTCGTCACCGCCGAAGCGGATGAGGCCGTCGAAGGCGTCGACGGCGCCGTGATGCTCTTGCAGCGACTCGCTGAACGAGTAGTGAGTGAAGAAAACGCTCCAACTCCGGTAGGATAGCTGCATGAAACGGGCAATAGTGGTTCTGGTCGTCTTGCTGACAGTTTCGCTCGGGTTTGCGTCCGCCTCGCCAGCGTCAGCAGCGCCCATTCGGCCGCCATGGCGTTTTCAGCTACCCTGGAAAACAGCTTCGTCGAAGATCCTTGTAGGCAGCGACGCGCTCAAGGTCGAGGTTGCCGATACCAATTACCTTCGCTCTCGAGGTTTGAGTTACCGCGATGAACTCGTCCCAAGAACCGGCATGCTCTTCGTCTTCAACGAAGCAATGCCGTTGACATTCTGGATGTACGAGATGCGCTTTTGTCTGGACATTATTTGGATTAACGACGGACAGATTCGCGGCGCGGCCGAAAGCGTCTGCCCCATGCCCGGGACGCCCGCCGATCAGCTCCCAATTTACGCGTCGCCCGAGCCTGTTCGGTATGTGCTAGAAGTGCCTGCTGGCTGGATGAGGGACCACGGTTACGGCGTCGGAACCCCGGTTCAGATCGATTCGTCATTACGCGACAAGGACGATCCTTCTTGACCTCGGCTCAAGAGTCGATCCTCGGCGCTGTGCAATGCCTTTTCGAGACGCTTCTGCGTCAGCGTGATCGTCACATCGCCTCGGCTTCGTTCCAGAACCGCCCGCAGCGCGTCCGTCGTTCTCCGCAATCCACCGGTGATCGCATCTGGGTAGTCAATGGTGACGAGTACGTCGTAGACATCGTTCATGCGGTCCAACAGCCGAATCGCCTCAGCTTGGTCGTCCTCCCGGAGGCGATCCAAAACCTCACGGCGCATTTCGCTGGCCGCTTCGGCGAGCGCGTTCAAGTACGGCGCGTCTTCGACGCCAAGATCGCCCGGATCTGGAATTTGGTCATTATGAACCATAGCAAAGGTGATTTTCGCTTCGGCGAACTCCTTCATTGCGTCCTGCACATAGCCCGCCCAGTAGATACTCGGATAGGACGCAAGCTGCCTGATTACGTCGCGCAAACGCTCTTCAGTCTCGGTCAGCAAATCTGACGCCTGATCAAAATCGCCGCGGTGAACCGCGCGAATGGAATTTGCTGACAATCTAACAACTTGGCGTCCCTCGTTAAGGGCGCGGTCCCGGGCGTGGCTGTGCTTATCAAAGCGGGAGATGATTTCCTGCGAAATCGAGACCAAGTTTGTCGAGGCATCAGAGTCGGCATTGTTAGCCATCTGCAAGCTCCCCCTATCATGACAACTTGTTGTGAGTCTTGTGAACCTAGGGATTGAATGTAACGCTCGATTCTATCCGTTCAGCAGCATCATCGCGTTGACAGCGAAGGAGCTAGATTGATAGAATCCAGGGGCCGAACGACCGTCAAAAAGTCGATTTTTGGCGTATAAATGAACGCCGGATTATCGGTCCGGATTGCATTGATCGGGAGTAGTAGACCCGAACTTGAAGAGAGCCGCTCATCGGTGGAAGGCGGCGACTTGGGTTGAACTCGCCCGGGAGCAGCGGCGGTGAACTGTTTCGTAACCGCCGCCGGGTAACCTCCGTTATCAGGCAACTGAGTGGGTCAACAAGCCGCGATCATCAAGGCAAACGGGGCTGTAGCTCAGCTGGGAGAGCACGACACTGGCAGTGTCGGGGTCAGGGGTTCGAGTCCCCTCAGCTCCACCCGATTGCCCATGGTGGTTTGCGGCACTGATCAACCAGGGTGGTACCGCGGAAGAGCGGCCAAGCGTTGCGAGGCCTTCCGTCCCTGTCGGGATGGAAGGTTTTTTTGTATCCAAATGGCAGGAAACTTGATTGAGGGTGCCGATGAGCGAAACAGCGGTCGAGGAACAGAAGCACAGTACGACGAGTCGAAAGCTCGCCGAGCGATACGACCCTGCAACGATCGAGCCGAAATGGCGTGCAAGGTGGGAAGCCGACCAACTTTACCTGGTCGATGACGACGACTCTCGGCCAAAGTGGTACTCGCTGACCATGTACCCATATCCATCTGGCACGCTCCACGTCGGCCATTGGTTCGCGTTCTCCGCGCCCGACGCGTTCGCCCGCTTCAAGCGCATGAGCGGCTATAACGTGCTCTTCCCGATGGGTTTCGACGCGTTCGGTCTGCCCGCTGAAAATGCCGCTATTAAACATAACATTCATCCGGCGACCTGGACGTTCGACAACATCGACGCAATGCGCCGCCAGTACGGTTTAATGGGCGCGATGATCGATTGGTCGCGCGAAGTCGTGACTTGCACGCCTGAGTTTTACCGCTGGAATCAATGGCTTTTCCTGAAGATGCTGGAGCGGGGGATTGCTTATCGCGCGGACGGACCAGTCTGGTGGTGCCCAAAGGACCAAACCGTTCTTGCCAACGAGCAGGTGCTCGAAGGTAACGTCTGCGAGCGATGTGGCACGCCGGTGTACAAGCGTGACTTAGAACAGTGGTACTGCCGCATCACCGACTACGCGGATGAACTCCTCCAGGAACTGGACAATCTTGACTGGCCCGAGCGGGTCAAGGCGATGCAGCGGAACTGGATTGGGCGATCGGAAGGTGCGCGGCTGTCGTTCACGCTTGATTCCGGCGAGAGGCTTGAAGTCTTTACCACCCGGCCAGACACGGTACTCGGGGCAACCTTTATGGTCCTCGCACCCGAACATCGCGCCGTTCTCAGGATCACGACCGCCGACCAGCGCCCTGTAATCGACAACTACATCGAGCAGGCGAAACGGAAGAGTGAAATCGAGCGGCTGTCCACCGAGGAAGGCAAGGATAAGACCGGCGTCTTTACGGGAGCCTACGCGTTAAATCCGATGACTGACGAACGCATCCCTGTCTGGGTCGCCGATTACGTGCTCATGGGCTACGGGACCGGCGCGATCATGGCTGTGCCCGCGCATGACGAACGCGACTTCGAGTTCGCTCGCCGGTTCGGTTTGCCGATTCGGGTCGTCATCCAGCCCGACGGTGAGTCGCTCGATCCAGAGACAATGACCGGGGCCTATCACGGTCCTGGCACGCTCGTGAATTCCGGACCGCTTGACGGGAGGCACGTTCCTGAGGACTTGCCGGAAATCATTACTTGGCTCGAGGAGCACCGTCGGGGAACCGCAGAGGTGAACTTCCGGCTACGCGACTGGTTGATCTCGCGGCAGCGCTACTGGGGAACGCCATTCCCAATTATCTATTGCGACGACTGCGGCATGGTTCCTGTGCCGGAATCGGATCTCCCAGTTCTCTTACCGACGGACGCCGAGTTCACGCCTACGGGCCAGAGTCCGCTTGTCTCGCATGAAGACTTCCTCAACGTGCCTTGTCCCGTCTGTGGCAAGCCGGCCCGACGCGAAACGGACACGATGGACACCTTCGTCGACTCTTCGTGGTATTGGTTTCGATACACCAGCCCCCACGAGGAACGGCTGCCCTTCAATCCTGAGAAGGTGAAGCTGTGGTGTCCCGTCGATCTCTATTGCGGCGGCATCGAACACGCGATTCTGCATTTACTGTATGCGCGGTTCATCACGAAAGTTTGCCGCGACATGGGGCTGATCGACCATGGAGAACCGTTCCAGCGCCTCCGCAACCAGGGCATGATTTTGGCCGAAGAAGGCACCAAGATGAGCAAAAGCCGTGGCACCCAGGTTGGAGCCGACGAGCTGGTCGCCAGGCACGGCGCCGATGCCTTGCGTTTGCACCTGATGTATCTCAGTCCCTGGGATCAAGGCGGTCCCTGGAACACGAGCGGCATTACCGGGATGGAGCGATTCATCCGACGGGCATTTCAAGTTGTCGCGGATACGCCGAAACACCCATCGGCGACCGAAGACTTGGCCGAGGAACGAACTAGACTCGTCCGGCTCATGCACCAAACGATCAAGCGTGCGACGACCGACTTGACCGATTTCCAGTTCAACACGATGGTTGCGGCGCTGAACGAGTTCGTCAACGAGCTAATGAAGCTCAAGGACAGTCCAGTGGCGCACACCCCGGAATGGCGGCGAGCTGTTGAATCACTGGTGTTAATGATGGCACCGAGCACGCCGTATGCCGCGGAAGAGCTCTGGGAGCGTCTCGGCAAACCCTATTCCGTGCACACGCAGAGTTGGCCTAGCTACGAAGAGGCGCTGGCACGGGAAGATGTCGTCGAGATCGTCGTACAGGTCAACGGCAAAGTTCGCGAGCGTCTCTGGGTTTCGCCCGACCTCTCCGAGGTCGATGCGCTCGATCGTGCGATGGCGCAAGTTCGTGTCAGAGAAGGTCTGAAGGGCAGGACTCCGGACCGAGTCGTCTATGTTCCTGGTCGCCTGCTCAACCTCTTGGTTCGGGCCTAGGATACTCATTCTCCAAAAATGGCCGGGGTCAATTGACCCCGGCCATTGCGTTTCCGGGAGAACGTCTATTGTCGTCCAAGATTAGTCGGCGGCAACCAATTCCGGTTCTCGAGCAATCCATCGCAGGTTCAGATTCCGGTTCGCGCCGACCTCATCGAGTCGCTTGCACTCGGTTGTGTGCGGCGCGCCGGTCACCAATTCCGGCTCTTGCTCGGCTTCGTCCGCGATCTGCATCATCGCCTCTATGAAGAAGTCGAGCGTTTCCTTCGACTCAGTTTCCGTTGGCTCGATCATCAATGCTTCGGGCACGATGAGCGGGAAGTATGTGGTCGGCGGATGGACGCCAAAGTCGAGCAGCCGTTTAGCGATGTCCAGCGTCCTGACACCATTTCTCTTTTGCCGGTTCCCGGACAGCACGAATTCGTGCATGCAGGTGCGGTCATACGGCACGTCGTAACGGTCCCTCAAATGGGCGAGCAGATAATTAGCATTCAAGACCGCGTCCTCACTGATCTGACGCAATCCCTCGGCGCCGTGCATCCGGATATAACAATAAGCGCGGACGTGCATGCCGAAGTTGCCATTGAATCCGTGCAAACGGCCGATTGATTTCGAGGGCTGATACCACCGGTAGCGCACCTCGCCTTCATCGGCCCTCCGCACTCGCGGGCCGGGCAGGTAATCTTCAAGCCCTTTGCGCACGCCGACCGGGCCCGACCCTGGCCCGCCTCCGCCATGTGGTGTCGAGAAGGTCTTGTGAAGGTTGTAATGCATGATGTCGAGACCGAGATCTCCGGGACGAGCGATCCCGAGAATGGCGTTGAAGTTGGCGCCGTCGTTGTACACGAGCCCGCCGGCATGATGCACGATTTCGATGACTTCCTGCAGATGTTCATCCCAAAGCCCAAGCGTATTGGGATTCGTGATCATCAGGGCCGCGGTGTCAGGTCCAGCTAGGGCCCGAAGCTTCTCGACGTCGACGTTGCCGTGTGCATCTGAGGGAACAGTTACAACTTCGAATCCCGCCATGGCCGCCGTTGCGGGATTCGTCCCGTGGGCAGAGTCGGGCACGAGCACCTTCGTCCGCTTGGTGTCGCCACGGTCTAAGTGATAGGCACGCGTGATAAGCACTCCTGCCAGTTCCCCGTGGGCGCCAGCGGCAGGCTGAATGCTGACTGCGATGAAGCCCGCAATCTCTGCCAGCATTTCTTGGAGCTCGAACATGAGCTCCAGCGCCCCTTGTACGGTCTCTTCACTTTGAGCGGGATGAATTTGCGCGAACCCCGAATAGCGTGCGACCGCTTCATTGATCTTCGGGTTGTATTTCATCGTGCACGAACCGAGCGGATAAAAGTTGATGTCAATCGCATGATTCTTCTGGCTCGCTCGCGTGTAATGACGAATCACGTCGATCTCGCTGACTTCCGGCCAGTCTAACGATTCACGCCGAAGCGATTCAGGGAACGTGGTTTCCGGAACGTCCGGGGCAGGCATTCGTACGCCGCGCCGCCCAGGACGAGACAACTCATAGATCATTGGCTCAACGGCCATGCAGGGACCCTTCCCACTGAAAATCGGAGCAGAGCGGAACGGCTGATTCGAAATGCGCGACGAGTCGCCGTAATGAAATGGATGCTAGCATGCGGCCAATTTCGCGACAACGCGAGCCTCTGGTATTATCTTCGCGACTTCTGTGCCCGTGGCTTGGAAGCGAAGGCAGAGCGCTTCCGAAGCTTCGACGGAGTTCGCGTGTCCGGCAAAATTCCTCAGCGCACATCCCCGGAATACGGTTGGGTTGTCGTCGCGGCCATAACTACCGTCTTGACGGCAACGGCTGGCACCCGATTCCTTTTTGGGGTCGTGCTCAAGCCGCTCCATGAAGAGTTCGGCTGGAGTCGGTCGGCGCTTTCGTTGGCGACAACGATCAACATGCTTGCCCTTTGTGTGTTTCAACCAGTGATCGGCAAGCTCAGCGATCGCATTGGCACCAAACCATTGATAATCGCGGGCACGCTGGTCCTCGGGCTATCGCTTATCCCACTTTCCTACGTGACCGCACTTTGGCAGATCTATGTCGTTTATGGGCTAGTCATGGCAGTCGGGCTGGCAGCGGTGAGCCCGGTCAACATCACGCCGTTAGTCAGCCGCTGGTTCACCGCCCGGCGGGGCACTGCGCTCGCGATTGCGACCTCCGGCGCCGCGTTTGGTCAATTGATCATCGTGCCCCTGGCCGCGTGGACGCTCGCCAAGACAGGCTGGGAAGCGCCTTATCGCTTGCTCGCGGCGGTACTTCTCCTGGTGATGCTGCCCATCGCCGCGTATTTCATCATTGAGCCTCCGACCGCCCTGAAAGTGCGGCCAGGCAGCGCTTCGAAGCGACTTGAGGAAGGTGAGCATCACGTTGGATTTGAGCTTCGGCAGGCCCTACGTTTGCCGGCATTCTGGTTGCTCGCATTTGGATTTTTCGTTTGCGGATTCACGATGGCCTTCGCAAACATCCACTTCATGGCCTATGCGGATGATATGGGCATGTCGGAAATCCATGCTGCCGACGTGGTCGCGCTGACCGCGATTTGCAGCATTTTCGGGAGCATTGGCCTTGGCCTAGTTGCCGATCGCCGATCGCGGCCGCATGTGCTTGGGCTGACCTATCTTCTGCGCAGTCTCTCGTTTCTGTTGCTGCTCGTCCTCCCCAAGGACAACTTGATTTTCTTCTATTCCCTGGTCCTTGGCATATCCTGGACCGCGACCACGCCGCTCACCGCCGCGATCTCTGCTGATCTCTTCGGCCGCCAGAATTTGGGTGTCATCTTTGGCACTATGTTCACCTTCATGAACCTTGGCATGGGCGTCGGCTCGCTCCTCGACGGCGTCATATTCGACGCTTCCGGCGGTTACACGATCGCGCTGGTCATCAACACCATCCTTGGCGTGATGGCCGCGATTGCGGTGGTTGGCGTCCCCGACGCACGCAAGCGCCGAGAACCCGGTCGCACACTAGGCGAGAAATCGTTCGAACCGGTCCCCACCCCGGCCGACTAGGTTTCGCGACTATTACAATTGGCAGGTTTACGCAAAGCGATCTCTCTTCGCCTAGCGGGTCATTATTTGCGCCACGAGTAAGCGGCAAGGAGGCTGCTTGAATCCCTACGTTTCCGCGACGCTGGCGATGTGCGTGATCGTCATTTTGTCGTTGGTCGCAACTGCGTACATGGCCATGTTCTTCAACAAGCGGGCGAAGGCCGATCTCGAGCAGGCGATGAAACCACTGGCGGATGTGCTTGGCGGCGAGTTGAATCTTGAGGATGCGACAGTCAAAGGGAAATTCGCCGGGCACATCGCCGAGGGGCGGATGGCAACTTCGATCATCGGCGCCGGGCGCGTGTTTCACACCTCGGTGATCGACGGTGCGGGTGGATCGAAATGGGCGTATTACCTTGTGCCGGCGAAGTCACCCGGTGAACCGGCGGCGATCACGTTCGAGAGCGACAAGCCAGATCTCGAATCGGAACTCCTCGTAGGGCTCGAAGAGGAAGTCGAACCGTTCAAGGATCGAGTAGGTTGGACGAGGATCGAATATGACCCGGCGCCAGGCCACGTTCGCATCACCCGGCCGATGCGCACCCGCCACGACATTCCGTCCTCAGAGGAATTTAAAACACAACTCGAGACCGTGGTCTTCGCAGCCGACAAGAATCGTATAGTGCAGCGCCCAGAACCGTAGTTGTCAGTGCGACCCGGCGGGCTCTGGAAGGCGCTCAGGTGTGACACCAGTTGCGGCGGGGGCCAACCGGCCAAAAGCGTAAGGCGCCACTCGACTCATCCACGTTCCAGCGGCGAACCATGCATAGGTCGTGATCAGGACGCCGACGATGACGTCGACAAAATAATGCTCGCCGAGATAGATGAGCGAGAAACCCATGATGACAGAGTAAGTCAGTGCGAGGAGTCCCCAAATCCGCCCGGCTTTGAACAAGGGAAAGACAATGAGGAACGTGACTGCCATATGGATCGAAGGCATGGCCGCGATTGGGTTCGATTCACCGATTACCCGATAGCTCGCCCGATAGAGACCGCCGCCGAGCTGTCTGCCAACTGCTTCCATGATCCGATAAACAGGGGCTGCTGACGGGCTGTTGATCGGCTCAGGCGCAAGCCAGGGAGGATTCGATGGGATCAAGAAATAGATACACAAACCGATTGATAACAAGAGCGTCAGCGCGCTCAAGTAATGCCGGAAAAGTGGCGGCCGGCGGAGCCACAGCCATACTGCGACGGCATGCGGAATAATGAAATACGACCAGTGAACACCGGTGCAAAAGTAGTCATACCAATGCAAATGCGCAGGATCGTAGAGCCGATCCTGTAAAATCACCGTCGGCAACTGACCATTGAACAGCCAGCGCTCGAGGCGAGGGACGTTTGTGTTCAGGGTCTTGGCTAGGCGTGTCTCATCCGCCAGCGATCGCAAGGCCGTGAAGATGAACCACACCGCGGCATAAGGGACGAATGAAAAGACAAACGAGCGCGCCCTCCCGACGGGCACGAAGAGCACGGCAAAGACGACGAAGAGTCCCCATCCCAGGAAACTGCGGTTGGTCAGGAGCGCAGTCGCGATCAGTGCCAACCCGATGACAAGCCGGATAGCGATCGATCGCGAGAAATTGATTCGGCGAACCCAGTCGGGCTGATGCATCAGCCTCTCGCTACTTCAATCTTGCTAGACCCCGTACCGGTTACGCGACTTCTTCGTCACCGTTATCGTCTCGCCTGAAGGTTCTTCGCCGGGCTTGCGGGCGATGAATCCGCGTCGTTGTTGCTCGGCGATCCAGGCGGCATCGAAACCGTGTTTTGTGGCAAGTTTTTCGAACTCCTGGGCCGGGCTTATCGGATCGGGCGTCACCGCAGCCGCGTAAAAGTCTCGGCGTCGCTTTTCCTCAGGCGCCTCTGGCGAGAGCACAAGTCGTTCGACAACTGGTCCACCAGTCAGGTGCTTGATGATGTCAGGAATGTCCTTGGTAGTGACCCCGCTGTAGATGATGTTGTCGGGATAGATAACTAGATTTGGCCCGATATCGCAAAGATCGATCGTCCCGCAGTTGTTGACGAGAATCTTGGTATCGAGTCCCTTCCGAATGATCTCCAGCCGAAGCTTGCCTACGACGTCATTCGCGCCCTTCTGGGCGCAATGCGACGCGGTGCAAACGAGAACGTGCTTGTTAGTCCAGTACATCTTTTTCGGAACGATCCTGGCGCTGCAACGCCGCCGAGCGCATTCGCGGGCGCCTGATAGTTAACGGTTAGCCATGGCGATACTGAATTCCGAACCCGCCGCGGGGATAAGTCCACTCGATGTTGTCGTAGACATTGCACACAATGCGACAAGTACCGCATTCGACGCAACCTTCATACGAGAAGAGCACGTGACCTTCATCCTGAGGGACGTAACAGTTAGCTGGGCAACAGTTAATGCACTGCTGGCGAACACATTGGAGACAAACATCGCGATCGATGATTCGGATGTGAGCGCGCGTGCGGTCGACATTGTAGAAATTGAGCGCGAGCTTCTTCTCAATCGCGGCTGGATCGAGAATACTGGCGCGTGATCCAGATTCGACCAATGGCCTCATCTATCGATTCCTCTATCCCGTCGCACCCGCGAAGCGTTTTGAATAACTCATTGGCCGCGGGAGTCTACCACGGTCGCCCGATATGGTCGGCTGCGTGGCGTTTTGCCCGCTGAACAATGAACCCACGAAGCAGCAACGATCCGAAGACCGCCAAGCCAAGAATGCCTGTGCCGTACGCCAGCGATTCGGCGACCGGATCCGACAGCCCGTGACCGTCCGGTTGAACGACACCGGCGACGCCCTTGTCGCCTTTGTAGCCAAGGCTGTCTTTCCACAGTCTATCGAGCCCGTCGAGATCAACGCCGAGGGCTTTTTGGGCTGCCTCATCGTGCGACAAGCCTTGGCGGTAAGCCGCGATCAAGGCGCCCATTTTGTCAGCCCCAAAATGGTCGATGATGAACTGCACAATGCTTAGGCTTTCGGCATAGGCTAGGTGAACATCATCAGGATCAAAAGGAAAGTCGGAATTCAAAGCTCGAACTGAATAGAGTTTGCCCGCTTCGACCGCCGCTTTGACATAGCCATCGTATTCGCCGCGCCCGTTTTCCTGATGCAAGACGGCAAGGCCTTCATCAAGCCAGCGAGGTGGGTGATTGAAGGGATTCGTTGTTGCTTGATATAGGATTTGATGGGTTACCTCGTGGGGCACGACTCTGGAGATTGAATTGACATCCCCGTCGGGCAATGCCGCGACGATAAGATTGAGCTGCGGATATGTTGCTCCAACCGACCATTCTTCACTGTTGGCCGAGAGCGTTCCCTTAAAGTCCTTTTGCGACTCATACGCCCAGATCCTGATCGGGGTGCTCACCTTGACCCCGAATTCCGATTGAACCTTAGTGATTGTGCGTTGGGCCGTGTCGAGGATTTTCTGATTGAACGCTGCGTCGTCGTTGTAGGCGTAGACCGTGACCATGTTGCCCGGGGTGCTTTGCCAGTCGAATCGATCGTCCTTCCACAACATTGGAGCCGGTTCGGTTTCGAGGGTGGAGTCGTCTTCGCCAGTCAATTTCCAGTGATAAGTAATGTCAATGCCCGGAGGAACCTGATTGATCTGCATGTCGATAGTGTCCGCCACGTGAATGGCCGTGCCCGGAGTAAATTCCGGCGTCGAAACATGAAGTGTTTCTTCATCGGCGAGCGAATACAGCAGCTCGACCTGTTTCGTTGGCGATGACGTCTGCGCTGTCAAGTTAAAGGTGATAGAGTCGGGAAAATCTGGCTGGGCTTTATCTTCACGAACGGTTATGGAATATGATGCGCCTGCGACGGGCCGACCCGACGTCAGCACGCCGCTCAGCATCGCAACTAAACAAGAGGCGCCAATGAGCAGCGAAAAGATTCGGCAGCGAGTCATAGTTACGCGGCTCCGGTCGGTTGACCGATTTTTTGCTGCAAATAGGCGTTGATGAACGGATCGATCTCGCCATTGAGAACGGATTGCGCATCGCCGATGCTGGTATCGGTGCGATGGTCGGTCACCATGGTGTAGGGGTGGATCACGTAGGATCGAATTCGGTTGCCAAATCCGGCGGCGATGTGGTCTCCCTTCAGCCTTGTGCGCTCGTCGGCTTCCTCCTTCATCTTCCGCTCCAGTAGCCTCGCCCGCAATATCTTGAACGCGGTCTCCCGATTTTGAATCTGACTGCGCTCGTTCTGGCAGGTGACGACAATTCCTGTCGGGATATGTGTCAAGCGGACGGCTGAATCGGTTTTGTTGACGTGCTGACCGCCCGCGCCTTGCGACCGATAGGTATCCACGCGCACATCGTCGGAATTGAGGTCGATTTCGGTGTCGCTCTCGATTTCGGGTAGGACTTCGACCAAGGCAAAGGAAGTGTGGCGTCGATGGGCCGCATCGAACGGCGAAAGGCGCACGAGCCGGTGAGATCCTGCCTCGGCCTTCGCAAAACCATAGGCATTCAAGCCGCGGAACTCGATGGTCGCGTTCTTGATTCCTGCTTCTTCGCCAGGGGTTGAGTCGAGAAGCTCAACGGCAAAGCCGCGTCGCTCGCCCCATCGAAGGTACATCCGGCTCAGCATCTCAGCGAAGTCTTGGGCATCGACGCCGCCCTCGCCGGAATGAACAACGAGAATGGCATTCGACCGGTCGTGGGGACCATTAAGCGCTAATTCAAGCTCAAGTTCATCCAAACGTTGCTCGAGCGCGCTCGCTTCTTGCTTCACTTCTTCGCCGAGCGACGGGTCGTCCTCGGCAATTTCGGCCAGCGTGACGAGGTCGTCGATATGCCGGCCGAGATCGTTCCAGCTTTCAATCCTTGACCTTAGCTCGCCGATGCGACGCATGACGGATTGCGCGTGCTGAGGATCGTCCCAAAAGCCAGTCGCCGCGCTTTGGGCCTCTAGCTGGTCGATTTCGCGCTGAACATCAGCGAAGTCAAAGTCGCACCCCGAGCAGGTCCAGCCACTCGCGCATCGCCATTAGCGTCCGCGCCGTTTCGTCGTTCATCGTCGCTCCGTTAGCTGTTTGCGCACCTGTTCGCTCCGCGGTAAGTCACCCCTAAGTATATCCGCTCGGTTCAAGCCGGCGGTGAGCGATTGAGCCAGCTTCGCGGTATTCTCTCACCCAGCCCGTAACCCGCCTCTTATGGAGGTAGATACCGACTCAAGGAAGCAAGGTGACCGTCTTACCTCAAGTTCTGCGAAATCGCGCGCTCTCGACGCTTATGCTCGGTCATTTTTCAAATGACCTGTTCGCGGGCGTGCTTCCGGTTCTCTACCCCGCGTTCAAAGATGAGTTTCATCTCACGAATGCCGAAGTCGGCCTTGTCACACTCGCATATTCAGGCACCGCGAGCATCTTCCAGCCGTTGTTTGGCCATGTGGCGGATCGCTATGACAAGCGTTGGTACGTGCCGTTTGCCCTACTGTGGAGCGGTATCTTTGTCGCGTCTTACGGCTTCGCCGGCGGATTCGGGGCGCTGGTCATACTCGCGGCGATTGCCGGTCTTGGCTCCGGCGCCTTCCATCCGCTCGGGGCGACGAACGCCGCCCGAGTGGTCAGCGAACGCACGAAGAACACCGCGCTCTCGCTTTACACCGTTGCGGGTACCACAGGTTGGGCGATCGGTCCGCTTATCGCGGTCGCGCTGCTCGCGCTTTTCGGCCTGCACGGAACCGCCGTTTTCTTCGCCTGGGGAATCATCGCCGCCAGTCTGCTCTATTGGCAATTGGCGACGGTGCAGACCGCGCGCAATACATCTCCGAGCTCGATCTCGACAACTGATTCAAGCCGCAAGGCTGATCCCGCCCTTCTGGCTCGGGTGGTGCTGGTCGTCATGCTCCGATCGTGGGTCTTTCTTTCGCTGATTCAATACGTTCCGACGTGGTTTGACGAGCTTGGCTATCGACGAGTGTTCTATGGTTCGCTAACGACGGCGATGATTTTGGGCGGGGCAGTTGGCACGTTGCTTGGGGGTTCGCTTGCCGATCGCATCGGCGGGCGCAGGATCTTGATGACCTCGTTGGCGCTGAGCTGCCCTGCGTTGATGTTCTTCGCCGGTTTCCCAGGCTACATCTCGCTGCTTACGGGCACGCTTTTCGGTTTGCTTTCTGATTCGAGCCTCTCGATTACTCTCGTCGCCGCGCAGCGGCTGCTCCCTGGCAGAACCGGTATCGCCTCGGGCATGATCCTAGGGCTTGGATTCGTCACCGGCGGCATTGGCGTCCCTATTTCGGGACGCATTGCCGACTCGATTGGTTTTCAACAAGCATTTATGCTGCTTTCGTTGCTTGGTCTTATCGCCGCACTCGTGGCGACGACGATTCCGAAGCGCGCGCTCGATTACCAAGAAGCGATTACGCTCGACGAGTCGGGCCGTCGGCGTTCAACCGCTCCGGAGCCTGCGACGTGAGGTTCGGACGAGTGGAGGGGTTCGTTGAGCGAGTCGCGGCCGAACCTGGTACGCGGCTACGGCTGACAGTGACACTTGAAACAAGCGCGAAGATCGAAACTGTCCGCGATGAACTTCTCGACCTCGCTCCGGCATTCGAGGCGTCCGAACTCAGTTGGTTGGCAGACCAATATACTCAGGAAACGATCGGCGACCTCCTCGCCAGCCAGGGATGGGAGGCGGTCGGCGCGAGCAGTCCGCCAGAACGGCAGCCAGACGCGCCGGCAAAGTCCGCAACGTATACGGTTCGAAATCTCGGCCAGGACGCATTGTGAAGGATTCGAATCATCAGGCAATGCGACGCTGGTTGCCAGTTCTACTCGCCGTCCAGATCGTGCTTGCGGTCGTCGCCGCTGGTACGGCATGGGCAGCACGCACCGACAAGCCGTCGCCGCCGGGCTCGGCCCCCGACCCAACCTCAGTTATGCGTCCATTGACGATCGAATCGGCCTATCAACTCGGACTCAAGCAAGCGGCAAGTTGGGAACCAAATGCACAGCTAATCAACGTGAACATGCAGGTTGATTGGCCGGGCGTTCCTCCGCCGGCTACCGTGACGGAGCTTCCTCCTGGCGGGTGGGTCACCATGACATTTGCTGCCCCTTGGGATCACGCCGGCGCAGAGGGCGCAACCTTGGGCCTGTTCTTTGAACGCGGAAGTGGACGACTCTACGGGCAGTCCACGACCAAGTGGCAACACCCGATTTCAAAATCTATTTCGCCAGATCGAGCCAACGTCGATTCAACCACTGCGCTGCTTGCCGCTGAGCTTGCGGGAGGAACTGCCTACCGGGCGGAGTGTCCGAAGTTCCGCGCCATGTCGCGGATTGCGCTGACGACAAGCCAAACGACTGAGCAAGAACCAGGCGAGAAACTCGAGTGGCTGATCAGTTACACCGATCTGCGAAACAGGAAGGTCGGCTATCAAGTCATTGTCGACTCTGGTAATGGCAACATTGTGCGCGTGAGTGACACGCGGAGCAGCTGCGATCCATGAAAGTAGCGGCTACCAGAGTTCGTCGCCGACAATGCGCTCGAAGAGTGATTGCAATTCCTCGTCGGAGTAGAAGTGGATTGTCAGCGCTCCGCCCCGGCCTTTCGCATCGCGCCGCAGAGCAACCTTGGTGCCCAGCGCCGACCGGAACTGACCCTCTAGCCGATCATCACGATGGTCGCGGCGTTCGCCATTCTTCGATTCCGGCGGACCGGAAAGCCAACGCCGAACTGCATCTTCAGTCTGGCGAACTGACCAATCTTTGGCCATGACGACGTCAAGCATCGCGATCTGGTCCGCCGCTGACGGCAGGCCAAGCAATGCGCGAGCATGCCCTTCAGTGATCTGGCCATCGTTGAGCGCTTGTTGAACCGCGGCCGGTGCGGTCAAGAGCCGGAGAATGTTGGTAATGCTGACACGTGATCGTCCGACTCGGGATGCGACTTCCGCTTGCGTGAGTCCGAATTCCTCAATGAGCTGTCGGTAGGCCGCCGCTTCCTCAAGCGGAGCGAGATCGGCGCGAACGACGTTTTCGACGAGCGCGATTTCGAGCATGGCTTGCGGCGCGGCATCCTTGATCACCACCGGAATCGTGCTAAGACCGGCAACGCGCGCCGCACGCCATCGGCGCTCGCCGGCGACCAAGATGAAGTGGCCGTGAGTGTCTGATCGTTTAACAACGAGCGGCTGAATCACGCCGTGGGTTCGGATTGACTCCGCGAGCGTGTTGAGGCGCGATGGTTCGATGGTTGCCCGGGGCTGAAATGGATTGGGCACGATTCGATCAATCGGCACCTCGGTCGATGCCGCAGCATAGTCATTGTTGGTGGACGATGGGATGAGCGCCCCAAGCCCCCTGCCTAGACCACCCTTTCGCGTAGTGGTCCGGTGGCCACGATCGCTGGGATCGTCAAAGCTCAGTTTCGCCTCGGATTTCAATAGATCGCTCACGCTCCGCTCATTTCCATGCTGCTCAATGAAGAGATTCCTGGAGTCTAGCATCTCCAAATAGAGCAAGATTGCCCAAGCCCGACGAAGCGTGCCGGTTTCCATGACCCATCCGTATATACTCACGTGGCCGCTCCTTTCGAGAAGCGGCCATTTCGTGCCCATAGCGACGCATCTTGGCGATGCGCCGAGATTCAGTAGGGGCGACCGTTGGAAGTCGTTTTCGCGGCAATAGCAGCCCTCGTCGCAGTCCTAGCCGTCTGGGGACTCGTGTTCTGGGCGCACAAGGCTACACGCGACCGGTCCGCCTTCGTCGGTCTCTATCTTCTGCTTGGCATTCCGGGCACATTACTCATCGTGGCCGGAATCGCCTACTTGAGCTTTGGCAAACCTAACGGATTCATCTTTCTCGCGGCCGGGCTTTCGTGCGTGATGCCGCTATTCAAGCAGCTCCGCCAGTTCGTGGCTCAGTTCACACCGCTCGATCCGATGTCTCCGCTCGACATGTGCGGACTTGCAATTGTGTTCCTGATTTTCACCTTTGGTGGAGCGACGCTCGCGTTGGAACCAACTCCATCAAGTGAAGACGTTTCGCTTGCCGAGGTTTTCGTTCAAGCGCTAGCTGAAATTGGCATTGCGTTCGCGGCCGTCGGTCTCTGGATTTATCGCACTCCGAGACAGGCGACCGATAGGCTCGGCCTCGTGCGACTGACCGTCAAACTCGCCTCCGTCGCAGCCGGTTTCCTTATTCTCGCGCTGATTATGAACGCGGTTGGGGTACAACTTATGCACTACCTTCAACCCGGCGTTGTCGACGACTACGAGCGAGTCCTCAAGGAAACAGCCTCAGGCTCGCATAATCCCATCGCCGCGTTGATTTTTGGACTCAGCGCGGGGGTCGGCGAGGAACTTGTGTTCCGGGGCGTGCTTCAACCGCGATTCGGCCTGGTCGTCACGGCGATGCTCTTTACCGCCGTTCATGTTCAATATGGCGCCACGTTCATCTTGTTGGGCATATTCGGCAGCGGACTCGTCTTGGGATTCGAGCGAAAACACTTTGGCACGACCGCGTGCATACTGACGCATATGATGGTCGACACTCTTGCCGCGCTCTTGTCGTCGTAGCTGGCCGTCATCGTCACTTGGGGTAATGTCGTGGAGCTGGTTGAAATCCGCGACCTGGACGGGCCGAATATCTTCCTGCTGGGGCCTGCCGTCAAGGTCGAGTTTAAGCTTGATGCAGCTGCCGGCGACCTCCCAGAAACACTCAAGGAGACGCTGTGCTCGCTGCATGAACTCAGCGGCCAGTCGTGCCCGGCATCGGTTTGGACGACGCTCGAGACGCCTGGACACGTGGCGTTCGCATTCGGTTGGTCGCACCGCCGATTTGCATTAGGGGTTGCTAAGATCATCGCGCGTTTGGCCATGGGCGAGGTTGTTGACACCAAGAACGAAGCCAGAGCCCTAGGTGCAACGCTTAGAACTCAGGAACCGACTGATCTGCCCCTCATGGTGCGCGACGCAGACCGAACAATGCCCATCGTCAGCATCACAGGTACGAACGGTAAAACGACGACCACTCGCCTCACCGCCCATATCCTGCGGACGAACGGCCGAAAAGTAGGCTTGTCGTCCTCTTCGGGCGTCTTCATCGAGGGCGAGCAGGTGATGGAGGGCGACTATACCGGCCCCGTCGGCGCGATGAGGGTGCTGAACCAGCCCGGCCTCGAGGCCGCGATCCTAGAAACAGCTCGGGGCGGCATTCTCTTGCGTGGGATCGCGTATGAAAGCAATGATGTCGGAGTCTTCACCAACGTCAGCGCCGATCATCTTGATCTTCAAGGTGTCCGTACGGTAGAAGGGCTTGCGTCAGTAAAGTCGGTCGTGATCCGGATCACCCAACCTGACGGCGTTGCGGTTCTGAACGCTGACGATCCGCTCGTCGCCAAATGCGCCGCGCAAACTCAGTCCAAAGTCTGCTTCGTCTCCCAACGTGTCGAAAACTCACTGGTTCGCCAACATATCGACCGAGGAGGTCTCGCGGTCGTTCTCGAAGGCGACGACTTCGTCGCTTGGCGCGAAGGACGTGCGAGCAAAATCGTCGATGTGAAAGACATACCGATCACATTTGGCGGTTCGGCGCGGCACATGATTGAAAACGCCCTTTGCGCGGCTGCGGCGAGTCTGGCAATGGATCTCGATCCTACCGCTGTGCGTGAAGGACTGATCACTTTCTCGAGTTCAGCGGACGATAATCTCGGACGATTGAATGTTTACGACGTGGACGGTTCAATCGTGATCGTCGATTTTGCGCACAATGAGGCGGGGCTCCGCCATCTTCTTTCGCTCGCGGACCAACTCAAGACCCCAGGCTCCAGGCTCGTCACGATCATCGGGACCGCGGGAGATCGGACCGACGCCAACCTCTTCGAGATCGGCCGTATCGCCGCCGAAGCGTCGGATTCGGTCATCGTCAAGGAAACGGTGAAATATTTGCGCGGACGGGCCAGCAACGACGAGCTCAACGTGCAGTACGTCGCCGGCATACAGGCCGGTGGAAAGCACTCTTGGAGCATTGAAGCCTCCGAGCTGGCTGCCTTGACTTCAGGGTTACGCGGGGCGGGGCCCGGAGACCTGATCGCAATGATGTGCGTGGAACAGGTTGCGGAAGTTCGCGACTATTTGAACCAAGTAGGGAAGCCGTCGTCCCTGGGTCAGCGCACTAGATAACTGTCAGCACGCCATTTAAGTTGTTGAGTTCTTCCCAAATAACCGTGGGCTTGTCGATCAACATCACAACGAATTCATCTTTGGATGTCCGCTGCAAAGCCTCGCGCACGGCCTCAACTTCGTCGAGCACGGTCGTGATCCGCTCCGCGTCCAAGCCACCTTCGATCGCGGCGGAGCGCAGGAGTCCCGCGACCTCGCCGCGGGCGCGACCGCGCGTATTCGTGTCTTCGCGAATGATCAACTCATCAAATAAGGTCGCCGCGAGGCGGCCAAAGCCCGCGATGTCGAGATCCTGACGATCACCCGGCATTGCGATGACCCCTATTCGCCGCGTCGCCTCGATGCGGCGCACGAAATCTCCGACCGCTTCCAGTCCCGCCACGTTGTGACAGTAATCCATCAACACGCGCCGTCCCGCGACTTCGAGCAAGTTAAAGCGACCAGGTGTTTGGAAATAACTTGTCGTAAAAGTTCGCAACGCGTGCCGCATATGCTCGAGCTGGACGTCCGCCCCCAGCGCGGCGGCGGCGGCCGCGAGCGCGTTCGCGATGTTGGCGCGATTCCTTCCGTCGAACGTCGCCGGAATTTGGCTCGCGAGCAGGAGACTCGTGTCTCTTCGGTGCTCGATGATTGTGATCATCTCGCCTTGTGACGTCGGGCGCAGCACGACTGCTCGTCCGCGATTTCGTAAGTGCTCGCGAACGACTGGGTTGTCTTCGATCATGCTGAAAAAGATGATCTCGCCGCGCGCAACCTTTGCCATGTCGGCTGTCCACTCGTTGTCCGCGTTGAGCACGCTCTTTCCATCTCGAAAGACCGATGACGGCACGACCGATTTCACGCGCGCCAGATCAGCCAATGTTTCAATCCCATGCAGTCCCAGGTGATCGCCGGCGATGTTGGTCAAGATCGCGATGTCGCAGCGGTCGAATCCCAACCCCGAACGCAGTATTCCACCTCGGGCGGTTTCGAGCACGGCAAAATTGATAGCGGGATTCTTGAGAACCATCTGCGCGCTTGTCGGCCCGCTCATGTCACCGGCCATGATCTGCGTGCCATCGATGTAGATTCCGTCAGTGGTTGTCAAGCCCACTTGCTTACCTGAAGTTTTCATGATGTGCGCCATCATCCGGGCAGTCGTCGTCTTGCCGTTAGTTCCAGTGATGGCGACGATCGGCACGCGGTACGGCGCACCAGCCGGGAAGAGCATGTCGACCACAGCGCGACCGACGTGCCGAGGATGACCCTCGGTAGGATGCGTGTGCATGCGGAAACCGGGACCGGCGTTCACTTCAACGATCGCGCCACCTGAATGACGAACCGAGGCGGAGATATCGCTGGCGATAAAATCGATTCCGCCGACGTCCAAACCAACGATCATTGCTGCCTGCCTAGCGATTTCTACATTGTCTGGGTGAATGTCGTCGGTGCGATCGATCGAGGTCCCGCCTGTGCTCATATTGCCGGTCTGCTTGAGTTGAACGAACTGTCCTTCGGCGGGCACATCGCCGAGCGTCAATCCTTGTCGCTGCAACGTCTCAATTGTCTGTGCATCGACCCCAATCCTGGTCAAAATCTTCTCGTGCCCGACGCCGCGCCGAGGGTCGGCATTGGACCGGTCGATGAGATCGGCGACATTGTTGTTCCCATCGCCGATCACATGAGCGGGTACTCGCTCCGCAACTGCCACAACCTGATTGTTAATCACCAGAATGCGGTAGTCCTTGCCTTGAATGAAGGTTTCGATCACGACCGTGCGAGTTTTACTTTCCGCCTCCGCCATCGGGAAGAACTTCCGCACCTCCTCTTCGGACTTGAGGTTAATGCAGACGCCCCGGCCGTGATTCCCATCGAGCGGTTTGAGCACGACCGGGTAGCCAAATCGCTCCGCGTGCCGAACTGCCTCGTCGACATTCGCGACGACCGCGCTCTTCGGGACTGGAATTCCGACTTCATGCAGCAATCTCGTCGTCAGCTCTTTGTTGCTGGCGACGTCGACGGCGATGTTCGAGGTTTTGGTCGTCACCGTGGCCCAAACCCGCTGTTGATAGCACCCGTGGCCCAGCTGAACCAGCGATCGCCGCGGATCGAGCCGCAGGACCGGAATGTTGCGGCGCTCGGCTTCCGCCACAATCGCGCCGGTGGACGGACCATATGCGAGCCGCTCTGCGACTAAGATGACTTCTCGCTCGAGCTCGTTAACGAAATTGAAGTCCGGTTCAGCGTCATAAATGAGGAAATTTAATAGGCGCACTGCCAGTCGTCCGGCGGCGAGTCCGACATCTTCTTGTTGGTATTGATAGACGACGTTATAGACGCCGCGCTCTCCGGTTCCGCGCGTCTTACCACGAGTAACTTCTGCTCCGGCGAGATTCTGAAGTTCCAGGGCAACGTGTTCAAGCACGTGGCCCATCCACGTGCCCTCGCGCAGCCGTTGCAGAAAGCCTCCGGGGCGACCAAGTGAGCAGCCGTGATCGTAAAGGGAGGGCGCCAATTCCGTGAGCCGTTCGTAAAAGCCTGGAATCTTGTTTGTTGGGCGATCTTCGAGCTCACCAATATCTAGCGTGAACAAAATGACTGGCATCCGTGCCCAGACATTCGGACCTCTGTAGACGATCGTCTTCCGCACTTCCAGCATCGTGAACCCCTCGGACTCGCCCGATTTCATCGCGCAAAGAGACGACACCAGCTTGAATGCTTGATCTGGCGCATCGCCCACCATTATGCGGTTTTGAGCAGAAAATGGTTAGACGTCGAGCAATTTTCGACGTTTGAGGTCGAATCGACGACCCGGCGTCAGAATGTGAAGGCGAGCGTCGCTGACGGTGATTCCGCCATGTCCCTTTACCTGGAAGATGTCGGAATACATGTGGGAACCGTCGACAATCGTCACGCTGTTTCGTCCCACGACTTCGAGAATGCCATCCTGACCCGTGAGAAAGGCGGTATCTTCGTCGATGCCGACGCCAATCAATCCTGGATTGGCGGCGACCATCGCGAGCAGGCGCCCGATGCGGTCGCGCTGGCGAAAATGCTGGTCGATGATTAGGTCCGGGATGAGTCCGAAACCAGCGACCATTTGCACCATACGCTGTTTTGGCGTGCCACCGCTCGCGCCGAAGGCGACCATGTGTGACGACAAGATCGACGCACCCGCACTCGTGCCAGCGATGATTGCGCCGGTCTCATGGCGCTCGCGGATGACCTGAGCCGCAAGCGTGCCACCCATCAACACCGACAGTCGCAATTGATTGCCGCCCGTCAAAAAAATGCCGGTCGCGTCGTGCAGGATCTCGCCTGGTACATCGCTATTGGCATCTTCGCGGCTCGCGATGTATGCGACGTCTGCTCGATCAACGCCCATACCAAGAAAAATGGCCTTGTATCGCTCTCCGGCAGCTTCGATCGACGACGCGGTCGGGATGATCGCGATTCTGGCCCGCCGACCGCCCGCGAGACGCACGAAGGTCGAAAGGATTAATTTATCGTCGAACTTATCTTCAGCGCCGCCAATGGCCATGACCTGGCCAACTTGGCGCGCCGTAGGTAAGACTTCATTCGATTGATCGACGATCGTCACTGGCTCGGCTGTCCGCATTATCTGAGATACCCAATCCGAGAGCACGGGCCGAAAACTCGCCCATCGTTGGCGGGAAGTGTAGTGGAAGAGCTTCGTTGCAAATCCGCGCGACTTTAGCCGGTATGCGGGTTATCGTCAACGCAGGTGGGCGCTATCCAGCGCTCCGAAGGAGCGGAATAACGTTCGATGCCACCTGTTCGAGAACGTCAAACTGATCCTCTCCGGGCGCATCGATGATGAATTCATCGATTCCGGCTTCGCGATATGCGCTGATCACCTCTTCGAACGCATTCTCAGAAGACCACGGATCCGCGGGCATCAAACTCGCCCACCCATACATCGAGCGAATGATGGTTTCCGGTTGTCGGCCGATAACCTGGCAGTGCTCGCTTAGAATCTCATTTCGTTCTCGCATTTCCGCGACCGAACCATGTGAATTCCAGCGGTCTGCATATTCCGCGACCACGCGCAGCATCTTCGGACCGTGCGCGCCGAGCGTCAGTGGTGGTCGCGGTTTCTGGATTGGACCCGGTCGAAATGACGCCTCCTTGAGTTGATAATACTCGCCATCGAATGAGGTCACATCCTGTTTGAGTAAGAGATCGACGACTTGCACCGCTTCGCGATAGCGAGCGACCAACTCGGGTGTCGACGGAAACGCAATGCCAAAAGCGTCGTGTTCGGGCACATACCAACCTGCGCCCAGTCCGACTTCTAATCGTCCGCCAGTGATGTGATCGACCGTCGTCGCCATTTTCGCCAGGAGCGCGGGGTGACGAAACGTGTTGCAGGAAACTAGACATCCGAGTCGAACGCGTGGTACTTCCGCCGCCAGCGCGGCGAGCAGAGTCCAGCCTTCAAAATATGGACCGTTTGGGCGGCTTGGTTGCTGAAAATGGTCGCAATCCCAAAGACTATCGAACCCAAGGGTCTCGAAGTATTTCCATCGTTCTAGGGTGGTTTCCCAGGGCATATTTTGATCGGTGCAAAGCCCAAAACCGAGCGGGCGTCGAATGTCCTGGTCAGCCACAATCTGGCTCTCTCCCTCAATTCCGCGCTTGTCAGCGCTCGTCACTTCTGGACTGGAAGCGTATCCTACGTGCCGAAAGCAGCCTGTCAATCGTCAGCGCTGCGGAGGGCGAACTCTCACACGTCGAACCAGTTGGAGCGTTAGACCGTGACACATCCGCTGAAAGAGCGTCTCGCATCCGGCCCGTTGCTCGCGGATGGCGCGATGGGAACGATGCTCTACGCCTCAGGAGTTCCACTCGACGACTGTTTCGACGCGCTCAATCTCTCGCAGCCTGAGGTCGTCTCGCTGGTCCACAGGGCCTACATCAATGCCGGGGCAGACCTCGTTGAGACGAACTCGTTTGGAGCGAATCGATTTCGCCTCGAACAGTTCGGCCTGACTAATGACGTCCGCGCGATCAATATGCGCGCAGTCAAGCTCGCTCGGGAAGAGCGGGAGATTTCCGGGCGGCCGATCATCGTCGTTGGCTCCATCGGCCCCACCCAACGCACCATGGAACCGTACGGCACGGTCAAGCCCGAGGAAGTACGTGACGTTTACCGCGAGCAGATCGAAGCCTTGCTCGAAGGCGGCGTGGACGTACTGTCGATCGAAACGATCGGCGATGTGGTGGAAATGGTGGAAGCTGTTAGGGCCGCACGATCGGTCAGCGATCTGCCAATCATCGCGATGATGACCTTTGCCGAAGACGGGCGGACAATCGCCGGAAGCGAAACGAAGACAGTAGTTTCGACGCTGGTCGATCTTGGCGTCGACGTCATCGGCGCCAATTGCTCGGTAGGGCCACAACGAATCCTGCCAGTGGTGAAGGCAATGCGTCAGCTCGTGAAAAGCTGTGGGCCCGACGCACCCGCGATCGCTTGTATGCCGAACGCCGGCTGGCCGTCGTATGTCGGAGGACGCGTCATCTATCCCAGTTCGCCGGAGTATTTTGCCGAATTCGCCAAGCAAGCGATTTCATCGGGCGTGAAGATCGTCGGCGGTTGCTGCGGCACTACCCCTGAGCACATTTCCGCGATGCGCATCGCAATCAATGAGTTGAACGGCGATCAACCAGCCGTCATCACTGATCGCTTGAATTCGCTCGTGACGATCGCGATGCCCGAAGTCGCGGAGCGAGACGCGCCAACAGAACTCGCCCACAAGCTTGGCACCAAGTTCCTCGTCAGTGTCGAGATCGATCCGCCAAAGGGCCTCAATCCTGCGAAAGCGCTGGAAGGCGCGCACACTTTGAAGGCCGCGGGCGTTGATTTCATCAACGTCGCCGATTCACCTATGGCGCGTGTGCGGATGAGTGCCTTGACGTTGTGCTATCTCATTCATCACCAAGTAGGGATCGAAACCATCATCCACTTCACGACGCGCGACCGGTCGCTCATGGGCTTGCAATCGGATTTGCTCGGCGCACATGCAGCTGGCGTTCGCAACATCTTGGCCCTGACCGGCGATCCTCCTAGTCTCGGCGATTATCCCGAGTCGTCCGCTGTCTACGATGTTGACTCGATCGGGCTGATTCGAGTTTTGGGCAAACTGAACGAAGGCGTCGACTCGGCCGGCGCATCAATCGGCCGCCAAGCAAACTTCACAATTCTCTGCGCCGTCGATCCAACCAGGGCTGATCTCGATGAAGAGGTGAGACGCCTCAAGCGCAAGCTCGAAGCCGGCGCTCAGGTCGTGATGACGCAGCCGATTTATGACGTCCGCGTTTGGACGAACTTCCTGAAGCGGTTCGAATGTGAAATCCCGGTTCCAGTGTTGGTTGGCATCCTCCCGCTGCAAAGCTCAAAGCATGCCGAGTTTCTCCACAATGAAGTTCCGGGTATTACCTTGACCGATCAAGCACGTGAGCGGATGCGCCGTGCGGGCGCAGAGGGCCGCAAGGAAGGAGTCAAGATGGCCCAAGAATTACTGGCGGATCTGAAACCGCACGCGCAAGGTGTGTATATCATGCCGTCATTTGGGCGGTATGAAGTCGCGGCTGAGGTCCTTGACGTGCTGAAATAACTCTTCTTGGGGAAGATCTGAGCGTGTGGTAGAATTCGCGGCGGCCCGTCTCGCACGGGCTGTTATGTGTCTACCTTACTCTGCCAGGACGCTGGCGCGAACTTCGCGAGACCGCCGCGCCGAACGTGGTGATGAAGGGAACGGGATCATGGTCGCTCAATTGATTCGCTCGCTCGAATCTGAGCAATTCAAAGCGGATGTGCCCCAGTTCGGACCGGGTGACACAGTGCGCGTGCATGCGAAGGTCGTCGAAGGAAATCGCGAACGCATTCAGGTTTTCGAAGGCGTCGTCATTCGCCGTCGCTCCGGCGGCATCAACGAAAACTTCACGGTGCGCCGGATCGCCTCGCATGGCGTCGGCGTTGAGCGGACATTTCTGATCCACTCGCCTCGCATCGACAGAATTGAAGTGATTCGCCACGGACGGGTCCGCCGAGCCAAGCTGTATTACCTTCGAGGCCTTACCGGTCGCGCTGCCCGGATCAAAGAGCGCCGACGACCACAAGGGTCAATCCACCTGCGAGGGTCTTCTCCGCAAGTCGTCGAGGCGCCGCTTGCTGCCATTTATGAGGAGCCCGCAGAACTCATGGAGCTCGAGGCAGAAGAGCCGGTGGAGGAAACGGAAGAAACTTCCGAGGCCGCCAAGGTTAACGATACTGAAGAGACCAACACTTAGTTAGCAGAATATGGCATCATGATGGGGTGTGGTAAGTGCCACGCCCCATTGTCGTTTCCACTACAGGTCGAGGATGGCTCAAGCCTTGAATCGGTCGCGCGAGACTCAGAAGCTGCTCAGCTATGAGCGTGCGCTCTGGGCCTCCGGCTACCAGCTCATCGCGGGCATTGACGAGGTTGGACGGGGCGCACTTGCCGGACCGCTGGTCGCCGCCGCGGTGATCTTCCCATCCGAAGTTTCGTCCAAAGCCGCTAGGCGGCGTGATGCGCACGAAATCCGCGATTCCAAGACACTGACGCCCGAGAAGAGGGCTCGACTCTTTCCAATCATTTGCGATCTCGCTATGAGCGTCGCGGTAGGTGTCGTCGAGGCGTTCGAGTTGGACGAAGTCGGCGTCGCCGCCGCAAATCGGTTGGCGATGGAGCGGGCCGTCGATAAGCTGCCCATATGCGCAAGTATGCTGCTCCTAGACGCCATGACGATTGATAACGACGTTCCGCAGATCGGGATCATTGATGGCGACGCTCGTTCGTTGTCGATTGCCGCGGCCTCGATCGTCGCCAAGGTCACACGCGACCGAATCATGGACGAATACCATTGCGTTGACGGTCGCTACGGTTTTCTAGCTCACAAGGGATATGGCACTCCGAAACACCTGTCTGCCATCCGGCAATATGGAGCGTGCTGGTGCCACCGTCGGTCATTTCGACCGTGCTCGCTTGAGATCCCGCTGTATTGAATGTGCAGCCGCCAGCAGAGTTGCCCCTGGGCCGGCGTGGCGAGGATTACGCGCGCCGGCGGCTTGAGCGCGAAGGTTGGCAGTTCGTGATCGCGAATTGGTATTGCCCAAGTGGTGAGCTTGATCTTGTGATGTGGGATCGCGAGGTCCTGGTGTTCGTCGAGGTCAAGACTCGTCGCGGCGAAGGTGCCGGTCGCGCCGAGGAGAGTATCTCCGCCAAAAAAGCCAATCGATTGCTGCAGACCGGCGAGTGGTTTCTGAGCGAACATCCTGAAGCCGGCGATCCAATTTGGCGAGTTGACCTCGTCGCCATTACCGTCGATCAGAAAAAGTCGGTCGTCCGATTTTCACATGTGAAGAACGCGGTCGTCGTCGGCTAAGGTAAGCTTTCGGTTCAAAAGACGCCTTTGATATCAAGTTATTGGAACTCGGATGACTGAATCAACTCCGTCATATCAAGAGCATCGCGCCGAGGCACCCGGAATCGTTGGCTGCGCAGTCCTCACCGTAAGCGACACGCGAACGGTCGATACCGACACCAGCGGTGGCCTGATTCGAGAGTTACTCACATCCAACGGTCATGACATTCGGGACTACGTGATCATCCCAGATGAGCCCGATCAGATACGGGCGAAGGTCGACAATTGGTCCAGCAACCCGGCAATCGAATGCATCCTTTCGAACGGGGGAACGGGCATCGCTCGCCGTGACACGACATACGATGTCATTTCGTCGATGCTCGAGAAACGGCTCGACGGTTTTGGCGAGATTTTCCGGCAGTTGAGTTTCCAAGAGATCGGCGCTGCCGCGATGCTCTCACGGGCGGTGGCGGGTATCTATCGCGGCACACTCATCATGGCCATGCCCGGCTCGACGAACGCCGTGCAGCTCGCCATGGAGCGCCTAATCGGGCCGGAACTGGGACATCTGATCTACGAACTGAACAAGTAACGAACGGGGAGCTAATCACGAAGATGACGGAGCAGACCGCGCCGAAACTACGCAAACCGCAAATCTTGCGGGGATTTCGCGACTTTCTTCCCCGGCAAATGATCCTGCGCCAGCGGATCATTGCCCGCTTCCGCGAAATCTTTGAGGCGCATGGTTTCGAGCCGGTCGATTCGCCCGCGCTCGAATACCTGGAAGTGCTCACCGGCAAGGCCGGCGAAAACGAAAAACTCATGTACAACTTCGAGGATCAGGGCGAACGTCGAGTTGGACTCCGCTACGATCTCACGGTCCCGCTCTCGCGCTTCGTGGCGATGCACGAGAGTGAAATCGTGCTCCCATTCAAGCGCTATCACATTGCCCCGGTGTGGAGGGCTGAAAAACCACAGCGCGGTCGCTTCCGGGAGCTTTGGCAATGTGACGCCGATATCGCCGGCAGTCCGTCGATGCTCGCAGATGCCGAGGTCATCGCAATCATGACCGAGGCACTGACCGCGGTGGGCCTGCCGGATTTCTCTATCCATATCAGCCACAGGCGGCTACTCTCGAGTCTCGCCCAAGCAGCAGGCGTTCCCGTCGATGAAGCCGACACTATCTATCGCTCAGTCGACAAACTCGGGAAGATCGGCGAGAACGGCGTCTACGCCGAACTGACGAGTAATCGAATCGAAGGTGACGTCGCTCGTCGGATGCTCGACCTAGTGACGGCAACGGGCGAGCCCCAAGCGTTGATAACCTCACTTCGCGATCGGTTGTCGAGCGTCGACGGGGCTGGGAAAGCGCTAGATGAGCTTGCTGAGCTGATCAGTTACCTGCCAGCCTTCGGCGTGCCCGAAGGCGCATACGAGGTCGATTTGAGTCTCGCCCGAGGCTTGGATTACTACACCGGCCCCGTTTACGAAGCGACCGTCGACGAGCCCAAAGTCGGATCGGTCGCCGGAGCCGGCCGCTATGACGAATTGGTCGGCGCGTTCCTGGGACGACCGGTGCCCGCAACCGGAATTTCGCTCGGTCTTGATCGTATCGTCGAGGTCGTGCAGGAGTTCGATCTCTTGCCCTCGCCATCGACTGTCGCCCAAGCCGCGGTTCTCGTCTTTCCTGATACGATCGAACCGGCGGCCAAATTGGCGACTCAGCTCCGCGCCGCCGGACTTCGCGTCGACCTCTCGCTTCAGCCTCGGCGCAGCCGTGGCGACCAACTTAAAAACGCGGCGCGAAGGGGCATACCGCTGGCGGTGATCGCCGGTTCGAAGGAACTAGAGGCTCGAGAGGCGGCCGTCAAGCAACTTGACTCGGGCGAACAGACTTCCGTTCCGCTTGGACGCCTTGCCGATCATCTCAAGCAGCTTCTTGGCAACGAGGCCTAGGGTCGCGGAGATCGGCGAATGGCCGTACGATTCCGGCCGCTATGGTCGGCTGCAGCGCCGAACCTTTTTTCTACTTGGGAGTTTGAGCGCAGATGTCGGAACAAGCGACTGAGGAGCAATTTTCGACCTATATGGTCGTCGTCGCGCATCCAGATGACGCGGAATTTTCTTCCGCCGGGACCATTGCCAAGCTCGCGGACGATGGCAAGAACGTCATCATTATTCAGGTGACGTCGGGCGACAAAGGCACCGCTGATCCCACCATAAGTCCGGAAGAACTCGCCCGCGCCCGTGAGGTGGAAGAGCTTGAGGCCGCCAAGCGACTCGGTGTCAAGGAGACAGTGTTTCTGCGTTGTACTGATGGCGAACTCGTGCCCGATCTGATATTGCGCGAAAAGATTGTGCGATCGATTCGGGCATATCGACCCGATGTGATCATTACCCATGATCCTTTTCGCGCTTATGCCCTTCACCCAGATCATCGCGCGGTCGGCATGGCGGCGGTTGACGCCGTGTATCCAACTGCACGCGATCCGCATTATTTTCCAGAGCATCTTCGGGCTGGCTTAGAACCCCACAAGACCGCTGAAGTCTGGTTTTTCGGCGCCGAGAATCCGGATTTGTTCGTTGACATAACAGATACGTTCGACAAGAAGATATACGCTTTGCGGGCCCATGTTTCGCAGGTTGGTGACGGCGACGGCATGGCTGAGCGCGTCCGCGAACGGTCGAAGGAAGTGGCCGAGGGTCAAGGATTCGAACTCGCCGAAGCGTTCAAAGTCATCAAGATGCGCCGGTAGGGACGGTCAAAGTTTCAGGAGCGCCGCTGAGATGCCGGACGAACGCCTGCCCGTAGAGCGCGCGCGCGCCTCTGGACAAGCCGCCTTCGGGCGCGACTGGACGCCCGATAGGGTGGCCCACGCACCGGGTCGCCTCGAGTTGCTCGGCAACCACGTCGACTACAACGGCGGCAACGTCCTCGCAGCTGCGATCGATCGTTCAGTCGCTGTCGCGGTTGCAGCATCCGCGGCGCCCGAAACGGTCGAGATTGTCTTCGCCGACGTCGAGGGTCTCGGTTCCGCCCAAATTCAACTCGGCGGTCTCGTCGATTGGCGCAATCACGAGCACGTGCCAGCGCCCGCCGATTACTTGCGGGGAGCGATTGCCGCGCTAGTGAAGCGAGAGCTCATAGATTTGCGCCGCAGCCTCCAGGTCGCGGTTGCCGGCGACGTCCCAATCGGCCTTGGGCTCAGTTCGTCAGCGGCACTCTGTGTCGCATTTGTGCTCGCGCTCGCTTCGCAAACGCCAGTACAGAGAGATGTAGTTCTACTGGCTCAGGAAGCGGAACATCGCGCGGGCACGCCCTGCGGGACCATGGACCAATCGAGCTCCCTCGCGGGCGGATTCATCCGGTTTGACGCGAAGAGGGTGAGCTTCGTAAAACTTGAACCCGACCTTGGCGATCACGTCTTCGCAATCGCTGATTCCGGCGTCACACGTGTGCTCAGTCAGTCTTCCTATCCGCTGCGGGTCGAGGAATCAAAGTCCGCGCTCGAGATCGTCAATCGCGAGCTCGGCCACAAATACGAGAATCTTGCCGAAGTTTCACGCCGAGATCTAGAAACGCTTGAAGATTCGGCCGATGGTCAATTGCCATCCGTATTGCTTCGCCGGATTCGACATGTGGTGAGGGAATGCGAACGGGTAGAGCTTGGTTATGAAGCTATGAAAGCGGGGGATTGGATTGAGTTTGGTCGACTGATGACGTTGTCGGGCCGGTCATCGGCGCTCGACTACGAAATAAGCCATCCTCGGGTTGAAGAACTCGTCAGGGAATCGTTAACCGTTGATGGCGTGCTTGGAGCGCGGATGATGGGAGGCGGAGAAGGAGGGGTGGCGCTCATTCTCGCGCGGCGTTCAACCGTTCCCGCCCTCGAAAGAACGCTCGACCAGGGCTATTACGCTCGGAACGC
This sequence comes from Thermomicrobiales bacterium, assembly GCA_045804965.1. Taxonomy (GTDB): domain Bacteria; phylum Chloroflexota; class Chloroflexia; order Thermomicrobiales; family UBA6265; genus CAVTUU01. Next base: position 91,539 of record JBJMMD010000047.1, on the reverse strand, counting down.
GCTACCTACGACTGTCTATGTTTTACAGCCGGCACCCGGCGCGAATGTGCGCGATGTGACTTAGTCCGCCGGAAAGCTCTCGCATCCAAGCGCTGCTAACGCCGAGGAGAAATCGTGTTTCGATTTGCGCTTGATGTCGCGGCTGCCCTTTCGCCGGTTGCGGTAAGCAGTGGTCAAGTGCTCCCCGGTCGATGGGTCGAGCACAAGCACGGTGCCCTCCAGGCGGCGGATGTGATCGTCCCGGCGTTGGTCGGCCGGGATGTCTCGCAGTCCGAGGTGGACGAACAACGCCTTGCCCGCGTGGTGGATCCGACCGTGCGCAAACACGTAGCGCACATCCTCGAAGCTCAGATTCCGCTGCGCAAGGCGGCGGTCTGCGTGGAGAGAAATGACTGCAACCCGAGATTCCCGCATCGCTTTATCCTCTGCATGAAGCCCAGGCCGCTTCGGAAGTGCCAGACGGGGCGGGGAACCCAATGTCCGATATTCCAGCTGCAAGAGGTGTACGTACATACTATGCGGTAAATCCTGCCTGTTGTCAATACAGTTGTGAGAACGCGTTTTCCCGGATCTAGTAGCCTTCGTTCAAATCAACGACATTGAGTAATTGCCGGCCCGTGGCAAACCGGCGAATGTTTTCGTGCAGTATCTCCATCGCCCGATCTAAATAATTCGGCGTCGCGCCGGACGTGTGGCTCGTGATAATCACGTTCTGCATGTCCCAGAGGCCGGAGTCCGGAGGGAGCGGTTCGGGATCGGTGACGTCAAGCCCTGCTCCTGCGAGACGACCGCTTTCCAGATGCGAGATTAGCGATTGCGTGTCGATGATTGGTCCGCGCCCAATGTTGTAAATGTACGATCCGGGCTTCATCGCCCCAATCGTCGAGTCATCAAAAAGGTGGCGAGTTCGTGAGGTCAGAGGAAGAGTAATCGCCACGTGATCGGCCCGAGGCAGCTGATCTTTGAGTTGGTCGTCGCCGAATTGCTCATCGACGCCGCGAGGGAGATCGAGGGTTGTCTGTCGCCGGACCCCGATGACTTTCATCCCGAGCGCGTTGGCTCGCTCGGCCAACGCTCGGCCGATATTACCCATGCCAACAATCATGAGTGTCTGCCCGCCAAGCTCGAACACTCCCTGCCGGCCAACGTCGTCGCGCCACTCGTGGGCGATCTGACCCCTAATCTGGAGCGGCAGCTTTCGCGCGAACGCGAGCATCATGCACAGGACGTGCTCGGCAATGTTGGAGGCGTGCACGCCGCTGTTGTTAGTCACGAGAATCCCGCGCGCAATCAACTCCGGCGACACGATGTCGTCGACGCCCGCGCCGACGGTCTGCATCCATTTGAGGTTAGGCGCAACTTCGAGGTCGTCAGCCGACAGTCGCCAAGAAACGACAGCATCCGCATCCGCCAGTGCGGAACTCATCCCATCCGGATCGGCGACGACGAACGTAACTTCAGGGAATTCCGCGCGAAGACGGTCGACTCGTTCCCCCGGCATAGGCCAGCCGATAACAAACTTTTCAAGTTTCATGCGCACCTCGAGGCAACCGTCAAATCGACCGCAGGGCATCGTACCCGCCAGTCATTGGTTGCGCAAAGTTCGGAGAGGAATTGAATCAGCAGCTAGCCGCCGATTTGGGACATTCCACGGCCGATGTTGCGGTCGCCTTCTGCCAAACCGTGGCCCCACGGCTTTCGCCACACGCCTTTGCGGATTTCACGCTCGAGCTCTTCGTCACTCGCGCCAGCGCGAATGAGGTCTCTGAGATCGATCTCGTCGTTTCTCAATAAGCAGAGACGCAGCTTGCCATCGGCGGCGAGGCGGACGCGGTTGCAGGTCGCGCAAAACGGCTCGGAAACTGGGGAAATGAAGCCAACGGTTCCCTTGGCGCCCGGGATTCGCCAAACCCTGGCCGGATCGCCAGGCTGGATTTCCAACGGCACCAACGGTCCGAATCGTGCTTCGATCCGCTTCTGTGTTTCTTCGGAGGTGACAAGCGAGTCGTCGGCGACTTCACCTACACCTTCCATCGGCATGATCTCCAAAAACCGCATTTGCCAGTCGTGATCGAGCGTTAGCGCCGCGAGGTCGCCGACCTCGTGTTCGTTTTGGTCCTTGAGTACGACCGAATTGATCTTGATAGGCTTGAGTCCGACGCGTTCGGCCGCTTCTAGTCCCGACCACACCAGATCGAAGCGGCCACCTCTGGTCATTTCCTTGAAGCGAACCGGGTCCAGCGTATCGAGACTGACATTAATCCGGTCGAGACCAGCGGTCTTGAGCTCGGCGGCCATCCGCGAAAGGAGGAGTGCGTTCGTCGTCATCGCGAGCTCGTGAATACCGGCGAACGACTTCAGCTGGCGGACAAGGTCAACGAGGTGGGGACGAATCGTGGGTTCGCCGCCGGTGAGGCGTATCTTATTGAATCCAACCGTCGCAAAGATTCCGACGACACGCAGCAGTTCGTCGTCAGTGAGCAGTTCATCACGGGGTTGGAACTTCATCCCAATCGCAGGCATGCAGTACACGCAGCGAAAATTGCAGCGATCGGTGAGGGAAATGCGAAGGTACGTCATCTGGCGACCATACGCATCGAATGCGCCCTTAGGCGCAATTGGGTGCAATGTGATTGGGCGAGTCGTGACTACTTCGGCGAGCGCGACCATGTGATGGATCGCTCCTGCATTGCGCGATTGGCTACCTAACGATGGAATAGCCAACGATTGAGTACTTTAACTACGATAACATTGCGCATCCTTCCGGTCAAAGAGATGCGTCTCATAATTAGTCGAACGGTTAGACCCGATATCGACGGATCGCGGGCACGAACCAACCCACCAAGCCTGTGGCGATCAGCGTTCCGATGCCTCCCAGCGCGACCGCGGGACCGGCGCCCAAGACGCTCGCGGCGACCCCCGACTCGAATTCACCTAATTGTGGACCGCCCATGGCGAACATTGAATGGGTTGCCGCAACGCGACCTCGGAGTTGATCAGGCGTGACAAGATTGCGTATCGTCGAGCGTAGCGCCATGCTTACGGCGTCCGCCGCGCCTCCAAGCGCAAGGAGCACAAGAGAGAGAGCGTAGTTCGTGCTGAGCCCGAACAAGGTCACGGCGACTCCGTATAACACTATGGCAAGCAAGACACCCGCTCCAGGTCTGGGTGGAATGCGGGCCAAACTCATTACAAAGCCTCCCACGACCGCGCCGGCGGCAGGAGCCGCCAGCAGGAAGCCAAGCCCTCGCGGTCCGACGTGGAGGATCTCTGTGGCGAAAATCGGCATCAGGACGACGCTGGCGGCGCAGAAAGTCGCAACGAAATCCACCGTCATCACTCCAAGCAACACTGGCGACTTCCAGAGAAAATGGAAACCTTCAACTGCGGCGGCGAATGTGCCAACTGTAGCGCCAGAAGGAGCCGTTCGCGTGCGCATAAGCTGAACGGCAGCCACGACAAACAGGAACGAAATCGCGTCGATCAGGTAAACGACTTGGACGCCACCCTGTGCGATCAACCATCCCCCAATTGCGGGACCGCTCACCGTCGCCGCCTGCATAGCGAAAACGTTTAAGCTCATGGCTCCAGCCAGTTCATCGCGCGGCACCAAGGCGGGAATCAATGCCTGCCGCGAAGGGCCAGCTACCGCGGCGAACGCCGCGGCAAAGAAGGTGATCGTGTAAAGCAGCCACAAACTGGCGAAGCCACGAGCGGACGCAAGTGCGAGGATGCCGGATACGCCACATAAGATGAGTTGCGTTACGGTCAGCAGGAGCCTACGATCGCGTTGATCGGCAAGCACTCCGCCAAAGAGTCCAAATATCACGATCGGAGCGAAGCGCACGAGTCCGAGAAGCCCAAGTTTGAACGCATCGCCGGTTATTTGATAGATTTGCCAAGCGACCGCGACGCGTTGCATTTGCGTACCAATCGTCGATATGAACTCAGCGGACCACAGCAATCGATAATCGCGATGCCGGAGAACAGAGAACGATCGACTCGTGCGTTGCCCGGGGACCAGACGCGGAGCAAGCGTCTCTTTACTCACCGCGCTCTCACATTGGAATCGATGTGCACCGCGAGCGTCGTCACGACCCGTGCGATAGTTCGATGAGGAGTACTCGGCTGCATGTGTGAAAGGTGAAAAGTGTTTGATGGATGTCGATGCAGACGTAAAGGGATCGGGTCGATTCGAGGTCGCAACTCACCCCGCTCTAGGAGTATTAAGTCGAAATCAGATTCGCGCATTGATTGAATCATCAACACCGCTTGTCGACGGCTTCCTGGACCTCGAAACCCAGTTGCAACCGAACGGATTTGACCTCACGCTTTTCGGCATTCATCGATATGAAGGACGAGGGATACTTGCCGTCGATAACGCCGGCCGTCGCCTTCCATCGTTGGCAGAACTTCCATTCCAAGAAGACGATTTTGCCGATCTCGAACCAGGAATTTATCACGTTTTGTACAACGAGGCAGTTCACCTGCCGAATGACTTAATGGCGCTCGCGAGACCTCGGTCAAGCCTCAATCGAAGCGGAGTTACTATCCACAGCGCAGTCTGGGATGCCGGCTATTCCGGGCGTTCGACTTCGTTACTCGCGGTCCTCAATCCTGCGGGATTCCGCGTGCAGCGAAACGCGCGAGTGCTCCAACTCGTTTTCTTTTCGTTGGCGCGAGCTGACGAGTCCGGCTACCGCGGCGTCTATCAGGGCGAGAACTTGAGCCAGTGACTCAAAGATCAGTTGGCCGCGAACGCGAAAAGGCCGGTCGATCGGGATTCTCACCCGGAACCGGGATTTGTGATTTCGCGCGGGTGACGGCCGCAGTGTTGTCGCACTCTGGGATAGGGCAAAAGTAAATGAGGGTGTACTCTTCTTCAGTCTGGTCGGAAAATCGCGCGGGACGCCCTTGCTTGCCGCGCAAGTGCATTTCGACATGATGATCTGGACAAACCGGGATCTCGGGCTCAACTCGTTCCCGGCGAAGAATGATGTCGAGTACACGGTTCACGTGTTCCTCCAGATTGGCAGTCGGTCCAAACAGCGACGATGGACCCTGTTGCGGTCAGATCGCGATTTCAATAGTCACGTTCGCTAGTATACGAGAGTGCAACATGGACGAATCTAAAATCGTCAACGACGCCAAGAAATCCACGTTTTCCACGCCCGCTTCGGGCGGCGAGGTTGATTCCATAGCGGAGACGATGCGCATCCGCCACGGGGAAGAGTGGGGAAACGACGATGAGAGCAATATTCAATTTGCGCTCGACGCCGCGGCATCCCTCCGAAGGATTGACGGCGCCCATCTCATCGGCGACCCCGATATGAAAGACGGCAAAATGACCCTTACGTTTTGGGTCGACTTTCCATTGGACGATCTCATGGCAGTGGATCAGCTGGCGTTCGATATCTTTTCCCGCTTCAGCGATGAACTCTTCTTTTCGGAGCGTCGGCTCGAAGCCAAGGCGATTCGCTATGCGTTTTTGACCGGCTCGCCGCGGCAAGGCCACATTGGCTCGCTCGTGCTCGCCGGCTCTTACGCCGCGGATTTCGTCGACCGGGAACGGGTTCGCTCGACTGGATCCGCTAGCTTCCACGCATAACTTCAAGACCTCGGCAGCGCGCGTGTTCGCGGTTTGATAGGATGCCGTCCGTTTGATCGTGCCTTATTGAGGGGAAGGGCGGCAGAAGCCATGCCGATAGTCAAGGTCGAGGGCGAGGGCGAAATCGAGTGTGGCGAAGGTCGTCGACTCGTGCTCTGCATTGAGGATGCCGGGATTGACATCCTTCATCGCTGCGGCGGCAATGCGCGGTGTACGACCTGCCGCGTGGAAGTCCTCGAAGGAGAGCCGTCCCCGAAAACGGAAGCGGAAATCGAACGTCTGGCAAAAATCCCAGACCTACCTGGCAACGTTCGGCTTTCGTGCCAAATCCAAATTCGGTCCCCACTGACGGTTAACGTGCTGAGGCGCCTCCGCGAAAACCCTGACATGACTGACCCGGGCCCAAGGCCGATTGAATGGCCGGCCGATCATCCGTTGCCGCCGGAACCGTAAGACCTCATAAGGGAACGTCCCTCAAAAACGCCGGCGGTTCTCTCCAACGTCGGCTTCGCGGTCACGATTCGGTCTCAAAGGCGTGCATTGTCAATTAGTATGGTTATATGCACGTCGCCACCTCGCCAACAGAGCTATCCGACCAGCGCCAAAGTTCCTTACGTTGGCCGGGGATAAGCTCCGAACTCATCAGCATCAGCGTGCTGACGCTGGTGACCATGATTTTCGCCTGGGATCGGCTGCATCTCGATCGCCAGATTTCCTCGGTAGACAATCCGACATTCGTCATTCCGATGTTTGCCGAGCTTGGTACTCGATTGCGGCACGGCGACATCCCGGGGTGGCTTCCTTCGATCTTCTCCGGCATTCCGTTCGCCGGCGACCCTCAGTCCGGCTGGATGTACCTGCCAGCGATGGTGCTCTTTGCCTTGCTTCCGGTGCTCACGGCATTCAAGGCGTTTGTCGTCGTTCATCTCTTGATTGCTGGGTTTTCGACCTACGCGCTCAGTCGCCTCTTGGGGCTCGGCAAACTCGGAAGCTTCACCGCGGCGATCGCATTCGAATTCGCGCCGCTGCTGAAATACACGATTTGCTGCTTTCCATTTCCGCAAATCACCGCCTGGGTTCCCCTCAGTCTGCTCGGCATCGAATTGGCCGTTCGGGCTCGAACCTGGCCCGCACGCGGTGCGGGCTGGTCTGTCGTCGGTTTAGCGTTGAGCCAAGAATTGGCGGGGTGGATCGGCCAGGGCGCGTATTACGGTCTGCTCGCGGCAGGCAGTTATCTCGTTTTTCGTACGCTCCTTTCACCGTACCATGGGCAACCGTCGATCCCGATGAGGTTTCGCGATTTCGCGGTACATGCGACGGGCATGTATGGATTCGCGTTTGGTCTTGCCGCGGCCGGCGTTCTGCCCCGGCTGGATGCGGTTTCACGTTCAACCCGCGCCGGCGGCATTTCCGCTACCAACAACGGCGAATTCAATGGCCTCTCGGTTGCGCAGGTGATCGTGAGGTTGCTCGAGGTCGATCGAGGGCAGGGGCGCTGGTATGTCGGGGGCAGCGTGATCGCGCTCGCGATCGTTGCGCCGTTGATCCGGCAGAATGCAGTCGTCTTCTATTTTCTAGGTTTCTCGGTGGTGACAGTCGTGCTGACACTGGATACAACGCCGGTTCATCAGCTCTTTTTTCTCTTGCCGAAATTTGGCGTGATTCATGAGCACGTCCCTAGTCGCATCCTCATCATCCTTTGGATCGGTCCCGCGATTCTTGCCGGAACTACAATCGATGCTTTGGCCCAAAAGACACAGAGCTCTCGTCAGGCTGTTGGGGCGGTGCTCGCCGGCGTCCTGCTCATGCTTCTCGGCGTCGCTTTTGTCCACAACGCCGGCGAGCACCTCAATGCGGCCGCCCTGTGGATCATTGGACTCACTGCTGTTGTCTTGCTCGTAACCGCGCTGCTGCAGACTAATTGGGCGATTGATCAGTTGCCATTTGCAAGCATCGCCGCGCGCGGCGCGCTTGTTGCTCTTCTCGCGCTGCTGTTGTGGGATACGGCCGGCCGCACATTCGGGCGCGTTGACGATGTCCTCACGCCGCAAGCAATGGCTGTAGCGGCAGATGCTTCCGCCTCGTCTGGCGCCGCCGAGTTTCTTCGGGCTCGGCAAGCCCAATCTGGACCGTTCAGATACTTTGGATATGACACCGGAAAGTTCGCGGAGGACAATTGGCGGGGAGGCTATCGAGTCGAGTTTAGGGATCCCGGCGCGCAGTCCATCCTTGTCAATAACCGCGCGATTGTGCTTGGTTTCGAAGACATCCAGGGCTATGATCCGATCCAAATCGGACGCTATCTTGACCTGATTACCGCGATCAACGGCCACGAACAGGAGTACCACGAGCTCGACATCTACCCCTCTGGTTTGAGCTCACCGCTACTCAATCTGCTCAACGTCCGCTACATCGTCGTCCCTGCCGTGGTTCCACCTGGACGGCCCGACCTCTTGCATTTGAGCCAGCGCTATCCGACGGTCTTCACTGATGATCAGGTCCGCGTGCTCGAGAACGAGCATGCATTGCCACGAGCTTGGATCGTCCATGCTGCTCAAACTGTGGAGAAGAACTCCGCGCTTGAGCTAATTTCGAGCGGGAGCGTTGACCCAGCCAAAACAGTGCTGATCGAGCGGTCTCCTCCAGAACTGAAAGTGTCGGTCGATTCTTTCCAAGAGGAGGTGACGGTCAACGAAGACTCTGGCGACAGAGTCCGTCTTTCAGCCACCGCAGCCGCACCCGGTATGATCGTTATCAACGACACCTATGATCCGGATTGGAAGGCGTATGTCGACGGAAAGCAGGTACCGCTCTATGTGGCGGATCACGCCATCCGCGCGGTGCCACTTCCAGCAGGTCATCATTCCGTGGAATTGCGCTACGATCCGGTAAGTCTGAAGGTGGGGATGATTGTTTCAGCGATCGCCATCCTTTTGACCTTAGCGATCTACATTACGATCGTGATAGGCATAGTATCGAAGTGGAGGCATCTTCGAAGGTTCTAACCTGGCTTCAGTGATTCACGTCCAGCGACAATCCACCGGCGCACTCCTCAAGTAGCGTTGTCCTATTCCCAAGTGAGTCCATAGATTAGTATGGCCGCATGCGCGCACTTTCCACACCAACTGATATTTCTCACGAATCTGAACACGCTTCGAGGTTGTTTCGCCTTCCCCCGGACCTGATCGGCATCGGACTTCTAACCCTGGCCACGTTATTCGTCGCGTGGGATCGCCTTCTCCTCGATCATCAAGTTTCCTCCATCGACAATGCGACCTTTTACATGCCTTGGTATTCCTACCTTGGCGATCGACTTCGACACGGAGATATACCGGGCTGGTTACCGTCGATCTTTTCTGGCGTTCCCTTCGCAGGTGATCCCCAATCAGGCTGGATGTATGTTCCGGCAATGCTTCTCTTCAGTATTCTTCCCGCAATTGCCGCACTAAAGACGTTTATCCTTCTCCATTATTTTGTTGCCGCCTTCTCGATGTACGGCTTGTGCCGAGTATTTGGCATCAGGCGAACCGGGAGCCTGGCAGCGGCAATTGCATTCGAGTTCGGTCCCTTTCTGAAATACACGGCGTGCTGCGTCGGCTACATGACCGTCGCAACTTGGGTGCCCCTCAGCCTACTCGGCATTGAGTTGGCTTCGAAGAGGCAAACGTGGCTTGGAAGGGCCGGGTGTTGGCTGATCGCCGCGTTTGCGCTCAGCCAGGAGCTTGCTGGCTGGATTGGGCAAGGCGCCTATTATGGACTTCTAGCCGCCGGAGGCTTTCTCGTTTTTCGGTCAATACTTTCGCCGCACTTGACGAACCCTTCGATCAGCCGTCGACTTGTTGAGTTCGCAACGCATGCGGTCGGAGTCTACGGATTTTCATTTGGTCTTGCCGCAGCAGGAGTTTTGCCCCGCCTCGACGCGGTTTCTCGCTCGTCGCGAGCCGAGGGCGTGACCACGACGCTCGAAGGTGACTTTACCGGCTGGTCGTTAGTGACGCTCATCGCCAGATTGATCGATGTTAATCGAGGAGAAGGAAGATGGTACATCGGGGGCGCTGTTTTGGCGCTCGCCATCATGGCGCCATTCATTAACCGCCAAAGCAATGTCTTCTATTTTGTCGGATTTACCCTGGTCGCCCTTGTACTGACCTTAAATGCGACTCCTGTCCATCAACTTTTCTTCTTCCTACCAAAATTCGAAGTGCTGCATGAACATGTGCCGAGTAGGATCCTCATGGTTATTTGGGTGGGACCTTGCTTTCTCACCGGGGCCGCGATTGACGTTCTTGCCAACAAATCGGTTCCATCCCGATCTAAAGTTACCGGAGTATTTGCTTCGATTGCCATCACGGCGTTGTTGGTCATTTTCGTCCTGGCTTCAGGACGGAGAGTTGATTCCATAGCAATTTGGATGATGCTAGCTGCGTGCGCCTTGGCGCTGGTTGTCGCACTACTTACGAGCACCCGATTTCGCCAACGCTTGCCGTCTCCTGAATTTGCGTTCTGGGCTGTAATGATCGGACTCGTGCTTATCCTTTTTTGGGATGGTGTTGGTCAATGGTATGGAGAGGTGGAGGATGTCCACGCAGCGAAGACAATGTCGTTTGCAGCCGACGATTCAGCTTCATCTGGCGCTTCGGAATTCCTGCGAGACCGCCAATCAAAAGAGTCGCCGTTCCGTTATTTTGGCTTTAACCCCGGTTACTTCGCTGAGATGGATTGGCTCGGGGGTTATCGAATCGAGTATAGAAAGTTCAGCGCTCAATCGCTATTGGTGAATAACCGCGCCATCATGCTCGGACTTGAAGACGCACAGGGCTACGATCCGGTCCAGATCGAGCGTTATATGGACTTCTTCAATGCGCTCAACGGGTATGAACAGGAATATCACGAGCTCGACATCTATCCTTCTGGACTGAATTCGCCTCTGCTCAATTTGCTGAATGCGCGCTATGTCGTCGTTCCAGCCGACGTGCCACCGGGTCGGCCGGATCTCTTGCACTTGAGCCAGATGTACCCGACAGTCTTTGCCGATAAGGGTGTTCGGGTCCTCGAAAACGACAATGCGGTACCGCGCGCTTGGATCGTGCATGACGCCCGGCAGGTGGAAAAGGGATTTGCAGTAGACCTATTGACGCGAGGCACTGTTGATCCGACCAAAACTGTGCTCATCGAACGCCCTCCACCGGACATGAGTCGGCCGGCGGACTCAACAGGCGAACATGTCATGGTGACGGGGACGGCCGGTGACTCCGTAAATCTTAATGCCCGTGTAGTCGCGCCCGGCATGCTCGTTATCAGCGATGCGTATGATCCGGCCTGGAAGGCCTATGTCGATGGAAAGCGTGTCGACCTTTACGTTGCTGATCATGCGTTCAGGGCTATCCCTCTGGCGGCTGGTGAGCACACAATTGAGCTAAGGTATGATCCTAGTGAATTGAAGATCGGGCTGATCATTTCGACCGCGTTTTCCCTCATTTCCCTCGCGGTCGTCCTCGCGCTCGGCCAACGCTGGCTACGGACTCGAAGGGCCAAATCAGTCCTTTGACCCGCCCACGCTACGAGAGGTAGACTTATGTGTGGCCGTGCTAGATGGGGAGCTAGCGGTGCCCTGTACCCGCAACCCGCTCTAGCGGGGTTGAATTCCCTTTCGAGGGCGAGTGCTGTGGGACTCACGGCGACACGTGGTGTTGAGGGCAGGGTCCCGCGCGGCGGGGAGCTGTGAACCCGGTCAGGACCGGAAGGTAGCAGCCGTAAGCAGAATTCCTCGGGTGACGTGGGATCGCCTTGCCGGAGCCAACGATCGACGCAGAGCCGGAGTACCTCGATCGACAAAGGGTGCACGGCCACTTTGAATGACTGGAAAGGCCCGCTCCGTTTCGGAGCGGGCCTTTGTCGTCCTTCTGCTTTTTCAGCTACCGTTTGCGCCGCTTAACCGGCCGAGCGCCCGAGGCGAGCGGCGCCCCGTGGCGACCGCCGGCCGTGGCCGAAGCTGGACGTAAGTATTGTTGCTGTCGTTTGCGATCCTCGTATTCAGCCTTCGCCGCGCCGTAGTTCCGCATGTAATCCCAAGCAAAATAAATCACCATAAGCACATAAAGTAACAGGCACAGCCAGAGCCAGATGCGCATTTGAAAATTGAACGGGTTGATCTGAAGAACACGAATCAGAAAGAAAAAGAGACCGATCCCCGAAATCGCCAACGCGGGCGATGACCATCGCCGTGCCATTCGGCGCAGCACCGGATTCGGGATTATTCGACGGCCGCCGCCACTATAGATAATGAGCGCGACCACAAATGTGACGCCAAACAAGATGAGGAACCCCATTGCAAACGGCCCAAACACCTCATTTGAGCCAGGAGTTGTGGTGAGGTAATCCCAGGAAAACGGATTGTCCATCGGGCGAACCTTTGAATCTTTGGTTACTTGTCGAAGTTAGCCGCGAGTATAACACGGCCGGTGGCCGAATTGACCGTGCCTTAAGTGACTCGATCGTAGAGCAACGAGCGTTTAACCTCTTCAATTGCCTTCGTAACTTGAATCCCGCGTGGACAGGCATCTGTGCAATTGAATATCGTTCGGCAGCGCCAAACGCCCGATCGCGTATTCAAAATCTTCAAGCGCTCGTCGGCGCCTTGATCCCGGCTGTCGAAGATAAATCGGTGAGCGTTAACGATGGCCGCTGGGCCAACCCATTGGTCGTTCGTCCAAGTGATCGGGCAGGCGGTCGTGCAGGCCGCGCACAGAATGCACTTCGTTGTGTCGTCGAATCGGTCGCGCTCGTCCGGCGTTTGTAATCGCTCGGCCGCACTCGGTGCGTCGTCGGCAATGAGGTACGGCTTTACCGACTTATACGAATCAAAAAACTGATCCATATCAATGACGAGGTCTTTGATCACGCGGAAGCCAAGCAGCGGTTCGACCGTAACTTTTTTGCCCAATTCCTTCATCAGCATCTTGCACGCCAGCCGATTCCGGCCATTGATCCGCATGGCGTCTGAACCGCAGACGCCGTGGGCGCACGAGCGCCGGTAGGTCAGCGTGCCGTCCTGTTTCCACTTGATCTGATTGAGCGCATCGAGGACACGGTCCATTGGATCGACATCAACCTGATATTCCCGAAAGACCGGTTTGACATCGGTCTCGGGGTTGTATCGCTTAATTCGGAGCGTGACCTCCACGGATGAACTCCCCTGGTTGCGCCGGCTAGCGCGCCAAACTCAATACTTTCGCTCTTTTGGTTGAAATTTCGTGATGGTCACCGGCTTCTTGCTCAGTGTCATCCCCCCAGAAGACTTCGAGAGGAGCGAGTGCGCGAGCCAGTTTGTATCGTCCCGCTTCTCAAAGTCTGTTCGATAGTGAGCGCCTCGGCTTTCTTCACGAGCCAACGCCCCGACGACGATCGTCTCCGCGCAATCAAGCATGCAGCCAAGTTCGTGTGCCTCGAGGAGATCGGTGTTGAATGTCTTGCCATGATCTTGAATCGCTACATTGCCAAATGCGAGCTTGAGCGATCGGATTGCGTTGGCGGCGTCGTTTAGACCGGTTGCATCTCGCACGACTGAGACCTTGTCCATCATGACTTCTTGCATTGATGCGCGAATCTCCGCCGTGTTTTCGCCCTTCTCGCGACTCATGAGATTAGCGACATGGGCCCGTGCGGTGAACTCCGGATCGGCCGGCAACGTGGCCCACTGCGCGGTCGGCAGGAAGGTCAGCATGTCGCGTCCGGCCCGCCGGCCAAATACAACCAAGTCGACGAGTGAATTTGTGCCGAGTCGGTTCGCACCGTGGACCGAAACGCAGGCCGCCTCACCGGCCGAATAGAGTCCCGGAATAACCGTCGCCATTTCATCACGGATGACACGGCCGTTGATATCGGTTGGCAATCCACCCATCGCGTAATGAGCAGTGGGTTGGATCGGCACCAGCTGCGTCTTCGGTTCCACTCCGAGATACGTCCGGGCAAAGTCGGTGACATCCGGCAGCTTCTGATCAATGACTTCGGGAGGAAGATGGGTGAGATCAAGGTAGACATAGTCCTTGCCGTCGATACCTCGACCTTCCTTGACTTCCTGATAGATGAACCGAGAGACCATGTCTCTGGGCGCCAGATCCTTGAGCGTCGGCGCATACCGGGCGCAGAAAGCTTCGCCTTCACTATTGCGGAGGATGCCGCCTTCTCCGCGCGCGGCCTCCGAAAGCAAAATGCCGAGCTTGTAGAGGCCGGTTGGGTGAAACTGATAAAACTCCATGTCCATCAGCGGCACACCGCGGCGGAAGGGGATCGCAATTCCGTCACCAGTTCCGGCAAGGGCGTTTGAGGTGATCTTGAACACGCGCCCGTACCCGCCAGTCGCGATTAAGACCGCTTTTGCATGGAGCGTGTGGATCTCGCCGGACTCAATATCCATGACGACACAGCCGCAGCAAACACCGTCTTCGGAGAAGATCAAGTCGAATAAGTGATGCTCGTCGAAGAAGTTCAGCTTGTGTTTGATTCCTTGTTGGTACAGAGTTTGGATAATCATGTGACCGGTGCGGTCCGCGGCGTAGCAGGCGCGTCGAACCGGAGCTTCGCCAAAGTTCCTGGTGTGACCGCCGAAGCGCCGTTGATCTATCAGACCGTCAGGAGTGCGATTGAAGGGCAGGCCCATGTGCTCCAACTCAAGCACCGCGTCCACCGCTTCGCGGGCAAGCACTTCTGCGGCGTCCTGATCGACAAGGTAGTCACCACCCTTGACGGTGTCGAACATGTGCCATTCCCAGTGATCTTCCTCGACGTTACCGAGCGCGGCGCTGATGCCGCCTTGGGCCGCGCCGGTATGGGATCGTGGGGGATAGAGCTTACTGACGACGGCGACATTAGCCTTGCCAGCGAGTTGGATTGCGGCCATGAGTCCGGCTCCGCCGGCGCCAACGATGATCGCGTCGAAGCGGTGATACGCCATCGTGGTAACCGGTTCCTTTCCCAGGATCGAAGCGCGATTGCCGAGACACCTAGATCGCGGCCACGAAGAGCGGGGCCAGCGCAAACCTATCGCCGCGATCACCTGATGTCAAGGTGAACTTAGCCAGATCAAACGTCGCGGAAAAGCCGCGGGCCGGTGGTATACTTCGAGCGTCTCGGGGCTCGTCAGCGTGCGCCATCGTGGCGTCGCCCCTGTCTGACCCTTCTGAGGAATCCATGGCAACGAACGCGGTGAATACGGCCGCATCCCGCGAGGTGATTGCAGCCGTGCGGGACGCCGCGCTCAACGCGTCGGCGCGAGTTCTCGAACTTGCCGCGACGATCGCGAGTATTCCGGCACCGACCGACGCGGAAATGAACCGCGCACTCGCCTTTGCAGATTTGGTCCGTCAGGAAGGCATCACGGACGTCGCGATTGACGAACTTGGCGATGTCGTTGCCCGCGTTCCCGGCCGCAGTCGCGGGAACTCGGTTCTCATCGCGGGTCACCTCGACACCGTATTCCCTGCCCAAACCGACCTGAGCATTATTCGCTCCAATGGCCGGATACATGGTCCGGGCATAGGCGACAACAGTCTTGGCGCCGCGGCCGTGTTGGCGCTTCCCGCAATCCTTCGCGATGCTGGCATCGTGCCGGCGGTCGACCTCTTGTTGACTGGCAATGTCGGAGAAGAGGGACTCGGGAATTTGCGCGGCATGCGCTCAGTCATGGAAGCTCATCTGGAGATTTCGGCGGCGATCGCGGTCGAAGGTCACAATCTTGGCCGAGTCACCCACGTTGCAGTTGGCAGCAGGCGTCTTCGGGTAACGGTTGTTGGCCCAGGAGGGCACAGTTGGGGCGACTTTGGCCGGCCCAACGCGATCCACATCGCGGCCGCGATAATTCATGACCTCTCGCGCATCCCGGTTTCGAACTCGCCTAAAACCACGCTCAGTGTCGGCACGATCGAGGGTGGTATTTCGGTCAATACGATTCCACCAACGTGCACCTTTGTGTTGGATATGCGTTCTCCAAGTGATACGTCGCTCCGGCGATTGAGCGAACGCATAGATCGCATCTTGACTACATCCCGGTCCGGAGTCGAAGTGCACGTCGAAAAGCTTGGTGAGCGCCCGGCCGGAAGGATCGACGCTGACAGCCCAATAGTCAGATTGGCGATGGATGTACTTCGTGAGCTTGGAGTGACTGCGACCAGTGACGCATCGAGCACTGATGCCAATATCCCGATCAGCCGTGGAATCCCGGCGATCTGTATTGGGCTCACTACCGGCGGGAATGTCCATCGCACAGACGAGTATATTGATACCAATCCTGTGGGTTCGGGACTTCTTCAGCTCGCGGCTCTTGCGGTAGGAATTGCCGAAGGGGTAGCTACGGGGACTATTTGAGTTCTGAATAGCATTAACAGCCGTTCGGCCTAGAATTACGGACATAGACATTACGTGATTGAACAATTTGCCGCTCTCGACCTCGAAGCGACCGGCATGGATCCGGCGCGACATGAAATCATCGAAATTGCCGTCATCGTTTTCACGCGTACAAGCGAAATCGAACGCTTCGAGACGCTGATACGGCCTCGCGCGGCGCTGCCGCTCGACATTCAACGCTTGACCGGCATCACTCCTGCCGAAGTCAAGGGCGCGCCGACAATGGACGAGGCGGCATCGAGGATTCGCCGACTAGTTGCCGGTCGTGCAATCGTCGGTCAGTCGATCGAGATGGACTTGGCGATGCTAGACGCCGCTGGAGTGAGGATCTCCAGCCCGTTGATCGACACCTTCGAATTGGCAACGTTTCTCTTGCCAGACCTACCAAACTACTCGTTACACGCAATCGCACAAGAACTTAGGATCGATGTCGCCGTAGACCACCGCGCTGCTCGCGATGCTGAACTCACGGTTGCCGTTTTCCGGGGTCTCCTCGAACGCATCGATCAGTTCGACCGTGGCACGCTCGAGCAAATCGCCGGCCTCAGCCGAGCAGCCGGTCTGCCCTTCGCAGAATTCTTCGAGCAGGCGGCTCGCATTGATCCCGGCCCACTGTTTGAGCGAAAACATGACGTCGATTTCCGCGCGGCGCACGAACTGAGCTTTCTCTCCAGCCGCGAAAAGCCCGAACCATTGCGTTCGACCGGGTCCGATGGCCGTGTAGCGAAAGCAGTGATTGCCGAGACCCTACGTGAGTCCGGCCCGCTCAGTCACGTCGTGCCCGGCTATGAGTTTCGCGCCCCGCAGCAACAGATGGCGAACGCTGTCGCCAACGTCATGAACGAAGGTGGAACACTCCTCGTCGAGGCCGGTACCGGCACTGGCAAAAGCGTCGCGTATCTTTTGCCGGCGATGATGCATTCGGTTGAGCGTGGCGAACGCGTCGTCGTTTCGACGAATACGCTGGCGCTCCAGGACCAATTACAGAAGAAGGACATTCCTGATCTCCAAGAAGTCCTTGATGGCGCCAATGGCGACGGTCCGGTCCGGACGTCCGTGCTCAAAGGTCGGGCAAACTATCTCTGCTTGAGACGCTGGTTCGCCCACCATCGCCAGCCAATCGCCGGCCAAGACGATGCGAAGCTGCGTTCTCGGGCGACGCTCTGGCTGACGCAAACCGAGACGGGCGATCGCGCTGAATTGCGAATGACTCCTGAGGAAGAAAACCTCTTCCGCGGGATATCGGCGGATGGCGAGGCGTGCTCCGCGGCAAAATGTGTCTATCAGCAGCGCAATCAATGCTTTCTCTTCCGGGCCAGACGCCAGGCTGAGAACGCGCACATCGTCATCGTCAACCATGCGCTGTTGCTCTCGGACTCGGAAGAAGGGAGCCGCGTGCTTCCCGATTACCACCATCTCGTCGTCGACGAAGCGCACCATTTAGAAGATCAAGCGACCGCCCAATTTGGGTTCACCGTCAATGAGATGCTCATCAATGACTACCTGGACGGCGTCCTTCGGCACGACGGGACCAGCATCAGCGGAGTTCTGGCCGCGGCAACCGGATTTTTATCCCGATCGACAAACGACGAGGCAAGTAAGATCCGCGCCGCGGAAGCGATAAGCAAGCTCCAAGGAGCGGCCAATCACCAATCCTCGGCCAAGCTCGACGCGGCGGACCTGTTTGTTCGCCTTGGGGAACTGATCGAATCAATGAGCAACGACCGTAGCGGATACGAACGCTCGATGCGAATCACACCCAGTACCCGCAGATCAGGCGATTGGATGTCGGTCGAAATCGGCTGGGAGCGAGTCGACCAGCAACTGAGAGCGGTCGAAGATAACGTCCGTTACTACCTGGAAAACGTCGAGCGGACGAAACCGCCGAAGACAGGCGAGGAGTTGGCTGAGGACGAAGGCGAAGACATCGCGATCGAGCTCAGTGCGCTCTTGCGATCGAGCGGTGATCTGCGGGCGAAACTCCACGAGAGCCTAAACGCCCCGTCAGACGCCGCGGTCTACTGGATTTCCAAGAGTCCAATGCTTGGTCGTATATCGATCAATGCGGCCCCGCTTCACGTGGGCGAGATGTTGCAGCAATCGCTCTTCGAACCGCTGGAGACCGCTGTTCTGACCTCCGCGACATTGACGACGGACGGGTCCTTCGACTACTTGCGAGAACGCCTCGGCATTCATCCGACACGAGAGCTGGCAGTCTCGTCACCGTTCGATTACCAGCGCTCGACGTTGCTTTACCTTGCGAATGATATGCCGGAACCCTCGGCCTCTGGGTATCAACAACGACTACATGAAGCGCTGATCGAGTTCTGCACGGCAATGGGCGGCCGCACGCTAGTGCTTTTCACGTCGCATGTGGCGCTGCAATCGGCATACCGGGCAACGCGCGGACAGCTTGGAGAGCGGGGCGTGCTCGTGCTCGCGCAGCGAATCGACGGCAGTGCCCGCCAACTGATCGATCGCTTGAAGGCCGATCCAAACGTTGTCGTCTTTGGGACAGCCACATTTTGGGAAGGTGTCGACGTCGTTGGACCTGCGCTCAGCGCGATCGTGATCACGAAGTTGCCATTTTCCGTGCCCAGCGACCCGGTTTTCGCAGCCCGAAGCGAGCTTTTCGAAGAGCCGTTCTTGCAATACGCGGTTCCGCAAGCCGTGCTGAAGTTCAAACAAGGATTTGGGCGATTGATTCGCAGCAGCAAAGACCGCGGAATCTGCGTGGTCTTAGACCGCCGAATCGTCTCCAAGCGATACGGCGCTTCGTTTGTCCAATCGTTGCCTGCGTGCACGGTCTCCGTCGGAAGCGTCGATGATCTTCCGAACGAGTCGCTCAGTTGGCTTCACGAGGCGATGCATTGACGTCGTCCTCGCCCACGTCCACTTGTTGAAAGGAGCAACGCCGTGACCGAAGCGATCGACCGAAACCTGGCGCTCGAGCTCGCCCGCGTGACTGAAGCGGCGGCAATGCTCGCCGCGCGATGGATGGGCCGTGGCGAAAAGGAAACTGCGGACCAGGCCGCGGTTGACGCCATGCGTCTCGTTTTGGGCAGCATCGCCATGGACGGCGCGGTCGTGATCGGTGAGGGCGCGAAGGACGAAGCGCCGATGCTCTACGTCGGAGAACAAGTCGGATGTGCGGACGAACCGAAAGTCGATATCGCGGTCGATCCGATTGACGGCACGCGACTTCTCGCACTGGGGATGCCGAATGCCATTTCAGTTGTTGCTATGGCAGAAAGGGGCGCCCTTTTTTCTTCGCCCGAGATCATGTATATGGAAAAGATCGCCGTCGGACCAGAGGCCGCAGGCGCGATCGAGATCAACGACACTGTAGGAAGCAATCTCAAGCGCGTTGCGAAGGCGAAACAACGAGATGTGCAGGACCTCACTGTCGTTATTCTCGATCGTCCTAGGCACGAGAAACTGATCAAAGAAGTCCGAGGAACAGGCGCGCGGATCAAGATGATCACCGACGGCGACGTGGCCGGCGCAGTTATGGCGGCGATGCCGGGAACCGGTATTGATGTTTTGATGGGCATCGGCGGGGCGCCGGAAGCGGTGATCGCCGCTTGCGCGCTGAAATGCATCGGCGGTGATATTCAATGCAAGCTCTGGCCTCGAAATGAGGATGAGCTGCGAATCGCAGCCGAACAAAAGATCGACCTTGAGCGAGTGCTTGATTGTCACGATCTGGTTAAGGGTAATAACGTTTTCTTCTCTGCAACCGGTATCACCGACGGCGAACTCTTGCGGGGAGTGCATTACTTCGGCGGCGGAGCTACGACCGAGTCGCTCGTTATGCGTTCGCGGTCGGGCACCGTGCGCCGGATCAGTGCCACCCACAGTCTGAGCAAATTGCGTCAGTATGCTTCGTTTCCCTTTGATTAAATGACCGCAGACTTGATTGACGAGAGAATCGCACGATGTTATCATGCGTACGCGCACAGGTGAGCGCGAGCAACCCCTGCACACACGCAGCTTTTCCAGTTCGTCCTTCTGGCGCAATCCGGCCGCTAATCATGCGCCCCATTCACTCTAACGCCGCGCGCTCCGCGCGTGAAGCGTGACCCGCCCTCAATCAACTAGGGCGTTGAGCCAAATGATGCAATTCACTGACTAACCCATGAAATTGCCTTACGGAGCAGCAGGCGACACCGATTGGCCAGATTGCAGCAAGCCAAAGCCGAGCTGAACATGCTCACCATTTCTGGAGGTATCTAATTTGTCAGCCGAAGAAGAGGTCGTCGTAACGCCGGAAGCTACGGAAAAACCGGCGTCAAGGACCCGAACATCGCGAAACCGGCGCGCCCCGAAACCGGAACAGGCGGTCGCCGTTGCCGAACCTATTACCGAAGCGCTCCCGCCCGCACCGAGCGAGTCGACTCCAGCCTCGCTCGAACCTTCACCTGCTTCTGCCACCGCCGAAGTTGCTCCCGGGCCGGCAGATGGAGCAGTTGACCAGGTGGACGAGCCTAGGCTCGCCGTGCCCCCGCAGCCGCGCCCCGGCGGCGACCGGCACCGGCGTGATCGACCCGGGCGAGACAATCGGCCGGGCAGAGCGCGCGGGGAAAGCGATTACGGTGGACATAATGGTCGGGATCGCCACGATCAGCGGGCACACCAAGCCGTCAGGCCTCAGCCATCGGCTCCCGTTCCAGCACCATCTCGAAATGGGAATCAACCACATTTGAACGTCGCCGAGCTCGAAAACAAATCGATCGAGGAACTGTATGAGCTCGCCCGATCGATGGAAATTCAGGGCCACAGCCGCATGAAGCGGACTGACTTGATCAGCAAGCTTCTTCAAGTTCAGACCGAGCAAGAAGGCAATGTTTTTGGCGATGGTGTCCTCGAAATAATTGAGGACGGATTCGGATTCCTGCGCGGTCCTCGTTTCCTACACGGACCAGACGATATTTACGTCTCGCAATCGCAAATTCGACGGTTTGGGCTCCGTACGGGCGATCGCATTTCCGGTCAGGTCCGGCCGCCAAAAGACAACGAAAAGTTCTTCAGCTTGCTTCGGGTCGAGGCGGTCAACGGCGTCGATCCTGAAACTGCGCGACGCAGACCGTCGTTTGACACACTGACGCCAATCTTCCCGCTCGAACTGATCAATCTCGAAACCTTACCGAACATCCTATCCACTCGACTTCTCAACCTGGTCGCGCCAATTGGCCGCGGGCAGCGCGGTCTGATCGTGTCTCCGCCAAAGGCCGGCAAGACCATTCTGCTCAAGTCGATCGCCAACGGAATTACGAGCAACTGTCCCGATATGCATTTGATGGTTTGCCTAATCGGCGAGCGCCCGGAAGAGGTCACGGACATGCGGCGGTCGGTTGAAGGCGAGGTCATCTCCTCGACCTTCGACGAGCCAGTCGAGGACCACACCAAAGTTGCGGAAATGGCTCTGGAACGGGCAAAACGACTCGTCGAAGGTGGCCGCGACGTCACGATTCTGCTTGACTCGATTACGCGGCTTGCTCGTGCGTACAACCTTGCAGTCCCACCCAGTGGTCGCACGCTCTCGGGCGGTATCGATCCTGTGGCTCTCTATCCGCCGAAGCGGTTCTTCGGCGCCGCGCGTAACATCGAAGGTGGAGGCAGCCTGACAATCGTCGCAACTTGTCTCGTCGATACCGGCAGCCGCATGGACGACGTGATTTACGAGGAGTTCAAGGGCACGGGCAACATGGAACTGCACCTCGATCGCAAGTTGGCCGAGCGCAGAATTTACCCCTCGATCGACATTCAGCGATCGGGCACTCGTCGGGAAGAACTTCTGCTCGACGAAAACACGCTCCGCCAGGTTTGGACGATGCGGCGCATGGTCTCGATGCTCGGCGGTACCGAAGGAACCGAACTCCTATTGAGCCGCCTCTCCAAGACGCAGACCAACGACGAGTTCCTGCTGACCCTCAATAGGGACGTGTAGTTCACCTTCAACGAGCGCCAAGATGAGGGCGCCCTGGCCGTGCGGCCAAGGCGCTTCCTTTCGAGAAAAGGGCTAGTCTTCGCGGGGAACGTGAATGCGTACATCCTCCTCGTAGGTCGACATAGTTTCAGTCATGAAAATATAGGTCTTATCCAGTGAGGTTGAAGCGCCGCAGTGATTGCCTTCGCGGTCGATCGCAACGATGTTCATGTCGCTAGAGTATGGGTCGTCGAGCGAGCGTAAATCGATCATCGCCGTTTTCAATGCCTGCGCTAGCTCCATTCCGAAACGCATGAAGGTCACAATGCTGTGAGCTGTGCAGCAGCGCTGCGCCATCTCGCCCCTACCCGTGCATGCGGCGGCGCCCCAGCGGTTGTCGGCGTAGTTTCCCGCGCCGATGATCGGCGAATCGCCGAGACGGCCAGGATATTTCCAAGCCCAGCCCGATGTACTGACTCCGCAGGCGATGTTGCCATCGTGATCTCGTGCGATGAAATTGACCGTGCCGTGATGGTCTTCGGGCTGTTCGGGATCGGCCGTGATTACGTGCACGAGTTCGTGAATCTTCGCGTAGTACGTCTCATGTGCGCTTCCGATCGCCGGATCGTTGCCGTTGAATCTCGAACGCCAGACCTCTTCCGCTTTAGACGTGAGCAAATCAACTGCTGAGAGCCCCGAATCGCGTGCAAATCGCTCGGCGCCAGCACCGACGACGAGCACGTGGGGCAACTTTTCCATGACGCTTCGCGCGAGCGCAATCGCGTCTTGATAGCCATGAAGTGCACCGACCGAGCCTGCGCGCAAACCGCGCCCGTCCATGATGCTGGCATCCAGCTCAACTTCACCGACGAGGTTGGGCAATCCGGAATACCCCACCGAGTGATCGTCGGGATTCGCCTCAACGAGCGTGATTCCCGCCTCTACGGCGTCGACTGCACTCCCACCGCTGCGAAGAACGCGAATCGCTTCTTCAATGCCTACTCGGCCGTTTGCGCTCGCAACGACGAGTCCGTGCACCTAACGTTCCTTTCGCATCCTATTGAGCATGGAAATCCGTGAATTGCTACGACGACCGACTTAGTAGCGCCCTCGCCACCTCATCCGTTTCAAAGGTTTGAATTGGCCCTTCCTTGCCGTCCCGGAACCATGTCAAACCGTCTGTCTGTTCGCAGACGATGCCAATCGGGGTGACCGCAATTCCTGCGTCTTGGCAGGCGTCGATGACCGCGGGCGCCGCTTCCCGACTTACAGAAGCGAGCAGACTTCCGGAGGCAAGCATCCCCGCTGGATCGATGCCAAGATAAGCCGCGATCGCCGTCGTTTCCGGCAGCACCGGCACGCGATCGAAGGAGATCTGAGCGCCGCACCCCGAAGCCGCCACGAGCTCCTTGACTCCCACCGCCAGCCCGCCTTCGGTGGGATCGTGGAGGGCCGTCACGCCTTCGACCGAGAGCATCAACTGGGCATCGCGAAGGACCGATATTCCGGGATCTCTCAAGAGATTCTTCGCCTTCGCGACGAGTTCGGGTCCGAGAGCGATCGTCAGTACATCGGCTAACTCGCGCGACAAGAGCGCGGTTCCCTCGATGGCGAGCGCTTTCGTCAGGAGCAATTTATCGCCCGGTCGAGAACCACCGGGTTTTAACAATCGATCTCGGTCAACCGTACCGAGCATCTGGCCAACGAGAATCGGTTGATTGACCGCTCCGGTCACTTCTGTGTGACCACCAATCAGCGAGACCCCAAACTGATCGCATGCCTCCGCGAGTTCGCGGAATTGCATTTCGACGGACTCCTCGGAAATTTTCCCGGTTGGCAAAAGGGCGGTAACGGTCAACCATCGCGGCATCGCGCCGAGGCAGGCGAGATCATTCGCGTTCACGTTCACCAGATAGAAAGGCGCTCGTTCAGTCGCGAAGGTGATTGGATCTGCTTTAACGACGAGCGTCGTTTCGTCGAGTGCAATTGCCGCGGCGTCACGGCCGACACCGGGACCGACAAGGACCGAAGCGTCCAGGGCGACATAACGATCGATTAATCGCCTGAGCAATCGGGGTGGTAATTTGCCGGCGCCAAGCAGCGTCGTGCCGTCACGTCGTTCCTCTTCATCGGACGGTTCCGCGAGCGAGTTGTTCAATTCCAATCGTCTTCTGTCGAAGGCGGAGCGATTGCGGTTCGGAGGAGTTCCGCGTCGAGGCGCGAAACGCGCAATTCCGCTTCGGAGAGGATGCTACTGCACTTGTCCGCGAGCCGCGCTCCCAACTCATAGCAGTGGATGGCATCTCCAAGTGGCAAGTTGCCTGATTCTAAGCACTCAACAGCTTCGCCGAGCGCGTCAAAGACTTCCTCGAAGGTGCCTTGCTCAAGCGCAGCGCTCCAGCGCACATTGCGCTCGTCCTCTCCCAGCGTGGTCAAATTGGTCGCGCCTCCGATGGTCATCTCACTGCACCCAAGTGACGGTCGAGCCAATTCTGCCATTTTGTAGCGTCGTCTGTAGTCGATCACCAGGTGCGAGCTCGGTGACCGTGTTGATTGGCCACCCGTCCCCATTTCGGCTAACGATACTGTAGCCTCGGGCAAGTACGGCGTTTGGATCGAGCGCAATCAGCTCTGCTTCCCGGACGCGTACTGCCGACTGGTGCCCAGCAAGGATCGCGCTCTTCCGCTGTCCGAGTCGACTCGCATGAAGTGCAATGCTCGACGCGGAATTCGCGAACATCTGTTGGCGTACCTGCGAGAGCGCGAGCCGGCGTGCGGAGGTAACTTGCCGAAACGTTGCAATCGCGTTCAACGGAGCGTCGCGTTTCAACTCGCCAACCCGATGAACTAGAGAAAGTGAGCGCAACGCAATCATTTCGTTCGCCGTTACCGTGAGCCGATCGACATATGCCTCCAAGCGGGCGGCAATGTCGATCATCGACGGCGTGCACATCTCGGCCGCCACCGAAGGAGTCGGGGCGCGAAGGTCGGCGACCTCGTCAGAAAGCGTCCAATCACTTTCATGGCCAACGCCAGTGACAACTGGAACACGACAGGCAAAGATCGCGCGAACGACACGCTCATCATTGAAACTCGCCAAGTCCTCAGCTGACCCTCCCCCCCGCGCAACGATAATAACTTCAACGCGGCCATCGGCTTGCAACGCTTCAAGGGCTGCAACAATCGATTCGGGGGAGCGATCCCCTTGGACGGCGCATGGCGACAGGATTAACTGGGTCAACGGATACCGACGACCCACGACGTGCCGAATATCCTGCCATACGGCTCCATCGGGTGATGTTACTACGCCGATATACCCCGCCGGCACGGGAATCTCGCGTTTGCGCGAAGCTTCGAACAGGCCTTCGGCCTCTAGTCGCTGGCGAAGCAGCGCGAATTCGAGCGCGAGGGCGCCGATGCCGGCAGGCTGGACAATATCGGTGTAAAGCTGATATCTGCCGTCGCGATCGTAGACGGATATATACCCATGCGCGGCGATTTGATCGCCTGGGCGAGGCAGGTGTAGCTGTCGTGCGGCTTGACCTTTGAATAGCACGCACTTCACAACGGCGTCTGAGTCTTTTAAGGTGAAATAGATATGGCCGGAACGAGCAGGAAAGGCATCGGAAACCTCTCCCTCAACCCAAAGATCGGACAACAGGTCGTCGGTCTCAAGAAGCTCGCGAATGTAGGTTGTGAGAAGTCCAACCTGGACCACGCGCACGTTCAATGGTACGCGGCCTACGCTTGGACGAGACGCATCAGCGGGGAACCGTATTCCACGGCCTGGGCGTTGGTGACCATAATTTCCTTGACGGTCCCCGAGCGATCTGCAGAAATTTCGTTCATGATTTTCATCGCTTCGATGATGCCGATCACTTGTCCAACCTCGACGCGATCCCCGACCTGCACGAACGGCGCCTCGCCGGGTGCCGAGGCCGAATAATAGGTACCAATCATTGGTGCAGTGACGACGTATCCTTCCTCAAGCTCCATCGGCGCTTCTGTCGCTGGAACTGATTGGGCGGCGGCCACCGTCGCTGTCGGACGACCGTCGGTTTCGGTGCCCGAGCGCATACGAATCATCACGCCGCCGAGCTTCAAATCAAGCTTCGACAGACCGTGTTCAGTCATCAACTCAGCCAATGATCTGACCGTTTCGGTCAGATCGTCGAACGACGCAATGTCGGCGGAGGTGAGCGGATTGTCGCTTACCATTTAACTCACTCGCTCCAGATACGCGCCAGTCCTCGTATCGACTTTCAGCGTGTCGCCAATATTGATGAAGAGTGGAACACTGACGACGAGGCCAGTCTCTAGTCTCGCCGGTTTGGTTCCGCCCGTCGCCGTGTCGCCTTTAAAGCCCGGGTCTGTCTGCTCAACTTGCAAGAGAACCGCGGTTGGCAGTTCGATGTCGATCGGTTCGCCATTGTAGGTGAGCAAATCGACGGAGTCGTTCTCTTTCATGAAATCCTTCACACCGCCCACTGAAGATTCATCGAGAACAAGTTGATCAAACGTGTCGGTATCCATGAAGTGATA
Source organism: Thermomicrobiales bacterium (assembly GCA_045804965.1). GTDB lineage: Bacteria > Chloroflexota > Chloroflexia > Thermomicrobiales > UBA6265 > CAVTUU01. The sequence continues at coordinate 65,059 of JBJMMD010000047.1, read as the reverse complement.
ATGGCCGTTCTCATTGTAGAGAAACTGTACATGCTGACGCTCGAGACGAACCGGCGCGAACCTTGCGCCGGCTTGCACGGAGTGCTGAGTGATTCCCCCTGTTCGGAGATCCCTGAGTGTCAAGCGCACCTGCGCTGAACCGCGACCTTGCTTGTTGTGCGCGAAGTCGACGACTTTGACCAGGCGACCGTCATAGTCGAGCGTCAACCCTTTTCGAAGATCCCCAGTATCGATCACTAGCTACCTCTCCTCAAACGATTCTAGAATCGCACATGCTTTGGCGCGGTCGTCATGTTCCGCGCGCCGTGTTCCTCGATGAGCACGACATCCTCAAGTCTGACGCCGCCCCAGCCTTGAATGTAGATGCCGGGCTCGACCGTCAACACCTCTCCGGCACGAAGGAGAGCCGTTGCGGATGCCGATGCGCTTGGCGCTTCATGCACGCGCAGACCGAGTCCGTGTCCGAGCCCGTGACTGAAATAATCGCCATAACCGGCATCCTCAACAACGGCTCGAGCCAGCCGATCGGCGTCCTTGCCACTCATCCCTGCCCTGATGCCGTCGAGCGCTGCCTGCTGCGCGTCCAAGACCATATTGTAAACGTCCTTCAATCTGGAGTTCGGCTCGCCGAGCCAGATTGTACGGGTTAGATCGCCGTTGTAACCGTCGACCCTCGCCCCCATGTCGATCACAATTGGCTCGCCTAAAGAAAGGGCCCGATCCGTCACCTGGTGATGTGGCCGTGCCGCATGGGGACCGGAGGCGACGATCGTGTGGAAGGCGAGATTATCGGCGCCCATTTCGCGCATCGTGCGTTCGATGTTCCGGGCCAGTTCACGTTCTGTGATGCCGGGAGCGAGATTGCCCGTGCAGGCTACGAACACATCGTCAGTCAGTTTTAACGCTCGCTGGAGAGACTGAACCTCATCAGGAGTTTTGATGGCCCGGAGATCGGATACGGTTTCGTCGACAGCGACGAATTCGAGCGAACCGTTCAATTTCTGGCTGAGCGTCTCGAAAGAAGCAAGTGGGAGAGCCTCCTTCTCAATTCCCAATCGCTCGATCCCGAGTTCCTGCGCGCGCTCGGCGATTGAACCTTCCCACGGTCGTCGCCACGCCATTGCCTCGAAGTCCTGCGCTTCCGAAGCTGCCCACTCAACGTTGTTTGGCGGGGCAAAAATGAACGCCCGATCCTGCGTAATGAGCAGAACACCAGCGGATTCGTTCGGCGGATCATCTTCGCCCGTGTACCCACTGAGATAAAACCGATTGTTTGGATGCGTAACCAAAACCGCATTTACAGAGCGATCCGTCAATCCCGCCCGCAAAGCCTCAAGGCGCTCGTTCAACATCTCGACTCCTGGGTGTCAGCCATTTGTTGCAGGAGATATTCGTACGCCAGCTCATACCCGATCGCCCCGAGGCCAGCGATTTGGCCGGCCGCAACTGGAGCGATGACTGAATGGCGGCGAAACTCTTCGCGCGCATGAATATTGGTGAGATGGACTTCAACGACCGGTTTGCCGAACGCCGACAACGCGTCGCGGAGCGCAATGCTGTAGTGGGTCAGCGCTCCGGGATTGATGATGATCCCGAACGCGTTCTGGCCCGATTCTTGAATCTTGTCGACGAGCGCACCTTCGTGGTTCGACTGGTATGACTCGATCTCGACCGGCGGATTCGATGCTACGGCGCGCGCTGTCAATCGCTGCTCGATCTCCGGCAAGGTAGCCGCGCCATAGAGATGCGGCTCCCGCGAGCCGAGCAGATTTAAATTCGGACCGTTGAGCACCAAGATCCGCCGCTCAGTCATCGCAAATTCATCACCCGATCGAAAACTAGCCGACGGGCGCGCCGCTGTTGGCTAACGCTGGGAGGTACGCCTTGATCGCGTAGGTTCCCTTTTTTCCTTCGATTCGCAGTCTGCCTTTAAAGACAAAGACTGGCTCGAGATATTGCGTTCCGCCCGGAGGTCCAGCCGTTGTGTAGCCGATGCTGATGTCGTTATACGTTACGCTGCCGGAAACGTCTGCCCCGGCGGGAAAATCAGCTTCTGTTAAATTGGCTTCGATGTACACTTCGCCGACTTGAACGTCCTTCCACGCATCCTCGGCGGACCGAAGCTGGTAAGTGTCGGCAGGCTGAATGTCCGCCCACCGCTTCGCCGCCTCGAGCACTTCGCCTTTTGGCCCGAGCGAAACGGTGATGCTCGGGTATGCAGCCAGAAGGCCGTCCGGCTCGATCGGTGCAAAGACCACGACGACCACATGGGATGGTTCGACTCGACTCGCGACGTGGCCTTCGCCGAGATCGGCAGGTGTTAAGCCGCTTCCGCGCAGCCATTTTCGAGCAGCAGTCACCGCTTCCTCGTCGGACGGTAATTTTCCGTCCTTCGGTCCGGAGGCGGATTGGTACTGGATCAAATCGGGCGTAATGAAAAGCTCGCCTTCGCCCGAAGCGGTGAAGCCATCTGTGCCGCGCGCCTTCACTTTTGCGCCAATCTTCAGTTTGTCGGCGAGCTTTTGAGCCTGAGCTTTCGTCATCGCGCCTCGGTCAAGTGCATAGACCGGAGCATCGGTGGCGACCTTTTTCAAGTCGGCCTTGAGCGATGCTTGCAAGTCGAACGTGTAGCCTTGTTTGCTTGTGGTCGGCAGATCGGGAGGTGGCAGCTGCTCCGCGACTTCTCCTGATGCGTCTGGAGCTTCACCACTTTTTGATTCGGCAGTTGGGCTCACTGGCACTGTCGTGCCCAGAACAGGCGAACCGGTTTGAATCAAGACAAAGAGGATCAATATGAGCGAAACAGCCGCGCTCATCCCGCGAACCGCCGAACGCCGGCCAAATAATCTGAACCACGTCAACGTGCCGATTCCCCCTACTAAACCCACCCTCAGGCGCCGAATCAACGAGCAACTGGATCGACTTCGATGATCCGTCGAAGTTCAACAATCTGATCTCTGAGCAGCGCCGCCTTCTCAAATTCGAGATCCCGCGCGGCCGTTTTCATTTGCGATTCCAGGTCCTTGATCATCCGAGTTAACTCATCTCGCGGAAGTTCGCCGATAATGCCGGCCTTGCCGTTCCCGGACGCGCGGTATTCGATTTGCTCCTCAGCCACTGCCTTCACGCGTTCGGTCAGGTCCTTGATTTGCTTGATGATGCCGCGCGGCGTGATTCCGTGTTGCTCGTTGTACTCAATCTGGATGGCACGACGGCGGTACGTCTCGTCGATCGCGGCTTTCATTGAACGGGTCATCGTATCCGCGTACATGATAACGAGGCCGTCGACGTGCCTGGCAGCGCGGCCCGTAGTTTGAATCAGTGAACCTTCCGACCGCAGGTACCCTTCCTTGTCGGCATCGAGAATCGCAACAAGCGAGACCTCTGGCAGGTCGAGTCCTTCACGCAAGAGATTGATGCCGACGACTACGTCGTAGATACCGAGACGAAGGTCTCGAAGGATTTCGATCCGTTCGAGCGTGTCGACCTCACTGTGGAGATAGTGCGTGCGGACGCCCATCTCCTTGAGATAGTCGGCGAGATCCTCCGCCATCCGCTTCGTCAGCGTTGTCACGAGCACTCGTTCGCCTTTGGCAACGCGAACGTGAATTTCATTGAGAAGATCGTCGATTTGTCCCTTCGTCGGCCGGACGGAGATCGCGGGATCGATGAGGCCGGTCGGTCGGATAACCTGCTCGACAATCTGCTCGCTATGCTCATGCTCGTACGGTCCAGGTGTGGCGGATACGTAAATGGCTTGGTCAAGCATCCTCGTAAATTCATCGAAGGTGAGCGGACGGTTCTCGCGGGCCGAAGGCAAGCGGAAGCCATGCTCGACGAGAACGTCCTTGCGCGAGCGGTCGCCCGCGAACATCCCGCGCACTTGCGGTAACGACATGTGCGACTCATCGACAAACATCAAGAAATCGTCAGGGAAGTAGTCCAACAGCGTGGACGGCTGATCTCCCGGTTGCCGCCGGGAAAGGTGCATCGAGTAGTTCTCGATGCCGGCGCAATAGCCGGCCTCTTGCATCATCTCAATGTCGTACATTGTGCGTTGCCGCAATCGTGCCGCTTCCAGCAACTTGCCTTGACTCTCGAGCTCGTTCAATCGGTCTTCGAGCTCGACTTGGATATCCTTTATCGCGACTTTCAATTTGTCGGCGCTTGTGACGAAGTGTTTGGCTGGGTAGATCTGGACGTCGAGTCGCTCGACCAGGAGCTCGCCCGTCAAAGGATCGACTTCCACAATCCGCTCTACGTCATCACCGAAGAATTCGATTCGAACCGCGATTTCTTCGTAGGCGGGGAAAATCTCAAGCGTATCGCCACGCACTCTGAAGGTCCCGCGGGTCAGGGTCATATCGTTGCGGTCGTATTGAATGTCGATGAGTTGGCGGACGATTTTATCTCGTTTCGCCTGCGCCCCCCTGCGGACCTGAACCGTTGTGTTTGCATATTCCTCCGGCGAACCAAGACCGTAGATGCAGGAGACCGATGCGACAATCAAAGTGTCTTTTCGCGTAAGTAACGATCGGGTGGCAGCGTGCCGCAGCTTGTCGATCTCTTCATTGATATCCGCGTCTTTCTCGATGAAGGTGTCCGTTCGTGGAACGTATGCTTCAGGCTGGTAGTAGTCGTAATAGGAAACGAAGTATTCGATCGCGTTGTGCGGAAAAAACTCCTTGAACTCGGAGTAGAGTTGAGCGGCCAGCGTCTTGTTATGAGCAAGAACGAGCGTCGGCCGATTGACCGCTTCGACCACATTTGCCATCGTGAACGTCTTGCCCGAACCGGTGACGCCAAGCAGCGTCTGCCGCTTCATGCCCTTCTGCAGACCGCCGATCAGTTGCTCGATTGCCTTTGGTTGATCGCCGGTCGGCCGGAGGTCAGAAACGATCTTGAAATCAGGCATGGAACCTCCCAGAAGGAACCCGCGACGAAGCGCGGGCGTAAGATATGGAATTATAGCGCGCGGATAGGGAAGAGGATAGAACGGATGTTCTCTTTACATAATATCAGCGAACGCGATAGTATTCCGACTCTTCGCCACCCATGCCGATGACTTCATCGATGTGCCGAATCGCCCAGCGTTGCCCGGTCCAAAGCAGGCGAGCCGTCGCTTCCTCGCGACCACACCAGATGCAATCTCGATATTCCTGGCTCAGCGCGGGACGTGCCGGTGACGCCACCGTGAACGCGAAAACTGGCGCTAGGATGATCGTGTCGGTCTCGTGATCATAGAACTGATTGATGTAATCGGCCGAAAACGCGTCTACGATTTCGAACCCTGTGCTGGCGCGGACCGCGCGTTCCGCCGCTTCCAATGCTGACTCATTGGCTTCAATTTTGGCGTGAATGCTCTGCCATGTCCCGCCCAGGGGCAAATCGTCTTGCCGTTGCAGCAAGAGAAACTGCACCCGACCGTTCGATCGTCGAAAGACATACGCATCAACGATGTCCGACGCAATTTGCGGCACAGTTCCCCCAACGATGCTGTATCAAACAGCATATGTGCTCAATCTCCAACGTTGACGCGATGCGCGAACGCTAGCGCGCTGCGGCGGGAGTCACGGGTCCGGCGCCAGTCAATACGGGACGCGGAAGGTAGCACAGTCACAAAATTCGGACAAGATCACTTATCCGCAAACCTTCAGTCTCGGCGAATCCCCTTCCTCGGCAGTTACGAAATCGGGCGAGAGACAGTGATTCTTAACGAAGTCATTCCGCAGCAACGTCCCAGGATTCCTGCTGGGTCATCGATGAAGTCGACCAGAAGTCCGAGACGGAAAACCTATGAAGCGAACGCGGCATCACCAAGCGCCGCGGCCCAAAGCTTGTCGAGCGAGAGTTTCGTTTCGCGCGCCGCCGCGACAGGGTCATGTGCAGCGATTTCCTCAAGGCGCTTGCTGAACGGCTCAGCCATGACCGGCCCGTCGTAGCCAAGTTCTTGCAGCTTGCGCATGAACGGAACGATGTCGATCACGCCAGTTTCCATCGGCAGCGCGCGAACAAGATCTTGCTGCTCATCCCGGGGTATGCCCGCCGGCGCGTCGTTGACGTGGACCGCAATCACATCCTTCGCAGTGATTTGGTCCATAGCCGACACGTCACCTCCAGACTCGTAGAGGTGCCAAGCATCGAGCAGGAGTCCAACATTTCCGGCCCCGATCGAGGCCGCAAGCTCCATTGTGCCCCCGAGCGTATAGATGAACTCGTACTTGAATGTGTCACGCAGGGTCTTCGGGCTGATGAACTCAATTCCCAATTGACAGCCTTCGCTCTTGAGTACTTCTGCCACAGGGCGTAAGCGCTCGACCGTCCAGGCGTAGTTTTCGGCGTAGTCGCGGTCATTCGATCCCGGCATCACGCCCGTTGTTGCGCGGGTCGTTCCGAGGTCACGAGCGATGGCGGCCCGCTTGGGCAACAATTTGAGATCATCGTCTCGCTGCTCGTCCTTCGTCCAAGCGACGGCGGAGTTCCACGACGCGGGTTTCACGCCGGCGTTCGCAAACCGTTCTTTTACGCCGTCGACGCCGATGTCGTTGGCGAGTTTCTCGACTTCCCTGATATCGATCAGTACGGAATCAAATCCCGTCGCGCTGGCAAGCTCGATCGATTCCTGCAACGACACGCCTTTGATTCCGATCGCCGATGGCCCTAGTGTCTTTTGCATCGTGCCTCCAGAGTCAGATTTCGATCCCCTTCACGCAATGGCCTATGCCGCAGATGTTGCTGCCTCGGCATACTCATCGGCGGGAAGGCCTGGCTCGATTGGGTTCTCAGGAAGCGCGATGACACGATGCTCCGCCGCCGATCGATAAGCAGCCTTTGTCAATTGCAGCACCCGCGCGGCGGTGGCAAACGTGGCGCGGCTTGAATGTCCTTGCTGGACGACATCGAGGAAATGCGTAATTTCGGCTGTGAACGTGTGGATCGGCTCGTTTGTTCGCACTGCCGGTTTCGGCCAGCCATGCATTTGATGCATGATCCGGTCCGCGGCCCCCGCGATGCTTCCGAGCTCGGCCGCCACTTCGAAGTGCCACGCGCCGATCGTGCCGAACGCCCAAGTTGTGATGATCTCGCCGATGGCGCCGGACGCGAAACGAATGAGCAGCACACCGGTATCTTCCGTGGTCAGGCCCGGTACGAAGAAGCGATCGATCATTGCCGAAACTTCAACCGGACGATCATCCGCGAGCGCGAGCAGTCGATAAGACGCATGCCAGCCTGTGTCGAGAACTTCGCCGCCTCCCATCCGGCTGACATCGGCGCGCCACGCCCACGGACTTTCGCCGGTTGCGAGGTGCGCGGGCAGTTGATTGCCCTGCATACCGCGATGCTGGAAAGCTTCAATTGAGCGAAAAACGAACGGTCGTCCAAGCAGACCACCTGTCAAGAGCCGGCGAGCCTCGATCAGGCTTGGCTGGAAGAGCTGATTGTGCGCCATGACGAAGGTGGTGCCAGTCTCCTGCAGGGTTTGGCCAATGAACTCGGCGTCCTCTTGAGACGTGCAAAGCGGCTTCTCGCAAAGAATTGCCTTTCCAGCGCGTGCTGCTGCGACGATCGCCGTGGTATGCAAATGATGTGGAAGACAGATATCGACTGCTTCAACATCCGGATCCGCCAACAGCTCGTCAATTCCTGCGTAGAGTTTTGCCTTACCGCCAGTAAAGCCGTCGGCAAAAAACTTTGCTCGTTCCGGCGTCACGTCGGCGATGGCGACGACTTCACCACGCGGCGCGTTGGCTTTCCAGCCGATCCCGTGCTGCACCGCGATCCCGCCGGCTCCGAGAATGCCAACTTTAAGCGTATCCACGAAATCCTCCCTCGTGCTTTCGATCCTCTAGATACGACTTCCGCAATTTAAACGCGACCTCAATAAACGATTCGAAGCGTCACTACTTCGAATGGTCCGAGCTTGAGACGAACCGTGTTGCCGCCTTCGAGCGTCGGCGCTTCCTTGGATTCGTCCGACTCTTCCATGAGATTGACCCGTTCAACTTGCCGCACTGACTGGCGAAAGCGCAAATCAACTTCACCCCGTGCGCCATGCGGCTCGTAAACGCGAAGAATCACGCCGTCGCCTATGTCGGCGGGCTTCAGACTTCCGACCGCGATTGGCAACCCGTCGGCCTCGACGAACCCAAAGTCCGGTTCCCCTGTTCCACCCGCCGTCACGATCAACGGACTGTTGAGAGCGAACGCCTCATTGACGACGTCCGACGTTGTCCAGTGGCCAGGATGGGGGAAGAAGCTGTAAGTGAGATGATGCTCGCCTTCGTCGGCGAGCGGATCGGGATAGAGCGGGCTTCGTAAAAGTGAAATGTTCAAGACGTTGTCGTGCGCCCCGTAGCCGTATTTACTGTCGTTCAGCAAAGAAACGCCGTAGCCCGTTTCCGAGAGGTCTGCCCAGCGGTGCGCGGCGACCTCGAACCGGGCCTCATCCCATGAGGTGTTGCGGTGGGTCGGCCGCTGAACGGCCCCGTACATCGTTTCGTAAGTCGCGATACGCGTATGAATGGCCATCGGGAAGAGCGCCTTGACCATCACTTGGCGCTGATGCCAATCGATCGTGGTTTCGATGTCCATGCGCTGGGAGCCGGCCCACAACCGATACGTTTGGACAATCGTCGATTCGCGCCACCTTCTGGACACACGGACCGAGGCTCGAACCGGCCCGCTCTCGACAATCTCGACCGCTTCGACACCACCAATCTCTTGCGCGCCTCGTTCGTAAGCCTCGTCGACATCCCAGGCATCCCACGAATAGGGTTTGTCGACGTACGCCCAGAGTTGATTGCCGCGATCGGCAAGGACTTCTCGATTGGCGGCCTTGTCAGTCGCATGAAGGATCGTACCGTCCGCGCCAATCTCGACGCGCAAGTGTTCGTTTTCGAGAACTGCTCCTCCCCTCTTCTTTTGAGCAGTGGCCTTTTCAGTTATGTCAACTACTGTCGAGTCTTTCGCCTCGACAATCGTCAACGTCGTCCACCCTAATCCGGGCACATCGACCGCGCTTAGGACTAGAAGCCCGCCGTCAGTGGGCTGCGTCGTGAGGCTAGAGCCGTCGCATGCCTTGACGCCGGCGTCCATTTTTACCCCGGGCAACTCAACCCGCAAGCGCCGTGGCGACAATGAGGCATTTGCGATACGAACGCAGCCTGCCATGTCATCGGCATTTCCGAGCGCTTCATCTCGGACACGTGTCGCAGTCGAGACGACTTCACCAAGCAATCGATGCGTGTCCTCGTATACCTCGTGAATCGACGAACCAGGCAGGATGTCGTGAAACTGGTTGAGCAGCAGCGTTTTCCATGCTTGCTCGATCTCCCGGTGCGGGTATGTGAAGCCATCGAGGGTAGCGATCGCACCAAAGGCCTCCGCTTCGAGTAACCGGTGCTCTGAGGCACGATTGAGGGCTTTTGTCTTGGCCTGAGTCGTCAGCGTTCCTCTATGCAATTCCAGATAGAGTTCGCCCGCCCATTTAGGAAGCTTGTCTTCAGGCGGCAGATTGGCGAAAAACGTTTCAATACTGCCCATTCTGAGCCGCGGCAGCGCGGGAAAGTCTTTGATTCGAGCATAGTTCTCGAGCATCTTTTCGGTCGGTCCGCCCGCGCCATCCCCCCAACCAAAGGCCAGCAAGCTTTCCGGATGGCGGCGCTTACCGCGGAAATTACGCCAGGTGCCCAACGTGTCGAACGGCACGATGTTAGCGTTGTATCCGTGGCCCGGGTTGAGGAAAAGGTGTGCCGTCACTTGGCTGCCATCGATCCCTTCCCAGGTGAAGAGATCGTATGGAAACTTGTTCTCTTCATTCCAGTTAAGTTTGATGGTAAAGAAGCCGTCGAGTCCTGCACCTCGCAACAATTGTGGGATGCCGCCCGAGAACCCGAAGACATCAGGCAGCCATGCCGCACGATTGCGTCGCCCAAACGATTGCTCGAAATAACGCTGGCCATAGACGAGCTGGCGGACGAATGATTCGCCGCCGGTGACATTGCAATCCGACTCCACCCACATTCCGCCACTGGGTTCCCAGCGGCCTTCGGCAACCCGTTGTTTGATCCGGGTGAAGACGCCTGGATCGTCCTCCTCGATCCAAACATACGCCTGGGCGGACGATTGGTTGAACATGAAATCGTCGTATCGGTCCATCAAGTCGAGGACCGTCGAAAAGGTGCGGCGGATCTTTCGCCGCGTCTCGGCCATCGGCCATAGCCAGGCAAGATCAATGTGGGCGTGGCCAGTCAGCACGAGACTGCCGACAGGAGGATATGTTTCCTTGAGCCGCTCCAGTTCGTTGGCAAACGTCGTTCGCGCTCGATTCACTGCGGAGATTGCCTCATTAGAAAGGGGTTCGAGTTCTCTCGGGGCAGGAGGAAGACTCCACGTCGGATTGGTCGATCGTTCGGCATCGATAGCCTCCGACTCCCACTCCCCCGGCACCGCCCCAACACCTGCCCCGAGTCCATTGTCGTAACCGAGCACGTATCGAGAAAGGGACGTTTCGGTATCCGTGGGCCAGGCGCAGGCAAGCTCGTCAATCGCCTGCTCGGCCACGTCGAGCAGGAACGAAACAGCCTCATGGCCCTCAAGGTGCACGCACGCTTCTCGCAACATGGTAAGGTCGCGCTCAAGGGCTCTGGTTTCTCGCTGCGGAATGACAAACTGGGCGCGTTCGAGTCTCGGCTCGGCGATGTTCGTGCCAAATATGCCTTTCGGCGCCGCCTCGACCTCGATCCCGATCGTTTCCCCTCCCTTGGCCTGGTCCACAACCGGAAATCGATGGTGCATCGGGTTCAGGCCAGCTTGATAGCCGGTCGACAGGCGAACAAACGCCTCTCCGCCAACCCACAGTTCGAGCTCGACGGGCTGCCCTTTCCATGCGGGCGGAATCTTCGCCTCAGTCGTGAACGTGACCGGAACTTCATGTACGGGCCAGAAATCACCGAGTTGCATGGAAACGGGCTTGCCGTCGTGTGCCGTAAACGTCCATTGCAGAATGGGAGATTGCCGCGCATTTCGCCAGGCTCGGAGTTCTTCGATCCTTCGTTCGAGCCGGTACAAACGCCGCTCGTCAGTCGATGTCATCCAATGCTCAGGCATCTGATCCGGTGATTCCTCCTAGGTCGAGCGCAAACTCCCACACACCGGCTGGAAAGCGGCCGGTCGGTCGCGCGGTGCATTGCCGGTGAATTACTTGAACGCGCCGACGGTTACTCCTTCGACAAACGCGCGTTGGAAGGAGAAGAACAAGATAATGACCGGCAGCACTGTCAGCACCGACGCCGCCATGAGCAAATTGAACTGAATGTCGTGCGACGACTGCGAACTGAAGAAGGTGAGCCCGACCGAGAGCGTGTACTTATTGGGCACATGGAGGTAGAGCAACGGTCCAAGAAAATCATTCCATGCGTGCAGCGCCGCGAACATGCTCACCGAAACCAACGCCGGCCAGGATTGCGGCATGATCACCTGAAACAAAATCCGCAATTCGCTGGCGCCATCGATCTTCGCGGCATCACTTAACTCGAACGGAATCTGCATGAAAAACTGCCGGAGCAAGAAAATCCAAAATGGCGCGGGGAGGAAGCAAAAGAAATAAGGGACGATCAGTGGCTTGAACGTGTTGATCCATTGCAGTTTCGCGAAGATATCAAACAAGGCGACGATCAACGCTGGAAACGGAATGAAAACGGTGGCTAAAACGAGGACAAAAACTTTGTCGCGCCCCGGCCAGCTCACGCGCGAGAATCCGTACGCGACCATGGGAACAGTAAGTCCCACGCCGAGAACCGTGAAGAACGTGATGATGCTCGTGTTCCTCAAGAGATGCCAAAAATCCATCACGTTGATGGCGCGCTGAAAATTCGCCCATTCGAGATGATGCGGATACCAGGTGGGTGGCTGTTGCCGTAATTCCTCGTTGGACTTGAGTGCATTTACCAGCATCCAATAAAACGGCAACAAATAGAAGAAACCGAGGAATACAAGAACGAACCGCGGGAATACCTGAGCGCGGGCGAACTTTGAGACCCTGAGGCGAGTCTCTTGCGCCGATGTTGATTTCGGCGTGGATTCGATTTGAACTGCTTTCGCCATTTACTTACTCCGTCAGCTCTCAGATGACTTCGTAGTTCACCCACCACTTTGATGTCTTGAAGATGACGAGGGCGAGAACGAACGTAATGGCAAATAACACCCACGACATCGCCGCGGCGTAGCCCAATTTGCCATACGTGAACGCGTTCTGGTAAAGGTAAAGTACATAAACCAATGTCGAATCCGCAGGACCGCCAAGCGGATCACCGCTGAGAATATAGACTTGCGTAAAGATCTGGAGCCCCAAACTCAGTCCAAGAATGATGTCGTAGAGAATCACCGGCGTCATCAAGGGCAACGTGACGTTCCTGAACCGGCTCCAAGCGTTGGCGCCATCGAGCGCAGCTGCTTCGTAGAGCGAGATTGGTATGCCCTTCAGAGCAGCAAGGAAAACGATGGCCGCCTGCCCGGCTCCATACTGAGCAAGTATTACAAGCGCGAGTTTTGCGTAGCGTGGATCGCCGAACCAATTGATATTTGGCAGACCTACCCAGATAAAAACCCGGTTAAAGATGCCTTTGGTCGGGTTCATGAGAATTTGGAAAATGAACGCTAAAGTAAAGAGGGGTATCACTCCCGGGAGATAATAGATCGCTCGGAAGATACCGACTTCCGGCAACTTCTGATTCATTGCCATCGCGAGCACCATCGCAACGACGACGCCTAGAGGCACTGCGAGCGCGGTGTAATAGAACGTGTTGTAAATGGCAGTCCAGACTCTATCGTCATGGATCAAGTCGCGATAATTCTCAAGCCCAGTCCACACTGGAGCTCCAAAGCCGGAATACTCCGTGAAGCTGATGCGAATCGTGTAAAGAATTGGATACACAAGAAGCCCTACAAAGCCGATGATCCATGGGCTTATGAAGGCTATACCGACACCCAGGCTGTGCCACTCCCTGCGCGTTAATCGCAAGATCGTTTTTGTTGCATACCTGGGTTTTTGCGGAATTGTTGTTGCTTCGACTGCCACGAACTCGCCCCTTGTAGCAGATCCGAGTCCAGTGTTGAAGATCTTACCAGCAATGGTTGGAATCGGGGATCGAGTCGAACCCGACCCCCGGTTCCAAGGCTACGGTTAGCTTATCGGACAGTACTTTTGGAGGTCCTTGTTAACTGCGTCTTTGACGCCTTTGAGCAGATCCGCCGGCTTACCCTGGTTGAGGTAGTCCTTCTGCCATGCGGCGCTCAACTCGTCCCAATACTTCGCGCCAACAGGAAGCGGCGGCCGGTTCTTCGCCGTCGCCAACATGTCGGCCATGAACTTGTGATCTGAACTGATCAACGTCGCATCAGAAGCGAGCGCCGTTAGGGTCGGCAAGTGGTTGCTGACCTTGGTGTAAACCTTCTGGCCGTCGGGGCCGGCGAAGAACTTCATGAAGCTCCACGCTTCTTCCGGATTCTTCGCGCCCTTCGGGATCACGACTGACCATCCGCCAGCCCAGGTGACTGGCTTGTCGCCGGTCTTTGGTACTGGCATGTACGTGATGCCGTACTTCATATCCGGCGCGTACTGCTTGATATTCGCGATGACCCAGTCGCCGGTGATCACCATGCCAAGTTTGCCCGCGTAGAACGGATCCTGGGTTGGATCAGCGCCAGGCTGCATGGACGGCCCGCCGAACGCCTGAACTGCGTCCGCGCCCAGGGTGTTGCAGTAGTTCTGAACCCACGTGAACGCCTCGACGATCTTCGGATCGTCCGGTGTGACCGAGCAAGATGCCTGGTCGAAGAAGCTGCCACCGAAGGAGAAGCCGTAGGTGTAGTGCCACCCTTGGTTCAGCCACGGTATAAAGCCCATCTGGGAGTAATTGCCGTTGTTATCCTTCTTGTCGACCTTGGCAGCGAGCTCGGCAACTTTGTCCCACGTGACCGGACCCTTCGCAGAGTCCAACTCCGCGGGATCGACGCCGCTCGCGGTAAGGAGGTCTTTGTTGTAGAAGAGCGCACGATCGTCTGTGTCGAAAGGCAGGGCCCAAACCTTCCCGTTATACGAGGCTTCTGACTTCGCGAACGGAATGTACCCCGAGATCACATCGTCAGCCCCGACCGAGGAGAGATCTTCGAGCAAGCCATCGGCGGCGCGCTGGGCGACAATGAAGCGGTCGAGCAAATAGACGTCAGGACCGACACCACCACGTACCGCCGTCATCAGCTGCGTGGTGTTGGTGACTTGTGCAGGCGGGATCTGGGTCAGCTTGATTTGATGGCCCTGCGCCTGCTGGTTGTAGGGATCAACGACGGCTTGTAGGTGGTCAAGGTCAACGTTCGTGAAGGTCGTCCAGAACGTGATTTCCTTCGAGTCCTGAGCCCGGGTCGGCATCGCACGAAGAACACCGCTGACCGCGGTCGCCGATACACCGAGCGCCGCAGCTCGCTGCATGAACTGGCGGCGGCTCAGTTTACTACTTTGTACTTGGCCTACGAGGTCCTTAAAAGCATCGTTGCCCATCAGATTCCTCCAACGACGAACCGGGGAGAGCCCGATCCTAACTCAAGGCACGGAAACCGGTCCGAATATTCATCGGACCCCGCTCGCGTCGCCCTCCTTTCTGGTCGATCTGCAGCAAGATGTCGGTGAGCGTGACGGTAATTCAGGCTCGCCTCGATGTCAAGACTTTGTTACTCATTGTCTTTTACGGCGGCCATTGATACCGGAATCAGCATTATGCATGCCGCGACAACCTTGAATACCACTTAGGCCATTTTCCACATATTGCCTCGCATTCCCTACTTGCCAATGTTACGCGTTTGTACTATGGATGTAACAATCTTGGCCGGAACGACCGGACGCAACCGCGATAAGGTGGAGTCGGGCCGACGCCATGAAGATCGACAAGAACAGTCCGATTCCCATCACGCATCAGCTCGAACAACTCTTGCGTGAACAGATCGCTGCCGGTGACCTTAAAATCGGCCACCGGTTGCCTACCGAGATGGAACTGTGTGCCCGCCTCGGAGTGAGCCGCACCCCGATTCGCAAAGCTCTCGGCCAATTGGTCGAGAACGGGATGCTTGTCCGGTATCCGGGCCGCGGCACCTTCGTCGCTTCGAACAACGCAAGCTCCCGCGACGTTCGCAAAATTGAAGAAATCACCATCACGGTTCCCGAGGACCACTGGTGCTGGCCGATCCAACAAGCTGCGTCCGCTTGGAATGAAGAGCATCCAAACCGGCCTGTGCGCATAAGATTTCAAGTCGCCGCGCCGGTCCAGCTGCGCTCGCGCCTGACGCTCGCCGTGGCCCAGGGAGCAGCGGCGGACCTCTCCCTGCTGGACTCGGTATGGGTGGCCGAGTTTGCGGACCGCGGCTACCTCGAACCAATGACCAACATCGACCACGGGGTTGCGAGCAGTTTATTGAGCGATCTTGTGTCGCCGATGGTGCCTCACCACACGATTCACGGCGAGCTTGTCGCATACCCTGCAGAAGCTGACTTCGCCGTGCTCTGGTATCGCAAAGACTGGTTCGAACGCGAAGGGCTCGGCACGCCCGTCACCTGGGAACAGTGGCTCACTTGTCTCAATTACTTTCAGCTACCGGAGATTCGCGATCGTTACCACCTCGGGAGTCACTCGCTCGCGTTCACCGGTGGACTACAGGCCGGGGAAACGACGACGTTTCAATTGTTGCCCGTCCTCTGGTCGGCGGGCGCCGACGTCATCACTGATTACGAAGTTGTCCTGAATTCCCATGAAGCTCGGGGCGCAGTCCAATTTGTCGCCGACCTGGTCCGGCGGCATCGAGTCGCATCGCGAGATGTTGTCAACGTCTCGTGGAACGGGCCGGCCCTTTCCCTTGCCGCTGGAGGTGTCGCAATGGCCCTTGGCGGAAGTTACGAAGCGGAACTGATCCGCGCGGCGGCCGGATGGGAAATCGATGAGTTTCTGGCCAGGGTTGGATTCTTGCCCATTCCTGCAGGTCCCGGCGGCGAACAAGCAACTCTGCTCGGGGGACTGAGCTACGGAATTTACCGACAGTCTGGCCAGAAAGAACTCGCTCTAGGACTGCTCGCGCGTGCGATGCGGCCAGACATACTCCGCGTCTGGTGCGCGCGCACAAGCACGAATCCACCCACGGTTTCGGGGGCTCAAGCATTGGACGCTGCATCCGAGCCATTCCTGCACGCGACGTCTCAGCTCTTTCGGCACGCGCGGACACGATGGCCGATCGCCGAATACGCCCGTGTCTCGGCCACGCTGGCACGGATGTTCGAGAGCGCTATCCTAGGAGAATCCGAACCCGACGATGCGGTTGCCCGGGCAAGCGTGGTGATTTCCGGAATCACCGGATTGCCCGAGCGCGGGGCACCGCGCCGCAACTCAGCCTTAGTGGCGACGGGATCGCGGCATTGATTCTAGAGCCTATATCACTTGCAGCCGAGTACCTTGCCTTGGGGAGCCCGAGGTAGTCGGCTTCGCGTTCGACAGGTCTTTGCCTCGCTATACTTCTCGCCTGAACTTCACGTTGTTCAGAAGGACAAAGCGTTCATCCGAATGGCCGATCAACCTGTATCGAAGGTGACAACGCACGCCTCATCGTTCTCGCCGTCACGTCCCACGGAGCGCGTGGCGGTCAATCGCGCGGCGACAGTTTCGTTGTTGTGGTTGCGCGCGATAGTTTTCGTCGGCGGCTTAACGTCGATCGGGATAGAGCTCGCTGCTTCACGCCTGCTTGCTCCCTACTTCGGAGATTCGACCTTCATTTGGGCCAACCTGATTGGCTTAACGTTGACCTATCTCGCCATCGGCTATTACGTGGGGGGCCGCCTCGCAGATCGACATCCGAACCCAACGCTCTTGTATGTGATCACGGCGATCGCGGGATTCTTCACCGGACTGATTCCCCTCCTCGCCCGGCCAATTCTCCATGCCTCGCTGAATGCGTTTGACCGCGTTGCCGTCGGCGCGTTTTACGGTTCACTGGTCGGCACAATCTTTTTGTTCGCCATTCCGGTAACGCTTCTTGGTTTTGTCACGCCCTTTGCGATCCGCCTCTTGATGCTCGATGTCTCGAATGCAGGTATCACCGCGGGTAACGTTTACGCTTTGTCCACTGTCGGTTCGATCGCGGGTAGCTTCTTGCCCGTGATCGTGCTGGTTCCCCTCGTCGGCACTGCAAAGACGTTTCTCCTCTTCGGGGCTACATTGCTTGTCATCTCGGCCATCGCGTTGTTCAGCCAGCGGGCGCAAAAGTTGGCGATGGTGACGCTGGCGCTCTTGGCAATTCTATGGGCGACATTTTCCTTGACGGCGTCTGCGCACATCAAACCGCCATATCGCGGCGAACTCCTGTACGAAGGCGAGTCGGAGTACAACTATATCCAGGTCTTGCAGGACGGTGATGCCACGCTCCTGGCCCTCAATGAGGGTCACGCCATTCATTCGATCTACAATCCAAACCAACTGCTTACCGGCGGCCCATGGGATTACTTCATGGTCGGTCCCCTCTTCAACGACCGCTTATCGCCCGTCAATAACGCTCTGATCATCGGATTAGCCGGGGGTACCGCGGCGAGGGAAATTACAGCCGCCTACCCCGCTGTTCACATAGAAGGCGTGGAAATCGATCCCGAAATCGCTCGCCTTGGACGGAGATATTTCGGACTCAACGACCTTGCAAATCTCAAGATCATCGTCGAAGACGGGCGCTACTTCCTGAACCGCACGACCAACCAGTACGATTTGATCGCGATAGACGCCTACCGGCAGCCCTACATTCCATTTCAACTAACGACCAAGGAGTTCTTTCAAGAGGTGAGTGACCACTTGACCAGCGATGGAACGACTGTGATCAACATCGGCCGAACCGAAACCGATTACCGGCTTGTCGACGTGATTGCATCGACGATGCGGGTCGTTTATCCAAATGTTTACGTGATCAACACGGAGGATTATGACAACAGTATGGTCATCGGCACGAAGAGCCCAACCAGTCTGGCCAATTTCGCCGAGAATCTCAACACGGTGCCGATGGAAAATCCGTTGAAAGCGGTCGGCGCCGAGAGCGTGCACCATGGCAAGATGCGAGAAGTGGCGCCAGGTGGAACGGTATTTACCGATGACCATGCGCCAGTCGAATGGGTGATCGATCAGATCATTGTTGGTGAAGCCAGAAAGCAAGATTCGTGAGTGTCGCGACGAAAGAACCTGACGAATTCATCCCGGGCGTCAATCTGCTGAGGCCGTTGCAAAGCAATCGCTTATTGAGTTTTCCCTTTGTTCGGCACGGCGTCACCTTTCGAGTGCCCGGACTTGGCGCCGCCGACGGCAATGTTGGTTATGGGATTCCAAGGGATCAGGCCGATGCGTGGGAGATGCGCCGGCAGTGGGCCGAAGCAATCGAATTTGACGCAACATCAATTGTCGGCTTGCGACAGGTACACGGCGCGAATGTGATTGAAGTGCGTTCGACTGACGCTGGAAAGGGCGCGGCTCCGGGCTCCGAACCGCTCGGCCGTGCAGATGCGCTGTTCACCCGCGAACCTGGAGTCACTCTTATGACCCTTCACGCCGATTGCCTACCGATTCTGCTAATCGATCCCACGACGCCGGCCGTCGCGGCGATTCATGCCGGCTGGCGCGGCACGGTGGAAGACGTCGCTGGCGCGACCGTGCGGGCGATGAAGGAAACTTTCCGTGCTGACTCATCTCAGCTGACTGCCTTTTTCGCCCCATCGATTGGCCCTTGTTGTTATGAGGTCGGTGACGAGGTCATCCAAGCATGGCGTTTTCAAGCGGGCGAAGCTTTCACCGAAGCGATTTTTGAGCGAAACGGGACAACTTTCTTGGACTTGCGCCGGGCAAATCAAGTGTTGTTGATCCGTGCAGGCATCATGCCGAACAACATAGAAGTCGCTGCTGTCTGCACGAAGTGCGGCGGCGAGAGCTGGTTTTCCCACCGTGGTCAGGGTCCAAATACGGGCCGATTCGCCGCGTTCATCGCCCTATCTGGGCCTTCCACATGAAAAGCGCTGTCTCTGCTGCGGCCCTCACAGAACGACTTGAAGCCGTGCTCACACGGATTGCAGCTGCGGCGGAAAAGTCGGGGCGCTCAGCCGCCGAAGTAACGCTCGTCGCGGTGACGAAAACGGTCGAGAGGGCAATGATCGATCAGGCATACGCCTCTGGTCTGCGCCACTTTGGCGAGAACCGGGTGCAAGATGCGACTCGAAAGTTCGAGCAACCCTTGCCCGTTGACGCCGTGCTCTCGATGATCGGGCAACTTCAATCGAACAAGGCGAGTATTGCAGTTCGCCTCTTCCATCGCATTGAATCCGTCGACCGCGTTTCGCTGATCGAAACGCTCGATCGTCAGGCGATCAAGTCCGGGCTCGCGATTCCAGTGTTGTTGCAAGTCAATATTGCGGGCGAGGAACAGAAGGCCGGGTGTTCGGCAGACGATGTTGTTCACTTCGCGCGTGATATCTCAGCGCGCGCCGGCCTGCGACTCGAAGGTTTAATGTCGATCGCGCCGCTGGTCGGTGATGCCGAAGAGGTTCGGCCTGTGTTTCGAGGGTTGCGCGAGCTGAGAGATCGCCTGCAAAGCTGTCTGCCGGATACCGACCTGCGAACGCTATCGATGGGAATGACGAACGACTTTGAAGTCGCCATCGAAGAAGGCGCAACCGAGGTGCGCATCGGCCGAGCAATCTTTGGCTAAATCTAGGGTGTTGGAGTTGCCACTGGAGTAGCCGGAGCGGTGCCGGTTGCTGTCGCCAAACGTTGCAACAGGTCTGCCAAAATCGCTTGCTGCTGACCATAGGTCGTCCAGTCACCTTGTTGCAAGGCTTGTTGCCCGCGCTGATAGGCTTCCAAAGCCTGCTGCGAAAGCGAGGCGACATCTTGATTTTGACTTGGCGTCGTAGGTGGAGGCTGTTCGGTTGGCGGTTCGGCCGGTTGTTCAGTCGTGGGAGCGCCTTCTACGAGCGCTTGTAGCGCTTCCTTGAGCGTCGGCCGCATGACAACCTTTTGATTCGAGGCGACGATAACGCGTTTGAGCTCAGGCAGTCCGCCTTGTGGACCGGTCGCCTGCAAATAGAGCGGTTCCACATACAGCACGCTCTCGCCGAGCGGAATTACGAGCAAATTCCCGCTCACCACACGTGACCCGGCTTGATTCCAGAGAGTAATTTGGGCAGAGATATCCGGTTCCTGCAGGATGCGAGCCTCGATCTGCTGCGGGCCAAACACGGTTTCTTGACGCGGGAACCGGTAAACCACAAGCTGCAACGAACCATCGCTTGAGACCTGTCCCGCCATCCACGCGGTCATATTTTGGCGATTCGTCGAACCACCAGGCGTAAACGGGCGAATGAGCGAAAGGCCAAGCTCGGACTCGCTCGGCAACTTCATGACGACGTAATACGCTTCCATCTCCGCCACTGTGCCATTGCCAGTCTGCTCTTGAGGGATAGCCCAACGATCTTCACCGTTATAAAAAGACGTCGGGTCGGTGATGTGATAGTTCGTGTAAACCTCTGATTGAACGTCGAAGAGGTGCTCCGGGTAACGGAACTGTCCGGCAATTACTGGCGGAGCATTCGAGATTGGCTCGAAGAGATCGGGATAAATCTTGCCAAAGGCGTCGGCGATCGGGTCGGGATTCGCTGTACGATAGAACGTGGTTGTGCCGTCGTAGGCGTCGACGACGACTTTGACGCTGTTTCGGATGTAGTTGAAGCCGCTCGTCGGCGTTGAATCGGGGAAGCGGTCAGTCGTCGTGTAAGCGTCAACAATCCAATACAGCTTACCGTTCGCGATGACTAGATAGGGATCGGGGTCAAGCGTCAAGAACGGGGCTATTTCGTGGATGCGGCCCGTGATATCACGTCGCATCAAGAGCTGTGATTGGTCGTTGATCGCCCCACTTAAGAACACATTTCTGTCCTTGAGATACGCCGCGGTCATAAGCCGTTTGAGAAAATTATTGAGCCGAATCGAGCCCTTCGCCGTCCCCTGGAAATTCGTCGCCTGGTTACCTTGGCTCAGTCCATTGAATTCCGATTGATTCGAATCGACGATGACCCAATTCGACGAGAGTTCGCCAAAATAGATTTCCGGTCTCGTGATGTTGAGTGGCTCATCACCAGTTGGTGGAACATTCGCGACCCAGAGCTGCGGCAGTCCTTGGGGCGAAATTTCGTTCGAAGGGCTCACTACAACGGCGTAACCGCGGGTGTATACAAGCCGCTGGTTCGTCCACGTCTTGGCGGTTTCTGGCAGACCAGATGTCTCCATTTCGCGCGCGGACAGCAGGACTTGACGGAGCTGATTGTTGACGACGTATCGCTCAACGTCCACGTCGTTGAAGACGTAATACGGCGCGAAGGACTGCAGTTGTTGGAACGTCTGACGAATCACTCGGTAATCCCACAGGCGAACATTTTCGATCGTGTCCGAGTTGGTCGAAAGAGTTTGCGGGGTAACCGGCTCTTGTCCTGAGAGTTCGCCGCCCGAGACGTTCTGAAGGCCATATGCGGCGGTGGTCATTTCGAGATTGTTCGCGATATATGGATTCTCGCGCTTGAGCTCGCTCGGCTCGACAACTGACCGCTGCACGATCGACGGCAAGAACACACCGAGAAAAAGGCTCACCACGACCCAGACGCCAACGATCAAAACGAGCCACCGAACCCTCCGCACGAATGCATTTGCGAAGAGGAGAATGGCCGCGGCAATTGACATGGCCGCCAGAATCAGATTGACGTAGCGCTGAATATGAGCGTCGGTATAGCTCACGCCGTAGACCACACCTCGACCGGAGTACACGAGCTCATAGTTCGCGATGACGTAGCCGAACCCCAAGACGAGCAACAAAGCGCCGCCCAGCGCGAAAACATGGACCAGCATTGAACTGGGCGCTTGACGAATGGTCGAAGGGCGAACTCCGAGGCGCATGCCGTAAGTGAAAATGACGGCAACAATCGTGACCACAATGATGGCGAGGAGCCCCGAACGTAACGCTGATAGAGCCGGCAGGGTGAAGACATAGAAGCCCGCATCGCGGTGAAAAACTGGATCTTCGATTCCAAAGCTGCGGCCATGCAGCCAGAGGAGCCACGTTTGCCATTTAGAAGCTCCCCAAATCCCGGAGATCAGGAAGATCAAGACCGCGCCCGCTATTGCCAACATGAAGATGGCGCGGCCGGCAACGCGACGAAAGCCCTGCTCTGCTTGCTCGGGACGGGTTCGCCGTAACGCCAACGCCACATTGCCGAAAAAGAAGAGGGCCGCGATCGCGCCGAAGGCCAAAAACGAGACGATTTTGACGGAATAGTTTCTCGTCAGTACCGAGCGATAGCCGAGGCTCTCGAACCACCACCATTGAATCCAGAAACTCGCTGTTCCAAAGAGCAAGAGCAACAGAAGTACGATGATCACCGCGGTGATCAACATCCGTTTCGTCGAAGGCGAGAGTCGGAAATTCCGGAGCGATGTTGCGCTCGAGCCGGCGGAGCTAGACCGAAGCGATGGTCTTCGTACGCGGGAGAACACCAGCTTGACGACTCCTTCGGCTGACAAACTGAGGAGCGCCGGACCTGACACGCTCACCACTGGTCATCGTACCATTGTTAGATCAAGAAGCTTTCCGGCATCAAGCGTGGGTAAACAATTGCTTGTCTCAATACGGTCATTCGGCAGCGGAAGCTCCGGCAACGCAATGCTCATTGAGGCAGGCTCGTCGGCTGTCCTCATCGACGCCGGCGTTGCGCCTCGGACGTTGCGTGCCGGTCTCGCACTGGTCGGCCGCGCGCCTGACCAGCTCTCCGCGGTGCTCCTCACTCACGAGCACATCGATCACGTGCGCGGCGTGGGCTGGTTTACGAAGAGGGGTGTTCCTGTTGTCTCCACGGCCGGGACCGCCGCCGCCATCGAGCTCGCATCTTCCTCGTTCATGCGCGCGCTTCCTGGAAAGCAACTTTCACTGGACGGCCTAGTCATACAACCTCTGTCCGTCTCGCATGACGCCCTGGAGCCATGCGGCTATCTCATCGAAACTCCAAGCACGCGGGTTACCGTGGTGACCGACCTCGGCTGCGCAAATGACGCTTTGATCGAGCCCCTCGCGACCTCCGATTTGATCGTGCTCGAAGCCAATCACGACGAGACGATGTTGCGCCGCGGGCCGTATCCCGCCTACCTCAAACGTCGCGTGCTCTCAGACGTCGGTCACTTGTCAAATGCCGACTGCGCGGAACTTCTAACCAGATCCTTGTCCGCCCGCCAAACGCCTGTCACCATTTGGCTTGCGCACCTTTCACAGACGAACAATACGCCGGCTATCGCCATACGTTCGGTGCAATCAGCACTCGCCGACAAAGTCGGCCCATTCAAACTAATCACCATGCCTCGGCACGGCTCCGATCTCGCTTGGCGGTCGGACGGCACCTTTGTCGCCGATCCACATGAATTTCAACTCCAGCTCCCACTTCTCTAACCGCTGCCACCAAGGAACGTGTTCATTACTTTCCGGTGACATTAATCGATGAGAATTACACTTTCGTTTGGTTCAAACGCTGATGGCAGGCGTGCGGGCAAAAAGAGCGTGTTCTTGAAAGGGAGATTCCGCTGACCACGATCCTGCTGATGCACGATCGATTAGCTACGACCGTGTTGCTCTTCATGGCCGCCGTAGGTTTTTGGGGGCTCTTTAGCTTTAGCCGCGGGGAATCCTTGTCCGGCAGCCTAGCAGGCACGCTCGCCATTGGCCAGGTGCTAATCGTGATTCAAGCGGCGCTGGGCGGAATCCTCTACCTTGACGGATTTCGACCTGAGAGCTCGATACATTTGCTCTACGGCATCACGATCGTGGTGGTCCTGCCCTTCGTCTGGTCGTACGCGAAGGAACGTCATCCTCGCCAATCACTGTTATTTTATAGCCTCGCCGCGCTCTTCATCGCTGGCCTCGCCGTTCGCGGCATGGCCACCGGCGGATAATTCCTTCGCACAACCCGAGCACCGTAAGGTCCAACATTCCGAAATACTTAAGGTCAATTGTTCGTGTAGTCCCATCGATGCGATGGTCTTTCGACGAGTTTCCTGCGGCGAGCGTCCGCAGTCTGACCATAAGCGCCGCAAAAGATTGACAAGTAACCTACAGTGAGCGTACAATCCGACCGTACAGTCCGGAACGTACGCTCAAAACTGCATGGGGTCGACAGAAAGGAGCCATCGTGGAGGCCGAGCCCCGGGACTACCAGGATGTGATCGATCAGGCCCTGCAGCTTGTGTATAGCCATCATCACCGCCTCATCTCACGGCTTTATCCGTCTGCATTTGAATCATTGTCGATCGATCGGCTCCGCACCGGCCCGCTCGGGCAAGACCTGCACCGGCTCGCGATGCTTGCCAAAGGTCAGATTCGCGAACCGAAAGAGCGCGTCTTGACTGCAATCGATTCCGTTGTCCAGCTTTTATTCTGGCCGGCAGCGGCCGACGACTACACCGTCCCCCGATCATTCTGGGATACGGACCTTGGTCGGATGATGGCGATGGCGAAATTCCGAGCCTACGAGCCAGGAGAGTTGGTCAGTATTGGCAATGCCGCGCAACAGCTTGGCGTTACTCGTCCAACAATTTACCGGTGGATGGACGACCGCCGCTTGAACTATGTGCGGGATGACATGAGCGGCCGAACCTTCGTCGTCCGCCGAGACATTGAATACCTCAAGCAGGTCGAAGGCGAAATCGGCCGCGCCGAATAACCGACCTCATCCAAGCAGAGAATCTCCTACTTCGGCCACCGGCATGCCGGTGGCCGCATTGCATTTAGCGCAACTGGTGAAGGCCGTCGAGGTCTTCCACCGCGACGAGGTCGCCGCGCTCGACAAAGTACCGCGGAACTCGTCGCGCGATGCTCGCTGCGATCTCATAGGGAATCGTGCCGACCACATTCGCGAGCTCGTCGAGACTCGGGGCAGTGCCCGTACCGGCGATGATTACCTCATTCCCTTCGTGCGCTTGCACCTCGGCCGGCAGTCCAATGATTGTTTGGTCCATGCAAACACGACCAAGAATCGGACATTGAACGCCGTCAATTGCCATCCAGGCCTTTCCGGAAAAACCGCGCCGATAGCCGTCTGCGTATCCGATCGGCACAAGCGCCGCCCGTTCCCGGTTTCTTGCGACGTACGTCCCGCCATAGCTCACTCGATCGCCAGGCGCCAATTCGAACACGCGACCGAGCTCGCTTCGAATCGACATTGCTGGACGGAGGCCAGACGCGAGCGTTGTCTCCGACGATGGTGCGATTCCATAGAGGGAAATGCCCACCCGGACCAAATCGTAGTCGTACCGTCGAGACCGAAGTGTCGCGGCGCTGTTTGCCACATGCCGAATTCCGACGTCGATGCCGGATGTGCGAATGGTGTCCACGGTCGCTTCAAACACGTCGACCTGTTCGAGCGTTCGCTGTTCGTTCTCTTCGTCAGCGCTTGCAAAATGCGTGAACAAGCCGGTGAATTTAAGACGCCGATCCTCCGCAATCCGCCGAGCAAGTGCCAATGCGTTTTCCGGCATACAGCCGTATCGCCGCATGCCGGTGTCGATCTTGAGATGGAGCTCGGCGGGTCGAAGCGCACCTGCGCAATCCGCCTCATCTGAAATGGCATTGATCGAAGCAAGCGTCGCGACTGACAGTTGCAAGCCCAGGCGAAGCGCCCGGGCAATCTCACTGTGGCTTGCTGGTCCTAAAACAAGGATTGGGGCGTGAATTTGCGCGGCCCGAAGCTCAGCGCCCTCGTCGACCGTCGCAACCGCGAGTTGGTCGGCGCCGGCCGCAAGTGCAGTACCCGCGATCATGACGGCGCCGTGACCATAACCATTCGCTTTGACGACAGCCAGCAGCTTGGTCGCCGGAGCGATTAGATTTCGGAAGATTGCAACGTTACCGGCAATTGCGTCGAGGTCGACGATCGCCCGGGTCGCGCGCTGTGAAACGCTCGCTGCGGCGCCGCCAAAGACATGCTTACTCACGGTCAATTGGTTGCGGTACACGAGATATTGCTGACGCTCATTGCCGCCGGCCCCGTTTTAGCCCGATTCGCCTTCCAGGCGGGCAATAACTCTCACTAAATCTGCGCGAGAAACGATTCCCACGAGCGAGTGGTTGTTGTCAACGACGGGAACCGGGTTCACTTTTCGATCAATCATGAGCGTCGCCGCCTGGCTGAGTGTCGCAGTTTGCAAGATGTTGTACACAGGATGGCTCATCAATTCGCGCGCGGTGACCGAGACAACTCGGCGCAGCTCATCGTCGAAGTCTCGACCGACATCGATCGAGAAAATCGCGTCCAAGAACGTGCTTGGGGCCGGGACATCCACTTCGGCTTCACGACTGATGATGTCCGCCTCGGTGATGATCCCGATAATCTCGCCATCTTCCATGACCGGAAGTCCGGGCAGGCCCGAACCTGCGATTTGGCGCGCGACCGAGGCAATCGAATCGTCAGGGGCGAGAGTCGGGAAATCGACGCGCATCAGGTCGGCGACGGTCGGATCTGCCACTTAGGCTCCCTTCGAGTCTTCCAGTAATCGAAGCTCTTCGGCGACTGCCAGCGGCAAGTCGCCAGCGAGAAGTCCGAGCGAACCTGTCACTTGCTCAACTCGCCTCGCCGCCTTTGGCCCTAGGTACAACGCCGTCGCGGCCGCTTCGAGCGGTGGTACGCCCTGGGCGAGAAGCCCTCCAATCATGCCCGCAAGCACGTCGCCTACGCCCGCGGTAGCCAGCGACAAGGGCGCGTCCGGCGCGACATAGGCGACAGTGCCATCGGTCGCAACGCTGTGCCCGTACTTCAACACGACCGTCTGCTTCCACTTGGTTGCGGCGGCTTTTGCAACTGCCACAGGATCCGCGATGATGTCTTTCGGTTCGGTATCCAAGAGTCTACTCATCTCGCCAACGTGCGGGGTCAAGACGAGACTCTTGGGTTTGCACTTCGTCCACCAGTCGGCCTGCTTGCCAAGCCAATTCAATCCGTCGGCATCGACAACCGCTGGAGTATCGCGCCCGGCAATTCCCGCCGGCTCCTCGGTTGCATTCGCAAGCTGCATTTGGCTAGAAAATCCGATCTCCGCACGATAGGCAGAGATCTTGCCGAACACCATGCCCATGAGCGCAGTCGCGTGTTGATCTTCTCCGAGCCCGGGTCCGATGACAAGAGCGCGAGTCTTTTCAAATCTTTCCAGAATCAGTTCTTGAGCTTTGGCAGCAAATGCCTGGGGATCGCCTTCCGGGATCGGCAGAAAGACCGCCTCGGGCAATCGCGAGGCAATCGGCCCGACGATTGAACGCGGGACGACAAGAAGCACGACCCCGGCCCCGCTTCGTGCCGCTCCGGTGGCGCAAAGCAACGGCGCGCCCACAAAGTTCGGAGCGCCCGCAACGATCGCGAGAGCACCCACCTCCCATTTCTGCGTTCCAAACGATCGTTTGGGCAGCCAGCTTCTGACGAGCGCGTCAGATAAGAGCGTGTCGTTCCTTCCCATTTTGGGTAACGATTGGTCCTCTGGTGACAACGATTTCCCCCTACCCTGCGGTTCCGTCGACAAAGTCAAGAAGATCTGCGGTCTCGACCTGATCCCGCGGTTCTCGCTTCACGGCAACGACGAATGCCATCGCGTCGGTTCGCGAATGCGTCAGTGAGACGCTAAAGTCGGTCAGCCCGAGCTCCCTCGCGCGCTCGGCCGCCTGCCCGTGCAATATCAGGACCGGTTTGCCTCTTCGATTGGGCAGAATCTCCATTTCGCGCCAATGAATGCCCCGGATTCCCGTGCCGAGCGCCTTAGATGTCGCTTCTTTCGCGGCGAACCTCGCGGCCAACTCAGACACGCGGTGACGATATCGGTCGCGCTCGCGCTCGGTAAAGACCCGTTTCAGAAACCGCTCGCCGAAGTCGGCAATCGCGTTCTCGATCCGCGCGATTTCGATGATGTCGGTTCCGACAGCAACGTCACCGCTTCGCTCAGGATCGAACTCTGGAACGTACAAACGCTCGTCCTTCACGGTGTACCGTTCAAGATTGCCATCGGCGCGTGATTGTAGACGGCCCTACGCGCCCAGCCAAGTCAATCGGTGGCATCTTCGACCTTTGCCGTTACAGGTCGATATGTTGCTTGAAACTCGCGATGAGCTTCAGCAAACGTCCCGGCCGCAATTGCACCGCGCATCGTCTCCATTTGCCGGGCCAAAAAACGTAAGTTGTGTATCGAAGCGAGCCGCAAGCCGAGGATTTCTTCGGCCCGAAAAAGGTGATGCAAATAGGCGGCGGTGAAGCGACGACAGGTCGAACAGTCACACATGGCGTCGATCGGTTCGAAGACCTCCTGGAAACGGCGAAGTTTGATGTTCACCCGGCCCTCCAGTGTGTACAGCGCGGCATTGCGAGCTAGCCGGGTCGGCAAAACGCAATCGAAAAGATCGACCCCGCGCGCGACTCCGGACCAAAGGTCTTCGGGTGAACCGACGCCCATGAGATAACGTGGTTTGTCCTTGGGCAGCAGTGGCATCGTCTCGTCGAGCATCGCCGCCATGATCTCTTTTGGCTCGCCGACACTCAGGCCGCCGATTGCACATCCCGCGACATCCGCAGCGGCCAGAATTTTGGCGCTCTCGCGGCGGAGATCGGCCTCCATGCCACCTTGGGTAATGCCGAATAACACCGTTCCTCGTTCCGGTCCTCCAAGCCTCCGGTGCTCGGCGACGCACCGGTCAAGCCAGCGTGCAGTCCGCTCGGTAGCGTCCGCGATTCTCATTCGTTCCGACGGCAGACCGACAAGGTGGTCGAGTTGCATGGCGATGTCGGAGGCGTAACCAATCTGCAGCGCCATCGCCCGTTCGGGAGTCAGCATATGCTTGCTCCCGTCCAGATGAGAGCGAAACGTCACCCCTTCCTCGGTTAACTTCGTTTGCTGCGCGAGACTGAATATCTGAAATCCGCCGCTGTCGGTAAGTATTGGTCGGTCCCACCCCATAAAGCGGTGGAGGCCACCGGCAGCTTCGAGTACCTCGATGCCGGGCCGAAGCATCAAGTGGTAGGTATTCGCGAGAACGATTTGGGCGCCTGTTTCGGCGATCTCTTGCGGGTCGAGGGTCTTTACCGTGGCCTGCGTACCGACCGGCATAAAGGCTGGGGTTTCGACTGCGCCTCGACTGGTTTTCATGCGGCCGCGCCGAGCCCAACTCGACGGATCTTCGCCGAGTAGCTCGAATTGAAACCGCTGTGATATGGAATCGTGCAAGGCTATCCGACGGTAGCGGGCGGGCGATTATAGCCTGCTTGTTGACGTCTCAGCCGTGCCCGGGAAAGCGCGTCCGCGGCAACCGCGTCTTCATTTGTCGAAGCGGTTGCATTGGCAGAAGGCGCGGAGGTAGCAGGCGATTGCGAGATTGCGCCGTTCTCCGCGGGCCCACTCTCCTCGAAGCCGACCAGATCGGCGAGCGGATCTTTCTTCGTCGCAACCGGCGCGGCTGTAGTCGCATTCGAGCTCGTGGTTGTGCTAGTTGATGTCGAAGGACTCGCGGTTGTCGATATTGCGGCGCCTGAGCCCGTTGCGCTCTTTGCTGCGGTCGTACCACTTGTCGCCGATTTCGCGGCTGACGTTACTGTGTTGGTCGAAGACTGAACTTCTTTTTGGATCGAGGTGCCGATGCCAGTGACTTCGGACTTGACGCCTGTTATTTCGTCTTGGAGCGTTTTCTTGATGTCCTTGATACCAGTTGAACGTTCAAACTCCCCGGTCAGGTCGCCTGTCAACTTCCGGAAATCGCGCACGGCTTTGCCGACTTGCCCCATGACCTCGGGAAGTTTGCCGGGACCGAATATGATGAGCGCTACGATCAGGATGACTCCGATCTCCCAGCCGCCCATTCCAAAGAAACTCATCGCGCTCGTCCTTAAACGCAGGTAACCTCATGTGTCGCCGCGACATGGCAGAATCGGCCAGGAAGTATAGCATCGGCTGCGGCTCCTAAGCCGCATAATTCTGGCGGCGGGGGCAGCGAGCCCCTTCTTGTAAGGACGCGCTTGGATGAAACTCATCGTGGGTCTGGGGAACCCAGGCCGCGAATATGCCGCGACACGGCACAACATCGGCTTTATGGTGGTGAACGAGCTCGCCCGCCGCGCGAGCGCTGAAGGCATGAAAAAGCGCTTCCGTTCGGAGATCAGGGAAGGGCGGCTCGGAGGTCAAAAGGTTGTGCTTCTCGCTCCTCAGACGTACATGAACCTGAGCGGCCATGCGGTCCGTGAAGCCGCCAATTGGTACCATGTTCCGATCGAAGACGCCCTGATCGTCTTTGACGACATGGACCTGCCGTTCGGCTTGCTACGCCTGCGGCCGTCGGGGACGGCCGGCGGTCACAATGGCTTGAAGTCGATCATCGAGCAACTTGGCACGACCCAAATCCCGCGCTTGCGGGTAGGTATAGGACGTGGTCGCAGCGCCGCTCGAGGTCACGTGTTGTCACGATTCAGCCCGGAGGAGGAGCAAGCTCTGCCTGGGCTCATCAAGGCCGTGTGCGACGCGGTTGAGGTGTGGATCTCGAGTGGGATCACGACGGCGAT
This sequence comes from Thermomicrobiales bacterium, assembly GCA_045804965.1. Lineage (GTDB taxonomy): Bacteria > Chloroflexota > Chloroflexia > Thermomicrobiales > UBA6265 > CAVTUU01. Next base: position 34,389 of record JBJMMD010000047.1, on the reverse strand, counting down.
GAATGAGATCAACAGAAAGGTCTCCGTCGAAGAAGCTACCGCAGCAGCGGAACGAACCGAAACGCCGTAGCGCCGGGTATTGCGACAATTTTCAGCGCACGAGCGAGTCATCTAGCGGAGTTTGAGCGTGACAGAGGCAAAAGAATGGGCTCAGCATTCTGGGCAGGCCCGTGGTCCAATTGCCGTCATCGGCGCTGGGACGATGGGAAGCGGGATCGCTCAAGTCCTGGCCGCGAGCGGCCTGGACGTCGTGCTCATTGACTCAAATAGCAAGGCGCTCGATCGCGCTCACACGACGATCTCGTCGAGTCTTGACAAGCTTGTCGCGAAGGGCAGCATTGATGCCGATGTAGCGTCAAAAGCTTTGGCGGCGATCACCCGGGAATTGAGCATCGATCGCGTGGCGTCAGCTTCCTTCGTCATCGAAGCAGCTTTCGAAGACGAGTCAGTCAAGGTCGGGATTTTCAAGCAATTAAGTGAGCTTGTTTCAAGTGACACGATCGTCGCCAGTAACACCTCTTCTATCTCGATTACGCGGTTGGCTTCAGTAATAAACAACCCGGAGCGGGTCGCTGGCATGCACTTCTTCAATCCGGTGCCGCTGATGAAGCTCGTCGAGGTCGTTCGAGGTCTTCAGACATCAGATCAGACCGTTACGCTCGTTCGTGCGCTCGCCGCCAAGGCTGGCAAGACCCCCGTCGAGGTGAATGATTACCCCGGATTTGTTTCAAATCGAGTGTTGATGCCGATGATCAATGAGGCGATTTTTTGTCTTGGCGAATCTGTCGCCGGTCGCGAGGCGATCGATGAGATTATGAAGCTAGGCGCTGCGCACCCCATCGGACCTCTCGCTCTCGCCGACCTCATCGGGCTTGACGTCTGCCTCAATATTATGGGGGTGCTCCAGCGGGACCTCGGCGAGGACAAGTACCGGCCGGCGCCGCTCCTTCGAAAGATGGTGGCGGCTGGAAAGCTGGGCCGCAAGACCGGCGAGGGCTTTTACAACTATGGATCGTGACACCGCGCCAAACGGTCCAACCGAGCAGGCGGAACTAGAACGACCGCCAATCCGCGTCTTGATTGCGAAACCCGGTCTCGATGGACATGACCGGGGCGCGAAGGTCCTTGTTCGGGCATTACGTGACGCGGGATTCGAAGTGATCTACACCGGGCTTTTTCAGACGCCGGAAATGATTGCTACTGCTGCCATGCAAGAAGACGTCGACGTCGTTGGATTGAGCATCCTCTCGGGCGCCCACCTCGCCCTTTTTCCTCGGATCATGGAGGCGCTCCGCGCTCGCGGTCTCGACGATGTGCTCGTGATCGCGGGCGGCACGATTCCGGATGAGGACATCGAACCAGTACGACAAATGGGCATCGCCGCCGTCTTCGGGCCGGGAACGCCGCTCTCGGAAATGATCCAATATCTCCGCGAAAATGCCCCGGTTCGCGATGACGCTGCCTAAGCGCGGCCTCGCCGAACGCGTGCTGGCCGGCGATCTCAACGCGCTCGCTCGGCTCGCCTCACACATCGAAAACGATACGCAGGTTGGGCGCGAGGGTTTGCACAAGCTCTACCCCCATACCGGTCACGCCCATATCGTCGGCATGACCGGCTCACCCGGTGCCGGGAAAAGTACGATTGTCAACGCACTGATTCATGCCCTTCGCGGACAAAAAAAACGTGTTGCAGTCGTCGCCGTCGATCCGTCTAGCCCGCTCTCCGGCGGCGCGGCGCTTGGCGATCGCATACGCATGCTCGACCGCTGGGACGATGACGACGTCTTCATTCGCAGCATGGCCTCGCGTGGGCTGCATGGAGGCCTGGCGCCGGCAACTGCCGGTGTGATTCACCTTCTCGACGCTGCGAAGTTCGAAGTGATCATTGTCGAAACCGTTGGCGTTGGCCAGGAAGAGGTCGATGTCCTCCGTTATGTCCACACTGTTGTCGTCGTCCAGGTGCCGGGCCTTGGCGACGATATTCAAGCGCTCAAAGCTGGACTTCTGGAAATCGCCGATCTCTTCGTCGTCAACAAGGCCGACCGCGAAGGCGCGGAAGACTTAACCCGGACATTGCGCGGTATTGCTAGTTATCAATCGCACAGCGACGCTGGATCGCCACCGCCCTCGATCGTCAAGACCATCGCTACCACCGGGGAAGGAATCGACCTACTTGTAAAATCGATTGAAGATCACTGGGAGTTCCTGTCAAAAGGTGACGGCCTTCGTGACCGTGCTCGACGAATCGCCGCGGCTGAGGTTTACGAACTGGCGCGGCGCGAGATCTCACGGCGCCTGCGCCAAGTCGGAGGGTCCTCTGTCTCAGAGGAAGTGATCTCGGATGTAGCCGAGCGCAAAACGGCGCCCGCCGACGGAGCCGCGCAATTGCTTGAAGTGTGGCAAAGGACAAACGCGGGCTAGCGGCTGGCGCGGGCATCGGCGGCCCGATTGGCAATGAGCGCGGCGGTCGCGCCCGCGCCGATACCGTTGTCGATATTGACGACAACAAGTCCCGGCGCGCAGGATTGCAGCATGGCCATCAGTGCGCCGACTCCTTGCCCGCCGTACCCGTATCCTATCGAGGTTGGCAGGCCGATTACGGGCACGGCGACTAGTCCGGCGACGACGGAAGGGAGCGCCCCGTCCATACCGGCAGCGACCACAATCGCGTCAACGTCGTCGCTTATTAGTCGCTCCAAGGGTTCGACGAGGCGATGAATGCCGGCGACGCCGACGTCACGAGCCATTGTCACCACTGCGCCCATTTCCCTCGCCATCACCGACGCTTCAGCGGCAATCGGAGCATCAGACGAACCCGCCGTGATGATGCCGACTCGACCTCCGGTGAGGTGCGGCTTTACGCCCGGCTGGGCAACGACGACGGTTCTCGCTTCAATACAAACCTCCAGGTCGAACATTCCTGCAAGCGCCGCGCGAATCGCCTGGATCGTTGATTCCGGGCTGCGGCTCGCAAGGGCGCGACCGTTCGCTTCGACAAGCCCACGGAGGCCGGCGATAACGGCGTCAGCCTGCTTGCGCTCGGCAAAGACGACCTCGGGTATGCCGGCACGACCAACGCGGCTCCGGTCCAAACGAATTGATAGCTCGGCAATCTCGCCAAGCTCCGCGTCCGAGACGTGATCCAATGACCTCCGGACATCATCGAATGGCCGGTTCTTCGTGCTCACGCTGCCGCTCCACCTTCGTTCATCACCGCGTCGATCCCCGCGCCCTCATCGATACTCTCGGCGCCGCGTGCTAGATAGGCGAGAAATTCGATGTTCCCTGCCGGTCCCTTGAGCGGGGATTTCGTCAGTCCCCGCAAGCCAAGACCGTGCGCAGTGGCCTTTTCAATAACTTCCGCAAGTACTCGGCGATGAATGGCGTTCGCCTTGACGACACCGCCTTTGCCAACATCTCCCCGGCCCGCTTCGAATTGGGGTTTGATCAAGGGGACGCAGATACCATCCGCCCTCATCACGCGCAGGGCCGCCGGAAAGAGCAGCCCGAGGGAAATGAACGAAGCGTCGATGACAACTACTCCGATTTCTTCGGGCAACGAGTCCAAATAGCGCGCATTCGTTCGTTCCATATTGACGATCCGAGGATCGTGGCGCAAGCGCTCATCGAGCTGACCATAACCGACGTCGATCGTATAGACCCGCACCGCGCCGCGCTGGAGCAGGCAGTCGGCAAACCCACCGGTGCTCGCGCCAAAGTCCGCACAGATTTTGTTCGAGACATCGATGTTAAACACAGACAAGGCGTGATCGAGTTTTTCGCCTCCGCGGCTGACAAACCTCGGCTTTGCTTTGAGCTCAATCGCATCCGAGAGGGTTACGCTTGCGCCGGCTTGCAAGACCGGCGCGCCGGAAACTAGCACGTCGCCCGCCATAATGAGCGCTTTGGCACGAGAGCGATTGACGGCGAAACCTCGCTCGACCAAGGCCTCGTCGAGTCGCTGCCTCGATGCTCGTCGCACTTGTTGGTTCATATCGAATCGGCCGTGCGCTCGGCGAATGCCGCGTGCTGAATATGGCAAAGGGCGATGGCGAGCGCGTCCGCTGCGTCGTCTGGTTGAGGCGGTTGGTCGAGGTTCAAAATGATCCGCACCATTTCTTGCATCTGCGACTTCTCGGCCTTGCCGTAGCCGACAACCGCTTGTTTGACTTCCGATGGACTGTACTCGACGACAGTCACAGCCGCCTGGGCGGCGGCAAGTAAAACGACTCCACGCGCTTGGCCGACCGATATCGCCGTTGTGACGTTCCGGGCAAAAAAGAGTTGTTCAATCGCGAGAACGTCTGGCCGGTGCTGCTGAATCAATTCGGTCACAGACTCGTAGAGGAATCTGAGCCTGTCCGGCATCGAAGAGGTTGATGCGGTTTCCACGACCCCATAATCGATGAGGTTTGATTGGTCATTTGATTCGATGACGCCGAAACCGAGCAACGCTGTGCCAGGATCGATGCCGATTGTGATCACAATGGCAGCCTGTTCCGCTCGGTTAAGTGACCTCGGCCAATACCTCATCAGTCACGTCGAGATTCGTGTAGACCTGTTGCACATCGTCGAGATCTTCCAATTTTTCGATCATCCGGATGACCTTGACCGCTGCGTCTGGTTCTGCCGTCAACAAGGTCTTTGGCTTCATGATGAGTTCTGACGATTTCACGTCGACGCCGGCGGCGTTGATCGCCTCGAGCGCCTTGTGTAAGTCCTGAACTTCAGTGTAGATCTCGACATCCTCGCCTTCGACCTGAACGTCGACCGCGCCGGCGTCAATCGCGGTCAAGGCGATATCGTCCGGATCTGTCGGTCCAGGATCGACGACGATTTGTCCGACGTGATCGAACATCCAGCCCACGCTACCATTCTCGCCGAGGGTTCCGCCTGAGCGCGTGAAGATAGCGCGGACCTCGGACACGGTACGATTCCGATTGTCGGTCATCGCCTGAACCATCAACGCGACGCCCGCCGGTCCGTAGCCCTCGTAGAAGACCTCATCGTAATTGTCGCCTCCGGCGCCTCCGGCCGCGCGTTCGATTGCGCGGTCGATGTTGTCCTTCGGCATGTTCTCAGACCGAGCCTTTTGTACAGCAAGGCGAAGCCGAAAGTTCATTTCGGGGTCAGGAATGCCGCTGCGCGCGGCAACAGTGATCTCCCGAGCGAGTTTGGTGAACACTTGCCCACGCTTTGCATCATTGGCGCCCTTTTGGCGCTTGATGGTCGCCCATTTTGAGTGTCCAGACATCAGTTCTCGCTCCTGACCCTCAGTGCACTTACCGTCCGTGATTATAGCATTGTGCCTAATTGGCCAAACTTTTGGCGCCCCAAACGAGTGGCGAGAAAAGGTGAATTTTTGCTATAGTCCGCCGTGGAGAGGTGTCCGAGCGGTTGATGGTGCTGCTCTCGAAAAGCAGTGTGGTGATGAGCCACCGTGGGTTCGAATCCCACCCTCTCCGCCACTGAAAATTGCGGCACGTCCAGCCACCAGGAAGGGTCGCATAGCCTGGCCTAGTGCGCGCGACTGGAAATCGCGTAGGCGGTAACACCGCCTCGAGGGTTCGAATCCCTCCCCTTCCGCCACATCATCGATGCATTGATCATGATCGAGCCGGTCGCATGGTCGGGTTATGTGTTTCTCATCAAGTCGACAATTTCGGAAAGCGTGGGCATGGAGGGCTGTGCCCCCTGTTTCGTGACCGCGAGTGCGCCGGCGACGACACCGATAGTCCCTGCGTCGTGCATCGCGCATCCTCGGGCGACCGCGGCGGCGAACGCGCCCGAAAACGCATCACCGGCGCCAGTGGTGTCGACGACGTCGACGCTCGGCGAAGGTATCGCCCATGTCTCTCCGAGTGAATTGAGCAGCGCGCCTTGGCTGCCCAACGTGATCGCGACTACCGATGGACCCAAATCCACGAGTTTGATGGCAAGTTCACCCCATTCATTCTTCGTTGAGGGAATGCCGAGAAGTTCGCTCGCCTCGGTTTCGTTGACGACGAGCACATCGGCAGTGGCAACCAAATCCTCACCTTGTGAAGATTCTGGCGTGGCATTGACGATCACCGTCGCGCCGGATTGCTTCGCAGTCTCAATCAAGGCGTGCAGTGCTTCATGCGGCAATTCGAGCGTTGTCAGCACGACCGATGGCTGAAACCGATGGAAGGCCGCACTCGCTTGTTCGGCCGTGACGGTCGTTGTCGCGCCCGGCACGTACGCGATTCGGTTTTCTCCGCCCGCTTCGACAAGAATGAGCGCCACGCCCGACGGGGGACTGTCGACGACGGCGACGTTGGAGACGTCAACGCCTTCAGCTCGCAGAGAGTCGAGTCGCTGGCGGCCGAAAACGTCATTGCCAACCGCCCCGATGATCGCTGTCGCGGCTTCAGAACGCGCGCAGGCGACCGCCTGATTCGCGCCTTTGCCGCCGCCGAAGATGGCGAAGCTCTGCCCTGTCACTGTCTCACCGGCCTCGGGCGACCGTTTTACGTGAGCGACGAGGTCGGTGTTGATCGACCCCGCGACGAGCACGCCGCCTTGCTTAGCCACGGCCCCTCCGCCGCCTGGGCCGCAAACGCGGAAGTGACTTCAAGAGCGAGTTCCGCGTTTCCGTCCAGGCGTGTTTCGCTTGCCGCTCTGTAGCGTTGTCCGTTGGCGTTGGTCCGTACTGCTCCGTTTCGTATAACTCGGCGACACGTCGAACAGGCCGTCGAACCGAGGGCGCGACTCGACCAAGCTCGCGGGCAAACTCAACGGGCGTCATTGTTGCGTCTGGTTTCACACCCCACCATTTGCCGACTCGCTGCACGCGGGCAAACATCGCCGCGCCGGGCCGCAATCCGCGCAGTCGCCAATGCCAGGTGATTGAACCGATGAGCGCGAATGCGATGAAGATGAGTGCAATCACCGCGACCAGGCGGATAATGATTTTCAGAATCTGCTGCAACGTCGACGGTCCACCGTCGTCGCGATGTGTCGTGATCGTGTTTGGTGCCGGCGTCCCGGCAGGAGTGGGAATCAGGGTCGCGGTCGGTTCCGGTTGATCGGGCGCTTGTGTTGGCTCGACTGTCGGAGTGGCCTCTGCTTCGTTGGGCTGATTTTCGGCCAAATTGATGCGATTGACGGCGGGGGTCGGTTCGAACGGAATCCAGCCGTAGCCTGCGAAGTAGACCTCGACCCAGGTGTGCGCCTGCTTTTCGCGGTAAAGATAGCCTCCGGATTCGGCATCAAACGGTGCAGGATGGTAGCCGGCCGCCAGCCGCGCCGGGATGTTGAGTGAGCGCAACATAACAACCATCGAAGACGCGAAATACTCGCAATAGCCGCGCTTGCCGTCGAACAAGAAGAAGTCCACCGCGTCCTGGTCCGCCGGCGGAACGTCGACCTTTTCATCGTAGGGATAGGTATTGCGCAGATATTCCTGGATCGCGAGCGCCTGATCGTAACGAGTGTTCGCGCCTGCCGTGATTGTCTTGGCAAGGTCGATTGTTCGAGGCGTCACGGTCGTCGGATTACCTAGATAGCGAGCGAGTACGAAACCCGGATCATTGGTCGGGGCATTCCGCAACGCGTCGGCTGACGCCACGCTCTTCAAACCTGCAATCGAGTACTGATCGCCTTCGCCTGGAGCGTTGTGGACTCGTACCGCTTCAACATCGTCATAAACAGGAAGTTGCCCGTTGACGATGAGGGTTTCGACATGTCCGCTCTCGTTCACTTGCCATGAAGTGTCCAAATTCCGTTGGCGCAACTCTTCTTGCTTGCTAGCGATGGATTGCCTCAGCGATGGATCGGACGGGAGCCACTGGTTGGATTGCTGATCGAGCGTAAATGTCCCTTGCTGCAACAGGCCAACGAACTCGCGGAGGTCGACAGGAGCGATATTCGGGTTCCCGCCCGCAATTTGGAACCGGGCGTTGTTGAGTTGTTGCCAACCAAGCTGGACGCCCACCCGCTCGCTGCTCGATGAGTACGTGTCGATCGTCAAGAGCAAATCGCCCTTGCTCTTGAAGACGGTGACGGTTGCCTGGTCTCGATTGCGCTCCTTCGTCATCAGGGACGACAAAAAGAGGTCACTCCCCGGCTCGAAGGTGACGACGGGAGCAAAGTCCTTGCTGCTCGCGTTGTCGCCGCGGAACGTGCTTTCGACGTCGGTCGACCAGCCGTGACCGTCATAACGGTTGTAGCGATGCGCAACGAGATAGACCGGATGGTCGGCGTTCACGACCGCGACTTTTTCTTGGCTGAGATTCAGATCGCCGCCAAGCCGGAACGACTCATCGAACGAGGCAAATCGACCGCCTCGGCGGCCCGTATTACCGAAGTTGCCCATCCAGTCGTTCCAGCGATTTTCGATTGTTTGCCAGGGGCGCTCGATCCGATCCGCGACTTGATTGAGAACCGGATCCGGTGCGTGTGCGGGTAGCGACCATGCCATGATCACCGCGGTCGCGGTGATCATGAGCCCAGCCCGCATGAAGTGCCAGGGCAAGTGGTCTGGCGAGGGAACGCGCGATCTCGACCATTCAACTTGGCGTTGGTAGGCGTGGTATCGAGCGGCAAGCAGGCAACACGCAACTCCGTAAAAAAAGATCGGTTCAGGTGACGAATCTTGGGCGTAGGCATAGTTGATCGTCAGCACGCCGCCAGGGAGCAAGAGGGAAGCGATCAACCAATGGCGGCGATAGAGCATCCAAGCCGAGCTGTAAGCGATCAGCCAAACAGTGATGCCCATGAGGAGAACGAAGAGCTCACTGTCGTCCGCTCCGCGCCCGCGTTCCGCCTGGCGATACCATGCCTCGCCCCGGACCCACAGAATGTGCAAACGCGAACGCCATCCCGCATCAACGCCCTCCATAGTGGCGGCGGTCAGCACAACGGAAACGACAATCGCCGCCACGAACGAGACGAAATGCGCGACGAGGTCGGTGACGCGCGTTTTCGCAAGTAGAAAACCTTCGAGCACGGCAAGCGCCGCGAGAGGCGTGAGGATCGAGAGATCGTTCGCCCAATCCTCTCGTTGGATCGCGGCTACCGCACCGAGCACGATCGCGAGATGCAAAAGTACCGTCAGCCAACCTTCAGCCGGAACTAACTGAACTCGGTGCAGGCTTTGGCGCCCTCGATTTGGCTGGATGGCTGCAACACTAACCAACGATTGCTCTTCCCGTGGGAACGTGGCTCACACCGTTCGTCGACAATGCGCGGCCAATGTCGTCGCCATACTTAATCAAGTGCGTCGATATCCCGGCGGCGAGCAGACTGCTCAAAATCATCTGCGAAGTCTTCGCATGACCGAACGTCTCGGGCTCGACAAAAATCGCCGCGGATCTCACGCGCTTGCCTGTGATTTCGGCCAACATTCGGACCCATGCTTCATCGGTCGACGATGTTATGACAATCAACGTGCTCTGGCGCGTAAATCGCCGCGCCTCAGCAACCAACACTTCGGCCAGCGGTCGGTGCCCATCTGCATCAACGACGGCAAGCGTCTCAAGGATTTTCACGTACTGCCGATCGGACCTATCAGCCGGGATCACTTCATAGTGCGCGCCGGTCGAAATGAGACCCACACTCAGGCCCTGATTCAAACACCGGTGGGTCAATGACGCCGCAACTGTGACCGCATATTCTTCAGTCGCATCAAGCCAAGCTTCGACAGGCCATTCGCCGTCGCGACCCGCCGCGATCCCCAGCGGCCTCAAGGCCCTGATACTGAAGTTTCGATCCAGGTCGAGGACAATCCAAACATCAGACGATGGGTCGTGATCGAACTCCTTGACCATCAGCTGTCCGGTCCTCGCCGTCGCTGCCCAGCTAATTCGATTGTAGGCATCGCCCGGGAAGTACTCGCGGATGCCCGCGACGCTCGCCGTTGTGAACGGAGTCTTGCGCTCAGTTGTATTTCCGCCCGAGAGAATTCCAATCGGCAAGGGGAACCCGCTCACGTCGACCGCGGCGGGATAGATCAATACATCGATCGTTGCCGGCACCGATAGTTTGGCCGGAAACAAACCGAAAGGATCTCCTGATTTGATCCGCATCGGACCGAAATGGTAGCGGCCGCGCCGCGCGGCAATCGTTTCGACGACCCATTCTGCCACGTTATGCCCACGCACATGAACGACCCGGCTCGCGGAATGTCCGGGGAAACTTGAGTAGTCTTTGGCTTCGAGCCAGAGCTTGGCGAGGAAGCCACCGTTCCGAACGCTGACCCGTTCTCGAATCGTTTGCCCAACTTGCGCGCGGTCCGTGTCGGCGGTTCGGGTGATGCCGAGGTTTCGGATGCTCCACTTGCTCCAAATGAAGGCGAAGAGCAGCAAAGCGATCAGCCCGATTGCCATGCGATCGAGCGGTTGCCAATCGGCAACCTGGGCGACAATCGCGACTCCGACAATCAAGATGATCAGTCGGACGGTGGTCATGTACGGTTACCGTCCGCTTCGCTGTGCTCCCCAGGGAGTCGTGCGGCCCTGAGGGACGGGTTGCGCTCCGGGGACTGGAACGATGCGCAAGATCTCGGAGACGACTGACCGGCTATCGATATTTTTCATGCGCGCGGTCGGCGAAACGATAATGCGGTGGGCGAGCGTCGATTCTGCGAGTTCTTTCACGTCATCAGGGGTCACGAATGCGCGCCCATGCAGCGCGGCCCACGCCCGCGACGCGTTGTACAGCGCTAGCGAACCGCGAGGGCTCGACCCCAAATAGACATCTTCTTGCGGAATTCGTGTCGCTTCAACGATTCTCAGGATGTACTCCCGAATTGGCTCGGAGACATGTATTTCCTTAACTGCCGCTTGAGCGTCAATCAGGTCCTGTATCTGCATCACTTGTTTCAAGCTTTCGAGGGGGTGGCTACGGTGCTGACGATCGAGCATTTCGAGCTCGTTGTCTCGCCCCGGGTAGCCAAGCGAGAGCCGGATCAGAAACCGGTCAAGTTGCGCCTCGGGAAGAGGAAATGTTCCCTCATATTCAATCGGATTTTCCGTCGCGAGGACCACAAACGGTTCCGGCAGCATGTGGGTGACGCCATCGACCGTGACTTGCGCCTCTTCCATCGCTTCGAGCAACGCTGCTTGCGTTTTCGGCGTCGCTCGATTGACCTCGTCCGCTAACACAAGCTGCGCCACAACCGGTCCGGGTCGAAACTCGAACCGCCCAGTCTGTTGATTGAAGACGTTGACGCCAGTGACATCGCTTGGTAGGAGGTCCGGTGTGAATTGGATCCGCTTGAAACCGGATCCGATCGTGCGCGCGATCGCTTTCGCGAGGACAGTCTTACCGACCCCGGGCACATCCTCGATCAGGACATGGCCCTTACAGAGCAACGCTACAAGTACGAGTTGAACTTCGCGCCGCTTGCCAACGATGACGCGTTCGACGTTATCGCAGACAACGTTAGCTACACATTGAACGACGGTCGGATCCATATGTTGACGGGCTCCTATGCCCGGATAACCATGTCGCGGAAATTCGCCGGTACTTGCGCCTTGGGCGCTCACCGGCGATGTGGATCCGAGATCGAGCGGCAAACTCTGCTAGCTCGCACGGACCGTTTTCGTCATGCGCATGACGGCATCCGAAGTATAGCAATCTGTTCTTTCACGAATCACTTGTGATCAGGCGCACGACACTTTCCGAGCCACTATACTCGGACTATAGGAGGTGCACACACTTGGTGAAAACTGAAAACGGCAAATCTGGCGCTCGGCCGACGCTCATCTTGATCGACGGCTACGGGCTTATTTTTCGAGCCTATCACGCGCTTCCTCCGACACTGACGACCGCGGCCGGCGAGCAAGTCAACGCAGTCTTCGGCTTCGCCTCGATGCTCCTCGACACCTTCCGATCGCAAAAGCCCGACTACGCCGTCGTTGCCCTCGAAGGTGGACGCACGTTTCGCCAAGATGAATTCGAAGATTACAAGGCACATCGGGGCGAAATGCCTGACGACCTCCGGAACCAAATTGGACGCGTGCGGCAGCTGATTGACGTGCTCGGCATCCCGATAGAGCAAGTCGACGGCTGGGAAGCGGACGACGTAATCGGAAGCCTTTCCAAGAAATGCCCCGAGGCCGCTGGTGTCGATGTCGTCATCGTTACTGGTGACAGCGACCTCCTTCAACTCGTCGGCGACAACGTTGTCGCCGTGCTCCCCGGTGCGCGCAGGTTTGGCGAGCTGCGATTGTTTGACCGCGACGCTGTGGTCGAACGGTACGGTTTCGGTCCCGAGCTCATCCCGGATTACAAGGCGCTCGTCGGTGACACGTCGGACAATATTCCTGGTGTCCCGGGCATCGGTGAGAAGACCGCGACCGCGCTCATCACGCAGTTTGGTCCGCTCGAACAAATCATCGATCACCTGGACGAGGTCACGCCAATTCGGGCGAAAACCGCGCTCGCAGCGAATGTTGAACAAGCGAAACTCAGCAAGCGCCTCGCCACCATCGAACGAACGCTTGAAGTTCCCTTCGATCTCGAACAAAGCGCGATTTCCGACTATGACCGCGAGGCCGCGATCGAGCTTTTCCGCGAGCTCGAGTTCCGCACACTGGTCCCGAAACTGCCGGAACCCGGCCGGCCCGCGGCGCCAACTGCCGTGCGAAAGGTTTCAACGCGCAATGTGATTAGGTCAGCGGATGCACTGAAAGCACTGGTCACTCGAATACGCGAGACAGGTCGATACGCTTTCGATGTCGAGGCGACCTCAACCGACCCCAACCGAGCAGTACTTGTCGGCATTTCGATCGCGACAACCCCGGACGAGGGTTATTACATCCCGGTCGGTCACAAAGAAGGCGAGCAGCTTCGTCTTGAGGATGTCCAGAAGACGCTTGCGCAGGTGCTCGTTGACAAGAAGATTCAAGGCTACGCCCATCATGGCAAATACGATCTCCTCGTCCTCAGTCGGCATGGGTTTGAGCTCACGAATCTCGTTTTTGACACGATGGTTGCCGCGTATCTCTTGGGCGAAAACGCTATAGGCCTGAAGGACCTCGCATTCACCAAGCTCGGCATCCAGATGACCGAAATATCGGAATTGATCGGCATTGGCCGGAACCAGCTCACGATGGATTGCGTCGATATTGATCTCGCCGGTGATTATGCCTGCGGCGACGTGGAATCAACGTTGGCACTCGCCGAACTCTTTGGTCCGGAATTGACGGAACGAGGAATGGACGATCTCTTTTACAACGAAGAAATGCCGCTCATCCCGGTTCTCGTCGACATCGAACGTACCGGAATCGCTATCGACATCGACTACTTGAAGCAGTTCTCTGAGGAGATCACTAATCGCTTCGGCCAAGTCGAGCAAGAAATCCATCAGGTTGTCGGCCGCGCAATCAATGTTGGCTCGACGAAGCAGATCGCGACTCTGCTGTTCGACGAGCTGAAGCTGCAATCCGGAAGGCGAACGAAGACCGGCTACTCCGTCGATTCCGATGTGCTGGAGGCGTTGGTGAACGCCCACCCCGTTGTTCCATTGATCCTTGAATATCGAACCCTCAGTAAGTTGAAGTCGACTTACGTGGACGCCCTGCCACTTCAGGTCAACCCGGAAACTGGCCGTGTTCATACTTCTTACAACCAGACCATCGCCGCCACCGGTCGATTGTCCTCTCAAAATCCGAACCTCCAGAACATTCCCATTCGCACCGAATTGGGCAGGCGAGTGCGACGCGCATTCGTCGCCGATCATCGTCCCGACAAAGGCCTCTTCCCGGATCCAATTTTGGTCTCCGCAGACTATTCGCAGATCGAGCTTCGGCTGATGGCCCACATGAGCGGCGAGCCTTTCTTGGTCGATGCTTTTCGACAAGGTGAAGATATTCACGCCGCAACCGCGGGACTCGTCTATGGAGTTGAGCCGGAGGAAGTCACTCCTGACCTACGCCGTATCGCCAAGACAGTGAACTTCGGTTTGTTGTACGGCATGCAAGCTTACGGCCTCTCGCGAGACACGGGTCTTAGCCGCGCCGACGCCCAGAAATTCATCGACCAGTACTGGTCGCGCTTGCCCAAGGTCAGAGAGTACTTCGACCGCACTCTTCGCTTCGGCGCAAGCCACGGCTACGTGCAAGCCCCGAGTGGCCGCCGCCGGATTCTTCCCGATCTCATTTCACCGAACGGTCAGCGCCGAGCTCCCGCGGAACGGATGGCTATCAATATGCCGCTCCAAGGAGCAGCAGCCGACATCATGAAGATGGCGATGATCCAGCTTGCTGACAATCTGGTGAAAAACAAGCTTCGCGCCAAGATGCTGCTCCAGGTACACGACGAGCTTGTGCTTGAAGTTCCAAAGGATGAGCTGAAGAAGACCGCCAAGGTCGTCGTCGAGACGATGGAGAACGCGACGAAACTTGACGTCCCGCTCGTCGCCGAAATCTCCGCTGGAGACAATTGGGAAGAATTGAACAAAGTCGAGATTTCACGCGGCTGACGCGCAATACTTCCGTTTGGAAAGTTTGATTCTGGGGGAAATGTTCAGTACAATGAATTGATATTTGTGTAGGACTCAAAGGAACTAGGAGAAGTTCGCGGGATGCCCACGTACTCATATCGCTGCAGTGCCTGCGCCAATGAATTCGAGCAGTTTCAGCGCTTTTCTGATGAACCACTGACCGAATGCCCGCTGTGCGGCGGCAACGTCCGCAGGGTCATTCAACCGGTCGGTGTCGTCTTTAAGGGTTCTGGTTGGTATATCACTGATTCTCGTCCTCAACCGTCGGAATCGACGAATGGCTCGGCAGCGAGCACGACGAAGAAATCGAAGTCGGATTCGACTGAATCTCCGAAGAGTACTGACGCGAAGCCGGACAAAGCTCCGGCGCCAGCTTAGATCCGAGGGCCTCCGGATGCGATCATGTCGCTTGCATCCAATTTGCCACGTCCAACCGGAGCCGTGTGGCGCCGCCGTCGGAGGATTCTGCTCCTGTCTCTCGGGGCGCATCTATTGCGCCCCGCCCTCGCCATAACCCGGCGACCCGCCGCGGTCGGTATGTCGTTACAGATTAGCGCCGGCGAGCGGTGCTGAGATCAAGAGAGCAACTCAATGTCCATCCTCGAAGAGATACGGGCGATACGCGAACGCGATCCCGCCGCCCGCTCAAACCTAGAAGTGCTCTTGGCCTATCCTGGACTTCATGCCATCGCATTCCATCGCGTCGCGCACTGGTTGTCGGACCAACGATTGCTGCTGCTTGGCCGCCTGGTTTCCCACCTTGGCCGCTTCTTGACCGGCATCGAAATTCATCCCGCCGCCGCGATCGGACGGCGCGTGTTCATCGATCACGGGATGGGCGTGGTGATTGGCGAAACCGCAGTCGTCGGTGACGACGTTACCCTCTATCAGGGCATCACTCTAGGCGGCACAGGCAAAGAAAAGGGCAAGCGCCACCCTACACTAGGAAATGGCGTGGTTGTGGGCGTTGGGGCGAAAGTGCTCGGTGCGGTCACAATCGGCGAACAGGCCAAAATCGGCGGTGGAGCGGTCGTCACGAGGGATGTGCCCGCGCACACGACGGCTGTTGGTGTGCCCGCCCGAACTGTCGCCTGGACTGACCCGATCTCAGGCGAAACGCAACGCCTCGAACACCTTCCCGACCCGCAGCAAGATACGATCATTGCCTTGATTCAGCGCGTTGAAGAGCTTGAAACCAAGGTCCGCGAGCTCGAGGCAGCCCACGCCATACCGTCGGAAGACGCTGTCGTTTTTTAAACAACGAACCACGGCATTCGAAGGAGCAGCTAAGTGGAAACAGCCAATGAGCTGCACGTCTACAACACGATGACTCGCGAAGTCGAAAAATTCGAAACGAGTGCACCGGGCAAGGTCCGCATGTACGTCTGCGGCGTCACGCCCTACTCTCCTTCGCATGTCGGCCATGCGATGTCGTACATCGTGTTCGACGTGATCAAACGCTACCTCGAGCACATCGGTTACGAGGTCCGCCACGCTTACAATTTTACCGACATCGACGACAAAATCATCGCGCGGGCAAACAGTGAGGGCATTGATCCGAAAGAGTTGACCGAGAAATTAATCGCCGAGTGGCACGCGGAAGCGAAGGCGCTCAACATCAAGCCGGCGACGGTTTATCCGCGGGCGACAACGGAAATCCCGGCAATTATTCTCATGATCGAAGGACTCATTGATAAGGGCTTTGCTTACTTGGTAGACGGGGATGTCTATTATCGCGTCCGCTCGTTTCAGGACTACGGCAAGCTTTCGCACCGTCAGCTGGATGATTTATGCTCCGGAGCAAGGATCGAAGTTGATGAGCGAAAGGAAGACCCGCTCGATTTCGCGCTTTGGAAATCGGCAAAACCAGGCGAGCCAAGGTGGCCGAGTCCATGGGGCGAGGGCCGCCCCGGTTGGCACATCGAATGCTCCGCCATGTGCTCGAATCATCTAGGCGGTTTGGTCGATATTCACGGCGGCGGCGCCGATCTAATTTTCCCTCATCATGAGAACGAGATTGCGCAATCGGAGGCGTATCTGGGGGAAGAACCATTTTCCCGTTATTGGCTTCACAATGGACTTTTGCAACTCAATGCCGACAAGATGTCGAAATCAATCGGCAATATCGTCAAGATCCGCGAGCTGCTCGACCGTGGGCTAGGCGATGCCTATCGCGTTATGGTGCTTCAGTCCCACTACCGCGCGCCGCTGACCTATTCCGAAGAAGCGTTGCAAGCGGCGGCACGAGGGTTGGAACGCCTCCAGATTTCGGCTCGTCCCTTGGAGGGAACCGATACCTCCACCGAGGCTCCCGAAGATTTGACGCTTGCTGACCTGACCGCTGAAACTGATGAGCGCTTTCACGCCGCGATGAACGACGACTTCGATACGCCGGGCGCTATCGCCGCGCTGTTTGAACTTGCCCGCGGGGTCAATCGCGCCAAAGCGGAGGGGTCTTCGAATCGATCAATCGAGCGCGCGCGCCACCGCCTGATTGGACTCGCGGACGTTTTGGGTTTGCCGCTCGAAAAGGATGTGCAGCAACATGCCGGAGAGGCCGCGCCATTCATCGAACTCCTCCTCGGAGTCCGGGAGGAGCTCCGAACCGCGAAACTCTGGGCGCTTTCCGACAAGATCCGAGACGGGCTCGCGGAGCGGGGAATCGCCGTCGAGGACGGACCGTCGGGGCCGACCTGGCGGAAAGCCTAACGTTCGCCGGCAAGGCGAGCGGGAAAATCGGCCAACGCTTGAAGGCGAAGTTCTCTACGGACGCAATGCTGTCCTGGAAACACTTCGCGGCGGTCGTGAGCTTCATCGGCTCCTAGTGGGCACCGGAGTTCGCGAAGACGAACGCATGCAATTGATCCTCGCCGAGAGCGGGAGTCGGAATGTGCCCATCGAGCATCTTGACCGGGAAGCGCTTGAGTTCGTCACCAACACGTCGCATCATCAGGGCGTCGCGTTGGTGGTGGGATCGTATCCATACGTTTCAATAGACGAGATTACGGAACAATCCGGAACGCTACTTATCCTCGACCACATTCAAGATCCACAGAACTTCGGAACTTTGCTGCGAACAGGAGAGGCTACCGGCGTGATCGGCGTGATCATGCCGCAAGACCGTACCGTCGCCGTCACGCCAGCCGTGGTGAACAGTTCGTCTGGGGCGGTTGAGCACCAGAAAATCGCCCGCGTGCCAAACCTCGTGCATGCGATCGATCTCTTGAAAGCGCGGGGCTGGTGGATTGCCGGGCTCGAAGGCGGTGAGTCCAGTCTGGACATCTTCACCGCAACAATCCCGAGTCCCGTCGCTCTCGTCGTCGGTAGTGAGGGCAGAGGACTCGGGACTTTGATGACCAAACATTGCGATTTGTTGCTGTCGATCCCGATGGTCGGGCGCATTTCGTCGCTTAACGCCGCGACCGCGGGATCGATTGCGCTATACGAAATATTCCGCCGGGACAATAGTCAGGCTCGAACCGTTGACTGAAAAACACCGGTAGTGATAGCCTCTTTCTGACCCCCACGTTCAATTCCCGCCTAGTTCGATGCATTGCAGGCGCACTTGCGACTGGCGAGTGCCTGTTTGTCGATGACACCCGATGACGGGAATTCTGGCAATGACCCACTGTGGTGGCGAATTGCCGGTGCGGAGGGATCGTGAGAACAGGCCGTGGCAGCGTCGCATTACTTGACCATCACATCGATCGCAGAGTTCTCTTGAAAGCTTCCGCCGCGTTTGCGGCTATGTCCGCCGCCGGAACGGTGCGTCCGCGATCGCTCGGTGCCCAAGAAGCGCCGGCGACACATGGCGCTGATTGGTACGAAGGAGCAGACGTCGGGTCGTTCGACGCTGCCTCGTTTGCCGCCCCACGCACCTTTCAAGCAGATTTCACGTTCTATGCTGCCGCTCCACATTGGGGAGGAGACGGCGATCCGAACGCCATCGTTCAAACGAGCTTCAGTGCAGACGGTGAAAACTGGCTCGACCCGATTGCGGTCGGCGCCGCCACGGGCGATGCCGGCCCGCCGGACGCTGGCGACCGCTACTTTGGCCATCTCGTCCTCACCGATGCCGCCAACTTCATTCGCTATCAAGCCTTCGACGCGAACGGCAACGTCACGCAACTACCCCACCTGGCGTTCACCTATATCGACGCTAGCGGCGGGCCATCAATCGACGATGTCTATTCCGCCGCGCTGCAGCCGAGCGTCCAGCAACCGCCAATCATTACGCGGGAGACCTGGGGAGCTGACGAAAGATACCGGCATGAAAAGCAAAAACGCAGCCGACCGATTCTCTGGCCGCCCGAGTATCAAACCGTAGAACACGTCATCATCCACCACACGGTCACGCCCAACTTTCAGGACCCGCTGGTCGCGATCCGCTCGGTCTACTACTACCATGCGGTCACCCGTGATTGGGGCGATATTGGGTACAACTATCTTGTCGACTTCATGGGCAACGTCTACGAGGGCCGCTACGGAGGCGGCAACGTTGTCGGTGGGCATGCCTACCAATATGCTCACGGAAGTTCCGGCATCAGTCTTTTGGGTACCTTTGACAATATCGCCGAAACACCGGAGGCGCAAACCGGGCTGATTTGGATCACGGCTTGGGTGGCGCGGAATCTTGACCCTCTCGGCCAGAGCGACTTCCACGAGACGAACGATTTGCCGACGATCTGCGGTCACCGCGACGTCTGGGATTCAAGCTGCCCTGGCGATGCCGCCTATGCCGATCTCGATTGGATTCGAAGCAGCGTCGCAGATGTGCTCGCGTCCGACGTCGACCCCGAGCCGCACCCGCGATTTTCGGAGGGCGATGAGGCGCAAGTTTCAAGCGACAGCGCCAATCTCCGCAGTGGACCTGGCACGAATTACGACATCCTGGCGGTGCTTGTGTACGGCGATGTGGTCACGATCGTCGATGGTCCAACGACTAATCGTGGCTACACCTGGTACGGAGTGCAATCGAATCTAGGCACGGGTTGGCTCGCGCAGGATCTTCTGACCAAGACCGGGGACGCGCCTTCGACGGCATTCACTTCCGGTGACCATATTCAGGTCAACACCGATTTCCTCAACCTCCGCGCGAGCGCATCCATGACCGGCTCAATCATCGGCGCGATGCCGAGTGGCACGAAGGGTTCGATCGTCGATGGCCCAAAATCCGGCGGCGGCATGACATGGTACCGGCTCGACACCGACTACGGCACTGGGTGGGCGGTCGGACTCTACCTCAAGCGATCAAGTGGATCTTCGTCGAGCGCCCCAAGCAAGTTCAAAGTAGGCGACAACGTCTTCGTCGATACCGACACATTGAACCTCCGCTCGAGCGCCGGCATCGGCAAATCTGTCGTTGCCTCATTGACTCAAAATCATCCGCTCACGATCACGGGTGGTCCGAAGCGGGCCAGCGGCTACGATTGGTACTCAGTCAGGGGCGCGGTCGAAGGCGACGGGTGGTGCGCCGGAGATTTTCTGAGCAAGGCAGACGGTGCCCCACCGTCCACTCCCGGCGAATTCGCCAATGGCCAGATCGTGGTCGTCGACACCGATGTCCTGCGCTTGCGGTCGGCTCCTGGTTCGGGCTCGGCGAGCATTGCCTATATGCCAACCGGAACGCAACTCAAGATTCTGGGCGGCTCACGGCACGCGGATGGTTCGAAGTGGTACAAGGTGCGCAGTAATATCCATGGCGAAGGCTGGTGCGCCGGTGAATTCTTGTCGGCGCAAGTTACGTCGACGCTAGGTTTTGGCGACAGCGTTAAAGTCATCGATGGCAAGCTGAATCTGCGTTCATCGCCGAATACGAGCGCGGACGTGAGCGCCGTCATGGCGGATGGCGCAAAGCTGACCGTCACAGGTGGAATTACGAACCAGGACGGTCTCGCCTGGTATCCCGTCCAAAGCGATAAGTACGGTTCCGGTTGGTGTGCGGCCGAGTTCTTGCAGCCGATATAGCGCGGGGACTTGGGGAAGTGCTGAAGGCGAAACGTTGCATCTGACCTCTTTGGGCCATATAGTTAGCTGGACGCAGCGTGGGGTGTCCGTACACCCCTTTCAGTGAAAGTGTTCCCGCATATGAGCGCTGGGTGACCGTGGGATGGAAGGTTTACGTTCATGAAGATCATTCTCCGCACAGATGTCGCAAATCTCGGCGAGAAGGGGACTGTACATACCGTTGCCAACGGATTTGCCCGTAATTACTTGATCCCCAAGGGAATGGCGACGCTTGCTACGCCTGGTGAGCTCAAAGTTGTTGCAAATAACCAGAAGGTTGCCGACCGTAAGATCGCGCGCCAGGAAGAACAGCTTCAGTCACTCGCCGATAAGATTTCCGGCCAGCGGCTCATGTTCACCGCGAACGCAGGCGAGCAAGGCCGGCTCTATGGCTCTATTACGGCTGGCGATGTCGCGGAGAAACTGAGCGAAGTCATCGGCCAAGAAATTGATCGTCGTCGAGTCGTGCTTGAGGATCCGATTCGCAGCGTCGGCGAACACAACGTCACCGTCCATCTGGTCGGGAAACTCCGGCCACAGGTAACTGTCGTGGTGCTTGGCGAGGGCGGCGAAGAAGCACATGCCGAAGCAGAATCGCCCGCCGAAACGGATGCGCCTGCCGAAGCGGAAGCAGTCACTGAAGCAGCGGCTGAGCCGGCAGACGAATCGACCGAAGAAGCGTAAAACCCGCGATTGCCGCCAGTCGACCGCTTGACTGAATCATGTGACAGCGATCGACGAACGTTAAGCAAACGAGATCGACCGACCCCGCTGGCCGATAGGATGACGAGAAGTCGGACGGAAGGTTGCCTTGGTCGATCGCTTGCCTCCCCACAACTTGGAAGCCGAGCAGTCGCTGCTTGGCAGTCTGCTCATCGACCGTGACGCGATCATCAAGGTCGCAACGTCGATCAAGCAGGACGACTTCTATAGCGGTGCGAACGGCACGATCTATCAAGCGATTGTCGATCTTTACAACCGCCGCGAGCCCACCGACTTCGTCACGCTGACTGATCAGCTCACCCGCCAGGAACGACTCGATCAAATCGGCGGCGTAGCCTATCTCACTTCGCTGCTCAACATCGTTCCGACCGCGGTCCACGTAGAGTATTACGGCAAGATTGTCGAGCGCACGGCCACCTTGCGCCGGCTCATCGACGCGGGAGCGACCATCGTCAGCATCGGGTATCGCGACGGAGTCGAACTCGAAGACGCGCTCGATGCCTCGGAACGCGCAATATTCGACGTTTCGCAACGGCGCAGTACGCGTGATTTCCAGTCAATCGCCGACGTTCTCGATCGCTTTTTCGACCAAATCGACTATATGCAGCAACACCGCGGAGAGGTCGTCGGCGTTCCTAGCGGTTTTGCCGATCTCGATCAGCTTACCGGTGGATTGCAGAAATCGGACTTAATCATCATTGCCGCGCGACCAAGTGTTGGCAAAACGGCATTCGCGCTTGGCATGGCTTATGGCGCCGCCGTTCAGCGCGCGAAAACGGTCGGTATTTTTTCACTCGAGATGGCCGCCGAGCAGCTTATCCAGCGGCTTCTCGCGACCGAAACCGGCGTCGATTCTCATCGCTTGCGCTTAGGTCAAATCGACGATAGCGAATGGGACCGAATCTCACGCGCGTTTGGTCGATTGTCTGAGGCGAATATCTACATCGACGATTCGGCTGGACTCAATGTGATGGAAGTCAGGAGCAAAGCTCGTCGTCTCCAGGCCGAACATGGCTTGGACCTGCTCATCGTCGATTACCTGCAGTTGATGTATGCCCGCCGGTCCGAAAACCGCGTGCAAGAGATCTCCGAAATTTCACGAGGGCTCAAGAGCCTGGCGCGAGAGCTCAATATCCCCGTCATTGCCTTGTCCCAGCTCTCGCGCGCCGTTGAAAGCCGAGCTGATCACCGGCCGATGCTGTCCGACTTGCGCGAGTCCGGCTCGATCGAGCAAGACGCGGATATCGTCATGTTCATTTACCGCGACGAGGTGTACGATCCGAATACGGAAAAGAAAGGGATCGCGGAAATCATCGTCGCGAAGCATCGCAACGGTCCGGTCGGCTCGATCAATCTCCGTTTCTTTGAACGGACGGCGCGCTTTGCCGACCTTGAACTCTATCGCGAGCCGACCGCCTAGCGCACTGCCTAACCGGAGGCCATTTCACCTTGTCCAAGCGCACTGGCGGGATGATCGTGGCCACAGAACCGGCGGTCGCGATTCCGCGCTCGTTCTTCGCGGATCTTCTGCCCCAGATCACCGATATTGCTGAACTGCACGTCACGCTCACCTTCTTCCGCCTCCTCGCCGAAAACCAGGGCGTTGACTCACCGATCAGCGAGCGCGTGATTGCGCGCGAACGCCTGCTCAGAGAAGCGCTCAAGGTCGTTGGCAGCTCCAACGAACCGAGTCGGCGGATTGCGACTGGTTTGGACTTGGCGGTCGGTCGCGGCGCCCTTTGCCGGTTTGTCGTTGGCAAGAGCCCGAATAAGCAAACTTGGTATTATCTGAACACGCCCGCGAACCAAGCTCTGGTCGCGGCGATGAGCCGGGGCGCGATTCCGCCGCCAGCTGCGCTCTGGGATGGCGACGTTCCGCCGCCGGTTTCGCCGGAACGTCCTAACGTATTCCGGCTCTACGAACAAAATATCGGTTTGTTGACACCTCTGATTGCTGATCACCTCGTTAGCGCGCTCGAGTCATATCCTCAGGAGTGGATCGAGGACGCCATCAACGAGGCGGTCAGTTACAACCGTAGAAGCTGGCGGTACATTCAGCGCATACTTGAACAGTGGTCCATTCAGGGTCGAGGCGAATCGGGCGGGAGCACCAGTCATGAAACACATCGGCGACGTGATTCGCGATATCTCGATCCCGATCAATACAGACAAGGTCGTCATCTCAAGCGAACGGGCGGTCGTTAATTGTCCGATCTGCAATGATGCCGGCTTCCTTCGGGTCAATGTTCCTATCGGCCATCCGAATTTCGGGCGCATCTTTCCCTGCGAGTGCCGGGTCCGAGATCGCGAAGACCGTCTAGTCGACGAACTGCGGCGCTTGTCCAATCTCGATTCATTCGCCGACCGGACCTTTGATACCTTTGATTCGAGCGTTGATGGCAGTGAGGACGCGTACGACGCCGCGGTGAAATACGCCCGGAATCCGCACGGCTGGCTCTTTCTTCATGGCAATTGCGGGACGGGGAAGACTCATCTCGCGGTTGCTATTGCGTTCTACGCGATGGAACGGCAAAAGATGAGCGTGCTCTTCTCCGTCGTACCCGATTTGCTCGATCACCTCCGAGCAACGTTCGACCCCGCAAACGGCGTGGCTTATGACGACCGCTTTACAACAGTGCGAAACGCGCAATTGCTCATCCTCGACGATTTGGGAACTGAAAATACCACGCCCTGGGCGCGGGAGAAGCTGTACCAAATCTTCAATCACCGTTACAACGAGAACTTGCCGACAGTCGTTACCTCCAATCAGGACTTCAAGCGAATTGAAGAGCGTGTGCTTTCGCGAATTCTCGATACGCGTCTCACGACATACATCCATATCGACGCGCCCGACTATCGGCGACGGCCAACGCGGAGATTCGACCAAGGGAACGGCCGATAGTCCGCCCACGCCTTTTGACCGTACTTCCTACCAAGTGCCTATTCTCTGACTCCCCTTCTCGTTCCTACACTGAAATCAACATCCGCGCCCAGCGCGCGGAGGGCCGGTGCTGAACGGAGGGCGACAGTGTCGCGACATGGCGTCAAGACGGAACTCATTGGTGGCGACGATGTGCTTGATCAGGTCGCGCGGACAACAGCGCTTTCTGGGGACGATGGGACCCGCGCAATTCAAAACGCGAGCGATGATCTTCTCGGTGAATTCATCAAGGATCAGCAGCTTGGTACTCCTCAGGTGGAAACGAGCTTCACGAGTCCTACAGTCGCCCTTGGTGAACCCCAATCCGCGCAAACGGTTTTGATGTCATCGCCCGAGCTTCAGACCTTCTCCGGTCAGTCTTCGTTTACACAAGACGATTTCGCGGGCGCGACGATCAATCTGCAAAGCCAGACGAATCCGTTGGTCAGCGAGGGCATTGACTCCGAGACTGCGGCACTGCTTGCGCCCTCGGAGCCCGACTTTGCGGCAACGAACCTTATTCAGATCTCGCCGAGTAGTTCGATTGCTACTACGCCGATGTCGCCGGCCGATGCGACCATCGAACTGGATCATGTCAAGGTCGCGATCGCCACAGATCCAGACAATACCGATCTTCTCTTTCGGCTTGCGGTTCTCCAGCATCGAACAGGCTCGCTCGACGAGTCGCGGTCCACGCTCATGAAGTTGGCAACTGCCTACGAAGGCCGTGGGCAGGATGGCCACGCCGCAAGAATCATGAGTATGCTCGGAGCCTCGAAACCGCAAACGCCGCCGCAGTCATCCACCGCTCAATTATCGACTGCGCCGACGAGATCGCTGTCCGGGCAGACACGGGGCCTCACCGGGGGCCTTAACCGAACCGCGGTTCTTCGGCATGGAACTGCCGCTCTCGGAAAAAGTGCTGTCGAGGCCTCGAAAGAGGTGCCGCCGCCCTTCCCGCCGGAGTCGCTCACCTTCACGATTCCGCTTCCTGGAGAATCGCAGCTGCCAGACGACGTTCGCGAAATGATCGACTTCTCGACCTCCGATCTCAACCACGGCCGGCTGAATGCGGCGCTAGATGCATGCCTTTGTGCTCTGGACATCGAACCTGGCTATGTGCCGATCTATCTCCGGATCGCCGAGATTTATACAGTCCAGCGGCTGACTCGGCGCGCCCGTGCCCAAGCCGAAACGCTGCTCCGACTTGTCAATTTTCTCGGCGATGAAGACGGCGCCTGGATGATTTACCGCGTGTTGCTCCACTCGTCAGACAAGGATCTCGCCTCTCTGCGCCGAGTCGTTGAGCTTCTCATCGCCAACGGAGAACCGGAGCAAGCCTCTTTCTATGCGTCGAAACTGATCCAGCTCCTTGACTCGGAAGGGCTCGCGGAAGAGAGTCTTGCCTATTCTGTTCGGCTCTGTAAACTAATTCCCGGGGATACAAGAGCGGCGCTCGAGAACGCCATTCTCCGCGTGAAAGCGGGGGACCTCGAAGGAGCGGTCGACCGTTGGGAGTCGGCGGTTGCCAGTGGCGCGGATCCCGGAATCGCTCGGGCATCACTCGCCGCGATTATGAGCGCTATCAACGAGAACGAGTTCTGGTCAATTCTCGCCCAGGTTATCGTCATACAGCGACAAGCACCCCAGAACGCCGTCCTGTATGACGCCTATGAGCGCACTGTCGAGGCACTCGCGAATCCAACTTCGAGTTGCATCGCTGGTCAAGGCCTCCTCGCCGAAGCTGCGAAGAACCCAAATGCGCACGCCATTCTCACTGCCGCTGCTGGTGACCGATCGGCGCCGCCGTTCGCGCGCGCGACCTCTGCCGTCGCGCTCGCGTGGTCACTACAGGGAACCGACCAGGTCGATCGACAGGTCGCTGCCGTTCGCACGGCATTACAGTTGCTCGAAGACGATCAGGTCGCTTCGCACCCCGCATGGGCAGGAATTGTTGGCCGGGTTCCTCGCTTCGAAGACCTTAGTCTTCAATTGGGCGAAATGCTACTCAACCGAGAGGATCCTGCTGGAGCCGTTCAAGTTCTGGAGGCCGCGCGGAAGCGAAACTCGTTCCAGCACGATATTTGCCGCAGCCTCGCCGACGCGTACTTCAAGATCGGCCAACTAGGATCGGCGCTGACGATTCTCGACGAACTCGCCGTCCATTTCCGTAACGCGGGCCAGCTCGATCCGATGGCGGCGGTCCTTCGCCAGATGTCGCAATTGGCGCCGAACAACATTAAAGTAAAGTCGAGATTGATCGACAGCTACTTACAACGTGGTTTCGTCGCGGAAGCGCGAGCCGAGCTTGTTCAGCGTGCTGATCTTGAAGAGCGGTCAGGGCTCATCAAAGACGCGATCTCCAGCTTGCAACGCGCGGCGGATCTGAGCTGGACGATTGGACTCGCCGATGAAGCCTTCGCCCTCTACGACCGCGTCATCGCCCTCGCGCCCGATGAAGTCGATCACCGCCACAGCCTGGTTACCCTCTACTTGCAAATGGGGCGGATCAATGAGGCTGCTGCTCACCAGCGCGCAGTTGTTGACATTTCGCTCCGCCAAGAGCGAACACATGAAGCGATCGCAGCGCTTCACCAGGTCATCGGATTGACGCCCGACGATATGACGGCTTACTACCAGCTCGGCGAACTTCTCGCTTCTATCGGCGAATACCTGCAGGCGGAAAAGGTCTACCGCCGTGTTGTGAGCATGAATCCAGGCGATGCAATTGCACAAGCGAAGGTGGCTGCCATGGCATCGCTTCGCGATCAACGGGCCTGAAACCGCTTAAACGAATTCGAAGGGCGTTGGCATGCGCCCATCAGTGCTAAAATCCTAGGCGAACTGCGCACTCGCTCCTCAATCATTCGGTGCTTTCATGCCTGAGCTGGGATGGTTATTCTCGAGGCTAGGAGACCTTCGGTCTATCCTCGATATTCTTGTTGTGTCGCTAATTATTTATTGGCTGCTTTGGGTTGCCCAGGGCACGCGGGCGACGCAACTCATTCGTGGTGTCATCATCCTTCTTGCCCTCGTCTACTTCCTCGCGACGTCGCTTGATTTGACGACTTTAAATTGGCTGTTGTCCAAAACGTGGCCGGCGCTGGTGATTGCCATTCCGGTCATCTTCCAGCCCGAGATTCGGAGGGCCCTCGAACAGTTGGGCCACACCGGCACATGGCTTCGAACGCCCTTCCCAGCGGGCACGGGAGAAGACATCGAACACATGGTCGACGAGATTGTTCGCGCCAGCGCTCAGTTGTCTCGGCAGCGATTCGGAGCGCTCATTGTCATCGAACGCGAAACGGGACTTCAAGATTATGCTGATAAAGGCGTGCCGCTTGACGCTTCGCTCACGCGGCAGTTGTTGATCAACATCTTCTTTCCGAACTCCCCGCTTCATGACGCGGCAGTAATTGTCCGCGGCGATCGCATCGTTGCCGCCAGCGTCGTCTTGCCCCTGACCGACAATGTGTCGGCTATGGGCCAGCTGGGGACGAGACACCGCGCTGCAATAGGCGTGACGGAAGAGTCCGACGCGCTGGCTGTTGTCGTTTCCGAAGAAACCGGACAAATTGCAGTCGCACACAACGGTCGCTTGATTCGTAATCTCGATCAGGATCGACTGCGCCGGGTGCTCCGTTCACTCTTGCGATTGGACCGGCCAGAAGGACGAGTCGCTGGCTCAAACGGCCGTCTCCATCTTCCGGTGCGCGCGACGTCAGTTGTTCGTCGTGAAAAGACAGCGACGTCGAAGCGCGAAACTGAAACAACGAGGACGACTTAGAGCACGAAATGACGATTTATCAAGACCTCAGATCGAGACTCACAACTGCAGCCATGATCCGGCTTGGCTCGTCGTTGGTACTTGCCCTCATTCTCTGGGGCTGGGTAACGACCTCCGAAGATCCACAGCGGAGCAAGCAGTTCTCCGACGTTTCTATTGAAGTGGCCGGTCTCAAAAACGGTTTACAGGTCGTGGGCACGCTTCCGAATGCCTTGGTTACGATCAAGGGCCCGCAATCGACCATCCAAGACACGCGGGCATCCGATGTCAGCGCTCGCCTCGACATTGAACATATCACCGGGCCCGGCACGTATTCCGTCCCGGTCATCGTGGACGCGCCGGACGGTGTCTGGGATGCAGTGGCCGACCCAGACCGGGTATCGGTCGAAGTCGAACAAACGGTTGCCAAGCAATTCACGCTGGAGTGGGAGCAAAGCGGCACAACGGATGGCACAAAGCGAATTAGCTCTGTGGTACCTCAAGTTTCTGAAGTTACAGTCCGTGGTCCGAGTTCGGTTATCGACCGCCTGAGCCGAGTGGCACTCCCGATCGATATTACGAATAAGTCCGGCACATTTGAGAACTCCTTTACTCCGGAAGCTCGTGACGCCAACGACAACGCAATCCCCGAGGTCGAGATCTCGCCAGACACAATTGCGGCGACTGTAGTCGTCTCAGCTCGCGGGAAGAGTGTCGCCGTCATTACTCAGCTCAATGGCGAACCGGCACCGGGATACGAGGTCGTGGACAGGACAATCAATCCCGCGACCGTGCTCGTCGACGGCCCACAGGGCTTGCTCAATGACCTCGTCGCGGTCTCGACTGAGCCTATCGACGTTTCTGGCGCGACCAGCACGGTGAGCAAGCGGGTCACAATTGTCGGTTTGCCCGCAGGTGTTCAAGTGATCGACCCGGCCGATGGTACTGTCGTCGCTGTCGTGCAGATTCGGCAGCGAGGAGTTACCCAACCGCTCCCGAGTCAGCACATTCAATTCGTGAACGTCGGTGCTGGCCTAACGGCTGAAGCAAACCCGAACGAAATTACGGTAACCGTCGTGGGATCTCAGGAAGCGCTCGCGAATCTGACAGCCGATACCATCGAAGTGCAAATCGACGTTTCCGGACTCGGCCCCGGGGTTTACACCTTAGTTCCAAGGGTGCTCTTGCCGCCAAACGTCGAGTGGATCGACACGAATCCGGCGACGGTGACCGTCACCATCCAAAGTATGGGAACACCTACGCGAGGCGCAGCGGCGAGTCCAGTCGCTTCGCCGACCGCAAAGCCTCGAAAATAAGCGCGCACCGCGTAGAGCAGTGCGCGCACTGGGAATCCGAAGATATTGGCGTCAGTTCTGCGATGGACCGGAGACGTCATAGAGTTGGTTGGAAAAGTCCATTTCGTGCGTGAGCAAGATTGCTTCCGCGACCTCGCGCATCGACTTGCGCGAATCCATGCTCGTTTTGCGGATACGATGGAACGCTTCGGACTCTTTGAGGCCGTGGACTTCCATCAAGACGCCCTTTGCCCGCTCGACGATCTTGCGTGACTCGAGCGCTTCCTTCAGGCCGCCGACTTCTCGCTCAAGCGCGCAGAACTCTTCGAACCGAGCTAACGACAGTTCAATCACCGGCATGAGTTCGGCTTCACGGAACGGCTTGACAACGTATCCGACAACGCCCGCTTCTTTCGCGCGCTCGACGAGCCCATGGTCTGAATAGGCGGTGAGCAGGACGACGGGTGCGATCTTCTCGGCCGTAAGCCCTTCAGCTGCTGAAATGCCGTCCATGTCCGGCATTTTAATGTCCATAATCACGAGATCTGGCCGCAACTTGCGGGCAAGCTCGAACGCTGTGCGGCCGTCTCCGGCTTCGCCGACCACGTCGTAGCCCAAGTGGGTCAACATCTCACGCAGGTCAAGACGGATCAGCGACTCGTCATCGGCAATGATGATCCGACGTGGCCCACCGTTCAAAGCGCTTTCCGCGGTTGACTGATTCAGTGCTGGTTCCACGGCAGAATCGCCTCGATCCACGCTTGAAACCCAGGCAACTGGGATCCCCGAGAAGGACGTGCGTTTCCTGGGATTGCGGTCGGGGTGAGAGGATTCGAACCTCCGACCACCGGTACCCCATACCGGTGCGCTACCGGACTGCGCCACACCCCGATACGCCGGCATTATAGCACGGTGAGTGGCCCGTTCTGCTCTCCTTGGCCGTGCCTTTATGCCTAGAATGCCGGCGGCTCAACCTGTTACTTAGGCTGAACCGCACTTACATGTCTTTTGCCGCACTGGTGGTTAATTCACGCCGCAAAAAGCGATAGTTACTTGATGTCGGCTTTCGCGCCAGCCTCTTCAAGCTTCGCCTTCGCGGCCTGAGCCTCCTCCTTAGAGACGGCCTCCTTGACCGGCTTCGGCGCCGAGTCGACAACATCTTTGGCCTCTTTGAGACCCAGGCTCGTGAGCTCGCGAACTGCCTTGATGACTTGGATCTTGTTGGCGCCAACCTCGGTGAGAATGACGTCAAATTCAGTCTGCTCTTCCGCAGGTGCGGCTTCAGCCGCGCCGCCGCCGGCAGCAGGTGAAACTCCGACCGCGACCGGCGCGGCGGCGCTGACACCCCACCGCTCTTCAAGGTCCTTGACGAGCGTGTTGAGTTCCAGAACGGTCATTTTCTCGATTTGCTCGATGAGCTCTACGTTAGCCATTGCTTCCTCCCATGCGATTTCATCATGTACACCACGGGGCATTCGCCCCAAAAGAGTCTTGCCTGAATCGAGGTCTAGTCGGCCGCGGACGCTGTCTCGCCGTCAAGTTGATTGCTCCGCGCCTGCAAGAGATAAGCAAGCGAGCGGCTTGGTCCGCCGAGAACACCGACGGTGCGCGCGATCGGAGATTGCAGCATGCCGACCAGCTTGCCATGAAGCACGTCCCGTGAAGGTAGGCTGGCGACCGCTTCGACATCGGAGGCGGCGATGAACTTTTGGTTCATGACACCACCCTTGACCGCGAGGATTCTCGACACCCGCGCGAAATCTGAGATCGCCTTCGATGGACCGACAATATCGTTGTACGCGAGCACGAGTGCCGTTGGACCCTCCAGCACCGAATCGAGTCCTTCGATGCCAGCGTTAGTGGCCGCGATTCGCGCGAGCGTATTCTTTGCGATATGGAACTCAGCGCCGAGCGGCCGCAGATTTCCACGCAAGGTTTGCAGGTCGCTCACGGTCAGCCCGCGGTAATCGGCAATGATCGTGAGTTGTGCTCGACCTAACTGGTCGGTGAGTTCCTCAATCGATTTTGCCTTTTGGGCGGTTGGCATTCCTTTTCACCTCCTCCAGTGCCACGACATCCCAGCCGGGACTTAGCTTGGCTTGCAGACAAACGAAACGCCCTGAGCCGAAGTGGCCCAGAGCGTCACGCGAATTCACCTTGAAAGGTGTACGTCGCGAATCTGGGGCCTCGGTCGGAAATTAAGCGGCGGGCCGCACCGACGGTCTTCAGCCAAGAACTCGATTGTCAAAAGTATGCCGAGTCGAACTTACGCGTTCGCCTCGGACGCAGCTGCAAGCGTTAAAGGCACATTCAGTGCAATGCCTGGGGCCATCGTGCTTGTGACGGCCAGTGTACGGCAATAAATGCCTTTGGCGCCACTCGGCTTGGCGCGAATCAGCGCGTCCACAAACGCGTAAAGATTCTCTTTGAGGTGATCAACGGAAAAGCTCTTACGTCCGATCACTGAGTGGACGATGCCAGTTCGGTCATTCCGGAATTCGACGCGTCCGCCTTTGAGCTCGCGAAGGACGGCGGGAAGATCTTCAGGGTTGCGAACGACAGTGCCAGAACGCGGATTTGGCATGAGACCCCGGCGTCCGAGCACGCGACCCAACCCACCCACTTTACCCATCTGGTCGGCCATTGCAACCGCGGCGTCGAATTCGAGCCAGCCGCCGTTGATCCGGGCGACGAGGTCGTCTGTGCCGGCGAAATCAGCGCCATTCTCGAGCGCGATCCGTTCCGCTTCGCCGGCAGCAAAGACCAGCACCCGCACTTGCTTCCCGGTACCGTGGGGAAGGCTGACAGTCGTGCGGACTGTTTGGTCTGCCTGACGGGGGTCAATGCCAAGTCTGGCATGCACTTCTACAGACTCGTCGAATGAGGCGAAAGTAACGTCTTTGAGTAGGGCCAATGCCTCTTCCGCGGTGTACTCTTTACCGTGCTCGATCTTCTTTAAAGCGTCTGTGTATTTCTTACCATGTTTCGCCACGTGAGATCCTTTCGTGGTGCGTGCGGGACGCGTCGCATCCCTCCCACTCCTGTCGCCGAGTTAACCGGCGATCTCAATGCCCATACTCCGGGCAGTGCCTTCGACCTGCTTGATCGCGCCTGCGAGATCGATCGCGTTCAGATCCTTCATCTTCAGCTCGGCGATCTCCCGAACTTGGTCAGCTGATACCTTGCCAACTTTCTCGGTGCGAGGGCGTCCGGAGCCTTTGTCGATGCCTGCGGCGCGACGAAGAAGATCCGGCGCAGGCGGCGTCTTCGTCACGAAGGTAAATGAGCGATCTTCGTAGACGGTAATCACCACCGGAATAATCTGTCCGGCCATCGCCTGCGTGCGCTCGTTGTATTCCTTACAGAAATTCATAATCGCGACACCGTGCTGGCCCAGCGCCGGGCCGATCGGCGGAGCCGGAGTCGCCTTGCCGGCCGGAATTTGCAACTTTATGTAGGCGCGTACGCGCTTAGCCAACTAAGGCCTCCCTTCAACTCAATGGAATCGTTCGCGGCGGAACTCTTCACGTACGCTTCGCTAGAGCTCGCGCTCCGCTTGCAAGAAATCGAGCTCGACTGGTGTTTCACGACCAAAGAACGAGACCAAGACTTTAATTTTGCCCTTCTCATTGCTGATCTCGTCAATTTCGCCACGGAAATCAGCAAACGGACCATCGATGATGCGGACGGTGTCGCCAAGCTGGAACGACATCTTGACTTTTGGCGCTTCCGCCGCCATCCCCTTCATGATCTTATCGACATCGCCTTCAGCAAGGGGCACGGGCTTGTTGTTCGTATTCACAAAACCCGTGACGCCAGGCGTATTTCGCAGCGCATACCACGTTTCGTCATCCATCTGCATCCGTACGAGCACGTAACCAGGAAAGACTTTTCGTTGCACCGTGTGGCGCTGTCCGCTGCGGATTTCAATTTCCTCTTGAGTGGGAACAACGATCTCGAAGACACGATCATGCAAATCGAGCGCATCCACGCGATTCTCAATTGATTTCTTTACTTTGTTCTCGTAGCCGGAGTAGGTGTGCAGAACATACCACTTGCCTTCGCACGTTTCTGCAATCTCACCCTGCTCAACGGCTCGCTTAGCCGCGAGTCGCTCTCTGAGCGTTTGGCGACCCATTGCCGGATACCTCCCTAACCTCGGCCTCGCGCCAACCGTGTCTAAAGACGCCGCGGTAAGTATTTACAACTTCTCGAGGATCTTCAAAAGGACATAGTCAATGCCCCCAAGGAAGAGTCCAAGAACGATCGAAAGTCCGATAACCACGATGGTCAGGTTGCGCGTCGTTTGCTGATCTGGCCATGTGATCTTGGACATTTCGGCCCGAGTTTCCCGGAAGGTGCGCTGGAGACTTTCGACGCGCCGCTTGAGCGGGTGAAGCCGAGTCTCCGGGGCCTTTGCCTTTGCGCTCGCGGGTCGTGCCCCACCCTTCGTCGAATCCAGCTTGCTCTCCTGCGGTGCAGCGCGTTTCGGCGCTGGAGGCGTCACGGTAGCAGTTGCCCCTCGTTTGGTAGCAGTGCGGCGCTGAGCGCTCATGGCCTCAGTCCTTCCGATCCTTGATCCATCCCATGCACATTTCGTGAGTGCACGATTTTACCGCTTTCTCCGCCGCGAACGCACGGAAATGGGGCGTGCCACATATGGCGCCGCCCCACCGTCGCAACCAGGGTCACTGGGTCTGGCAGGGCCGGCAGGAATCGAACCCGCAACCTGCGGTTTTGGAGACCGCTGCTCTACCAATTGAGCTACGACCCTATGCCTCGCGTTTGCGGTCAGCCTGCCGACATCCGGCTACCGAGTCTCCCGGTGAGCCTGGTGGCTCTTGCATCGCGGGCAGAACTTCTTGAGTTCCAAACGCCCGGGATCATTCCGCCGGTTTTTCTCGGTTGTGTAATTCCGCTCTTTGCAGTTCGTGCATTCGAGCGTAATCGTGAGCCGGTCGGCTTTCGACTTCTTCGCCATTGTACTACATCCTCAGCCTGGCATTCAGCGCCTGACCATAAACTCGAGGCGGGCAAATGCTGTCCGTTCACCGAGTATATTTCTCGTTATTCCGTAATCTGGGTGACGACACCGGCGCCGACCGTGCGCCCGCCTTCGCGGATCGCAAAGCGCAGCCCGTCCTCGATCGCCACCGGCGTGTGCAACTCCACCCCCATCTGGATGTTGTCGCCCGGCATCACCATCTCC
>JBJMMD010000046.1:0-11213 GCA_045804965.1 Thermomicrobiales bacterium | reverse complement strand
AACCCGGCGCGTCGTCTCGTTGCGCGTCTGATGAATTACTCGGACCTCCCCGAGCGACTATGTGCTTGGGGTAGCTTCGGGGCTGGCGGCCGAAGCCTTTTTCACCTCGACGAGTTCCAACACTTCGTACTCACCTTTTGTCGACTCTTCTTTTACGTCACCTACTCCGCGGGCATACGTCCGGTTCGATTCACTGTCGGGTTCGAGCGGCGTAAACTCGCGCGTGACGATGACGTCATCGAAGCTGCCATAAGGGATGTCGACACTACCGGAAACGGCCGTGACTTCCGCCATGTCCTCGGCGTGGCCGGGGTAATACTCCTGCCGGTACGTGTCGCCCACCTTCGGGTCTGCCAGCATGATGATTCCCGGCTGCGCTCCGTCGACACCGGCCTCCCACGAACCTTCGCCACTCGTCGGCGTGCCTTCTTCCAGCGTCGACGTGGCTTCGCCGAAATACCACACGGTGCCGGCTTTGTCCTGGGCGAACCAGTCGCGCGTATCCTCTGCGAGTTCGCCGTCCGAATAGACACGATCGTGTACTTCAACGCACGTGACCCCGAGCACGACTTTCGTCTTGGATGTGACGATCACTTCGTCGCGCGTCTTCTCATCACCTTCCGTCCCTTCGTAGATGAAGGTCGTGCCGGGGACGAGTGTGAAATATGGATTGTCAATGACATTCGTGAAGTCGTTTGGATCGATTTTTGGGGCGTACGGAGCTTCGGGCGAGGGTGTTCCAGAGGCTGCCGAGATCGTTTGGAGCCGTCCAGCGCTGCCGGCCACCACGAGCAAAACGACGGCAAAAATGGCGGGAAGAAATCGCAAATGCTTGTACATGAACCTACCTCCTGGACAGGGGAACCCGGCGCCCTATTTCATGAAGCCGGGTCTGCTGAAATCGATTCGCTCCACCTGCGAAAAAGAAGCTGAACTGCAAAATCCAGCCTGCAAACAATATGAACAGTAATTTCGTTAGATGAAGTTTCAATGAACAAGATTGTTGCTTAAGAACTCGGAATCACCACTTCGACGTGAGTGCCCCGTCCCAATTGACGTTGTAGGTTCCGGAAAGTTGAGAACTGTAGCTGCTCAACTGATGCGGCGCTGTTGAACCAGCCGCGAGCGGCGCTTCGACATGCGCCACCTGGGTTTCAAGAGCAGCGAATCGCTCCTCCAGCGTATCGTTCTGGGCCTGAGCGCGCATGCCCCACGAGACGCCGATCACCGCAACGCATAAGACGAGAATCGTCACCAAGCGCGGAATCATTGTCTGACCTCCCCCGCACACAACCACCCAAAGAACCAGTCACGGTGGCAGGATACGACGCTCGTGTGAGACGCAATCTCGACCGGGACGCCCCCCTGTTTGACGAACACGACGAGCTTGTTCACATCGTAGCGCTCGAACGCGTCAGGATGTCTGTCTCGCCCAATCGCAAGGATCGACTGACAGAGCACGTCGATCCCCTTTCGCTCGCCCCACTCGAACAAATAGCGCGACACGGGAAACGTGTTGGGCGAGAAATTAGTCCTTTCCGGATCGCGTGTGCTGCGCTGCCCGAGAAAGACCGTGCACGAATCGAACTCCGGTAGAAATCTAAGAGTCATGCGTGCGCTCCCAAGAGTCGGACCTCGTGCAGTCCCTTGACTGCCTTACTTCCATCGTAACGGAGGTGCTCACTGCCCCTGCGCTACGAACTCAGTCTACCGAAAGCCACTGGACACCCATATCGAACGTCGCCCTCGCTGCCTAAGCGCCAGCCTTTCCCCACGTAAATTCACCGAATAAACATTCTGGAATATGAGCAGGGAGGCAAGGCAGATGGCAACCAGGACCAGGCGCAGGCACGCCGGGACGCGGCGGTGGCGATGGAGTTCGAGCTACGCGACCTGGCCGCGCATTGTCGGCAGATCGCGGAGACGATGGCCACCGCGATGACCTACGCCGGGCGCCGCCAGTTGCTGACGCTGTTGCGGGTCGACGTGACGGTGAACGGCAAGGACCGGACGCCCCGGTGGACAGCCCGGTCCATTGTCAGCGATTACATGTGCGATGCATCACGATCCGCCGCTGGGTTCGATTTGTATGGGTTCGTCCTACATCTCGTCTTCAACCAGCTCGGCGCGGACGACCGTCCGTTGGTTGTACTCGAGCTGGTCCGGCTGCCAATAACCGCCGCACGTGATCAGCGTCAGCACCTTCTTGCTCGATCCGCCGACCACGAGTTTCGGCGGCGCCTCATCGGCGGGAAAGTTCTTGACCCACTTTACCTGGTAGACAAAGACCTTCCCATCCGCGCCGGTCACCTCGATCGTATCGTTCTTCTTGAGTTGATCGAGGTAGCCAAAGACCGCGACTGGCACGCCGTACCAGTTCAAGTGGCCGGCCATCATCACGTTGCCAGGTGCGCCGAGTCGACCCGAGTCCTTGTACCAGGCGACATCGCTCTCGTTGGACGGCGGCTGCATTTCGCCATTGACGACTTCCAGCATCTCGATGTTTGCGTCGACGCCGATCGCATCGATCTTGATGTTGGTCGGCCGGACACCCTTGAGTTGCCCCGCCAGTAAGCGTTCGTCAAAGACACCCATCCACTGGTCGGGGCGAAGCACCTGTTGCTCGATCTGCCCTCTGGGGTGGACCGGGGCCGCGACGGTGTGCAACGTCGGCTCGATCATGATCGCCAACATGAACACGACGAGTACAGTTGCCGCCACTTTCTTGAAACTGCTCAGCTTAAACACGAAAAGTCCAGATTGCTGCCATTGCGTTGGATTCGCTCCTTCCATCTGGTCCGCTACGCAAACCTCGTCTACCGTCCATCGCTTACCACGTTCCCATCATGCGCTCGTCGATTGACTCCCGTATCCGGAAGATCACGGTAATTGCTTCCAGACTTGAGGCTGTTTGATCTACGTGATTTCGCAGAAGAGGCCGGGGGCTTACTGGGTAGGCAAAACGACGCCCCGGCCGTTTGGCCGGGGCGTCGAGGGTGCAGTTGCTCGCCGTATCGTGCGTGCTGGGCGGGAAGGGGTCGCCCGCGTCACCCTTCCTGGCGAGTGCGGAAGGGGTGCAGATAATGTGCGTTTTACGAGTGCATGCCGCTCTGGTAGATGCCGATGAGCACGTCATTTTGCCGTTGATCGACCCGCGCATGCGGGCCGCGCTTCGTCATTAAGCTCAGCTCGCGATCGGTTGCTCCAACCGCCTCTGAAGCTTCAAGCGCCCTCGGCGTGTCGCCCGACTGGCTGATGCGGTCCCGCTTGAACGCGGCGACGATCCGCTGCCAAATCGAGGGACTGGCTGGTTGGCGTAGCGATGGTAGTGCCTGCGTCCGCTGTGCAATCGATGCCACTGTGAGTTCTTCTCTTTCACCGGCGGCCCTGTTCTCTTAGGCAGAGACCACCGGACCCCAGACCATTCGTGCTAACCGAAAAATTCGCCCTTCGTATCGGAACTGGTCGACACGAGCTCAATCAATGATTCAAGCGCGTATCGTCCCAGCGTTTGACCATTTGGAAGCGACCCAAAGTCCCTTTCCTCTTGAGTCATCGAACCTGCGACGGCTTCGATCACCGTCAGTTCCGCCGAAAACCAGGCATCAATACTGTGCTTGTCCATAGTTTCCTCCGCGTCCACCTATCACCTGCGTGCCCTCGCCTCTTAGTGGGCACGGTCCGATCATCGCTCAATTACTGAGGTGGCGCGTCGGCAAGAATACTTATTTGCACCGCGCGTCCTCTGCCTATGAGACGCATAGGAATTACCTATGTGAGATCGTCGCCCGACGGCAAATGAGAAATGCCCGCCGCCCGTGCATCAACGGCGGCGGGCATCCCTCGAGGTGATTGATGCGGCGATTGGCGAAGCCGGCGGTTCTTCATTCGCCGCGGCGACATCGACCTACCGCCCAACCAGAAAATGGCCAGAAGCGTGAGCGTCTTCGAGATGTCGTTGTCGCCCGCCGGATCGGCGCCCGTCAGCGGCAACGTCGTCACGCCGCCGACGGCGCTCTCTGAATCTTGGGTGGCGCCAGACGGAGCCGGCGTCGGATCGTGAATGGGTGTACAGGTTGTCGCTGGACTCCCTATGCGACGATTGGGATCTCGCCGCCGTCCAACGTGATGTCTAACTCGCCGGGAACGGCGGAAATTCGACGTTCAGCAGATGGGGCACCGACCGGCGCTCAACGTAGGTCAGCGCGCGGGCGGCCGACGCGCCCGTTTGCAACGCCTTCGTCGTATTACCCGGGCCCGCCGGACGTCCGCCGGGTGCGGCGCACCGGGCGGCGCCCTTCGGAATACTCCCTTTGATCATTGCGGCTACGACCTTATTCGCTCTATCTAAAGAGCGATCGGTCGACGAACCGAGCGCGCCGGACCCTGTGTCCGGCCCAACCATACTGGAGGGAGAGCATGAGCACTCTGCTCGCGATCGCTTACAAGGACGAAGTCACCGCGAAGATGGCGCTCGCCAAACTGGGCGAGCTTCAGAAGCAGCAGTTGATCCAGATCGACGACGCTGTCGTGGCCAAGAACGAAGGCGACAAGATCAAACTCGACCAGTCTCTCAGCACGGCCGGGGCCGGCGCGGCAGGCGGCGCTCTCTGGGGCGGTCTCTTCGGCCTGATCTTCCTGATGCCGATCGCCGGCATGGCCATCGGGGCGGCCTCCGGGGCGCTCGCCGGCAAGCTGACCGACTACGGCATCGATGACAAGTTCGCCAAGGAGATGGGGGCCAAAGTGACGCCGGGTAAGGCCGCCCTGGTCCTCCTCATCCGCTCGGCCACCACCGATCGGGTCGTCGCCGAGATGAAGAAGGCGAACTTCGGCGGCGCGTTGATCCAGACCAACCTCTCGGCCGCGGACGAGGCCAATTTGGTCGCGGCGGCCACCGCCTCCTAGAGGTCGCGTGTCTCGCCGGATCCTGACGGCCGGTCGCGTCTCCTGATTCGAGACGCGACCGGCCGATGATCCTGCCGTGCGGGCATCGCGGCGATTAGGAAGACGCGCATGGCGACGCGTGCGGCCCGTCACCAAGGCAGGTTCCAACTCAGCTCGGTCGTGCCGATCCTGGGCTGGATCAGGACCTACCACCGCTCGCACCCGTAGCGGTCGTGCATCCCTTGCGATTGCCTCGCTGCGCCGCAACGGCCCCGGGCATCACGCTCGGGGTCGTTTGCATTATGATCTTGCCCACGCTGCACATGTTCACGAATGCGATCGCCCTATCGGTCCGGCTCGCTGTGTCGGTCGTGGGGGCGCCACGCGCGCTTGCGCGGAGGACGCACGACGCAGCGCGCCACGGTTTGCCCGGTCGCCTCCTCGATGAGGACGAGTTCGCCCTGGCGGATCCCCAGCTGGAGCAGTCGGCTGAGAAACGGGGTCAAGGTCGAGGGGTGTGCAAAGACATTGGCGATGCGGCCGAGGGCCCGGATTTGGTCATCAGCATGGTGTTCAACGCGATACCACTGCGGCCCGTGCACGATGGTTCCCCGGAATAGCTCGAATCACCCGGCCCGATGGTGCGGGAGGCGGGCGCCGCTGACATCTGCGGTTCATCCTGCTTCTAACGGGATGATCCACTTGCCTCGCACAGAGAGTGCCACGACCGCTCGTCCTGTCGCTGGCACCGGCGACCGATCAGTAAGCTCCGGCACGTAAGGTGAAGCTGGTAGTCCCTGGGCAGCAATCTGGCAACACCATGAGCACCCGTTCTACCGTCGAAAAGACCAAGGCGGTCATGAGTCGCGCCGCGCGTGACCAAGCCGTGCGGGAATGGGCAATGGCCGATCTCGGCGGCCGCGGTTTCGCATATCTTGAGCGCCTCGGCCTGACGCTCTACGAACGGATCACGTAAGAAGCGACATGGATTGACGGTGACGGCCTCGGGCTTCGGAGCAAGGTCGCGCGCACTTGACTTTGCGTAAGCAAAGGGCGTAGGGTGATGCAACCTCGGAAAGCAGCGAGCTCGAGGCGGCGCGATCGACCGCGCCGCGCTTCGTCCTCGCTTCACCCCTGGCGCGTCGCCCATCCGGGTCCCGCCGCCCCCTTTACTCCCTGCGTCCCGCAGGCCCACCGCTTGCCTCCTGTGTGCGCGGAGGCGATGGAGACCACAATCGTGGCCCAGGAGCACCGCCATGTACGCCACCTTGCGCCAGTACAAGGGGATCACGCCCGCCCTCTTCGCCACCCTGATGAGCCACCAGGCCGAGCTCGAAGGTCTGATCCGGCAGACCGTCGGCTTCGTCCAATACGATCTCGTGCGCACGCGCGATGGGGTGATGACGCTCACCGTCTGCACCGATCGCCTCGGGACCGAGGTCTCGAACTTCACGGTCGCCGCCTGGATCGAGCAGC
The DNA here is from genome assembly GCA_045804965.1 of Thermomicrobiales bacterium. GTDB lineage: Bacteria > Chloroflexota > Chloroflexia > Thermomicrobiales > UBA6265 > CAVTUU01. The sequence continues at coordinate 4,850 of JBJMMD010000046.1, read as the reverse complement.
ACGTACCGGCCATGAAAGCGACGGCGCCGGTGATTTCCGGCGGCGAGCACGTGGTCCATCTCGCCACTAGTAGACGCGCGGCATTCGTCTGACGGAGACGGCTTCGGGCAGTTCGCCTAGGGCCGTTATTCTCGTTGCTGCCAGTCATGGAGGAGCGAGGGAGGTTTGGGCTCGAGCAAGCGCCAGGACCGCGCGATCAACTCGTGCGCGCGGGCCAACGATGCCCCCGTTTCTTCAATGCGGGCCAGCAGGGGCGTCACCTGCGTCGGTACGGTTCGGTTGTCCGTGGTGCGACGCCTCGTGTCCCAGGGCATCGACTCCCTCCGTGGGGCAACGACGTGGCGCCCAGTTTCACATGCGGCACGCGTGCGCGCATGAAGAATCTTCATGATGCCGCGCGTGCCGCCCGTTAAGCTGACGGTGAGTGAGTTACGTCCCGCGACGACGAGTGCAAGTGACAAGCGGGCCAGCCCCCGCCGGACCGGATCCCAGGCACGCCGAGCCCCCCCCTTCCCAAACCTCGCCGTGCTCCTCGAGCCCCGTCGCCGATCCCCGCCCGCGGGCCGTGACTTTCTCGTCGCGCCCCGGCGCCCGCCATTAGATCGCGACCGTGCCCTTCCCTCAGCCAGTCGGCGAGTACCTCATCTGACGCCGCTGATTGAGCGCAGACCCCGTCCCACACGCCTCGCGCCGGCCCCAGCGCACGTGCACGGGTCCTCTGCTGTGTTGTGTTGCGTATTTGTCACACCGGCCGCCGGAAAACCGTCGTCGCCAGGTCGCTGGAGGCGCTATCGTGCTTCGTGCGACGGCGCCTCCGTCACAACCTGACCGCTTCCGGTTGGGGGAACGGGAACCGGCAAGCGGTCTCGGGCTTCGTCTCGGGACCGTTTGTTTCTGTGTGGTTGTGCTCTTGGGGCGCGCGAGTCCCCCGCGCAGAAGGCGCGGATGCCCTCCTGCGTTGTCGAAACACTGCGGTCGAACGAGAGATTGCCCAGTCCGGGCGCATCTTCAATGAGGCCATTTTTGCTCGCCTGGGCTAAGACGGCGACTGACTGCCCTTGGCAGTTCGGCTCGCCCGGGGTCTCGAGCTCATCGCCGCCGGCGAGCGCGCTGCCAGCGTTAATGAATGTGAGGGCCAACGCGATGACAGGGTGCGCATAAGATGCTTCACGGAGCTCCTCCTTCCGGAACGCTTCGCATCGAGCGTCCGTAAGGACGCCTGTCCGCACGAACGAGCAGCGACCGTTCATCGCGGTACGCCCTGCCGGGAAAATGTCAATGGTCCGTCCGCAATGCTCGGTGCAGGCAACAGCAAACAGCGCCAAAAGGCGGACGCGCTGTGCTGCCTCGGGCATCATGCCTGGGGCCGTTCGTCCATAGTTCACGGACGACGGCGCAGCAGACAAGCGATTGACACAATCTGCGCGACGGCGCGAAGATGCCGGCCCCTGGTTGTCATGGACCGGGGATCGTTGTGGCCAGCGAAAGGAGCGGACCATGCACATGCGGATCGTCAGCGGCACCTTTAAGGCTGGGCAAATCGACGAGATGGCCAAGCGCTGGGAGGCGAACGTCGGTGCCCGGCTCAAGCAGCAGCCGGGCTTCCGCCATGCCTACTTCGTCGGCAACCGCGAGCAGAATACGGCCGTCGGGGTGACATTGTGGGACACGCCGCCGGATATGGCGACGATGAACCAGATCATGCAACAGTTCCAGGGCCAGATCGGCGACATCGCCGCGGGCGCGCCGACGGCCGAGAATTATGAGGTGCTCGTCGAGCTCTAAAGCCTGGTCATGGCCTGCCATCAACGGCCCCGGGCATGCTGCCCGGGGCCGTTGCGCATGGTGATAGATCGGCACTCTTATGGCGTGCGGCGCCCTACCGTTGCATGTTGTGGATTGGCGTGATCTGCACCTGCGGCCGCGGGACGCCGCCGACCTTCTGGGTAGCCGGCATCAGGCGGTCCTGGCGAAACCGGTTCAGGTCCTCCTCCGACTCCCAGAAGTCGATCACCCGCCAGCCGGTCTCCGTTGGTCCGGCCCCATGGACGATCAGGCCTGGAACGGCCGATGCCGGTTGCCCGCCGAGTCCCATCTCCTGGACGACGGCGTCGTACTGCTCGGCACTGCCGCCTTCGAAATCGATGATCGCCGCAATGGCCATCGGTACCTCCTTGCTGCTCTCCGCCCGCGCAATGAAAACCGGGACGACTATCATCCTTCGTCCCGGTTGTGGCGTCAACGGCGATGGGATGTCCGCGCAGGCGACGAGTCCGATCTGGACGCGGGACGACCGGCCAAACGAGACGAGGGGCCGGGACAATACCCCGACCCCTCGCCGGGCGCTGTCGCCGTCAGATCATGAGGTCGGCGTGGCTGCCCCTGGCGACGCTTCGGCATGCGGCGGTGCCACGGTCTCGGGGATCGGCTGGCAACTCGCGGTCGGCATGGCGGCTGGAGTGCCGGTCGCCCCGCCGAGGGCGAGGCTGGCGATGACGCCTTGGCCTTGGTTTGCCCCAATTGCCGGCAGTGAAACATCGAGGGCGCCGTCCGGACCAAAGCCTAAGCCAATCGGGAGCATGAGGCCGCTCGCCACGGCTTCAGAGCTGTCCGGGCCGGTCTGGTGCACGATGCGCCCACTGCCGGGCACCAAGAACGGCGGTTGCTGCAGGTTGCCGGTCGACAGCTCGGCCGCATACAGCGAGCCGTCTGACCCGACCGCCAACCCCGTCACCGTCGTGAGCCCTGTCCACACGTCACTGACCGTCCCGTCCGGCGCGACCTTGATCACCTTGGCTGCCCCGTCGGGGAAAGGCACGGCCGTCAAATTGCCGATGTAGACGCCCCCGTCGGGGGCTGCGGCGATCGCACTCGGCACCGGGTGCCCTTGGGAGAGATCGGCTACGCGCGTGATCGTGCCATCGGGCTTGATCGAGAGCACGCCGCCGCTGTTGGGCTCCAGCACCCAGAGCGCCCCTGCAGTCTCGTCCGCGAGCATGCGGTATCCGTCCGCATCCGGATCGTAGTCCTGCGGCTTGTTGGCCACCGGGTTGGCGCGGAGATAGGCTGACAGGTCGGCCACAACGGTGGCTGTCCCATCCGCCTCGACGCGGTAGATCCCGGCCGGTTGGTCCGGGTTGCCGTGGGAGGGGCCACCCCCATCCACCGCCACGTAGAGCTGGTCCCCGAGGAAGGCGACATCCTCCGCCCCGAGCACCTCGCCCGATGCATCCACGGTCGAGGGCAGGCCGGTGACAACCGCGACCGGGCAGCCGTTTTGGATCTTCACTACGGCGCCCGACGGACCACCCATGAATGGCCCGAGAATGGCACTGCTTGGGGTCTGCTCGGTGGCCGCGGTCCCGCCGCCACTGCCGGCCATGGCGACATAGAGCGTGCCATCGGGACCCCACGTAAACCCGCGCGGATTGGTTAGCCCGCTGGCGACGATCGGCAGCCCACCAGTGGGCGAGCCGGGCACCGGGCTGGCGACCGGGGTCGCGTCTTGGGCGGCGAGCGGGGCGACCGCGGCAAACGGCGCGAGGAGCGCAGCGACAAGCGCGACCAAGCGGAGTCGGAAGGGCACGAGAAGCCTCCTTTCCTTGCGGGTCCGGCGCGGGACCCTGTGAACCGATAGGACCATTGAGCCGATAGGACCATTGGCCAAGAAATCGATGATCATCTTAGGCCGATGTTCCTAGTTGTCAAGTAGGAGGGCCGCTTGAATCTGTAGTGAACGCACGCCGTGGATGTATTGAGGACCGCCGTCAGACCACATATACCTCCGCTCGCCCGCTGCACTGCACGGCCGCACGCGATGAACCTGCCTCCCCTCGACTGGGCCAGGAGTTCTCGTCACGCGCTCACGTGGCGGGAAGAATCTCACGATGTGCGCTACGGGCTACGCTGCGAGCGCCCCACCCAGGGAAGACGGGTTTGTCATGCAGGTATGACGCGATTGCGCTTGTGGCCGGTATGTGCCCGACATCAATCCGTGGGCAAACAGCTCGATCGCCCACACCTTGACGGGGGCGAGCATTGTCCGCCGGATTGCGCTGCACAGCGCCTACTGGCGGCGGAGCTGTGCCATGGCGGCTCGCTCCGTTCCAGGGAGATCCGCTCTATTCTGTCAGTGTCTCGAAGTTACTCATCCGCACCGTTGGCTCAGGACCGGGCGGCGCGAAGGACGCGGGGCGCTGAGAAATCGCCTACGTCTCGCCACCAAAGGCGTCTTGACAGGCGGCCGGCGACCCTTCATGCAGGTGCGAGAACGAGCTCGCGAACTCGCCAAAACTGAGCCCGAACACTGTCGGCGCTTCCGCTTTAATGGTGAAGACCTCCTCCGGGAACGTCCCAGCGGTGGCGCCCGCCGCGGCGCTGAGCCCGGTGCAGCTCGCCTGATCGCTGGCGGCAACGGTTGGCGCGATGCCGACCACAGTGAGCCCGCCGGCGAGCGCGAGCGCCAGCATCCACTGTTTCATGATTGACCTCCTCTCGAGAGCTCTCCAATGCCAGGAGCAAGCACCCGCGGAGCGCGGGGCATGATCTTAGCGCACAATCGCGCATCGTTCAGTAGCCGTGCGCACTGGGGTGGCGCTCGCGGGTGCTGTCCACGCCGGGGCAAAGCGCACGCGGTGATCGGGCACCATGCAGCGTCCGCATCAGTGCCAAGCGCACGACGGCCTCGGGCAGCACGCGCGGGGCCGTTTGCTCATGGCCTAGCTTCTGCGACGACTGAAGATGGCGTAGGCGGCTGCAGGTCGAACCAGCCCCGTTCTCGCGCCGCAGCGGCCCCGAGATGAGGCGGGGCCGCTTGCATTGGAGCGGATGCGGTCTGGCTTTCGGTACCG
>JBJMMD010000045.1:0-33718 GCA_045804965.1 Thermomicrobiales bacterium | reverse complement strand
GGCCGGGTTCCTGCTGGTCGACTATGACGATGCTACCGAGCTGACGGCCTTCTTGCAGCCCTACATGGACCTGATGAGCTTCGATGTGCGGGCGATTACCAAACTTGACTATAACGAGCGCATCGCCGAGCTGCGCCAGGTCGCACAGACGGCGGGATAGTGGACTGAACACGACCGCACCGCCGAAGTTGCGATCGTTGCCAGCCAATCCGCTCTAGACCATACCTAGACGCCGCGCCGCAGTTTACCCGGAGTCGCGCTAAGCGTCGCGATCCAATGAGCGAACAGGGGCCGCCTATCGGATCCCGTTGACCTCCGGGGAATATCAACCTGCCGAAGATTGAAATTTGCCATACGCGGTCCACCACATATTCGGTCCACGAACAGCGGATGCATATCGCTGTACGCTCGACATCCCGCATGAGTAAATGAGCGGCCAGCGTCACCGGCCTGCCGTTGCGACGCCGGCGACGCAAACAGTTGGCGTTAGGGTGTTCGGCGAGGTGCCCTTGCCTCTGAATTAAAGTGAATGGTTGTGGCGCACCGTCCAGGAGCATTGTGGCCCTAACTTGACCCGATTATGCGCTCCCGGCCATTTCGGCGATGGGCCAACCGAAGCCGGCGCGGGGCAGCGCGTAGACCTAGCCGGGCTTCGATTGGGCGCAGGTTTGATGAACCAGTTCTGGCTCGTTGACAGGCACAAGAACCCGAGCGCGGGTGTGGAGACTCTACCGCGTGACGAGCCAGTAGAGGCTCTTCCCTCCGGAGCAGAAGGCATCGCCGGTGCTGTATTTGACCCGTACGTGGGTCGTGTCTTGGTGCACTTCGAGCACGACCTCGCCATTTACGACATCGCCTGGCAGCATGTCACCCGCGCCGAGCGGACGGTCACTCGGGTTCAAGGCCGAGTCGTCGATGTCGGAGTCATGATCGAGGTCCTTCCCTGCGAAGCAGAGTTCGTTGTAGCTATGGCTCTTCCCGGAGTCGCTGATGTTCTCCATGGAGACGTCGATCACGAGAAAGACGTAGTTCTGCTGCGGGGTGAAGAAACCGTAGGACTCCGTGAAATAGGCACTGTTGAGGGTGATGCGGCGCCCATCTGCTTCGAGCGGCATGCCAAGCGGTGCCGGATTATCGCCAGAACCGACCTTCGGGACGGGAGTGACTTCCTGGTGTGGCCCACTGCAGGCACCCCAGAGGCCGGCCTTCTTGGCCTTTGCATCGGCTTGCGCCTTCTTCAGGCGTGGGTCGTATCGCGTGTTATCATCCTTTGAGACAAACGACGCCATTCCAGCCTTAATGAAGCGCTGGTTGACCAAGTAGGCCTTCTTGCCAGAGCTTTCTGCGGTCCACAGATAGCGCAGCAAGCGATCCTTGCTGTCCTTGTCTTTACTGTCCTTCTCCAGATACACGACCTGATTCTTCTTGAGGGTCTTCTTGACGTAGCGCGTCGCCTCATTGGCATAGCATTCGCCAGGTTCGGGGGCATCGGCACCGATGAAGTTCACAGTGAACTCATCGCCACCCAGCTTGACCTTGATCTTGTCCCCATCGATATAGTCGGAAATGCGTGCTTGCTCCGTGCCATCGGGCAGCCCCGGGAGAGGATCTGCCGCCGAGGCGGCCAGCGGAAGCAACAACGAAGTTAAGAGAATGGCGAGCGTGAGAACGGAGGTAGGCCGTGCCATCTGTTCCACTCCCTTCTGCCGGACAATATCGTGGGCGAAGATATTTTACCATCAATATCTTGAATCCAAGCCGCTTCCTAAATAGAGCACCTATTTCAGCTAATTCTGTGCCCAATCCAGGACCTGATACAAGTCGTTGAGATCGCCAGGTTGTGGCGGATTACCGCAAGAACAGCCTGCTAAGTCCCGGTTCGGTCCCTCTGCCAGTCAGGCGTCTGTGTCATTCCTCTCTGTCACAAACGCGACCACCAAATCCACACATGCCCGCAGATCGTTCTCATCGACTGTCTCGATGGGCGAATGGGTGTAGCGCGTGGGGTAGGTGAGGAGGGCGACTTGGGCGCCGCGCCGCATGAGGGCGGCACCGTCGCTGCCGTAGTTCTGGTAGACGGCTTGTTGGATCGTGATACCCCGAGAATTTGCGAGCTCGACCAAGGCGTTGCTCAACATCCAGGAGTAGTGACAACTCGCGTCCTGGTAAACGACGGTCGGACCGGCGCCAAGCCTGCAGGGAAAGTCGCGGCTGTCAGGTCCGGGAATGTCGCCGGTCAGTCCAACGTCGAGATTGATGCAGATATCGACGTCGAGACTGTCGATCATGCTCGATGCTCCGATGAGACCGTTTTCTTCTTGCACCGTCGACGCGAGCCAGACTTCGTAGGCGAGATCGTCACGACCAGCGAGCGCTTCTCCGGCAAGGGTCGCGATCGCCAGCGCGGCGCGGTCGTCCATTGCCTTGCCCACGATGTGACTTTCGCCGAGCCGGCGCACCGGCGGATTCCAAATCACGCGGCAGCCAGGATGAATACCTTTCGCCTCGACCTCTGCTTTCATTCTGGCGCCGATGTCGACGAACCAATCGTTCCACTCGAACTTCGCATCCGCTTTGCCCCGCCCGCCGACGACGTGCCCGCTCGCCGTCGCGATCATGCCTTCGACACTACCCTGCGACGTGACAATCAGTGCGGGCTGATTCAACGGCATGATCCACCTAGGTGGATAGCCGCGGGTGTCGCCGTAAGAGGGCCAGATGTGGAGGAATCCATCGTCGGTGATCGACTTCACCATGTAGCAAATTTCATCGGCGTGAGCCATGAGCAGGAGCCGTTTGCTGGAGCCGCCGACCTTCGCCAACACGTTGTTGACTCGAGTCCGTTGCACCTCCTGGCCAAAGGTCGCCCAGCGGTCCGCAATCCAATCCTAGACCGCGTCCTCGATCCCGACCGGACCCGGGAGTTCACATAACGTCTTAACAAGATTGAATACAGACACGTTCGACGGTTCCACCCATTGCTCCTCACGTTGTCCTGAGATCGGACCGTGAAGATATGGGGAGTGAGCAGCGCTGTAAAGTGGGTTGGCTAGCTTTCCTTGCCCTGCCGGTGGTAGGACTCTTCGTCGTCGACGTCGGTCACCGCCCAGCGGTTGACCGACACCCGAAGTTTGCCGTCCTCGTACCCCTCGATCGAGTGGACGGGGACTTCCATGTCGCCGTGTTCCCCTTCGTGATGAACGAGGATGTAATGCGGGTGAACCTCGCGCACGGAGCCAAGCAGATCGCCGTTGTAGGCGATGACCGGCGTCCCGATCGCGATGGTGGCGGTGTTGTGCGGGTCAACCATGATGGTCTCTCCTTCGCTCTTGCTGGACGCGAAGTAACAAGCATACCGCTGGCCCCGCATCGATGTAAACCGAGGAACAGGTTCTAACCGCCAGGCCATACAATGGATCGAGGCAAGACAAGACAACAACGAGTTCGCACACGGCAGGACCGCCTAATGGAGACCAAGGTCTCGCCCGATCCACAATCTACTCAGCCGCGACGCATCAGGCCGCTGCTCACCGCAGACCAGGACGTTGCCGGCAACCTACCGAGGGCTCTAACGTCGTTGATCGGCCGGGAAGCGGAGATCGCCGCAGCTGGCGCGATGTTACGACGCGACGACGTGCGGTTGGTCACCTTCACCGGTCCCGGCGGCGTCGGCAAAACTCAACTCGCGCTCGCCGTCACGCGGGCGTTGAACGACGCGTTCGTCAATGGCGTCGTCTTTGTCCCACTCGCTCCGCTCAGCGAACCCTCGTTCGTGGTATCGGCAATTGCGCAAGAGCTCAACATTCGAGACCACGGCAGCCGGTCGGCGATCGATGCCATCCGATCGGCAATCGGCGACCGAGAACTTCTGCTGCTGCTCGACAACTTCGAGCACGTCACCGCGGCCGCACCGTTGGTCGTGGACCTTCTGACCGCTTGCCCTTACTTGAAGGTTCTGGTGACGAGTCGCGCACTGCTTCAGATCACCGGCGAGCGCGCGTTTGATGTGGTGCCCTTAGCGCTTCCAGACTCAACGGGCGAACCGACCGCGGAGCAGCTGGCACGCTTCGCGTCGGTCCGGCTCTTCGTCGATCGGGCCCAAGCGATCGAACCAGACTTTCACCTTACCGATGCCAACGCCTCCGATGTGGGCCGGCTCTGTCGCCGTCTCAACGGGCTGCCACTGGCACTCGAATTGGCAGCGGCCCGCACCCGGCTCTTCTCGCCCGCGGCGTTGGTCGCTCGATTGGATCGGCAGCTGCCGCTGCTCGAAGGTGGCCCGCGGGATCAACCGATCCGCTTGCGCTCGATGCGAAGCGCGATTGCGTGGAGCTATGACCTGCTTTCCCCCGAAGAACAATCGCTCTTCAGGCAGGTATCGGTGTTTGCCGGCGGTTTTTCGCTGGACGCCGCTGAATCCGTTGCCGGGGAGGGAACCGTCGAGTTGCTGGAATCGCTCGTCGATCAAAGTCTGGTCCAACGCATCGAGCAACCGGGCGCCGAACCTCGTTTTGGCCTCCTTGAAACGGTCCGCGAGTTCGGCCTTGAGCACCTCGCGGCAAACGAAGAGGAAGCCGACACGCGGGCGCGACACGCGATGCACTATTTGGAGCTGGCAGAGTGGGCGGACCGAACCCCCATCACTCCGGAGAAGGAAATCGCGGATCGGCGCCTCGAACAGGAGCTCCCGAACCTGCGCGCCGCGCTGGCGTGGGCGGCGGAACAGCATGACGTCGAGACGTTGACGCGACTCGCGATCGCCCTTGGTTGGTTCTGGGACAAACGCGGATCGCTCGACGAAGCACGACTTTGGCTCGGGCAGGCGATAGAGGCTACCGCAGGCGCGCAGCCCCGGCTGCTCGGTCGACGGGCCCTCCTCTTGGCTCTTGCCGGCGACATTTCGACCTGGCGAGGAGCGACTGACCAGGCAGTGGCATTGTTAGGCGAAGGCCTGGCAGCGGCAAAAGAGGCTGACGACCCGAGAGCGATCGCCAAAGTTTCACACGCTTTGGGTGTCCTCGCTATTTTCCAAGGCGATCATGTCCTTGCCGCAACGCAATTTAAAGAAGCGCTCACGAGGTTCGAAGCGCTGGATGATGCTCATGGCGTGGTATGGGCTTCGTATGGACTTGGGTGGACCGCCTCACTTCGCGGAGATCGGAACGAAGCGAAGTCCTGGTTCGACGCTGGCCTCGACAGAGCACGTTCGAATGGCTGGTCCACGCTGATCGCCTTCGGTTTAGAGACCCTCGGGACTCGGGCACGAGAACAAGGCAACTACCTACAGGCGGCCTCCCTATTCGCTGAGGCGCTGAACCTCAGCCGGGACGGGCGTGACGTCTTCACCGTCGGAAACTGCGTCAGAAGTCTGGGTGCTGTCGCAGCTGTCGTCGGCGACGCCGAGCGAGCTGCCCGCCTCCTCGGCTTTGAAGAGGCGCTGCTTGAGTTACACGGCTTCGGCGAACAACCGGAAGCAGAACGGCAGTGGCAAGCTCAGGATGTGGCGCGTGCCCAAAAACGTTTGTCCGCTGAAGAATTCGCCGCCGCATGGGCAGCTGGTCGAGCAATGCCTCTGGCGCAGGCGATTGACGAGGCCCTTGAAGTCGCGCGCGAAGTTACGAGCGGCGAAAGGACCGACGCAACATCTCCTCTGCCCGTCACCAGGCGAGAACTCGATGTCCTACGCCTGCTCGTCGAGGGTCTTTCCGACAAGGAAATTGCCGAAGCGCTCGGGATCAGCCGCCGCACCGTCTCCAAGCACGTTGCAACGATCCTTGCCAAGTTCAATGTCGCCTCCCGCACCGCCGCGGCGACCTATGCCACACGCCGGGGATTGATCTCATCTCACAATGAGGTCCAGCCGAAGCGAGCAGACTCACCGCGTAGGCTATAGTGGTGAAACACGTCTCCGCGCGGCACTGATCGATCCTCCTGCAGGGCCACATCATGTCAAGTACGCTGCGGGCTCAACCTAGCCAACCCGCTCCGCTCTGCTCGCTGCCCGGCACAGACCGCGGCGCGAACCTCCCCGCGCCGCTCAGTTCGCTCATCGGCCGCGAGGCGGAGATCGCCGCAGCCTGCGCGTTGCTCGCGCGTGAAGACGTACGCTTGGTGACCTTCACCGGGCCCGGAGGCGTGGGCAAAACGCAATTGGCGCTGGCCGTGGCGAGGCAGTTAAGTGACGTCTTCGCCGATGGCGCCGTCTTTGTGCCGCTCGCGCCGCTCACCGACCCTGCGTTGGTAACGCCGGCTATCGCCCAGGTTCTCGGTGTCCGAGATTCGGGCACGCGGCCTCTGCTCGATGGCCTCCGCATCGCGTTGCGCGAGCGCGAACTCCTCCTGCTCCTCGACAACTTCGAGCACGTCCTGACCGCGGCGTCGGTAGTCGTTGATTTGCTGACCGCGTGTCCTCGCTTGAACATTCTCGTCACCAGCCGCGCACTCTTGCACCTCACCGGCGAGCAATCGTTCCCGGTCCCGCCGTTACGCCTGCCTGACCCAGCGACGCCGCCATCCGTCGAAGCATTGGCGCAAACAGATGCGACCCGCCTCTTCGTGACCCGGGCCCAGGAATCGCAACCAGATTTCGCCTTGTCCGCTGCCAACGCCGACGCGGTCGCCGCGATCTGCCACAGCCTCGATGGGCTGCCGCTAGCCATTGAGCTGGCCGCGACTCGGATGCGTGTCCTTTCACCGCCAGCCATGCTGGCGCAGTTGACGAATCGCTTGCCCCTGCTCACCGGCGGCCATCGGAACGCTCCCGCCCGCCAGCAAACGATGCGCCAGACCATTGCTTGGAGTTATGACCTGCTTCCTTCGGAGCAGCAGATCCTCTTCCGCCGTCTCGCGGTCTTCATCGGCGGCTTTTCGCTGGACGGAGCGCAGGCGGTCGGGGCGAACCAGTCTGTCTTGGATGATCTCGCCGGGCTCGTCGATCAGAGCTTGGTGCGGCAAGTAACGCTGCCAAACGGCGAGCTGCGCTTTTCAATGCTGGAAACCATCCGTGAGTACGGTCTCGAACAATTGGCGGCAACCAACGAGGAGACAGCCGCGCGCAACGCGCATGCTCGTTACCTCCTGGAGCTGACAGCGGAAGCCGAGCCGCAGTTTTGGCCACCGCGTGAGCGACCTCGCATGCTGGATCGTTACGAGATCGAGCACCCGAATGTGCGCGCAGCGCTCGATTGGCTGGATTCCACGGAACAAGTCGAGCACGCGTTACAACTGATATGCCGGCAGCGCTTCGCGTGGGAGATGCGCGGCCATCTAGCTGAGGCTTGGATCTGGCTCGACCGACTCCTCCTCCGTGGAAACGACGTGGCGCCGGTCGTGCAGCGGAGAGCGCTCACCGAGGCTGCCGGCGTGGCTATCCGGAAAGGAAATCTTGATCGTGCGCAGCATCTTTGCGAAGAAGCGCTGCCCATGGTCCGGGCGAGCGGAGATTGGTGCTGCGAGTCCGAGGTTCTCGACTGGATGGGCGACATCGCTGGCAGGCGCGGAGACGACAACTTGGCCACGGCACGCTACGAAGAGGCGCTCAAGATCTGTACTGATGCAGCGCCAACTTTGAATGACGAATCGCCCGTCGAGCCCCTCCGCGAAAACCCGGCGCAACGGTTAGAGCGGTTCAACCGCGGGATGTCGGCGAAGCTGCTCCTTAAACTCGCTTGGCAGGCAAGACAGCGTGGCGACGCGAACCAAGCCCGACTCAACGTCGAGACCGCATTCGTCATCTCCAAACAGATCGACGATCTCGGAATGGTTTGTTGGGCGCAGGCGATGCTGAGCGTTCTGGCTTGGGACGAGGGAGACCTTGCCCGCGCCGACGAGCTCATGACCGGAGTGGTAACCGGATATCGAAGTCTCGGCTTCGCGCCCGGGATTGCAATCAACTCGAAGCCGATGGGCGATATCATTCTGGCGCGGGGCGAACCGAGGCGGGCAATCGCCGTGTATCAAGAGAGTCTCGATTTATTCTGGAATGATGGCGATCCGGTTGGCTCGATCGTGGCGCTGGAAGGATTAGCCTACACCGCGCTGGCGCTAGATCGTCCCGAGCAGGCACTACGACTCTTCGCCGCCGCCTCAGCGACGCGAGAAGCTCTTGGGGCGTCGATGCCAGAGGGGGAATTGTGCCGCCTGAACCAGGCGCTCGCCGAAGCCGGCGCGAAATTGGGGGACGAGACATTTCGCATGACTTGGGACTCAGGGCGGCTGATGCCGATCGAAGACGCGGTCGCCGCGGCGCTTGCGTTCACGGTCGAGCCCGCCCATCCAGCCGTGCGCGGTGACAATTCGCCCCTTACCATGCGAGAGCTCGGCGTGCTCCGCCTCCTCGTCGAGGGACACTCCGACAAAGAGATCGCCGAGGCGCTCGGAATGAGTCGCCGCACCGCCTCCAAGCACGTCGAAGCAATCCTTAGCAAGCTCAACGTTTCCTCCCGCACTGGCGCGGCCACCTACGCCACACGCCAGGGTCTGGTCTAAATCCGGACGTCGGTGAAACCTACGTAATATTCCCCCTCCCCGAAGCGAACCGCCTCCGTACTTCTCTCGATGTGCGGTCCATCGCGCTGCCATACGCTCGTCCCAATGCGGCTATCTCTCGATTTCGACGTGACGCCCGCATTTGAAATCTTCGTAACGCAAGGGACATGAGCTGATCAAGATCAAACGTCCCAGGAGTCGCACAACATGTATAGTCGCCGTGCTGTCTATCCGCTCACTATCGTCTTAACGCTGGCGACAGTCGTTGGTGTCTTCGCCGCCGGCTGGGTCTTAGCAAATCCGGCGGTAGCCGACCCCGGGCCAGTCGCCTCCGGAGAAACCATTCGTGCCTTTTACGCGGGCATCAATCAGACAATTCGCACCGGCGATTCCACTGCCTTGGAGTCCGCGGTCGCCGAACACGTCGTCACGCATGGTCCGCTGGCGTCGCTTGCCCCTGATCGCGCAGGGTTAACGCGCTATCTGCTGAGTCTTCATGCCACGTCTCCGCACGTTGAACTGACCGCAGGCGAGATAACGACGTCCGGCAACCGGGCGATGGTCAATGTCTCGGTTACTGGCGCGAACGACGGCGCGTTTCTTGGGTCCCCATTAGCCGGTCTCTCACCATGGAGCGAGGTCGACGCTGTTCGCATTGATAATCATCGGGTCGTCGAACTCTGGACCACGGGCACCGGATTGGCGCTCTTAGAACCGTTGGCACGCGCGAAACTTGCGCTCGACCCCGCACGTGACTATCTCGTCGGCCTCGACCGGCTGTCAATCCCAGAAGACACGTCGATCGTTGCACCGGGAACGGCCGAACTGCGGTGGCTGCATGTAGAAGCTGGCAACGTCTCCGTGGAAGGGCAAAAGGACCAAGCAGTGTCGCTCATCGCAACACCAGCGATGGAATCAACCGGCGCGGATGTCGCGCGGACGTTGGTTCGCCCTGGCGAGCTCCTCGGCATGCCAGCTGGGAGCCGAATCACGGTCCACAACGTCGGGCATGAGTCCGCCAGCGTACTTGTGCTCTCGATCTCGTCGCGCCCGACGAACGGATCGAGCTTGGATCCCGCATACCCTCAAGGACAACCCTCGACCGTCGGCGAGACTGATTTACCAAAATGGTGGACCGGAGACCGTCCAATAACCATGATGCCCGTCTCGGCCACGTCACTTGCGAGCAGCATTTCGTTATCGATTCCAGTCGCACAGTTGGAGATTGCGACCGGCCAAGCCACGCTCGGGCCGAATGCGTCGATCGCTGATTTCGATGTGCCTGGATCGAGCCTGCTCGTGGTGAATTCGGGGACGCTCGATGTGGTCTCGGAAGAGGGCCCGATGACCTCTCGCCAGGACGCCACCAAGGACCAAAGCGCGGGAAGACTTGATGACGAATCCGCAGGCGCCCTGATTCCGCACGCTCACGTGGACCTGCACAATCCGGCAGCGCAACCGGCCGCCGTCACCATCTTTTCACTGCTGCCGGCACGTGCGCTCTGAGCGTCAGCTCTCTTCGCCGTGCCGGTGGGACGATTTTTCGTCGTCGACGTTTGTCACCGCCCAGCGATTGACCGACACGCGCAGCTTGCCATCCTCGAATGCTTGAATTGCGTGGACGGGGACTTCCATGTCCCCATACTCCCCTTCGCGGTGAACTAAGATGTAATGCGGGTCATACGTGCTCATTTGCGCTCACCTTCGCCGTGTTGCGCCGCCCACAAAGCGAACCCGAGCATATGCTCGGGTTCGGTCGTGGTAAACGCTCATTCTTGCCGCGCTCTCCTAAAGCTGCCACGCCAGACTGAAAGCCAAGCGCTGAACCTATGAAGCCTGCCTATTTGAGCGGCTGACTAACGTCCGGTCGGTGATGTTGTAGCGATGAATGGCCGGTCTTTCGCCGACTTCGTCGGCTGAGGCCGCGGGAAGGGTGATTTCATGCCCGGGCGCGCGCCGTAGCCGCGTAGCTCGTGGGTAAAGACCAGCTTTGTACACGAGAGGCCCTTCTAGCTCGCTGATTTGTCGGCACTGCCGGTAAACGCGGTCATGGTCGCGACGCCCGCGCCTGAAATGCCGTCGCGACGAACGACTTTCAGCGCCGTGCGGGCGAGGATGCGCAGGTCGAGCCAGAGCGACCAGTGATCGACGTACCAGACGTCGAGCGCGAACTTCTCCTCCCAATCCAGGGAGTTTCGACCGTTCACCTGCGCCCATCCCGTGATCCCGGGACGGACGTCATGCCGCCGCGCCTGCTCAGTGGTGAACAACGGGAGGTACTGCATCAACAACGGCCGCGGCCCAACGAGACTCAGATCCCCGTTCAGCACGTTGAGGAGCTGCGGTATCTCGTCGAGGCTCGTTTTGCGGAGGAGCGAACCGAACGCGGTCAAGCGTTCCGCGTCAGAGAGAAGCTCTCCGTCCGTTCCTATGGCGCCATGCATCGTCCGGAATTTCAAGATCGTGAAGGGTTTGCCGCTCCGTCCCGGACGCTGTTGTCGGAAGAAAATTGGCCGTCCCATCGTCGCTAGGATGAGGATGCCAACGACGAGCCAAATCGGCGTTAAGACAACAACACCAATGACCGCCGCCGCGACGTCGAATGTTCGTTTGGCACTTCGGGCAAATCTGCGCAGTGTGGGATCCGTGGCGGTTTCGGGGTCGATTCGCCTAATCACGCGCGCCGGGACGCCGGTCGCGACGCACATCTCGGGGAGATCGACGACGACAACCGCGCCCGCGCCCACGATTGACCACTGGCCGATGTTGCGGCCGGGAATCATGCTCGTTCCTATGCCTGCCAGGACGCCATCACCGAGGCAGACGCCGCCCGCGATGTGGCAACCCGGCGCGATATGAGCGAAATCACCGACCACACAGTCGTGATCGACAGACGAGGCAGTGTTCAGGATGACGTGGCGGCCGATCCGTGTGTCTGTTTGCACGACCGCGCCGGCGCAGACGACAGTGCCTTCGCCGAGGTTGGAACCGGACGCGACGATCGCCCGGGGATGAACGATCGTCGGCCACGAAACGAAACCATCAAGGCGCTGGGCGATGCTCGATCGGATCTTGTTGTCGCCGACGGCGATAACCGCGTGTTTGATCTGGTGGCGATTCACCGCGTCCGGCGTCATCGAATCGACTATCGAAACCCCGCGGAGTGCCGTGCCGTGACGGTCGACGTCATCGTCAAGAATCCCGCCGATCTTGAATTCGCCAGCCTCACGGATCGCTTCGATGACGACCTTCGCGTGTCCGCCCGCACCCAAGATCCAGATCGGCTCACGCGATCCGTGCATCGCTCTCCACCACGCTTAACCCACGAAATCGCCGAACCGGCCTGCCCAATGACCATCAATACTGCACATGTCCGGTCTTTGGCATCCCCCGGAAGCACGAGAACGGCTCGCAGACGTCCTCGGAAGCGCTTGCGGGAGTGGATGAATCGCGAAGGTGGTCGGCAGAATCCTTCACTCGGCCCTCCGGGCAAACATTTTCTGATGCGCAGGGAGAAGGTTCGAAGATGCTCAAGCGACCGACAGCAGACCCTCACCCGCGCGGGGGAGAGGTCGGGGGTCAGGGAATTCCGACGTTAGCTCGCAGTCGCTTCCTGTGCCTGCTGATCTTCCGTCCGCATCGACACCAAAACCACGCCCGCGTCGACGAGCTGGCCGACCTCGCAGGAAACAGACTCGATCGTGCCCACGGCCGGCGCATCACAGACGAGTTCAATCTTCATCGCGCTCAGCGTCACCAGCGGTTGCCCTTGGCCGACATGATCGCCTGCTGCGGCGTGAATCACCATCACTCTGCCGGGCAGGGGGGCGCGGATCAGACCGTCACTCGTGCGTTTTCGGCGCGCGCCCTCGGCGGATGGACGTCGGCCAGTTTTCATGACCCAGCGGCCGCCATTTCCGTAGATAACGGTGTTGTCGTCGTCTACGACAACGGCAAACCGGGCAACGTCCTCTCCAAATTTGACCGTCCAAACACGCTGGGAATCTTGCCACCAGCTTAGTGGCACGGTTTCACCTTCGCGGACGATTTTCCATCCGTCGTTACTTTGGCGGACGCTTAGTCGCTCTTCCCAATCGGTGCCATGGAAGGTGAGCGTCGCCGCGCCGGAGAGCCGGAGGGGACCGACCGCCGTCCATGGGTCGGATGTTGATTGCCGAGCGCGATCGAGGGTATGCGCAACTGCCGCTGCGACGGCGAGCCGGCGGTCCGGCATTGTCGGCGCCACTTCGCTCGCCGTCTGCGTCGTTGCTCTGCCGACGCGGGTTGCCTCTTCGTTCAAGAGAGCAAGGAGCCAGGACAGATTCGACGGCAAACCGGCGACGATGGTTTCGCGCAAGGCGACTCTCAACGCGTGCAGAGCGGAGTCGCGATCGAAACCGCGGGCGATGATTTTCGCCAGCATGGGATCGTAAGTCGACGGCACGACGTTGCCTGTCTCGTATCCGGCGTCCACGCGCACATCAGAGCGCTTCGGCCAGGCGACGACGTCGAGTGTTCCGGCGCTCGGGAAAAATCCCTGCGCCGGATCTTCGGCATAGACCCGCGCCTCGATCGCGTGTCCCCGCGGCGTGAAGTCACCATTCGGCAAGACGCCGCCCGCCGCGATCAGCAACTGCCACTCGACGAGGTCGATGCCGGTCACCAACTCGGTCACCGGGTGCTCGACTTGAATCCGCGGGTTCACTTCGAGGAAGGCAATCGTGCCGTCCTGGCCAAGCAGGAACTCACAAGTGGCGATACCGCGTAACCCGACCTCGTCTGCGATCCGCTGGGCATATTTGTGGAGGGCAGTTCGCGTCGACTCGTCGACGTTCGGGGCGGGCGCTTCCTCGATCACCTTTTGGTGCCGCCGCTGGAGCGAACAATCACGATCCCCTATCGCGAGCGCGGTGTGACCGTCTCCCGCCACCTGGACTTCGACGTGGCGAGGAGCGATCAACGCGCGCTCAAGGTAGACTGCACCGTCGCCCCCGCCTTCTCGCCGGGAAGCGGCAACCGCTTCAACTAAGGTCGCTTCCTCGGCGACGAAGCGCAACCCACGGCCCCCGCCCGCTCCGGTCGGTTTGACGAGCAGCGGGAATCCAACCGCGCGCGCCGCGGCTTTCCAAGTTTCCGGGTCGGCGCCGAGCGGCGGACTCGCCGGAAGCACTGGCACGCTGGCCCGCTCCGCCCCGGCGCGGGTCGCAAGCTTGTCGCCACAGCGCCGCAACGTCTCCGCTGAAGGACCGACAAAGCGAATGCCTGCCGTCTGGCACGCATCCGCGAGTTCGGCACGCTCGCTGAGAAAACCGTAGCCGGGGTGTAGGTAGTCGGCGCTGACGCGTTGGGCGGCGGCAATCACGCGCTCGAGGTCGAGCTCGGAACCAGCCTCGCCGATCCGCTCGACTCGTCCAACCTGACGCGCCGCAAAACCGTCGCGATCGGGTTCGCCCAGGAGCAGGATCGGCGTCGCCTCCAGGCGTTGGCAGGTCGCAGCGATCCGGACCGCAATCTCGCTCCGGTTCGCGATCGCGACCCGCGTACCCGCGACTGGACTGTGCGCTTGCTCACTCACTCGGGAACCCACGCGGGCGCGCGTTTTTCCAGAAACGCCTTCAGGCCTTCGCGCGCCTCGTCGCTCGCCAGCCGGTCCGCTAGGAGTCGCGTCGTTAAGGATCGGGCCACCGCCGCATCGAGCGGTTTCAATTGTCGAGGAAGGCGTTTGATCGCCGCGAGCGCTCCGGGCGCGCAGTGCAGCACACTGGCGGTCGTCTGTGCAACCGCGGCGTCAAGCTCGGTGGTAGGGACGACGGCGTGGACTAGCCCAACTCGTAATGCTTCCTGTGCGTTGAATGGCGCCGCCAGAAGCATTTTCGCCTTCGCCTCACGCTCGCCCAACGCGGCGAGAACGTAGGGCGAAATCACCGCCGGAATCAACCCGAGGCGCGCCTCGCTCAACGAGAACTTCGCCTCGTCGGAGGCAAGCACGATATCGGCCGCGCAAAGCAGGCCAACCCCGCCGCCGAACGCGGAACCTTCTACCCGCGCCACCACTGGCGCTGGACACTCGTAGATCGCCGCGAACAGCGCGGCGACCTGTTCGGCATCTTCCAGCGCTTGGCCGCTCTCGGCTGCTTCGAGGAACTCGCCAATATCGGCGCCCGCGGAGAAGACGGGCCCCTCACTCGCCAGGACGACCACTCGCGTCGCGTCCCCCTCTTCGATCGCCACCAGTTCGCGGTGCATCTCCGCCACCAGCACCCGCGACAGCGGATTCCGTCGTTCCGGCCGATCTAACGTGAGGCGGAGAACGGGTCCGTCTCGAATGACGTTAAGCACAGCAGAACGCATCGGTCTTGTGACTGTTCAAATCCTCAACACTCCATAGTCGGTCGCTGGAATCGGCGCGTTTAAGGTCGTCGCCAACCCCAAACCAACGACCTGTCGCGTCTGCCGTGGGTCGATGATGCCGTCGTCCCAAAGCCTGGCCGTCGCGAAGTAGGGGCTCGCTTCCTCCTCGTAGCGCGCTTGCACCTCGGCTTGGATCGCGGCGAGTTTCCCCTCGTCAAGCTCGATCCCGGACTTGCGGGCGGCGTCGCGGCGGATGTCGGTCAACACACCGGCGGCCTGCTCGCCACCCATCACCGAAATCCGATGCGAAGGCCAAGAAAAGACGAAGCGAGGGTCGTAGGCGCGGCCGCACATCGCGTAATTGCCCGCGCCGTAACTCGCGCCGATCATGACCGTGATCTTCGGCACCTGGGCAACTGCGACGGCGGCTACCATCTTCGCCCCGTCCCGGGCTACGCCTTCTTGCTCGTACCGCCGACCGACGATGAACCCGGTGATGTTCTGGAAAAAGAGCAGCGGAATCCGCTGCTGTGCGCAGAGCATGACAAAATGCGCACCTTTGCGCGCGGAATCGGGGAAGAGCACACCGTTGTTGGCAAGCACGCCGACCGGAATGCCGTAGAGGTGACCGAAACCGCAAACGAGCGTCGTGCCATATTCGGCCTTGAACTCGCGCAGTGCGCTGCCGTCGAGCACCCGTCGCAGGACCTGGCGCACGTCGTACCCGCGTCTCGCGTCGGCCGGGATCAGGCGAAGCAGGTCTTCCGGGTCCTCTTCTGGTTCTCGGATGTGCTCGCGTAGCCAGGGCGTGTCCGGCGGGTTTGGTCGCGGCGCGGACATCAGATCGCGGGCCAGCGCCAGGGCTTCCGCTTCATCCGACACGACATAATCCACCACGCCGCTAATCCGGCCGTGGACATCGGCCCCGCCCAGCTCCTCGGCGGAGACTTCTTCCCCGGTCGCCGCCTTCACGAGGGGAGGACCCGCGAGAAAGATCGTCCCTGCGCCCTGGACGATGACTGCCTCGTCGCACATCGCCGGCACGTACGCCCCGCCGGCCGTGCACGAACCGAGCACGATCGCGACCTGGCGCAACCCGTGCGCGCTCAGCACCGCCTGGTTGCGGAAGATGCGGCCAAAATGCTCCTTGTCGGGAAAGACCTCGCTTTGAAGTGGCAGAAACGCGCCGCCCGAATCGACGAGGTAGAGGCAGGGGAGGCGATTGGCGAGCGCGATCTCCTGGGCGCGAAGGTGTTTCTTCACGGTCATCGGGAAGTACGTACCGCCCTTGACCGTCGGATCGTTGGCGACGATCACGACCTCACGGCCACCGATGCGGCCAATACCGGTGACGATGCCCGCGCCCGGGCTCGCTCCGTCGTACATGCCTTCGGCCGCCAGCGGCGAGAGTTCCAGGAACGGGGAGGCGGGATCGATCACCTGCTCGATTCGCTCCCGGACCGGCAACTTCCCGCGCGCCCGCTGCTTCTCGTACGCTACTGGGCCGCCGCCTTCCGCCGCCTTTGCCAGTCGCGCCCGCAGCTCAGCCACCGCGGAGCGATTCGTCTCGACGTCGGTTTCCTTCTCCGTCACCGCGTGCGTCGTCGCCATTGACTCACTCACGTGCTGCTATCCACACGTCAAGGCTCTTTTCTGTTAGTCATTCCGCTTGAAATCAACGCCGCGATTTCAACGTCATCTGGGGTGCCGCTCGCGCGCAGACCCGCGGCTGCTCCGGCCCGGTCGGCGGCAACCCGATTTTGACTGACTTTCCATTTTCCTGTGATGCGATTGATCGGAATCTCGATGCCCACGATGTTCTTCAACTGAGATTCAAGGTACATCGCCGGCGTGTCTGCCATCTTCCATGGCGTCGCCTGATTGGCCTCGAATGTTTTCGTCAACCTGCCGACCACGCCCCGCAACCACTTCGCATCTTCGTGCACAATGAGATTGCCGTGCACATGAACGACCGCATAGTTATAGGTCGGCACGACTTCGTGGGTTTCTTGCTTCGTCGGATACCAGGTCGGCGAGATATATGCTGCCGGTCCCCGGAAAACGACCAACGCCTCAACTGACTCATCGCGATCGTGCCAGACGGGGTTGTTGCGCGCGACATGTCCGATCAGCGCCCCTTGTTCGTGGGCACGAGGTTCGAATAAAAAGGGGATGTGATTGGCATCGAGCCCTTCCGCGCCGAGCGTCACCAGCATGCCAAGCGGATATTCCGCGATGAGCGCTCTGAGAACATCGGTTCGGGCTTCTTCGAAGTGGGTAGGCAGGTACATCTAGTTCCTCTTATTGGACACATATCTTGCGCCATATGCCAGTCCAAAAGACGACCCTTTCGTAGGTACTATACGCTTGTTATCCCCGATCTCGCGCAGGAACGCCGGGGCCCAACAGAAATCACGCGGCGTAGACGCCGATGATGTGGACCTTGCCCGCAGCAGTGTCCGGCTCGATTAGCACTTTAAGCGCGCAGGCCGCGCGAAACGTCGCGGCATTGACGCTGAGGTAGCTCGGGTCCCCGTTCAAAAGCAGAGACCGCTTCGCAAAGCCAAGCGATAAGAGCACTCGATCGATAGATTTCGGCGTGTTCATCCGGTAGCGCACGCGGTACGCTCGTCAGCCTACCGCCGCTCACCTTCAACGCCAACGATCTGGGAGACGGCGTGATGAGTGCTCCAGGCGCCGTTCCGCGTGCCCGCCTGCGCAATGGAGACGGCCCTCAGCGCAACGATTGGTCCTAGACTTGGGTCCTCCGTTTTGAGTTGCGCGGAGGGTTCAATTCGCGCGCCATCGAGGACGCTGTTTAGCAAAGCAGAGCAGGCCGATCCTGCCTACGTCAGGCACACCAGCCAGATGGGCTATAGTGTGGGCAACGATCCTCGTCAGGCATCCCCTGTTCGCGAAACGCAGGACCGCCCTCATGGCGCGCGAAGCCCCAGCCGATCAGCCAGCCTCAAGGCCGACTCCTCTTCGACCGCTTTTGAAGCGGGAGCGCCTCGGCGTTGGCTCTCTACCATCGCCGCTCACATCCCTGATCGGCCGAGAGGCGGAGGTCGCGGCCGTGCGTGGACTGCTGTGCGCTGGCGGGGTCCGCCTCGTCAACCTGACCGGTTCCGGCGGCAGCGGCAAGACCCGGCTGGCCTTGCAGACGATGGCGGAGGCGGAGGAGTGCTTCGCCGACGGCGCCTGCTTCGTTCCGCTCGCCGCGGTCAGCGATCCGGACCTCGTCGCCCCGACCATTGCGGAGGCGCTCGGCATTCGCTCGGCGGGGCGGCGGCCAGTGGGCGAGCAGTTGCGCGCCTTCCTGCGGCCCAGGAGGCTGCTGCTGGTGCTCGACAACTTCGAGCAGGTGCTCGCGGCGGCGCCCGACGTCACCGCCCTCCTCGCGGCATGTCCCGGACTCAAGGTGCTCGCGACCAGCCGGGTCGTACTCCACGTTGCCGGTGAGCAGGATTTTCCGGTTCCGCCGCTGCCGCTTCCGGACCCCGCAGGTGGGGGATCGGCGACGCTGGTGGCCGAGGTGCCGGCGGTCCGCCTCTTCGTCGCGCGGGCGCGCGCGGTCGAACCCGACTTCGCGATCACGGAGGGAAACGCGGCCGCGGTCGCCGAGATCGTGCGGCGCGTCGACGGCCTGCCGCTGGCGATTGAGTTGGCGGCCGCCCGTGTCAAGGTCCTGCCGCCGGCGGCGCTGCTGCGGAGGCTGGAGCACCGCCTCCCCCTGCTCACGGGTGGGTCGCGTGACCAGCCGCCGCGGCAGCGGACGATGCGCGATGCGATCGCCTGGAGCTACGGGCTGCTCACCCGGGAGGAGCAGGTCCTCTTCCGCCGCCTGGCGGTCTTCATCGGCGGCTGCACGCTGGAGGCCGCGGAGGCGATCGCCGCGGCCGGGCCGTGGCTTGCCAGGCGAGACCTGGGTGGCGTCGATGCCCACGTCGGGACCGGGCCCTCGGTCCTCGACCTGGTCGGGTCGCTGGTCGACGCCAGTTTACTGCCCCAGGAGACGAGGCCGGACGGAACGGCGCGCTTCAAGATGCTGGAGATGGTCCGCGAGTTCGGGCTGGAGCGGTTGGACGCGTCCGGGGAAGCGGACGCGACACGCCGGGCGCACGCCGCCCACTTCCTGGATCTCGCGGAGGGCGCCGAGCGCGCCCTCCTCCGCACGATGGCGACTGCCGAGCTCGACCGCCTCGAGGCCGATCTCCCGAACTTCCGGGCGGCATTGGCCTGGGCGGAGGAGCGAGGCGAGGCGGAAATCGGGCTGCGCATCGCCGGTGCCCTGCACCCGCTCTGGGCCGGCCACGGGCACAGCCGGGAAGCGCGGGGGTGGCTGCAGCGGGCGCTGGCGGTCGGCGCCGACGTGCCGCCGCAGGTGCGGGCGAAGGCGCTCGAGACCGCCGGGTGGCGGGCGCACGATCAGGCGGACAGCGAAGTCGCCACGGAGTTCGCCGAGGCCAGTCTGGCCCTCCGCCGCGCTGGTACGGACGCGTACGGCACCGCTCGGGCGCTGTACCTGCGGGCGGCGACGCTGCCGTCGAACGACGAAGGGGCCAGGGCGCCGCTCGAGGAGGCGCTGGACCTGTTCCGGCTAGAGGACGAGCAAGGCTGGGCCGCTCAAGTGCTCCAATCGCTCGGCTGGAACTGGTTCAGGGCGAGCGACCACGGCCGCGCGGGGGTTCTCTTCCAGGAGTCACTCCAGACCTGGCGTGCCCTGGGGAGCGCGTGGGGCGCGATCTATCCGCTGAACGGCACGGCGGAGCTGGCGCGGGCGCGTGGCGACCTTGTCGAAGCGGCGAGGCGGTACCGCGAAAGCTTGGCCCTTGCCGTGGAATCGAACCATAAGGCGGCAGTGATATGGGGGTTGGAAGGGATCGCGGCGATCGCCGGTAGTTCTGGGGAACCGAAGGCAGCCGTGCGCCTCTACGGGGCCGCCGAAAGCGCGCGGGTCGCGTTTGGCATGGCTCGGCACCCACGCGAGCAGCTGGATTTCGAGCCGGCACTGGCCGCCTGTCGGTCTGGAATGGACGAGGCGACGTTCGTGGAGGCTTGGGACGGCGGTCGAGCGCTGTCGCCTGAGCAGGCGGTCGCCGAGGCGATCGCGGTTACGCTCGAGGCCGAGGTTTTGCCGGTCCCGCCCATCGAGCCCTGTCCGCCCGCGGCAAGCTCCGGCCTGACGTCCCGCGAGCAAGAAATCCTGGAACCGCTCGCTGCCGGCAAGACCGACCGCGAGATCGCCGAGGCGCTCTTCATCAGCGTCCGTACCGTCGAGGGCCACGTCGCCAAGATCCTTAACAAGCTCGGCGTCCGCACGCGCACCGCGGCAGTCACGGCGGCAATCGCCGCGAGCCTCGTCACCCCCGACGCGCCAGCGCGATCGGCGCCCCCGTGATAGTGCCGCGGCCACCAACCGACGGTCAGCCCGGCCGCTCCCTCGCTCGCGAACACGTATCGCCCCGCCCAAGGAACACGTACATGTACGCGTTCCTTGAGCGGTGATCTCCGTCTAGCCTGTTCCTAACGGCGAAACGCCACCAGGTGCCATCGAATCGCCGATACGTCAGGACCGGCTGAGAGGAGCGATACCGTGCCCCACAATTGCCTGAACCACGATGTGGCCTTCGAGCGTCAACACGATAACGAACGCAGGATCGCAGCAGCGGAACGGCGGCGCCTGGCGAAGGCGGCCCGCCACGCCGAGGGATCGTCCGATCGCGTCGGTCGGACCGGGACGGCCCCGGTGCCGCGCCTCTCCGCGATCGGCCTCGTGGACGGCGCGTGGCGCTTGCTGGGTCGTGGCCTCGTCGTCGTGGTGGGGCAGCGCCAGTCGGCCTAAGGCGTGCGACGGCCAGACGCGTCCGCGCCGACCGCGGCGCGGAAATCTAGATGTAGGATAAAGGAGTAAGGTCATGATCGCATCCGTTGCTTCAACCGTTGAGCCGTCCGTGGGCCGGCAGGACGGACACGTGGCCATGCCGACGCCAGGCGCGTTGTTCCACCGTTCCGCCGGAACCGGACGCACATTCTGGGGCCCCGGCGACTTGTACACGTTCCTCGTCACAGGGGCTGAGTCGGGCGGTGCCTACTTCGCCATGGAGGCGCTCGTGGCGGCGGGGGGCGGCCCGCCTCCGCACATCCACCGGAACGAAGACGAGACGTTCTATGTGCTCGAAGGGGCGTGCACCTTCCGTCTCGGCGACGAGACGATCGTGGCGGGCCCTGGGGACTTCGTCAATGTGCCGCGCGGGACCGTCCATTGCTTCCGCAACGACGGCACCGCCCCGGTGCGACTGGTCCTGAGCTTCTCTCCGGCCGGCATGGAGCGGTTCTTCGAGGAGACGCTGGAGCCAGCGCCGGACCCGACGCAGGCCCCGCCCGACAACCTCACCGAGGTGGTCGCCCGCTACGCGGCGGCGGCGCCCCGATACGGGCTGGAGTTCTTGGTCGACGTGCCGTAGCTCGGAAAACGCCATTACCGGGTACGCCAGCCAGCGGATGGAGCGCGGAGCGAGCGCGCACCCGCCGGTGGCGTGCCGTGCGTCGCAACGCGGTCCTGATCCGGTTGTTCCTTCTCGTCGCCCTCGCCGTCGGCAAGCGGGCCGCGGTCGGCTACCTGTGCGGGCGCTGGACATACCCTTCGCGCCGATGAGCACGATTGTGACTGGGCTCCCAGCACGGCGATGACGAGCTAAGACCTAGGCCAAGGCCGCGGGATTCATTGCGTTATGGTCCGTTTCCGTCAGAGCTCACAAATGGCCGAAAAGCTGACGGTCCAGCCTCGCGCTGTCACCTTACGCGCGCAATTAGGCTACTGATTTGCATCCCCACGATCAAGATTCATTAACATTTGACATAAGGCACAGTAGGTGTAAAGTAGCAGTGCCTCGGGGGGCAATGACACCAGACGCTTGTCCAGTTCGCACCGGCCGCGCCCGCAGCCTGCCGCGAAGAGGCCGAGCAACGGTAGGTGTGCGTAAGCTCCTGGAGGTGACCCCATGTATCGGCCCCGCGCGTTCATGATCCTCTTCGTCGTCCCCCTATTTTTGCTCGCGGTATTCGGAAGTATTGCTTCTCGTCCTGCCTCCGCTCAGCTCCCTTCCGCGGATCTTGCCATCCTGCGTGTCTCCGGCCCGCAACATGCGAGGGTCGGCCACCAGGTCACATTCAAAATCCTCGCCACCAACCTCGGGCCTGACCCGTCCGAGCTCGATGTGGGGGTTACGTTCTCGACTGGTCTTCAACTGACTGAGATGGATTGCGACTTCGGGATCAGTCCGGACACCCCGTCATGCGAATACAGTAACGTCGCTCCGGGAACCCGCGTGAAGACGATCGTCGTGGCCACCGTGCTGCCGGGGGCTGGACCGACTGAGACCGCCACGTTCTGCACGAATAACGAAGGCCAGACCGAGGACCCGAACTCCAACAACGACTGCATGACGGTTACGATTGAGGTCACCGGCAGCTAGTCCATCACGCGCTCGTTAGTCCCTCGTGCGTCACATCGCTGGAGGCGTCCTCATGCGACCAATCTCTCGACTCGTTTCGTTGTGTGCCGTATTCGGTCTGCTGCTCGCCACTACACTCGGCATCGCCGCCCCGCACCGCGCCGCCGCCCAAGGCCTAACCGCCGATCTCGCCATCCTAAGAATCACCGGCCCTCACCAGGCGAAGCCGGGGAAGGTCATCACGTTCAAAATCGTGGCGACCAACCTTGGTCCAGCCACCTCTCAGCTCGACGTGGCTGTCACGTCTTCGGGAGGTCTGCAATTGGACTTCTTGCAGTGTGACCTGGGAGTCAGCGCGGACGGACCCTTCTGCGAGTACAGCAACGTCGCCCCCGGAGAGCGGCGGACGACGCTGGCCGTGGCCGTCGTGTTATCGGGAGCAGGATCGACCGGGACGCTGACTGCGTGCACCAACAGTGAGGGCCAGACCGAAGATCCTAATCCCGGCAATGACTGTTCGACGCTTACGATCGCCATCGCCGGCGACTAGCCACCTTCGGCGGTCGCGATAGGTGAAGCTGCCGCGGCAGGAACCGTGAGCGGTAACGTGGCGTCGACGGTCGCGGTCGGACCCGTCACGTTGTTCGGGCTCGGGGTGGCGATTGGCAGCGGAAGGCACGTGCCGCAGTTGGCCAGCAGGTCGAGTAGGCCTCGTCCAAGTTAACCGCATGAACTCCGTCGCCGCAGAAGCTCTTCTTCGCCTTTGTCATTCTTGTCCGTCGTCCCGCCGCTGCCTCGAGCGTTCGACGATTAGAGCGATCTGATCAAGCTTCATGCGTGCGTACCTGAGCGTTGACCATTGGTCATAGCCCAAATGGTTTACTTTGTGCTAGTCCAGATGTACTATCTCCCTGCGGGAACTTCGGCCAAGAGCAGGGAGCATGGATCATGCCGGTCGCGTACGTACGCCTACTCGTTCTCTTCGCACTCGCATTCACCGCACTCATTAGCCAGGCCCAAGGTGTTAGTGCGAAGGGGGCCGCAGTTTCGCACGAGAGCCTGGACTTCAGTGGTTGCTTCCCCGACCATGCATTGCTGGTGTGCGCCGAGATCTCCGGTGTTCGCCACCAGGTCGTGGCGCCCAATGGCACGATCATCACCGGTTTCACTGAATTTTCATGCTTTACCATCACCAGTGGCGGCGAGTTTGTCTCCCAAACTTGCCAGACTGAGTTCAATGCCGGGCTGACGAGGAACGGGTTCCTGACGATGGTCCACGACAGCGGGCAGATCGAATTCACACAGGGTGGTCAGCTGTGCTCCGGTCGGTTCTTGCTTCAAATTGCCAACGGCGTGCTCATAGTCAACGAGATGGACATCGCGTGCGTCTAGCCATCCCAGCTCTGTAGCTACCTCCATTGCCGCGGCTGATCGTCGCTCGCGACCAGCATCACCGGGATGCGCGCCATCGATTCGTGGTGTCGCCACGCTAGCCTGCGCCGACCCTTCCCTCGCCAGCGGTGATAAGTGGCGCTTGTTCCGGCATTCGGCCGAGTCTACGCTGTACATATCTGCGCACACGGCGTAAGCACGAGGAGCTCTCGCATGGTTGAAACTCGCGAAAGCGATCAGGAATCTGTTTCATGGCCGAAGAGTATCTTCGCCATCACGCTGTTCGTCGAAGACCTCGAGGCCACGAAACAGTTTTACCGTGAGGTCTTCGGCCTCCCGATAACGTACGAGGACGACAACTCAGCCGTGTTCGACTTCGGGAACACGATCATCAACTTATTGAAGTCCACAGCCGCGCTCGAGCTCATCGAGCCGGCGGTCGTCGCAAACCGCGAAGCCGGCTCCCGCCTCGTCCTCACCATCCAGGTGGACGATGTGGACGCGATGTGCGCGGAGCTGGCCACGCGCGGCGTGAAGTTGTTGAACGGCCCGATGGACCGCCCATGGGGCATTCGCACCGCCAGCTTCAGCGATCCCGGCGGCCACATCTGGGAGATCGCGAAATAGCCGTCGATCGGCTCGATCACCTAGGCACGCCCCGACCAATCTGAGCGGCGGTGTCCGTCGCCACCAGGCCGTACTTTCCTTCAAGCACTTCGAACAGGCAGCCGCACCGTGCCGTCGTGGCGAGGCGCTCGACGATATCCTCCATCGCAGCCGTTAGGTAAACTGCGGGATCACCTCTTGGGCGAAGCGACGGAGCGGCTCGTGGTCATAGGCAACCCGCGGCAAGTAGACGATCACGTAGTCGATGCCGGCGTCGACCAGGCCGTGCAGCCGCTCGGTGATCTGGTCGGCGGTACCCACCCATGCTTGCGTGCGGAACTCCGCTAGGGAGGTGTGGCCTCGTAGCGGCGCCGTCACTCGCTCGGCGTCCGCCTCGTGTTCCAGCAGCACGAGCGGCTCGATGCTCGTGGACTTTGTGATCTCGGCGTCGTTGCGCCCGAAGCGGTCGCAGTGGCGCTTGAGAACTTCGAGCTTGTGGCGGCAGACATCTGGGTCGCCGCCGCCGACGTTGCAGCCGTCGCCCCACTGCGCCACGAGCTTCAAGGTCACCTGCTCGCCCCCGCCGCCGATCCAGAGGGGTGGGTGCGCGCGTCCCGCCGCTTTCGGCTCGTTGATCGCCCCATCGACGGAGTAGTACTGACCGTGAAAGACCGGCTTCTCTTCAGTCCACATCCGGTGGATGATCTCGACTGCTTCCCGGAAGCGCGCCATCCGCTCCTTGGTTTCCCACCAGGGATAGCCGTACGCTTTCCATTCGTGCTCGTACCAGCCGGCGCCGATCCCCGCGAAGAGCCGGCCGTGACTAGCCACGTCGACCGTCGACGCGATCTTCGCGTACAGCGCTGGGTTGCGGTAGCCGTTGCAGCCCACCATCTGCCCGATGTTGACGCGCGTCGTATCGCGCGCCAGCGTCGCGGAAATAGTCCAACATTCGAATGTCGTTTCCAGCTCCGGCGTCGGCACCGTGTGGAAATGATCGTAGACCCAGATCGAATCCCATTCCCCCTCATCGGCGGCCCGGGCGACCGCCGTCATCGCCTCGAACTGTTCGACTGGATCCGCGATCTCAGTCAGATCCAGCTTCCATCCTTGCGGCACGAAGATCCCGAACTTCAATCCGCTCGCCATCCTGCCTTCCTTTCTCGGTGTGCGCCACCGCGCACCACCATTCCGCCCGGCCAAAGACCGCCGCGGCATAGGTTACCTCCGCCATCCCCGCGCCGCGTCCTCGCATGCGAGCATCGATGAAGACGTCCGGTCGCGCGGTCACGAGCTATGCGTCGAGCGGTAGGACAACAACGGGCGTGACCGTATCAGTGAAACCGATTGTGCGATGACTCGCGGCTGGTGCGGGTGGGTCGTGCACTCAGACGGGATTTCCAACCGCAAAGTGCGGACCCCAACCGCCGAACAAATGTCGCCGATTCCGAGTATGGACACAGTCGATTCATCGTTCACGCGGCCATCTTGACTGGTCTGGTCGATCCCGAAGTCGTTGCCCCCGTTTTGAATTCGTCGCCGGCGTGCACAAACGCCGACTCGTCTTCACCCGCTTCAATGAACGGGCACGATTCCACAGCAACCCACCCGCGGCGAGATATTGACAATCATCTATATATTGGTTAGGATGCCGTCATGAGCACGAGAACGCGACCATTTGGCTGCTGCGATATCCCGAATGAACCGACCTCGCTGCCGGCAACTGACCGCGACCGGTTGGTCGGGATGTTCAAAGCACTGTCCGATCCGACGCGGTTCGACATCTTTCGGCTGGTCGCGGCTCAAGTCGCCCCGATCTGCGCCTGCGATGTCGTCGACCGCTTTCAGGTCAGCCAGCCGACGATCTCGCATCACATGAGAGTGTTGCGCGATGCCGGGCTCGTGACCGTCTCCCGCCGCGGCGTGTGGGCGTACTACGCCGCCGATCCTCGCGGCTTGGCGCTGCTGCGAGCCTCGCTCGACGCGTTCGCGCCGTCGCTCCTGTTGGCGGCGAGCTAAGGCGATTTTTGTTGCGTCGAGACATAGATAGACGTCAATATGGCGTCGAGAAAGGTCAGAGGGATGCTCGCCGATAACGCGCTGCTCTACGAGCTCATCCGAAGCATGCATGATCCAGACCCGCTGCGGGCCGCGCGCTTGCGCCCATTCGCGTCTCCGTCTGCGCACCGACCGCTGGACGCCGCGACGATCAGGCCAATGAAAACATTTGACCCGGCGGGCGTTATCGCGCTCATTTGGAAGGCCGTTTGCAGTATCCGGAGTCTCGTCCCAGTCCGCCAGGCCGCGCCGGCGCCATGTTGCTAAATGAGTGTCGTGACCGGCGCGAGCGGTTCGCGTCGTAGGCAAATCGCACGAAAGGACAATCCGAGTAATGAGTACCAAGGTCGAGCAGGTCGCACCCGATCAGATACGTGAATCCGTCCGCGAGAAGTACGCCGAGAGCGCCCGCCGCGTGGCCGAAGCGAGTGGCTGCGGCTGCGGTTCTGGTTGTTGCCGCACCGATAGTCTTGATCCGGTGACTTCGAACCTTTACAGCGCCGGCGAGATCGCGGAGTTGCCTAGAGCCGCAGTGGCCGCCTCGCTCGGTTGCGGCAACCCTACTGCGCTCGTCGAATTGCATCCCGGCGAGTCCGTCCTCGATCTCGGCTCGGGTGGCGGCATCGATGTCCTCCTCTCGGCCAAGCGTGTAGGGCCGACCGGGTTCGCCTATGGCGTGGACATGACCGACGAGATGCTCTCGCTCGCCGAGCGCAACAAGGCGGAAGCGAGCGTCGAAAACGTGCAATTCCTGAAGGGCCACATCGAAGCGATTCCGCTCCCCGAGAACACCGTCGATGTGGTGATCTCAAACTGCGTGATCAATCTTGCCAGCGACAAAGGGCAGGTATTGCGCGAAGCGTTCCGTGTGCTGAAACCGGGCGGCCGCTTCGCCGTCTCCGACGTTGTGTCGCAGGGTGTGTTGCCGGCTGATCTGCGGGTCGACATGGAAGCATGGGTCGGCTGTGTGGCCGGCGCGCTGGAGGAGAACACGTACCGCCGTTTGCTCGCCGATGCCGGCTTCGATGACGTTGAGATCCGAGTCACACGCGTCTATGATCCGCGCGAGCTGGCCGAGAGTCTCGATTCGGACGCGAGTTGCTGCGGCGGATCGAGTCCATCGTGGGACGAATCGGCCTTCGCCCGCTTCGACGCGAGCGGTGGTCGCGTCGTCAGCGCCTTCGTCCGCGCGCGCAAACCCTAAAGCGCCGTATGCACCGGTTGGCGGCGGAATGTGTTGGCACCTTCGCCTTGGTTTTCGCAGGCACGGGCGCGGTCGTGATCGATGCCGAAACGGGAGGAGCCATCGGGCATGTCGGCAT
The DNA here is from genome assembly GCA_045804965.1 of Thermomicrobiales bacterium. Lineage (GTDB taxonomy): Bacteria > Chloroflexota > Chloroflexia > Thermomicrobiales > UBA6265 > CAVTUU01. The sequence continues at coordinate 6,045 of JBJMMD010000045.1, read as the reverse complement.
CGGGCTGACCTTCGGTCTCGTCATCATGGTCATGATCTATGCGGTCGGCCACATTTCGGGCGCGCATTTCAATCCCGCCGTGACGCTCGGCTTCGCCGTCGGGCGGCACTTCCCCTGGACCGACGTGCCGCGCTATTGGGCGGCGCAACTGATCGGCGGGGTGACGGCGAGCTTGCTCCTGCGCGGCATGTTTGGCACGACGGCGAATCTCGGCGCGACCATGCCAGTCGGCTCGGCCCGACGGTCGTTCCTGCTCGAAGCGGTCTTAACGTTCCTACTCATGTTCGTCATCACGTCGGTGGCAACTGATGTCCGCGCCGTTGGCCAGGCGGCCGCGATCGCGATTGGCGGCACGATCGGGCTGGAAGCGCTCTTCGCCGGGCCGATCTCCGGTGCAAGCATGAATCCGGCACGTTCGCTCGCACCTGCCCTCGTGTCGTGGACCTGGACCGACCAGTGGCTGTATGTGCTGGGACCCATGATCGGGGCGAGTGTTGGGGTTCTTGCTTACCGGTTCGTTCGCGGTGAAGAGAACGGAAAGGTCATCGCGAGATGACGACGCGGCTCGCCATCTTCTCAGACGTGCACGGCAACAGCGCCGCGACAGAGGCGGTGCTCGCCGACATCGGCCAGGCTGCGCCGGATGCGGTCTATTCCTTGGGCGATATTGTCGGCTACGGCCCGCGGTCGAACGAAACAATTGACCTCGTTCGAGGCCGCGCGATCCCGACCATCATGGGCAATTATGACGATGGCGTCGGCTTCGACCGCGACGATTGTGGGTGCGCCTACAAGGACAAGGACGAGGAAGCCCGCGGCCAGCAATCGCTGATGTGGACGCGGAAAGTCACGACTGACGAGAACAAGGCCTACCTACGCACGCTCGTGCCCGAGATTCGTGTTGAAGCCGAAGGAATCCGGTTTCGGCTCGTCCACGGTAGCCCGCGCCGGATGAACGAATACCTCTTCGAAGACCGCGACCCCCGTTCACTTGAGCGCATCGCGCACATCGCCGACTGCGATCTCCTCGTCTTCGGTCACACTCACAAGCCATGGGTCCGCACTATCGACGGCGTCCTCTTCGTCAACGACGGCAGCGTGGGCAAACCGAAAGACGGCGACGCGCGCGCGGCGTGGGCGCTGCTCACCGTCGAAACTGGCCGGCCTGTGCAGGTCGAGATCCTCCGCGTGCCCTACGACATCGCATCGATGGCCGCCGCCATCCGCGCCGAGCCAGAACTACCCGACCAGTTCGCAGTTGATCTCGAGATCGGAGGTGCCGCGTGACAGCCCTCGCCGAAACAGGTAGGTTGACCCGCAGTTTGAAATCGCGTCACGTCAAGCCCCGCACCAGACCGCACTCGGCGGTAGAACGCGTCCCTCTTTCATGCGCCGATCCGCGCGATCGCGATCCCATCGCTTCTTCGCAAGCCGTAGAGGATTCAACCGACTGTCATTGGAATGACGCTGACACCCGCGCGTCTGCTGAGATGGATCGCCTCGTTCTTCGCCTTCGTGGGCTCAGCTCGCCTACTTCTTCGCCGGCGAAGCGGGCGCGCATGCTGGATGTCGTCAAGGCCGTGGCCGAACCCGTCGATGTCAGCACTTGCTCCGGCCGCCCGAACGGGTATGCCCGTTGTGTCTTGCACGAAGATCCCACCGGTTGGTCACTGGCGGCCATCGTCCTGCGCCCAGGCCAATCGACGCCGGCGCATGACCACGGAGGGTGGGGCGGCGCCGTGACCGTCAACGGCGTCGAGCGCGATCGGCGCTTCTCCGCATCAGCGGGGAGCAACCTAAAACTCCTCGCGGAGCGCGATTACCCGCCGGGAACGGGCTATCTCTTTAGTTCAGACGACATCCACCAACCGGCGGGGGTTCACGCGGAAAGGGCGACGGTGGCGCTCCATTTCCTCGCCTCGTCCCATGTCGAGCACGAGCAGCACCTTCACGAGTAGTTCATGATGTCGCCCACCAGGTGCAACATAGATAGACCACGAACATCCATCCTTTGCACGCCACTGCTCGATTCCCCACGCTCTGACGGCGGGCGCTGCCATCGCTGCCGTACCTGCTGTCCGTCTCCAAGATATAGTTCGATCCTACGTCGGCGTGCTCGATATGACCCTACTCGGAAGTTACGACTTTCGCCGTGATACGTCACGCGTCGAGCGCCCCGCCTGCCCAAATCATTGAACGGCCGCCTAGTCGCCAGTCGCCCCGTTGGGCCGCTGTATCCATCCCATGTGGGACCCAAGACGTACACCCGTATGACGCGGCTTCGACTAGTGTGGACTGCGGGCGAGATTTTGGCGCCAGCCGCCGGCTCACTACCTCCGAAAACCAGCGTGATACCATCGCGAGCACGAGAGACTCCATGGCGACGATTTACACGCAGAACGGATGTGCCCAAAGCCTCAAAGTGCGGGATTGGCTCGTCGGGCAGGGCATCGAATTTGTCGAGCGGAATGTGACGAGTGATCTTGACGCTGCAAGAGACCTGTTCGCGACTGGTACCTTTGCGACTCCGCTGCTCGTCGTCGGCAATGCCCAGGTGCTTGGCTTTCGGCCCGACGAGCTCACCGCCGTCCTTCAACGGACCGCCAACGAATGACCGGTTCGAGCTTCAAATTCAACGGAAGGAATGTCGCAATGCACCTACCACGCCGCGCCGTCCGTCGTGTCGGACGGACCCGCCCGTTTGCTCGACGCTGCCAAACCTCGCCGACGTTCGACCGGTTCACTGCACGCGCCCAGGCCGCGTTGTCCCTCGCCCAAGACGAAGCGCGGCAGCTCGGTCACGAGTACATCGGGACCGAGCACGTCTTGCTCGGTATCCTGCGACGCTCGGATAGCGTCGGCGCTCGCATTCTCGACGATTTGGAAGTTCAACTCGACGTCGTGCGCTCGGCGGTTGAAAAGACTATTGGGCGTGGCCCCATGGGAGTCGAGGGCGAACGCCGTTTGACGCCGCGCCTGAAGCGCGTCTTTGACTTATCAGTGAAGGAAGCGAAGTCGCTCGGTCATGGTTTCGTGGGCACCGAACACCTGCTGCTCGGCATGCTCCGTGAAGGTGAAGGCGTCGGTGCGCTCATTCTGCGCGATCTCGGAGTGACCGCTGAGCGAGTACGCGCCGACGTGCTGAGAATCGTTGGCAAGTAACCGAGCGCCTTCCGATCCTACCCGGCCTGCGGGACGTTCACGCGAGATTTTTCGTAGTCTCGATAACTAGGATCGTGTGCGCACATGATGGAGACAAGCCCTCAGTCGGAGTCCTTCAACTGCGAAATGATCGCGTTCCTCAGCGCGGGCGGGGACCGTACTTCTCGCTGCGGCGACGATCCAGCCGCCGCAGCCCCCTAACATACCCCACCGGATCCCACGGCCGGAGCCGTTCCCGCTCCGGCAGGTAGAGCACGGCCGTCTCGCGCCTGGCGATCGCCTCGCGTAGGTCGCCACGGTACGCAGTCAGGCCCCGGCCGATCGTACGGAAATGGGCATCGGTCCCGCCGACCGCGCCGGCGAGCCGTTCGCGATTCGCCTGGTAAAAGGCACGCGCCTCGTCGTTCGCATCTGGCAGCGAGCGGTCGCGCAACCGCTTGAGATCGACCATGCTGGCGTTGTAGATCTCGACCGCCACCGGCATATCGAGCGCCAGGATCTGTTCGAAGGTCGGGAGGCCGCGGCCGGCCGCACGCGGATGCGGCATGATCGCGAAGCCCTCCTGCTTCAGAATCGCATCGACCGTCGCCGCGATCGACTGCCATGGATGTATTTCGTCCGTCAAATCGAGGCCGAGCACGTGAACATCGTGACCCTCTTCCCGCGCCGAGATCTCCTGCCCGACGTAGACAGAGAGCGGCAACCCGCGCTTGGCCGCCGCATCCGCCACCGCGAATCCGGCGGCGATGTCGTCGTGGTCGGTGATGCCGATCGCGCTCAAGCCGCGCGCGACGGCCGCGTCGGCAAGGCGCTCCGGCTCCCACCACCCGTCGGAGCGGGTGGTATGGATGTGCAGGTCCGCGAGCAGCATCTCAGGGGAGTAGTCACCGTAAAAGACGCGAAGTTCGGGCATGGTACAGTTGGTCGTCGCGATCAAGGCTGACACTGACGCGATCTTAGCAGGCTCCGGTTGGCAACTTGCGACCGGTCAACCTGCGCGGATACCACAAAGCATTATCGTCAGTTCATCCATAAGTACCCTTGCTAGATAGTTCCCATACGATCTTTCTAGATAAGGTCAGGCAGATGGCTTAGAGGCAATGCCTTTAAGCCGTGGCATCTCCATTGCAAAGAATATTTCGCGCGCTTGCGACGCGACGCGATGTCATTACGGGAAGCGAGATGATCGACATCAGAATCAGAAGAATTGGCACGGTCGTCGTAAAGCATCAAGGCCTCATCGGACTTGTAGTAGTTGCAACCGGCGCCGCCGTATTCGTTGTCAGCAAACAGGCAACACTGCTCGAAATGAGCAGCGCGGTACGATCAGCAAACCTCTGGTGGATGATCGCAGCAATCTCGGCGGAGCTCTTTGCCCTTTGGCTCGTTGCGACGAAACATCGAGTGATCTTCGATCGACTCGGCCATCGTTTGTCCGGCCCCTTCCATGTGCGCCTCCAACTCGAAAAAACGGCGATCGGCACGATCTCACCGATTGGCAGCGCACCAGCGTATTACGCATACGCACGGGGTCTGCAGCGACGTGGCGTGCCAATTGATGACATACTCTTGGCGGTATCGCTCAACGGTGTCGCGGGCATCGTGCCGCTTCTCCTGACCGTTATCTTCGCCGCCCTCCATTTCTCATCTCCTTCCACCCTCCTTGGCATGCCCACAGGTTTGGGACTGGTGACCATAGTCGTTGGGTTCAGCGCAATTGTTGCCGGCCGCTTCCACCTGGTACAGCGATGCTTCGCCCACATGCCAAAGCAGACAAACCACTTCTTTGAACGGGCCCGAGGCCACGAAATACATCTTCGCGATCTGGCGCTACCGACCACACTGGCATTACTGGGACGACTGGCAGGTATCGCTACGCTCTACCTCTGCCTGCGCGCAGTCGGCCAAGAGCCTTCGCTCATGACGCCGATTGTCGTCACGGTCGTCGGCACTCTCGCCAGCAAATTGATGCCAATTTTCCGTGGGCTCGGCGTTGTTGAGGCCGCGATGGCTGGCTCTCTGGTGCATGTCGGGATTCCTGCCGCGCCGGCCCTTGGCGCAACCTTGCTCTACCGCCTCACCAGTCTGTGGCTACCGCTCATCCTTGGACTCCTCGTCCAATTGACCGCCGCGACCATGGTCTGGGCGCGACGAGCGAAAACCGGTCGAGAAGTTGCCGCGACGCCCGCCAGGTCCGCCGCACTGCGATAGGCGTGCTTTACAGGGCGGCGTCTGCTTGACACAAACGGTAACAATAGCCAAAGCCACTAAAATCGCGAAGGCGGAGGTGACACCACCTCCGCCTTCTCCTTTGGCCTCGCTTATTGCGATCCAGATCAACTAGGACTTAGCCACGCCCAACCCGACAGCGCAGCTCACCCCGGCGCCCTCAAGGCCACAGTAGCCGTTTGGGACTTTGTGCGGGCCCTTCCTCCACGCAGAGACTGGTCTGGACATCTGACGAGGTGACCACCAGCACAGCCAACTGACCATCTCTTGAAGCAAACAGTGCCAATTGTTCGTCGATCTGCATCTGGCCCCTCGATATCAGTTGTCAGCCTGAGCACTCAAAGCCGTCTGTACACACCTGACGACCGCCGGCAATTGACTACGCTAGTGACGCATGTCAACCAAATGATTGGTCCGGGTGCGGTCATGATCCTGCCGCCGGGCGTGTAACGCGGCATGGACTTTCGACGAGGAACACGCTCCTCGCCGGGCCCCGATCGGGCCCTTCGCTGCAGACGAGCCGGCACGCCGGGCGGACGGACCGCCTGTGCACCGGCGCGATCGGAGGAGACGCACCGTGCCGAAGATGGCGAAGGACGGCGGCGAGGTTATGCGGATGGGGCCGGTCGAGGATCGGCACCTGGATTTCGAGGG
>JBJMMD010000044.1:0-22516 GCA_045804965.1 Thermomicrobiales bacterium | reverse complement strand
TGGGATGTGTTGTTTAACCCTGAGACGGATCAGGGACGATTACGGGCGAAAGGTTCATGACCCCGGACAGATCTCGGCAGAGGGGCTCAATCCCCTCCTCCCGTCGCACCAAACTCAAGTGCGTACGTATGGGATTGACGGATGCCCCAAACGGGCTATGCTGGCACCGTTCGCCAATTCAGCGAACGGACTCGCCGGCCGCGCGTGTGCGCGGACCTTCCCGGTGTCCGCCGTCCATTCCAGGAAAGGAGTTCCGCCGTGGGTGTCCCACGTGCCCGTCGTCTCGCCGCAATCGCCATTGCGCTCCTTGCCATTGTCGTCCTCTCCGCCCCGGCTCTGGCCAGCAAACCGGAACGGATCGACATCAACGACTCGGTCGACGACGTGGTTTGCGACATTCCGGTTCATGTCACCGTAACGGGGTTCTCGCTTCTGCATATTCAAGACGTCGTCATTCCCTCAACCGGACCCGACAGCGACGACTTCTGGATCGGGGTCATCCAGGATCACGTGGATGTGACCTTCACCAATGCCGACGGCGTCACGCTGACCAACGCGGTGCGTCAGACCAGACAAGAGGACGCGTTTGTCGACAATGGTGACGGCACGTGGACCTACACCTACTCCATCAATGGCATCCCGGAGTGGTTGCGGACCGTGGATGGGCAGGTCTTAAAGGATGTCGGCCGGATTTCCTTTTCGGACGTGCTCTACCTTGGAGATCTTTCGACGGACGCGGATGACGCGTTTGTCAGCTCGACCATCACGGGGATTACCGGCCCTCATCCAGACGCCGAAAGCGACTTCGCGCTCTTCTGCCAGGCCTTCACCCAAGTCCTCGGTTAGGATCGCGGGACGCTTCCCAGTACGTCAACGAGATCGGTACCATGGGGCGGGGCGGGGCGAGTCCTCGCCCCCATCCGCAACGCGCGGCCTCGTCAACTCGCCGCCGGTCGGTCCGGCGCTGCCTCGGCGGACCACAGCGGCGCTCGTTGACGAGCAGTTCACCACACTGATCAGGCGGGCGACTGGACCAAGGCAGCGAGGAGGGCAACGGTCTCGGGCTTCGGCGCGGGGCGGTTTGCTATGCCGAACGCATGCGCGTCCTCGTCTTGCGCAGGATTGGTGAATTGTTTGGCCCAGCCGAATACTGCGGCTAGCGTGGCAATCAACATACGGCTGGCAAATCACAATGTTGTGATTTGCCAGCCGTCCTTAACGGCAGCGAGAAAAATCGCCGCTGGCCCAACGCGTGCGGGCGTTGCTGTTCGCCGAGTAGCGTTACGGTCAACGGGAGACCGTGGCAGCGGCAAAGGAGAATGAGGCGGGTTCTCTGCAGCCGTCAATAGGCGTTCAAAACGCGGCGATTCAGCCTAGATTTCGCTGTCGATTGTATATAGTCGTCCACAATCGTAAATACGTTAGGGCATCAAATTGGGCATCAACGGCAACGGCCCCGAGCGTGCTGCCGAGGCCGTCCGTGCTTCTGTGAACACAAATGGGACCTCCGGCGGATCGACCCCGCGCCGGCTCCGCGTTATAGGATGGTGAACCGGTCTTCCATGCGGCGGCATGAGCGCCGGCACGTCGCGTCTTCACAAGGTCCTGGGATGGCGGCACCTCCCCCATCCCGAGGACGAAAGGACCACCCCCATGGTCCCACGCGCGGAACATGCACTCGCTCCGCCAGCGATGGACAGGAGCGAATGGTCTGAACGATATGCCGCCGCGCTCCGTGCGCAGCTTGCCGTGCTGGCGCCAAACCTCGATGTCGTGATTCAGCGTGATGCGCTCGGCCTCACGATTTCGGGCGCCGGGTGGGCCATTCATGCGGTGCACAACGAGCCCAATGACGACCGGTCGCTGTCGCTCATGACCATGCGCGGCATGCAGACCAGCGCCGTCGAATTCGCCATTCGTCATCTGTGCCTGGCCATGGCGGCAAACCAGTCTCCCGATCGCATCGTCGAGTTTCCGCTCGCGCCTGAGGATTGCGCGCCGACTGAAGACGATTGGTGGCACATTGGCTGGATTGACGTGGTGAGTGAGCCGGAGGAGTGGGTACGGATAGCAGTAGCATCGGTGACACCTCCTCACGATGTGGTTGACGCCCGCGGGTAGGCGGCGTAGCCGCCGCCCGCCGCCGGCGACGGCGCGCACTGAGGCACACAATCGAGCCGCCTCGGGTATCATGGTCCTCGCCAAGTACCCACGGGCGGACATTGGTGGTGTTCTCGCCGCACCGGTGCGACGGGCATCGCTCACGCGATGAGGAGTGCAACATGACGCGCACCATGGTCCCGTTCGCCGACCTCCCGCTGCTCGTTTCGCCGGGCCGGGGCCCGATCGCGGGGCGCCACCTGCTCGAGGGCGCGGCCTTCGGTCTGGCCAGCCTGACCGTGGTGGTGGGAGAATCGCACCCTGGGCAGGGCGTGCCCCTCCACCGCCACGACTGCGAGGAACTGATCATCGTCCACGCTGGGCGGGGCACCTACATCGTGGGCGAGACCACCGCCGACGCCGGCGCCGGCGAGGTGGTCGTCATTCCGGCTGGCGTGCCGCACCGCTAGGTCAACCACACCCAGGCCCCGCTGGTCCACACCGCCGTCTTCCCGACGGACCGCTTCGCTCTAGAGGAGCTCGCGGACGAGCCCCGCGGCCGCTGCACGGAGCCGGGCTGCCCGGCTCCGCTCCGCGCACATCCATCAGACAAATCCTAGCAGGCTGCTGACATGAGGCCCGCGTGCGCCTCACCGGCCTCACCGATTGGCCAGCGCGCGGACCTGAGGCAAACTCCGCGAACGGTTCCCGGACCCTCAGCGTTCGGCGTCCCGCGCGGCTTGGTAGGCGCGCCAGTCGCCGTACGCCGAGATGTCCCGCTGGCGGCCCTCGGCGAGCTCGCGGGCAACGGTCGGCTCGACGGCGCAACCGGCAGCTTGCCGTTTTCGCCGTTCTCCTTGTCAGCCTCGGAGCGGCCGGCGTCGTCCTCTTCGTGTCCGCGCGCGGTTCAGACTCGCCGTCGAGTGCCAGTCCTCCTGTGCCGGTCGCGACGGCGGCCGCCGCGGCGCTCATGGCCACCGATCCAGGCGCGATCACCCGCGGGCAAGCGCTCGGCAGCCTTACCGAGCAAGTCCGCCATGTCATCCTGGGCATCGCGGCGTAAATCGGCAATCTAGCCGATGGCGGGGCCCGGCCGAACGGAGATGATGGCGTCGAGACCGGGCCCGTCCGGTCCACGTCGGCTGTTCGCCGGGCGGGCACGCGAGTTTCCACAAAACCGGGATGCGGCGAGCGCAATCTCGCCGATGTCCGGAATGCTCCTCGCGGACGGTCTCACAGCGAAGGGGTCGATGCGTCTTAAAAGTGTAGCCGCGAGGAAGATGCCGGCTCGGCCTCCAAGCGGCGCACATCGGGAAACGGCCAGGGTGTTCGACCTATATTTCGGATAATTCCGATGATGGAGTGATGTGATGTTTCCGTATACTGTGCAACCATTGATCAATCGCATGCTTGAAACGCAGCACGATCCGAAGGACTACGAGCGCCTGCGCCCCTACTTCACCGGGCTGACGCGTGATGACTTTCTCATGGATGACCACTCTGCCACCGACAAAGGTCCGTCGCGCCTGAGCCGGGTCGTTGCCGCTGTTGGCGCACTCACGCGCACGCGCCAGGCGCAACCGGTTGCTCAATGCGTCTCCTCCGATATCCCCTAATGCCATGCGCCTCTCCCTTTTCGGGTTAGGTGCACTGGTTCAAAGTCACGCACGTGTGGGATTGCACGTCGCGCGACGCTTGACTTCGTCAAATGGGCCGCAGCTGCCGAGGTGGCAAGGGTCAGGTCGAGCATGAACGCGGGTGGGAACAACCTGCCGGCCGACTACGCCGAGGCCAGCAACGCCGACCTCATGCGTCTGCCTGGGCGCGGGCTGAACGAGCCGTTGGCCGCACGTCTGCCAGAACCTACCTAGGAAACCGCTGAGCACCGCCGCGTCTCCGTGATCGGCGGTCTATGATGTGCGGATAGTTACGATGAAGGGGGTGGATCGAGGCCGGTGAACTCGCGGATCACGGGGCGCCGGCGCTAAGGTAGCGCCTTGCCGCGGCGCAGGGCGAGGATCGAACCACATAGACCACTATGAAGACGCTCGCACAAACGCACACGGAAGAGCGCATGGTCGCGATGCTGCGCGCGCTCGGCAATCCGGCTCGCTACAAAATCTTTCAGGAACTGCGGCGGCGTGACTCGTCGCCATGTGGTTCCTTGGTTGATGAATTGCCGCTCGCCCAATCGACCGTTTCCGAGCACTTGAAGCGACTCCGCGAAGCCGGGCTCATCCACGGCGACATCGACGGTCCCTCCACGAGCTACAGCGTCGACGAAGACAACCTGGAGTGGCTCAAGCGCGCGATCGTCGACATCTGACCGCATGCCACGCCGAGCGAGGGATCCGCACCAACCCGAAACGGGCGCAGCCGGCTGCGCGATGCCGCGCGAGGAGCAGTCCATGATCGATCCGCAGGCCGAGCTGATCGAGATCAACCGCGCGACCCCGGTCGTGCTCCGTGTCCTTGTCCACGAGCTCGACGCCGGCGCGGCCCGCCACGCGGCTGAGGGCGCCTGGGCGGTGATCGAGGTCGTTGCTCACCTCGCCGACGCCGAGGAGCGCGCGGTCGACCGGGTCCAGCGGATGGCGAGCGAAGACGTGCCGGAAATCTTCGGCTACGATCAAGAAGAGCTCGCCGCAGCTGGTAATTACCTGCAGATGGATCTTGGCGAGCAGCTCGACCGCTTCGCGCGCCTGCGCGGCGAGCGCGTCGCCATTCTCTCGGCCCTCGCTCCCGCCGATTGGCACCGCCGCGCCCGCCACTCCGTGTACGGCCTGATCACTATCCACGACCTCATGACTCACATGGCCTTCCACGACGCCGTGCATTTGGCCCAGGTCGCGCGGTTGATGGATGCACGTGAACACAAGGCCGAAACGTCTGTCGCGAGTGGCGCGAAGGCGACGTCGTTCGACGGTATCTCGCCAGAGGAGCTGGAACGCGAAACGGACAGCGCCATCGCCGAACTTCACGAGCACAAGCGCGCCCGGTCGAAACCTACCACTACCGACCCGCACTAAGCAGAGAAGAGGGAACCGACGACGAGCATGCAGGATGTGCCGCCGATTGTCGCGCCGAGGGTCGCATGCGCTGCGAACGTTGTGTCGTACAATATCGTACGGATACGTACTGTCAGTTTCATGAGAGGAAAAGGCATGGCGTTGCAACGTCCGGTCACCGAAACGGTGAAGTCATCGGAGGCAAGACAGCAACTACCGACGCTCCTCAAACGCGTGTTTCACCGGGAAGCACGCGTCCTCGTCGAGAAGAGCGGCATACCGGTGGCAGCCATTATCTCCGCCAACGATCTTGAATGGCTCGAACGATTTGAACAGCAGCGCGAAGCGGGCTTCGCGATCGTGGATGAGTTGCGCGAGGCGTGTAAGGGTGTTTCTTCTGAGGAGATTGAACGCGAAGTTGATCGCGCCCTCGCTGAGATTCGGGCCGAGGAGGCGGCGAGTGTTCGGTGATTCGCGTCCTGTTGGATGCGCACGTTCTCGCTCCTGGATTTCTTGATAGTGTCAGTGCCTCGACTTATCTGATCGACCTTTGGAGGCAGGGAGTCTATGAGTTAGTTGTATCTGAGCATCTTCTCCAAGAGGTGGCTCGGACCTACACGAAACCCTATTTCTAGCAGCGGGTTGATCCCGAGCAGGTGAAAAGACATCTCGAATTCTTACGCCGCTTCGCACGAGTCATCGAAGCCAAGGTCCCTGTTTTTGGCGTCGCTACCCAACCTAAGGACGATCTTGTCCTTTCAGCCGCCTTGAGCGCGGGAACTTCCTAGCTCGGGACTCGCGATCGCTAACTCCTCAAACTCGGAAGTTACCGAGGGATGCACATCCCGCACCCGGCCGACCTTGTCGACGTGCTCCTTCGAGAAATCGAGCCACTCCGCTAGGGCGGATGATCATCCTAGGCGCGCCATGACGGTCGAGATCATCTACGAGACACATTCGATCACCACGGACAATGAGGCCGGAATCGCAACGGGGTGGCTGCCGGGGAAGCTCTCGGAACGGGGTCGCGAACTCGCCCACGCCCTCGGCGAGCGCCGTCGAACCGATGACCTCGCGGCGGTTTTCGTTTCCGACTTGCCGCGTGCGGTCGAGACCGCAGAACTTGCCTTCGCCGGCAGCGAAATCCCGATCTTCCAGGACGCCCGGCTGCGCGAATGTAATTACGGCGCGCTCAACGGAATGCCGCTTGCCCAGCTTGAAACCGAGCGCTCGCGACACGTCGACGAACCCTTCCCCGGCGGTCAAAGCTACCGCCAGCTCGTTGGCGAGACGCGCGACTTCTTGCACACCCTCGCCGCCCTTTGGAACGGTCGCACCGTTCTCATCATCGCCCACGCCGCGAACAAGTGGGCGTTCGACCATCTGTTGAACGGAATCCCGCTCGAAAACCTGATCGACGCCCCCTTCGCCTGGCAAGCAGGGTGGCGTTATTCGTTGCCGGCGGGGTGGGGCGGCGAGTAAAAGCGGGAACGATGCACCACGGCAGTCGATCAGTAGCCACGGGCGAGGCAGGCTTCCATGACCTCCCCTCGTGACCCGTCGCAACCACAGCCGGCGGCTATGGGGACCAGAGGTAGAGTTCGGCCCAGCCGAATTCCCTGAAGCCGAGCCGCCGGTAGACTGGGAGCCCCATGGGCGAGGCCTGCAACACCCCGACCTGGTAGCCCACCGCGCGGGCCGCGTGCAGAGGCGCGACCGTCAGCGCCGCGCCGAGACCCCGCCCCCGGGCCGCTGGCACGGTCGCCACCCAGCCGATGCCCGCCACGCCCTCCGCCAGGCACAGCGCCGACGCGGCCACGGGCTCGCCCGATTCCCGCGCCAGGAAGAAACGGTGGCGGCCCGCGCCCCAACCGTCGCGGCCGGCGCCGGCGTAGACGGCGAACAATGCGTCGCTGGCAGCGGTGATGTCGTCGAATTCGAACCCGGCGGCGACGGTCTGCGCCCAAGCCTTGAGCCCAACCTCGTCGCCCACCTCCTCGATCTCCGCGCCGGGCGGGGCCGGCGCGTCCGCGGGGAGTGTGCGGAGATCGACTGCCATGCTCGGCAGGTCGAAGGGGTGGCTGAGGCCGTGGGCGACCAGGCACTCTCCCAGGCCGACCGGCCGCGTGCGCGGCCACACCTGCCATTGCATGGGCAGGTGGCGTGTCCGGAAGTGGTCCAGGATGTCCTCGATAGCCGCATCGAGGTCGGCGGTGGGCAGGTCTGCGCGGAACACGCCGTTGAAGAGCGCGAGGGGCAGCCCGCTGACCACCCACAGGAGGTCCGGGTCGTCGTGGACCTCGCCGCCGGGCAAACGCCCGCCGTCGGCGAACCACGCGACCGCGCTCGCTTCGATGGCCGCGGTCAAGGTGGGCGTCGACAGGTCGGGCAGGATCTCGTCCATGAAACCTCCCGTGGAGTGGCAATGATGATGCCGTCCGGGCGGGTCGTCAACCGGTCGTCGCTCAGACGCGCGACTTGTTGCACGACCTTGCTGCGCATTGGGATGGCGACACTATCCTCATCATCGCCCACGCCGCGAACACATGGGCACTCGACCATCTCGTGCCCGGAATCCCGCTCGAAAACCTGGTCGATGCCCCCTTCGCCTGGCAAGCAGGGTGGCGCTATGCGCTGCCGGCAGGGCGGCAGGAAGACCGGGAACGATGCAGCACGGCTATCGATCAGCTGCGAGCAATGCAGGCTGCCATGAGTTCCCCACATGAGCCGTCGCAGCCACAGTCGACGATCGCCTAACGCCTCAGTCTGCCGCCCAGCCGGCGACGGCGCACTTGTCGAGCGTCAGGCAATCGCAGCCTCTCGTCGAGCACGCGCCGCATCTGCGCGGCACGGGCGATCAGGGCGTCGATCTCGACGATCTTGCGCTCAGCCAGCGCCCGCCATCGGGCCGCGGCCGCGGAATCCGGCGCTAGAGTTCTGCGATCGGTTCGAGGACGGCCAGAAAATACTCGCCCAGGCTGCGGATGAGCGCGTTGTACGGCGCAAATTCTGGAGGCAGATCGAATTCACCCTCGCCTTGACGCATCTCCACAGCCCACCCTTCTGCTTCGACCGCGGCAATCTCTTCAGCATCGCATGGCTGCCTGACGAAGAGCTGATCCCTGAGGCGCTTGGTCCAACCGGCACGCGTCATCGCGGTAATCCGCTCGGTTGGCGCGAAGAAGGAGGCCGCGTAGGCGACGATAAAATCGGGCGCAAGTTCCGCGCGAACCTCGGTCCGTCCATCCACACGCGCAATAACGATCTCGCCCGTTCCGGTCGCCGGATCGACGCGGAGCGTGACGTCCGCGCTGACGACGACATCGGGACGCGACGTATCGCGGGTGATGATTGGTCCATGAAAGCAAAAATCAGTCAACGCGTTCTGCTCGGCGACATCCGAATGCGCGTCCATCCTAAGGCTTCCTTCCCTTACAGCAGCAGAGGCGCGGTCAATAACCGCGAAATCCTTGCTCGTCGTTTGACGATCGGCGTACACGCCGGAGCATGCGGGGATACCAACATTATCCGTACATGCTGTGCCAGGATGTCACCCCACTTTGGTCCCAAAGTTGACGCACCATCGATGTTTCTCGAACCGCAGGCCACCCGTTCAATGTTCATGCCTCCGATACGGGTTTCCTTGTACAGCTTGGCGTCTTGCCGCCCCCAACGGTGAGGCGACGCGAAGCGCGACCGCGGCCATGGAGCGAAGATGGCAACCCGGGCGGCGCGGCGCGGCTCGTCGCACTATCCAGAAAGCCACACCATGCCCCAGCCCATAAGCACCCCGGCGGTCGCCCCGATCAGCGCCCAGCGGGAGAGATCGACGAAGATTGGATTGCGGCAAGACCGGCGGCACCAGGCGCGGCATTCGGGGCTCATCCAGGCGAGGAGGGCAATCGCGAGGGCGGCGAAGACCGATGGCCAAGCGGGTGAGAGGCCGTGCAGATCGACGGTGGTCCAACTTGGCGATCCGAGGAGATCGACGACTTTCAAAACGAGCCAGGCCGGGGCTCGCGCCACGGTGATGCAGGCGACGCCGAGGGACGGCCAAACGAACACGAAGACAGAACCGAGCAACGCCACGTCGAAGGCGATTTCGACTGGGACGGCGATCAGCACGTTGGCAGGAACTGTGACAAGCGATGTGTTGCCGAAGGTCGGGATGAGGAAGGGGAGCGTGGCGATGTGAGCGGCGGTCGTCGTCAGCAAAGCCACCCCGACCCAATCCCGGACACCGGCTGCGTAGCGCCCTTGAGCGACGAGCGCCAGCCCCAGCGACGAGGCGACTGAGAGGCGGAAAGACAGGGTCGAAAGATCCGCGGGACGGATCGCGATCTCGACCGCGGCGGAGAGGATGATCAAGGTCACGAGATCGGGCCGGCGCCCCGCGCGCAGCGCAATCACTACGCCGGTCGCGACCAGCGCCGCCCGGCAGGCCGGCGGCAGCAGACCAGTCAGCGCCGCGTAGAACCAGACGACGGAGACGACCGTGAGCTGCCAATACCAGCGCCGGCGGACACCAGACCAGCGGCCAATGGTGGTCAGGACCACGACCAACACGCCAAAGTTCGCGCCGCTGATGGCGGTGATGTGGCTTGTCCCGGTCGTGGCGAAACGCGTCCTCGTCGTTGTCTCCAGGCGGCTGTCATCACCGGTGACGAACCCGGTCAGCAGCGCCCCGGTGTCGCCCGGCGCCGTTTCCTGGATCTCGCGACCGATCTTAGCGCGCTTCTCGGCCAGCCAGCGTCGAAACCCGTGCCCGCGCTCGTCGATCGCCAGACTGCCAGCGTAAACCGTCGCCCAAATACCGCGGGCGGAGAAGGCGGACGCAACCCCTGGCGGCAGCTCATCGAGCGGGGTGAGCCTTGCCTTGAAATAGACGCGATCCCCGTATTGGACGCCCGCGTCGCTCCCGACGCTGGCCCGCACTTTGCCGACCGCCGACCGCCATTGGTCATCGATCTGCACCTGCGTGAGGGCGACGTCGACGGATATGCGCTCGCCCTGCGCTTGCGGGAGGGAGCTGACGGTGCCGCGAACCGCTGTCACCTGCGCGACCAAGTCCGTGTCCGCTTCGGCGCGGGGCGGAGGCGACCGCAGTAGACCGGCGAGCGCGGCCAGCACAATCACCAGGGCAACGGCAAGGGAGATCTGCCGCAGATACCACATGAGGGTGGCGAAGAGGATGAGCAGCGCGATGGCGAGCGTGCCGCCGGCCGCGCCCGCGAGAAAGGCGGTTCCGAGGTAAATTCCGGTCATGGACCGGTGGTGATTAGCGGGCGCAGATTGTCCACCATCCGCGCGGAGATGCCGCTCACGTCGGCAAGCTCGTCGACCGAGGCAAACGCGCCATGACTATCGCGATAGGCAACGATCCGGGCCGCGATCGCCGGACCAATGCCCGGCAACGTGTCGAGCTCAGCCGCCGTCGCGGTATTGATATTGATTGGTCCCGCGACGGCCGATGGTCTGGCTTGGTCGATCGGTGCGGGCTGGTTGGGATCACGAGTTGGGACCGGTGTGCTGAGAAACGGGATGAGCACGCGCTCGCCGTCATGAACCCGCTCCGCCGGATTCACCGCCGCGAGGTCAACGGCAGCGGCGGCAACCCGCGGGATGCGATTGGAGGTGGTCAAGTTGCCTGAGGCGAAACGCGGCTTTGTGCTGCTGCCTCGGCACCGGGTGGTGGAGCGCTCGTTCGCCTATGCGGCACGGTTCCACGGACCAGTCAAGGACTATGTAGAGTTGCAATAAATGGCCGTCGGTCAGTAGTTCGTCGCCTTCGCCTGCCTCATGCTTCATCATGCAATCGTCGCGCTCGGCGCAAGTCCATAACACGCTCTAATCGGGTCCACAGCAACTGGCTACCGGCGAGCGAAGGCGGCATCGCCGACAATTCGACCTCACCCAGAGATCATGGAATTTGTCTGGCTGAGGACTGAGCCATGTACACCACGTTTTTCCTACATTGCCAGCGCGCCCACGATCCGCTCGGCATGGGCGACATTTGACCGAATCGAAGAACCCACCGATTTCGGCCCACGGTCAGCGGACGAGGCGGGCGCTGCGGGCTGCCGCACTGTCGACGGCGACGGCGACGATCAAGATCGAGCCGGTGGCGACGGGCTGCCAGAACGGGGAGACTCCAAAGAGATTGAGCGCATTTGAGACGACACCGAGCAGGTAGACGCCGACGATTGTGCTTAACAGATTCCCATAACCTCCACTGAGCGTCGCGCCGCCGACGATCACTGCGGCGATCGCCGTCAATTCATAATTGAGCGCGCCCGCTGGTTGACCGGTCGCCGTCTGCCCAACCAGGATAATCCCGGAAATTGCCGCGCAGACACCGATCATTGCGTAGACGAGCAATTTGGTTCGCTTGACATTGATGCCCATTTCCCGGGCTGCCAAGGCGTTGCCACCGATGGCATAGATGTAGTGACCGAAGCGGATTCGGCTGAGAAGGATGTACAGGATGACGGCAACTATAAGGAAGATCCAAAATGGATTGGGGACTCTGAAGCTGCTGCCAAGACCGAGTCGAGTAAATGAGAACGCGACACCGAAGAGCGGCGTGGCATTGGTCCAGACATAGACGAGACCGCGAACCACAGTCATCGTGCCCAGCGTGGACACGAACGGATTGACGCCAACATAGGCAATGAGCAGCCCGTTGCCGATTCCGATAAGCAGACCAGTCAGGAGGGCACCGGCGATTCCCAGAGGAATGTTGAAATCGATCATGAGTCGCGCAGCGACGACGCTCGATAGTGCGGCATTGGCGCCGACGGAAAGATCGAGTCCGCCTAGGATGATGGCGAACGTCATTGCGCAGGCAAGGATGCCGATGATCGCATTCTGCCGAAGGAGATTGAGGAAGTTTCCTTGGGTGCGAAACTGTGGTGAAGTAATCACCATCGTTAGAATAATCGCGGCGAAAACAACGACGATGCCGTATCGCCGGAGAAAATCAAGCCCATCGAAGCGATCATAGGCTTCAGAGACATCGCTCGGTTCTGCCACCGCGCTCACGAGGTGTGCCCGTTCTTGAACCGTGTCGATGCGCCCGTGATCAGGCTCACAATCTCCTCCAAATCAGTGTCAACTCGGCGACAATGGTCGACCATGTGACCCCGACGCAAAACCCAGATCGTGTCGGCTAGCCGCTCGACCTGCGGCATGTTGTGGCTGATCATGATGATTCCAAAGCCCCGGTCACGCAGGCCAAGAATCATCCTTTCCACTGCGAGCGTTTCCGCCACTCCCAGGGCAGCGGTCGGCTCGTCCAGAATGATCACCTTCGATCCCCACGCCGCCGCCCGAGCGATCGCGATCGATTGCCGTTGCCCGCCCGAAAGCGAGGCGACGGTCGACTGCATCGGCGGCACATTTAGACCCAGACGCGCGAGCATTTGCCTAGCTTCCCGGGCCATCCGCTGCTTGTCCAAGATATTGAGCGGTTTCGGGCCGATTGTTTCTTCACGGCCGAGAAAGATATTCGCCCAGATGGTCATGTTGCCGGCGAGCGCCAGGTCCTGGTAGACGGTTTCGATTCCCGCCGCCCGTGCCTCCGAAGGCGAGTGGAAGGTGACCTGCTCTCCGTCGAAGGCGATGGCGCCACTGTCCGGGCGTAAGACCGCGCTGAGAATCTTGATCAGCGTCGATTTGCCAGCTCCGTTGTCACCGACGAGACCCGCGATTTCGCCGGGATGGATATCAATAGACACGTCCTCGAGCGCGACCACGGCGCCAAACCGTTTGCTAATGCCGATCGCCTGGAGCACTGGTTCGCTCATTTCGGCGCTGGCATCGGGCAGAGCACTCACGACGCGAACTCCCGCGTTCGCGCAAACGCTCGCTGGATCGTGGACCAGACAAGTTCTGGGTTGCCGGGCTTCAACGATGACATCGCTTCGCACGCGCGGTAAGCCCAGACCGCGATCGAGGCAACGCCTGCTTGTCGCATGATCTCGACCCCGAGTTCGATTTCGGTTTCTCGGCCAGCAGGGATGCCAAATCCCTGAATCCAGCCGAGCGGCGCGGCATCCGTGCCCGCAGTGGCAGCAAGGAGGTGTTGGCACCATGTCGTCAAGTAATCACTCATGTCGTCTGGCGGAAGCCCTTCGAAGACCCAATATGGCGTACCACCAAAGAAGCGGATGCCGGGAAGGGCCGCCAGGGTAGGCCAATTGTCTGTTCCAGCTTGTATATCCGGAAGGAGGACAATCGAACTCTGAAGACCGCGCCAGTTTGCTTCAGCGACGAGCCAGCGAATGGTCGCGTCGAGGAATTTGCCGGTGAACGCCGCCACATCGGGATCCCAGGCGGTTGGCATATCCCGCCCAATTTCGTCACGAAATCCATCTCGGCAGATGTCGCATCGGCAGGCCCAGCGTGGATCGTCAGGGCGCCAGTGGCGGGCAAGGTGCGGCTCGTCCCACTGGCAGACCTCGGCCCCGGTTGCGGCAACCGCATCCAGCCAGTTGCCGATCAGCGCGCGGAAGGCAGGCTGCCGGGGGCACAGCGCAGGCAAATGGTTTCCCTCACTGTCCCGCTGGCAGGCCTCCGGGTGCTCCATGACCGCGTAGCTTGAAGCCTCGCCGCCAAAAACTCCTCCAAGCGCCCATGGTGTCATCCAAGCCGAGAGTCCGAGCTCGCGACCGGCGGCAACCAGCTCAGTCAAGGTATCCGGATTCCAGCGGAGATCCGCTTCGGACATCGCGTGGACGACGTAGGTGGCGCCCATCGCGGCAATTTCCGCGAAGTCGGCACGCGCGTGGTGAACGTAGCGATTGCCAAAATAGGCCACGCCCAGTGTCGGGGACTGACTGCCCGCGTGAGGTCTAGACACCAGTGATCCTCCTGAGAGCGGCGCGTTTGCTCCCGCTCACATCCTGGAGGAAATCAGTCCAGTGATAGAAGACGAGGCCATCAGCGCCAGCGTCTAGCGCCTTAAACGCCGCTGCTTCGATCTCAGCCGCGTCCACCTCGGGCGCTCGTTGTCGATCACGGTGAACGCCATCCGTGTAGAGGGCGTCGACTTGGAGCGTGCAGACCACTTCGCGTCCCTCGGGTAAGGACAGCTTGGCGTCCAAGACGGCCGGCGTGATCCACGAGATAGGTCGGTTGAGGATTTGCAGGTAGGTCATCAACTCGAAGCGCTCGATATACGGGGCAAGCAAGCTCAGGTCCTGGGCCGCGTATTCCCGGCGAGCGTTTTGGCGGTTGAAATCGGACGCAGGAAAAGGCAGCGTGTTGAGCATGATGCTCATTTGTGGCTGCTCCGGAATGACGGTCGACCGTATTCGGGCTGCAACATCAGCGATCCTACGACATCGCCAATCGGTCCAGGCCTCGGCGTGGTTCGACAGAATATGGGTGACCTGGGTCGCGAAGTCGCCGGCCGGCAAGGCAATGCTGAGATCGTGGGCGAAGGCGCTTCGGCAACGGTCGCAGAAGCAGAAGCGATCGCGATTGGAAAAGACGTAATCGGGTGACCAAGTCCAGTTTTCCCAGAAGCCTGGATAGCGAAAAAATTGGAGAAAGAGCGCGCTGGGTTGGAGTTCGGCTACAACCCGGCGGAGCTTCGCGATCTTCTCCGCAAGATGCGCCTCATGGGTCGGGCAAATGCCCAGGTACCAGTCAAACGGGACCTGGGCTCGCCCGTCAGCGTCGATTGGACAAGCGTCCGAATATCGTTCCAAACTCGGTGGATCGAAGAAGACCGCGCTCGTTTGCACGACGCGGAGACCGTGCTTGCGCAGGGTCGTGACCCAGGCGTCATCGGTATACGTGGTCAGGCGATTGCCAAAGCTGGCCAGATAATCCCGTTGGTCAACCCCGGAATTCGGCAGCGGATCAATCTGGTTCTGGGTGAGAACCGTATCGATCCCATCGGCCACCAGCGACTCAGCCGCCTCGTCGTAACTCATGCCGAAGGTTGTGAACCATTGGAGGTCGTAGACCTTCATCGCGAATGTCGGCATGTTTGTCGGCTAGCAACCCCACGCCGGTGGCGTCGCCTCGGCGTTCTCCTTGGTGATGATCGGCAGTGGGAGGAAGTCTGGCTTGGGTATCTCGCTCTCCCTGCCATTGAGATAGAGCCACGCCATGTGCATGCCTTGGAACGCCTGCGGATATGGGTCCTGGTTGATTGTGCCGACCACATAACCGTCCATGATCGCCTGCCGAACATCGGCTGGATAGTCGCCGAGAATGAACTTCACTTCGTCGCGGCCGTTCTGCCGGGCAAACTGCGCCGCGGCAACTCCTTCCGGACCCTGCATGACGATGACGTCCAGCTGACCCTTCGGGAAGCGGGTGAGCAGGTCCTGCGTCACCGCTAGAGCCTTATCGCTCGCGAAGTCGTCATTCACTCGCCCGACGATCTCGAGCTCTGGGTGGTCCTTGATCGCGTCCTCGAAGCCTTTACCACGCAGGATTTGCGGCGAGGTGCCGCTGATGCCCTGGACATAGCCGATTTTGGCGGGTTGGCCGGCCATCGTGTCGATCAGCAATTGCCCCTGGAGGCTTCCGAATTCAACGTCATCGGCACCGACGTAGGTCACGACATCGGCCTTGCCGCTCTGGAAACCGGCGCGGTTATTGACCTCAATCACCGGGATCTTCGCATCGTTTACTTGCTTGATCGTTGGGATGATGCCCTCGCCAGATGGAGTAAGCAGGATCAAGTTGACTTTCGCGGCGATGAAGTCCTGCAACACGGCGACCTCTTTGGCGAGGTCCCCCCCGCCGCCTTCGCGAAGGTCGTATTCGAAACCGAATCGTTTTGCTCCGTCCTCAAGCCCCGTCTTGAAGTTGGCATAAAACGGCACCGAAAGATAGGCGACGGAAACGCCAATCTTCATGCCGCTCGGCGGTTCGGGCGTGCCCACATCCGGCGACGGGGTGGCCGCGGGTGGGCAGGTGACATTCTGCGCCGCCATGGTTTCATGACGAAGAGCCATCGAGAAACCTGTCGCACTCAACCCGAGTGCGGCCGCTCCACGTAGTACCTGCCGCCGATTCAACGCCGCTCTCAGCACATCGCGCTCGTCCATGCTCGCCTCTCCTCTGTCGATTAAGACCATTTGGGCGTCGGCCTACTCGATCCGCCCAACCTGTCTATCGCGAAACATTGCGCGGCTATTCCCTTTTGCGGAAAATCCGCTGTCATTCTTGCATCAGCATTGAGAGGGGTCAACACATGCTCTTGCATCGTTGCAAGAGAACTCCGGGGTTTGGCTAGGTTCATGGAGGCATCCGGGCGGAACTGAGATGCCGAGATTTGATTCGGGTTGGAATGAAAGGGAGGCAGGAATTACGGGCGCGCCGGGCGTAGCGCAATTTCCTCAAATATCGGAATCCAAGAGAGTATGCGGAAAATCACCGACCGGTTGCTCACGATAGCGCGGGGCGATTGGTTGCTCCCTATCGACCCAGCAGTCAGCCGAGAATCTTTTCGGCGTTCTCGTAAATTTGGTACTCAGTTATGCTGCTGGGCTCCCCGTATTTCATTAAGATCAGTCCAGCAGAGCACGAGTTTCCGAGACCGTTCGTTGTGTCCAGTACCACAAGTGGTGCGCGGCACTGGCGTCGAATATGCAACTCCATGCAACTGACAAGTCATTGTTAGTCCACTGCAGGACTAAAAGTGCGGGCCCGTGGACAAAACCACGAGAAATGCTACCACTCACGCGCTGCCTGTCGCCCAACGGACGAATCTAATCTACATCAGCTGTTGGAACGTCGTCGCGGTCCGACCAGTGGAGGACGAAGAGCGATGCATCGTGTTCAGTATTGCTCCCCGTAGTTGTGTTCTTCATGGCGACAACCGACTTCGAGTTTTTTTGATCGGGTCTCAGACACGACCCAGCGGGTTGAAAATCTCTCTGGGTGCCGCTGGGGGATCGTATTGGTCACAGCTATCCGATCCAGGAGACACAAACACGGCCCTGGACCGAAGCCGAGCCACCTAACGATCCGTAATAGCAGCATGCTATAAACACCAACGAGCGCCGACGCAAACGCGAAGCGGCGACCAAGTCGGCGGAGTGCGTCGCCTGCCGCCCCTGGCTAGTTATCTTGGTTCGCTGCGACCGGTGAGACGATGGCGATCGCCTGGTCTCGGAGCGCTGTCCCACTTGCGGACGGCTGGGCTTGGCGGGCACACTGTTGCGTCCGCCGGCCGTGCTCGTGACCAGCCCCACCGGATGAGTTGACAACAAGTCACCATCCAGTAAGATGAGCCGCACCGACCGTCGTGTCACCGGCCCGTTTTGGGTCTGCATCCAGGAGGTGCCGTCGTGGACCGTGTGTGCGTCGTGTTCCCCATCCTGCCCGCTAAGACCGAGGATGCCCGCGCGTTCCAGCGCGAGCTCGACACCGAGCGGAAGGATGAATACGCGCGCTCAGAGCGCGCTATTGGCATCACCAAGGAACTCTGGTACATCGCCGCAGTGCCCTCAGGCGATCAGTTTGTCGTCTTTATGGAGAGTCCCGACTTCGGGCGGGCGCTCGGGCAGTTCTCCCAGTCCCAGGACCCCTTCGATCGCTGGTTCAAGGAGCGGCTCGCCGCGGTAACCGGCGTCGACCTCAACAACCTGCCGCCGGACATGCAGCTTCCCGAGCTCGTCTCGACCTACGAGGCGTAGCCCGCATCCCGCAGAAGGAGGACGCGATGATGGTCAGCGCCACCACCTCTACGGCTCTTCCCGTCCTCGATCCGACAGCGGTCGCCGCCCTTAGCACTGGGTTGCGGGGTCCGGTGGTCCGCCCGGGCGACGACGGCTACGACGCCGCCCGGCATGTCTGGAACGGCATGATCGACAAACGCCCGGCCGTGATCGCCCGCTGTGCCGGCGTCGCCGACGTCCTCGCCGCCGTCGCGTTCGCGCGCGACCACGACTTGCTACTAGCCGTGCGCGGCGGTGGCCATAACATCGCGGGGACTGGAGTCTGTGACGCCGGTTTGGTCCTCGATCTTTCGCCGATGAAGGGGATCCGCGTCGACCCCGGTGCCCGCGCCGTGCGTGCCGAGGGGGGCGTCCTCTGGCAGGAGCTCGACAGCGAAACCCAGGCATTCGGCCTGGCGACGACCGGCGGATTCATTTCCACGACGGGCATCGCCGGCCTCACGCTGGGCGGCGGCTTCGGCTGGCTGATGCGCGCGCATGGCCTCGCCTGCGACAACCTGATCTCGGCCGATGTCGTCACCGCCGACGGGCGCCTCGTCGTCGCCAGCGCCGAGGAGAACCCGGACCTCTTCTGGGGTCTGCGCGGCGGAGGCGGCAATTTCGGCGTCGTCACGTCGTTCGCCTACCGGCTGCATGAGGTCGGACCCGAGGTGCTGGCCGGTCCACTCTTCCACCCGCTCGAGGCAGCGCGCGATGGGTTGCGCTTCCTCCGCGACGCTACGCCGACGATGGCCGATGCGCTCAGCTGCGCCGCGGCGCTGCTGACCTCGCCGGAAGGCGTCCCGATGCTGGGGCTCGTGCCCGCCTACATTGGCCCCATCGCCGAGGGCGAGGCCGCTGTGCAGCCGCTGCGGGCGTTTGGGTCGCCGCTGGCTGATCTCGTCGCCCCGCTGCCCTACCGGACGCTGCAGCAGATGTTCGATCCGGCGTTCCCATCCGGTCGGCGCAGCTACTGGAAGTCGAGCTTCCTGCGCGGACTCGACGACGCGGCGATCGACATCATGGTCGAGCACTTCGCGCGGGTGCCCTCGCCGCACTCGGCGGTGTTCCTTGAGCAGTTTGGTGGCGCCGTCAGCCGCGTGGGGTCGGACGAGACCGCCTTCTCGCACCGGACCGCACCCTTCAACCTGATTGTCATTGCCGGGTGGGACGACCCGGCCCAGGACGCGGCCAACATCGCGTGGGCGCGCGACCTGTGGATGGCGATGCAGCCGTTCGCGGCGGGCGGGGTGTACGTCAATTACCTCGGCGATGCCCGGGACGAGGGCGCGGGTCGCGTTCGGGATGCCTACGGCGCGGCGAAGTACGACCGGCTCACCGCCCTGAAGGCCACGTACGACCCGACCAACCTCTTCCGCGTCAACCAGAATATCGCCCCGGCCGGGTAGGCATGGGGGCGGCTGATCGGCTCAAGGGATGACGATGGCTTGGTGACCAAGGCCATGCGTGAGTTTCCGATCGGGATGGTCTCTGTTCGCTGCACCGCCAGCGAAGGGAGCACTCGGCGATGATCTCACCAGCGTCGGTGGGATCATCGCCGATCGTTGCGAGCCGCTCACTGACCGGATGGCGCTTCGGTTCGCTACCCGGCGCCAGCGTTGGAGAGGGCACGGTTACCCGCAGGCTCGACAGGTGGCCCCAGGGATCCCAGGTTGTCAGGCGTAACCTCAGTCAGCAACCGTTGCATCAACGGACGCCCGATCGGTACTCCACAGATGCGATTTTCATGTACACGGATCAATCGAATCTGCTGCTGGTGCTTCGTCCCGGTCAGTCCAGCACAACACGAAAAGCGGCGTATTGTGTTCAGAACCCCTCCAGCCCGCGCCGGGCTTCGGGCAATCTGCTTGAGGTCGACGTCAACGAGTTCGGCCGCCACGCGCTCTTCTACGACGGCATCCCGATCGTGGTCAACGATTTCATCTCGGATACGCAGGTCCAGGGCACCTCAGGCCCGGTCTGCTCCTCGGTCTATGCGGTGAAGGTGGGCACGTCCGGCGTGAAGGGCCTCTAGACCGTCTACGCCGAGACTACTGCAGAAACATTACCGTGATATATGGAACGATGGGACCCATCAGATTCGCCGCCGTTCCACAGTCTGCGCCTCCGACACAGCGGCTTTCAGTGACACCCCATGCGCGGGCCGGTGCACCGAGTCGCTGTTGACGCCGGATGTAAAATGAGAGTCGTTCTGTCCACCACACCGCTCGGCAGGCCCGCGTCCAACCGTTCGCCTGGCGTCTCGTTTCCAAATCGGCAGCGTCACGAATCGATGCTCGCATTCATTCGTTTCGCCCTCGTCGAACGGCACGCCGCAGGTGTCGAACCGCCTTGATCCGTATTTTGAGCCTCGAAACGAGCGGAGCCGCCGTTCGTCAAGTGTGAGGGAAACCATAATGAAGGACCTCGAATCAGGTCAGAAGGATCCGGACCGCGTCGCGGGTGCCCCGTTTCCCCCCGAGCCTTCGTACGACGATGGCCAACGGGATCGTGTGCGACGGTCGGTGCCAACGGCTCCGGCCAAACCCACGAACCATCCTGACGAAGCCAATCAGTCCCCAACTCGCGTGACAACCCGGGAAGAGCACGATGACGATGGAGCGTGAACTCGTTCTCTCGAGTGGACGCCGCGACGCCAACCAGATCAACGGTGCCCCCTTCCCGCCTGTTCCCGACGTGCGCCTCTCTGACGGCCAACCGCGGCCCCGCTACGATGTGCCTGGGGCCCAAACGGTGTACGAGCTCAGGGAACCTAGTCCGCCCGCGGAAGCCGCCCGCGCAGGGGATCCGGACCCGCAGGGCAATCCCAATCCGGTAACTTTCCACGAGTACGATCCTTCCGGCAGCCTCGAAAAGGACCTCACGAACGCCGCCGACATGAGCGGCGCCGATTCCGAGCGCGACGTCGTGATGATGTCCTTCAACTGGCGCTGCGACGTCTCGGCCGACGGCGGTGCGAGCTGGAGCCGGCAGAACCCGACGACGATCTTTCCTGCCCTCGGCAACGGCTTCTGTTGCGACCAGGTCATCACGTTCGTCCCCGAGTTCGATCTCTTCGTCTGGTTCCTCCAGTACAAGCCGGACGCCGCGGGCCAAGGCGCGTTCCGGATCGCCGTCGCCACGTCCCAGTCAGTCGCGAACGACCCCACCGCCTGGACGTATTGGGACTTCGTTGCCGGGGATTTCGGCTTCGCCACGAACGATATGGACTATCCCGACCTCGCCTTCTCTGCCCGCTACCTCTACGCGAGCACCGACGTTATGGGCACGGGTGGGCGATTGGTGCTCCGGATCCTGCTGCAGGAACTCGCGGCCGGCGGCACGATCGGGTTCGACTACACAGACCCGGCGAACTCCACGACGGCGTGGGGGGGGCACCTCGTCCAGCAGACCCGGTCGCAGGCAGTCTGGGTCGGGCAGCGTGACAATTCAACACTCCAGATGTTCACCATGCCGGACGCCGGGTCTACTTATGGGTGGTTCGACGTGACGGTGGCTACCTGGCCCAATGGGACACATTCATCCATGGGCCCGGACGGCAACGACTGGCTGACGAAGCTCGACAACTTCCCCACCTTCGCTGTCACCGGAGGCGTTGAGCGACGGGACAACGGCCACGTGATGATCGCGTGGAGCGCGAGCAAGGGAAAGGGGACGTCCGGCGGCTTCGACTTCCCAAACACGCACGTCCGAGTCGTCGAGCTCGACCTCGGCAATCGGAACGTCGTCAGCGAGATGCAGGTGTGGAACCCCGACTACGCGTTCGCCTACCCGGCCCTTGCGGTCAACGCTGCCGACGAGGTTGGCATCATCCTCGGTTGGGGCGGGCCCAACAACCACGCGAACTGCGCTATGGGCATCATCGGCGACTTCGTCGTCTGGTTCCGCGACGACAGCACCCGGACGGTCCAACGTTTTGGCGACTACCTCACGACGAGACGGGCGGAGCGCAATCACGACCTCTTCGCCGGTTTCGGCTACTACGTGACTGAGGTCGCCGGGCAGCCGACCAGGTGCACTTACAACCCGATCTACGTGCGGTACGGTCGCTCTTGATCCTACTCTGATTGTGCTCCTCGCGGTGGAGATGCGCGTGACTGACTTTCCAGCGTGGATCGACCGACAGTTCGGGAGGCGATGCCGGGCTGCATCACCAACGGAGGGGCGCTTACCCTCCAGCTCCTTGCGGATGTCCTCTGAGCGATGCTTGTTCAATTTGGCGATCGCGGATACTCCTTCTCGGACCCAGTCAGAGTCCGGGCAGGTCATTTCTGTAAAGAGAATAGCTGTCGGGCAGCCAGATCCACCGTCAACGTGAACGGGAGCGCCGGACAGTTCTGACGCTTATAGCTCGACCGCGATCGCCGTGCCCCCGGCGGCTTCGATCGTGCCGACGACCTCCCGCGCGTCGGCGAGGTTGTTGTGGCCGAATTCTGGCATCTCCGGCTGGTGGTAATTGACCGCAACTGTCGCTCCGGCCCTCGCTAACCCCAGGCAGATTGCCCGTCCGATTCCGCGCGAGCCGCCAGTGACGAGGGCGACTTTGGCCGGCAAATTCATCGTGTTTCCCCCTGATCAGTCCTGCGGACCCCTTGTGCCTTAGGTCGAGAACCAACGCGGGTTTTTATCCCCAAAAAGCCCTTTCAGCGATCAGCGCGAAGGAAAGAAGCCGATGCCATGCGCTGCATACGCCGAATCAGTCCA
>JBJMMD010000043.1:0-39508 GCA_045804965.1 Thermomicrobiales bacterium | reverse complement strand
GCGGCCTCGCTCGATTTCCAGAGTGTGAATTTCGACATCGGCGGGGTCAGTCTCGACGATCCGGTGCGGATGTATCTGCGCGAGATCGGCCGGGTGCCACTCTTGACCGGCGATCGCGAGGTTGAGCTCGCGGCGGCGATGGAGCGCGGCGAATATGTCCTGCTCAAACAGAACCAACTGCGCGACGATTTCGGCGAGATGCCGGAGGCCGATGTCCTGGGCCGGGCGATCTATCACGCCTTCCGCCAAGGCTGGCCGCATGTGCGCACGCTCTACGCGAGCATCCATGGGGACGCGCGGATTCCCGCCAAATCGCTCTGTCTCAAGCGGGTGCTGCCGCTGACCCAGGTGCCGGAAGAAGCAGTGCAGGAGGTCTGCGACCGCTTCAACTTGGCTCCGGACGAGCTCGAAGAATCGCTGCGGGTGCGCAATGTCGAATGGGAGCTGCTGCCGGCCGCGATCCAAGCCCTGCTGCGCGATGCGGAGGAGTGGCCCGCCGACCAGGAGGTCGATGCCCTCTTCCGTGAGCAGACGCTGCGATTGCGCCGCCGCTGGTTACAAGAAATCGAGAACGGCAAGCAGGCCAAGGTCGCCCTGACCGAAGCCAATCTCCGTCTCGTCGTCTCGGTGGCGAAGAAGTACGTGGGCCGCGGCATGAGCATGCTCGATCTGATCCAAGAAGGGAATCTGGGCCTCATTCGGGCGGTCGAGAAGTTCCAGCACCACAAAGGCTACAAGTTCAGCACCTATGCCACCTGGTGGATTCGCCAAGCCATCACCCGGGCGATTGCCGATCAAGCCCGCACGATCCGCATCCCGGTCCACATGGTCGAGACCATCAACCGCCTGATCCGCAGTTCCCGCCGCCTCCAGCAAGAGCTCGGCCGCGAGCCGACCTCGGAAGAGATCGCCGTGGTCATGGAGCTGCCACCGGACCGGGTGCGGGAGATCATCAAGATCAGCCAAGAACCGGTCAGCCTCGAGATGCCGATCGGCGAGGAAGAAGACAGCAATCTCGGCGACTTCATCGAGGATCACAAAGCGCTGGCGCCGGCCGATGCTGCCTCCCACAAGATGCTGAAAGAGCATGTCGACGACGTGCTGGCCACGCTCTCGGAGCGCGAACATCAAGTCCTCGTCATGCGCTTTGGCCTCGAAGATGGGCGGACGCGGACCTTGGAGGAAGTGGGTCGCGCCTTCGGGGTGACCCGCGAGCGGATTCGCCAGATCGAAGCCAAGGCCCTGCGTAAGCTGCGCCATCCCAGCCGCGCCAAGAAGCTGAAGGATTATCTGGATTAGCTCGTTTCCAGGCTGGGAGTCTTAGGGAACGCACTCGCACCAATTGAGATCGCTTCCCCGCCTTACACCACTTCCAGCCCGTTCAAATCCGGCAACTCCGGAAACGCGGCGTGGGGTTCGGTTTGGTACCAGAAGGCGGTGGAGGCGATGTCGTCCTGGAGCGGGAGATAGCGGGATTGGCCGCCGAGCTGCGAGCGCCAGCCGAGCGCTTGGATGGTCACCCGCAGATCCTGCTGAAAGCGGATCGGGTCCGGAATGTGCCAGCGGTACATCCCGAAGCGCTGCTGCGACTGATAGAGTCCGTCCGGTTTGATGACTTGGGGGAGGCCGAGGTAGGGCGTGGAGTAGGCGCCGTATTCGCCTTTCGGAAACTCGAAATTCCAGGCGCCGCCGAAGTAATCCTCGGTCCCGGTGCCGCAGATCGTCGGCCACTCAGCGTCGCCGTCGAGATAGAACTTGATCTCCCCTTCTCCCCACCACCCGGTGTTGTGCACGCCCCAGGCGAGATAGGTGCCGACGTAGTGGCCCTGTCCGCTCACGCCGTGGAGCAGGGAGTGGACCTCCTGAGCGGATAGCGGATTCGACCGCCGCCATTGAGCGTGCAAGTAGGCGCGGTCGGCCGGGACGTCGGTCAGCGCATAGTTGATTGAATAGTAAAAACCCTGAACCGCATCGGCGGAGAGATTTTCGACCGTGATCCGGGCGTGCGTGCGAAAGGGCATTTCCCAGTAGCTGTTGAATCCACCGGCGGGATTGACTGCGATCGGTAGCGAGGCGATGTTGCAGCGTACGGTCCAGCCGTTGCAAAAGAAATCGCCGATCGGCGTTTCGATCGACGGCGTATCCTCGTTGTCCCAATAACAGCGGAAGACGAGCCGTCGCCAATGTTGGGGATGAACGGTGAGCCAGATATGCTGAATCGCGCCTGAACCCTCGATGTCGGCAAGGATTGCCCTGCTGTTGGCGGCGATGTTGATGCTTGGCGAGATCTTCCATCCTTGGCCGAGCTCGCGGGCAGCGACCGCGCCCGTACCTTCGGTCGCCATGCCGCCGCGGCCCTTCGCCCCGTCGAAGTTCTCAGCGCTGATTGACCGCGACTCGGCCTTTGACAGGCGAGCCAGATTGCCGAGGTGCATGCCCAAACCGTTGAACTCGCTCATATTTGCCCTCCCATTTCTTGGTCTCATGAAGACCGCGTGCCGTGCTGTGTCTGTGCGTCAACGGCGGTTTTCCTGGTATCCTCCGTGTATTCAATCCATCCTCGCACGTATCTTGAGGTCACATGGCGACCTGGATCAGTAGTGTTCGAAATCAGGCGGGCGATGTCGCTGCCTTGCGACAACGCGCGATTCAAATCGCGCTGGCGGCGATCCTCATTGTCGCCGCGATTTTGCGTTTTACGGGGCAGGACTGGGACCAGAAGCACTACCAGCATCCGGATGAGCGCTTCATCACGATGGTGGCAACGGGCACCGACAACGGCGTCCATTGGCCGAACAGCATCGGCGAGTACTTCGATAGCGCGAGATCGCCGCTCAATCCCTATAACAACAACCAGTCAGCGTTTGTCTACGGCACGTTTCCGCTCTTTCTCGACAAGTTCGTCGCCAAGCTCATCGGCAAAGACACGTACGACATCTTTTACGTCGCTTCGCGGTCGGTCTCCGCGATCTTCGATCTGCTCGAAATTCTGCTCGTCTACTTCATCGGCCGGCGCTTGTTCAGCCCGGCCGCGGGGCTGCTCGCGGCGGCGCTCCTCTCGCTGACAGCCTTCAATATTCAACAATCCCATTTTGGCACTGTCGACATGACCATGGCCGCACTCTGCGTGGCGACGTTCTACTTTGCGCTGCGGACGAGTGATTCCCATCGTTGGTTCGATTTCGCGGCGGCTGGTGGCTGCGCGGGATTGGCCATTGCCTCGAAGTTGAGCGCGGTGCCGGTCGTGGCGCTGCTCGCGCTCCCACTTGGGGAGCAGGTGCGCTTGTATGGCTGGCGATCAGCCACGCGGCGCGACCCGGCCCGGGCCCGATCGTGGCCGGTGATTGCGGGCAGCGCCCTCGCGCTCTTTGCCGCATTTCTTGCATTTCGCGTTGCCCAACCCTATGCCTTCGCCGGTCCCCATATATGGAACGTTCGCCTCGATCCGCGGTGGACGACCGACATACGGCACTGGCAGGACTTGCAAACGGGCGTGGGCGACTGGCCGCCGGCGATTCAATGGGCGCAGCGGACACCGATTCTGTTTGTCGTCCGCAACATGGTCGTGTGGGGGATGGGGCTCGCCCTCGGCGTCACGGCACTTGTCGCGCTCGGGTTGAGCGCGATTCGGATCGTGACCGCGCGCACTTGGCCGCCGATGTGGCAATTTGCGCTCGTTGCCTGGCCCGCCTTCTACATCGTCTATTTCGGCACGGCGTTCTGGAAAACGATGCGGTATTTGCTCCCGGCTTACCCCTTCCTGGTCCTGCTCGCCGCCGGGCTTCTAGTCCGGCTCTGGCAGCGGGGGGCGCGGCACTCACTCGGCGGGTGGACGATCCGCTGGGGACAGGCCCTGGTTATTGCGGTTGTCGCGCTGACCGGCTTCTACGGTCTCGCCTACACGCGCGTCTATGCGCAACCCGATACGCGCATCACCGCGTCCCATTGGTTCTATGACAACGTTCCGCCCGGCTCGAACTACCTCACCGAGCATTGGGACGAAGGGTTCCCGCTCCTCTTTCCCGGCGAAGATAACAGCCAATACCACGGTTCAGAGCTTGAGCTCTTCAACGGCGACGATCACACCAAGCTCGCGAAGATGATGGATCAGCTCGATTCGGCTGATTACATCATCATGGTCAGCAACCGGCTCTATTCGGAGATTCCCCGCATTCCCGAGCGCTATCCGATGACGAGCGAGTATTACAAGATGCTCTTCTCGGGCGATCTCGGGTTTAAGCAGGTCAAGGCCTTTACGAATTACCCGCATCTCTTCGGCATCAGGGTTAATGATGACAGTGCCGAGGAGGCGTTCACGGTCTACGACCATCCCAAGGTGCTGATCTTTCAAAAGACCGACGCCTTCAACCGTGATGCGATCGAAGCCCGCCTTTCGGCGGCCCTGAGCCAGGACAACGTCAATCTCCGCCCGATCCTTTCCGGCAAAAACATGCTGATGATGACCGACGGCGAGCGGGTGACCGCGCAGTCGAGCGGGACCTGGAGTAGCATCTTCCATCGCGACAGCGTGACCAATCGGTGGCCGGTCTTCTTCTGGTATCTCGCGCTGCAGATCATGGCCCTGACGGCGCTGCCGTTGTGCTGGCGCGTGCTGAGCGGGTTGCCGGATCGGGGCTATGCCGTCGCCAAGGCAGTCGGGCTCCTGCTGGTCAGTTACTTCGCCTGGTTGTTGCCGAGCCTGCACGTGCTCACGTTTGGCCGGTTTGCGGTCGTGATCGGCGTTTTGCTGGCGGCGGCGGTGTCGTTGGCGGCGGTGTGGCCGCAGCGGCGCCTTATCCTCGCCGATCTCCGCAGCCGCTGGCGGGAAATCTATGTGGCCGAGGGCATCTTTCTCGCCGCGTTTCTCCTGTTTGTCTGGTTTCGGTCGATGAACCCGGATCTGTGGCAACTCTGGCGTGGCGGCGAGAAGCCGATGGAGTTCGCTTACTTCAACGCCGTCACCCGTAGCGCCCACTTTCCCCCGTATGATCCGTGGTTCGCGGGCGGCTACATCAATTATTACTACTATGGGTATGTCCTGGTGGCGACGGTAACGCGCCTAACCGGGATCGTCCCCGCGGTCGCTTTCAATCTTGCGGTGCCGACCTTCTTCGCACTGACCATCCTCGGCGCCTGGTCATTCACGGCGAACGTGCTGCGAATGATGACCGCCGAGTTGAAGTGGCGATCCTGGTGGAAGCCGCTCGCCGCCGGCCTGCTCGGCCCCCTCTTTGTCGCGCTCCTTGGCAATCTCGACATGCCGCTCCTCGTGGCGCGCGGCGAATACGGTTATCCGAAGACGAGCAGCGGCGGGATCGTCGGTATCGCAGCCGGGATTTGGAGCACCTTGGTCCATCGCCACGAGTTGCCAACTGACGCGTTTTGGGCGTCTTCGCGCATCATCGACGGCACGGTCAACGAGTTCCCCTATTGGACGTTCCTCTTCTCCGATCTTCACCCGCACCTGATGGCGATTCCGTTCGCGATCACCGCGCTGATCATTGCCCTCGGCGTGCTGCGCGCCCCGACCTGGCCGGCGGAACCGGCGGCCATTCCGCCTGAGCAGGACGAACCGGTCTATGGACTCTCCCGCGACTGGCGAACGTTGCTCCGGTCGATTCCGCGAGGCGTGACTGGAGACCGCATCTGGCTTGTCGGCTTGACGGCGGTCGTCACAGGCGCGCTTTATCCGCTCAACACCTGGGACTACCCCACCTATCTGGGATTCATCACCGGCGCGTTCGTCTTGCTCGAATTGATCAATATGGCAAGCAATGGCTGGCGGTTCACGTTCGCCTCGTTGCGCCGAGTCGCCTTCTGGACGGCGGGGACGCTCGTGCTTGGCCGGCTCCTCTACTGGCCGTATTTTGCGCACTACAGCAAAGCGTACAGCGGGTTCACGCGGTGGACTGAGACCACGACGACGTCTTCCCAATACCTAACGATCTTTGGTCTGCTCCTCTTCTTTGCGGTCTCGTTCATCGTCTTCGATCTGCTGGTTGCCGGACCACGCAGTATTGCGATTCCGTTTATCCGGCCAAAGCGAGTCGTCGTTTCCTCGCACACCGAGTCATCCGAACAGCGGCGTTTGACCGCCGAAGTCACCTATTCCAAACGGCCGGTCGTTGTGCAATTGCTGCTTGCGCTTGTAGCCGCGCTCTTTGTCGTCGTGCTCGCGGGCGCCTTCGGCGATCATCTGAACGAGCTGCTGATCGGGCTGTTGGCGCTGACCGTCGTAGCCGCCTGGTACCGCCGGCATGATCCGATTCGTCTTTTCATCTTCGCGATGATGGGCACAGCACTGGCGATCAGCATGGTCGTCGAGCGTTATACCTTGACGGGCGATGTCGGCCGCATGAACACGGTTTTCAAGTTCTACCTGGAAGTCTGGATATTGCTGGCGTTGGCCGGCGCGATCGGCACTGTCGTTTTTCTTGTCCGCTATGGACGGTCGTTACGCTGGCCCGGCCTGGAGCTGTGGGTCGCGGTTGCGGTCATCCTGATTGCCGGGGGATTGGTCTACCCCGCGCTGGCGACGCCCGCCCGGCTCAACGACCGCTTCCTCGATCTCTCGCCGACGCTTAACGGCATGGCCTATATGCCGGACTCCGTCGTTGGCGACCAACCGGAAAATCGACCCCCGGTCGAAATGCCGTTAGTCGATGACTATAAGGCGATCAACTGGTTGCTCGACCACGTCAAAGGCTCGCCGGTGATCCTCGAAGCACAGACGCCCGAATACCGCTGGGGCTCGCGCGTCAGCGTCTACACCGGGCTGCCGACTGTGGTCGGTTGGAACTGGCACCAGCGGCAGCAACGCGGCGGCTACGAACCGCTGGTTGAGCAGCGGGTGGCGGAAGTGAAGTTCATGTATGACAACGTCGTGCCCTTCTCGGCCATCGAACCGTTGCTCGACAAATACCACGTGAAATACATCTACCTTGGCGCTCTCGAACGCGCTTATTACGACGCGGCTGGTCTCGCCAAATTTGATCAAGCCGTCGTCGACGGCCAACTCACCGCTGTTTACGACGACTCCGGCGTCAAGATTTACGAATACGCCGGCTCGGGTGGCGCTGCCTGATCGCGGTCATTTCGTGCCCGGGCTGGAATTCCCGGACGAGGAATCTTCACTGTCGCCGCCAAATCGCGTCTCGGTCCTGATCCCTCTGGTATCCTCTCCGCCTGTCGCGCGGCGCGGCCGCCGCATCCGTTGCAAGCGTTTATCCAGCCCAGGAGTATGGCGAATGGCAACTAGCACTCCGACCCGTACGCGTCGTTATTCGTTCGAGCAGTTCACGGCGATCCGGCGTTATCAGCCGGCGCTCGATTTTTCACCGGACGGTGACGAGATTGCCTACTCCACGAACACGTCCGGGCAGTTCAACCTCTGGCGGCAGCCATCTGACGGTGGCTACCCGCGCCAGCTCACCGTCTATTCCGACAACGCCGTGCGTGAATTTTCGTGGTCGCCGGACGGCGAAACGATTCTATTTACCGCCGATCGCCAGGGCGACGAATTCACGCGACCGCATTTGATTCCGGCCAAGGGCGGTCGACCGGAACAGCTCGCCGGCGAACCAGACGTGCGCTATTACCTGGGCGCGATTGATGCCTGGTCGCCCGATGGTCGGTATTTCGCCTACGCCGCGAACGACCGCGAGCCGATAGACCAAGACGTGTTGATCTACGACACGCACACAGGCGACGTGCAGCGTCCACTTGCCGAAAACGGCAACTTCACGCCATTGGCCTGGTCGCCGGACGGGCGGTACCTCACCGCAGTCGAAGCCCGCTCGAACACCGACCAGGTCGCGTACCTCATCTCGGTCGCGGATGGCGAGGCGCGAGCAATCGCGGGCCAGGACGACAAAGATCAGTACATTCCCCTCGATTGGGCCGCGGACGGTTCGGGTTTTTGGATCTTGTCGGACGCCGGCCGCGAAAACCAGGGACTCGCGTTCTATCACCTCGCAGACGGTCGGTTGGAGTGGGAGGAAACGCCCGACTGGGACATCGAGCAGGCGAACGCGACCGCCGAAGGCCGGTATCTGATCTGGGTCGTGAACGAGGATGGCTATTCCAAGCTCCGTGGCAAAGACCTGAGAAGCGGCGAGCGGTTGCGCTTGCCGGAACTTCCGAACGGCATGGTGACCGCGTTCAAGCTCTCCCGGAGCGGCCACAAGATCGGTCTCCTGCTCAACCGCGCGACCCATCCAGCCGAGGTCTATGTTGTTGACATCGACAACGGCGGTCTCACGCAAATCACTGATGGATTCCTTGGGGGCATCGACGAAGCGGATCTAGTTGAGCCGGAGTTGATCCACTACCCGACATTCGATGGCAAGCAGATCCCCGCGCTTCTTTATCGACCCGAGGGCGAGGGGCCGTTTCCGGTCATTCTCTCGATCCATGGCGGACCAGAGGCGCAAGAACGACCGACTTACGCCTATGGCGGGATGTACCAGTACCTCCTGAATCTCGGTATCGGCGTGCTCGCGCCGAACATTCGCGGCTCGACGGGATACGGCAAGTCGTATCAGAAACTCATCCACCGCGACTTCGGTGGGGACGATCTCAAGGACATGGAGGCGGCGGCCAAGTACCTGCAGTCGCTGCCGTGGGTCAATGCGAGCCGGATCGGCGTTTACGGCGGTTCCTACGGTGGCTTCGCGGTTTTGTCCTGCGTCAGTCGCCTGCCCGACTACTGGGCGGCGGCGGTCGACATCGTCGGGCCGTCGAACCTGGTCACCTTTGCCAAGGCGGTGCCGCCGACCTGGAAACGGTTCATGGCGGAATGGGTCGGCGATCCAGAAACAGAAGCCGACTTCCTGATGGAGCGATCGCCGATCACCTATGTCGATCAGATCAAAGCGCCACTATTCGTTATCCAGGGCGCGAACGATCCGCGGGTGGTCAAATCGGAAAGCGACCAGATCGTGCAGCGGCTCCGGGACCGTGGTGTTGATGTTCGCTACGACGTGTATGACGACGAAGGCCATGGCTTCACGAAGCGGGAGAACGAGCTCAAAGAGCTCGCCGACACGACGGAGTTCTTCGCCAAGTATCTGCTGGCGTGACAAGCGCAGGGTCCAAAACTCGACTCAAAGTGTACAAAGCCGCTCTGGGGCTGAAGACGAAAGCTCGAGGTAGGAACGCCCGTTCAGCCCCGGAAGGGCTTCGCCTGGATGAGCCTGGGTCCTATCGCCGGGTACCTAGGACACCGATGTCGCTTGTGGCGTGGCGATCGGAAACACCGATCCAGGCATGCAAAAGCCTCCATCCGAAACGCCAAATTCATTGGGTAAGAGAGTAAAATCGGCACGCGCCATCCGAGATGCACTCGAGTCAGTTCACGCTGAAACGCCTGGATGCGCAGCGGTTAGCGTGCAAATTCCGATCGTCTTGGACACTGTTGAGGTATCGAAATGTTTGACGGATTGCGGAAAAGAAGATGAGAAATGCTTAAGACCTTTGAACGGGTCATTTGGGGCTTTTGAAGGGTACTACTGAGTAGTACCTTTCACGTTGCGGGTTAGAGCCACATGCCGCCAAAGATTCGAGAGCTAGAAAAGCAGCGGAAGAGTGCGGGATTTGTACTGCCAAAAGATCGAGGCAAAGGAAGCCATCGCATTTACGGGCACTCGATTCATCCTGAACTCACTTTCATCCTTTCCGGTCGATCTGGCGATGACGCGGATTGGTACCAGTTAAAGGACGTCCGGGACGCTATACAAGCGCTTGATGTGTTATCCAGACTGCGCGGAGGTTGAAACGGTATGCCCAAGAGCAACGTGCTAGAAACGAACATCGAATTGTCGGGCGAAGGAGATCATGACGAAGACGAGGGGTCCGAGCCATTCACCGAGGAGGAATTGGCTGAAGCCCGTCAGTTCTCCATCCTTATCCAATGGTCTCCTGAACAAGACATCTACATGGCGCTTGCGCCCGAGTTCCCCGGTCTTAAAACTCTCTGAAAGACTCAGGAAGAAGCACTGTGGATGGGCACTGAGGTGATCGCGCTTTGGATAAGTTACCTACGAGAAAAAGGCCAGCCGGTCCCACAGCCAACGTACTTCTTGCTGGAACCTCACGTTTATTCAGCAGCGGAAGTACAAACGATCAGAAGTCGACTCGGAGTTTCGCAAGAACGCTTTGCCAGAATGTTGAACGTCAGCGTTTCGACGGTCCGCGCGTGGGAGCAAGATCTACGGCAACCCGATGGACCATCGCTTCGCCTCCTCGAAGTTGCCGACCAGCACCCAGAGCTGTTTTTGCAATCGGCGTGACTCGGGGCCGACTCTAAATGCGACTGGCCCGGAAGAGTCGCTCCGGGCCAGTTCACTATGACTTGAAGTTGGTTTGTTTATTGATCGAGTTGAATGACCACTGAGCCGTCGCTGCTGATTAAGCTGAAGCCGGAGGCGTCGGTGGGAACATCGTAAACGATGGCGAGGTCGTAGGAGTCGCTGGGCGCGAGCTTCTCGTCGATACCTTTGTCGACGGCGGTCGAAACGAGGTCGTTGGTCGCGGTCTTATCGAACGCATATGCGTTGCCGCCCGAATCGACGACCTGCCACGCGGAGTAATCGAGCGCGGCAGCACGTTTGCCGTTGTTAAC
Organism: Thermomicrobiales bacterium; assembly: GCA_045804965.1. Classification (GTDB taxonomy): domain Bacteria; phylum Chloroflexota; class Chloroflexia; order Thermomicrobiales; family UBA6265; genus CAVTUU01. Next base: position 28,887 of record JBJMMD010000043.1, on the reverse strand, counting down.
TACCGTGATATAAACGATCAGCTGCCGACTACCAGTTTTTGTTGAATCGGCCGTGTCAGTGCCGATTGCGGACAGGGTCACCGATCCAACCTTCGCCTCGTCGCCGATCTTGAGGGTTGATGCCGTTGTTTCGGGTGTTTTGGTCGCCTCGGCCTCGGGGGTGATTTCCAGCGTGTTCTGCACGTCACTGTTGCCGTTGTCGCTTGCTCCGTTGTCGGCAGCGCCATTGTTGGGCGCCGTCGCCGGGCTCGCTCCCAGGCAGACGGCCGCGCCGTTGTAATAGCCGTTCAGGAACCAATAAATGCGCAGCGCGCCACGGCCGTGGGCGCCGGGATCACCAGGGGCGCTGGTTGGGTCGCCGAGCACGATCGAGTACTCGACGATGTTTTTCTCGATGTCGAAATTGCCGAGTCGCCCGCGGGCTTCCGCATCCTGTGACCAGGCGCCGGCAAAGCAGTCGGCCATAACTTCGAGCTCTTGCGAAGTCACTTGGCGCGGATCGAGGCACGGGGACTGTTCGCAAACCTCCATCCCTAGTTGGTATTGAACATGGTGGCCAACTTCATGGGCGATCGCCTCGGCCACGGGGAACGGCCCGTATTGATCCCACTGATCCTGAGCAAAGACCGTGTCGAGATAGACTTTGTCGTCGACCGGGCAATAGAATGGGCCCCACCCTTCGCCGCCTTGCATTGATCCCGCGACTGCGTCACCGCATGGTGTACTCATCGTCGTCGTGAAGGGGACGTAGTCCTTGGGCGCCTCGTAATCCTTCCCTCTGGAAAGTGCCGGAAACTCACGCACCCAGAAGGCATCGATATTGTTGGCGGCAAGCAAAAGCCAATTCTCCAATTCGCCTGGCGCGGCTGGACTTGCGGTTTCCTCTGGCTGCGCCGTCTCTTCTGGCCCATTTTGCTGCCCGCCCGCGAGCGTGACTGAATTGACCAGCGACGCGAACCTCTCCAGCTCGTCGTTATATTTATCTGCCGGGACGACCTGGGTGATCTGCAGCATCGAATCGCCTGGAACGACTGCCCGGCAGATCACGAATTCCGTGAGGTCGCTGGCCGAGTCATCTTGGGCGGTGTATGTCAGGTTGTAAACTGCCCAGGTGCCGAACGTATCAGCGCCTTCCAGCGGGCCACTGTCCGATTGGGCCTGTTTGAATTTACTGACGCCGTCTTCCGCGCCCAGCGATTTGACCGCATCGGCGAGACAAGCGGCTTCATCATCGGTGTAGTCGTAGCCTTCGAAATACACGGTGCTCACGTTGTTGGTGAGCTGCAATTGATCGAACCCCTTTTCTGACGATTCGCCGGAAACCTCCCAGTTCGTGTCCCAACTGACAGCATAACCATAGTTCGGACTTGTATAACTATTGCCGGTGACGTTGCTTTCCGTTTGGTTGTCGCTCTGTTGGGCGCTCACATCCCTCAGTCCAGGCCCAAGTAAACCAATCATCAAGCACAACAGCACACTGATTTTCCAGACACGCCATCTGGGCACGTTGCTTTCCCTTCACGTGAAGCCGCCTATTGGTTTGAACGTCCTAATTTGGGACTCTCTCAAGACTACGTCATCGTGCCGCTCTGTCAAGATGATTTGCGGTACCTCTCGGTCATCACCTCCCGGGACGGAAGGACCGAGAGCAGACGCTTGCTGCGACGGAGGCAAACATTCGATGGCTGACCGCATACAAGCGCACCAGAACGCTCCGACGAGCGCCCACTGGCGAGGAGCCTTGTCAGCCCTGGACGGGCTTTGTCTTTATGAGCGCGGGCCTGGCAGCCTGCGCTCGCGGCGATGTCAGGTGAGGCTGTTATTGTTCGAGCGAGGCCTCCAACGAGATTTCAACGTTGTTGCGGAGGGCGTTCGAAACTGGGCAGCCTTGTTCGCCCTTCTTCGCTTCCTCTTCGAAGCCCGCCTGATCAAGCCCAGGCACCTTGCCGCGAACGCTGAGCCGCGAATAGGTGACCTTCATCCCGCCGCCCGGCTTCGGTCCGAATCCGACCTTGGCTGTCACCGAAAGTGACTTTGGCGGGTGACCGTCGGTGGCCAAGGTGTTTGAGAGCGCCATCGCGTAGCACCCTGCGTGCGCCGCCGCGATCAGCTCCTCTGGACTGGTTCGGCCTTCCGGATCTTCGGTCCGTGATGCCCACGTCAGCGGCTGATTGGCCAGGACGCCGGTTCCGGTCGAAACGTCGCCCATGCCGCTCATCAGATCGCCTTCCCAATTCGCTGTTGCCTGACGTTCTGTCATGATGACCCCTCCTTGACGAGACTGTTCCGGCTGAACGTGCTCTACGCGGGCGGTGGATCGATGTAGACCGTCTTTGTCTGGGTGAAGAATTCGCGCGCCGCCTTGCCTTGCTCGCGCGAATATGAGCTCGAGCCTTTCATACCGCCGAACGGCACCTGCGGCTCGGCGCCCGGGGTCTCACTGTTGACGTGCACGACACCCGCCTGGATCTCCCGCACAAAGGCGAGCGCCTTGCCCAGATCTCGGGTGAAAAGCGAGGCGGACAGCCCGTATTTCACCTGATTCGCGACCGCCATCGCTTCGTCCATATCGTCGACGGGGATGACGCCCAGAATCGGCCCAAACATTTCATCCTGGCCGAGTTTCGAGCTGGGGTTGACATCGCCGAAGAGCGTCGGCGCGATGAAATGTCCGCGACCGCGGCCATTGTCAGAGAGTCGCCCACCACCGGCGAGCAATTGTCCCCCATCTCCAGCCGCGGCGAGATCTTCGGCCAGTCGATCGGCAGCCGAGGCGGAAATCACCGGACCGATTTGAGTCGCCGCGTCGAGGGGATCGCCGACCGTCAACGCCTTGATTCGCTCGGTGAGCTTCTCGGTGAATTGGCTCGCGAGTTTGCGATCGACAATTGCGCGGCTCGTGGCGGTGCACTTCTGACCGGTACTCATCATCGCGCCCGAGACGACATGCTGCAGCGCATGATCGATGTCAGCATCCGCGAGGATGATAGCTGGATTCTTGCCGCCCAATTCAAGCTGGAGTTTCGTGCCGCGTTCCGCGGCGATTTTCCGTAGCTCTTTGCCGACTTCGCTCGAACCAGTGAAGGAAATACCCACAACCCGTTCGTCACGCACAAGCGGATCGCCCACCTTACTGGCGCTTCCCGTCACGAGATTGAGCACGCCGGTCGGCAATCTCGCCTCGGCGAGCGCCTCAACTAAGCGCACCGCCATCAGGGGCGTGTCGCTCGCCGGCTTGAAGACGATGGTATTGCCGAAGGCGAGCGCGGGCGCGATCTTCCAGGCGGGGATCGCGATCGGGAAGTTCCACGGCGTGATCAGTCCGACCACGCCAAGCGGCTCGCGAACGCTGTAGAGAAGGGTGAGCGGGTTCATGGAGGGGTAGTGTTCGCCGCTCGGTTGCTGCGCTTCGCCCGCGAAGTAGCGGAGGATCTGCACGGCCCGAGACGTTTCGCCGATCCCCTCTTTGAGCGTCTTTCCCTCTTCCCGGGTGAGCTCACGGCCGACGTCATTGACACGGGATTCCAAGATTCCCGCCGCCTTGTGCAGGATGTTTGCCCGCGCAATCGCCGAGGTGTTGCGCCACCCCGCGGCGGCTTCGGCTGCGGCAGTCACCGCCGCGTTGACGTCTTCTTTGCCCGACGCGGCGAAGGTTCCGACAAGTTCGTCCATATTCGCCGGGTTGCGGTCCTCAAACGTCTCGCCGGATGCGGCCGGCCTCCACTCGCCGGCGATGTAGTTGTGAAAAACCGGCGCCTCAGTCGTCGTAACCACGATCTTCTCCCCGTTGTGATGTGCGCCTTTCTCCAATCCGGCGGGCATTTTAGCGCGGCGAGAGGAGATGTGGATGCTATTCCGAGACTCGCAGGATCTGGCCATCGGGAGAGGCTACTTATTCAAGAAATCCGCGACATCGTTAATAACAGAATACGGAGATGACAGGTCACCGGCGCAACCGCGTCTATTTGGCAACTGAGATTGTGAACATTCTCGAAGCCGGTTCAGTCGAAGGAACCCCCTAACTGCATGCCTCCAACACTCGATTGAAATCCAAGGCTCGCAGGAGAAGGCATCTCAGACGCTGAGATCGGGGACCGGTCAAGCACGTCCTCTTGCTTCACCCCAGCGAGGTTTTCTCGTAAGCGCGAGGCGACCTTGGGGTCTTTTTCGATCCGGCGTCGGGATTTCCCGGCACTACGTGATCACCTTCCCATCCTCCGTAAAGTCACGTACCTGATCACGGAATCTCCCTGAATCACAACCGCGTGATCCTCCGAATGTTGTTCCCCGCCCGGAACAGCAGGATATGGATGCGATGGATTTGGAACTCAGGCCATCGATAGGTTAGACGAAAAAGGGAGAAATTTCATGAACTGGAACGCGAGTTTTTCCGGAATTATTCGTCGGAATCGTTGCCATTCAACGCAGTCACTCGTCAAAGTTGGAACCTTGACCCTGGTGGTTTTTATGATCGCGATGGCGTTGATGCCACTCACGGCTGGTAGCGCTCGTGCGGCAAATGACGACGACAAGAGCAACAATCTGCTGCAACCGATCCAAAACGTGCAGCTTGATCCGCAAGGCCAAGATCCGGATGTGACACCGGATGCGACTGAACCGCCGCAGCTCGACCTCCAAGTCGATCCAGGCCAAGTCCAGGTCGACCTGATGCCAATTGTGAAGTTGCCGGGCGATCCGCCAACTGAGCCGGGGTTGGTGTCGATCTACATCAACAAGATCGGCTGTCCGCAGGGCTTTGATGCCTACAGCGCCGACTACTACGGCCTCGCTTACAACTGCCACGACACGCTGAACGGCATCCTCTTCGAACTGCACAACTCGTCGCTTGATGATGTCGTCGCGCACACCGGTGACGTGCAGGATCACATGGCGATTTGGGACCCGATCCACGAAGGCGATCAAACCCTGATTGAGCAAGTTCCCGGTGGCTACACGGGCAAGCCCGTAGTTATTTGCAACATCAACGACACTGGCGCATTCACAACCACCCCGGTCGGTGATGCGGTTGGCTATGACATCACCGTGCATCTCAATGCCGGCGACGTGCTCTTCTGTGACTGGTTCGATGTGCCTGATCCCGGACAGGGCTCGCTCTATATCAACAAGATCGGGTGCCCAGTGGGCTTTGATGCCTACTCCGCGGACATCTACGAGCTCTCGTACAACTGCCACGACACCCCGAACGGCGTGCCGTTCACGGTGAACACCACGTCTGGTCCGGTCTCGCAGAACACGGGCGATGTTCAGGACCACGCGGTCGACTTCGAGAACATCACGGCCGGCGACCTGACAGTTACCGAAACACTGTCCGATGGCTACGGCCAACCGATCGTCTTCTGCAAGATCAACGACGGTTCCGAAGAAGCGCAGACGGTCGATCCCAGCAGCGCATCGATCAACATTCACCTCGACAATGGCAGCTTTATCTGGTGCGATTGGTTCAACGTCCCTGAGAATCCCAACGGCTCGGTCACAATCTGGAAGTTTCAGTGCCCCGAGGGCACGGATCCGACGAGCCCGGACCGAAACTACTTCTCGACGAACTGCACGTCGCCGATGGACGGCGTCAAGTTCACCCTCGCCGATGGTGTCAATCCTGACCTGACCGGCACGACCGGCGATGCTGGCCCCGGCCAAATCGCTTGGACCAACGTGCCAACCGGCATGATCGACATCACCGAAAGCATCCCCGACGGCTACTTTGATCCGGTCGTCTACTGCAAGTTCTCGTATACGGTCGGCGCCAACGGCGGCGTCGCGATCGCTGACGGGCTCATCCCGGTCTCAGTGCTAACGGGTGGCGTGCTCAAGCATGAGTTCCAGCCGAAGGAAAGCCTGAGCTGCTGGTGGTACAACATCCCCACAGTTCCGACACCTCGATCACCATCTACAAGTACACCTGCCCCGAGGGCTACAACGTCCACGAGGTCGGCGCGAATCCTGAAGTTGATTGCCCGGATCTGACGAATGGCATCACCTTTAAAGTCGAACGTGGTGGGGCGTTCTACTCGCAATCAGACACGGGCGACTCGATCCCTGGCGCGGTTTACTTCGGCGGCCTCGAAGCGGACGACTACCATGTCGTCGAGATGCTGCCGGACGGCACGGTCGCCCTGCAGGTCAACTGCAAGACGACGACGCCGGAAGGTCTTCCCTCCGAGTTCTCGTTCTCTCCGGACGTCTCCGACCCCTCGATCGACCTGACGCTGGTCAAGGGCCAAGTCATCGTCTGCCACTGGTTCAACGACCCCTACAAGCAGCCCAAGGGTGGGCACATGAAGGTCGTCAAGTACTGGTGTGACGGCGCGGTTTACACGGTCGAAGCGTGCGATATCTGGGAAGGCGGCGCCTCCTTCGTGGTCGATTCCGCCAGCGCCCCTGGCAGCCCGATCTCGTTCACGACCCGCGTGGACGGCACCTGGACGCTCGACTTGGCGGCCGGCGTGTACACGATCGACGAGCAAGGCGCGCAGTGGTGCTACGCCTCCGCGGACATCACCGATGCCGAAGGCAGCGTGATCGTCAACGACAGTGCGACGACCGAGGTCGACGTCTTCAACTGTGGCCCCCGCGACAAGGGCAAGAACCCGCCGATCAAGAAGTTCCCGAACACCGGCATCGGCCCGATCGAGGCCCTGGGCCTCGCACTCTTCGCCTAGCGACAGCACTTCAAGCAGCGGATGAAACGTCGCTGCTGCCCCTCCTCCAAGGCAACGCCCCCGGGTCGGTTTCGACCGGGGCGTTGTTGATGCTCGTTGAGGGATGACAGGGCAGGCGTTTGGATTCAGCGGGTCGGATCCGTTGTTGACTTTGTACCCGTCGCTGCAGAGATCACCGTCGCTGTCGAGATTGGCCGGCTGTGTGCCATAAGTACGAACCTCCTCGACATCCAAGAGGCCGTCAGGATCATTATTAGGAATAGTCGGGTTCGTTCACCATTGCCGGTCCTCGGCGTCCGAAAACCCGTCGCCGTCGCTGTCGAGCGACGCCAGCGTGGACGTGGCCGTCGGCATTTGGCTCGGAACCTCAGTCGGGGCGCTCGTTTCCATCGGCGGCAAGATAGCGACGCCCTGAGTCACCACCTGGGCGTAGCCGGAGGCTGGTGATCCGCCGCCCTAAGCGAGCTGGCGCGCGGTGTGGACTCCCAACGTGATCGTGATGAACAGCGAGCAGATAACCGCGGGGATCCAGCCCGGGATGGGCGACCTTCTTCGGCGTTGAGGCGAAGGATCGCCTATCGTTATCTCCTGGCTAGCGACCGTTCGGGGTTAGGAAATCACTCTCTCACCTGTTCTGAGGCTCTCGCCTGCTTTTCTCCGGGCAACTCCCGGAGTGGCGGGGACTCGGTGTCCGATCCTGTCTCCTCGCCAGCCCGCCGTGGCCTTGCCAGCAGGGCGATGGTCGCGAGGAGCGTGGACAAGGCCAGCCGGCGAAATTTGCTCATATCACCTCCAATCTTTTGAATCGAGCGCTCGACCCAGCCGTCATACTGCGTGCCCCTTCCGCCCGTCATCCTGAGCGCCCACCCCACCGTCATTCTGAGCGCAGGCGAAGAATCTCTGCCTGCCTACTGCCCTCTTCATCACAGCGAGATGCTTCGGTTTCGCTCACCATGACGGGGTAGGCGCAGCATAGTGGGCTGGGACAGACAAGAACCGCGCCGGAACTTCGAGCGCCAAGTATGATGGATGTTATCGAGGCTTTACATCGGTTTTGGACGAGCATTCCTGTCAGATGAGATTGCCCCACGTTTGCAATTTGACCCAACGACGATCTCGTCGGGAGCTAGGTCCCCGCCTTTGTGTTCTCGATCGGCCAGCCGAGGCTACGCACGGAACGATCTTGCCACCAGTCGGTTTGAACGAACTTCCGAGCATGAGCCCAGCAATCAATTCCCGGGCGGGATGCCGACCACGAGCGGGCGATGCGGACCAAACTATTTCGCCAAGCTCGTTGAGGCCGAGGATTCCGGTTGGCAAGCCGAGTACTTTGATCACGCGAGCAGAATCCCAGAGATGGAGGCAACGATGGGGGATGTAGCGCCGAAGATCATCGCGGCGGCTGTACAAGCGGCGCCGGTCTTTCTCAATCGCGACGCAACCGTCGACAAGACGCGCGATTTGATCGCCAAAGCGGCCGCCGGGGGCGCAAAGCTGATCGTCTTCCCCGAGGTCTTTATCTCCGGCTATCCGTTTTGGCTTTGGGGGGATCAGCCGGCGGTCATTCCTGGTCTCGAGCAAAAGGCGTTTGCTCGGCTCTGGCAAGAAGGCATCGATGTCCCAGGATCTGTGACCGCGCAACTCGGCGATGCGGCACGCGAGGCGGGCGCCTACGTGGTGATCGGCGTCAATGAGCGCGAATCGACCTATGGCCGCGGTACGCTCTACAACACCCTGTTGACCTTTTCTCCCGAGGGACATCTGGTCGGCCACCGGCGCAAGCTGATCCCCACCTACAAAGAGCGAACCGTGTGGGGACAAGGCGATGGCAGCACGCTCGGCGTGGTCGAAACGCCGTTCGGCCGCGTGTCCGGCCTGATCTGCTGGGAAAACTTCATGCCCCTCGCACGGTATCACGCCTACGCGCAGGGGATCAAGATCCACGTCGCCGTCACCGCCGATGACAGCCTGTCCTGGCAGACCCTGATGAAAACGATCGCGGCGGAGGGCCGGGTTTTTGTCGTCTCGGTCTGCCAGCAGTTTGGCCGCTTTCAGTTTCCGGACGAACCAGCGCTTTCGGGGTTCAAGCCGGATGACGATCAGATGGTGAGTGGCAACAGCATGATCGTCGCGCCCGGCGGCGACGTGCTCGCCGGACCGGTTTGCGGTGAAGAGACCATTTTGACGGCCGAACTCGACCTGGGCCGAGTGATCGAAGAAAAACACAGTCTCGACGTTACCGGACACTATGCCCGCCCGGATGTTTTCACACTGACGGTCAATCAAACGGCGCGTCGCCCGTTCGACACCGCCACCGCATAGCCGATCTCGTGCGACAATCTGCTCCATCGTGAAGCGAGCGGTCCCCGGCCGCCCGTTCGGAGACAAGCACAGGGAGCAGCACCTCGGTGAACGTTTCAGTTCGAACCGGAAATCCCCTCGCAGAATCCGCGGACGCGCTGATCGTCCCAGTCACTGGAGCGAATGGCGCGGTGAACCTCGCCGGCCTGGCGACGGAGATCGATGCCACGCTCGGCGGTGAGCTGGCGAAGCTCGCCAGCGATGCCCGTTTCACCGGCAAGCGTGGGGCGACCCTTGTCGTTCCCACCCTCGGCAAAACGTCCACGCGCCGCATTGTCCTCACCGGCTTAGGCGGAGAAGATGGGATCAATGGCGAGGCGATCCGGCGAGCTTATGGCGCGGCCGCGACCGCGGCCCGCGACGCCGGCGCTTCGACCGTCGTTGCCGCGTTGCCCGCCGTCAGCAATGGGCTGACAAGCGATGCCGTGCTCGCGTCCGCGGCCGAAGGCGCAGAGCTCGCCACTTACCGCTTCACCAAATATTACGGTGCGGCCCGCAAGGACGATCCCGCCCCGCGCCAAGTTGCGACGCTCACGTTCATCGGCGATGTCGCCGACAGCGATGCGGCACTGGCGCGTGCGCAGGCGATCGCGAACGCGGTCTCTCTGGCCCGCGATCTCGTCGGCGAACCCGCGAGCGTGCTCAATCCAGAAGCGATGGCCGAACATGCCCGCCGCGTCGCCCAAGAGGAAGGGCTTGACATCACGGTGCTCGGTCCGCCGGACATGGAAAAGCTCGGCATGGGCGCGATCACCGCCGTGGGCAAGGGAAGCTCAAACGAACCCCGCCTGATCCACCTCACCTACCGCCCTGAGGGCGCAACCAGTGACAGTCGTCAGCTCGGATTCGTCGGCAAGTGCATTACCTTCGACACAGGCGGCTACTCGATCAAACCGTACGAAGGCATGCTCGACATGAAAACCGACATGGCCGGTGGGGCAGCGGTGCTCGGCGCCATGTCCGGCCTCGGCGCCATCGGATGCCAGCACATCGTCCACGGCGTCATCTGCGCGGCTGAGAACATGATCTCCGGCGATGCGTTCCGTCCGGGCGACATCTTGACCGCGCTCAACGGCGTCACCATCGAGGTCCTCTCCACCGACGCGGAGGGCCGTCTCGTTCTCGCAGACGGTCTCGTCTTCACCGCCCGCCAGGGCGCGCAGGAGCTGATTGATCTTGCCACGTTGACCGGGGCAGCGGTCGTCGCGCTCGGCGAAGGCACCACCGCCCTCTTTTCGAACGACGACGACCTCGCTGCCCGGATCGAAACCGCCGCCTCCGCGGCTGGCGAGCGCTTCTGGCGCATGCCGCTGACCGAAGCGCTGGAAGACAATATCCGTGGCGACGTCGGCGACATCAAGAACACGGGTGGCCGACAAGGCGGAGCCATCACCGCTGCGCTTTTCTTGCAGCACTTCTGCGAGGGACTGCCCTGGGCGCACCTCGACATCGCCGGCTCGGCCCGCGCGACAAAGAGCAGCGCCTACACGCCGAAAGGCGCGACCGGCGTCGGCGTGAGGACGCTGCTAGAGTACGCGGGGAAGTAGTTTCAGGGGTCCACCTTCATTGTCGGACTACAGGGGACGTGGCGTCTTAGGGGCGCAAGCCTTGCGCGCTCTACCGCATGCAGACTCGGTGTATCAGTGGCAACTACGGTCTTCACCGCGCGGGCGCAAGCCTTGCGCCCCTACTGGAAGGCCCGCTCGCGAGCACTGCTTGACCGGTTTCGTATCGGCAGTGCTCACGAACCCCGACCACGGAACTTCTTCCGCTCGACCTGGAACATGCCGCCTGCGGAGTAAGGAGAGTCACACGGAAATGAAGGCGGTCTCCGCTTATGCGGAGACCGCCTTGTTAAGCCACGTTGGGAAGTCGATGGGCTAAACCCAGCCGCTTTGGTAAGCAATGGCAACTGCGGCCGCGCGCGACGAGACACCGGACTTTTCGAGAATTCGCGCGATGTGCGCGAGGACGGTGCGCGGACTAATCACGAGATCCTCGGCGATTTCATCCGTAGAGCGTCCGTTCGCCAGCAACCTGAGCACGTCGAGTTCACGAGCCGTAAGTCCACCTGTTGACGCGGGCGGCGGCGCGGCGACCACCGGTCGCCGCGATTTCCCTGCGGCCAGCAACGCGTCCGCTTCATCGATCAGTTGGTCAAAAGTGAGCGCTTTGCCCGCATCCCATTCCTGATCGAATTGGGCGCTCGTGGTCGTTGTTCGGAGCTTTTCCACGTTGTCTGACAGCGTCGCCGCGGGCCCGGGCAGCGACTTCGCGCCGTGGCGCACGCGGAGCTGATCGGCCGCAGCCGCCAAACGAATCGCGCGATCGTGTTGTTTCAAACAGAGCGCGGTGTCCGCGAGACCGGCCAATTCGGCCGCGGCATTGATGCGATCCTCATGTACCCACCAAAGCTGGAGGCTCTCTCGTCCAAGCCGTGTTGCACGCTCATGGTCACTCTCGGTGCGGGCGAGCTCGCTCAGACAAGAATGCGTCAACGCCGAGCCCCAGGAAAAATCGGTAGCGAGGCAGTGTTCGTGAGCATCCTCCAAGTGAAGACGAGCCGTCGAAAAATCGCCCGCGTTGAGTGCCAACACACCGAGCGTGATCGTTGGCAACACCGTCCACCGGCGCATCTCGGGCTCGCGTAAAAGATATGCTCTCGACTGTTCGATGTGCGATTTCGCGGTTTCCAGGTCGGTCGTGACGAGGCCAAGCAGATAATGCGCCTGGCCAAGCGCGATCGGGTTTCCGGTGAGTTCGGCGATTGTGAGACTTTCGGTGGCGAGTTCCTCCGCACGCTGAAAGTCTCCTTGCAGCCACGCAAGGTCGCCTGCCGCGCGGGTGGACAGGGCGCGATCAAAGGAATCGTGGGTGCTGGAGCCGGCCAGGATCCGGTCGAACCAATTTCGTCCTTCGCTGATGTGACCTCGAACCCGCCAGAACCACCACATGTGATGCGCGATGCTGAGCGACCGCGCTCGTTCCACTTCGCCGGCGGATGAAGCCAACCACGCGAGCGCTGACCGGATGTTGTCATGCTCGATCGCCAGCCGTTCGAGCCATACACTGCCTTCCGCTCCCCAGAGGTACGGCGTTGCGGCGTCGGTCAGCTCATCACACCAAAGCGCATGGCGCTGGTGCATTTCGTCAAGCTCTCCGTTGACGGCTAGTTGTTCCAGACCATACTCGCGGATCGTTTCGAGCATGACAAAGCGATCGCCCGCTTCACGTTCATCTGAAAGTCGTATCAAGCTGTGATCGAGCAAGCCCGCGATCGCTTCGAGGGGATCGCTGTAGGGCTCAGCTTGTTGTGCACTCGCAACCTCGTCCCGCGCCAGCGGTGGCCAGGCGACACGCTCCGCGGTTTCGAGGTCAAAACCTCCGGCAAAGATCGACAGCCGGCGAAAGAGACACTTCAATGCGAATGGGAGAAGCTCGTAGCTCCAATCAATCGCCGCCCGCATGGTCTGCAAGCGGGCGGGAACGTTTCGCGGACCACCAGTCAGAATTTGCAACCTCGCGTCAAGGTGATCGAGCATGACCCTCGGCGGCAGCACCTTGACTCTGGCGGCGGCAAGTTCGAGTGCGAGCGGCAATCCATCGAGACGCCGGCAAAGCTCGGCGATCTCGGGGGCGTTTTCTTCAGTCAGCTCGAACTGTGGCCGCACCGTCTGCGCGCGATGGACGAAAAGCTTCACTGCTTCGACATTGGCGAGCTCGTCGAGGGAGAGCGTAGCCGCCGCATCGGGCACGTCGAGCGTGGGCACGGGATATTCCTGCTCGCCTTGCATATGCAGTGCCACTCGGCTGGTGACAAGGAATTTCAATCGAGGACAGAGATCAAGTAGCCGCATGATGTCTGAAGCGGCCGCGATGACCTGTTCGAAATTGTCAAGGACGACGAGGGCACGCGCATCGCCGAGCCGGCCAGAGAGCTGTTCGAGCGCGCTGCCCGGGCCGCCGTCTCGCAGATCGAACGCACGCGCAACTTCAGAAAGGACAAAAGCTGGATTCGATACCGATGCAAGCGGAACGAATCTCAGCCCATCGGGAAAGAGTCCCGCAACTTCCTCGGCGAGATGCAGCGCCAAACGCGTTTTTCCGATACCACCAGGTCCGGTGAGCGTGAGGAGACAAATTTTCTCATCCGCAAGCAACGCGCGAATCTCCGCCAACTCGCGTGCGCGCCCAATGAGCGTCGTCATGGGCACCGGGTTATTTACCTGCGAGCGGGAAAAGGCGACGCTCCGCGGAAACGGAGCCGCCAAATTACTCACGTTAGAAAGCGGGTCAGCAGACACGATGGCGGCCCTTCATCCAGTCGCCCCTTCATCGGGGTACTAAGCGCTCTACGCCAATCGTGCACGCATGCGTTGCGAACATACGACGCTCACAATACAACACATTGTGCGCAAGCGTGCATGCGACAAAAACTGAGATGTCGCGCACCGCATACCGTCACGTACCTATGTGTCGATTGAGGCTTCGATCGTACGCTCGTCGACTTCCAGTTGGGGCTCGAGTGGAATCAAGTGCAGGCGGTCGATGCGGAGACCGTCGAGCGCCTCTACGCGAAGGATGTGACTGTCGAAGTGGATTTCGTCGCCGATTTCCGGGCGGCGGCCGAGCTGGCCGAAGACGTAACCGCCGATGGTGTTGTAGATCGGGTCGTCGATCTTGAGTCCGAAACGCTCGTTGACCTCGTCGATGGTGAGCAATCCGCTGATCCTGGCTTCGCCGTTGGCGAGGGTTTGGACATCTTCGGCGCCGGTTTCGAACTCATCGTGGATCTCGCCGACAATCCGTTCGAGAATGTCTTCGAGCGTGACCATACCACTTGTGCCGCCATATTCGTCGACCACGATCGCGACGTGCGTGCGTTGCCGCTTCATCGAGGCCATCAGATCGTCGATGGGTAGCGTGCCGGGGACCATCAGCGGCGCCCGCACCATGCGCCGGAGGTTGAACTGCTTGAGCGCGTTCCGCTCGAGAAGCTTGTACAAGTCCTTGGTATGGAATACGCCGATAATGTCGTCGAGGTTCTCGTTGAAGACGGGGTAGCGAGCGTGACCGGTGCTCGCGATGATGTGGGTCGCCTCTTGCAGTGTTGCCGCGGCCGGGATTGCGATGATTTCCGTGCGCGGAACCATCACTTCCTCGGCTTCCACGTCGGCAAACCCGAAGACACGAACAATTAGGTCCTGCTCACTTTCTTCGAGATAACCTTTTTCGTGGCTGGCGGTGACGAGCATCTTGAGCTCGTCCTCGGAGTAGACGAGGCTGTGCTCCCCTTGCCAGGTCAACCCGAGGACGTTGAGGACGACCGCCGTGAGCCAATAGAGCAACGCGATTAGCGGCCGGAAAGGAATCGAGATCCAGCTGACCGGTCCCGCGGTGGCGAGGATGGTGGCTTCCGACCTTTGCAGCGCGATCATCTTCGGCACTTGCTCGCCGAGGACGATGTGCAACAGGGTAATCAGGAAATAGGCGAGCACGCCGGCGATGATATGGGACGAGATCCGGGCATCATGGCCAATGAGCCGCTCCAGCGGTGGGTTGATGATCGTGGCAAGGGCCGGCTCCGCGATCCAGCCGAGGCCGAGACTCGCCATCGTAATCCCGACCTGGGCCGCAGAGATGAACCGGTTCGGGTCCCGCTGGGCGCGCTTGACCAGCCGCGCCATGCGGTTGCCTTGGTCAATGAGTTGGTCGATACGGGTGGAGCGAACGCTGACGAGGGCAAATTCGGCCGCAACGAAGAACCCGTTGAGCAGGACCAAAAGCAGGACTGCCCCGAGCTTTAACAGGATCGTCGTAGGGTCATCATCCATAGGCGCGAGCGGCTGAGCGATTGCTGAATTGATTTCGGCGTCACAACAGCACGTTTGTGCTTCCTAGTATGCCGCAGGTGGGAAGAAGGGGCGAATCGGTCCTATCTCGAAACACAACGCGGTAACGCCGCGAACACGGCCCTAAAGGGACCGTGCTAAACCTACGTAGCCCTCCTTCGGGGGCTGAGACCGAGATCGTGCAATTCCATTGCAGTCCGAACTCAGCCTTGGAGAGACTACGTCGAGATCAGCCTCTGGCTTCGGGTTGGGGAATCGCGACCCACGGACAAAAACTGCCCTCTCCCACGCACGGGAGAGGGGTAGGCGGTGAGGGAAGTTCCCTACAGCTCTTGGTGATAGGCGAAGAGGCGCTCGCCGTCGAGGCGGCGCAGCTTTTGTAGGGCCTCGTTTTCGATTTGGCGGACGCGCTCGCGGCTGATTTGGAGCTGCTCGCCCACTTCGGCCAGCGTGTGCTGATGCCCGTTACCGAGTCCGAAGCGAAGCTGGAGCACCAGCTTCTCGCGAGGCGAAAGCGTATCGAGTGCTGCGTTGACGTCGCGCTTGAGCATCGACTCGCTGGCGGCCTCATACGGTGTTTCCGAAACCTCGTCGGCGATGAGATCGCCCAGACTCGTTTCGTCCTCGCTCCCGATCGGGGTTTCCAGCGAAATCGTGCGTTGCGCCGCCTGCACAATCTGATGAATCTTCTCAGGTTGGACGCTCATTGCCTCCGCGACTTCTTCCGGGGTCGGCTGGCGGCCGAGCTCTTGTGCGAGCAGGTTCAAGGTCTTGCGATAACGCGAAATTGAGTCGCCCATATGGACCGGAAGTCGAATGGTTCGGCTCTGGTCGGCGATGGCGCGGGTAATCGCCTGGCGAATCCACCAGGTCGCATACGTGCTAAAGCGGAAGCCCTTGCGCCAATCGTATTTCTGCACGGCCCGCATCAGCCCGATGTTGCCCTCTTGAATGAGGTCGAGCAGAGTCAGACCGCGATTGACATAGCGCTTCGCGATTGAAACGACGAGACGAAGATTGGCGCGCACAAACAACTGTGTTGCCGCAAGCTCGCCGGCCTCCACGCGCTGGGCAAGATCGATCTCTTGGGCGTGCGTAAGCAACGGCGTTTCGGCAATCTCACGAAGATAGAGACGAACGGGATCGTTGATGAAGTTCGGGTCAAGCCGCTGGAGGACGTCGAGATCCCGCTCGAGGTCGACTTCCGGTTCGATTTCACCGGCGAGCTGGGTCTGAATCTCCTCGGGCATCTCGACTTTTTCGTCGCCATGAACGCCCTCGGCGACGAGTTCATCGATCTTCCCGACATCATAGGTCTGCAGCGGATCGGTCATGAATCAAAGGCTCCTGGATAGAACAGATCGGTCAATCAGGGTTCGCGGTCGCGATTTGGATGCGATGATCCGGCCGGATCCCGAGCCACGCTTCTACCACGAGCAGTCGGCGAGCTTCGACAAAACGTTTTGCGGAGCGAACATCCGTGTCAGTACGTTCATCTTCAATCGGCAGTTGTGCGGGATGCGGGATGCGTCCGAGAGTACGACAAATCGCCAATCGAAGAGAAATCCCCCGCTGATCATACCAGCGTGCGGAAAGAAAACGGTTGTCTAGGATACGCTCACGCGCAAAATGGACGCCCAGCCAAAGCGTCGCAGCGCAACTTGACGAGGATACCATAAGATTCGTGCCTACGAACCTTCGACTGTTCGTGCATGCGTTCCGCACTCGACATCCTGCGGTTCGCAGCCTGATTCAGCCATAGAAATATACGCAAAGTAAACGACGGCGGATCTATCCCGCCGTCGTTATTGTTAACCCGATGCTTTTTCTAGTCAATTAGTGACCGCAGCCGCAACCCTGTGAGGTGGGGGCGTTGCCGCCGGTGTCGAACGAATGGCCGCAGGCACAGGACGCGACGGCGTTTGGATTGCGGACGGTAAATCCACCGCCCATCAGCGAGTTCACATAGTCGACTTCTGCACCTTTGAGGTACATCGCGCTGAAATTGTCGATGAGCAGGCGCACGCCGTCGCTCTCGACGATTTCATCGCCGTCCTCGGCGCTTTCCTCGATGGTCATGCCATATTGCAAGCCCGAGCAGCCGCCCGGCGCGACGAATACGCGCAATCCATGTTCGGGCGTCCCTTGCTCGTCCAAGAAGGTCTTGAGCTGGGTTACCGCCTCAGGGGTAATCGTAATCATCCTGTTTCAATCCTCTGCGCCAACCAAGCGCGTGACGAGCAACGCGGCGGAACTCTCGCTCACACACCGCACGTTTCTTCCTTCCCTAATGATAGTCATGGGGCCAACCCTGTCAACCGTACGATTGCCAAAGTGTGGAACGCTCGACGTTACTCACGCCTGCACGGCGCCGCCGCGACGCCGGGTTCAAAATGACCCTTCCCCGCTGACACGAGAAAGCCAATCCGGGACTGAGCACGGGTCCGTCCATAGCAGACCCGGTGTTCAGCCTGGGAGAGTCTTTCTGCTGTGAGCCCTAGGGTTTCAACCCAGAGAACCTTCTCCCAACCGCCCTCTTGCCCCCTCCGCCGCCTCACCAAGCGTCGTGAACGCAACGCCTTCATGCCCACCATAGAAGTCAAGCACGCGTTCGAGCATGAGCATGCGGTGACCGCGGCCAATGACTTGGGGGTGCATGGTGATGGTCAACACACCGCCCGGGGCTTCGGCGTACATGTACGTGAATTCGTCGCGCCAGATTTCTTCCACCTTCGACGCCGCGGAGAGACCCGGGGCAAGCCGGTTTTCGAGGCGGATGTATTCAAAGTGCGGGAAATCGTCGAGCATCCAGCTCACCGGCATTTCGACGAGATCGACCAGCGGGCCGAATTCGTACCGGCCGTCTGGGTGAATGACGTCGCCAGTGCGGCACCAATGGGGACAGTAATCGGCGGCCATCAGCGAGCTTTCGTAGCGGAATCCGTATTCCAGCAAGAGATCGATGGTGTGCGGGCTGTTGTCCCAGGCGGGCGAGCGGTAGCCAGTCGGGCGAACACCGCCGACCCGGTCGAGCGCGTCCAATCCGCGCTCCATTACGGCCCGCTCGGCGTCTTTCGAGGGGAGCGCGACGGGATTTTCATGGAGATAGCCGTGGTGACCGACCTCGTGACCGGCGGCGACGATGGCGCGGACGCTGTCGGGATACGTGTCGACGGTGTGGCCGGGGATGAAGAACGTCGCTTTGATCCCCCTTTTATCGAGCAGGCGCAGGATGCGCTCGACGCCGAGGACGCCGAACTCGCCGCGCGAGATCATGCTCGGCGATTTCGCCGCCATCGGCCCAATCCAAATTGAGATCGCGTCAAAATCAAAGCTCAGGCAGATCGTCGCCCGGAACTCGGTCATGGAAACTCCTTCTTCGTCGTGCTGGACTTGCGAAACATCTCATTCTCTCAAAGCGTCGGAATGCGAGGATGAGATTCTTCGCTCCGCTCAGCATGACGAGTGAGTGGGCGCCCAGGACACAAACGACGTCGCGGCCGGGAGCATGGCAGCGGCCAAAGTGCCGCGCAATCGCGAGCTTTCGATGATCGCCTCGGCCTCGATTTCGACCTTCCAGCGCGGATCGAGCAGTCCGGCGACGACAATCATGGTCGCCGCCGGCCGGACTTTGGCAAAAGTTGCCCCATGTGCTCGGCCGACTGCGTCGGCGTACGAGGCGTCGGTAACGAACACGCGGGTGCGGACGACATGTTCAGGGCCGGCGCCCGCATCTCGCAACGCGGTGAAAATAATTTCAAGGCAGCGGCGGGCCTGCGCTTCCGGATCAGGATCGCAGGAACCATCGGACCAGATCGGCGCGGTGCCGGAGACAAGGATGCGATCACCGACCCGCATCGCGCGGCTGAAGCCAATCGTCTCCTCGAATGGCGACCCGGAACGAATTCGTTGACGCTCAGCGCCCATGGCCTTTCCTGTCTTCTTTGTCTCATTGTGCGCTCGCATTGATTCGGGGACGGGAGCATAGCAGTCGCCCGCGCGGGACGCTATCGTGGTTCGGTGCTGGTGTGCAATTACGGTGAGGAGAGATGGGCATGGCGCGGATTGAAGGCATCAAGCGCGAGGAGGCGGAGGGGCCGATTGCGGCCACGCTGGATGCGCAGGAGCGGAAATGGGGCGCGCCGCTGGCGAACCATCTGGTTTACGCCCGGCGACCGTCGATTTTTCGCGGGGCGCGGGCGATGTGGACTGGGCTCGATCAATCCGGGCTGCTTTATTCGAAACTGGTCGCATTGATCAACATCCGAGTGGCTTCGCTCAACCGGTGTGAATTCTGACAAGACCTGAACGCTGCCGTGGGCAGCGCAGAGGGCATCTCGGACGAAAAGATCGTCGCCTTGCCTGACTATGCCTCGAGTCCGCTCTTTACCGACCTGGAGCGCGCGGCGCTCGCCTACGCCGACGCGATGACCGTGACAGGTCGAGAGGTCGAGGACGAGCAGTTCGCGCGCTTGCGCACAATGCTCGACGACGACGCGATCGTCGAATTGACGGCGACCATCGCTTGGGAAAACGCGTCGAGCAAATTCAACCGCGCCCTGCGGATTCCATCACAACGGCTGTGGAATCGGGCTGAGTGAAGGTGGGTGCCGGTACGGGATGCCCACGCCGTGCGGTATGATGGCGCTGACCTACCTGTAGGATCGTCGCACTCTCGCTCGCGAGGTGACGTTTGTCGCCTGGTCTTTCGCAGTCCGTCCGGCTGAGTGACATCTCGCCTCCACTCGTGGGACGAGACGCTGAGCGTGCTCAGTTACGCGAAGAGCTTGAACGGGCGCGCAGCGGGAATGGACGGCTCGTCCTCATCGGCGGCGAGGCGGGAATCGGCAAGACAACGCTCGCGCGTGAGTTGTGCCGCGAGGCCCTTGCCGAGCAGTTGACGGTTCTGGTGGGGCATTGCTTCGATTTGACCGCTACCCCACCCTATGGTCCGTGGCTTGATCTCGCGTCGCATTACCGGCCGGACGGCGATCTGCCCCCACTTCCCGATGCGCTGCTCGCCGGCAAGATTGACGAAATCGACAGCCAAACGGAGCTTTTTGAGCAGGTCCGCGCCTTTCTCTCCGCGGTGGCCGAGGTACAGCCCACGGTCATCGTAATCGAAGATTTGCACTGGGCGGATCCGGCGAGTCTCGATCTGTTGCGGTCGATCGTTTCTCGCCTCGGCACGGCGCCGATCTTGACCGTGGTCACCTACCGTGTCGATGAGCTGACGAGGCGGCATCCGTTCTATCATCAACTTCCCGGGTTGGTTCGCGATGCCGAGGGGCGGCGAATTGATCTGCATCGTCTCCCCGCAAGCGATTTCGATGAGCTCATTTCCTTACGCTGGCAATTGAGTGAAGAAGATCACGCTCGGCTGGTTGACTATCTCGCGCATCATGCAGATGGGAATCCTTTTTTCGCCGTTGAGCTACTGCGGACGTTGGAGGAGGAGGGTCTCCTCTACCGAAACGACGGCACGTGGGCGCTTGCCCAACTCGATCACATCTTCATACCGCCGCTCTTGCAGCAAGTCATCGATGGCCGCGTCGCCAGGCTCGGTGAGGAGATGCGGCAACCGCTCGCCATGGCGTCGATCATTGGCCAGGAAGCGCCGCTCGCGCTCTGGTCCACCGTTTCAAAGATTGAGCCGGATCAGCTGTTGACGATTGTCGAGCGAGCGGTTGACGCCAATTTGCTCGAAGCCACACGGGATGGCACCCGTGTCCGATTCGTGCACGCGCTGACCCGCGAGGCCCTCTACGACAGCGTGCTCCCGCCGCGTCGCCGCGAATGGCATCGTCTGGTTGGCGAGGCGCTCGCGCTCGACTCGGCAAGTAATCCCGACAGTGTTGCTCACCACTTTCGCGAAGCGGGTGATGATCGCACCGTCGAATGGCTCATACGGTCAGGCGAACGCGCCCAACGTGCCTATGCATGGATCACTGCGGTCGAGCGATTCTCCGCGGCTGCCGATCTCTTACATAACTTACCGGGCCAGGAAGAAACGCGGGCGCTACTGCTCTTCCGGTGTGGTCGGCTGCAGCGATTCGCGAACGCAGCCGGAGCGATTGACGGGATGATCGAGGCAGAGCGCTTAGCGCGGATTGCCGGTGACGACATCCTCGCTGCAGACGCGGTCTATTCCCGAGGATTGTTGGGCCTCTATTCCGACAATTTCCGCTCTGGTCTGCTCGATTTCGTTGCTGGGATCGAAGAACTTGAAACCTTGCCGAGCACCGGACTCGCGCACCAAAACTCTTCGATTTCTTGGATGGCCGATTCGCTTCCCTCGTCTGACACCGAAGAAGATAGCGCGATCGTCGCCGGGTCGGATGAGCTGCTTGCCAGGGGCATTCACCATCGCCGTGGTGGGATGCCCTGGTTCAAGGGTGTCGCGGGTTACATCGCCGTGGCCGAGATAGAGGGTTACCGATTCATTGCGGCTGTTGATGAATTGGCCGAGATGGGCGGATTGGTGCGCAATTCGACCGGCCATGCGCATCACGGCATGGGCATCACGGCCGCTTCACTAGGCGAACTGGATCGATCGCGGCAGCAGTTCGCGCTTGCCAGGCACCACTACGGTCTTAACGAGCATTTCGCCTGCATCGCTTTCACGTACCTTGAGGAACTGCGCGACGCAGTCATGGTCTTTGACACAACAAATATCGAGGCGCGCCGGCAGTTGGCGGCGAACGGGGAAGACGCGCTGCGCCGAGCGAGTGGAGCGATTTCACCAGGTCTGTCGCCCAAACGTCCGTGGCTCGGAATCCATCTCCTTGAGGGGCGATGGGACAAACTCCGAGAAATCGCGAATGACACCGAGCACCACGGCAATTATGTCCTTCGGCGCGAAGTCCATTCATCGCTCGCGCCGCTTGCGCGGTATCAAGGAGAGCCCGACCACGCCAGGATTTACATCAGATACGGGCTGCCGCAGGGTTCGACGACCGAGCCCGGCGGGATGGTCTTTGTCGAAGGTCTCCTCATGCTGCGGCTGGCCGCCTCGATCGAGCTCGACCAAGGAAATCTCTCCGGTGCGCGACCGTGGCTCGAGGCGAATGATCGCTGGCTGAGTTGGAATAACAGTGTGATCGGTAGAGCCGAAAATCAAGCGCTATGGGCGCGATTCCATCTTGTCAATCGCTCTGTGGATCAGGCGATTGCCTGTGCAAAACGGGCGGTGATGACGGCCGAGACCCCGCGGCAGCCACTCGCGCTCCTTGAAGCTTTGCGCACGCTTGCCGAATGCGAAATCGAAGCGAAGGACTTGCGCTCGGCAGACGACCATTTGACCGCTGCTCTCAATCTGGCGGATGCGTGCATCGCCCCGTTCGAACGAGCGCTGACGCTACTGGCAATGGCAGAAATGGCGTTCGAGACGGGTAATGTCGTCGCAGCACGGACCCGTGCTCAAGAGGCGCGAGACATCTGCCTCCCTCTCGGCGCCATGCCGACGATTACTCGGGTCGACGAACTTCAGACACGTATTGCGAACGCCTCTGGCGTTGCGGCGCCTATGCCCGCGAAGTTGACCCAACGCGAAGTCGAAGTCCTGAGATTAGTCGCGTCCGGCTTGACGGATGCAGGAGTCGCTGAGCGGCTCTACATCAGTCCGCGCACGGTTAGTCAGCATCTGCAGTCGATCTACAACAAGCTCGATGTCTCTACACGCTCGGCCGCAACTCGCTTCGCCGTCGAACATGGTCTGACGTAAGGGAATTGATGCCTGCGTAGAACTGCGCACTTTCCTCCGCTGCTTGTGACTCGCGAATGATTGGGTAGTTCTGCCGATGTGAGGGTTCTCGGTTGAGCGTAGTTTCTTCATGGTCGCCAATTGGGAGGCGTATTGGTCAGCTATCTAGCCCCATAGACAGCCAGGAGAGAAACTATGGCAACTGTTCAAGAACAGACTTCATCGACGCTGACGGATGATCAAATTTCGTCACTCGCGTCCAGCGTTCGGGGCGCCACCATTCAACCCGGCGATGATCAGTACGAAGCGGCGCGGCATGTGTATAACGCAATGATCGACCGCCGGCCGCGGGCGATTGTCCAAGCCGCGGATGCCGCGGACGTCATCACCGCCGTGACCTTCGCCCGTGAACAAGGGATTTACCCGTCGATTCGCGGCGGCGGGCACAACGTCGTCGGGTTTAGCACGAACGACGACGGTCTTGTCATCGATCTTTCCGCGATGAAGAATGTCTTCGTCGATCCAAAGAAGAAGACCGCTCGGGTGATGGGCGGTGCGACCTGGGGCGACTTTGACCACGCAGCGCATCCGTTTGGGTTGGCCGCGCCGGGCGGGATTATCTCGACAACCGGCGTTTCGGGCTTGACCTTGGGCGGTGGGGTCGGATATCTCACTCGCCAGTATGGATTGAGCTCTGACAATGTGATCTCGGCCGACCTCGTTACCGCTGATGGCAGGTTTGTTACCGCCAGCGAAAACGAAAACCCCGATCTTTTCTGGGCAATTCGCGGCGGCGGCGGAAACTTCGGCGTCGTCACCTCGTGGGAGTTCAAGCTCCATCCGGTTGGCATGGTCTACGGCGGACCAATCTTCTTCCCCGTTGACAAGGGACCCGAGATCCTTGCGTTCTTTCGTGAGTTCATTGAGACTGCCCCGCCGGAGATGAGTGGCTTCTTCGGCTACCACATCGCGCCCCCGGCGCCGTTCGTGCCCGAGCATCTTCACGGCGTGACCGCTTGTGCGCTGGTTATGTGCTACACCGGCCCGGTGGAGAAGGGTGAAGAAGCAATGCGGGCGGTTCGCGCGGCTGGCCCAGTCGCGCTCGATCTCTGCGGACCGATCCCCTTCCCCGCGCTCAACTCGATGTTCGACGCATTGCTGCCGTTTGGTCTCCAGCACTATTGGAAGGCCGATTTCGACCGCGAGATTTCGGACGCTGCGATCGCGATTCACAACGAATATGGACCCCAGGTGCCGAATTTCCTCTCGCTCATGCACATTTATCCAGTCAATGGCGCTGTGCAAGAAAAAGGGAATGGCGACACCGCATACGGCTATCGGGACGCCAAGTTCGTTCACATCATCGTCGGCATTGATACCGATCCGACGAACATGCCGGCCCACACTTCCTGGGTGCGGAACTACTGGGACGCTCTCCATCCCTATTCGGCAGGTGGGAATTATGTCAACTTCCTCATGGATGAGGGGCAGGACCGGATTAAGGCCAGCTACCGCGACAACTATCCTCGTCTGGCCGAAATCAAGCGCACTTGGGACCCGAACAACCTCTTCCGCCAGAACCAAAACATCAAACCGGCGTAAGGTTTCCTCATCCCCTCTCCCGCACGCGGGAGAGGGGTCTGCGGCTGGGTTCATTCTCTCTCCATAGGAAGGGCGAGGGATGCCCGGAGAGCAGCGTGAGGCAAGCGTTGGAGCTAAACCAGCCCCTGGCGGACGGCGATTGCGGCGGCGGCGGTGCGAGAGTTGACGCCGAACTTGTTGAGAATGTTGGTGACGTGGGTCGTCGCGGTGCGATGGCTGATGTAGAGAGCCTCGCCGATTTCCTTGTCGGACCGGCCCTCGACGAGCAATTGCAACACCTCCACCTCGCGTCGCGTTGCGTCAATGTAAAGCCGAGACCGCTCGCGTCGACCACTTTGGCGCCGCCTAGCTCCATCGCCGCGGCAATTTCACCGGCGCTCTCGTCGATGACGGCGATCGCAGTCTCGGGGGTCATGCTCCCTCCCGCTTCCCAAGCGGCGTGGAACTCATTCGCGCTCATCTGCGCTCGCAACGAGGTGAGCGTTTTCTCGATCTTCTCGCGATGTTATCGAGAACGAGCAGCACCTGCTTGTCTGCGAGCAAAGTGTTGAGGCGCGCGTCGAGTGGCTGGTCGCCCTCTTCGCGAATGCCGAGTGCCTGCGCGACCTCCGTCAATACGAGCGCGGGATCGATCACCGCCGCGAGATTGACGAAGTAGACGTGGCCGGCGTACTCGGCGAGCATTTGGTGGGCGATTTCGAGACTGAGCCGAGTTTTGCCGGTGCCGCCCGGTCCGGTGAGGGTGACGAGCCGATATCGTCGCGGCGAAGCATCGCGCAGGCTTCGTCAAGCTCACGCTCGCGATCGATCAACGGCGTCAGCGGGATCGGAATGGCGTTCGACGTCCTGGTCGCCTGCATCATCGTCGATCGTTCACGTTCAGCTTGCCCTTGAAAGATTGCATTTGTCTTTTTGGGCGCGATCCGTTGTTCATGTGCGAGCATCATGACCGGCGCCGAAGCCATCGTCAACGGGCAAACGCGCTCGCGCGAGCGGGTGCGATACAAGGTGCTATGATCGCGCCGGTTTCGGGCATGGAGCGAGGATTTGGCGAGCAGGTCGAGCGGATGAGAACGCAACGGTTGCTGACATTGCGGGAAGCCGCCAAGTTGACGGGTTTCCGGCGGAAGGTTTTACGCGCGCGCGTGACTCGGGGCGACGTAGCGGTTCGTATGGTGGGATCGGGCCGCGCCGCGAAGGTCCGGCTCACTGAATCCGCGCTGGTCGAAGCCGGCTTGCTGTCCGGAGAGCTAGCGACGGTCGCCACGAGCGACGAGGTGACGGATCTGATCCGGCTGGTGCGTGAACAGCAAGCGAGAATCACTTCGCTCGAAGACCAGCGGTTTCAATTGGCGGGACAACTTGGTGCATCGCTTGAGCGCACGCTGGCGCTGCAAGATCAACTCATCGCGTTGACGGCCAGTCTGCAAGCCTATCCGCAGGTTCTCCAGGGGTCACTCTCAGAAGCATCCAAAACTGCGCCTCCCGAACCAACGCCCGAGCGCGACGAGCCCCGTGAGGTTGGCGCGGAAGATGCGGAAGTCGCCGGCGACGAGCCGCTCACGGCGCGAGCTGGCGCCGTGGCTCGATCTGTCGTCGAATCGCTGGCGATGAGCAAGAGTGCCCAACGAGGCAGGGCAGGACTTGTCCGTCTGCGCACTGTTCGTTGGCGACTGGGAGATTAGCGCGAGCGAAGAGGAGCGGGGCACATGCGCGTTGCGGTGATGACCGACATTCATGGGTTCAGCCTCGCATTGCAGACGGTGTTGCACGATCTCGATGCTCACGGGCCCTTCGACGAAGTCATTGTCGGCGGTGATCTCTGCGAGGTCGGACCCGCCCCGGCCGAAGTCCTCGACATGCTCCGCGAGCGCGATTTCACCGTCCTCGAGGGGAACACCGATGCGGATTTGGTGGAGGAAGCGGAGTCGACCGCCAACGGTTCGGCGAACTTCACGCTCCGCCAGATCGGCGAGGATGGTGCGGCGTACCTCGCCTTGCTCGACTTCTTGCGCCGAATCACGCCGCCCGGCGGAAACTCGCCTGAGCACGATCTCCTCGCCTTCCACGCGAATCCACATGACCTGATGGGACAGCTCCACCCTGATTGGAGCGACCAGGATTTGCTGGCGATGATCGGCGACGAGCGCGCGGCAGTGATGGCGTTTGGCCACGTGCACATCAATTACACGCGGCCCGTACACGGGATGCTGCTGGCCGACGTTTCCGCCGTCGGCAATCCCAAGGACGGCGATCTGCGTTGCAAATACGGCATCTTTACCTGGAATGAAGCCGCCAAGTCGTGGGCGGTCGAAATGCGCAAGCTCCCCTATCCTCTTGACGAAACCGCAGAACAAATACGAAACAGTGATCTTCCCAACCCGGAAAAGACGCTCAAGAAGTTGATCAAGGCTTCCTATTAAGACCAACCTTACCCATTAAGAGGCTCCTCACCCATCACGCAACTTGGTTGGACACGACCGAATATAGGGCGGACGCCGTCCGCCCCTGTGAGGAACGTCTAGAACCCGCGCAGCCAGACCTCCATGGGACCGTGTGCGCGATTGCCCCAGGCGAAATAGGGAATCAGCGTGAGTTGGAAGGTGTCCGCCGCGGTACGTTGCGCCCCTGTCCCGGCCGGCCGGTAGAGTTGGTCGCGCCAAGATGGTTCGACGCGTTCGACGAGGCCGGTCGTACTGAGGACGGTGACGCCGAAGAGCAGCTCCGGCATGTGCTCCGCGTTGAACACGGTGTTCGGCTTGATCGCCACGTCCCTGGGGTCGATGCCGGGGTTGTCGGCTTGCTCGGCGCAATAGAGGATTGGTCCGCGGAAGACCGCCACCTTGCCAAGGTTTTCGGCGACATGGGGATGCGCTTCGACGAGACGGACGCTCATTAAGAGATTGAGCCGGACGGTATCGCCAGTCTTCCATCTTCGCTCAAGCGCGACATAGCTGCCCGGCGTGAGTTCTTCGTGGCTCGGTTCACCGTTCACTTCCAGCGTGGCGCCATGGATGCACCAGCCAGGGATGCGGAGATAGAGGGTGAAGTCCGCTTCGCCGTCGACCGTGATCTCGACCCGCCCATCCCAGGGATAGCGCGTCTGTTGCGACAGGCGCACGGTTCGATCGCCGGGCAGTTCGACGGTGATGTCGCTTTCGCCGTAAAGGTGGACCCAAATCCCTTCGTCCGATGTGGTCGCGACGTAGCCGGGGAGCGACGCAAACGTGCGGGCGACATTCGGCGGGCAGCAGGAGCAGTAGAACCACGCTTCCCGGCGTTTGCTGCCGTCGTCTGAGAGCGGGTTTTCGTAGAGGTAGGTCAGGTTGTCAATCGAAATGCCGCAGATGACCGCGTTGTAGAGCGTGCGCTCCATGAGATCGGCGTATTTGGCGTCGCCGGTGAGGAGCAGCATCCGCCAATTCCACATCACGGAGCCGATTGCGGCGCAGGTTTCGGCGTAAGCGCGCGCGTTCGGTAACTCGTAGTCGATGCCAAACGCCTCGCCCTCGTACCGCGAACCGATACCGCCGGTCACGTACATCCTGCGCGTCGTCATGCTTTGCCAGAGACGCTCCAGGGCGGCCAGAATTGCGGCATCACCGGTTTCGGCATAGATGTCGGCCGCGCCGGCATTGAGATAGACCGCGCGCACCGCGTGCCCGACGATCTCATCGAGTTCGCGGAACGACTGATGATCCTGGTGGTATTCGTCGCCACCCGCCAGGCCGTGTCCTCGGGCGTCGAGAAAATACACCGCCTGGTCGAAGTAGCGCTGCTCGCCGGTAACGCGAGCCAGCTCGACGAGCGCCATTTCGATCTCTTCGTGACCGTCTGTTCCTGGTTTTTTCCCGGATTCGGCCGGACCGAGCGTGTCGCAAATGTTGTCGGCGAACCGGCGTGCAATTCCGAGCAGATTCGTCTTGCCGGTGGCCCGATGGTGGGCAACAGCCGCCTGGATGAGGTGGCCAGCGCAGTATAGCTCGTGGGTGCGGACAAGCTCGGTCCACTTTTTGTCGAGTCCGCCCAGCGTGTAGAAGTTGTCGAGGTAGCCGTCCGCTTGTTGGGCGGCGGCGACTTCGGCGATGACCCGATCGACGAGCTCGTCGAGGACTGGATCGTCGTCGATTGCGAGGATCCAACCAGCCGCTTCCAGCCATTTATAGACGTCGGTATCGTTGAAGTAGAGACCTTCGAACCCGCCGGTTTCTCCAGCCGCGGTCCGGCGGAAGTTGGCGAGACGTCCGGTCGTTTCTAGCTTCTCGTATTGGGCGAGCAGCATGACTTCGCCCACCGCGTGCCGCCGCCGTTCCCAGAAGCCATCGCGAAAGGTCACGGCCGTGGTCGGCAGCGGGCGCAGCTTGGCGTACGGACTCTGCGATGTATCGACGACGAGTGGCGATGTCCGACCGACTGCCTGCATTTGTGGGCTCCCTCTGAACCGAAATCAACTCAACGTACGTGTCTTGGCGCGTATGTTATGGTCATTCAGGGCGCCACTTCCATCGTCATTCCGGGCCTGTCGAGGAATCTGTCCTTGCCCACAATTGAGTGTCAGAGAGCGCAGATCCTTCGACTTCGCTCAGGATGACGGGAGGGTGAGCGCTCAGGATGAACCTTGGCATACCATGCCTACCCCTTCATGCCCGACAAGACGACGCCACGGATGAAATAGCGCTGGAGCAAGAAG
>JBJMMD010000042.1:0-3764 GCA_045804965.1 Thermomicrobiales bacterium | reverse complement strand
CCGCCCTCGCAACGAGCCAGGTGCGGAATGCCGACACCTATGGGGTGCTCCAGTTGACGCTCCACGACGGCAGCTATGACTGGAAGTTCATCCCCGTTGCCGGCGCGAGCTTCACCGACTCTGGAAGTGACTCCTGCCACTAACGGGTGGCCTACGGCGGCCGAACCGGTCTCGGCACCACCGAGACCGGCGGCTCAGGCAATGGCGCAGGTCGGAATGAGGATTGGCCGCTCCTGCCGCATTTGGCGCTGATCGGCCTTTGCGAGAGAGGCGCGCGGCCTTCGCCCTGCACGTCACCGAGCGCTGCGGCGATCCTCGCGCCGTGGTCCCGATCGTCGCGATCTCTAAGGCGGAGCACGCCGCGGCCATCGCCGAATTCGCGGATTCGCCGGCCTGAGTGCTATTCCTTGGCACGGACCGGCGCCCTCATCCGCAGCGCGAGGAATCAAAGCACCCGAACGCGACGTCTTGGTTAAGTCGTGGTGGTCGCCTGCGGTTTGTCCCGCCCGAGCTGCCGGTCGAAGGCAGTCGCGTCCCAGACCTCCCAGTGTCCGACGATCTTGCCGTCGGCCAGGTGAAAGAAGATCATCTCCCGAAACTCGATGGCCTTGCCGGTCGGCGGCCACGGCCCCGTCTTTCCGAGGTGGTAGACCCCCTGATGCGTGGCGGTGAAGCGGGTGTTGGCCGCCACCGTGTCGCCCTCGGCGATGAGCTCGTCCACGTGGTACCGAAAGTCGGGGAAGGCGGTGCGCCACGCCGCGACCGCTTCTCTCCACAACGCCTGGGTTGCATGTCCCCAGGGGTGCACGACGTCCGGCCCCATGCACTCGTCGATGAACGCCAAATCGCCGTGGTTCCACAACTCCTCGAAATACCGGCGCACGATGGCTTTGTTCGCTTCCGTTGCCATGGCGGCACCTCCCGCTCGGCGATGACGCCGGCCGTTGCCGAGCCGCCCTTCACGGCACGTTGCCTGAGCACAATCGTGCCATCGGTTCGCGGCAAGTATCGGCGCGTGTGCCGTGCAACCTAACGTGAAGCAGGGATCATTACTCCGGCGCAAAGCCGTAACGCTCCTTATCCATTCAAAATGTGTCGCCAGGTGGCGTCGGGGACGCGCCCGCGACGCTATCGCCGAGTCATCGTTGAATGCAGATTCGCGCGGTCTCAGAGTTCCTCAATCGACTGCGGGATGGGCTCCTTCAATGCTGGCAAAGGCCTCTGGTCAGTTCGACGGTATCAAGAACTCGGCTGCCACCCAGCCAGTGCCTCCTGCGAGCGGCATCTTCGCTGAGATGCTGCGAACCTTGTACCAGGTGTAGCCGTCGAGTACGGTCGTCCCACTTGCTATGAAGAAGGCTTCATTGATCCGCGTCGTTCGGAAGATCGCAGCGTCGAGCCCGGGCCCGTAGCGCACGTTTAACACCGCCGTTGTGCGACCAACATTGCCGCTCTCAAACGAACCGCTGCCGCCGCCCCTGCCACCGAACGCAAGGTACTCACCAGCCACCCAGCCAATGCCAAAAACGGCTGAGTTGGAGACTTCATACCAATCGTAACCGTCCTCGCTGGTTGCCCCGCCAACGATCGTAAACTCCGTTTCTAGGGGGACAGTGTCTTTAATTCCTGCAACCAGCCCGGGTCCGAATCGCAGATTCAAACGTGTGGCAATGACGACGACTGAATCCCCGATTGTAAAGTCGGTGTCGACTCCGGATATGGCCAAATACTCACCGGCAACCCAGCCGGGTCCAGACCCGGTAGCATATTGAACTCTGTACCAGTCAAGACCATCTTTTACGGTTGGACCACTGCTGATCACGAACTCCGTTCCATTCGGCACGACCGTCTTGATTTCAGCGAGCAAACCGGCGCCCGAACGCAGGTTGAGCAGATCTGCAAACACAACGACCCTATTTCCGGATTTGAAGTCCGCCGCAGATACGGTGTTTGGCCGTAAACCTGCGGCGCCTGGCATGATCCCAGCGATAACAAGCGCCAGAGCGGCACGCCGAACAAGCCCTAGAAGGTCCACATGCGAGCAACGCAGCCTGGCGTCCATGTAGATGACCCTCCAAGTGAGTTATCACTCGGTCCTTAGTCACGTTATGTCTTCTTACATGATACGCCAGATATGCAAGACCTCCGGTTGATCTTCATCCTGGGGATTTGCGACTGCTGAAGAAAGATTCCGATGTCATCATCCGCAGTACCAGCTTGGTAGGCTATCGCCGAACGAACAGGTGGGACAGGACCCATTGGTCCGACCCGCGCTCCGACCTCGCCGCCAGAGGAGTGCGTGCAATCCTCAGCTATACCCCGTCGATCCTGAGGCTCCCCCCGGCGTTATCGTCCGCGAAATCGATCCCATCAGCGCGAGCGCGTCCGATCAATCGTCCATGCCGGTGTGGGGAGCGCGCTCCCTCATTCAAATGCAGACGACGTAGCAGACGCCGTCAGCACAGTATGTGTTGTTTGCCGATGCACACGACTGACAGAAGGCCGAGGACGTACAGGGGTAGAAATCGGTACAGCCAGGATACGCGCTCTCGCCGCAGGCGTCGCAGAGATGCTGGCCCTCGGTCGTGGTCTTGCACGCGCCCGGGACGCCGGCGCAGTCCGCGTCGGACGTGCACGGCCTTGCGCACGCACCGGTATTCGCCAGTGGGACGTACGGTGGTGGGCACTCGCATTGACAGGTGGTCGGGTTGTATTGCTGGAGGAAACCGCTGCAGACCGAGAAGACACACTGACCGGTCTGCTGACAAAATGTGTAATTTGTTGGACAGCCGCAGACGCCACCTTGACACAGCCCGCTGGCCGCACAACAGGTGGCGGATCCGCCGTCCGCCGCGAGGCAGAGGCGAGTAGGATCGCCAGTGCAGGCAAAGTACAAGCCTTTGCCCGCTTGGCAGTCGGAGACGCAGGTACCCCGGAGGCCGGGCGGAAGCACTTTGCAGAACTGCGCACACGTGGTGGCACCCTGCGTGGTGGCGCTGCGCAGGGCGAGTAAACCGCCCGCGAAGCTCCCCACGAGCCGCGCGACGAGCGCTCGCCGATTCGTGCCGGTCGCGAGAGCTCGGGTGAGGGAGTCGAAGCGACGACCTTCCATGGAAGCACCTCCGTCCGCTCGGCGCGGCACGAACGCCGGACACTCCGCCGCGCCGCACCAAGCGGCAGCTCAAGCCGAGGGCGCCTTGCCCATCCCCGGCGCTGCGGCGCCCCAATCTGCCAAGCGCCGGGTGATCGCGGTTTGCGGTAGGCCCAGTATAGAGTAGCGATGAGCCAAATCAATTATACGGACACGGCGAACGTTCTAGACCCTTTTGCGCAATCGCCCTTCATCCGTCACGGGATCATAGAGCACCTGCCACTCGTCCGGCTCACCAGTCACGCCAACCCAGCCGAAGTGAAACCAACCGTCCTCTGCCGACTCACAATCGTCGACGCCGCGCGGAAACTCGGCGATGCGCTCGGGATAGCGGGTGTGTGCGCGAGCGGCCCAGGCGGCACGCTGCATGGCTGCGGTGACTTGGTCTTTTGTCGGCGGCGCACCCACGGCCCGGACGCGAGCGCCGGCGGCGGCGGGACGAGACCGGCACAGCATGCGCCACGCCACCGAATAGGCGTACAGCCGAACGTCGCCAGGAGTGACGGCGGGTCGGTGTGCGATGGGAAGGGGTTCCTACCCGAAGTGACGCGAAGCGCAAGCTTGCCGGTCTCACCCCAGCATAGGTCGCGGCGACCGCACGAGACGATGACCG
>JBJMMD010000041.1:0-138663 GCA_045804965.1 Thermomicrobiales bacterium | reverse complement strand
CCGCCCTCGCAACGAGCCAGGTGCGGAATGCCGACACCTATGGGGTGCTCCAGTTGACGCTCCACGACGGCAGCTATGACTGGAAGTTCATCCCCGTTGCCGGCGCGAGCTTCACCGACTCTGGAAGTGACTCCTGCCACTGATCGCTGCCAACAAGCCAACTCCACGTCCGAAGCCGGGGCAGGCAATGAGCCTGCTCCGCCTTCTCTATAATGAACCGACGACCGATCTGCTTCCCCACGGCAAAGGAGAGAGCTGAATGATTGCTACACATCCTTTTGGACGAACCGGTCACGTCAGCACACGCGTTATCTTCGGCGCGGCGGCGTTCAGCGGTGCGACGCAAGATGAAGCCGACCGGGCGATGGAGCTCATCATCGAAAAAGGCGTCAATCACATCGACACCGCCGCCAGCTATGGCGATTCGGAATTGCGGCTCGGCCCCTGGATCGAGAAGCACCGCGACGATTTCTTCCTCGCCACGAAAACGGGCGAGCGCACCTTTCAGGCGGCCTACTATCAGATCCGCCGGTCGCTCGAACGGTTGCGCACCGACCACGTCGATCTGATCCAACTCCACAATCTAGTCGATCCCACCGAGTGGGAGACCGCGTTGGGTCCGGGAGGCGCGCTCGAGGCGGCGGTTAGGGCGCGCGAGGAAAGGCTCGTCCGGTTCATCGGCGTCACCGGCCACGGCGTGTCGGTTGCGGCGCAGCACAAGCGTGCCTTGGAGCGGTTCGATTTCGACTCTGTGCTCCTGCCTTACAACTACCCGATGATGCAGAACCCGCACTATGCCGCCGATTTCGAAGCGCTGATCGGACTGTGCCAGGAGCGAAATGTCGCGGTGCAAACGATCAAAGCGATCACCGCGGCGCCCTGGGGCGATCGCGAGCCAACGACCACGACCTGGTACGAACCGCTCACGGAGCAAGTCGATATCGATCTTGCGGTTGATTGGGTGCTCGGCCGGCCCGGTATATTCCTGAATTCCGTGGGCGATGTGACCTTGCTGCCGAAGGTCCTGAGCGCCGCCGAGCGCTTCCAAACGCGGCCTTCTGACGCGCAGATGCAGCGGCTCATCGAGACTCGCTCATTGGAGCCGCTATTCGTCTAACAGTTAGGTGCCGTGCCAAGTCAACTCTAAAGACGGGCGATGGGTGGCAATGACCGGTCGGCAGCCACGAGCTAAGGCCTTGCGCGGTTTTTCCAGCGCTTTCTGATGCCGCTGCCTCGCTCGCCTTACGAAGAGTTGCTCGCCGAAGCCCTGTGTCCGTTCGTATTGACATTGGTTGCTTGCCCTCTAAACTGATATCACTCGGGGGAGAACTCAAGATGTGGGCATGCCGCACGGCGCGTGCGGAGCATGTCCGCATGGGAGTGATGCCAATGGGAGGTCCCCCGGCTCTCGGTCGTCCTCGTCCTGCGATCTGGCAGTTCGCCGCCGCGTTCGTCGTGCTTTCAGTCGTCGCTGTCGTGGTGTTGGCTCGCCCGGCGACGGCCGATGATGTTGCCACAGTCTCGGCCGTCGATTGTGGAATTCTGCTTCCCGGCATCTTGCCTGAAGGACAAGTTGTCTCGACGACCGGCACGCTCGTGATCACTCCATCGGGCGACGCCACACTCACCTGCCGCGGTAAGCTCGATTCCGCTCTCGCCCTGCAACATGCCGTCATCCTGACCGATGTGCCATGCGCGCTCGGCGCAGGCGGTCAGGTCGGCGAGTCCTTCGTTCGCGTCACACCCAGCGGCGAGGTGCTGCTCATCTGCCACAACAACCCTGGCAGTGAACCCTTCCCCACTCCCGGCCCCGACGATTGACGACAGAAAAGGAGCTTTCGATGACGACTGCTCATGCTTCCCGTCTTGTTGCAACGGCGCTGATCACAGTGATCTTGGGATTGCCCGTGCTCGCGACGCATCCCGCCGCCGCAGCCACCACAGCTGACCTTGCTATCGAGATGGATGGGGGCAAGAGTCATCTCAGATTCGGTGGGACGATGACCTTAACAGTGACCGTCTCGAATCTCGGACCGGAGGTGGCGAGCGGCGTCACCGCTGGGATCGGGGTTTCTGATTCGTTGGCCGACCTCGGCGCGATCTGTCCGGACGGCAGTGTCTCGAACATGTGCAATCTAGGATCGCTCGCTCCCGGCGCAGTAGTGTCGTTTCCGTTTGTCGTGATGGCATGCTGCGCCTGCTGTCCCGATCACATCGGCATTGCGGTCGCAAGTGTGAGTGCCGACGCCGACATGGTCGATCTCGTGGAGGCGAACAACACGTTCCGCTTCGAAACCAGACTCGTCGGCAAAGCGCCTTACTGAGCCAAGTCTCGAGGCGAGCTTCGGTGCGTCACGCTGCTTTGGCCGTCGTTCGTGGCCTAGGAATTGCGGCTGGACTGATTCCGTTTCCTCGATTACTTCGGAGGAGTCGGATTGGTGTCCGTGTGCAAAACTGTCGGCTTGTCACAAGGAGGGAAGTCGCTGATGGCGCGTCTACGGTTAACTCAATTGGGAACCGCAATCGCCCTTGTCCTCGGGTTGGCGACGGGAGGCGCTACCGCCGTTGCCCAGCAGGCGACGCCGGTCGGCACGCCCGTTGCGCCTCCTGGCTGCGAGGTGATCGCCAGTGGACTGCTCAATCCCCGCCAGCTTGATGTCGCCGCCGACGGCACGATCTATGTGACGGAGGCCGGCACGGGCGGAGATGAGGTGATCAAAGGCATCGAGGAACAGGAAGCGACTCCGCAAGGGGGAGCGACCCCTATTGCCTCGCCAGAGGCTGGACCAGCGCCGCCTTCGACCCGCGGCACGACCGGTCGGGTAACCGCCATCGCTCCAGATGGCACGCAGTCGGTGGTCGCCTCCGGTCTTCCGTCCTATAGCGACGGCGTCGGCCCAACCGGCATCGTTAGCGCCGGCGGTCAGCTTTGGGTCGCGATCGGCGGCGCGGCTGTCCAGCTCGGAATCGACCCACTGCCGAATGAAAACAGCGTTGTCCGTATCGATACCGCGACTGGCGCCGTGACCCAGGTCGCCGACATTGGCGCGTACGAAGCTGCGAACAACCCCGACGGGACCGACGTCAACTCGAACCTCTACGGAATGGACATTGGCGCGGACAATCAACTTTACGTGGCGGACGCCGGGGGAAACACCGTTTATAAGGTCGCCCCCGCGAGCGGGCAGTTCAGTCTCTTGGGCATCGTCCCCGAGCGAACGCCGCAAGGCGCGCCCGTGGCGCCGTCCGCTTCGCCGGTTGCTTCACCCGCCGCGGGAGGCGGGGGCAATCTGCAGGCCGTTCCGACCGCGGTTCATGTTGGCGCGGACGGCAATGTCTACATCGGCTTGCTCGGCGCGCTCGTGCCCGGCGTGGGAGCGGTCACCGTGGCGCAAGCCGATGGCAGCTTCCGTGATGTGGTGGTGGCGAGAACCGCCGTCGTCGGCGTGACGCTTGGTCCCGATGGGCTGATCTACGCCAGCGAGATTTCGCTCAACATGGCCTCAACCCCGCCGGCCGCCGGCGATGTCGTGCGGTTCGAAGCCAATGGCACCGTGACGCCTATCCTCGGCGGCGTGGCGACGCCCAACGGCATCGCCTTCGATGGGGCCGGGAACTTGCTGGTCGTCGTCAATTCCGTGGCGATGGGCCCGCAACCCAACGGCCAGGTGCTCCGCTGCTCGCCAACTGTGAGCGCGGGCTCAAATGCCTCAATTTCGCCGCGCCTGAGCGCGGCGAACGTCGCCGCCAAGTTCGGTGACGCGTAAACGTCAATCAGTTCGTATTCGCAAACGAGGGGCGAGTTCACTCGCCCCTCGTTTCTCTTGTTCAGGCACATTTCGTCCTTTCAGTACAAGCACACCTTTGTCGGGGTCGGCCTATAATGAGTCACGAGTCCCAAGTCGCCTTACGATAGCAAATAGATTTCGTTTCAAGTGCCTGACAGGAGCATTCAATGCCGACAGAACAAGGTGACATCCGTCTGCTTAACGATCCAGTGGCCCAGCGGCTCCTCAACGCCCCCATTCTGGCCCGCCTCGCCTACAACTGGCACGATAGGACTCCTCGCGTAGTTCCGATTTGGTTTCATTGGACGGGCAACGAAGTCGTCATGGGTGGCCCGCCTGATGCTCCAAAAGTTGAGGCGCTCCGCACTCAACCAGCCGTGGCGATCACGATCGATGACATTGAATGGCCGTACAAAGTTCTCCTTCTCCGAGGCCTCGCGGAGGTCGAGCTGATCAATGGGGTCTTACCTGAATACATAGAATCGGCGCGTAAGTATTTCGGTAAAGAGCAGGGAGACGCCTGGGTCAGTCAAGTAGGGCAGATGGTGAGTCAAATGGCGAGAATATCAGTTCGCCCCAGTTGGGCCGCGATTCTTGACTTCGAAAACCGATTCCCGAGCGCGCTGGCGAGGCGAATGGGAGCGCCAAGCGACTAGAGATCTTGGGGCTCACAAAATCAGATTTGGGAAGCTGCTCGCGATCAGCAGGGATCGGCAAGTCAATTCGGCGAGGCATCAAACAGAATGAATTCCACCACCGGTCCAATTGCCATCGTTGTGGCGATGGATGCGGAGCTTGTGCATTTTTATCAACTCGCTCCTGTTGAACGGGAGGAGCAGGACGGCGTGTGGCGCGATCGGTTCGCGACAGTCGCCGGGCTGCCGGTCGTGATCACGAAATGTGGGATTGGGATGATCGCCGCCGCCGCCGCGACGGAGCACTTGATCGACCGGCACCGACCGCGCGCGGTCCTCAACTTCGGCTGCGCGGGAGCGCATCGGCGCGACATCATGCCGGGCGACTTGATCATCGGGGATCGGGTCGTGCACCACAGCAAGGTTCATATTCTGGCGACGGGCGAGGAGCATTACACCGGGCAGGGATATTACGTCGGCGAGGAGAAGGTGGAAGAGGCAGAGATTACATCTGATCCGGAGTGGCTCGCAGCGGCCGCGCGAGCAACCGAGTCCTTTACGGCCGATGATTGGCCGGTCGAAGCTGGTTGGCCGGGCGGCGTGCCGCATCGCTCACCGCAGGTGCACACCGGCGCCGTCGCCTCAGCCGACATTTGGACGCAGGCGCACGAACGCCTCGATCTGCTTCATTCGCGCCATCAGACGCTGTGCGAGGACATGGAAGCGGCGGCGATCGCCCAGATCGCGACCCTGCACGGCATTCCGTTCTTCACCGTGAAAGACATCTCAAACAATGAGTATTACCGCGCGACGGACATCGCCAGCGACATGACCGACTTTCCGTTTGCCCATGCCGGAAATCGAGCGGCGGGGTTGCTGCATGCGACGATCGTGTGTATCGCGAATCAGGCATAGTAAACGGGCGGCCGGACGATCAATCGTCCTTGCTCAGGCTCGATGGCGGGCACAAAATCAGGGTGGTTTGGGACCAAGAGTTCGTCGCCGCTTGACGATTTGATCACGAACACGTCATTGGTGCCGGTTTCGATGATGTCGACGAGCGTGCCCAATTCGGCGTCGGCCTCGTCGAACGCCGTCAAACCGATGAGTTGATAGTAGAAGAATTCACCTTCTTCGAGCGGACGCGCATCTTTCCCCGATATTTTGACCCATTTGCCTCGGAATTCGTTAGCTTGTTCTGGATTGCTTATGAACTGGATTTTGAGCAAGGCGAGTCCGCCGTGGAGCCGCACCGACTGGAGCCGATGACGGGTCTCGTCCTCGCCGATGTAAACCCACTTGACCTGGGAAAGGCGCTCGGGATCGTCGGTCGAAAGCCTCAGTTTCAACTCGCCTCGAAGCCCATGGGTTCCCACAATCACGCCGACCGCAAGCCGGGTTTCGGCAGGCGGGATAGCGGGTTCGGGGCCCGCTGTTTCGACGAGCGGTTTGCCCTGCTCGGGTCGAGCGGGAAGGCGCGGCGGGCGTTTTGGTTGCGCGCTCGTTGTGCTCTTGGCAGCGGACGTTGGCGATCCAGACCGACGC
The DNA here is from genome assembly GCA_045804965.1 of Thermomicrobiales bacterium. Taxonomy (GTDB): domain Bacteria; phylum Chloroflexota; class Chloroflexia; order Thermomicrobiales; family UBA6265; genus CAVTUU01. The sequence continues at coordinate 132,695 of JBJMMD010000041.1, read as the reverse complement.
GATATCGTGCGATTGGTGCCACCGCGGGGTTGGTTATCCGTCAATGTCGAGACTCGCCCTGACGTTGTGGCGCGTGCCCGCAACCATGACGACGGTGCGCATCGCCCGGGCAATGCGGCCCTGGCGGCCGATGACCTTGCCGAGCTCCTCTTGCGGCACCCGGAGATCGAGATGCACAGCCGACCCTCGCTGCTCGGCAGTGACCGTCACTTGGTCAGGATCCTCGACCAAATGGCTCGCCATGTAGACGACGAGCTCGCGGAGTGATTCTGCCGGCACCAAATCTTCCATTGACGACTCCAAAAACAGCGCCGGGGGCGACCAAACGCCGGCCACCCCCGAGAAAACGAACCTTCAAGCGGAATTCCAGGCACATGCGCCTCAGAAGAGACGCATTGTCATCACTAGGCGCTCGCCGCTTGCTCGGTGGCCCGGGGATCTGGGATCAGACCCTGGCGACGCAAGAGTGAGCGGACCGTATCGGTCGGTTGTGCGCCAACTCCGAGCCAATGCTTTGCGCGTTCCTCGTCGATCCTGATCGTTGCCGGTTCGGTGAGCGGATCGTAGAACCCAAGGATCTCGATAAATCGGCCATCGCGCGGCGCGCGGCTATCGGCCACGACAATGCGGTAACTCGGTCGCTTCTTCGCGCCCATCCGGCGCAGGCGAAGCTTAATCACGCGTCGTTGCTCCCTCTGTGTCCTTCGATTCGAAGACCGTATGCATCTTTCAAGTCCGTCGCGGCGCTCCAGACGGAGAGTTGAGGACCCGCGATCGGTGTTGGAGCGAGCTGCTGCAAGGCAAGAAAAACCCGCCGATGCAGGCGTCGACTCCGCCGCTTTATACCACCGCCAGATGAGAGGCGTCAACGCGAAGCAGGGATAGGAGATAAGCAGCCCCGAAACTTCCGCCCCCCTAAAGTTCTAGGACCCGGATTGACAGGGTCGTCGCCGAGAAACGGTGCGATCTCGAGGAGATAAGGGCCCGCGAAACTTCCGCCCTAGTCAACGGTTGACTAGAGTTGGCTAGATTGGAATCATCTAGTGGAGACGCTAAATCAGCAGATGGACGTACCGCCGAAGCGGCCGTCTCATTCTGATTTGACCTCGTCACAAGTCTTACTGCGGCATCGTCCTATTACTAGAACCATGGGAATTGCACTATTTGCCCTCGGCAGGAACAACGCGGACGGAGAGCACTTCCAATGCTCGGATCTCCGAACAGTAACTGACTTACGGTGGCCGCGACCACGGCTGAGTGCGAGGGACCACCAAGATCTGGCTCCTGCTCATCGCGAGCACAAAAACGCGAGCAATGGCGCGTCATGAAACGATGAGTGATCGCGGGCGTTGGCAGGCAGTGGAAAGTCCTCCGCTCATTGCCAGAAAGGAGGCACGAATGGACGGTCACCCCTTCGATCGGCTCAGCAGAAACCTCGCGGCAGGCGTCTCGCGCCGCGTTGTGCTCCAGGGCGTCGTCGCCATGGCGGGCACGTTCCTCTCGACGCTCAGTGCTACCCGCGTCCGCGCCGCATCCAACGTCGGTGTCAGCCACCACACCGGCCCGGCCACGAATCCGGTGGTCTACATCGAATAGGAGCTAAGGCAATGAAATCGAAATCGCTACGAGGCGTGATGATGGCGACCTTGGTACTAATTGTGCTGCCTTTGATGTCCGGCCTCCAAGCTGACGCTTCCGAAGGGCCGCCTCGATATGCGATCACTGAATTGGCGGCGCTAGAGCTATACCACGGCTTTCAAGAGTTCGACATCAACAACGATGGGGCGGTGCTAGCCAATGATCTCTCGTTCGACACCTTTACCCCTACTGTCCATGTCTATCAGGCAGGCCGAAAAGCCAGAGAACTTAAGGGTGGCAGTGAAGGGGCGAGGGGCTTCGGCATCAATGATCGAGGAGAGGTAGTTGGTGAAGTCTATGACTCCGATCCTGATACGGGCGCACAACTGACCCAGGCAGTTCTTTGGCGCGACGGGAAAATGACAAGGTTGCTTGCTCCCGACGACATCAGCTTAGCCTGGGACATCAACAACGCGGGCGACATCATTTGCCGCTCGCAGAGCAGCCAGGATGATCCTCACCCCAAATATCTCATTCTGGCGAACCGTAGTTCCCGATGTCCTCGACTTTCAGCCGACGGATATCAATAACACGGGGCAACTCGTTGGATTCATCAAAGTGGCAATAAATGGCGGACCGTTGCACCCGCATGCTGTGCTGTGGAACCAAGACGTTGTCACAGACCTCGGAACACTCGGCGGCGATGAAAGTGTTGCCACTTGCATCAGCGACTCGGGGCGAATTGTAGGGCTTTCATCCACTGAGCCGGGACCTGTGGTCGGTACCAGTGGCACACGCGCATTCACCTGGTTTCATGGCAAATTGATGAGTTTGCCGCCGCTCGAGGAAGGAAATGATCTCGAGTGGGATTGGACAAGCCATATCAACAAGGACGGAATTGTGGTTGGTTACTCGACAGCCCTCTTGAGGGACGTCCCATTTGCGAGTTCGACGGCGGTGATGTGGCAAGACGGCAAAATCTTCGATCTCAACAATCTCATTCCGGATACCACGGATCTGTTCTTGATCGATGGCGCTGCCATCAATGACAACGGCGAAATTGCGGCCGTGGCCTTAGATGGCGACGGGCACGCCCATTTGCTGCTCTTGACACCGGCAAACGAAGACGCAGTATCCTAGAAGACCGATCGTGTCGAATCCGACATGAAGACCGATCGTCGAAAGTGATGAGGCGTCGAAATCGTGACAGCCGATGTGGGACTTACTCGGCGCGGCCAATCGACGGCAGTTCGCATATTCCCATTAGTCGTCCTGATCGAATATCGCTCGGCCCTCCGTCACTCCCACCTGTAACCAGCGTGTTGAGCGCTTCCCGCAGGCGGGGATGCGGCACCAAATCGCCCTTTTTCAACTGCGCAGCATAGCCTTTGGAGATCCCTACGGCACGCCTGATCTCGCTCAACCGCACCTTGCGCAGCTGGGGTAGCACAAGCGCGCGATAGTCGGCCTCAGTCATTGGCGTCGGATTGGTCGCTTCCCAGGCTTGATTCAGGTGCATCTGGCTGCGCTGAGATGCGCTCCGCTTGCTCTCCGCTTCATGCGTGTGCGCTGGATCGTTGCCCTCCGAGCGCATCGCAGATTTGACCACCAGCGCTTTCGCCATGTTGGGTTGGTCGTACTCGGCGCGATAGCGAGGGTAACAGTCGGAGCACCAGGTCTTGTCGCTGTTCCGAAGGGTTGTGCCACAACCCACACAGGATGGCGCAAGGGGTAGCGATTCCGCGGACTTCCTTGGCGCGTTCCGGCGCAGCTTGTCTCGTCCTGCACTACGGTTTCCCCCTGCGTTAACGGCGTGGGCAACTTGGCAAACGCGCGGTGCCCATCGACTAGCAAGGATCGCTAGGAGATACCGTCGCCGAAACGTCCGCCCTATTCAATGATTGACTATGGAGTGGGAGACTATCGCGAACCGCAGGGCTCGGTCTCGGCCGTTAACCGGATGACGCCGAGTCGGTGGGTGGGGTCGCTTCGGGACAGCTCGGTGAAGAAAGTGGGGCACTGGTCCCTCTCGCCGCGCCACTTGCCACGCTGCTAAAATACCGACGCCCTCATCCGGAACGGGCAACCGGCAGCGCGGCGATCCGCGCGACGTGCCCGCCGACCTCTCACTGATCGGCGCCGGCTCGACGCCAATGAAGCGGTAAGGAGGCGACGATGGAAAGCAGCAACGAGTCCGCAGCTATCAACGACGCACTCGCGGGTGGGCGGCTCACTGTCCCCGACCCGAAGACCGGCTTCCAGCACCCGATGTACGCCGTCTGCCCCAACGACGGCACCCACGCTTCAGTGCGCCGAGTCGAGCGTGGGGCGCGCGGGACGATCACCCACGTGACCGCGCGGTGCCCGCAGTGTGGCACGGAGATCGCGGCCGCACCGGAAGACCTCCACCTGCGCTGAGCACGGCGCGCGGGTTTTTCATGCCCGCCTCGTGGCCAGCAGATTCCTGCCCGAGCCTCGAGTCACCCCCGCTTCCCGTGCTCGCCGTAGATCAGCGACCAGTCGGCTCTGCGTGGATCGCGCGCTGGATTCCCATGCCCGTCCGCTCTCTGCACAAACGTGGAGACGATATGCGCGGGGCACTTCTCGGCGAAATGTCGCGATTGGTCGGCCGGGGGTTGGTGCGCGAGGTCGCCAGAGGTGCCGTTTAGGCTCACCAAGCCATTAAATCGTGGAGTCAGCTTAAATGCGCTGCTGGTTGAATTCCTGCCTCAACTGTTGCAGCTGCGGCCTGCAAGCCGTATCCGGCCCGGACGAGGAGCTTGCCGGTCCATAGGCGCCAGGCGCAAGGCGGGCGTTCACGTTCGGATCTTGTGGATTCCCATGCGGTTGGGTGCCGATGAAGACGATGATTTCGACTTTCTGCCGCGAGCAACTGTCCGGCGTTAAGACCGGCAACGCCCATCGTCTGGAGCGCATGGGACGTGAGGCCTCCTGGAGTGTCGACGTATGAGTGTGTATATGAATGCATGAGACGCTCTTCCTAGTCGCTTTGATCTCATGGTCGAGCGATTCACTGACTCCATCCTGCCGGGGGAGGATGCGCTTGGCATCCGCGAACGCGCGCGATTTGGAGAGATTCAGCGTAGTCGTGTCTACGCGACTCGCGTAAAAGGCGCGTAGATCGAGTGCGTGTCGATGCGTTGAGGATGAGGCGAGGTGTCATTCGAGGGCGAAGACGATCGCTTCAGAACGTCCGGTCACCCCGAGCTCGCCGTAGACGTTATTGAGACGGGTCTGCACAGTACGGGGACTGTTGAACAGTTCGTCGCCAGTGATCCCGACTTCGGCCACCCGCGCGGTCGCGTCGGCCGATCCATCGACGACGGTCCCGTTCGCGATCAGAATCTCGAACTCCACCGATCTCCCGCGCCCCAAACTCGTCCGCGCCCCGAATGGCGAGGCGTAGTCTACCGAGGGCAGAGATGGCCGCTGGCGGTTCTAGCAGGGGGCGGTCAAGCTTCCTCATGCGCCGCCGATGGGCATCGCTTACTCCGCTGGGTTGCGACTGGCAAGCGGCTGGATCAACTCGACGACGTTTCCGTCGGGGTCGACGAAGAATGCGATTCGCATCGAAGGCGCCCCGGGCGGAAAATCCTCAGGCGGGACGCGGAAGGGGACGCCGCGTGCCGACAACTCGGCGTAGGTTGCGTCGACGTCGGCGACCTCCCAGGCCACGTGGTTCCACCCGGTTCGTCCCGCGCCGGGAGAGGAAGGGTCGACTTGTTCGATTTCGATTGCCACTCCGCCTACATCGAAGAAGTCGATCCGGGGCTCGGCGAATCCGCCGACGATCGGGAGCCCCAGCGTGTCGCCGTAGAAGGCACGCAAACGGGCTATGTTGGGTGTCGAGAGGGAGACGTGGTGGGTGCTGAGGATGCGCATCGACCTTCGTTGTACCCTATGGAAGGATGAGGTGCAGATCACCGAATTCGTGCCAGAGGTAGCGGCCGGCGAGGGCCGCCGCGTAGGCCGTTTCCAAGTGCGATCGGCCGGCGATCGCTTCCAGCATCGCCAGGTGGGATGCCTTCGGCTCATGGAACCCGGTGAGCAATCCGTCCACGACCCGCACCCCGCGCTCGGGAGTGACAATGAGATCGGTCCAATCTCGGCTGGCGATCACCCGTCCCCGCTCGTCGACCGCGCTTTCGAGTGCCCGCACGACCGTCGTGCCGACGGCGATGACTCGCCGCCCAGCCGCCTTCGCCGCATTGACCGCCTCGGCCGTCGCCGCCGGAACGACATAAGGTTCGGCATAGGGCGGTTCGTGACTCTCCAGACTCGCTACACCGGTCTGCAGCGTCAAGGTCGCGAACCCGACGCCGGCGTGGGCGAGTCGTTCCAAGACGTCGGGGCTGAACGCCCGCCCGGCGGAGGGCATCTCGGCCGAGCCGGGTTCCCGGGCGTATATCGTCTGGTACATCTCGATCGGCCAGGAACCGGGCACGTAATCGTAGGTGATCGGCCGACCCCACGTCCCAAGGTACTCGCCAACGGGGGACGGAAGGTTGAGCTGGGCGATCCACAACCGTCGGGAATCGGCATAAGGCGCAAGGAAGGTGGCCTTCCCCGCATCGGGGAGGGCCAGCGTTTCGCCGACGGCGGCGACCGACTCCCTCGGTTCGACGACCCAGAGCCAGCCTTGCAGGTGCGTCGAGAGGTGGAGACGGATCTCGGCTCCGTCGCTGCGGTGGGCGACCAGTGCCGCCGGCAGCGTTGCAGAGTCGTTGGCTACCAGCAGATCACCGGAACAGACGAAATCGGGGACGTCGCGGAACGAAGCGTGGACGAGCCGATCGTCGCTCCGGTAGCTGACGAGCAACCGCACCTGGTCGCGACGGAGACCCCGCGCCTCGGGCGGGCTGCTGGCCTCCAACTCGGGCGGCAGGGTGAAAGTTAGCAGGGATTCCGCGGCGATCATCGCCGTCCTCCGCCGGCTTTTACCATCACCAACTGCAGGGCTTCGAATCGCCCAGACGGCGCCGACTCCTCTTCGACCAAGCGCACGATGGCGGGCGCAGGCACCTCGGGACCGGGAAGGTGCGAGAGATCGACGTTCGGCTCCGCCTCGCGGTGCATCTGGGTGTTCATGTCGCCGGGATCGACCGCGTAGACCCGCACGCCGCTCCCGGCAAGCTCCACCGCGAGCACCCGTGAGATCTGCTCCAGTGCCGCCTTGCTGGCGCCGTAGCCGCCCCAGGTCGGGTAGGCATTGACCGCGGCGTCCGATGTTATGTTGAGGATCAGACCGGTCCCCCGCTCGCGCATCCGGGGCAGCACCCGCTGGATGAGGTGGAGCGGTGCGAGGACGTTGACGCGGAAGACCTCGGCGAGGGTGTCGAGCGGATACTCCTCGAGGACCGGCATCGGACTGGGGCCGATCGACGAGGCGCTGTTGACGAGCACGTCGATCCTGCCGAAGCGGTCATAGCCGTGGCGGATCAGGCGCTCGACGTGCTCCGGGTCCGCAATGTCGCCCGCCAGCGCGACCAAGTCGGTGAGTCCTCTCAATTCGGCGGCGGCGGTCGCGAGGGCCGGTTCGCCTCGCGCGGTCAGGATCAGAGGCATCCCCCGGCGGGCGAGGAGACGAGCGACTTCGAGTCCCAAACCGCGCGAGGCGCCGGTGACGAGTGCAACCTGTTGCTGTGATTCCATCTTTCGATTCCCGTTCCGCTATGTCCGTCGATGCAACGAAGCAATTCGATCGACGAGGCGATTGACAGTATTGTGTTGGGCAAGGCTCGTCAGCATCGGGTCGCGGGACAGGTGCGGACCTGTCCTTCCGGACAGGTGGGAGGAGAGCGAGGTGCGGCCCATCCTTACCGGAGGGCTTCCAACAATCCGCGTTCGGCGGCGAGCGCGACCGCCTGGGCTCGGTTGTCGGCGCCCAGCTTCCGCAAGAGGGAGGAGACGTGGAACTTCACGGTGCGCTCGCTGATGTTCAGGACCTGGGCAACCTGTTTGCTGGGTAAGCCCTGGGCGATCAGGCGGAGGACCTCGCGCTCGCGCGCGCTCAGGGGGCCGGCACCGCGCGGACCGGCGATCTCGTCCACCAACCGAGCAGCCACCCGCGGTGCCAGGGCCGATCCGCCGGCGGCGACGATACGAACGGACCGGGCGATCTCATCCGCCGTCGCGCCCTTCAGCAGGTACCCCTTCGCGCCCGACCTGATAGCTCCCAGCACGCGCTCATCGGTTTCGTAGGCCGTGAAGACGAGCACGCGGCCTGCGGGATTGAGCTCGGTCAGGCGGGGGATCGCCTCGACGCCCGACATCCCCGGCAGTTCCAGGTCGAGAAGAACGACGTCCGGTCGGAGGGATTCGACCAGGGAGAACGCCTCTTCGGCCGACGTCGCGCTGCCGACCACCTCGAAATCGGCCTCGTCGTCGAGGGCCGAGACCAGACCCTGTCGCACGATGGGGTGGTCGTCGACGACCGCGACCCGGATCATGAAGCTGCCTCCGCCAGGGGTACCCGAGCGGTAATCCTCGTGCCACGTCCGGGCCGGCTCTCGACGCGAAGCCTGCCTCCCAGCAGTTTCGCCCGTTCCCGCATACCGAGAATGCCGTAATGCCCGGAGGTCGGGCGCCGCACCTCGAATCCCACGCCGTTGTCGAGGATGATCATGACGACGTGCCGCGGCGTCGCCCGCAAGGCGATCTCGACCCCAGTCGCTTGCGAGTGCTTACGGACGTTTACCAGCGCTTCCTGGGCGATTCGGAACAGTTCCGCCTCGACGTGCGGCGGCAGCACGGTCTCACCCTCGACCCGAACCGGCGCCTGGACACCCGTCTCCGACGTGAAGCCGCGGGCGAGCGCGGCCAGCGCCCCGGCGAGCGGCCGATCGGCGAGCGGTGCGGCGCGCAGGTCGAGCACCGAGCGGCGCGCCGCTTCGAGATTCTCGCGCGCGGCTGCCAGGGCCCGATCCAGACGCTGACGGGATCGCTCAGGATGGTCGTCCAGATGTCGGAGCGCGCCCTCGACGTCGAGGGCGATCGCGGTCAACCCCTGCGCCAGCGTGTCGTGGATCTCCCGCGCGATGCGGCCGCGTTCCTCGGCCCGCGCGAGCCGCCGGCTCTCCTCGGCCAGCCGGGCCCGCTCGACTGCGAGTCCGGCCTGGTAGGCGATCGCCGAGAGCAAGCCGAGTTCCTCGTCGGTCAATTCCCGCCAGGAGGGTCCGGCTACGTTGATGATGCCGAGTTTCCGCTCCTGAAACGTGAGCGGGACACTCGCGTGGTAGCGCAGACCGAGGGTCTCGTCCGAAGCGTGCGCGAGGACGGCGGGTCGAAGCCGGGTGCATTCGAGGACGTCGATGTTCGTCGGCATGAGCTCGCCACGGCGAAACGAGTCGGTGCACTGGCACCAGCGACCGCTCATCCGCACCGGTTCTTGCAGGTAGGGCGGAAGATTCTGTGCGGCGGCGAGATAGAACTGCTGCGACTCTGGATCGAGCAGCCAAATCCAACCGGTCTGGAGACCGAGCAGGTCGGCGACCAGGGCGAGCGTCCGCGCCAGGGCTTGGGGCAGGTCGATCGAACTGCCCAACGCATCGGCGATACCCGTCAGCGCGGCGAGTTCACGTGCGGCCTCCTTCTTTGCCTCGATCGCGACCGGAGCGTCGTTCCGATACGCTTTGTTTGCCTCCGGCGCCATAGCGGTCCTTCCGGCCCTTCCGCGGGCGGATAATGGCCTATCGCCCGAATGCCGTCAACGAAACGCCGACCCGCGGCGACCGGGTTGCCCGGTTGGGTAGGCGAAAATCCGGAGGTCGGACTCTCATAAACCGTGGACCGAATAATTGGGGCAGGACGGTCGGGGAACCACACCCTGAGTCCACTGCGATTTAGACGTTGAGTGTAGGAGGCCGCGAAACCGGCGCCGATGACCCGAACAAAGTTCATTAAGTTGCTTTAGTTGCCCTTAGTGGCCGATTGGAGAGCCCTGCTAGGCGAATCAACACGTCTCGCACACGAGCTCTAGGACGTACAAGGCCATTTCGAATCGCCCGAATCGCCGCTCACTAAGACCGATCCCGGCTGCAATGTCCGCGAGCCGCATTTTCTTGAGTATAGGTAGGAGCTCCGTCTCCCACTGATCGCGTCTCGGATCAGCATATACCGTCCAGATCGACTCGGGATCGTGCTCAAGTCCCGCCTTGACCTCCTCGAACTTGTTCGATTCTTTGCCGAGTTGCACCGCAGACGCCGACCCTTGTCAGCTGGACTTAAGCCGGCTTTGTACGTTCAATTCGGAGTTTTCTAAGCACGCGCCGCAGCCGCGTAGTGAGCGAAGGATTTTCAAGCTAGCTCAAACATCATCTCTCCTACCTCATAATGCTTCTACGCCAGGGATGCAGTGATGGAGAAATTATGAGGATCAGGCGCACGTCTCGGCTCATTTTGCTCGATAACAGTAATCGTGTTTTGTTGTTCAAAGTCGAGGATGCAACCGTGAATCGGGTTAACGACCTCAATCCATGGTTGATCGCGTGGATTACGCCAGGCGGTGGAGTTGAAGAGGGTGAAAGCCACGAGGACGCCGCGCGTCGCGAGCTTTGGGAAGAGACCGGGATTGCGGGAATCGAGCCGGGACCGCTCGTCGCGATCTGTGAACCGGTGCTCGATTGGTCAGGCGAGACCATTCAGGCGCACGACCGCTTTTACTTGATTCGTTTGCCGAATACAATCGTCACGCTTGACAATATGGGCGAGTTCGAGCGAGGCGCCTATCGTGATCATCGATGGTGGGAGATTAATGCACTTCGCGCCGCGCAGGAACGAATCATCCCCTCGGGTCTAGTTGAGCTGGTCGCTCGGATCATCGAGGGCGATATCCCCGTCGAACCACTGCGACTCGACTGAGTCCATGCACTTGATCAAAAAACTTCGGCGGCCTGGGGATGATCTCCGACCGCCGTTCTCGTCGTTGAACGCTGAATTGTTACTGCGCCGAGATAGGTGACTTACTGCGACTGCTGGAACTGTCGATCGCCGTCGCAGTGCAGGCTTTCAGAATTGCATCGGTCAACTGGCGCGGCAATCCCAGCGATGACGCCTGTGCGGTGATTTTGCGTGGTCCATACCGCCCCACGAGTGCCTCGGCGATCACACGGCTTGGTCGCGGCGCAGGCTCTTGCATTGAGGTCAGAGGGGACATTCCTTTCACGATTCCTTTCACGTGGAGACTTGGCGTCCACGGAGCGGCCAAGTCACGAGGGCGGTCGTCTCCCATCAGGCGGCCCGCAACATCCGCCAAATATCGTACTGCTGTTAACTGCATAAAGCAACCACAGCAGAGTCGGTTAATTAGGCCGATAGCGCAATGAATTACCTAATTCCGCCTATATATCCGCCAGTTCGGACGCGTCGAAATCTCGATCGTGCATTCATTCCCTGATCGTTCTTGCGAAATGCGCAAGATTCACGCCACGCCGCGGCGAAGCGCGCTTGAAGGTCCCCTAGAATTCGCTGAAACTCACGCCTTCAGGATCGACTGCATGTAACGCCGCTAACTCCGGCGCAGTTGGCGCGGGCGTCACGAGCGTGCTCTCTTCGACCTCGATCGTGAACCCGGTGGCGGCGATGAGCTGTCGTGGGGATACACCCGGGTGGATACTCTCGACGACCAGCTTGGCGTCACGACGTCGAAAGATGCAGAGGGGTGTGACCACGCGATCGACGTTGCCCTGGGCGGTGACGAAGTCGAGCTTGGGCACAAACACCCGCGGATCGTGCCGCGCCCGCCATAAGATCGTTCTGCGCGCGGAAGGCATCAGGGCCGCGCTCCCGGCGCCGCCTGGGAGTCTGATCTTTGGCTGCCTGAAGTCGCCGATCACGCTCATGTTGACCCGGCCTTGGGCGTCGATCTGCACGCCACTCAAAAAGGCCACGTCGAGGCGACCGCGGGCGGCGAGATCGAAGAGATCGGTCAACGTCACCATCGATCGTGTGCCCTTAAGCAGCTTGGGATCGACAGTGGAAATCGGCAACTGTTCAGGCGCGGGGTCGGTTGAACCGGTGATATTGAGATAGACCAGATTCGGGGCGTGGAGCCGTTGCGCCATCAGCACCGCCACCATCGGTAGGGGCGAGGCGACCCCATGGAACACCGTTTCGCCGTTTCGCATCAATCGCGCGAGGGAAACGGCCATGATCTCCCGGGCTCGCAGGGTCTCCGGGGCGATCGTCGTCATGCCGCGATCGAGGCGCGATTGAAGATGCGCCGTTCGACGAACTGCTGGAACGTCGCTTCGTTCTTGCTGGCGACGATGTACTCGCCGAGATACGTGCTATCGATGTCGTAGTACCCAGCGCAACTGCACGGCCATGCGCCGCGCGGCGCCTCGACTACGGCGTCGACCATGAACGCCGGGATCACGACGTTGTTCGGGGTTGATTCGAACTCATGGCCGTCGACGATGCGCTCGGCGGTGATGATGACACGCCGCGCCGCCTTCGCCATCAACACGTCCTCGAAGAGCGTCCCCAAGATGCGCGCGTTGCCGAGATTATCGGCTTCTTGGACGTGAATGATGGCGATATCAGGCGTCAATGACGGAATCGCGACGACCGATTCGCCGGTGTAGGGATCAGCAACGGTGCGGAAATCGCGGGCGCTGAGCAAGTCGGAGCCCGTCATCCCGGCGATCGGCATAAACGGCACGCCTTGAATGGCCGCGCGTAGTCCGGCGATGACGCTGTAGCACGCATGCTCGTTGACGGTAACGTCGCCGCACTCGACCGCGCGCCGGTAACTCGGCGCCATCCCGAAAAGGCTCTCAAACCCGACGAATCCGGCCGAGACGCCTGCGACGCAGCCGGTGCCCGCGAGGAGATCGATGTCGTACGCGCCGGCTGTCTTCACGACCTCGAGCTCGCGTTTGCCCTGGCGCACAATCTCATGCACCGCCGCCGAAGGCGTGCGGTGCAACGTGTTGCCGCCGAGCGCCAACAGCGCGCCATTGGGAACGGACTTGATCGCGTCGCCGATAGAGATGAGTTTGGTATTCATGCTCACTCCCTTCCCGATTGGCAGATGCAGTTCGGACTAGCCGGAAGCAGATTTCGCGCTCGGCGGCCGCGCGCTTTTCGTTATGATACCGGCCATTGCGGGAATCGTCCGGCCGCGTTAGCTGTTGACCGTGCCCAGACCGCACGTTCAAGTGGCCCCGCGTCCCAAAGAGTTATCATGCACCGGAGCTCGTGATGTACCCACCAGAGGTTTATCGTTCGTACTTGACCCCGTTCCGTTTTCTCCAACGCAGCGCCAGTGTTTTTCGGGTCAAGCCGGCCATCGTTTATGGCGAACGCAGTTGGACCTATCTGGAAATGGAGGCACGTGTCCATCGCCTTGCCTCGGCATTGCAGGGCGCTGGGATCGAGAAGGGCGATCGCGTCGCTGCGATCCTGCCCAACATACCCCAGATGCTCGAAGCTCATTTTGGCGTGCCACTCGCGGGTGCGATTCTGGTCGCGATCAACACACGTCTCGCGCCGGACGAGGTGGCCCATATTCTGAACCACTCGGGCGCGAAAGTGCTCATCGTCGATACCGAGCTTGCTCAGGTCGTCGCGCCGATTCTTGACCAACTCGAATCCCTGGAAACGGTCATCACCGTCGATGACCTCGGGATCGGTTCGCCGGTGGCCGGAACGGATTACGAAGCATTTCTCGAGGGCGGAAGCCTAGAGCCGCTCGACTGGCCGATCGCCGACGAAGACGAGGTCATCACGATCGATTACACCAGCGGTACGACCGGCAGGCCAAAAGGCGTGATGTATACCCATCGCGGCGCCTATCTCAACTCCCTTGGCGAGCTGCTGGAAACGAGGATGTCCTCCGACAGCGTCTATTTGTGGACGCTGCCGATGTTCCATTGCAACGGCTGGTGCTATCCATGGGCAGTGACCGCGATCGGCGCTACCCATGTCTGTCTGCGAAAGTTCGACGCGGGTCTGGCGTGGGACCTGATCCGAAATGCGGGCGTGACGCACTTGTGCGGCGCGCCGACCGTTCTCATCGCCTTGGCAAATCACCCAGAGGCCACTTGCGGTCCGCTGCCACGGAAATTGATTGTCAGCACCGCCGCCGCGCCGCCGTCGCCGCAGATCATCACGCAGATGGAAGAGCTCGGCGCGGAAATCATCCACGTTTACGGCCTGACCGAGGTCTACGGCCCTTACACCGTCTGCGAGTGGCAACCGCATTGGAACGATCTACCCGTCGCCGAGCGAAGTCGGCTGAAGGCGCGCCAAGGCGTGGGTTATCTCGTCGCCGACGACGCGCGTGTGGTTGACGACGAGATGAACGATGTACCCGCCGACGGCGAATCGCTCGGCGAAGTAATCATGCGCGGCAATAACACGATGAAGGGTTATTACAAAGATCCAGAAGGCACATCAGTTGCCTTTCGCGGCGGCTGGTTCCACTCCGGCGATCTCGCGGTTATGCATCCGGATGGCTACCTTGAGCTGCGCGACCGGAAGAAGGACATCATCATCAGCGGCGGCGAAAACATTTCGACGATCGAGGTCGAGCGCGCGATCTACGCGCATCCTGCCGTGCTCGAGGTCGCGGTGGTCGCGATTCCTCACGACTACTGGGGTGAGGTCCCGAAGGCCTTTGTCACCCTCCGACCGGGCGCCATCGCGACAGTAGATGAGATTATTGCCCATTGCCGCACCATGCTTGCCGGTTTCAAGGTCCCGAAGTCCGTCGAATTCGGCGAACTGCCAAAAACCTCGACTGGCAAAGTCCAAAAGTTCGTCCTCCGCGAGCGGGAATGGGCCGGCCAAGCAAAGCGGATTCATTAGGTAGCGACCATGCAACTCATGTTGGGTCGTTGAAGTCACCCGGGAATCAATCAGTCCCAAAGGGCACCGGGCCAAAAATCCTCAGTCGGCCCAAGCCGCCTGGTGGCGGCGCGCCTCTCTGGTCTCGTAGGTACACGCCTGCGTTCGCGGTTCTGCGTTCTCGCACGGAAATCCCGATTTTCCCTTCGTCCTATCGCCATTTGCGCCGAACGGATGAACCGTCTACGATGGACACTAAAGCCGCGGCTTGCGGTCTATCCATTCCGCGTCGCGCCGTTCCCGCGTGACGCTTCAGCCAGGTGCATATTCACTGTGCGTTATCTCCGCCCTATTTCGATCTTGATGGTTGTCGCTGGACTCGCGGCTGTGGTGGTCTCGGAAGCGTTCGATTTGAACACCATGTGGACGGTCACCGGCATGTTGTTGCTCGTGGCTGGTCTGGTCAAGGTCGCAATGGTCTATGTTTGGCAGAATATCGCCGGAATTGGTTCCGCTCCCCGCGACGACACCTAGGGCGACACCCACAGCGCCAGCCAAGTTCGGGAACATTCCGGTATCGCAGGGTACCGCAGACTGCGAGGACGACCGTGAAGCAAGCGCCAGATGACGACCGGATGGCGCGCGCCCGGCAGGCGCGACAGGTGATCTCCGGCAGCGACATCCGTCCCCCGGCCTATTCCTCGACGAGCTATCTGGCAGATGATGGTTGGTTGAGTCCACCGCAAAAGACCTATTTGATCGCCTGTGGAGTGCTCCTCGTCATCGCCCTGCTCATAACCTTCATCTTCAGCTTCGGCGCGGCGAGCGTCGTGTTCTTTCTGCTTGCCCTTGTCCTGCTCGCCGGCTGGCTGATCTTTTGATGCTCGCATCGCCAGAAGGCCGGGTCACACGATGAGTGAGGGTGACGGACCGCCCCCGCAGCTACGAATCGTCAAATCCCAACCTTCCGGAGGAAATGGCGAATCAGTGCCGATGCCCCGCATCGGACCTCCTCCCGGTCAATTCGCGCCCGGCGCGTTTCGCGCCATGTTTCATCTCACGGGTCAGACTGCGCTCGTCGTCGGCGGGGGTGGTGGTATCGGCAGCGGGATTGGATCGGCCCTTGCCGACTTTGGGGCGCGCGTCGCGATTGCCGATCTCGATGTCGAGGCGGCGAAGCGAGCGGCGCAAGCCTGCGCCCGCCCCAATATCGACGGATCGATGGCGGTCGCGATCGATGTAGCTAACCCGGTGAACGTCGCCACAGTTATTGCCGCGATCGAGCAGGAACTTGGCAAAATCGACATCCTCGTCAACTCGGCAGGGATCAATTTCCGCAAACCGGCGATCGACTATACGCCTGAAGAATGGCGGCGCATCATCGACATCAATCTCTCGGGCGTGTTTTATGTCACTCAGGCGGCCGCCAAAGGGATGCTGGCCCGCAAGTACGGCCGCATTCTTAGTCTCGGATCTGTTTCGAGCCTGCTCGGTCACCCCCACCACGCACCTTACGCCGCGTCAAAAGGCGGGATCGCGATCATGACGAAGTCGCTCGCGACCGAATGGGCAACATCCGGAGTAACGGTGAACGCGATCGGGCCGGCGTACACGGAGACGCCTTTGATCAGCGAATTGACCACTGATCGGATCGCCCACGAGGCGCTCATCGCGACGATTCCGATGGGACGGCTTGGTAAGGTAGAGGATATCGTCGGGGCAGCTGTGTTCCTTTCTTCGGAATCGGCCCGGTTCGTGACAGGGCAAACACTCTTTATCGATGGTGGCCGCACGGCCGATTAGGTGGTCGCAACCGTCGATCCGATCTCCATGAATCATGTTGAAAGATTCGTGCGCGTGCCTTGACCGCGAAGCACGCTTTCGAGTTGCGTGGTCACGCCCAGGAAACGATCAATTCGTCAAGCGCGCGGCGGTCGCGACGAACGGGATCTTTGGCCGCGTACCCAATCGGAATGAGCGCGTGGGGGATCAGTTCTTCCGCGAGTCCGAGCGCGTCTCGGACGACCTCTGGGCAAAAGAGCGGGGCACACATCCAGCCGGCGTCAATCCCGGACGAATAGAGATGGAGGAGCAGATTCTGGACAGCGGCCCCGAAGCTCTGGATCGCCATTGTCCGCTCCGCCGCCTGCCGCTCGGGTTCAGGATAGGCCTCCAAATCCGCGAGATAGAGACAGGGGATGACAAGGATCGGCGCGGTCTCGAGCCGTTCGCGACTTTTCGCAAGTCGAATCTGTACAATTGCTTCGTCTTGACCATCCATTTCGAGCTGCATTTGCCAGGTTTCGGCCATCGCGTCGGCGAGCGCGCTCCGCTTCGCCGGCGATTCTACGACCGCGAATCGCCACGGCTGGCTGCCGTGCGGAGATGGCGCCCACCCGGCCGCGGCAATTGCCTGTTCGACAATTCGGCGGTCAACAGGAGTTGATTGAAACGCCCGCACCGAGCGCCGGCCCTGGATCACTGAGGTCAACTCGCTTGGGCGCGAAAACAGCCCTCCTTGCTCGTGACCACTTCGCCATGACGAAGCAGACAACTCCGAAATACAAATGATCGGGTTTTGGTCGATCGCCATGTGAGCGTACTGGGCGTATTTCGAGCGCAGTGCCGTGATCGCCTCGTAATGCCCGCTTTCGCCGGGGCTGATCAACCCCGCTCGCCCGTGGAGTTGCACAAAGGCGAGCATCGACCAATCTTCGTTGTAGTCATCAACAACAAGCGAAGCGTTTGGATTGGCCTGGATATTTCGCACGCGCGCCAAGCGTTCGACCGCAACCGACTTCGGCTTCTCGTCGAGCGCGGTGACGACGACCGGCTCGCCGCCTTCGTCGATGACCGCGAAACAGATCGGCGTTACCGAGGGACGCCCATCCGCGGACACGGTCGACAAGCGCGCGACTCGCCGTTCCTGCACGAACACGCGCTCCCAATCTGTCAGTTCTCTCATCGCCACCAGATCCTACGCGCTGCTCGCCTCAGGGCCTCTTGGCGGGGATGATGTAGTCGTCTGGACGCTGTGTCCACTCAGGTACGCCTTTTGCTGTGCCGTAGAGTGCGGTGAGGTTATAGAGATAGATTGCCGCCGGATCATCTTGGAGCACCTTCGCCAGCTGCTGGTATGTCTGCGCGCGCTTGGCCGGATCGGGCTCGACTGCACCGGCGTCAATGAGCGGCTGGGCCGTGTCACTGCTGTACCGCGAGAGAAAGCCTTGGTTGGAAATGACAAGGCTCAGCAGGGTGTATGGATCGAACAACGGCCGCCAGGTGACAAACCTCAATGGCGCTGCCTTCGGATCTTTCCAGCTTTGATTGAACGCCGCCTTGTCGCGCGGTTGCCGTTCGGCCTTGATACCAACAGCGCCAAGTTGACCCACAATTGCCTCGATCACATCGATACCCTCGTCGACGGTGTGCTCAATTTGGGTTGAAAAACCGGTAGGGAACCCCGCTTCGGCCAATAACGATTTCGCCTTCTCTGGATCGTGAGGGAAAGGAGTCAGGTTCGGATCGAAGCCTAAACCCCCTTCTACAAACAGGCTTGCCAGATGGCTTCCATGACCGTAGAACAGTGCGTGGATGATCGTGTCAACATCAACCGCAAAATTCAACGCCTGCCGTACTCGAGCGTCGCGAAACGGCTCAGCGTCCGTCGCGATCCGAATGAACGAAGACCCTGAAACGGGCTCAGCGACCACGGACGCCAGGCCTTGTTGTTCAAGTAGCTCGCCATTTCCGGGGTCAGTGCGGATGATCCCCGCAGACCCTGAGAGGAGATCTGCCACCCGCGTGATCGCCTCCGGCACGAAGCGGAACGTCACTTTCTTGGCTATCGGCTGCCCCTTCGGACTTGACTGGAAGTAGTCTGGGTTCGCTTCCAGCGCCAGATGATCGCCCTGGGCGTACTCCACGAATTTGTACGGACCGGTGCCAACCGGCGTCGCCGCGAAATCGTTCGCGGCAGCGTAGTCGGGCGGAAGCAGCGTCAACCAGGCCGCCATCATCGATGGCAACCACGGGGCCGGCGCGGAGAGATGCAAGCGCGCTTTCAGCTCGTCGATTTCCTCGACACGTTCGATGATTTTGAAATTGCCGCCGACTTGGGAGGCGGTTTTGTCGTCGACCAGATGGGCAATCGCGAACGTCACCGCCTGCGATGTCAATGGCTCGCCATTGTGGAACTTCACATCCGGCACGAGCTCGATTTCCCAAGTCAGGGGGTCGGATTGCGTCAGCGACTTGGCGAGCAGCAGCTCGATCTCGCCATTGGGCTGATACTGGAGGACCGAGTCATAGATCGAGTGGATGATCGACCAACCGTCGATGTCATAGACGAGGGCCGGATCGAGACTGGGTAGCTCCGACGGCAGATCGATCACCAGTTCGTCGATCTGCCCCGCGTCAGCCTGAGCGAGCGCCGATTTCGTCAGACCGCGCGTGGCGATGGTGAAGCCGGCCGCGCCCACCATTCCGAGCAACGAGCGGCGATTGATTGTACGTGATCCAATCTCGGGAACAATCTCTTGACTTCGTTCTAATAGATGCACGGTTCTCGTCTCCTTTTTCCTACCTAGACAACGCAATGGGCTGAGATTTCTCAAAATCGAGCCCAGCTTCGTCGCGACCGCGTGACCGGATCGAACCGGTCGCGCAGCCAATCGCCTAAGAGGTTGAAACCAAGTACGGTGAGCGCGATCGCGAGCCCAGGAATAGTCGACACCCACCAGGCCGTCAGCATCGTTTGGCGACCGTCCGCGATCATCCCACCCCAGGTAATGCGACTCGATGGCACGCCGAGTCCGAGATAACTGAGGGCCGCTTCGTAGAGGATCATCGCCGCCACCTGCTGGCTTGCAATGACGATGATCGGTCCCGCGATGTTCGGCAGCATGTGCCGCCAGATCACGCGGCCAGGACCAACGCCGATCGCGCGCGCCGCGTCGATAAACGGGGCGTTGCGCAGTGATCGAGTTTGCAAGCGGACAATGCGGGCGTAGGCGACCCAACCCGTGATCGCGAGCACGAGGATGACATTGTTCAAGCTGTTGCCAAGGACCGCCACGACCGCGATCCCAACTACCACGAACGGGAGCGTCAACTGCACGTCGACGAGGAAGCTCACGGCCGCATCGACAGCGCCACCCATATAGCCAGCGATCAGGCCGAGCGCGACACCAATCACCCCGGCGACAAGTGTGGCGACGACGCCGACAATCAACGAAACGCGGGCGCCAGCCACGACCCGCGCGAAGAGATCGCGGCCGAGTCCGTCTGTGCCGAGCAAATGATTAGCTCTTCCCCCAAACAGGTAAGGCTCCGCCAGCCGGTCGAGCAGATCTTGCTTGCCCGGATCAGCCGAAATCACCACCGGCCCAAGCACCGCGACGAGGACGAGCAGGAACACGAGCCCAACCCCGATGACGCCGGCAGGTGACCACACGATTCTTCGCCGGCGCGGTTCGCGGTCCGCGAGCGGGCGCGAGGGCGACTGCAGGTAGGGCGCCACCGGCTGCTTCCGGACTTGCTCCGCCGTCACCTTGAGCTCCTCACGGGAGCGCTTGAGCGAAGGCGCGGATCGACCGCAACCGCAATCGCGTCGATGACGAAGTTGGTGACGACGATCAGCGTCGCCAGGACCACGACAAACGCTTCGATCACCGGGATGTCGCGGTCATTGACGGCCTGCAAGGCAAGGCGGCCAACACCCGGATACGCGAAGACCGACTCGATGATGACCGCGCCTCCAAGCAAGAAACTGATCTGCAAACCCGCGAAGGCCAATACTGGCAAAGTCGCGTTGCGCACCGCGTGCACCAGGATGACGACCTTGTTTGGTAAGCCCTTACCCCGGGCGGTCCGGATGTAGTCCTGGTTCATGGTATCGATCAGCGAGGAGCGCAGAAGACGAGCGATGGTCGCTGCCGGGAACGCCGCGAGCGCAAGCGCGGGCAGAATCAGCGATGAGAAACTATCGTTACCCGACGACGGAAGCCACTGCCAATGAACCGCAAAGATGAGAATCAATACCGTGCCGAGCCAAAAACCGGGAATCGCTTGACCGAACAGGGCAAACCCGGTCACCCCCGCGTCGCGCCAACCGCCCGGACGCGTGCCGGCCACAATCCCCAGCGGCAGTCCAATCACCAACGCAAGCGCCATCGCCGCGGCTGTCAGCATCAACGTCGCTGGCAGTTGCGAGAGGACCGCGTCCATGGCCGGTTGTCGCCGTCGCCATGACTCGCCGAAATCGCCCCGTGCCGCGTGCTCGACGAAACGGCCGTATTGCACGACGACCGGGCGGTCAAGGGCGAACCGATGCCGGATCACCGCTTGTTGCTCTGGCGTCGCGCCTGGCGGGATCAACCCGGCCAGCGGATCGCCTGCCAAGAAAATGAGGCCAAACACCAAGCTCGTCGCCGCGTACAACACGGCAACCGCGTAGGCGATCCGCCTGGCCAAAAAACTGATCACGCTTGCAGTCCCTCGACTGTTCTCCGTTGTTCTCCGTAGCGGCACACAGCGTGCGCCTTAGAGTGAATTCGAACCTCTTGGCAATTAGCGACTCACGTTCT
The DNA here is from genome assembly GCA_045804965.1 of Thermomicrobiales bacterium. GTDB lineage: Bacteria > Chloroflexota > Chloroflexia > Thermomicrobiales > UBA6265 > CAVTUU01. Next base: position 111,720 of record JBJMMD010000041.1, on the reverse strand, counting down.
CACCAGGAAGCGCACAACCGTGCACCGCTACGGAGAACGAACCATCGACCTCTCTCGTCAGCCCTGGAAGGGCTTCGTCGAGTTGTAGCCCGGGACTTTGAGCCCCGGTGTCTCCGGACCTCGGCACAGCAAAAACCCGGGAGCTTTCGCCCTCGGGTGGTTCAGCATTTTCGGAAAAAGGGAATGCAACGCGAGACAAGCTTCGGCTTGTCTCGCACCGCGCCTTCTCCCATCCGGACTCTACCGTCGGCCCCGGAATTTCACCGGATCGTGCTCGTGGACTCGCCACTCGCTCGCGGGCTCTACCGCCGGTCGGGACTTGGCCGTCATAACGCGCGGCCTCACCCAAACCCCGAAGGCTGTGCTTCCCAAACTGTAGCGTTGGGCATCTGCGCCGTCAAGACCGCACGCCCGTTCGCGTCTATAGTCCGGTATTCGGAACCCCTTCTCAATTGATTGCGATGCACTTGGCAGTAGGGAAAACTCGCAGGCGTCATGTTGCTAATTCCGACCGGACGAGTCTGAACTGAAAGATTCGCGACCTGGGATTATTTCCTCCCCTAATTCGCTGCGCTCATCCTGGTGAAAGGCGGCGACTTTGGCGCCGGTTGCCAACTGACTATGCCCGCGTCGAAATGCCGTATGTTCAACCAGTTCAAACCCTGATGCTGAATTGAGATGTCCGCGCAAGAGCTACGGACATTCGCGCTTGGTTTCGGAGAGGATTTCACGTGTGAACCCTACGTCTTCAACTTAGGAAATCTTCACGAAACTACGCCCAATTCAACTTGGGCACGACCTCTTTGCCGTACGCGTCGATGAAGGCGTCCTGGTTGCGACCGACGTTGTGGACGTAGATCTCGTCGAAACCGAGATCGATGAAGTGCTGGATGTAGGCGACGTGCTGGGCGAGGTCCGGCGTAGTGAGAACGCGGTTTTTGTAGTTCTCCGGGCGCACCAGTTTCGACATCGCCTCAAAGTCTTCGGGATTACGGATATCGGCCTTCGGGAAGTTCATGCCGCCGTTTGGCCATTCCTTCATCGCGTACTCGATCGCTAGTTCTTCCGATTCGGCAAACGAGACCTTGACTTGCAGGATACGCGGCATGGACGCCGGGTCTTTGCCCGCCTCTCTCGCTCCGCGTTCGTACCGCTCGAGGAGCCCTTGGATTTTCTCGTCGGCGGCGCCAACGGTGATCATCCCGTCGGTGAATTTTCCCGTGCGCTGGGCCATGATCGGTCCCGAGGTTGCGACGTAGATCGGCGGAGGCGCGTCCGGCAGCGTATAGAGCTTCGCGCTTTCGACGTTGAAATGGATGCCGCGGTGCTTGATTACCTTGCCGGTGAAGAGTGCCTGGATGATCTCGATTGCTTCCATTAGGCGCTCGAGTCGGACCGCCGCTTCCGGCCAGTAGTCGCCGATGATGTGCTCGTTCAACGCCTCGCCCGCGCCGAGTCCGAGATAGAACCGGCCCGGAAACATCGCTTCCAGCGTGGCGGCGGCCTGGGCGATCACCGCCGGGTGGTAACGGTAACCGGGCGGGGTTACGCCGGTGCCGAAGCGCAGATTCGTTTGCGCCCCGAGCGCGCCCATCCACGCCCACACGAACGCCGACTGTCCCTGTGATGGCACCCAGGGATGGAAGTGATCCGACGCCATGACCGCGCGAAACCCTGCTTTCTCCGCCTGTTTGCTGTAGTTCAGCAGATCGGTGGGGTGAAATTGCTCGAATGAAGCTGCATACCCAAGAATGCCCACCGAAGACTCCCTTCTGCTATCGAAAGAGATCGCGGGAGGGATCGATGATGAGGTCCCGTCCCGTGCCAAACGGCGTTTCGGTCGCTGGCATGTATCCTCGCACGAGCACGACCGGTCGCGCGTCGAGTTTGTGCATCACCAGCTCGGCCGCCGCCGCCAGCTCGTCCGCAACCGCGAGCACCGAGACGTGCAATTCGTAACCCGCCGTATCGAATTGACCGCGATAGTCGGCAAGCGGCGCGAGACCGGCGACGCCGATTGCGACATTGACAATCCCATTGCGCCAGGGCCGGCCGAATGAATCGGCAATAATCACGCCCGGCAAATCGCGATCCGCTATTCCAAACCGCTGGCCCAAACCATCACGAATTGCCGCTGCGGACGCGTCCGGATCGACCGGTAGTAGGCAGACGGTTTCGGGCCCGACATTCGAGGCGTCGACCCCGGCATTGGCGCAAATGAAGCCGTGAGTCGTTTCGGCGATGATCACGCCCCGATCCATACGCACGATCCGGACGGCCTCGCGGAGGACGACCTCGACTTGGCGCGGATCCTTGGCGTAGTGCTTCCCGAGCCGCTCGGCGAGCGGCGACGCGGTGATGTCAGAGAGATCAACGAGCCGCCCTTCGGCTTTGCTCACGATCTTGTGCGTGACGACGAGAATGTCGCCTGCTTCGAGAGCTGCGCCGCTCCGCTCGATCGCACCACCGATGATCCGAACGAGGTCGTCCCCTGGGTGAATGTCTGGAATGCTCTGAAGGCCGGTGAGCCGGAGCTCGCCGCCGGACTGTCGTTCGGTCATCTGGCGGCACCGCGGAGTACGCGTACGGTTTCGAGATGATCCAGGGAACCTGTTTCGGGCTCGATGCCGAGGAGTCGCAGATCGTCAGGCGTGTCCAAATCGATCGCGGTGCCAGGGGTGATAGAGGTCGCGACTTCGAGCCCGAGTCGGTGCGCTTCCTCGACATGGCGCTGATAGCTGCCGGGGCCGAAAAGGAATCTAAACTCTGCTGCCGCGCTCTCGTCGCCGCTGCGAAGCAAGATCGCGTTCGTGCCCGTACCGTGGCGATCGGGCGAAATCACGACCGGCGCATCCCGACGGACGATGTGCTGAATGTCAGGCGCGGAAAGCAGCGGCAGATCACCAAAGAGAACCAGCATGCCTGCGGCGTGGCGCTCGGTCGCCCAGGTTCTCCCCCGTTCTAAGGCGGGATTGAGCCCGGGCGCGGCGGACGACTGGGCGACGGGTACGACCTGAGGCCCAAGGCTCAACACGAGTTCGAGCGCCGCAGGATCAGGACTGACGACGCCGACCGCATCGACGGCAAGCGAGTCGTTGATCGCGCCAATCACCCCGAGCAGCATGCGCCGGATCAGCGCAGTGCGCACCGCGGGCTCAAGAGCGCCGTCGAGGCGAGCCTTGCCTTCGCGCAACGATCGCATTGGCACGACTGCGACGAGTCCGCCAGTCATGTCGCTGTGCGTCCGGCGGGCACGAGCGAACGTCCGAACTGAATGACTTCGCTGGCAAGCCGCTGCCGGTCCGATGCGTCGCCCATGATTGTTTGAGTCACGAGAACGCGCTGCCCCAACACGCCGATCTGTTCTGCCAATGCACTGTCCTGCTGGTCGATCACGATGCCGTCGACCAAGCCTTGGTACATGGCTGACACCCCATTAGCGGAAACATCGTGACCAAGCGTCGCCATCATCTTGTCGGCCGGTCCTTTCAGCGCTTTGCCCCCGACAATGGGGCTGACCGCGACAGTCGGCGCCGGCGAATAGGCAAGCGCATCACGTATGCCCGGAACCGCCAGGATCGGTCCAATGCTGACGATCGGATTCGACGGGCATAGAACGATCAATTCGGCGCTCGCGAGCGCATCGAGCACGCCCGGGGCTGGCAGAGCTTCCTTCACACCTTGAAATTCGACACCCAAGACATGGTCTTCTTGTCGTCGGTGCACAAAGTATTCCTGGAACTCGAGCCGGCCGGCAGGGGTGGAAACGATGGTGGCGACCTGTTCGTTGGTCATCGGCAAAATCGTCGTCTGCACGCTGAGCGCGGCGGTGAACTCGGCAATGACCGTCGAAAGCAGCGCCCCGGAGCGCAGGCGTTCTGTCCGCAAGATGTGGGTTGCCAAATCTTGATCGCCAAGCACGAACCACGGATCGCGACCGAGCCGGGTGATCGCATCGAGCGTCGCCCGCGTATCCCCGGCGATGCCCCAGCCGGTTACTGGATTTGCCAGCCCAGCGAGCGTGTACAGCACGGTGTCGAGATCCGGACAAATACGAAGCCCGAACAAGTCAAAGTCGTCGGCGGTATTGACAATGGCGGTCAATTCGCCTTCCGGCCGCGCCAGCGCGAGACCCTGCAGGAGCTTCGCGCCGCCGACGCCGCCCGCCAGCCCAACAATCATCCGCTCATCCTTCGCAAGAGTCGTTTCATTCCGAGCGCCTTCTTTTCCGCCATTCCGAATTTCCGCTCCGTCATTCCGAGCGAAGTCGAGGAATCTAGTCCTTTAAAGACCGTCCTGCCTGAGCACTAGATCCTTCGACTTCGCTCAGGATGACGGTGGAAACCTCCCGCAGGATTACGGCAGAAACATCACCCTGGACGATCGATTCGTGCGTCCTTTAATCGCCGTCGAAACCGTGCGCGTCAACCTTTTCTAGCGGTAGGTAGATGGACACGCGATGCTGTTTGCCGAACGCCTCTGGCACCATCTGTTCGGCTTTCTCCGCTCCTTCATAGCGAGTCGCGAGCGCCTTGATGTCGGCCTGTCCCTGCTCCGGATCTTCATTGAGCTCGGCCGTACCTTTGATCGTGACGTAGCGGTAGTCGTCCTCGACACAGATGGAAATGTTGCGGTTGCTCAGCAGATTGCGATCCTTGACTCGGCCGCGAGCCGTGTTCATCATGATTCGGTCGCCTTGGAGCTGAAACCACATCACGGTTTGCTGAATCGTGGCATCCGAGTTGATCGTCGCCAGCACCGCGAATCGTCTCTCTTCGAGAAATGCTCGTATCTTCGGATCGATCGCCACGCTTCTGTGTGCCCTTTCACATCACGGCAGCCCAAATCTCGGGCCAATACTTCCCAAATGAAACCATGAATTGAGCATGCTGCCAAGACGATCTATGCGCTTCATCACGAACGGAGAAAGCCGCCCTCTGAATGCAGGATCTGACCGGTGATCCATGCCGCGTCTGGGCTGGCGAGAAAGGCGACGAGTCGCGCCGCGTCGGCTGCCTCGCCGATGCGGCCAAACGGGAACATCGGCAACAGCGCTTCTTTGAGCTGCGGCGTCATCCAGCCCGTGTCGGTCGGACCAGGATTGACGGCATTGACCGTGATCCCGAGCGGTGCGACACCGGCCGAGAGTGAAAGCGTCAACGCCTCGATCGCGCCTTTCGATGCCACGTACGCCAGCTCGTTGGGCATAGGACCCAGCGACTGCCCAGACGTCAAATTGATGATCCGCCCGCCCAGACCTCCCGTCCAGCGGCGGGCGAATTCGACGCTTAGGAGTGCTGTCGCTCGCACATTGACCGCGTAATGAGCATCAAGCGTCGCGGCGTCAAGCGTTTGGTAACCACCGTGCCTCGAAAAGGCCGCGTTGTTGACGAGCACCCTCGGGAAGCCAAGCTCAGTTTCGACCTGATCAAACAATCTCGATGCTGCAGCCCCCTCCGACAGATCGATCTCAATCGACGAAACGCGGGCCGAATATGCCGCTAACTCTTGGGCAAGCGCCTGCGGCCCGTCTTCATCTGCGCTTTTCATGTCCCGGTCATAGGGTTGCCAATGCGTGAAGGCGATGTCATGGCCACGTTCGGCCAGCGCCCGGCTTATCGCCGCGCCGATCCCGCGGCGACGGCTCGCGCCGGTGATGAGCGCGATTGGACGGCCTTCTTCAACGTGGCGCATGTGGCCTCCCCAGGTTTGAGCGCAGTCGTCATGGTAGAATCCCCGCTCACATGAACGAATGGATTTCGCGCTGGAGCGCGTCGGGCGGCGCGCAGATCGGTCGCGGCGGCGCTCGACGTTCCGGGCACAAGTAGGCGGCTTATGGCACGTTACATCGCCGGTCGCATTGCGAGCCTTGTTTTCGTCCTCTTCGCCGTCTCCCTGATCGCGTTCTTACTGATGCATGCCGTCCCTGGCGGTCCATTTGACAAGGGCGAGCGCCGGTTGCCCGCGGCAACCCGCGAGGCCCAGCTCAAGAAATACGGCCTCGACAAGTCGATTCCTGAACAGTATGTCCGCTATATCTGGCATGCGCTGCACGGCGATTTCGGCGTCCCGTTTCAAAGTCCGACCGAGACAGTGACTGGTCTCATAGCGCGTGCTTGGCCGGTGACGATTAAGATCGGCATCCCGACGATCATCATCGCCTACACCCTGGGAAGCCTCCTCGGCTTCATCGCCGCCGTCAAGCAGAATTCTCCGGTCGACTACTTCGTCACCACTGTTGCGACCCTCGGACTCACGGTACCGAATTTCGTGATCGCGACCTGGTTGATTCTCTTGTTCAGCGTCCGTTTCGACCTTCTGCCAACTGGTGGATGGGGCTCGCCGAAGAACTACGTGATGCCGGTCATTGCTTATTGTCTTGCCCCGATGGGTCTCGTTGCGCGCTTCACGCGCGTCAGCCTCCTCGAAGTTCTCGGAGCAGACTATGTCCGTACCGCGAGAGCGAAAGGACTCACGGAACGATCGGTTTTGATCCGGCACGCGATCCGCAATGCGCTCATTCCTTGTGTGACAGTTCTCCTTCCCGAAATTCCGAACATTCTTACGGGCTCGATCTTCATCGAGTCAGTGTTTCGGGTCCCAGGTCTCGGCAGGTTCTTTGTGACCAGCACGCTCACGCGCGACTACCCGATGATCCTGGCCCTAACGCTGCTCGTCGCATTTCTCTGGGGCCTCACTTTTCTCTTCACTGATCTGCTCTACACATTGCTCGATCCGCGTGTCCGACTCTACGGTTCATCGCGGGGCGGCCCTTAGCAATGGAAGCGCAAACTGTCGCTACGGGCACCGCGTTAAAGCGAACCGAGCGGCGAACCCGTACGAATTTTGAATTGGCGCGCCGTCGCTTCATGAGGCGACGACTGGCCGTCATCGGCGCCATCATTACGCTCGCCCTTTTGTTGGTTGCGATACTCGCTCCGGTGATTGCGCCAACACCTTACGACTATGCCAATCTCATGAACGCCAACCAGTTCCCAAGCTGGTCGCATCCGATGGGGACTGACCAGATCGGGCACGACTATCTCAGCCGGGTCATTTACGGCATCAGGACATCGCTGATCGTCGGTTTCGCGGCGGTACTCGTTTCTTGCCTGATCGGATTGCCACTCGGACTCGCGGCTGGACTACGCGGAGGGACAACTGACTTCATCGTCCTGCGCATCGTCGAAGTCATGACCGCGATGCCTGGAATTCTCTTCGCCATCTTCCTGATCTCGGTGGTCAACAGCGGCTTCATGAGTTCAGTCTTCGGCAATCAAATCTTGAATGTCGTCATCGTCATCGGTGTGACGACGTGGGTCGGGCTCTGTCGCCTGATGCGCGCGCAAATCCTTGTCCTGAGGGAACAGGAATACGTGACGGCCGCGCGGAGCATCGGAGCGAGTGAATTCGCGATCGCGGTTCGTCATCTCCTGCCGAACGCGCTTGCGCCGTTAATCATCGCGGTGACCTTGGCGGTGCCGACCGCGATTTTTGCCGAAGCCGGATTGAGCTTCCTCGGCGTAGGTATCAATGAACCTGTGCCGAGTCTTGGTAAGATGGTGGCGGATAGCCGCCAATCCATCGAGGTGTACTGGTATTTGGGGTTCTTCCCGGCTGCGGCGATTGCGCTCGCCGTTCTCGGGTTCGCATTTCTCGGCGATGGCTTGCGGGACGCCCTTGATCCGCGCCAGAATTAGGGCTGTCCAGACGATCTCGTTCTAATTCACAGGGCGAGATGAACAATCGAAGGGAGTGATCCGATGGCGATGGACGTGGATATACGCGCGCGTTTCGACGATTCTCCGAAAGACGATGAAGCGAAGCGCACTTCGACTTCGATCGATCGACGTAAAGTGCTGAAGGGCGCGGCAGGCGCCACTGCGGCGGCAGTAGCTGGCGCTCGACTGATTCCGGCGGCGGCCGCTCGGGGTTACCACTCGTTCAATCCGTTGCTCAACGCATTGCAGGAGCTTCCCGCGGATGCGGCGGCGCCGGAGTCACAGGTCTACATTGCGCCAGATAACGTCGAAACCGCAAAAGTGCTCGACTTCTACGAGTCGGTCTATACGCGGCCTTCAGACGCCGCATCCGACCTCTTCAGCGAACCGCTCGTCCGCTTAGACAAAAATTTCGAGCTCCAGCCCGCCGCGGCTGAATCGTGGAGCGGCAGCAAAGACGGCAAGACTTGGACGTTCAAGATTCGCCAGGGCATGGTCTGGAGTGATGGAAACCCGGTCACCGCGAATGACTGGGTGAAGACACTCCAGTATGGCGCCGATCCTCAGCACGCCTGGGACTTCACCTGGTACTTCCAGGGCGTGATCAAAGGTTGGGACGACGCGATTGCGGGCAAGATCCCCCTTGAAGAACTTGGCGTCAAAAAGGGCGCGGACGATTACGAGTTGATTTTCGAGACACAAGTTCCCGCACCGTACCTGCCGGCGATGCTGCTCTATTCGAACCCGCTCTCAAAGGCCGCCCTTGAATCGACGGGACCGCTCTACAACACAAAGCCAGAAACTGCGGTTTCGAGCGGGCCGTTCATCTTGTCCGAGTGGACGCTGCAGCAGGAGATTATCTACACCAAGAACGAGAAGTACGACGGCACGCTGAAGGTGCCCGTCAACAAGATTCAAATCAAGCTTGCTTCACCCGACACGTACTTCCAAATGTACGAGAACGACGAGGTCGATTTCCAGAACAAACCTGCGCCATCCGATCTCACCGTTATGCAAAGCGATCCCGAAAAGGCAAAGGAGATTCATTCCGGCGTCGGGGACTTCCGGACCTTTTACATCTTTTTCGACGTGACCAAGGATCCTTTCAAAGATCTCAAGGTTCGACAAGCCTGGAGTCACGCGATCGATCGCGACACGCTTCAAAAGCAGGTGCTCGGCCCTGGTGGCACTCCAGCTTATTCCTGGCTCGCCCCTGGCTTTCCTGCTTCGAATCGCGACGGACTGAAAGACATTCAGGCGTACGACCCAGAAAAGGGCAAGTCGCTTTTGGCCGAAGCCGGCTTCCAGGATGGTAAGGGCTTCCCGAAACAGCAAATGTGGTTGCGGGCACCGAACCCGCTTGATAAGACCGTCGCCGGCGCTCTCGCATCAATGATCAAGCAGAACTTGAATATCGACGTTGAGCTGGTGGTGAAGGACTCAGCCGGATACATGGCGTCGTTGACGGCCAAGCCAACCGAGATCCTGCTCGGCTATGTCAGCTACGGGATGGATTTCTTCGATCCGACGAACATGCTCAGCGTCTGGAAGTCAGGCGGCCGCCACTCCTGGTCGAATGCCGACTTCGATAAGGGCCTTGCCGATGCGTCGGCCTATCTGGGCGATCCGGCTGAGCGCATCAAGATGTTCCAAAACGTCGAAAAGATTCTCGTCAGCGATGTCCCCGGCGTCTTCGTCTACCACGAGACGCCGGTCCAGCTCATCAAGCCTTGGTTGAAGGGAGAGTTCCTGACTCCCGATGAGAATGGCATCTCCGCCATGCATTGGCCAGGGTACGCGACGATGAGCACGGTGCCTCAAGACCTGTATATCGGCAAGGACGCGCCGAGCCGATAGCGCTCCCGGGTCTCGTTCGTCATCCCTGGTGCGGGGTGGCTCAACCGCGGTTGATCCACCCCGGCCCTCTCAACATGCCCATGACCGGTCGACTGGTGAAGGAGCCCGTGCACGGTGAGCAATGATCTGCGCGATCTCTTCATGATCGATCCGGACGTGGTGTTTCTGAATCATGGCTCCTACGGTGCTTGTCCGCGGGTCGTTTTCGAGGAGTACCAACGCTGGCAGGTCGAGCTCGAACGTCAGCCGGTGGAATTTCTCGGCCGGCGGGCGGAAAACCTCCTCGACAACGCCCGGGGCAAGCTTGCTTCCTATCTCAACGCCGAACCAACTGATATCGCGTTCGTCGTGAACGCTACCTCGGGACTCAACGTTATCGCCCGTTCGCTTCCGCTCGAACGGGGCGATGAAATTCTAACCACCGATCATGAATACGGCGCCCTCGATATGACCTGGGATTGGATGTGCGGCAAGGCCGGCGCGCAATGCATCCGCCACCACATTCCCCTGCCGGTGACGTCGCACGCCGACGTCGTCGAGTCGTTCTGGAGTGATGTTACCCCACGCACCAAAGTGATCTTTCTCAGCCACATCACCTCGCCGACGGCACTCATAATGCCGGTCAAGGAAATCTGCGCCCGCGCCCGCGAATCGGGGATCCTGACCGTGATCGACGGCGCTCACGTGCCCGGCCAAATACCGTTGGACCTTGCCGACCTCGGCGCCGATATCTACTCCGGTAATTGCCACAAATGGCTTTGCGCCCCGAAAGGCGCGGGCTTTCTCCACGTCCGGCCCGAACACCAGGAGTGGATCGAATCGCTCACGATCAGTTGGGGCTGGAAAGGGGAATCCACCTTCGTTTCTCGCAACCAATGGCAGGGCACCCGGGATATCGCCGCATTCCTCACTGTTCCCGCCGCGATCGATTTTCAACAACAGCACCAATGGGACCGGGTTCGCGCCCAGTGTCACGAGCTCGCACGCGAGACCCGCCGCTTCGTCGCCGACCTCACCGGCCTCGAACCGATTTCCCCTGATTCCCCTAATTGGTTCGCACAAATGATTTCCTGTCCCATTCCCATCGATGATCCCATCGCCGTTAAGGCCAATATGTATGACGAATTTAAGGTCGAAGCTCCCCTCGTGACCTGGCACGACAAACACATGACCCGCGTCTCCTACCAGGGCTACAACGACCACGACGACCTCGAACGGTTAATGGCGGCGTTGGAAGGGGTTATTGAGAGGTAATAGCGGGCCGCGCAATTGAGAGACAGGGTTGCCTACGCCCGCGCGGGGCTAAGAGGCCCCGCGCTCACCCCACGAAGCCGGCTGAAGGCTGGCTCGAAGCTCGGTCGGCAAGAGATGATCGAATTTTTGACTGGCCGTTCAGGAGGAATTGGCACGCCGTATTGGCGTCCGTTCTATCACCTTGTCTGGGCGACAAAGAACCGAGAGCCTTGGATCGATCAACGACATCACGACGGGTTGCTGAAGGAATTACGCGCAATAATCAACGATCACCGGGCGATTGTTCACGCTATCGGTATAATGCCCAATCACATCCACGTAGTTATCTCGATTCCGCCCAGCGTCTCGATCTCTAAAGTAGTCGGAAGCATGAAAGGATCATCCAGCCGATTCTTAAACATATTATGTCAGCCAGGTCGATCGGATTCGTTTGCCTGGCAAGACGAATACAGCGTTCACTCTTTTGCTGAAAAGAACCTTCCCGACGTCATCAAATACGTCAACAATCAACCCGCCCATCACGCTGCTAACCGAACGTGGGCCAAACTCGCATGCGCGGCTTCGCGAGACTAGGGCGTGTCAGCAAACCTGGATCACGCTGCTCGGCCGGTATCGTGATCGTGTTCGGAGAGTCCGCGTCGCTAAGTCCATGAAGAGGACCAGGAGGACAAGTCTTGACCAATGGACGGCACCGACACATTGTAGACCGGTGGTTCACTGACCTGTTCACCCGGGGCGACATTGCTGCTGTCGATGAACTCGTCAGCACGAACTTCATCGCCCACGGCCAGGGAGGAAGCCCCGACAGCCACGGGCGGGACGCTTTCCGGAACTGGCTTCGCTGGTACTTGGCCGCCTTCACCGATCCTGAATGGTCCGTTCACGACGTCATTTCCGACGATGACAAGGCCGTTGCTCGATACTCGGGCTGGACAACTTACCGGGGCGGTCTCCTCGACATTCCTGCAGCCGACCAGCGCGTGCAAGAGACGGGCATCCTCATCTTCCGCATCTCGAACGGGCAGGTCCAGGAACTGTGGTCTGAGATGAGTGACCTGCAAGTTATCATGCAGTTGGGTGCGTTTCCGTGCATCGACCGCATCGCGACCGGGGGAACCGCCGAGAACACCTAACGGATCCGTTTCCCACACGTTTCCAGCCGGCCTTCAGCCGGCTTCGTGGGGTAAGCGCGGGGTCTTTTAGCCCCGCGCGGGCGCATCGGTCAGTTAGGGTACGAGAAAACTGACCTGTGGACGTGGCTCAAGCGCTCTCAGGCATGGGCGCGTCGAGAAACGCCGTGATCATCGGGACAATCCAGTCTGCCCGCTCGTGCACTCCAATGTGCGACGTGCCGGGAAGAATGGCAAGCTGCGATGCCGGCAGGCCGGCCAGATCGCCGAACACGCCGCCACCCCGCAGCCGGAACATTTCGACGAGATGCTCGGGTGTCACGCCGTCCGAATCCCCGGCAATGATCAGTGTCGGGGCTTGGATCGCTTTGATCGCGTTCGCCGGCCAATCCCGTGGCGAAAGGTTCGCCGCCTTGATCTTCTCAACCAGCGTTGGGAAGTCATCCGGATTTGGCGCGACGCGGAGATACTCCGCATTCCCCGGCGTGCCCTCGAACATCTCCGGCGAGATCGCCTCGAATGCCGGAAGCGCTTCCGAATGCATTCCCGCGCTGTTATACGTGGACGAAGCGACGACGAGCTTCCTCACCACTTGGGGTGCCGGATCGCGAGTTGGAGCCCAGTACCACCGCCCATGCTATAGCCAAAGACGTCGGACTGGTCAATCTCGAGGTGCGCCAGAGCGGCTGCCACGTCGTCAGCTAATTGCTCGTGAGTCAAAGGACGGTCGATGTCGGCGGTGTGCCTGTGGCCTTGCGCCTCGAACCCGATTACTTGGTGGCTCTCGGCCAGACCTGACACAAGGCTGCCCATCGCCCCGACAGTCATGAAGGCACCGTGCAGCATGACAAGCGGCCGCCCGGATCCATGAATTTCGTAGTACATGTTGAGCCCGTTGACGGGCGCATATCCCGTCGCCACCGCGTTCGAGGTCATGGTGCAACTCCCAATTGCCGGTTGCCGCCAGCCACGGGAATGGCGGCAACCGGAACGACATCAAGCGTCGAAGATTTCCCGAATCACGGTTTGACCCTCGGTGTTGCCACGCAGCGGAACATCGACATCAAGGAAACGCCCGCCGAACTCGATCGCTTCGTCGAGCGACTTGGCCTGCAGCAGCGCGTAGCCTGCGAATAATTCCTTCGTCTCTATGAAGGGGCCGTCGGTGACGGACCGCACGCCTTTTTGATAGGTCACGCGAGCGCCCTCCGAAGTTGGATGCAGGCCGTCGCCACTCAGAAAGACGCCTTTGGAAGCCATTTCCCCGATGAACGCACCCATTTCGGCCATGCCATCTTCATCCGGCATGACGCCCGCTTCCGAGTTAGCATCGGCGTTGACTGTGCAGAAGAACCGTTTGAGTGAAGGATCTCGCGTCGGCGGTTGCGCCCGCAGCTCCTCTTCCTGCTCGCGCCAGCCCGATTCTTCCTCGCTGACGGGGAACTCGTCGGTATCGAAGATCTGCCGGACCTCGATCTCTCCGGTCCATCCTGGTTCGCTCGCGCTCGGACTTGCCGCAAACGGGACTCGCTTGGCCCAATCGATCGCTTCGTCTCGCGAGCTCACTTGGATGATCCAATAGCCGGCGTTGAGCTTGAATGGGTCGCCGAGCGGGCCTTTCTGCAGAATCCGCTCGCCATCTTTCAGGGTAAGGATCGCGCCCTTCGCGCTTGGCTGAAAGCCGACGGCATCGACCAATGTCCCCGCTTTCGTCAGCTCGTCGTTGTAAGCGCCGATCGCGTCGATGAATGTTTGAGCCGGCGGATCTCCGGCCTCTGTTTGCGGATCGCTCTTGATCAATAGCATGAATCGCAACGTCATCTCTCCTGTTCACCATCGCCGACCGCGCAAACCGCGATCACGCGGTTCTCACGTTGTCGTCGATTGGAAGTGCCCAGAATCGACAGAGGTGCGGTCAGCTCACCTTGCGCAATCGCGGGTCGACAATCGATTCCATTGCTAAGGCGAGCAGCATGAAGGCCAATGCTGTAATGATAATCGCGACGCCGGGGGGAATCACCCACCACCAGTAGCCGACGTAGAGCGCGCCGGTTTGGAAACCAGCTTCGAGCATTTGACCCCAGGTTGGGATCGAGGGATCGCCCAGACCAAGGAAACTGAGGGACGCCTCGGCCAGGATCGCGGCGGGGGCGAAGAAGATCATTTGGGCGACAATAAAGGGCGCGATCTGGGGAAATATGTGCTTCGACATGATCCGAGTTCGGGACGCTCCGAGCGCTTGCGCGGCTTCAACCAGTTGGCCCGAGCGGATTTGCAGCACCATTGAGCGAACGAGAATCGTCAACCCCGGCCAACTGAAGGCAACAAGTGCCAGCATGATCAGCCAAAGATGTGGATTGAACACGAAGACGAGGAAGATGAGCAGCGGCAACAAAGGCACATTCGAAATAATGTCGCAGAGCCGCTGGATCACCGAATCGGTTGTGCCACCTGCGTAGCCGCTGAGAATGCCAAGACTCGCACCGATGATCGTTGAAACGATTGCGGTCACCGTCGAGATTAAGAGGGCCACCGGCAGACCGTAAAGAAGCCCTTGCCAGAGGTTCCGACCGATCGCATCCGTACCCATTACCCCGTAGACCGTCCCGCCCGCGACCGCATTGATGCCGGTTGTTTCGTCGTTCGGGTCGGCGACGAGAACTTGCACGGTGAGCGTGTAGTTGCCTTTGAGAGGAACGATGGTGCCCGAGCCGTCGGGGTTGGGCTGGCCGAAGAGCGGCACCGCCACGTCGCCGGTGAAGGCTGCGGGCATCGGGGTGCTCGGATAGACCTGCGCATAGACCTGAGTTAAGGATTGGCCCGCGGTCTCTTGCTGATTGAGGAGCACGCGTTCTGGCGAATCGTAGTACCGCCGGTAGGGCGCGGTTTCACCTTCTCGCGGACCTCGGACCGCGATGTTGGCCAGCCGTACCTGGCCGCCATCGGGTCGATTCAAGGTGGCCACGACAACCGGCGCGCGTTGATTGAAGGTCATGCCGAGCAATGTCATTGAGAGGAACGACGGCGTCTTGTCGCCGTCGACCTTGATCTGGAAATCGAAACTGCGGACCTGGGCCGCGCCTCGTTGGGTGACCGATGTGGGCGTCGAGAGACCCATAATCTGGTGAGTGTACGCATCCTTTCCGAGATACGTCGTCCAGGCAGGTGGCGCGGCTTTTGGATAGTCCGCCCAGTAGGCGGGATTGCTCCATATTGCCTTTCCGAAATCTAGTGGGTACGTCAGGACGACATAGATTGAGACCGCGATCATGACAATGAACAAGGCGACGCCCGCCTTGCCTGATCCCGTGGAAACGAGCAGCTTCAAGGCACCGCGAAGTGAGAATCCGGAACTCGATTGGCGCTCCTCCGCCTCCGGCGCGGTCAGTTCTGGCGTGGCAGCAGTTGCGCTCGCACCCATCGCTAATATCTCACGCGAGGATCGAGCAAGACGTACATGATGTCGAGCAAAAAGCGCGCGATCACATAAATGAGCGTGAAGATGTAGGTCAGAGCGACGATGACGCCCTCGTCCGGCGTGCCTGTGATCGCGTCGTAATAGAGGCGCCCCATCCCGCGCCAGTTGAACACCGTCTCGGTCAAGATCGAACCCGAGAGCGAACCCGCCAGGCCGAGCACGAGACCGGTCACGATGGGCGGGGCGGCGACCCGCAGAATGTGCCGCTGCGTGACTCTACTCTCCGACAGCCCTTTCGCTCGCGCGAGGAGTACATGATCCTCCTGGGCGACCGTCACAGTCATCGTCCGCACCGAGTAGATGTAGGGGCCGACGCTGACGAGGACGAGAGTGGTCACCGGCAGGATCGCGTGTTTGAGAAGTGCGAAGAAGCGTTCCGGCTGATGCTGAGGCGGCGGTGTACCGTACATCCCGCCGGAAGGCAGGATGTCCAACTTGAACGCGAAGATGAGGATGAAGAGGATCCCGAGCCACCACGCCGGCACGGCGAACGACACGGCGGCGAAATACGCGACGGTGCGGTCAATCCGGCTCCCGACTCGCGTCGCCATCCGCACGCCAACAAAGAGCCCGATCATTGCCGTGATGATCGAGGAGGATGTGAGGAGCAAGATCGTATACGGCATTCGCTCCAACACGATGTCAGAGATCTTGTTGCTCCCTTCGGCGGTCCGCAGCGATCTCGCCTCGCCGAGGTTAAGTGTCAGCACGCGCCGCACCGTCGGTGCCATCCGCCGGTACCACGGTTTATCGAGACCGTAGAACTGTTCGAGCACCTGCTGATGCTCGTTGACTGATTGCTCGAGCGCGGCCGGATCGCGCACGGTCTGCGCTAACCCTTGGCGATAGGCGCGGACTTCGTCGGTGACCTGCGCCCTAAGGAGTCGATCGGAAAAACCCGTGGCGCCGAGCGAAACGACCAGCAAAAGCAGCACGGTGATGAGCACGCCAAAGAGCGTGACCGCGCGCACTGCCAGCGGCCGCAATACTGCCACGCTCTGCCCCTATGCCCTAAGTTCGAGTCGCCCCGCATCCCGGTTGGATGCGAGGGATTCGATCGCTATCACCAACGTGACCTCATTTGAGTAAGAGCTGCCGACCCGGGAATGAATTCCCGGGTGCGGGGCCAGCTGCAGCCATCCTCCAGTGCGGATTCATGCGAAATCCGGCGCACATCTAGACGCCGATTTGCAGGTCAAGCCGCTGCGCCGCCACTTCGGCGACTTGATCGCTCGAGGCGGCGAGGTAGAGCTGGTACAAGCCGGGAAAGAGACCCGACGTGACCGACGAATCGATGTTGACGGTGAAACCGTTGGCGTCGCCACTGGCATTGCCAGAGCCGTTGGGCACGATCTCGCCGGCCGACGGGTCGACGAGCGCATATTGGAGGGAAAGCGTTCCCGGACCGGAAACCTGAACGGTAAGCTGGATCGGCTCGCCGAGCTGCGGTGAGGGCGCTTGAATCGGCGCAATCGTTACGTGCGGCGGCTGCCCCAATCTGAAATTGCCGGCGGTAAATGGGTAGCCCTTCTCGCGGAAGGCGTGAAGCTCCGCGTATTGTGCCGGTGGATCGTATCGGGCCAGGACGAACGGCCCGTTGCTGATCACCAGCAGGTTCGTCTTCTTGAACCAGGCCTCGGCCGCATCGTAGCGCTCGGCCGCCTCGATCGCGCTCACAAGCGATTGCCCATTGATGTCGAAATAGCCCTTTGGGATTGTCTTGCCGCGTTTGAACTCGGCAACTGATCGCAGCACGAGGCGTGCGTCCGATTCAGTCACAAGACTGAGCCAGGGAACGCTAAACCGTGCTGCCGCCGTGTCGCTGTAGGCGCCGCGGCGCTTTTGGTATACCACATCGTCCATTGCCGCCAGCAGTTCCCATGGCGTCGCTACTGAGGAAGGAACGCCATAGGATGCGATATACGCCGGCTCGAAGTGCCAGTAGTCGACGTAGACCTCGATCGTGTGGTCATCGGCGATGCGGTAGCCCTTGAATGTTTCCAGCGTCGGCCGCGAGGTGATGCCAAGCGCGGTTTCGATTTGGATCTTGGCCTCGTCGTAAGCGATTTCGTAGGCCTGAGCGATCGGATAGACCACGTCGGCGAGGGTGATCTTCGGGCCGTGGTGCCAAGTTCCGTTGGTGTACTTCGAATAGTCGTAGGTCACCTTGCTGACCGCGGTCGTGCCCGCTTTGACCTTCACCCAGGCGTCTTGCTTGGCGTCCCACACAACCGCGTCTTCCGGCACCGGCATGTTGCCGTCCGGACCGGCTGTCTCGACTTTGAAATCGGCCCTCATCGGCACTGGAAGTCCCGTGAAGGGATGATTGACGACCGCGGCATCGACGATGTTGCGGTAGATGTCGGTGCTGTAGACATCGCCGAAACCGCCTATCGGGTTCCAGGTCGTGCGCTCGGTCCAAATCCAGAGGTGGCCAACTTTGATGTCGTTCCGGCCAGGTATGTCCGCGCCGCGCAAGGCGAACAGATTCTTTGGCCCGGCGACCAAATCCTCGGTCAGGTCTTTGACCTCGTTTCGGACCGGGAAGCTTTGCAGCGCAGTCACGAGCCAGATGCGGACCGATTCATTGATGCCCGTCGTCGTCATTTGGCGGAAGATGTCGTCGCGCTCGTCCCGGCTCTTGAACTCGCCCCGGTAGAGTTTTTTGCCGAGGTCGTCGAGCTCCTGCTGTTGGTACTGCCAGAACCCGGATTCTTGCCAGCCCGGCATATTGCCGAGCCACGGCGCGTAGTAGAAGTTGACGCCAGAATCGTCGTACCTGTTTGGCGACGATCGACCCCAGCCTTCGGTGTATATGTGCCATTGGAAGGTGATAGGGTCGCTCGCGTAGACGGCGAGCGTCGCCGGTCCGAACTGCTGATAGAGCGGCTGAACCTGGAAGCCGACACCCTCGAGAGCGGCTCTGACCGTATCGCCGATGTCTCTCCGCTCGTCTTCGACCCGCGTCACGAGCTTGATAGCGATCGGCTTGCCATTAAGCGACCAGACATTTTTTTGGAGTTGCGCGCCCGCGCCCTGCATTGCAGTCGCGATCGTCTGTTTTGCAAACTCGGCATCGTGCCGAATATCACTGGCCGCGGTGACCGGGAAGATGGTGATTGCGTCGTAGTCGAGCGGGCTGACATTGGTCGTCATCGGCAAGGCGCGGCCTTGGTAGATGTCGTTGGCAATGAAGTCACGGTCGACGAGGTATTGCATCGCTTGCCGCACTTGCGGGATTGAGAATGGGTTGAGGTCGCCTTGGGGGGCCGGAGCCGGGTTGAGAATCAACGCCAGCGTCGACGCGGGCGCTTGAATCAGCCGGACATTTTGGTTGCCCTCCAGACTCTTCGCGCCCGTAGTCTTGAGCCCGAAGAGGTAGAGGTCCATATCCCCGTTTTCAATGTTCTTAGGCGCTTGATCGACGTTGAACGCGGAAAAACCAACCTTATCGACGGCGGGACCGGGGGGACCTCCGGCTGTCGGCGAACCGGTGGGCGTGCCGACCGGCGTCGCTTGGGCAACTGCGGCCTCAGGCTGCGCGGCGAGGCGAGCGGCGAGCGGAGCGGACACGCCCAAGGCGGCCGCGCGCTCAAGAAACTGGCGCCGAGTCAATTTTCCCGTCGTCAGTTCCTGGATCAAGGAAGAAAGCGCGCTCATAGGCTTAACCCCCGGCGCGAATCGCGCCCATGCGCCATGCGGGCGGCGCAACCATGGAAATCTCCGCTATTTCACGACATCGCTGAGGCCGACGGTAGTATTAGATTCGCCGGCGGCGCCAGTACATTCCTCCGTAGACCAGACCGCCAAACAGCAAGCCTGTCGCAAGGCCAAGACCACCAGATGAGAGCCCTGATCCTCCGTTTGAAGCCGGCGCGATGTCTCCTGAAGATGCGGGAGTTGGCGTCTGCTTTGGCGCGATCAACGGAGGCGCCGTCGGCTGGACAGCCGGCGAACCCGCGGTCGTGGCGACAGGCGAAACCGAAGTTGGAGCTGCCGGCGCCGTCGCGGCTGCCGTTACCACGGGTGAAGCAACGGTGGGCGCAACCGGGGAGGCAGCGGGCCCCGTCGTCGCCACGCCAAGCGCCTGGTTGATCCCATCGAGCGACTGTTGGATGGTGTCGAAGCCGAATTCCGTGAAGAACGACGCAGTCGCGGCATTGCCGGTTTCATCATAGACGCTGATGCTCGTGGCTCCCTGCCCCGTGACCGGCATGAAGATTTGAGTCTGGAACTGTCCTTTGTCATTTGTCCGCTCGTTTGACACGATCACACCGCTGACCAGCAATTGAATGTTGCTGAAGGGCTCGAAGTCGAACCCTTGAATGTCGACCGTGCGCCCTGCCGACCCGGATGGCGGATTGAGGAAGATTGAGGGCGATTTGATCGCCGTCTTGCGGGCGAAGCCGATCTGTTGGTTGATGCCCGCGTACTCACCCTGCCGCGTGTCGGCCCAGACCATGTACACGTCTTTTTGTGTCGCCGCGATTGAGAAGTAGTCGCCGATGAACAAACCTTGGGTGAACCCCTTGAGCGAGTTCGAGGCGAAGTCGGTCACCCGCGTGTCCGGGGCGGTGAAGTTCTGCACAGGGTCCTTGAACCCCCAGGTTTGGCCCTTGTCAGTCGATGCCGAGTAGTAGACGTTGTAGCGGACTTGATCGGGATCGTCCCGCATATCGCCCCACATCGCGTGCACGACGCCGTCAGCTGACACCGCGATCGATGGAAAGAACTGGGGAGCGTTCGATTGGTCGGTGTTCAGGCGAACGCCGTTCTCCCACTTCTGACCTTTATCGAACGACCGGAAGAGGTAGATGTCGCCATCGTCGGCAATCTTGTCGGACGGGACACCCGTTGTCGCGATGTAGATCTCGTCGTTCGGCCCGACGGCGATCTGCGGAAAGACCGTGCCCCAATAGCGGAAGTTGGTGTTGCGCGGCCGGAAGTGCGGCTCGCGAACCATGCCCGCTTGAATCGGCGCACCAAAGGTTTTGCCGCCGTCGGTCGAGCTCGCCATCATGATCGAGCACAGTCCCTTTTGGCTACCGTCGTTCGTCGTATCGAGATAGGCCACGACGACGGTTCCATCGGAGAGAACTCGGGGTTGTGATCCCTGGACCGTGCGGTCGGATTCCCCACCCTGGGCGGTCTGCTGTTCTTGTAGCTCGTTGCCCGCGTCCTGAGCTTGTACGTCGGTCCCTTCATGCGCTCGATCGAACGCTTGGCGGTCAATCCCGGCTTGCTCGAGTTCCGCGTCGCTGAGCGGTGTCCCGCCGAGGATGCTCGCACCCACGCCGGCTTCATCTTCAGCTTCCGAAGTGCCGAATGATTGCAGGGCAGCGGGACTGACCGCGACCGGTTTCGACCAGGTCACCCCGCCATCCTCTGAGTGCACCGACATGATCGTGCTGGTCGTGAACGGCGTGGAGAGGAATGGAAGCTCGTCGGAGTAGAGCAGCCCATACGTCGAAGCAAAATCCGTGTAAGTCATATAAATGCTGGTCTTGCTCGGATCGCTCGCGCTCGGCCCAGTGGTCATCCACTCCTTATCTAGGAAGGAGAGGGTGATTTGCCCGCGCTGTCGGCCCTGATCGTCGGTCTGGCTGACGCTGGTTGCGGTGCTGCGCGCCGCCGAAATTGGATCGTTCCAGGTCAGTCCACCGTCCAAGGATTTCGCAACAATGAGGCTGGAAACTTCGGTCTCAGAGACTAACGCGCCAATCCGGAAATCTTCGATGCCGATCGAGATCATCGAGACGTAGACCGTGCCATCGGCGTCGAAGACGACAACCGGATCGCCGGCCGCGCCGAAGTCCTCTTGGAAATAGCGGATACGGTTTGGACCCTGCCAGGTTTCGCCGCCGTCAAAACTGGTGTAGGCCGCGATGTTGCCGGCGAGATTGTAGTCGATGGCGCCCATCACAAGATGTTCGGGATCGGTTGGATCGACCGCGATCGACGGCTCGGTCTGCACGGTCTGGTAGCCGAGCTGGCGCGTGATCAGCAGGTTCCGGCTCATCGAGGGGGCAGGATTGCGAAACGGCACCTGCTGAATCGCGGACCTCTGATTTGTGCTTGCTCCCGCCGCCGGTCCGGCGCCGAGCGGAGACTCCCAACCAGCCAACGGATCCTGTTCAATGAGTTTCCCGTCTGCTTCCGGATCCAGGGCGTTTGTGAAGAGCCAGCTCGAAGACGAAAGGTTATCACTGACGGGATGGATGATTCCCGTGAGGGGAAGAGTTCCGGGCGATGTGCCGGCCAGGCCGCCCCCTTCGTTGCCGCCTTCGGCAAGGACGAGCTGCGGTCTGGCGAGCAGCACAACGACGAGCAGTGAAAGGCCGAGGCCGAGCACGGTTCGCACCGCGGGCGGCTCGTGGCGGCGCGATTGAAAATTGCCCATTCGCATCATCGTCCCCCCGGGAACTATGCCAGCCGAGCGTCAAAATGCGCCCGACTCAACGTCGTCACACTTTCAGTGATCATTTGGAGAGCACAAGTCGCCGGTCGCCGGCCCAGCCAAACATCAAAGACGTTCGTCGCCGTTGGGACCTGAGATGCGCTCAACCGCCCTGCGGCCATTGCCGTGCGCTGGCATGCTAGACGCCTAGTATCTGATCGTCAATTGAAGTCCTTGCGATTGTGATCACGCAGTTAGCATTACGTACCAAGGATGGCCATGGTTCTGTGGGCGCGTCCAATGAATCAGTCAATCTTCAACTCGTCCTGGCCCGCCTGATTCAATCGCGTTTGACTCGGTTCGCGTAATAATGGATGACGAAATGATTCACCTGATCGGGCGTCCCATTGCCGAACTGTGTCGAAATTGGCACACTCTGGGTTCTGGCGTCATCCAGGACGTCATCAATCGCACGTTGAGGAGCGAGAAACGATTATGCAGAACTCGGCCAAGTGGACCCGAATCGCGATTCGATCGACGCCGTTTTTGCTGATCGCCGGTCTGTTGACTTGGCTCGTGGCGCCGATCGCAATCTCACGCGCACAGGAGTCTGACCTGGTCGGGGACTACGCTGTCAACATCGTTAAGGATGATGTGCCCGAAGACGTCGCCTACGGACCCTCCGTCATCGGTCAATGGCAAATTGCTTTCAAGAGCGACGGGACTTACACCATGACGAGAGCCGATGTTGGCGAGCTCGTCAGTGGCAGCTTCGAAGTCGATGGTAGCGAGGTAACCCTGACTGACGAAGCGGGGCTCCTTTCCTGCGCGGATGTTTCGGCCTCGAATGACCCCTCGGCTGATGTGTCGAAAGGCGCTTATACCTGGAAGATTCAAGGCGACCGTCTCGCGCTGACACCCAAGGACGATGGGTGTAACACCCGCACCTTGATCCTCGGCACACGCGAGCTCGATCACTTCGTGAGCTGCCAGACGCCGGGCGGTTCGGAGGAAATCGTCGCCTCTCCCGAAGCGACGCCGATCGGATCGCCGGAGTCGGACCTCGGCATCCTCGCGGCAAAGCAAGAAGCGTCTCCCGTCGCCTCGCCTTCGAACACCACCGCTGTTGAAAAAGGCATCGACGATCTTCTCGAACAGTTGACCGCGTGTTGGGGGACGGGCGATCCAGCTCGCTTCCTGCCGCTGTTGACCGATACATACGCGCAATCGCTCCTCAACGCCGGTCAATCGCAGGACGACCTGCTCCGCAATCTTGCCACCGCGATGGGCGTTCCCGTCACTTACCAACGCGCCGGCGACGTGACAATCATCGACGCTACGCATGCCTCGGCAATCGTGCGCACAACAAATGGTGAGCAAGAACAATTCATTCGCTTCCGGTTTGCCTTGGTCGACGGAAAATGGAAACTAGATGGCCCCGCGTAACGATCACGAAGCGGGAGGCAACCATCCAGATTCCGATTCCTCCACGGGTCCCAAAGACGACCTAACAACCCCAGATGCGAGCGAGGCGCCGGCTTCTAAGCCGGCGCCCGTTGTCCCCGAGATCATCTTCCCCGAGGATGAGCAACAACCACGCCCAGCACCTGAGGCCGATTTCTCCACCGTGGGCACAGGAAGCGTATTTGCGATCAGTTGCACGTTTTTAACTATTCTGATTATCGTCATTTGCGTCGGAATCTTCGTTGTGGTCAGGCTGTTCTAGCGCACTTGGATTTATGTTACGACTACCGTTACGGGTCATCTCCGCCACGGGCATCTCCGCTCCGAAGTACACTATGGGTTACTGACTCCGCCGGTGAGCCTCGGCGACCGCTGTCCCTGTCGCCCGCCACCACCGGACATTTTCAACCTAAGCCTCGATCGCTAATGTTGTCGTACGCGACAGCGAAGGATCGAGCGTACTCAGCACGAGGAACCTATTTGTGACAGACGACGATCAACGGCGAACTGATTCAACCGAACCCAAAGGCCGCCCTCAGAAGCGCTTTTTCCGCCGCCGACGGGGCAAGCGTCGGCCCCAAAGCGACGCGCAACCAGGTAAGTCTCCCGAAAATCAACAGGGTCAGGGCACATCTGACCAGCGGCCGGCCGAACAGCCAACCCCGCGTCAACAGCAACCTCAACAGGGTAGGCCTCGCCAATCGCAAGGCGGTGCACCGCGCGGAGAACGAGGGCAACAACCAGCGCAAGGCGCTCCGTCGCAACGAGGGCAGCGCAGCACCGGCCGGCGGCCGCGGCGGGACGAGGAACAAACCCCGCGTCGGCAGCCAGACCGTTCTCGCCACGCTCCCGGCCGCAGCGGGCAGCCACCAAGTCGTCAAGGCCGGCAGGAACAGCGTCCGCCCGCGCCGACCGATCAACGCCAAACCCAACCGGCATCGAGCATTTCCGGACCGCGGGGACGCCTGCGCGTGATTCCGCTTGGTGGAGTGGGCGAAATCGGCAAGAACATGACTGCCGTCGAGTTCGAGCGCGATCTGGTCCTGCTCGATTGCGGCGCAAAGTTCCCCGAGGAAGAGCAGCGGGGAATCGACCTCATTATTCCCGACATCACCTACGTCCGTGAGCGGCGCCGCAATCTGCGTGCAATCCTGATCACTCACGGTCATGAGGACCATATTGGCGCGCTGCCATATGTCATTTCGCAAATCCATGACAAGGAGCCGATTCCAATCTACGGCTCGCCTCTCGCACTGGGCTTCATCGAGGGAAAGTTGCTAGAGCACCGGCAGGAAAAATACGTTACATTCCATCCGGTGGCCTCCGGTCAGCGGGTACCCTTGGGCAAACTTTCCGCTGAGTTCATCCATGTCACTCACTCGATCCCCGACACAAATGCGGTCGCGGTCCACTCGCCGGTCGGCACGATTGTTGACACGGCCGATTTCAAGTTCGATCCGACGCCCGTGATGGGCGACCCAACCGATGAGCGCCTGCTTCGCCGTTTGGGCGACTCGGGTGTGCTTGCACTCTTCTCCGACACGGTCCGCGTCGAAACGTCGGGCAGCACGCCTTCTGAGCGCGTCGTCCTCGAAACGATCGATCGCGTGATCAAGGAATCGCGTGGGCAGGTGGTCATCACGACCTTCGCCTCGAATATCAGCCGGCTCTACATGGCGTTGCTGGCCGCCGAGAAATATGACCGCAAGGTCGCCGTCGCCGGGCGCTCAATGGAGCAGAACGCCCGCGTCGCGCTCGATCTGGGCTATCTCGATCCAGGAAAAGGCGTGCTCATCACGCTCGACGAATGCCTCAGATTGCCGAAAGAAAAGCGCGTGCTCGTCATCACCGGCAGTCAGGGCGAAGCGGCCGCGGCCCTGGCCCGAATCGCGGCCGGCGAGCATCCGAAGATTCGCGTCGGCAAAGGGGACGTTGTCCTTGTGTCAGCCACACCCGTTCCCGGCAATGAAGAGACCGTCACCCGCACTATCGACAACCTCTTCCGGCGCGGGGCGACGGTGATCTACAGTGCGGTTGACCGCGGCGTCCACGTCTCCGGCCACGCCGGCCGCGACGAGCTCAAGCGAATGCTGGAATTGATCCGGCCGAAGTACGCTGTGCCGATCCACGGCGAGTTCCGCCACATGGTGCTTTATCGCGACTTGTGCGCGGAAGTCGGGATCCCAGGAAATCGCGTGCTGCTGCCGGAAATCGGCGGCGTGATTGAGTTGACACCGGACAACGCCGCCCAGCGGGGGCGCGTCGTCGCGGGTGCCACGCTTGTCGACCGGCTCGGCGACCGCGCGAACGGTCAAGTCACCCTACGCGACCGTGACAATTTGACGGACGATGGTGTCGTCATCGTTACGATCGTGGTGAACCGGGAATCTGGCAAACTCATCGCCGGGCCGACGCTCGTTGCAACCGGATTGCGTCCCGAGCTCCTCGACGGCGCGCTCAAAGAAGCCGAGCGCGATTTGCAACGGATGCTCGAACGTCGCTCGCCGGGCGAACCTCAATACGGCTATCTCGTGCAACGGGCGAAGGAAACGGTCGGCAAGAGCCTCTATCGCCGCTCGAAGAGCCGCCCAATGATCCTTCCCGTAGTAACGGAGTTATGAGGAAAGCAACCGGCCGCCGCGGCACGACTGCTCGCTCCCACTTCGGCACGCGACGGTAAGACGAAAGGCGTCTCCTGACCTTCCCGTGCGCGGCTATGCTCGTCCTACGACCTGCGTGGTTATGCCGCGACGCCGGGCACAACGTGATCCAGAGGGTGCCCCGGTAAGAGGACGCCCCCTCCGGGAGCTGAACATGAGTCGAGTGCGAACAAACGCCGGCTCTCGTCCGCCGGTCTTCAGCCCACTTCGGAGGTTCAGCCCCGGATACCCTCTGGGTGATTGAAGCTCGGACACGCGGCGCAGCCGCGTAGGAGGAGCCAGGTAACACTGAATTCCGCAAACAAAAGAGGCGGCCGCACAGCGACCGCCCCAAGTCAATCGGCGCTCATTACGACGCGAGCACTTCAGCTTCCACGCATTCCGCATTCGCGTCGATCTCAGACCTCGCGATGTCTTCCGGTTTGACCCAATTTCCGGCCCACTCCGCGATCGCGTGCATGACCCCACCGAGAGCATCACCCTTCGCGGTCAGGTGATATTCGATGCGGACCGGCGTCTCCGGGATCACCGTGCGACGCACGAGACCCTCGTGTTCGAGTTCCTTCAGGCGTTCTGAGAGCAAGCGGTCGCTCAGTCCGGGGACGGTCTTGGTAATTTCGCTGAACCGCATATCGCCGCAATAGAGCGCACGAATGATCGCCCCCGTCCACCGGCGGCCGATCAACTCAACAGCGTAGTGATATGCAGGGCAAAAAGCGCCCAGTTCTGCGTGCTTTTCCATGACGTCCATTATTACCTCTCGTAAGCCTCTTGACAACAGTAAGCTAACTGAAGTATAGTCGCTTACAGTTCATAAGTCCATTGGAGCAATGTAGCGGCCAAGTGGATGGTGGCCGAATCGCCAGTGGGCATAGTAAGACCGAAAAAGGTCAGGGAGAAGAAACAAGATGAGTACGGCTGTTACAGCAACTGGAACCAAAACCGTTTGGGCGATTGACCCGGCACATACCGATGTGCAGTTTGCAGTTCGCCACATGATGTTGAGCTCGACCAAAGGCCACTTTCCCGGTGTGAGCGGCACGATTGTGCTGGACGAGAACGATTTGACGAACTCGTCGGTCGAGGTTGAAATCGACGCCGCAACGATCGACACCCGCGATGCAAATCGCGACACCCATCTCAAGTCGGCGGACTTTCTTGACGCCGAGAAATTTCCGAAGCTGACGTACAAGAGCACGAGTATTACGCAGATTGATGAGGAGACCTACGAGGTCAACGGCGATCTAACGATCAAGGACATTACCCGTCCGGTCGTGCTGACTACGAACTTCAACGGTCGTGGCAAATCACCGTGGGGAATAGAAGTCCTGTCCTTCTCGGCCGAAACAACCATCAATCGCAAGGACTGGGGCTTGACCTGGAACGTTGCGCTCGAGACTGGCGGTTGGGTTGTCGGCGACAAGCTCAAGATCTCGATCGAAGTCGAGGCGAACCTCCAACAGGAGAGCTAGGTACTCGCCCGATTCGGGGCTGACCTTTAGCGATATCGACAAGGGCCGCCTTTTTTGGCGGCCCTTGCTGATTTTCGAGCGCTCCGAGCATGTCTGGTCTAGAAATACGCGTCCGGAACGCGCATCGCGCTTTCAACCCACTCGCGGGCAGCAAGCTGCGCTTCGATTGCGAGTGTCTCTTCGCCGGTCGCCTCACGGACGAGACGGCCAATGTGAATCACGAAGCGATTGTATGTGGGGAAGATCCAGCGTCGTACGTCCGTGAGTTCGTCCTCAATCGTCCATCCGCGCGCGACCACCCAGCTATCACTTATGCGCTCGCAGAGCAGCACAATACCGCTGCCTTTCCAAGCAAAGAGATTCGGAGAAGAGCGAATAACTGGAGAACTGTGGCGAATGCGCGTTTCACACATAGGTGTCGTCTCGATTGTCTGGTGGAACGGATACGCTGCTTGGCAAACCGAAATCGGCGGAAACCCGCCAAGCTTACTGTCTAGCCTAACAATGACCCGCCAAGAAGGCACCGTCCACGACGCACAGTGATCGCGCCTGTCTCTTGGGCAATCTGCCTAATTTCGCAGAGATGACTCGTCAGTCCAAACGCCGCCTTGCGGAAAGAGCAGGGTTTCGAGTTTCGATTGCCGCGAACGAGCCGCCGCATACGCGGGCGCGTTGTCGGGGTGCGGTTCAATTGGCAGGCACCCATCTGCGGGATTGGACGTCCTGTCGAGATCGGGAATGATCCCGGCGCTGCGCATGGCGAGCAGCGCGCCGCCTCGCGCCGACGCTTCCTCCTCGGGCGGAAGTGGAGTGACTGCGTGTCCGAGCGCGTCGGCGATGATCTGCATCCACACCGGTGAATGGAGCACTGCGCCTCCGTTGAGGACGATTTGATGATCGGCATTGACCAACGGCGCGATCGCTTCGTGGATGAGCGCAAGGCGCAAAGTGACCGCCTCCATGCATGCGCGGAGCAGTTGAAGCCGGCCGGTGGTCAGTGTCAGACCGGCAATGATCCCAGTAGCCCGGTCGTTCCAAACCGGAGAGCGCTCGCCTGTGAAAAAGGGGAGCACGGTCAGACCATGGCTGTCGGGCGCGATAGCGCCCGCCTCATCCATCGTTTCTTCGGACGGATCCTCGCCGACGAGACCACGCAACCACGACACGACGTTCCCGCCGTTGCTCAGCGCACCGCCGAACACGACCTGCCGCTCGTCGAGCCTGTACGCCCAGACGTCGTTTGGGACGTCGAATGGTTGCCCGATCGGTCGCTCGACAATCGCGCGGATGGCGGCCGACGTGCCGACGGTGAGCGCAATCCGATCGTTCGTGATCGCACCACAACCGACATTCGCGCACGCGCCGTCCCCGATGC
This sequence comes from Thermomicrobiales bacterium, assembly GCA_045804965.1. GTDB lineage: Bacteria > Chloroflexota > Chloroflexia > Thermomicrobiales > UBA6265 > CAVTUU01. The sequence goes on along the minus strand of JBJMMD010000041.1, from coordinate 82,912 downwards.
CCGGAAACCATGGGATCGCCGCCAGCGCGGGCCATCGATCAGCAAAAGGCGCTCTCATCGAACTCAAGGGCAAGCTTGCGGGCACGATTGTCGGAAGCGTCGATTGCTCAATTCCCGCTGCCTCCATCATCGGCGCGTCCCACTCTCCGCTCAGGATGGCGAGCATGCCGGTGCCCGACGCCATCGATAGTGAGGTGAAGTCTTTGCCGTGCATTTGGCGGATCGCGAAGTCGGCGAACGAGCACCACCGCGCCACCCGGCGATAGGCAATAGGCTGAGTTTCCTTGAGCCACCGGAGTTTCGCGGGCCAATAGCTGGAATGAATCACGCAGCCAGTTCGTTGGTGCACCGTCGATTGATCGAGCTCCGCTCTCAGCGCATCGACTTGGCGCGCGGAGCGTGTGTCGGCCCAAAAGAACACCGGCGTGACCGGTTCGCCGGCATCGTCCAGCCCGAGCAAACTGTGCCAAAAGCAAGACAAACCGACGGCCGCGATCTCGCCGCTGCGCTCGCCCGCTCGCATGATCGCGGCATCAATCGTCTCAAGCAGCAGGTTGAACAGCATTTTTGCGTCCGCTTCGGCGCCGCCGTCAGGCGTGGTGATCAATTTGTAGCGAAGTTGCGCCTCCGATCCTTCAACCGCCCGGCCGAAGCGGTCGAAGAGCAGCGCCCGGAACGAAGAGGTGCCGAGATCGAGCGCGAGGGTCAATGGCACGTCTGCCGCCGACAAAGAGACGAATGGCATCCCGCAAAGCTCCGCTACCGTAGAGGTGACAAGCGCGGCTGGCAGTATATCGGTCTCGGGCTGCTCATTCTGCTACCATCGAAGAAACGATCCGTGGATTCGGTTCAGGAAACTTCGAATGACAACCTTGGCAGAAACAATCCTAGTTCGCGGCGCCTGTCCTCATGACTGCCCCGACACGTGCGCCGTGATCACCGAAGTGCAGGACGGGCGGGCGATCAAGTTCTACGCGGACAAGGAGCACCCGATCACGCAGGGATGGCTCTGCGCCAAGGTTCGCAATTACCTCGATCGCGTCTATCACCCCGACCGCCTCACGCATCCGCTCCGCCGCAACGGCGCCAAGGGATCCGATCAATGGACGCGGATTTCGTGGGACGAGGCGATCACCGAGATCGCGGCAAACTGGCAGCGGATCATTGCTGAGTACGGCACCGCGGCGATTCTTCCTTATTCATACAGCGGCACCCTCGGCCTGGTCGAAGGTCTAGTCGCGTCCACCCGGCTGTGGAATCGCATGGGCGTAAGCGGGCTCCAGCGCTCAATTTGCGACGCCGCGGCCCAAACGGCGGTCGAGGCGACGATCGGCGCGCGCTGGGCGCCGGACATGCGCGACGTTGCGCACAGCAAGTTGGTGCTGATCTGGGGGCATAATCCGGCCTCGACCAGCCCGCATTTCATCCCGTTTCTCCGCGAGGCCCAGCACCATGGAACGTACGTCGTCGTAATCGACCCTCGGCGCACACTCACCGCACGCTCGGCTGATCTGCATATCCAACCCCATCCCGCGACGGACGCGGCGCTCGCTCTCGGCATGATCGAGGTCATCTTCGGCGAAGGCCTGCACGACGAACCGTGGTTGGAAGCGAACACCGTCGGTTGGCGCGAGCTTCGCGACCGGGCCGCGTACTATCCGCTCACTCGGGTCGAGGCGATTACCGGCGTCTCCGCGGAAACGATTGCGGACTTCGCGCGCCGGTACGCGACGTCGAAGCCGGCCCTGTTGAAGATCGCCGACGGCGTACAGCGGCACGAGAACGGCGGACAGGCAGTCCGCGCGTTGATCTCATTACCGGCCGTGACTGGGCAATACGGGAAGAAGGGCGGCGGTCTCTTCTATAGCGCGAGCGGGCATGTGCCGTGGGACGATGACATTATCGGGCACGTTGACGAGTGCCCGCCGACGCCGCGTACGGTCAATATGAACCGACTGGGTGCGGCCCTAACCGGCGAAGTAACCGATCCGCCGATCAAATCGCTTTTCGTCTTCGCCGCGAATCCAGTCACTTCGACGCCGAACACGAGGTTAATCATCGAAGGACTCTTGCGCGACGATCTCTTCACGGTCGTTCACGAGCAATTCATGACCGATACGGCCCGGTATGCGGACATCGTCTTGCCGGCGACATCACAGCTCGAACAGACCGATCTCCACCGGCCATACGGTCATCTGCACTTGCAATTCAACCATCAGGCGATCCTGCCGCTGGGAGAGGCAAAGAGCAACTGGACGGTGATGCAGCTGCTGGCGACCGCTATGGGATATGACGAACCTTGGCTCCACCAATCAAACGGCGAGGCTATCGCCGAGATCTTCGAAGTAACCCAGCGCCGAAATCCGCGACTTTCGAAGATGACGCTCGACCAGCTAAAAGAGCAAGGCACCGCTCCGTACTTCTTCGATCAAGGGAGCGAAGTTCCGTTTGCCGATCTCCGATTTCCAACGCCCTCGGGAAGAGTCGAACTCCGCTGTGACCGGATGACCGCATTCGGCGTGGATCCCCTGCCCGATTATGTGCCGCCAAGCGAGTTTGCGGATTCGACGTTGGAAGCGCCGTTGCGCCTCATCTCCGGCGCCGCGCATCACTTCGTCTCGAGCACCTTAGCGAATCAGCCCAAACTGATGGCGAAGGAGGGATCGCCCTATGTGGAGATCAATCCTGCCGATGCCGCAGCACGGGGAGTCACGCTGGGCCAGTCGGTGCGCGTCTCGAACGAGCGCGGCTCGGTTGTGCTGCGCGCAATTGTCACCGACGATGTGCCGCCGGGGACGGCGGTTGCGCCAAAGGGTCAATGGGCGAAATTCTCAACCGACGGTAGGAACATCAACGTTCTGACGTCTGATAAGCTGGCCGACCTCGGCGGACAATCGACGTTCCATTCGAATCTGGTCGAAATCCGCCCCGTCGGCGCCACTTCTCAGAATGGCCAGCCGGCATCGGTCGAGAGCGCCGCGGCGCTCGTCGCCGGCGACTGAGCCGCTCGCGAGACGAGAGCCTCTTCCATGTCGCTGCTCGATGTGAACGACTTACATCTCTACTATGGCGCGGGACCAGCCGCGGTCCGCGCTGTCGACGGCGTCTCGTTCACTATCGACAAGAAAGGCGAAGCGGTCGGCGTCGTCGGCGAATCGGGCAGCGGCAAAACGAGTCTCGCCGTCGCGCTCATGCGTCTACTCCCGAAGAATGTTGCGCGCTTTGACGGCTCGATTCACTTGGACGGGCGGGAGCTGCGCGAGCTTTCCGACGAAGATTTTCGCAAGCAGATTCGCTGGCAGCGGATCGCGATGGTTTTTCAGAGCGCGATGAACGTGCTCAATCCCGTGTTGAAAGTGGGCGACCAGATCGCCGAACCGCTGCACAATGCCGGCCGCGTGAGTAAAGAGGAGGCCCGGACAAAGGTATCGAGCCTTCTCGAACGCGTTGGGCTGCCGGCGGCGATGTACGATCGCTACCCCCATGAGTTGAGCGGCGGCCAAAAGCAGCGTGTGGTCATCGCCACCGCGCTCGTGCTCGGTCCGGATCTGTTGATTCTCGACGAGCCGACCTCGGCCCTCGACGTGAGCGTTCAGGCCCAAATCATGAACTTGTTGAAAGACCTCAAGAGTGATCCCGGCATCTCGATGATCTTTATCACGCACGACATCGGGCTAGCCAGCGATCTCTGCGACAAAATCGCCGTGGCCTACGCAGGCGAGCACGTGGAATTCGGAACGGCAGAGCGCGTGCTGGGCGAACCCCGCCACCCGTACACCAAACTGCTCCTAGCGAGTCTGCCGCGGCTGCACGAAATCGAGCGGCCGCAGGCGATGCCCGGCGAACCGCCTGATCTTTCCTCCCCCCCGCCCGGGTGCCGCTTCCATCCGCGTTGCCCGTATCGATTCGACCCCTGCGACCACGATCATCCGCCGCCAATCCGGATGGCGGATGGCGGTCACGCCCTGTGCTGGCTCAACGATCCCTACGTGGCGGGAGACCGTTTCGAGATCCATCTCCGCCAGAAAGCGGGCGCCGCCCATGATTGATCAAAGTGTCGGTCCGCGGACAGTAGCCACGGTGGAGGAAAATCAGTCCGCGGGTCCGCTCGTTTCGCTGCAGGATGTCGATGTTTCCTATATCACGCACAAGGGCGTGTTCCGGCGAGGCGAGGTACGGGCCCTGACGGACGTTAGCCTTGATATTGAGCGTGGCGAAACAGTCGCGCTCGTCGGCGAGTCGGGTAGCGGCAAATCAACGCTCGGACGCGTCTCGCTGCGTCTGATCGACGCTAATGCGGGCAAGATCGTCTTCGATGGACGAGACATTACAAAGACGGCACACTCGGACCTTGGCTGGTTCCGCAAACGAGCCCAAATCGTCTTCCAAGATCCCTTTTCCAGTCTCAATCCCTACATGCGTGTCTACGATCTCGTCGAAGAACCACTGATCATCGCCGGGAGTTACAACCGGAGCGAACGCGCAAGCCGGATCGAGCGCGCGCTCGAAGCCGTCGATCTGATCCCGACCAGTCGCTTCGTCGGCAAGTACCCGACGATGATGTCCGGCGGGCAGCGACAACGTGTCGGCATCGCTCGGGCGTTAGTCCGTGACCCTGATTACATCGTCGCCGACGAGCCTGTCTCTATGATCGATGCTTCAAGCCGGATCGAGATTCTCGACCTCCTCGACGGGCTAAAGGAATCTCGCGGTGTGACGTTCCTCTACATCACACATGACATCGCCAGCGCTCGGCACTTCGCTGACCGGATCGCAGTCATGTATCAAGGGACAATCGTCGAGCTCGGCGACGCCTCCCAAATCATCGATAACGCGTTGCATCCATACACCAAAGCGCTGATCAACGCGGTTCCCGAGCCTAACCCGCAAAACCGCTTCCGCCGTCGCGCCGTCGTTCCTGGCGAGCCGATCAGCGGTGGCCCGCTCCCACCCGGTTGCCCCTTCTTTCCCCGCTGTCCCAGTCGCATCCCCGGCCGCAGCGACGCCGCTCGCCCTCCGCTGATCGAGCAAGAGCCGGGTCACTTCGTGGCGTGCGTATTGTATGAGTGAGATTCGTCAATCTGTATTGGCCAGGATTTCCTCAACCCTTGTCCGCTTCTCCCGCGCACGGGAGAAGCGGAAGCCTCATGGCGGTTCACGTCACACGAAGTTGAATCTTGTTTGGTTTGCATGAACGATCCCTCTCCCGCGCACGGGAGAGGGTGGGCCGGAGGGCCGGGTGAGGGAGCTCTTTAGCGGCGATTGGAAGTTCCTTAGACCTCGTCTCTGAGCAACACTCTTCGGCGTTGGCGTTCGGCGCGGGCGGCGTAGCGGATCATGTCTTTTTTGCGGTCGGGATCGGTCACATTCCAGAAGTGATAGTTCGGCGCGCTTGAGTCTGTCGTATGAATGAAGATGTCGCCATAGCCAAAAACACGTTCGAACATGTTCTGCTTGACGGAGACGTCGGTCACGCGATAGAGATCGATCTCTTCGGTCTGGCGCCCGATGAAGCCACGCTCGATCATCACCCGCTCGTTTGTAATCTTGTAGCGACGAGTGAGTGATTTGATCGGCGACCAGAACTTCGTTGGCCGGCCCTTCCACAGAATCCGCTCGCCGCCCGGTTCGCCATCGAGATCTTCGCCGATCGGCAGACCATCATCGGCCAGAAGACGGCCTTCGTCGTCGATCTGCGAGCCGGCAGGTGGCTCCACTGCCGCCTTGGCATCGGCGACATCGGACAACTCGCGGCCGCAGCTCTTACAGAACTGCGCGTTATCGTCATTTTGGGTGCCGCAATCTGGACAAAACGCCATCACACATCTCCTAATGCCGGACCACTGTGTAGCAACCTTAGGATCGCATCAGTCTGCCCCTCATGATACCAGGACCATCGAGGGAATCTCAGGCCAAAGATGGAATGCCTGTGCGTGGTACATTGCATGATCATCTCACGCAAAATCCTCGGGAGCGAGGCGATTCAGGGGACGAAGTTGAACGGGTTAAACGGATTTGAGGGCCAAGACGAAGGCCTCGGCTATCGCCGACGTTATCGCGGCTTGATCGGTGTGCACAGCAAAGTGCCAATCCGCGACCGCGCGATCCTTTCCCTCGTCTATACACCAGGGGTCGCCGAGGCGTGCCTCGCGATTAGCCAGGATCCATTGGAATCGTTCGATCTCACGTGTCGTGGCAACACCGTCGCAATCTTGACCGACGGTTCCGACTTGTTTGGGCGCGAAGCGGGCTCGCCGGAAGCGGCGCTGCCGATCGAGGAAGGCAAGAGTGTCATCTTCAAAACCTTCGCCGGGGTCGACGCGTTCCCGATCTGTCTCGACACAATGGATCCCGGCCGGATTATCGAGACCGGAACCGCGCTCACCCCAACCTTCGGCGCGATCTGCATCGACGACATCTCGACACCGCGTGCCTTCACCATCGCCGACCATTTGGAAAAGGCCGCCGATATTCCGGTGTTTTCGAACCAGCACCACGGAACGGCAATCCTCGTGCTCGGCGGGTTGCTCAACGCGCTCAAAGTCGCGGGCAAGAAACTGGAAGAGATCAGCGTCGTCATCAGCGGCGCCGGGATCGCGGGTATCGGCGTTGCGAGGCTCCTGACCCGCGCGGGCGTCAAGCGGCTCGTCGTCTGTGACCGCGCGGGCGCGATCTATCGTTATCGACCCGAACGGATGAACTGGGCCAAGGCCTACGTCGCTAAGGAAACGAATCAAGAACAGCGCCGGGGATCATTGAAGGCGATGCTCAAGGGCGCGGACGTATTCGTCGGGCTTTCAACCGGCAACATCGTCACCGACGACATGGTCCGCGACATGGCGCACGATGCGATCGTCTTCGCTCTCGCGGTCCCGACTCCTGAAATCGAGCCGGCGGCTGCGCGCTCCGGCGGCGCCAAAGTCATTGCCACTGGTCGTTCCGACTACCCGAACATGATGGATATCTCGCTTGTGTTCCCCGGCGTGTTCCGCGGGCTACTCGATTGCCGCGCTCGCAACATCCGGTTGCGCACCTTGCTGTACGCCGCTAATGCTCTCGCCGGGATGGTGCAACCCGATGAGCTTCACGCCGATTACATCATTCCGCGAGTGTTCGATTTCCGCGTCGCCCCGGCGATTGCCGCGGCAGTGGTTGAAGGCGCCTTGGAAGCAGGCGAGGCCGGTCGCGAGGTTTCGCCGGCCGATGTCGCCGAGAAGACGCGTCGGTTCGTGTATGAGGGCCGGCTCCATCCGTCGATGCCGAGCAAGCGAGACGAGCACAAGAACTACCGCGAGGAAGCGCTGGAACTCCGTCGCCGCCATGGCGGCGTGCTCGAAATCCGAAACAAGATCCCGATTCGCGATCACCACATTCTGAACATGCTCTACGTGCCGCCGGCGGCGCTTGCCCCTGCCCATGTCATTCGCGAAGACCCGACCCAAGTCTACGAGTTGACGTCGAAAGGAAACTTGGTCGGCATCGTGACCGACGGATCCGCTGTCCTCGGTCTTGGCGACATCGGACCTCAGGCCGCCTTGCCGGTCATGGAAGGTAAAGCTGTCCTGTTCCAGTCGATGGCCGGGGTCGAAGCATTCCCGATCTGCTTGGCCGCGCGCGACCCGGACGAGATCGTGCGCATCGTGACCGCGATCGCCCCGAGCTTCGGCGGAATCAACCTCGAAGACATCAGCGCGCCTCGCTGCTTCGAGATTGAGCGCAAACTGCGCGAATCGCTCGACATGCCTGTCTTTCACGACGATCAGCACGGGACCGCGATCGTGGTGTCAGCCGCCTTGCTCAACGCGGTGAAACTTCGTGGCGGCACGCTGAGCGAGCTTCGGATCACCATCAATGGCGCGGGCGCGGCCGGCATCGCGGTCGCCAAGCTGCTCCTTGCGCTCGGGGCCGGTGACATTGTCCTCTGCGACCGCTCCGGCGCGATCTACTCCGGCCGCCGCGGTCACATGGATTTCTCCAAGGTCGAAATCGCCGAGCTCACGAACAAGGATCATCGCAAGGGTACGCTGGCAGAGGTCATTCCCGGTTCCGACGTCTTCATCGGCCTCTCCGTCGCGGGCGCCCTCAGCCAAGAGATGATCAGGACGATGGCTGCCGATCCGGTCATCTTCGCCCTCGCCAACCCGGTTTCCGAAATCGCGCCCGATCTTGCTCGCGAGGCAGGCGCCCTCGCCGTCGCGACCGGCCGTAGCGACTACCCAAATCAAGTCAACAATTCGCTCGCCTTCCCCGGGGTCTTCCGCGGCGCGCTCGACGTCAAAGCACGCGACGTCACCGACGAGATGAAAATCGCCGCCGCGCACGCAATTGCCGGATTAGTGGAGCCGAAGGAGCTGGGACCCGACTATCTTATCCCCGACAGCATCGACCTCCGGGTGCCGCCGCTGGTCGCCGCCGCGGTCGCGAGGTCCGCGGTCGAAACCGGCATGGCTCAACTCCCGCTCGATCCCCGCGAGGTCGAAGCGCGCTGCCGCGATCTTGTGTATGAGGGAACGGTGGCGTTTTAGAAGGTGAGCGGCCTGCGGCCGTTGTCTGGGGCTAGAATCACCCGTCCCGCAGGCTCAACCGGCTCACGCACGACACTTCATTGTGTTTCCGATCGTTTTCGAGACGACGCAGGTTTAGCCCTCTGAAGAGAGCTTTATAGGTTCAGCCCGGGCGCTTTCGGCCCGCACACGCGGCGCAGCCGCGTCTAGACGTTCCACTCCCAAAGTTGAATTTCTTGAGTCCTTATCCCTTTACAACTTCCCCCACGATCCCTCAACCAGTCATACAATGCCGCAATCCCGCGACGATCTCCGTTGCCGGCGCATGCCGGCTTCGGTGCGTGCCGCCTAGCGGGCGATGTGGAGAGTTTGAATGCAGGGCGAAGTGCGAAAGCCAGCAGATATGCACCTGACGAGCGTCGTGCGGCCGCCGGACTTCGAGGAATTCTGGCAGGAGACGATGGCGGACGCAGGAAGGATTCCGCTCAATCCGGCGATGAGCCGGGTGGCGATGCGGTCCACTCCCGAAGTCGACGTGTTCGAGATTCACTACGACAGCCTCTATGGTCTGCGGATCGCAGGTTGGTACTGCCGCCCGGCTGAGTCGTACCTGCACCCTCCGTATCCTGGCCTCCTGATCGTCCCTGGCTACATTTCTGAACCAACCTTGCCGAAGTCGTGGGCGAAGACGGGCTATGCGGCAGTGGGAGTCGCCCCGCGCGGGAAACTGAGATCGAACAGCCGATTCAATCCGGGGTATCCGGGTCTGCTTGTCCGTGACATCGTCGATCACCAAACTTACGGATACCGCGGGTTCTATGTCGATGCCTGTCGCGCGGTCGATTTTCTGCACTCACGGCCAGAGGTCGATCCGGGGCGGATAGGTGTTCACGGCAGCAGCCAGGGCGGCGCATTGACTCTGACGACAGCGGCTCTGCGTTCCGACGCGATCACGTGCGGTGCGGCGGGAGCGCCATATCTTGTCGGGTTCATGGACGCCGCTTCGTTGACCCACTCCTATCCTTACGAGGAGATCAACGAGTACCTGCGAGAATTTCCCGCGCAGGAGGAAGCGGTGCGAAACACCGTCGCCTATTACGACGGGATCAACTTTGCGCCGATGATCAAATGTCCGATGTTGATCTACGCCGGTCTCGGCGACGACGTCTGTCCACCGGAAACGGCGTTCGATTTGCGCCACGCGTTAACCTGCGAGACGACCTTCAACACGTATCGCCGGAGCGCGCACGACGCCGGCGCATACTGGGAAATGGCGAACGTCGAAGCATTTCTCGCCGACCATTTGCGACCGGCCGCTGCCCGGCCTGCGCAATAGGTTCGTCAGGGCTCGACCATGCTGAGCGCTCAACGTTGGTGGATGACAATCGATGACCGACGACATACATTTGCATAAACCCGCCGATTTCGACCGGTATTGGCTCGACGTCGATCAGGAACTGGCGCGATTTGAAGCTCGTCCCGAGTTGCGGTATTCCGGCCGCCGTTCGACGGACTTCGCGAAGTCGTACGATCTCCGTTTGACGAGTTTGGGTCCCTATCGGATCTTCGGCTTTTTCAGCGTTCCTGACGGTCCGGGCCCCTTTCCTGCGCTTCTCTACACACCACGCTACGGAAGCGTGAACAATCCACCTCACTACGACGATCGCCGACGTTATGTCGTGGTGACCGTCGTGCATCGCGGCCAACGTTTAGCCGACGAACCCTTTCAGGCGAGCTATCCGGGCTTGCTTACGCTCGATATCGACCGCGCCGGCTCGTATATCTACCGCGGGATCGTGGCAGATTGCTTGCGGGCGGCAGAGTGGCTGCTCTCCCGGCCGGAGGTCGATGCGCGGAGGGTCGGCGTCATCGGCGACGATCTCGCCCTGATCACCGCGGCGCGGCGACCTGCGATCGCGGCGTTGCAGATATCGAGTCTCATGTTCTACCGCGTGATGGATGCGCGAAAGCGGACGTCGGAATACCCAATCGAAGAAATCAACGACTTCCTCCGCATCTACCCCGCACAGAAAGAGTCTGTTGCGGAAACGTTGCGCTACTTCGACCCGATAGATCATGCCGGCAACGTGCGCGCGCGCACCTTGATCGCGGTCGGTGATCCTGGCAAGCTCGGCGGTCCGGAGTGGGTCCAACCATTGACTGCGGCGCTTGGCAGCCAGGCCGAACATTATATGGCCACGCACGAGGGCGGCACCGATCGCGATGAAATCGATGCATGGATGAGCAGGGAGCTCAGCGTTCCCGCCGCTCCCCGCCTGTGGGAGGCCGCACGGTGACCTTACTGGACGAGCTCGAGCTGAAACCGGTCGTCAACGCGGCGGCGACGCTCACTCGCCTCGGCGGATCAGTAATGCCCGCTCCGGTGATCGATGCGATGGCGGAAGCCGCAGAGGCGTTCGTCGACCTTCCAGAAATGCACGTCGCCGTCGGCAACCGAATCGCAAAGCTCACCAACAACGAGGCTGCTTACGTTTCGTCCGGCGCGGCAGCCGGCATCCTCCTCTCTGTTGCCACCTGCATCGCCGGAACCGATCCCGATCTGATCAATTGCTTTCCATATCTCAAGGACGTCACCAAATCCGAGGTCATCATTCATCAGTCGCAGCGCAATGGCTACGACTACGCCGCCCGCCTGACCGGCGCCACTGTCGTCGAGGTGGACGGCACGGCGGAATCGCTACGAGCGGCGATTTCGGAGCGGACCGCGTGCATCTTGTGGTTTGCCGGCGCTCATTTCGCCGATCATGCGCTTTCGATTGAAGAGGTCGTCGATATCGGCCACTCGGCCAGCGTGCCGGTGCTCGTCGACGCCGCGGCCCAAATCCCGGCGATTTCCAACCTCTGGCACTTCACACGCGATGTGGGTGCGGATGCAGCGGTTTTCAGCGGCGGCAAGGGACTGCGAGGACCGCAATCGAGCGGGCTCGTGCTCGGCAAGCCGTGGCTCATCGACGGCTGTCGTGTCCACGGCAGCCCGAATCACAGCTTGGGCCGGCCGATGAAAGTGGGCAAAGAAGAGTTGGCGGGCATGCTTGCCGCTGTCGAATGGGCGCTCGCGCAAGACGAAGAGGAGACGATCGCCGGTTACGAAGCAATGGTCCAGTATTGGATCGACGGTCTCAAGGACATCCCCGGCATCCGCGTCGAACGTGGTTACCCGAGCGAAGCCGGGCAACCCTTCGGCCGCGCCATCATTGCCCTCGAGCCTGGCTTCCGCCTCACCAGCGAGCAGATGGTAAACGCCCTTTGGGACGGCGATCCGCGTATTGCCGTCGGCTTCGCCGGTCCGGACAGACAGGGCATCGCCCTCAACCCTCAAACCGTCGAACCTGGCGAAGATGAGATCATCTTGCAGCGGTTACGCGAGATTTTGGCCCCGGCGGTTTAACAACCGTCATCTCGTGACTTCCCTCACCCATTCCTATGCGGCTGCGCCGCGACGCCGGGCTTTCAGCCCGGCACTCAAGCGTCTTGCGGACAACATGCATCCCCTGGCACGATCTTGGGGTGAGCAAGCCCTACTCGCGCGACCTCGATATACTAGGGCATGCGCCGACCCGCTGCCCTGATCCGCTTATCGGAAGCGGAGAGGAAAGCGCTGCAGGGTTGGAGCCGACGCGGCATTGCCCCTGTACGATCACAAAAGAGGCAAACAAGCATGAGCCAGCAGGGCCGAATCCTCGGCATCGGTGGTATCTTCTTCAAGTCCGCGAATCAGCAACAAATGCAGGAGTGGTACGCAAAATATCTCGGCCTCGCGGATAGCAGCCAAGGTGTCATGCTGCCGTGGCGTGAAAAAGACAATCCTGAAAGTGAGCAGATGACAGTCTGGAGCATTTTTCCCGGCAACACCAACTGCTTCGAGCCTAGCCCAGCCTCGTTCATGGTGAACTACATCGTCGATGATCTCGACGCACTGCTCGACCGCCTCGCGAACGAAGGCGTCCATATCGACCCTAAGCGCCAAGACGAAAGCTACGGTCGCTTCGCCTGGATATACGATCCCGACGGCAACAAAATCGAACTGTGGCAGCCGCTCGATCCAAACAACTAGTCGTATTGTCCTTTGTAATCGATCTGAACACCCTTATTAATCTGGCCAAAGAACTCTTACAATCCAACACTCACTCATTTTGTCCAACAGATAATCTCCGATAGGATATTTATCCTGCTCATAGTTGAAGAGAAATTGCAAATCTGTCGAAAACAACTGGATCGTTCCAGATGTAGGTGAAGAGGTAGGGGCAACCCCCGTCGTCACACCGGAGTAACTTAGGACGGCGAAACCACTCCTTGGGGGTTGAGCAGATAATCACCGCGGCGCCTGGGTTTTGTAAGGGCGCGTGGCGCACGCCGGCATAGTGACAACGGCGGTTGGAGGTGGCAAACCGGGTTGAATGCACCCCGGGGTACGGCTGTGCGCCCCTACGCGATGACGGCGCGCCGTCTTTACACGCCGGTCTTCTGCTCGCTTCGAAAGTTGAGCCGGTGGGAAGGGTGATCCTAGGCCCGGGCACGCGCCGGAGCCGCATAGAGCGATGTGGATAACGGCCCGAGCTCGAAACTGGTGGCCCGGCGAGCCGCAAGGGGGCCGTCGCCGAGTAACGACCGAGCGATGTGATCGCTTTTGCGATTGCCCCAAAGCGCTCTCCGGAGCTCGTCGGAAGTGTGCTCATTTGGACAGCCTTGACAATTTTTCAATCCATGTTAAGGTCAGGTCATCCAAATTTGGGAGCGCTCCCATAACACCCGTTCGTCCGCTGATCGCACCTTTCAGGACACGATAGTGCGTACTTGGGACCAGTTACGGAGGACGTGGTGAACCTCGAAGAGATCGCCCGCATTGCCGGCGTCTCGCGCTCAACCGTCTCTCGTGTCGTCAACGGCGATCGCCGCGTCAGCGACGATGCCCGCGTTCGCGTGCAAGCTATCATTACGGCCAACAACTACCATCCGAACGCCGCCGCTCGCAGCCTTGCTTCCCGGCGCACGCGGATGATCGGATTACTGGTGCCGCAAGGTGTCGGCACGGTTTTTAACGATCCATTCTTTCCCCGGTTGATTCAGGGTACGGTCGAAGCCTGCAACGACGTCGATTACAACCTGACCCTGTTGATGGATACATCCGAAGATCCGTCCCGGGCAGATCGGCTCTATCAGCGAATCATCCGTGGTCGCTATCTCGACGGCATCATCATTTCCTCCGCGATTGTCGACGATCCGATCGTCGATCGTCTTCAAGATGCGCAGCTGTCCTACGTTCAAATCGGCCGTCATCCCCGGCGCGAAGTGAGCTATGTCGATCTCGACAATCGCGCGGCCGCGCGCGACGCGGTCGCGCATCTCATCTCCCACGGCTACCGCCGGATTGGGATGATTTCGGGCTCACCCAATCTAATTGCCTCGATTGATCGTTATGCTGGTTATATCAACGCGTTACAGGAATCCGGTCGTCTCGCTGATCCCGCGCTAGCCGTTCATTCAGATTTCACCCGGCGTGGGGGTTACCGCTCGATGAAAGAACTCCTCGCCGTTCGCGGCGGGCCGCCCGAAGCGGTGTTTGTGGCCAGTGATACGATGGCGTCCGGTGCGCTCCAGGCGCTTCGTGACTCCGGCGTGTCCGTGCCCAATGACATGGCCATAATGGGCTTCGACGGCCTGGAAGAGTCGACGGTCTCGCGCCCAATCCTTTCGACCGTTGTTCAACCAATTCCCGAACTCGGGCGCTGCGCCGTGAACATGCTGATCGAGTTGATCGATCATCCCGAGAAAGCTCCTTTACAAACGCTCCTTCCGACCCACCTCGTCCTTCGCCACTCGTGCGGATGCGAGGCTGATCCGGCCGCCGTCTTGGTCCATCAGCAAGGAGGTGCTGTGCAGAACTAGGAGCGGAGAAATCGGCGCCGGCGACTGAGTGGAGGCGGTCACGAGTCGGTCTCGGTTCTGGTTTCGATGAAGTTTTGGTCCCAAGTGCCGGTCTGATCTGGTAAGGTTCAGCTCGACGCAAACAGTCAAACCGGCCAAGAAGCATCTCGGCAACGGCGAGTTATGGCTGTTTGCTCGCTCAGTGCGACTGGCAGCGGTGCCCGTCGATTTCGGTTCAATGAGGAGGCAAAGGAGCCCATGGTAGAGCGCGACTCTAACCAAGAGATTCTTGATCACGTTCGAAAACTGATCACTGAAAAGAAGATCGACCGCCGGAAGCTCATGCAGACGATGGCGGCAATGGGTCTTTCCGCCGGCACGCTCGGAACCGCGATGACCAAGATCGCACCGTCTGCGGCGGCGCAGTCGAGCGATCTCAAGCTTGTCACTGTCTCCCAGGAGCAGCAAGCGACCTGGATCAAGAACTTCAACCCGTTCCTGCCCGAAAACAATGTCCGCTGGCCAACGCACGCCGGCATCTACGAACCGCTGGTCATCTACAACGAGATCACGGGCGAAACCCACCCGTGGCTTGCAACCGAGTATGCATGGAGCACCGATAACAAGACGCTCACCTTCAAGCTGCAAGACGGCGTCAAGTGGTCTGACGGTGAGGCGTTCGATTCCGCTGACGTGAAGTTCACGTGGGATTACATGATCGCCCACGAAGATGCGCGAGCAGCTGGCACCGGCGCCGCTGGCAACGCGATTCCGAATATTGCTTCGGTTGAGGCGCCCGACGCCATGACGGTCGTGTTCAAATTCAAGGAAGTCTTCACCCCCAATCTTTGGGACGTTGGCGAGATTCACATCGCTCCCGAGCATATCTGGAGCAAGATTGACAATCCGACCAAGGAGACCAACGAGACCCCAGTCGGCACCGGTCCGTTCACCGTAATCGGCGAGTTCCAGCCGCAGTACTGGGAGATCCACAAGAACCCGGCTTACTGGCAGGAAGGCCTGCCAGCGTTTGACGGTTTCCGCTTCCCCTCGTACCCGACGAATGATGCGGCAAACCTGGCGACGTTGAACGGCGAGAACGACTGGGCGGGCAACTTCATTCCGGACGTCGACAAGACGTTTGTGGCCAAGGATCCTGACCACAACGTGTGGTGGTTCCCGCCAATCGGTGCGACCGTCCACCTCTACGTGCAGACCACCGTTAAGCCCTTCGACGATGTGAATGTGCGTAAGGCGATCAGCATGGCGATTGACCGCCCGCAGATCGTCAAGGTCGCGATGTACGACTACACGCGTCCTGCCGATGCTACCGGCCTGAGCGATGCCTATCCGAAGTGGTTAGATCAGACGGTGGTGGATTCCGGCAAGGCGTGGGTCACCCGCGATGTCGACGCCGCCAACAAGCTCCTCGATGACGCCGGTCTCTCGAAGGATGGCGATACCCGAACTACGGCCGACGGCAAGAAGATGGAGTACGACCTCCTCGTCGTTACCGGTTGGTCCGACTGGGTTTCGTCCGTTCAGATCATCTCCCAAAACCTCAAGGAAATCGGCATCAAGGCCACAGTCACACCGATGGACTTCGCGGCCTGGATCGACAAGGTCCAGAAGGGCGACTTCAACATGTCCATCGGTTGGGCGTCTGGTGGAGCGACGCCGCTCAACTTCTACCGCGGCGTGATGGGCAGCGCCACGCTGCACCCGGTGGGACAAGTGAGCAACGAGAACTGGCACCGGTTCGCCAGTAAGGACGCCGATGCGGCGCTCAAAGAACTGGCGAGCACCTCGGTGGAAGACGAGCAGATTGCAGCGGGCAAGAAGCTTCAGAAGATCTACTCCGACAACGCACCGGGGATTCCGCTCTTCCCGGGTCCGGAATGGGGTGAATTCGTCTCAACTCGGTTCACTGGATTCCCGAGCAAGGACGATCCGTACGGGCAGCTGCCGACGTGGGAGAACCCAGCTCGACTGCGCGTGATGGCGAAGGTCACGCCAGTCTAGCGATCGTCTGTCGCTAGCATTGGGAAATCCAGAGGGTTGCGAGTTACCATAAACTTGCAACCCTCTGGTATCCTGCACGAAAGCTTCGTTCACATCGAACAACGCGTCGGGGAGCGAATCGACCATGGCCTATCTTGCGCGCCGGCTCGGCTTTTACGCTCTGGCTGCGTGGGCATCAATGACGTTGAATTTTTTCTTGCCGAGATTGATGCCGGGCGACCCTGCATCCGCGATCTTCGCAAGGTTCCAAGGCAAGATGGATCCGTCGGCGATTGACGCCATGCGCAAAAGCTATGGTCTCTCAGATCAACCGCTGATCTACCAATACTTTTCCTATATCAATGCCATTCTCCATGGCAATTTTGGAACGTCAATCAGCTTTTTCCCCTCCCCGGTGACCCATGTCATCCGTCAGGGTTTGGCGTGGACGCTCCTACTCGGGCTCGTTTCGGTCATTCTGAGTTTCCTCATTGGCAGTGTCCTCGGGGTTCTTGGAGCATGGCGTCGATCAGGCGTAAGTGACAATGTCCTTCCCCCACTTTTGATTTTTGTCGGTTCTTTTCCTTATTTCTGGCTCGCGTCGTTCCTTCTCTTTGTGCTGGGGTTCCAGCACAACGTCTTCCCCCTTAGGCACGCTTACGCGGACGGGTTACAGATGGGCTGGACCTGGGGCTTCGTTCAGAGCGTCGGTTACCATCTCGTGCTCCCTGCAACGACGATCATTTTGGTGACCATTGGCGGATGGATGCTTGGCATGAGAAATGCCATGATCAGCGTCTTGTCGGAAGACTACATGACAATGGCGGAGGCAAAAGGATTGCCACAGCGCCGGATCATGTTCAACTACGCTGCACGTAACGCGCTCCTGCCGAACATCACTGCCTTCGGCATGGCGCTCGGCTTTGTCATCAGCGGAGCGCTGCTGACCGAAACCGTTTTCTCCTACCCTGGTCTTGGCTGGCAGCTCATCACCGCGGTGCGGCAGCTCGACTACCCATTGATGCAAGGCATCTTCTTGATGATCACGTTCGCCGTCCTCGGCGCGAACTTCATCGTTGATCTGCTGTATCTGCGACTCGACCCGCGCGTTCGCGCGTAATAGCGTAGGAGAAGAGCGGTGCAAATCCAGGTCCAAGAACAAGCAGTTGCTCCCGCGCTCGCCGAACAAGCGGATCCAAACGAATCAACGCGAAGAACTCGGTCTGGTTCGAGCTCACGGTGGTACCGCCTGATGCTGCGCAACAGAAAGGCCGCGTTCGGTCTTTTTGTCATCGTGAGTTTCATCACCATCGCGATCCTCGCGCCCGTCATTTCGCCGGGCGATCCCCAGAACTTTGTTGATCGCCCGCACCTCGCCCCATCGCGCGCCCATTGGTTCGGCACGACTGGCCGGGGCCAAGACGTGTTTGATCAAACCGTCTGGGGAGCCAGGCAGACGTTGGAAGTCGGTCTCATCGTAGGTCTTACGGTCACGCTCGTCGGCATTGTCATCGGCATGAGCGCAGGCTACTTCGGCGGCAGAATCGACGACGTTTTGTCCGTAATCATGAACGTCTTCCTCATCATTCCAGCGCTGCCGCTCTTAGTCGTCCTCTCCGCCATTATTAGAGCTGGCAGCATGCAGTTCTACGTCTTTGTGCTCACGCTCACCGGCTGGGCGTGGGGCGCGCGCGTCTTCAGATCGCAAGTTCTCTCATTGCGTGAAAAAGATTATGTCGCGGCCGCCAAGGTCAGCGGCGAGGGCAACTTGCGCATCATCTTCAGCGAGATTTTGCCCAATATGACCTCGATAGTCGTCGCCAACTTGCTTGGGGCGACGATCTATGCCATCGGCTTCCAGGCGGGCCTCGAATTTCTCGGATTGGGAAATCCGAATGTGGTGAGCTGGGGCACGAACCTCTATTGGGCGGCTAACGACGCCGCGTTGATTGTCGGCGCGTGGTGGACCTTCGTTCCGGCAGGCGTTGGAATCGCGCTCGTTGCGTTCTCATTCGCAATGATGAATTACGCGATCGACGAGATCACTAATCCGCGGCTGCGTTCGCAACGGGAGATCGGGAGTGTCCTCAAGAAGCGATCAATTCGAGTCTCATCAACCCGAGCAACTCCAGTTCTCCGGCACCAGAGCAGCTAGCAGGATGACGGCAACGGCAACACAGGAACTCCTAGCGATCAAGAATCTGACGGTGGAATACGTCACTGAGCGCGGCTCGGTGAAAGCGGTCGACGGCATTGATATCTCGATTGGCCAAGGCGAGGTCTTTGGCCTCGCTGGAGAATCGGGAAGCGGCAAATCAACCGTGGCCCAGGCCATCATGCGGACGCTCAAACCGCCCGCGCTCATTAGCAGCGGTGAAATCAGGTTCCGTGACCGCGACATTCTCAGCATGAGCGACGACGATCTCGAACAGTTTCGCTGGAGCGAGATCTCGATGGTCTTTCAGAGCGCGATGAATGCGCTCAATCCGGTGATGACGGTCGGCGATCAAATCATCGACACCATCCTTGCTCATCAGGAGGTGTCAAAGAAGGAAGCAAAGGAACGAGCGGAATCGCTGCTGAAAATCGTCGGCATCGATGTTAGCCGTCTCAGCTCCTATCCGCACGAACTCTCAGGCGGGATGCGCCAACGCGCCGTGATCGCGGTTGCCCTTTCGCTCCGGCCCGCAATGATGATCATGGATGAGCCGACGACCGCGCTCGACGTGGTCGTTCAGCAAGAAATCATGCAGCAGATCATTGAGCTTAAAGAGAGGCTCGGGTTTTCGATCCTCTTTATCACGCACGACCTCTCCCTGCTCGTCGAATTCTCGGATCGAATTGCGATCATGTATGCCGGGGAGATTGTCGAGCTCGCCCCGTCGCGCGTCCTCTTCGAGAACCCATTGCACCCTTACACCCGCGGCCTGATGAATTCGTTCCCGTCGCTGACGGGCGAAAAACGGCACCTTACCGGCATTCCAGGCTTCCCGCCCGACATGCTGAATCCGCCGTCTGGTTGTCGCTTCCATCCCCGCTGCGCGCTGGTCAAACCGATGCATACCCGGGTCCTGCCCCGCTTGATCGAGGCGCAGCCCGGTCACTTCGTGGCTTGCCACCTGTACGCCGAACCAGTCAGCGCCGCTGCCGACTAGGCTTAGAGGAGATTCGATTCATGGAGGGCAAATCGCCCGCGCAATCAACGACGACCCAACCGCCGCTTCTCGATGTGAGGCGGTTGACGAAGCACTTCCCAGTCGGCGGACTTTTCCACAAGAAGCAACTTCACGCCCTGGAAGACGTTTCCTTCACCTTACAACGTGGCCAGGTCATTGCCCTCGTCGGCGAGTCGGGCAGCGGAAAGAGCACGACCGCGCGCCTGGTTGCGCGCTTGATCGAGCCGACATCGGGTCAAATCCTGTTCAAGGGCAGTGACGTGCTCAAGACAGAGAAGCGCCACGCCACGCTCAAGTACCGTAGCGATGTGCAGATGGTCTTCCAGGATCCGTTTGGCTCGCTCAACGCCGTGCACACCGTCGGTCATCACCTCGCCCGCCCGCTCTCGATCCACCACAAGGCAAGCGGCCGCACGGATCGGCGGCAGAAGATTGAATCGTTACTGCAAACCGTGGGCCTCACCCCTGTTGAAGAATTTGCGGACAAATTTCCGCACGAACTCTCCGGTGGTCAGCGGCAACGCGTCTCCATTGCCCGTGCGCTCGCGGTCGATCCGGAAGTGCTGCTCGCCGACGAACCGATCTCGATGCTCGACGTTTCGATCCGGATGGGCATTCTCAATCTCATGGAGCGGCTGAAAGCGGAGCGCGGGTTAAGCTATCTCTACATCACCCACGATGTCGCCAGTGCCCGCTACATCGGCGATGAAACGATCGTTATGTACGCGGGCCGCATGGTCGAGGGCGCGAACAGCGAAGAGCTCATCGCCCATCCTGCCCATCCCTACACTGAGCTCCTGCTCGCCGCGGTCCCCGATCCCCACAAACCGATGAAAAAGGAGCTGCGAGTCCGGGGCGAGCCGCCGCGCTTGGTTGATCCTCCGGCCGGCTGCCCGTTCGCACCGCGGTGCCCGAAGGTGATGGCTGTTTGCCGGGATATAATGCCGGGCGTGGTTCATCTTTCGTCGAATCATTGGGTCCGCTGCCATCTGTATGGCGCGGGCGAGGATGCCGAATCACGGGGCAAGCCCGCGTAACGGCGAAAAGTATTCACGAGGGAAGGAGACGTTGGGGCTTTGATTAATGTTGGCGTTGTTGGGTGCGGAGATGTTGCATTCCGCACCTATTTTCCTGGCCTGAAACAGTGCCTCGATCGCGCGGCTGTTGTCGCGCTTTATGACCCCCGGATCGAACAAGCGGCGAAGGCCGCGCGCGAGTTCGCTGGCGCGGCGGTGACCGAAACCTACGAAGATTTCCTCGCGACGCCGGGTCTGGCGGCAATTTTTAATCTTACCCCGGCGCCGTTTCATCGTGACACGACGATTGCCGCGCTCGAACGCGGGCTCCATGTTTTTTCCGAGAAGCCGCTTGCCGCGACGGTGCCCGAAGCGCAGGAACTGATCGGGTTTGCCAAAGAGCACGAACGACTCCTGTTGTGTGCACCAGCTGTGATGGCAACCAAGCGCTTCAAATGGATCAAGAACATCCTTGCCGACGGCCGGCTGGGCGAACCGACACTCGCGGTCGCGCAGATGGCGAACATGGGTCCCGCGGGCTGGCGCGGCTACACCGGCGACCCCGCGGTCTTCTATGCTAAGAACGTCGGGCCGATGCTCGACACCGGCGTCTATTCGCTGCACGCGATGACCGGATTGCTCGGTCCCGCGCGCCGGGTCCAAGCCTTCGGCGCCGTTTCGATTCCCGAGCGCAACGTGTTGATTGAGCGATTGGCGGGACAGACGATTCAAGTCGGCGCTAACGACCACAATCTGATCCACCTCGATTTCGGCAACAATCGCTTCGCCCAACTCCTCTCGAGCTTCGCCGTCCCCAACTCGAAAGCGCCAGCCTTTGAGCTTCATTGCACGAACGGCAGCATCAGTATTTCGATGAATGATTGGTACGACGGCAACGGTATCATTGACATCTACCAGCGCGACGACACGCTCCTTGGTCTCGATGGCTGGATCAAGGGAGTCAAGGCCCCGGGCGAGTACATCGCCGATCACCTGATCCACGCCGGTCCCTCCCATTTCATCGACTGTCTATTGGAACGGGAAGCACCGATTCTGACGGCTGAGCATGCGTGCCACGTTCTCGAAATCATCCTCAAAGCAACGGCATCGACAAAAGAGGGTAAGGCTCTCGAGCTCGAAACCACCTTTGGAGAGGCATAACGTGATCGCGATCCAGCTCTATACGGTCCGCACAATCGCCGCGAACGACATGCTCGGCACGATTCGCAAACTGGGCGAGGTCGGATACAAAGCAGTCGAGTTCGCGGGCTACGGCAATTCGAACCCCAAAGAAATCCGTCCCGTACTCGACGAAAGTGGCATTCGGGCGATCTCCGCTCATGTCCCAGTTGCGGATTTCGAATCGCGCCTCGACGGCGTGATTGCCGATCTGACGACCCTCGGTTGTGAGCACGCGATCGTACCCTGGCTGCCGCCCGATCGGCGGACCATCGAAGAATTCGAAACGCTGACGCCCAAGTTCAACACTTGGGCTGCGCACTGCAAAGAGGCCGGCCTCCGCTTCGGTTACCACAACCATGATTTCGAATTCACGACGCTCAACGGAAAGCGGATCTGGGATCTTCTCATCGAAAAGACCGATCCCGCGCTCGTCAACTTCCAGGTTGACGTCGGATGGGTCGAATTTACCGGCACGAACGCCGTCGAGACCATCAAGAGCCTCAAAGGCCGCGTACCGCTCCTCCATGTGAAGGAACTGAGCGGCGATCCGAACAAAGCCGACCCGCCGTTCGGAGAAGGCGTCGTCAATTGGCCGCCGGTCTTCGCCGCCGCCCGCGAAGCCGGCACCGAGTGGTACATCGTCGAACAAGACCGACCGACCGACCCTATCGCCGACGCCACCACCAGCCTGCGCAATCTCGAGAAGGCGCTCGCATAGATTCTGGTGCAGACATTCATTTCTCGCAGCACCAACGAGAAATCGGCCCGCAAGATCGACAGCGGGCCGATTTCTCGTTTTATTCGATGCTCCTCGGGCATGGGTCGCCGTACCAATGTGGGCTGCTCGATCGAACTCGTCGAGCAGGCAGCGCTGCTGGGAGTCAGGCGCTTTATTCTCGAGACATTGATCCCGGTGTACAGAAAGAATTCCGGAAGCCACAGATGAGCACGATGGCGGCGGCAAGGTGCATGCTCAGCAACGCAATTTTGGCACTGAATGAGATGGCGCCCAGGGGTCCGAAAAGCGAGATGACCAGCACCACGATTGCGCAGGCAGTCCATATTGTTCGAGCGCGTGGCGTGCGCCGCTCGAGGATCGCAAGCAACCCCCAAGCAATAAGTCCCGCAATGGCGGTCGTGATTACCACGGCCAATGGACCGATCACTCGAGATGGATTCTGCGACGTTCCACCGACTTCGAGATCGATCCCTACTATCTGATGTGCGATCGACCAGATTGTGAATGTGGCAGCCGTGGCCCCAACAACCGTGATCAAGCGGCGACCGCGAACGCTGAGTTGGCAAAGTCGGCTTATTGAAGGTGCTGATGTAGCGGAGGACATACGCAATCTCCTTATCTCAGGTTCGGAACAAAATAGGTTGTTCGCACCTCGATCGATTGCATACCGTAGAGTCAGGCTTCTCAAGACCGTACACGCCTGTACATCGTATAGGGAGTGAGTATTACTTTACGATGTATAGTCGTCAACCATGAAACATCCCGCGACAGATCCAAGCCAACTAAAGCGAAATGCCCTGTCCCGCGAAATTGTCGTGAAGCGCGCGCTCGCAATAGCTGACTCAGAAGGACTGCAGGCTGTCACGATCCGGCGCGTTGCCAAGGAACTCGGCGTCACGCCGATGGCGCTCTATTGGCATTTCAAGGACAAGAACGAGCTTTTGGGGGTATGGCGGATCTAATCTTCGCGGAAATAGAGTTGCTAAGTGGGGATTCCAAGCCAGCGACATGGCGGGAACAATTTGCGCAATTCTTGGAACGAACGACGCGAACGCTTATCGCGCATCCGGCCATGGCAACCCTTATGCCCGCATTCAATAGCTGGTCGTACCACGCGTTCAATGTGATGGAGGAAGCGTTGAGCATCCTGCGTGGAGCGGGATTCACGCCACTCGAAGCGAGTCAAATCATGGAACATACGTTCTATTCGTTGGTCAGTCTGGTGAAAGCCGAACCCGACATCGTTCCCCAGAGTCAACCCAAGGGTCTTTCAAAGACAGGGCGTCGAATGCGACTCCAGCTTGAGGCGCTTCCGCCTGACAAGTACCCACATGTCATCGAAGCCGCGCGGACATTGACAACGGCTGTTGATTCAGCGTCGTACTATCAGTTCGGTTTGGATCTTTTGCTCGCAGGCATTGAGGGGATGGCCCACCGATCCCGGGAGCAATAGGACCACCGCTCTAATACGCACTGTCGTCTTCGACTTCCGCCATCGTGCGCTGCCTAAGCGCAACGAGGCGCTCCGAGCGGCGCACCGGGTACGCTTCCGCCCCCTCGATCCGTTTGTATTGCTCGGGGAGCTCCGCCAGCGAGGCGGCGGCGCGCTCGCGGATTTCGTTCAAGGTTGGGGAGGAACGCGCGGCGGTTAGGCCGCCGGAAAGAACGGTCTGCAGAAGCTGGCGGCTGCCGGCAGGGGGTCGCTCGTCCGCGAGATGGATCACATCGCCCGCGAATCTGTCGAGCCGCGAGACCTGTTTGGCGCCGGGCCAAGTGCTCTTCTGTCCAGCAACTTTGATCCGGGCCCCGTTGCCGCCTACTCCATAGGACACGAGTTTGTAAACGGCGCCGAGCGCGCCTCCGTCGACTTGTTGTTCAATTGAACCGGCGCCGACCCCAATGCTCGTGCCGACACCGTAGGCGTCAATCGGCGCACCGGTTGATTCGAGACGGGCGATCTTGAACTCGTCCATGTCACCGCTGGCAAGAATGCGCACGTTTTGTAGTCCCGCTTCGTCGAGCAATTTCCGCACGTAAATGCTGTCGGCCAAAATGTCGCCTGAATCGAGCCGAACTCCCACCATCCGGTGATCCGTGCTCGGTTCACATTCCTTTGCAACGTCTATTGCGGTTTCGATCGCGCGGTGAACGTCGTACGTGTCGAGCAGAAGCGTGTAATTGTCGAGCGATTCCGCCACTGCCCGAAAAGCTGCTTCTTCGGATGTAAACGCCTGGACGAGCGCATGCGGAATGGTTCCCGAGACCGGAATCCCGAACTGATTTGCCGCCGCAAGAAACGACGTGCTGGCGCATCCGCCGATATACGCCGAACGCGCGGTAATGAACGGCTCTTGAGCCCGCCGAAACGCGAACTCGGCGACTGGTTTCTCTCCGGCCGCTGACACCACACGAGCGGCCTTGGTCGCGAGCAAGGTCGAGACGCTGACGGTATGTAACAGACCTGCTTCCAGCAGCAGCGCTTCACGAAAAGGCGCGGTGACGCGAATCAGTGGTTCGTTTGCGAACGCGATTTCACCTTCCGGAATTGCCTTCAACTCCCCGGTAAACCGGGTCTTCCTGAGGTCCTCGAAAAAGGCTTGCTCGTATGGCCTTACTTGTTGGAGATAAGCGATTTCTTCGTCGCGGTAATGGAACTCGCGGGCAAAAGTCGCAGCCAATTCGAGGCCGGCGACGAGCAGATAGCCGCTGCCGAAGGGGAGCGAGCGAGTAAAGAGATCGAATAGGGCGATCTCGTTGTGACCGGTCCGCCAGCTGACATAGGCGGAATCGACGTGATACAGGTCGGTTAGGAGTCCGCTCGAGAGCTGGTCGATCTTCCACATGCCGGAACTACGTCATCGATCGCACGACGTGAACGCCGTTCAACGCCAAGTGATAGAGGAAGATGAGGTGGAAGAAATCTCCCGGATGGGGAAATACTCCGGTCGGATCCGATGCCACCGGGAGGTCGTAGGTCTCAACGCAATCCGCCGGAACGATGACGTCGAATGCCGAATAATTGAGTGCATTCGCGCGCAAACGTAGGTACATTGCGAGCTGATAGACGCAGAGATCAGTGCAATTGCCGACGACGATCGCAGTCGTCAATGTCTGATGATCGTTGAGCCAGTCCTCGAACGAGGTGCCAAAGCCAGGCGCCAGCGAATTTTTTGGGATGATCGTGAACTCATCCGCGAACGGCAGCGACGCGAGCTCGGGCACGGTTTCGCTTTCTTCCGAACCGCGTACACAGTGCACGGGCCAGGCGCCGAATTCCGGCGTGTCGGGATCATGAGTGTCCTGCAAGAGCACAAAGTCGCGGACACCGTGCGCATAGCTCCGGCGGAAGAGTTCCGCGACGGGGCCTGCCAACCTGCCCACACGTTCAGACGACAGCGCACCCCGTTGGCAAAAGCCAACGATCATGTCGGTCGAGATGACCGCCACCTTCGCCGGATCCGGCCCAATCTCCCCCTGCAACATCGTGGAGAGATCGTCGAACCACTTGAAAACGAACTCAGGCGGGGCAACTGTCGTTTCCATCGATTGACCTCACCTTGGCGAACGATGCTGAAGCGCGGGCGCAAGTTGCCGCCAGATGTGATGGTACCAGGGGAAATACGTCGTGGTGCAAGCCGACTGTCGAGAGCGGAGGTCCAGGTGCAGGCAAACTAAACCCTGTGGACGCGCCGCACGCCCGGAGCGAAAGGCCCGAGCTACAGCTAGACGAAGCCCTTTCAGGGCTGACGAGAGCAGCATGCAGGCCGTGGTTGGTCGGGTCACTGGCTTGAGCGCCCGCGTGGTGATGACGGCGGATTCCGAGGACAACCCGACTTGCCTCCGCACCTGGGCGCAAGGCTTGCGCCTCTACAGAGAATGTGGTTCGTGCGGGTGCGTTCAGCTCCGGAAAGCGGCTTCGTCGTCTTAGCGGGAAAGCGCTATTTTTACCGGGCGGCGCGGCACAGCCGCGTCAGACGCAGTCGGTCATGAGCGGATCGTAAGGAACCCTAGCTCGTTAGGAGCTGAGTAGGGCCGGTTGTCGCCGGGGGAGGCCATACTAGGTGCGCTTCGTCGCCCAGGGCCGGGTCTGCACCGATAGCGGTTTGAAGATCGCAGCGGTTCCAACGATTGCGGCCTGTGGCCGCGAGCCGCAACTGCGCAACGTTTGCCTCGTGCTCTTCCAGTCGGCGGAGTCGATCGCTGTCTTCGTCGGTTTCGTCGTCGTTCTCGCGCCGCGCGCGTGAATCCGGTCGCCGCGTTCGCGGAGTCGATGGGTAGGTCGCCATCCAAACGCAAACAACGGTAATGGCAAGTGTCACCAAGATGATCGGGTTGGACATGTCGCGTACCTCGCCAGTGTGTGAATGTCGCTCTGAATTCGCGATGTGTGCGACGCGTCACGCTTGGCCGGAATCACATCCTAGAAGATCGGACGCGGCAACTTCGTACGCCCATGTTAAGAACGACTCACCGTCGAATGCAGTTTCTTGAGGTTGTGCAACCGTGCACGACTGCTTGGATGCCAGAACGGACAACTTTAGGAAGAACACCCTACTTGTAGCGAAATCCCTTGCCGGGATGATTCCTGGCTTGTTAACCTCAGCCGCTCCGGATCTAAACCGGAAAATGGCGATAGCCGTACGAAGGGAACGACTAGGCTGAACCATGGGATCCAATCACCTCGGGCCTTCGTCCCAGGCAGACGCGCGGCCGCATATCGTCATCATCGGCGGTGGTTTCGCGGGTCTCAACGCCGCGAAAGCACTCAACGAGGCGCCGGTCCGTGTCACCATGATCGACCGTCGCAACCACCATGTGTTCCAGCCCCTGCTGTATCAAGTTGCGACCGCGTCCCTCTCCCCTGCTGAGATCGCCTCGCCGATTCGCGGCATCCTGCGCGGGCAAGAAAACGTCACGGTTTTGCTCGCCGAGGCCACCGCGATCGACATCGCGAAGCGCGAAATCCAGCTCGATTACCGGGTGATGACCTACGACTATCTCATCGTCGCCGCTGGAGCCCGCCACTCATATTTTGGCCATGACGAATGGGAAACATCCGCGCCCGGCCTGAAGAGCCTGGAGGATGCGCTCACTATTCGCCGTCGTGTCTTGCTTGCCTTCGAGGACGCCGAGCGAGCAACCGATGCGGCGACGAGAAACCGCCTGCTCACCTTTGTCGTTGTCGGCGGCGGTCCGACCGGCGTCGAGCTCGCGGGTGCCCTCGCCGAAATTTCCCGATACAGTCTCACCCGCGAATTCGACCATATCGACCCGCGGACCGCGAAAATCTACCTCCTAGAGGCGGGGCCACGGATTCTGCCGATGTTTTCGGAGAAGTTGGCGAAGAAAGCGGCGTTCTTTCTCGATCGGCTCGGCGTGATCGTGCGCTCGGGTGCGATGGTGACTGATGTCGAATCACATGCGGTCAGGATTGGCAGCGAGCGCATCGACGCCAACACCGTGCTCTGGGCGGCCGGCGTAACTGCCTCACCGCTCGCCAAGACCCTCGGCGTGCCGCTCGATCGCGCGGGACGAGTCATTATCGAACCAAACTTGACGGTCAAGGGTCATCCGGATGTCTATGTGATTGGCGATCTCGCGGCGCTGAACGGGAAGGACGGCCGGCCTCTGCCCGGCCTCGCACCGGTGGCGATGCAACAGGGCAAGCACGCGGCCGCGAATATTCGGCGAGCAATCACCGGTCAGCCTCTGACCGCATTTCACTATTTCAACCGCGGGAACATGGCGACGATCGGCCGGAACCGTGCCATCGCCGAAATTGGCAATCTCAAGCTCTCCGGCTTTTTCGCCTGGATCGCTTGGCTCTTCGTCCACATCATGTATCTCATTGGATTCCGCAACCGCCTCGTCGTCGCACTGCAATGGTTCTGGTCATACGCGACGTTCCAACGGAACGCTCGCCTCATCACCGGTGCGCCACCAACTGATGAAGCGATGTCGCACCCCTAGGTCTTGCGGCAGCGCGGGTTGGTTGACCGAAATCGCGCCGCCTATCATCATGGCTGCAAGCGGTCGATTCCACGTCGTGGAGCGCGTTCATCGTGGCCATTTCGATTTCGAGTCCTAAGTCCGTGGGCCAGCGCAATACCGGCGTCCTCCCACTGCTGCGAACGCCGCTGGTGGGCCGCGAGCAGACCTTGGCGGATGCGCTGGCCATGCTGCGCCGTCCAGATGTTCCGCTGCTGACGCTGACCGGCCCAGGCGGGGTCGGCAAGACACGGTTGGCGATCCAGATCGGATGGACGCTGCGCGAACGAGACAAGATCGAAGTTGTCTTCATCTCGCTCGCCAACATTTCCGACGCCGAGCTGGTTGCCCCGGCTATCATGGAAACGCTGGGCGAATCAGCTCCCCCTGACTGTTTATTGATTCTCGACAACTTTGAGCAAGTTGCGGACGCGGCGCCGGTGATCGCGGAAATGTTGTCTTCGACGCCTGACCTGAAAATCCTGGTCACGAGCCGCGTTCCCTTGCGGTTGCATGACGAGCACGAGCTGCCCGTGCCAGCGCTGTCTTTTCCTGATAGACAGAATGCAAAGGCGTCTGATCTCGCGGCTTACGGCGCGGTCGAACTCTTCGTCCAGCGCGCGCAAGCAGTCGATCCTTCGTTTTGCCTATCCGATGAGAACGCCAAAGCCGTCGTCGAGATTTGCCGGCGGCTCGACGGTCTTCCGCTTGCCATCGAGCTGGCGGCAGCGCGGTCGAAATTGCTTTCGCCGGCGATGCTGCTCGAACGGCTCGCGCAACAGTTCTCCTTGTTGACGAGCGGCAGCCGGGACCTCCCGCCCCGCCATCAAACGATCTGGCAAACGATCGCCTGGAGCTACGACTTGCTCAGCGGCGATGTGCAGGCGCTTTTCCGCCGGCTCTCGGTCTTCGCCGGCAGTTTCAATCTCGAATCAGCGGAGGCAGTCTGCGGCCAAAACGTGGGCAATATCTCAACTATCGATGGCCTCGCGGCGTTGCTCGATCACAGCCTCATCCGTCGCGTTGAGGCGATCAGGTCCGAAGATCGACTTATTGTGCCGAACACGATGCGTGCGTTTGGCTTGGAACAGCTCGAAGACGCGGGCGAAATCGATGAATACCGAGCCAAACATGCGAACCACATGCTCGCGATGCTCGATGGCGCGAAAGAAGGCTTGGTCGGACCGCTGCAAGCGAACTGGCTTAACCGGCTGCAAACTGACCTCGACAACATCAGAGCGACTTTCACCTGGTTCATCGAAACTCGCGACCAGGACCGAGCTCTCGCCTTGATCGTCACTATGGGCAACTTTTGGCTGATGCGAGCCATGGTGGTCGAAGGTCTCCGTTGGATTGACCAGGCGCTGGCGCTTGGTTCCCCGAAACTAAGCCCGATGCTCTCCGAATCGCTCCAGATGTTGGCGGCATTCGCCGGTTTGCGAGCTGACACTGACCGGGCCTGCAGCGCTGCCAGACGCGCGCTTGAGATAGCCATCGACCTCGGCGATGAGAGGGTAACTACCAAGGCGCGTTCAACCCTGGGGGCTGTGCTGTTCTACGGCAACGACCTCGATGGCGCGGAGGCGATGTGGCAGGAGGCGCTAGCCGAGGTGCCAGTCGATGAGTCTGGCCATCGCATGCGCGCCACAGTCCTCAACAACCTCGGCGTTATTCATTCGCTTCGCGGTGAAACAGACGCCGCGGAGCGGTACTACGTCGAATCCCTTGAGCTCAATCGCGAGTCTGGAAGTCCTATTCTCCTGGCCGACGGTTTTTCCAATCTCGCCGAGATCGCCATTGACCGAGGTGACCTCGGTCGCGCGATTCACAAAAACTTGGAGGCTCTCGACATCTATCAAAAGCTGCAGCACCAACCGGGTGTCGCACTGTGCTTTGCCCTCGGCGCGAGGATCGCGGTAGACCTTGATCTGCCTGAGCAAGCGGCACTGCTGGTCGGAGCCACCGATCGCCAATTAGAAGAGGCGGATTTCGGGGTCCCCTCGGTGTTCGAAGCGGGACACACCAAGATCGTAGCTAGTGTCCGTGCGGCAATTGATGAAGAAACGTTTGAACGATTCCGCATAGCAGGCACTGAACTCACCATCGAAGAAGCGGTAGTGTCGCTCCGGTCGCTTTCAGCACCGCTCGAAGCGTCAACGCCATTGACGGCTGAAGACGGGGGCCCCTTGGCGTCCCTCACCACCCGCGAGTTAGATGTGCTCAGATTGCTGGTCGAGGGCCACTCGAACGCTGAGATCGCCGAGCGTCTCTACATCACAAACCGCACTGCGCAGACGCACGTCGCTAATATCCTCGGCAAACTCGGCGTTACCTCTCGTGGCGCGGCGGCGGCCTTGGCCGTTCGCCACGGACTTACTTAACGCCTACTAGATACCGAAAAATACTGAGACTGTTCCTGAGACTCGGTGTTCAAAAATACCGAAATCGGCTGAGGCGTGTCCGGCGTTCGCTGCACATGATTGTATTGGATTCGATAAGAAAGAACCCGGATCGCCAACACTCAGTCACGAAAGGCCACCATCGAATGGAACAACGCTCGATCATTGCCGAACTGAACGACACGTATATCCGCGAACGCCAGAACCGAGCAGCCGGCAATAGTGATTGCCAGTGTTCATACAATTCCGCGCGATCTCTGCGCCGCTGGTTCGGCCGCTGGCTGATCGCAGCCGGCGAACGCATTCAGGGCAGTTCACTTCTGACGCCACTTTCGGCCGCCGGTGGATCGCGCTAGTGAAGCCGGGTTGACGCCGCTCGTTCACCGCTCGAGCGCACCTGCCGCCCCGCCCGGGAATCACTTCCCGGTCTCATCCCTGAAGTCGGCTCAAAGCGGCTTGGGCCAGCCGCACCCATCTCGTAGCGGCGCACGGCGTGCGCCCTTGTGGAGAACATGTGCCTATGGCGAACACTATCGGAGGCTATCCGAGGCGCACAGCCGTGCGCCGCTACGGAGGAGGAGACGGCACAACGCTTCTAGTCGGATTTATCCGTCTGCCGTTGTTTAGCCCAGGAATTGATTCTCGAGCGGAGTGGCCGAAAACATTGGTTCGTTCCCGCTCAACTATCAACTTGTCCCACGTTGGCAGTGAGATAGGACACATTCCTCGACAAACTCGGAATGAGGATGGAATCATCCGCTCCTACCCAACACCGCGCCATCAGCCTGAACTCTTTCGTTCAGGCTGATGGCGTGCCGCCGTTGGAGCCGTTTGATGGATCGTTTCCGGATGTTTCATGGCGGTTCGGTTGTCCTTCTGGGCCGTGACCGGAAACCTTTGCCAGCAAGTGGCTCGTCCACCCGGGTGGCTCTGTTGCCACAATGGGCGAGCCCGCCGCCTCCGGCACGTCGTGGTGAACCGGAGGTTCCTCTGGAACTCCTTGCGTTGTTAAGTGCCCCCGCATCCACCGCCATCCGGGCAATGGCATATCCGTTGCCTTGCGCGCTTCTCGCCGGGTTTTCAGGTAGTCGGTCACGATCACTTGGACCGCGGCGGCGATCGGGATCGCCAACAACGCGCCCACCACATTCATGAATTGGGTGCCTGCGAGAATGGCAATGAAGACCGTCAGCGGAGTCAGCCCGACCGCACCGCGCATCACCCGCGGGACCAGAATCGCGTTCTCAGTCAGCTGCAAGGCGACAACGAAGACGGTAACCATCAACGCTTTTTCCCACGACTGCGTGAGCGCAATGGTGACCGCGGGTATGCCGCCCAACCAAGGACCGACAATCGGAAGTCCCTCGGTAATACCGGCGACGAGACCGAGCAGGGGCCAGAATCGGATCCCCATCAGGCCGTAGCCGATTGTCGAGGTGACGCCGATGATGAGCATCAGGGTAAGTTGTCCTCGCAGCCATCGTCCTACTTGTGCTTCGACGTCATCCCAAACCCGGGCCACACGCTGTCTACTGCCAGACGGCAATTGTTGTAAGACAAGCCGCCTCAGCAGCGCTTTTTCCATCAGGTAATAGAAGGCGATGATCAGCGCAGTCAACAGGCCGACTATGCCGCCGCCGACTTTGATGAGGACATTCATTGCCGTGTCTTGCGCGGGCGACGGTGGATCTTCGATCGCCTTGACCGCCCTGCCCAAGAGATCCGAGCCGGGTCCATTGAGCAGCGGATTGCTACTGTGCTGCCAATGGGAACGCAACTGCCCAAGCTGCGCTGGCGCATCTTGTTGGAACGAATCTGCCTCCTCGCGGATGACCGGAATGAGAATGAGCGAGAGCAGCACGAAAATGCCCAAAATCGCGACGTAAACAGTCAGAATCGAGAGCGACCGGGGCAGATGTCTTCGTTCGAGCGCGGCCACCGGGCGCTCGATGATCGTCGCGAAGAGAATCGCCAAGAGGATCAACACGAGGACGAGCTGAACCTTGACCACGAGATAGGCGATCAAGAGGACGAGAAAAAGCGTGACCGGTGTCAGTCCCGAGCGCCGTTCTGGCACGGGCGGTGTCGGGATGCCGATAGGTGGAGTCTCGTGACTACTCATGGGAGGGAGGGCCGGCATTGCGTCGTCTTTCTCTACGGACGCGGTCGGTCATAGGCAGGAAACGCAGGCGCGGCTGAGCGGGGCCCTATGGCTTCGCCAACCGGCGGGGCCGCCAATACCGTCCGTCAAATGGATCGACGCGCAGGCGCTTGACCGCATCGGGTTGGTCGTTCCAAACCGTAGGAAAGCTAAAATATTCGACCCCGTCAATCTCCACCCGGCGAGCAACGCCGAAGGGTCGATCAACCGCGAAGATCTCGCGCGGCGGTCGCGAGATGACTTCCGTTTGAAACCAGCCATGGTGGGGGCAGAGACCGGCATGAAGCTGCCAGACGAGATCGGCGGTTATACCGCCGAGATCGCGAATCAGAACCTGCTCAAGTTGAATGTCGCAAATCGGACAGCGCATCGGCGTGCGCGCGCCTATTCGGTCTCTCGCGGCAAGTGCCTCACTGCCCATTCGACTTCCAAAACCCCTTCACATCGACAGCTGCGCAACGACCTACATGTCAAGATGAACGCTCATCCTCGATATTGGTAAAGCAGTCTATCATCCGCGTTGGTATGGGGCTAGGACGCGCCATTGACAATTCTCCAAGACAGGCGATGATGCCTGGCGCAAACCGATCTAATCACGGCGACCAGGAGTTACAAGCCCCCATGCACGTCATCGATGCTGGTCGGCTGCGGCAGATCGCCAGCGATTTGCTTGAAGCCGCCGGCACGCCGCCAGCGAACGCCAAGCTGATTGGCGACTCGCTGATCGATGCCAATCTCGCCGGTCATGACTCCCACGGCATTCTCCGTCTCCCGTTTTACCTGCGCTCCGTCGTCAACGGGCGCGTCAATCCATCCGCCGAACCATGCATTGTTTCCCAATCCAACGCGACTGCGGTCATCGACGCGAACCACGGCTGGGGCCAGACGGCGATGTGGCTGGCGACGAAGACGGCGACCAAACTCGCCGCCGAGTACGGCATCGCCGCCGCGGCGGTCCGCCACAGTTTCCATATCGGGAGAGTTGCGCCTTATGTCGAGTCTGTTGCCCGAGCCGGGATGATCGGGATCGCAATGGCGAACGCCG
Source organism: Thermomicrobiales bacterium (assembly GCA_045804965.1). Lineage (GTDB taxonomy): Bacteria > Chloroflexota > Chloroflexia > Thermomicrobiales > UBA6265 > CAVTUU01. The sequence goes on along the minus strand of JBJMMD010000041.1, from coordinate 48,815 downwards.
CGCCCGCGGTCGCCCCGTATGGCAGCCGCCAGCGCATCTTCGGCACAAATCCCATCGCCTGGGCGGCTCCGCGCGCGGACGGCAACGAACCGGTCTGCCTCGACGTCGCGACCTCCACGCTCGCCGAGGGCAAGCTGCAGGTCGCTCGTGCGCAGGGAGAACCGATCGCGCCGGGCGCCGTCGTCACCAGCGAAGGCATTCCTTCGGTCGACCCCAACGATTTCTACGACGGCGGCGCGCTGCTCACCTTTGGCGGACACAAAGGCTCAGGCATGAGCCTGCTCGCGCAATTGATCGGCCGGGGCATCGCCGGGTTGGATCCATCCGGGATGGACGGTCCTCGCGGCGTCAACGGTCCGTTCATCATCGCGATTAACCTCGAACCCTTCGTCCCGCTCGTGCAATTCGTCGCAGCGACCGAGGCCCAATGTCAGGCGATCAAGGATTCGGCGCCCGCTTCCGGCTTCGAGGAAGTGCTGCTGCCGGGTGAACCAGAATTGACGAATGCTCGGCGGCGGTCCGTCGAAGGCATACCGATTCCCGATGCTATTTGGGAGAACTTGCAGGCCGCGGCTGGAGAACTTGGGGTCTCGCTGGAGTCGGTTGGAAAGGGTGTCGAGCGCAAGTGAGAGTCAATGCCGCGAAACAAAAAATGCTCGCCGGGAAGCCTGCCTACGGGTACGGCCTCGGGCTCGGCTCGCCAATCGCCGCCGAGTCGCTCGCGGAAAGCGGGATCGACTTCATCTTGCTGGACAATCAGCATGGTTCGTTCGGTCCCGAATCGACGATCGCGTCGCTGATGGCGATGGCAACGACACACGCCGTGCCGATTCCCAGGGTTGCCCGCAATGACTACACGATGATCGGGCGCATGCTCGACGAAGGCGCCATGGGCATCGTCGTGCCAATGGTCCACACCGTAGCGGATGCGAAAGCTGCCGCCGATGCGTGTCGCTTTCCCCCGACCGGGATCCGCTCGTGGGGCTGGGGCCGCGCCGACCGCTATGGCGATGACTATTCCGAGTGGATCAACGATCAGCTCTTCGTGGCGGTCCAGATCGAGAGCGTGACCGCGGTCGAGAACGCCGAGGCAATCATGGCAACCCCCGGCGTCGATGGTTGCTGGATCGGTCCATCCGATCTCTCACTGTCGATGGGTCTTCACCCCCGACATCGAAGTGAAGACGAACGCGTGCTCAAGGCGGTCGACCAGGTCCTCGAAGCCTGCCGGAACACGGGCAAGATTGCGGGTTATGCCGCAGATGGACCCGCACAGGCCAAGGCGTACGCCGAGCGAGGATTCCGCTTCCTCACGGCCGGCAGCGACATCGGCTTCATGTTGGCCGGCGCCAGCGCGGGCGTCGACCTTCTGCTGAAGGGCTGATCGAATTATCCACAACTATGGCGAGGAGGAAGGGGTGAGCGACCGATCCGGAACCTGCCGGGTGACCGAAACCACAATCGGGCCTGGCTTTCGTGCCATCAATCTCGAAAATGAGTCGCTCTTCGTTTGCGTGCTGCCTGACAAGGGCGCCGACATCTATCAACTGACCTTCAAGCCCAAAGACATCGATGTGCTTTGGAAGAGCCCGTGGGGGCTGCGTTGCCTCGACGCCGGTTTTGCCACGGCAGCCAATTCCCACGTCGCCTGGACCGAAAACTACGAAGGCGGCTGGCAGGAGATCTTCCCGAGCGGCGGCGATGCGTGTCAGTACAAGGGCGTCGAGTTGAATTTTCATGGCGAAGCGTCGGCAATGGGCTGGGAAGCCGAAATCACCCAATACTCGGGCGATTCTGTGGAAGTGAGCTTGGCCGTTCGCCTTGCCCGCAGTCCACTGCGGCTCGAACGAACGATGCGCATTTCGTCCGGTGCGGCCGTGCTGCACCTCCACGAACGGATCATCAATGAAGGCGGCGAGCCGACCGACTACATGTGGGGTCATCATCCTGCGTTCGGCGCCCCGTTTCTCGACGCTTCGTGCCGGATCGACACGAACGCGCGAACGATCCGTGCCGACGAGGGGTCCGATGCGCCGGGCAATCCACTGACGCCAGGCGGACGCTTTTCTTGGCCTATCGGCAAGAAAGATGGCATTGAGACCGATATGTCGAAGGTGCCAAGTTCAAACGAGAAGCGCGCGGCGATGGCCTATCTCGGTAATTTCGATGGCGAAACCGCATGGTACGGTCTTACAAACACGGCGCTCGGATTTGGTGTCGGGCTCGTTTGGCGCACGGCCGCGTTTCCTCACGCCTGGTTCTGGCAGGAAATGAATGCCTCGCCCGGATACCCGTGGTACCAAAGCGCCTATGTGATGGCCATCGAGCCGTTTACGAGCATCCCCGCCCACGGACTCACCAACGTCATCGAATCAACCGGCACTCACCGCACGCTCGCGCCCGGTGAAGCCACCGAAGCCGAGCTCCGCGCGGTGTTCTACGAGACGAGCGCTGGCGTTGAGCGCATCGACCTCGACGGCTCGGTCACTGTCAAGACGTCGTAAGTTCCGTGACTCGCGCTGCTTCAATCCTCGATCGCGGCATACGCCAAGGTCCAGAAATCGAGGAAGTGTTCTGGCGGGCTCCCGGATGTCAAAGCCATCTGGGTCATCATAATGCCGACTAGTTCCTCTTTAGGATCCGCGTACCAAGTCGAACCAAAACCGCCATCCCAACCGAATCGGCCGATCGCCGACAGCTCGTCGCGCCGTGTGGTGATCGCCACCCCGAATCCCCAGCCATGGCTGTCGAAGTAGCCAGGTTCCATGCCGGACACGGCTTTCTGCGCGGGCGTGAGCTGGTCGGTGGTCATCAGTTCGACCGAGGGCCGTGACAGGATGCGGGTATTTCCATGCTCGCCTTTGTTGAGCATCATCTGCCCAAAGGCCAGATAGTCGTCAATGGTGGAAACGAGACCATTGGCGCCAGATGGAAACGTTGGCGGGGCGCTCCATTGGCCTCCCTCGGTCGCATCATACTGCTCCCGCTCGCCCGTCATGTAGTTGATGATGTACTGCGGCGTGAATCGGTCGAGCTTCTCCGCCGGCACGCTGAAGCTGGTGTCGTTCATACCCAGAGGTTCGAACAGTCGCTCGCGCAGAAACGTTTCCAGCGGCTGCCCCGAAGCGCGCGCAATCAGCACCCCCAAAACATCGGACCCGGTGTCATATAGCCACTTTTCGCCCGGCTGGTACATGAGCGGCAGCGTCCCCAATCGGCGGATCCATTCATCGGGCGCAGGCGGCGTCGCTGGAGCCGGCACTCCGAGTCCGATTTCCAACTCGATCAAAGCTTTGAGGATTGGATAGGTATCCGGCGACTCAAATACGAGTCCGAAACCCAAGCGAAATGTCAACAGATCGCGAACGGTCAGCGGTCGTTCGGCAGGCACGGTGTCGTCGAGTGGACCGTTGAGCCGCTTGAGCACCTTACGATTGGCAAGCTCGGGCAAGAGCCGGTCGACCGGCTCATTTAGTCGGACCTTACACTCTTCCACGAGGATCATCGTTGCCGCGGCGACGATCGGCTTGGTGAGTGATGTGATGCGAAAGATCGTGTCACGCCGGATCGGTTTGCTACCGCCAGTCGTCGTTGTGCCGACCGCATCGACAAATGTCTTTCCCCGGCGACTCACCAGGGTCACGATACCTGGAGCGGCATCGCGCGCAACATAGCCGGCCATCACGTCGTGCATGCGATCTAGTCGTAGTTTAGACAGTCCGCAGGAACTCACGGTGCTTCAATTCCTTTCAAACATCGGCGCATCACAGACAATTATTGGAAGCGCCAGCGTGTTTGGCAGAACGACTCTCCCTTGCGGAAACCGAACGCAGTTGTAGGCGAAATCTTGTAGACGTCCGCGACATTGCCGCCTTCGCCGATCAGTGCGCCGTCGCGGAAAGTCAATTGCCAGTCATATTTCGTCGCGTAGAGTTCGGCGACGCGCTGAAGCGTCGATTCGTCGATGACACGCACGGCGTCGCCCTCAATGACGATATCGAGACTATCGCTGATGACATTGCAGCCGGTCGTCATCACGCAATGGGGGTTCGCCGCAAGGTTCTTCGCTTTGCGTTCATCAGCGCCGGTACAAAAATACAGTGCGTTATCCAACCACCCCGCGAACAACGACGTGACGTGCGGTCGCCCGTCCGGCCGCACAGTTGACAGCCAATAAATGTCCGCCGTGTTGAGCATCGCAATCGCCTCTGCCCACGATGTGGGCTTGGCGCCTTCGCTGCTGAACCGCGGCGCAAGCTCGGTCAGTGGAGAATTCCTAGCCATGGCGCGTCGCCTCTCAGTCGTGGCCGGTTCATGCGATCATGTCTGTTCGTAGTTGTGCACAATAACACCCGAATTGAAAACTCTTGTCGAAACCAGGCGTAACCGCTTCGGTTCGATGCCAGTGGTGAAGAGCGGCTTACCGTTGCCGAGGACGACGGGCGTGTACATGAACCGATATTCGTCGATCAGATCGCGTTGCATCAGCGCCGCCAGGATGCCGGCTCCTCCCCCGATTCCCAAAGTCCCATCCGGTTCTTGTTTCATGCGCGAAATGACATTGACGATGTCCTCATTCAGGAGCGTCGTATTCTCCCAGTCCACACGCCTCAGCATCTTCGAACAGACGAACTTCGGAATGCGATTGATCGCATGGGCGAAATCGAGCTCGCTTTTAGGCAAGTTCTCCAGCAACGGTGCGGTTGGCCAAAATGCTGCCAAAAGCTCGTACGTCACCCGACCGAAGCAAATGGCTTCGACCTCACTGAGCAATTCGGTGGAGAAGTCGTGGAGCTCATCGTCGGCGATTACCCAGTCTAGTTCGCCGTTCGGACCCGCATAGTAGCCATCGAGCGTCATGTTCATGGAATAGATAATTTTGCGCATGCCTCTCCCAATTTGTTTGCGTTGACGCTGCCCACTGCGTCGAATCGGCGCTCGCTCACCTCTGCCTCTCTCATCAGAAAGCACTGGCTCGAACGTAAGCACCGTGACTCCCGAATCGAAGGTCTACGTATCAGCGAGATGCAAGACCTGACGTTCACTGCCTTCGCGGAAGCGTCGCTTCCACTACCGAGAATGATCGGATGGAACATGAATTGAAATTCGTCGATCGGGCTGTCGTGTTGCAGCGCCTCCACAAGTTGGGCGCTGCTGGCGGCGAGTAAGTCGCCGGCCTCATCCTCTATCGCCGGCCAAGCGGTGGCAGAGCCCTCGTAGGTGACCCGCCGGAGCAGCAACACGTCGCTTGCCACGAGCTCGTCGAACTTGAACGTTGCGGCTTCATCGCCCCACAACGGAAACGATCAATTGCCCGGCTCTTCGAACACGCCATCCAACGTCAAATACTCGGTCGCCACAACTTATCTCACGTATTTCCTCCCCGAGCATGCTTAACACGTGTCCGCAATTGAATGCGATTCGAGGAAGTCCAGCCCACCATCCCAGCGCGCCGATTCGAACTCGAACTCCATTAAAGGTCGCACTTCAATGCACCCGACATACGCGGGCGGCAACTTCGATGCGACGCGAATCGCATCGTTCAAATCTGCCGCCTCGATTAAGTAAAACCCGCCGAGCTGATCCTTTGTCGTTGCGAACGGGCCGTCAGTAATCGACATATGACCATTCCGAACCCGGATTGTTGTCACCGACTCAGCGGATTGCAGCGGCGATGACGCAATGTAATGCCCGCTTTCCCGCAGCTCCTGGTCACTATCGGATGCGCCGATGATTACTGCGTCCCTGGCCGCCGCCTCGTGGTAAGCCAGGCAGAGATACTTCATGTTCCCCTCCGGCGTGTGACTTAGCAGTCAATACACGAGGTAGTCGAACGGGAACGCCCAAAATCGACATCCCCCGATCCCTCCCCTGGTTATGTCTCGTCCTGTCCGGTCATACCGAGCACTTCATCATGCCAGTCCGAGCCCTCCCCACGTCATGCCGAGCGTCATCGAGGCCTCTGCCTCTAGAGAAGATGGCGATCGGCAGAGACAGATTCTTCGGCTTCGCTCAGAATGACGGGAGACTGTCGGGCAGAATGACCAGAGAGTGGCGCTCCGCATAGCGAAAGGGGAGCGTTGGATGACAAGCGTAGGCACATCACAATGCCTGCCATCACCTGGAGAGCGCGAAGAGGGAACGCTCAGCAGGGTTCGTCTTCGGGTAGGCCGTCAATTTCGAGAATCGGCCGGACTTCGACAGTGCCCAAACGCGCGCCCGGAATGCGAGCTGCGATCGCGATCGCCTCGTCGCGGCCGCGTGCTTCGACGAGGAAATAGCCCCCAAGCTGTTCACGCGTCTCGGCAAACGGTCCGTCGGTCACGATGCGTTTCCCGTCGCGGACCTTGACGCTGGTAGCAGTCGTCGTTGGGTGCAGCGGGGCTGCCGCCAGATAGTGCCCGTTGGCATTGAGTTCGTGCGCGAGTTGCACCGACTCGTCGCGGTAGGACCCTAGATCGATCCCCTCGTAGGCTTGTTCGTCCCGGTAAATCAATAGCAGGTACTTCACACGATTCTCTCCACACTATTCAGAGTGGCTCGCGATGTCGCTGTTCCTTCAATTGCCGAGAACCCTCTGGGCGTTAACCGTGGCAGCTTCGCGCCTCCTATCGTCCCCCGGTGAATGGCGCCTCGGCGTCCTTAAGCGGACGAAAACGCAACGCCGACCACACCTCGTCCACCGCGATTTGCCCAATCGGGCGCATCGCGTATTCATTCAGCATTGGCCATAGCGTGTCGCGGTTGATATTGGTGCGGTTCGCTTTGGGATAGGCGATCCAGAACGTGACCGGCTGACTCAATTGATCCTTCTGTTTGGAGAGGATGGCGCGAAGCGAGTCGGCATCATCGGCGAACACGAGCGCGGTCGTCGCGCGCTTGGGCTCATCGACGGCGCGGACGCCTTCAGGCAGCGGTTCGATCAGCTCGAAGCGGGAAGAGTCCGACAACCAGACGGTCGTGTTGGGCTTTATGAGCAGTTTCTCGGCGACCGACTTGGCGCTCATGCGATAGTCCTCATCATATTGGCGGGATGTGGCGAGAGCGCCCACCCTTCGTCATCCCGCGTCCCTGAACCCTCGTCATTCTGAGCGAAGTCGAAGAATCTGTGCCTGCCGATCAAGGGTTCAGGAGTGCGAGACACCTCGACTTCGGCCACGATGTCGGGATGGGAGTTCGGCCGCCGGTGGGCAAACAACGCCTGGACCAATTTTTAGCTTTCCGGCAAACCGTCGACTTCCAGGACCGGGCGAATCTCAACTGTTCCCTTACGAGCGCCGGGGATGCGTCCGGCGATTGCGATCGCCTCGTCGAGATCGTTCGCGTCAATCAGGAAGTAGCCGCCTAATTGCTCCCTCGTTTCGGCAAACGGTCCGTCCGTCACGACATGTTTTTCGCCGCGAACTTGGACGCTGGTCGCCGTCGCGACGAGCTGTAATGGGTTCGCCGCGATGTACTGGCCGCCGGCACTGAGGTCTCGCGCGAGTTGCGCTGACTCCACGTAGCAATCGTCGCGCTCGGTCTGAGTCCAGGCCTGCTCATCGCCATAGATCAACAACATGTATTTCACACGCAATCCTCCACTAACTTCACCGGCGCCGCTTCGCCGGCACGGTACAACGTGCTGTCCGGGCCAGGCGCTGGCTGCGACACGCAGTCGCAGCCAGCGCGAGCAGCGCTAAGCGCCGCCGGCCATCGCCCCAACGATCCAAAACGGTTCCTTGCCGGCCGCGACCACGTCGGGGAGCGGGTCGTCTGGTGACTCGTGCGAAAGGTCCTCTTCGCAGGCGAAGAAGCGCAAGAGTGGCCGGCGTTTTTGCGTAGTACTATCTCGGACGGTTCCGCGCAAGGCAGGGTAGGTCGTCTCTAGCGCGTCGAGCACCGAGCGCTGCGTAACCGGGCCGTCGACCTGAAGTTCAACCTCGCGGCCAGTTTGGGCTAGTGTCCGCAAATGTGGCGGGAGGATGACGCGGATCATGACAACGTCTGCACTTCAACCGAGACTACGGACGGAAGATCGCGAACCAACGGGGACCATGTATCCCCGGCGTCGGCCGACCCGTACACCTGTCCGCCAGTCGTGCCGAAATAAACGCCGCACGAATCAAGCTTGTCGACCGCCATCGCGTCGCGCAGGATGTTGACGTAGCAGTCGCTTTGCGGCAGGCCATTCGTCAGCGCTTCCCATTCGTTGCCGCCCGATCGGCTGCGATAAACGCGCAACTTCCCTTCCGGCACGAAGTGTTCGCTATCGCTCTTGATCGGGACAACGTAGACGGTCTCAGGCTCATGCGAATGCACCGCAATCGGGAAACCGAAGTCGGTCGGCAGATTACCGCTCACCTCGTGCCACATATCGCCGGCGTTGTCGGTGCGCATGATGTCCCAATGCTTTTGCATGAAGAGGGTGTCTGGCTGGGACGGATGCATGGCGATGTTATGCACGCAATGGCCCACGTCGGCATCCGGGTCCGGCAGCTCGAATTGGGAATTGAGCCCTTTGTTGATAGGTTTCCACGTCGTGCCACCGTCGTCGGTCCGGAATGCGCCCGCGGCCGAGATCGCGACGAACATCCGGTTCGGATCATTTGGATCGAGGATGATGGTATGGAGACACATCCCGCCTGCGCCCGGCTGCCAGAGATTACCTTTAACTTCCCGAAGGCCGGCAAGCTCCTGCCACGACTGGCCAGCGTCGGTGGACTTGAACAGCGCCGCGTCTTCCACACCGGCGTACACGGTGTCCGCGTCGGTCAACGATGGTTCGAGGTGCCAGACGCGCTTGAACTCCCAGGGATGTTGGGTGCCGTCGTACCACTGGTGGGTGCCGGGATCGCCGATGTATTGAAAGTCGTTGCCGATCGCTTCCCACGTATGGCCGCCGTCGTCTGAACGCTGCATCTGCTGCCCAAACCAGCCGCTGGACTGCGAAGCATAGATACGATTCGGATCGACCGGAGAACCTTTGAGATGATAGATCTCCCAGCCGGCAAAGTGCGGACCGCAAACGTCCCACTTCTCCCGCTTCTCGTTCGATGTCAACACGAATGCGCCTTTGCGCGTTCCAACTAGCACGCGAACTCCACTCATACCTGCCGTACTCCTCCATGCCGTTCGGAAGTCCTCGCCGGCGAGCACTTCATCCTCACGTAGTTGTCGAACGCGGGGCTCTCAAATCGACAGTTGGGGGCAATTCATTCTCGCATATGAACGCCTCCAACGCATCTATTTGCCCTCCTTTGCGCCAACATTGGTAGACGCCGGAGACCGATTTATCTCCGGCGTTGCGAACCGCCGCTACTCTTCGACTATGAAGAATTTATTGCCGTCGAGATCGTAGAACCATGTCGCTTTTTGTCCCCAAGGCATGTCTTGAACCGGCCCTTCAAATGTAACGCCACGCTCCGACAGGGTTTTGTACGTGGCATCAATATCCCGGGTGGTGAAGGAGATGCCGGTTTCCTTCGAATAGTTTTCGCCGAACCAGCGCAAGGGTGCGAGCACGAGTTGGGTCTGTGCTCCCGGCGGGACTACCGACAGAAAACGATCCTCAGCTCCTATCATATTGTCGAGCGCCTTTTCCCAACCAAGCGTGTTGACGTAGAAGTCGAGCGCCTTGTCTTGATCCGCGACCCCAATCGTCGTGGAGTGGATTTTCGAAATCATTTATGTCTCCGTCTCACGTCAAACTGGCTTCCGCGCCTTGTTGCTGTCCTGCCGAACGGCGGACGTTACGAACGCCGTTCGGCAGATCTCAGATTCGCCGCTCGCTCACCGAGACTCAGGACGTTCTGTGGGGAAATCGAAGATTTCGCGAATCTCGCACGCCCGCTCCTCGCCGGGCGTTCTGTTCCCAACGTTGAGGAACTCCCACGAGGAATCGATCACCTCGTCCAGTGACTTCGCTTGAATCAACGCGAAACCGCCAATGAGCTCCGTGGTTTCGATGAAGGGTCCGTCGGTCACTGTTCGGTTTTTGCCTGAGAAGGTGACGCGGGCGCCAAGGGCACTCGGCATTAGACCATCGCCGCCGAGGAACGCGCCGGACGCTGCCATCTGCCCGATATAATCATTCATGGCGGCGATCATTTCCGGGGATGGAGGGATGCCGGCTTCCGATTCCGCGCTTGGGTTAGAGATGCAGAAGAATCGCTTCAGCGACGTGCCGCCCCCGTTCGCAGGTGATGGAACGCTGCCATCCGCCTCCGATTCTTCCTCGCTGCCCGCCTGGTCCCAAGGCTCAAACACCTGACGAATTTCGATCTGACTGGTTTCGAAGGGCGCGCGCTTGGCCCAGGCAATCACATCGTCATTCGAATCTGCGTTGATGATCCAGTAGCCGGCGACCAGTTTTTCCGGATTGCCAAACGGCCCCCTTGTCAAGATTCGCTGATCGTCGACGAGCTTCAGACGTGCTCCCTTTGCGCTCGGTTGCAATCCCTCGGCGGACAAGAACGCTCCCGCCGTCACGAGCTCGTCGTTGTACTTGTCTAGTGCGGCCACCAGCTCGTCATTAAGCGGCTCGCCGGCTTCCGTTTTCGTATCGCTCTTGACGATCAACATGAAGCGCATGAACCGGTTTCCCTCGTGTTGGCAAATCGACAAATGACTCGTGATGGGCGGGGCCGCGCTGAGAACCGCAGCCCCGCCCGTGACCGTCATACTACCGAGCTCGCGGGCGGGCGAACGTCGTGAGCATCCAGACGATGACTCCTGCCGCGACAACATGCATCAAGGCGAGAATCGACGCTTGCGCGGTGGTCGCTCCCGGTTCTGAAGGGATATAGGTGTAATCCGGGATGATTGAAACCGCCAGAACCACGGAGGAAATGATCGTGAACAGTCGCACTGGGTTCTCGGTGCGCTGCACCACAACCGCGTAGACCAAAACTGCGGCGACTGCGAGCACGAAGGTGAAGATGCCGATACCGATTGCACTCCCGAGATAAACGAAATCCGGATCGTATCCAACAACCGCATCTCCAAAAACATAGACGAGCATATTCGCGAGCGCGGCGGCGACTGAAGCGGCGAGACCAACGAGTGCGAACGAGTGACGACTCATCGCGCGAGACAATCCAGAAGTAGCAATGAACGGTGAACTCGTAATCGATGACATGTGCACTACCCTCCTTAGATGTAGAAACGGCAACTCGCTGTTGTCACCTAGTAGTCGTTCGGAGGTTTCCAAAATCGACAACTTCCCGATCATTTCTTCGCGGTCTTTAAACTGCTCCGACTATGCGAAGGACAATTGGCTGCGGCCAGCGAGTTTGTGCCCGGCCCTGGAACGGCTTCGTGTGAGGCAGCCTAGGCTCTGAGCTTCGGGCTCGCGCGGGACTCCAACTTCGTGTGCTTGCCACCTTAATTCGCCAGGTCGTTGAGCCGCCGTTCCAGGAACCGCCGTTCCGGCTCCTGCCGAGTCAAACCGATCGCCCGTTCGAAGGAGACGCGCGCTTCCGCATTTCGGCCAAGGCGACGGAAAAGCTCACCCCGCGCGGAGTGCGCAAGGTGGTAATCGGCAAGTTGACCGCGAGCCATGATCGCGTCGATGAGCTCGATGCCGGCGGAGGGTCCATCGCGCATGGCAACCGCGACCGCGCGATTCAGGTCGACGATGGGCGACGGCTCGACCTGGGCAAGCACGTCGTACAGCGCGACGATCTGCGCCCAGTCGGTTGCTTGCGGGCTAGGCGCTTGGGCATGGACCGCCGCGATCGCCGCTTGGAGCGTGTAGGCGCCGAATCGACCGGTTGAGAGCGCTCGTTCCACCAAGGTAACGCCTTCCACGATCTGATTTCGGTTCCAGAGCGATCGGTCTTGGTCCTCGAGCAAAACTAAGTCGCCCGTCGCGTTCGTTCGCGCCGAGCGCCTGGATTCATGGAGCAACATCAGGGCGAGTAGACCCATCACTTCCGGCTCAGGGAGCAATTGGTTCAACAACCGGGCCAGACGGATCGCTTCGCCGGAGAGATCGGCCCGAGTCAGCGCTTCTCCAGATGAGGCCGAATAGCCTTCGTTGAACACGAGATAGATCACGCGCAGCACAGTGTCCAAGCGGTCCGGTAGCTCGGCCGGCGACGGCACTTGATAGGGGATCTTGGCATCGCGAATTTTCGTTTTGGCGCGGACGATTCGCTGGGCGAGGGTGGGTGGTGGGGCAAGAAAGGCGCGCGCGATCTCTTCGGTCGTGAGCCCGCAAACCTCGCGCAGCGTCAATGCCATTCGAGCTTCCTGTGGCAAGGCAGGGTGACAACAGGTGAAGATCAGCCGAAGCCGGTCGTCCTCGATGCCCTCTTCGTCGACATCGAATTCATCACCGGCGTCCGCATCAAGTTGCTCGGCCAGCGTTGCCAGCGAAGCGTCGAACTTGGCCCGGCGCCGCATCCCGTCGATCGCCTTGAATCGCCCGGTCGAGACGAGCCACGCCCGGGGATTCGCCGGCATGCCCTCCTTCGTCCATTGCTGTAAAGCGGCGGCGAACGCATCATGGAGCGCATCCTCGGCCAAATCGAAATCCCCGAGTAAGCGAACGAGTGTGGCGAAGACCCGGCGTGAGTCCGTGCGATAGAGATCGTCGACCGCCGTCCGCATCTGTTCGGTTGCGTTTGCAGACATCAACATCGATCCCTCAACTGTCGTTCAATCGTCCGCGGGATTTGACCTCAACCACGCTTGTTCAGAGGATCAACGAAGACCCTTGGCTATTGCTGCATTCTTGGGGGCGATTCGCGGACACAAGGCGAGGTCAACGGTTGCTTACGTGCCAAATCGCTGCATCGAGCGCGCCTTAGCGCGAGTTGCTTCTTCTTCGCGATTCTTTGGCGTTGCATTCGATTCTAAGGATGCGAGGAGCCGACCTGAAATCGTGGCGATATCGTCGACTGCTGCAAGGAATATGGCCTCGTTCGCCTGAGACGGCTTGCTGAAACCACTGAGTTTGCGGACAAACTGCAACGAGGCGGCGCGGATTTCGTCTTCTGTTGCCGGTGGATCAAAGTTGAAAAGGGTTCTTATGTTCCGACACATCTCAGCGTACCTCGAACCTGAGCGTCCGGCCGACGAATATCGATTAGGAAAACCACTATATCGCAGGTGAACGTATAGCACAAGTGTTCGTCTAGAAGCTTTGCCTAGAGTCGCCCAACTTTGCCCAGAAGATTCGTTTCGGAGCCTAAGTTTCAGTCGCGCCCAGTTTGACCACACCTCCTCCTTTCGTCATCCCGAGCGGCCTCCCCGACCTTCCTTGTCATCCTGCACGTCCTCTCCTCCCATCATCCTGACTTCCCCACGCCATCGTCATCCCGAGCGAAGTCGAAGGATCTGTCCTTGCCGAACACCGTCTCAGCACAACAAGGTGCCCTCGGCACGACAGGTGTCAATGCAGGCGGGCGGAGTAGACCGAGCCTGGATGGAGGTAGGTCGTCGAGGTCTACGACCGGTGGATCCAGACCCGCATCGGGCCGGGATCGCGGTTCGACCACGCGTAGTACGGAATCGCCGTGATGCGCGCGGGGCGACGGCGCTTACCCGGCTCTGAGGCAGTTCGGTAAAGTTTGCCGCTCCACCGATCGTCGGGCACCGCCACTGAAGCCTCAGCGCCGAGAGTGACGACGCCATTGAGCAATTCGGGATTGAACACCGCCTCAATCGGAGACGCGTCGGGAAGCTCGATGTCCGCCAAGTCAAGGGCTGCGTTGTCGGCCTGCTCGACGCAATACAGCAGAGGCCCGCGCATCAGCGCCACACGACCGGCATTTTCTGACACATGGGGGTGACTCTCCACTCGCCGAACCGGCATCGGCAAGGTCAAATGCACCATGTCTCCTCGACGCCAATGGCGGCGGAGCATGGCATAACCGTTCTCAGGCGAGGCGGTTCCCGCCTCGCCGTTGACGCTCAGCGTCGCCTCGGTTTCGCACCACGCCGGAATTCGCAGCCGCAACCCGAACGTTCCTTCGCCGTCGACCTCGATCTCGATGTCGCCATCCCAGGGGTAACGCGTGCGTTGCGCGAGAGAGATTGCCGTGCCGTCCGCGAGCGCGATCTGCGCCGTTCCTTCGGCGTAGAAATGGACCCAGATGTCGCGATCGGCCGTGCCGTAGAAATAACCCGGCAGGGACGCCAACAAGCGGGCGATGTTGGGCGGGCAACAGGCGGTGCGAAACCACCGCGAGCGCACGTGGAAGCCTTCGTCCGCAAGTGGATTTTGGTAGAAATAGGCCTCTCCATCGAGCGAGATGCCGGGGAGCACGGCATTGTAGAGCTGACGCTCGATCAGATCGGCGTAGCGCCCGTCCGATTCAGCGAGCAACATGCGCCAATTCCACATCACGCTGCCGATCGCGGCGCACGTCTCGGTGTAAGCGAGCCGGTTCGGTAGCTCGTAATTCTCGCCGAACGACTCCCCCTCGTAACGCGAGCCGAGACCGCCGCTGATGTACATCTTCTTGCTCGTCATGTTGTCCCACAAGCGATGCGACGCCTGGCCAAGCGCGGCTTCACCCGTTTCGGCATAGATGTCGGCCGCGCCGGCATTGAGATAGACCGCGCGCACCGCGTGCCCGACGATCTCATCGAGTTCGCGAAAGGGCTGATGATCCTGGTGATATTTGCGCCCGAAGCGATCGTAGGCATCGCCGAGGAAGCCGTGACCGCGCGCATCGACAAGAAACTGCGCGAGTTTGAGGTATCGCGGCTCGCCCGTTTCTCGCGCCAGCTCGACCAGCCCCATCTCGACTTCCGGATGCCCATCGGTTCCTGTCCGCTTGCCAAGTTCTTCGGGACCGAAGGTGGCGTCGATGTGATCGGCAAAGCGCCGAGCAATAGTCAGCAACCGTCGCGATCCGGTCATCCGGCTGTGCGCGACCGCCGCCTGGAAGAGATGACCGGCGCAGTACATCTCGTGCAGATCGAAGTTGGTCCAACGGTCGTTTTCCAGATCGCGAGCGAAGTAGGAATTGAGGTATCCGTCGGGGCGCTGGGCTTCTTCGACTTCAGCGATGACCTCGTCCATGGTTTGTTCAAGCTGTGGGTCGTGAAAGGTGGCCAAGGACCAGGAAGCCGCTTCGAGCCATTTGTAGACATCGCTGTCGTTGAAATACCGGCCTTGAAACGGACCATCGATTTTGCCCGCGGCGCGTCGGAGGTTGTCAATGCGCCCTGTTTCCCAGAGCAATTTGAGCTGGGACGGCAACGTCGAATCGCGGTTCACGCGCATGCGCGGGGCCCAAAACGCGTCCTCGAGAGTGACCGCTTCGATCGGGACCGGGCGGATCTGAGCATGAGGACTCCGCGAGCTATCGACCACAACTCCCCGCGTGCGATGGACAACCGACATCAATGCCCCCAAGCGTAGACGAAATGTCCGCGAACCGTGACGTCCAGCCGTCCTTGCTGACAACCGGCATGATTTGGATGCCGGTGAAGTCGCTCACCGGCACGCGCTCGATGTTGGAAACGTGTTTTCCGCGCGGCGCATCCTATGGTCGCGCACATAGCCTGTCAAGACGCAGACATCGCCTATCAGCGGCGCCGGATATCGTCGAAAACTAGCATCTCAAAAACTTCGAAGGGCGATAATTGAAACACCGTGTGATCCAAGGTTTCTTGTCACCTAACTTTCGAAGATGGTTCCCGCCGTATTGTGCTGTTTATCACTGTGTACTAAACTGTCTCAAAGGCATTTTCAGGAATTGGGAGGGATGATGGCCAAGCGGCGATCGAATATCCGGGATGTTGCCGCCGCGGCCAACGTCTCGCCCAGCGCCGTTTCCTTGGTGATTCGCGGCAGACCCGGCGTCGCCGATAAAACGCGCGAGCGTGTCTGGGCCGCGATTACGGAACTTCGGTACGAGGTTCCGGTCACCATATCGACCACGACCAAGAGCCAGGCCGTCTGCATCCTCATTGAAAAGGGGACAATGCCGGTCGTGCTCGATGTCTTCTACGGCGACATCATTCGCGGATTTCAGGCAGAAGCCCAGCGGCAAGGCTATCAAGTGCTGCTGCACATGTACGATTCTTCCGCCGATACTCCCGCCCTCTTGAAGGAGAGCTTGCCCGAGGAGGCACGCGGCCTTGTCGTCGCCAACGACGGCGACATCCGCCGTGATGTCATCGCCCAACTCCAAGACCTTGATATTCCCTTGGTCTTGATCGAGAACCAAGCAACTGATCACCGGCTCGATTGCGTGATCGGGGACAATTTCGAGGCGGGTTACACCGTGACCCGGCACGTGCTCGACTTGGGCCATCGTTCGCTTGCCATCTTGCGTGGCCCGACAAAATACAGCAGCCTCGTTGATCGGCTGCGCGGATGTCGCGCTGCCGTCGCCGAGGAAGGGTTGCTGGTCCCTGAGGAGCTGATGCCTCAACCTGTATCCGGCACGCCCAAAAAGGGGTATCTGCAAATGCGGGAAGTCCTGCGTTTGCCTCATCGCCCGACGGCTGTTGTCGCGGTCAGCGACAAGACGGCATTCGGCGCGATGGAAGCGATCAAAGAATCCGGTCTTCGTATCCCCGAAGATATCGCCATTGCCGGCATCGACGACGTCCACGAAAGTGCCTACACGCACCCGCCGTTGACGACGTTCCGCATGCCTCGTCAGGACATGGGTGTCATCGCGATGAGGAAACTGCACTCTTTCATCACCGCCGATCGCCAACCGCCGGCGAAAACCGTCCTTTACGGCGACCTCGTCGTCCGCGCATCGACGGTTGGATTCCACTCCTAGGGGCGCCCCCTACGGAGGACGAGACGCGCTCCAACCTATTGTTCATCCGCAAACGCTAATGGGATCGGATATGAGGGCACGGCCCAAATGCGTGCCCTGGCCCCAATCGGGCACTCCGCTGATTGGACAATGCGGTGGTGCCCTCATTCAGCGCTTTTCGCCAACCGGATCACGTTCCACGAGAGCTTCGGCAACTCGGCCGCCAGGCGGCCGTCCCGCATGCGAGCGTCGCCGCGACTATGGGGCGAGACCTGATTCGGACACGCGGCGGTATTTCGTCCTTTCGTGTCTTCGTGCTCCAGGACGATGTGCTCGACCACGCTGTAGCCAGGCATGCTCCGCAGGTCGCCGTCAAGCGACAACGGCCCGTCTTGACTGCGATTGACGGCGAAGAGTGTGAGCGTCTCGTTATCTTCGTCATGGGTCGCCACGGTTTCGAGCAACGGCACGTCATCCGCTTCGCCACACGCGTAGGTCGGCGACGAGACCTGGAGATCAAGCACCACTCCACGGCCGAAGCACGATGCGTGCATGAAGGGGTAGTAGATCGTTTGCCGCCACGCGCTGCCGCCGTTCTCGGTCATGATCGGCGCGATCACATTGACCAACTGAGCCAGGCACGCGATCTTCACCCGATCCGCGTTCTTGAGTAGAGTCATGATCATGCAACCGACTGCTAACGCGTCCTCGAAGGTGTAGATATCCTCGAGTAGGGGCGGCGCCACTGCCCACGGCTGCTCTTTGTAGATCCTCTTATCCTGCTCAGAGCTGTGATACCAGACGTTCCACTCATCGAACGAGAGGTTGATCGTCTTGTTCGAGCGCTTTTTGGCTTTGACGAAATCGCAGGCAGCGGCGGCGGTGCGAATAAAGCTATTGAGCTCCAGCGACTTCGCCAAGAACGATCCGAGGTCGTCGGCATGGTTGCGGTGATAGGTATGGAGCGATAGATATTCGACGTGCTCATAGGTGTGTTCGAGCACGGTTGCTTCCCACTGTGGGAAATGCGGCATGCCCGGATGCGAACTGCCGCACGCGACAAGCTCGATCGTGGGATCGACCCATTTCATGACCTTGGCCGCCTCGGCCGCCACTCGCCCATATTCGTCGGCCGTCTTGCCCCCGATCTGCCACGGTCCGTCCATCTCGTTGCCGAGGCACCAGACCTTGATGTTGTGCGGCTCGGCGACGCCATGCTTGACGCGCAGATCGCTCCAGCAGGTCCCATTCGGATGATTGCAATACTCGACGAGATTGCGCGCCGCATCCGGGCCCCGAGTGCCGAGATTGACCGCCATCATTACCTCGGCGCCCGCGCGTCGGGACCAGGCCGCGAATTCGTTCGTGCCGACCTTGTTCGGTTCGGTTGACTTCCAGGCAAGATCGAGGCGGCGCGGACGCTCCTCGACCGACCCGACACCGTCCTCCCAGTTGTAGCCGGAAACGAAATTACCGCCCGGGTAGCGAACGATGGGGATCTCAAGCTCCCGCACGAGGGCAAGCACATCTTTGCGGAAACCAAGATCGTCGGCCGTCGGATGATCCGGCTCATAGATACCGCCATAGACGGCCCGGCCCAGGTGTTCGAGGAAGGCGCCATAGAGGCGAGGATCGACATCGCCAATGCGAAAGTCCTTGTCCAAAACGATCGTCGCGGTCTGCACGCGTTTGATGCCTCTCCATGAAACGACGTCGAACGCCGTTTCCCCAATGCCAGAGGGTTGCTGGCGGTCGTGATGCCTATCCCTTGATGCCCGTCAAGGTGATCGAGCGAATAATCATCCGCTGCGCGAGCAAGAAGACAATGATTGCAGGTAAGGCGGAGAGCACATTTCCCGCCATTTGTTTCCCATACGTAATCGCAAAATCCTGTCGAAACTGGATCAGCGCGATCGGCATGGTCATCATGTTGGCTTTACTGATCGTGATGTATGGCCAGGTGAAGTCGTTCCAATAGAAAATGAACGTGAAGATCGCCAGCGCCGCGATCGCTCCCCGTGTGGCTGGAATGATGATGTCCCAGAGAATGCGGGCATGACCGGCGCCATCGAGTTTCGCCGCGTCTTCGAGTTCTCTCGGAATGCCAACCATGAACTGGCGCATGAGAAAGACGCCGAACGCGCCCGCCAGCGGCGGAATGATCATCACCTGGTAATGGTTAAGCCAGCCGAGTTTCCAAACCCTGATGTAATTCGGGACGAGCAGGATTTCGTACGGCACGATCAACGAAGCGATGATCACCGCGAATAAGATGTTTCTGCCCGGGAACCGCATCCGGGCGAACACGTACCCAGCCGGAACATCGACCAGCACCGTGAGAATCGCTCCCAAAGATGCCACGATCAAACTGTTCTTGAATGCGGTAACGAGATCGATTCCGCGGGGATGGTTGATCACATCCTTGTAATTCTGAAGCGTGAAATCGCTCAGTTTGTTTGGAAACCAGTGCGGAGGGTTTTCCATAGTCTGCACTTCGGGTTTGAGCGAGGTTAGGACCATCCACAGAACCGGTGCAACCCAGAACGCAGCAAAGAAGATAAGCGCGCCCAAACGCGCGATCATGCGCCAGGGAATGCGCCGCCGCGGTCGATAAAACTCCGAATCACTCAGCGTATCCGCTCCGCTTTGTTCGAGCGTCGTCGTTGCCACCGCGATCCCTCCCTATTCCTGCTCTCGCAGTAGCCAGAATTGGACCAATGTGAAAACGGCTACTAGTAGGAACAGCACCCATGCCACCGCGGAAGCGCCGCCCATTCTAAAGTTCTGGAATCCAGTGACGTAGATGTGATACCCGATGGTGCGTGAAGCGTCCGCGGGACCGCCGCCGGTCATCACATAGATTTGGCCAAACACCCGGAACGAGGCGATGATCGTGGTCGCGGAGACGAAGAGCAGCGTCGCGCGGATGCTCGGCAGCGTGATGTTCCAAAAGAGCGACCATACGCCTGCGCCGTCGACCTTAGCAGCATCGTAGAGGTCCTCGGGGACTTCTTGCAGACCGGCAAGAAACAAGACCATGTTGAAACCGGTTGTCCACCAAACGGTCGCGAGCGCAACCGCGACTAGTGACCAGGGACTTTCAGTGAGCCAGTGCTGCTGCGGCAGTCCGACCATGTCGAGATAATGATTGACAAGTCCAAAGACAGGATTGAGAAACCAAAGCCAGAGCAAACTGACCGTGGTTACCGACATCATCAGTGGCGTCGTGAAGGCACTGCGAAAAAAGGTTCGCCCCAAGACGGGGCTGTCGATCAAAACTGCCAGCAGCAGCGGAAGGACGATTGCTAAGGGAGCGCAGACCGCAACGAAAAACAACGTATTGTGGAAGGATTTCTGGAAGAGCGTATCGTCGAGCAATCGCCGGTAGTTATCGAGCCCGATATATTGTTTCGGTGTGAGTAGGTTCCATTTGAAAAAGCTGATATAGAAACCGTATGCAATCGGATAAAGAAGAAAGTAACCGAAAAGGATCAACCACGGTGCGATGAAAGGAATCGGACGGAGAATGCCTTGCTCCCCGGTGAGCAAGGTGAGCGATTTTCGCCGATACCTGGCCGGCTGCGCGACGGTTGCGGTGGACATGTCCCTCTCCAAAATGCCGAGACAACCGGGCGGCAAAAGCCGCCCGGTTTGCGCTAGTCCCTCGACCTATCCGTTCGCGATGACGTCGTTGACTTCTTGCTCGGCATTCTTGAGCGCGTCTTCAACGCTTTCCTGACCGATGATGGCGCCAATGGCATGGCTGCCAAGCCGGCTCTGAAGCTCGAGCATGGTCGGCACATTGGTCGGCCAGAATTTCGCGTACGCAAGCTCTGGGATGAACACCTTGACCTCTTGGAGAACAGGATTGTCTGTGTTTGCCACCACCTCGTCGCGCGCTGAATTTCGGGCGGGGATCTGACCAGCTTTAGCCCAGTCGACCGAGTGAGCTGTCATCCACTCGATGAACTTGAACGAAGCAGCCCGCCGCTCGTCGCTGTTGTCGGACTGCTTTGGCAGCGAAAACTGGTGACTCTGTGCCCACACGGCGGGATTGTTCGGGTCCTTTTGAAAGATGGGCGACACAGCGATATCCGGGGCGGCGGGCGCCTGTTTGGGATCGGTCATTGGCGTAATGATCCAAGGACCATCCGGCCACGTCGCGACCTGACCGTTGCGCTGCAGATCGAAGTACGGGAGGTGGTCGGGATTCCCAACATCCTCCAGGTCCTTCATCGCCTGCAGCGCAGCGACGCCCTCAGGAGTATTGAAGGCTGCCTTCGAGCCATCCTCAGAGAGGAACTGGCCGCCATGTTGCGCCTGGAATGTCCACCAGAGCCAACCAAAGTTTTCTGCAGCGTTTGCATTGTTCACGATCCAGTTCTGGTAGCCGCAAATTTGCTTGGATCTGTCCGTGGTCGCCTGGGCGGCCGCCTTCAACTCGTCAAGTGTTTTCGGCGCCTCGAGGTTCTTCGCCCCAAGTAGCTTCTTGTTATAGAACTGGGCGAAGCAGTGGATATCGAGGGGAACGGTGTACTGCGCATCCTCGTATGTGGTGAACCCCCACACGGTCGGATCCCAATCTTCCGCCTTCATTCCGCCCGCGGCCAGCTCGTCGGCCGTAATTGGCGAAAGCACGCCTTTACTCGCGAACGGGCCGATGTAGTGATTCCTTAGAAGCGCCACATCTGGAGCAGTGCCACTGATCGCCGCAGCTTGCATCTTTGGCACAAAGTCGAGGAGACCCTGGAGCGAGTCGACGCCAATATCGGGATTCTCATCGCTGAACTTCTGGACAAGGGCGCTCATTTCGTCGCCGTCAGGACCACTGAGAATCGTCCAATACTGGATCCTGACTTTCGCGCTTTGGTTGCTGCTGATCGCGATCGGCGTTTGCGTTGGTGCCGGCGTCGGTGTCTCTTGCGCGAACACGCTTCCCGTTCGCAACATGCCAAAGGCGGCGCCCGCTGAGACGCCTGCCGCCGTCGCCCGCTTGATGAAATCACGTCGCGTCATCTGTCCCTGACGGACAGCCTCGAGCGCACCTTGCAAATACTTCGCCGGCATTGGACTCCTCCGTTTGGGGCAGCGACGCCCCGCTCACAAAACGTTTCCCGGAGAATCTGCGAGACGTTGCCAGTGAAACGCGCCGAAGGACGAAGGTCGATGTCTGCTTGCTTGGGCATCTCCTCTCTGTCGAGACGAGCATCGACGGAAGGCGTCTGCGGCCTGAGGGCCTTCTCCGTCACGACTCGAAAACAGCGAACCAAGGCACCGTCTAGTGCATGTCCAGAAAATCTACGAGTTGAATTCGTGCAAACAGAATAGAACAGTGTTTATGTTTGTCAAGGGGCGATTCGGGTTCTCGACCGGCGGCGGTCTACCGCCTGAGCTCGGGCGGTGCGAACGTGCCGCGTTCGCTCATCGCCACGCGCATCCGCCAGCCTGCCATGTGCTCGACAACTCGCAGGTGAAGACAACGCCGGCGCTATCCGGCTTCTGCACTCTCATCGTCCGCGAATTTTCGGCGCTGTGGGCACGAATCGTGCGACGGCCATCCCGTCTGAGTGTTGCGGACGAATCCCGGCTTGTGCAGCGTGAAGATCGGGCAATGCGCCCGGCATGATCTGATTACTTCCCTTGACGTCTCTTATTGGCGTGCTAGCATCCGATCACACAGCGAGGCGATCTTGCCGATTCGAAATGCTGATTCGGTAAGCCGCCGGTACGGTCGCACGTGAGGAGGAATCCCATGGCGAACGTGGTCCTTTCTCGCCGCGCGTTGCTTGGACGATCGGCGGGGGCGACAGGCACCGCGCTCGGCGGCCTGATCGGATTCGGCGCCGATCTTCACCCCGCTCAAGTCCGCGCCCAAGAACTGAAAATCCAGGAAGCCAAGGCTTACCCTAGCGTCTGTCCGTATTGCGCGGTCGGCTGCGATACCATGGTCTATGCCGTCAACGGCAAGATCGTCAACGTCGAGGGCGATGTCCGCAGCCCGATCAATCAAGGCAACCTCTGTCCCAAGGGCGCGGCGATCTATCAACTGCACGAGAATCCTAACCGCGTCACCCAAGTACTCCACCGCAAACCGGGCGGGACATCGTGGGAGGTCATGACCCTTGACGATGCGATGGCCCGCGTCGCCGAGCTGACCAAGAAAACGCGGGACGACACGTTCGTCGAGAAAACGAGCGATGGTAAGCGGCTCAACAACACGCTCGCCATCTTCTCGCTCGGCGGCGCGACGATAGACAACGAGTGGAATCATCTCCAGCAGAAATTGATGCGCGGCTTGGGGGTGGTCGCGATCGAGAACCAGGCCCGCATATGACACAGCTCCAGCGTCCCCGGTCTGGGGGTGCGATTGGGTCGCGGCGCCGCGACAACTTTCCCCGGCAGTCTGGTCAATTCTGATTGCATCGTCATCGAAGGCTCAAACATGGCGGAATGCCACCCCGTGGCCTTCCGCTGGGTGATGCAGGCGAAGCTCAAGGGCGCCAAGATCATCCATGCCGATCCCCGGTTCACGCGCACGAGCGCGATGGCCGACATTCACGCCCCGGTTCGCGCCGGTTCCGACATTGCCTTTCTCGGCGGGCTGATCAGCTACGTGATCAACAGCGACCGCTGGAACAGCGAGCCGTTCTTCAAGGAATATGTGGGCAAGTACACCAACGCGGCCACGATCGTCAACAAAGACTTCAAGGACACTGAAGATCTGGACGGCGTCTTCTCCGGACTTGGGCCGTATACCGAAGGCGAATGGGGGCTCAACGGCTTCGTCGGCCAGTACGATCCGAAGACATGGCAATACGCGGCCGGCAAAGTCGGCGAGCAGGGCCGTGCGGCTAATACCGCGCAATCAGGTGAAACTGGGGTTCAAACCGGACAGCCTGGAGCGGAGCAGCAACCGGCCCCACCCGGCCCGCCCTACGATCCGCTCGTCAAATCGCTGCTGAAACCGCCGCCCCCGCGCGATGAAACGCTGCAGGACCCGTTTTGCGTTTTCCAGATTTTGAAGAAGCACTTCAGCCGGTACACGCCTGAGGTCGTCGAGAACGTCACCGGTTGCCCCCAGGCGCTGTTCACGCAAATCGGCGACGCGCTGCTCGCGAACTCCGGGCCGGACAAGACGACCGCGTTTTGCTACGCCGTCGGTTGGACGCAACACACGTATGGCCCGCAAATGATCGGCGCGGCCGCGCTCCTCCAGCTCTTGCTTGGCAATATAGGCCGCCCCGGTGGTGGCGTGATGGCGCTTCGTGGTCACGCCACGATCCAAGGCAGCACCGACGTCCCGACTCTCTACCACAGCATTCATGGCTACATGGCGGCGCCAACGATCCTCAAGAAGCACCAGACGCTGACGGAGTATTTGCAGGCAGAAACACTGCCCCGAAGCTACTGGGCCAATTTGCCGAAATTCATGGTGAGTTACCTGAAATCGATGTATGGCGACAAGGCGACGGTCGATAACGATTTCGGCTACAACTGGCACCCATTGATCACGGGCGACCATTCGCACATGCCGATGATGGTGGCGATGGCCGACGGCCGGGTCAAAGGCATGTTCGCGATGGGGCAGAATCCCGGAGTCGGCGGCCAAAATGCCGGTTTCCAGCGTAAAGCCCTGGCCAAGCTCGACTGGCTCGTCGTCAAGGACAACTTCGAAACCGAGACCGCCGCCTTCTGGTACAACTCTCCCGAGGTTCACAACGGCGATCTCAAGATTGAAGACATCAAGACCGAAGTCTTCTTCTTCCCATCCGGCCAAGTCGGCGAGATGGAAGGGAGCTTCACGAACACCCAGCGCCTTGTCAAATGGCATCACAAAGCGGCAGATCCGCCCGGCGATTGCCGCTCCGATCTCTGGTTCACGTATCACCTCGGTAAGCGGTTGAAAGATCTCTATGCCGGCAGCACGGAGCCGCGAGATCAGGGTTACCTCAATCTCGTCTGGGATTACGAACCGGACCCCGCCGAAGTCGCCGATTGGCTGATCAAGGATGAGCCGAGCGCGGCCAAGGTCATGCGCGAGCTCAACGGCTTTGACTCCGCCACCGGTAATCACCTCACCGGATTCGCGGCCCTCAAGGACGATGGTTCGACCACCTGCGCGTCATGGATCTATAGCGGCATCTTCCCGGCGCCCAACAACAATCGCGCGGCGAGCCGCGTGCCCGAGGCTCCTGGCGGACCGGGGACGAATCCCAATTGGGGCTATTCGTGGCCGGCCAATCGACGCATCCTCTATAACCGCGCCTCCGCCAAACCGGACGGCTCGCCCTGGAGCGAAGCCAAGAAATGGGTCTGGTGGGATCCGAACAAGGTCGATCCTACGACAAATAAACCAGGACTTTGGACCGGCTACGACGTCCCGGATTTCGCGGTCGCCAAGGCGCCCAACGCGAAAGCCGATCCCACCGCCACTGGTCTGGCCGGACTCTCCGGCACCGATCCGTTCATCATGAAAGCCGACGGCAAGGGGTGGCTCTACGCACCGACCGGCCTCGTCGACGGTCCGTTACCGACGCACTACGAACCGATAGAATCTCCTGTCCACAACCAGCTTTACACGCAGCAAACTAGCCCCGTGCTCAAACGCTGGGATCGGGATACGAACCAACCGGCTGCGGTCGGCGATCCCAACTTCCCCTATGTGGTCAGCACCTATCGCCTCACTGAGCACCACTTATCCGGCGTCATGAGCCGCTGGCTACCATGGCTCGCGGAGCTGCAACCTGAGCTCTTCTGCGAAATCAGCCCCGAGCTGGCGGAGGAAAAGGGGATCAACAACACCGACGAGGTCAGGGTGATCACGCCGCGCGGCGAGATCACGGCCAAGGCCCTCGTCACCGGGCGCATGCAGCCTCTGCAAATCGCCGGGCAAACCATTCATCACGTCGGGCTGCCTTGGCACTGGGGCTATCAAGGTATCGTTACGGGTTCGGTCGTCAATAACCTGTCGCTGATGGTCGGTGACCCGAACGTCTCGATTCACGAAGGAAAGGCGTTCGTTTGTAATCTGGAGAAGGCGTGATGGTGCAACCAGCCACAGCCACACCTCCCGTTCCGTCCCTCTTCGGTCCGTCCGCGACGCCTGCCGCCCAGGCCACACCCGCGGCAGCGGTGACGCCATCGCCGGCCCCCACCGTCGCTCCCCCAACTCCCGTGCCGTCGCCGGTCGCGGAAACGGTCGGGGCCACGGTTTCGACGTTGCTCGCCGGTTCGTTCCCATCCGAGCCGATGGGGTTCTATACCGACACATCGGTGTGCATTGGTTGCAAAGCGTGCGAGGTCGCCTGCAAAGAGTGGAACGGTATCGCCGCCCGCAACGGCGGCCAAAACACGCTGAGCGGCAACAGCTACGACAACACCGTCAAACTCGACGGCGAGCACTGGCGCCACGTGAAGTTCATCGAACAGTTCTCCGATCGCTCGTCGGGACGCTGGTTGATGATGAGCGACGTCTGCAAACACTGCGTCCGCGCCGGTTGTCTCGAAGTCTGCCCGACAGGCGCGATTATCCGCACTGAATTCGACACGGTCGTGATCCAGTCGGACGTTTGCAACGGATGCCGAGCATGCATCGCGGCTTGCCCATTCGGCGTGATCGATATCAATCCCGTCAACAACACGGCCATGAAATGCACCCTTTGCTACGACCGGATGCAAAACGGATTGACGCCCGCCTGCGCCCAAGCTTGTCCGACCTCATCGATCCAGTTCGGGACGATGAGCGATCTTCACCAGCGCGCCCAATCACGCCTCGAACAACTCCAGGCGAGCGGCCACAGTGAGGCGCGGCTCTATGGTCATGACGATGCGTTCTTGGGCGGTCTGAACTCGTTCTACTTGTTAATGGACGAACCCGAGGTGTATGGCCTGCCGGACTCGCCAAAACTGCCATCCGACAATCTGCCATCGGGAACTTTGATGTCGGCCGCCGGCGCGGTAGCGATGGCGGCGATCGGCATCGTCGGGCTGCGCAAGCGGCGGATGGATCAGTTTGCCGCGGAAGCGCGCGCCGCCGGCGCACCGCCGCCGGCCGTTGAGGAGGCGGACGATGTTTAGCTTGCCCTTGCTGGACATGCCCTCCGATACCTTCTACACCCAGTCGCCCGATTGGGGCTGGCTGATCGTCATCTATTTCTTTCTCGGTGGTCTAGCCGGCGGGTCTGCCTTTCTCGGCGCACTCTTAGACATCTGGGGAGCGCCGGTCGATCGGCCGATCGCGCGGATCGCTCATCTCATCGCGGCCCCGCTCGTTGCAATTGGCGGAGTGTTATTGATCTTCGACTTGGAGCGGCCGGCCTGGTTCTGGCACAACCTCGTGCAGTCGAAGACCGGCTGGCCAATCTTCAAATGGTGGTCACCCATATCCTTCGGAACGTGGACGGTCGGGGCATTTAGTGTCTTTGCGACGCTCGCGTTCATTGGCGTGCTGGCCGAGATGGGAAAGCTGCCAAAATCCCTCACGGCGCTCCGCGAAGGCGGGCTAGGTAAGGTGATCTCAATCTGCTCTGGCGTGCTCGGCATATTTCTGTGCGGCTACACAGGTCTTTTGCTCTCGGCGACGAACCGGCCGCTTTGGGGCGACACCTCACTGCTCGGCTTGCTCTTTCTCCTCTCGGGCGTATCGGCCGCGGCCGCATTGCTGGATCTGATCGCGCAACGGCGCGGGCATCCAGCCTCTATCGAGTGGCTGGGGCAAATGGACTTTTGGAGCTCAATCATCGAGCTCGTCGTCGTGGTCGTCATCGCCATCTCGCTCAGCTCTGTGGTGCGTGAAGTGTTTGATAACTGGTGGGGCTTGCTCCTTCTGATCGGATTCGTGATTGCAGGGGTCCTCATCCCGGTGGCCCTGCAAAGTTGGCCCCGCATGTTGGGTAGCTCGGCGCTTCCCATCGCGGCCGTGCTCGTGCTCTTAGGCAGCTTCTTCCTCCGATGGGGCGTGATCATGGCCTCGGAGCGGCTGTAAAATGGCCGCATCACGATCGCGAGTCCGATCTACCGTTTTGCTCGTCGCCGTCTTTGTGCTTTTGGCGCTCGCGCTGGCCGCATGCGGACCAGAAGCTAATCGTGTCGACGGGGATGGCAAGAAATCGGGCGCAGACATCGGCAATTGGGGCGAACCGGTCCAGATGCATGGCAGTAAACCCTATAACACCAGAGTCTATTACCGAACGCCGGACGAATCCCCGGCTCAGTAGTCAGCAACAGGAAGTGAGCACCAAGCATGGCCGTAGGTGTTTCGGACGGCACCCGACGCCAACTCGACGCGCTCCACAAGTCGCATCCCGAATGGCAACTCCTGCTCGCTCTCTGGGAGCAGGTCTTTCACGAGGATGCGCGCACCACGTGGTCGGCAGTCTCAGCGACCATCGATCCTGCCCGCCCTCCGTCATCACCGCTTCTCGCCGACGCCACGATTCGTCTCTCGCCGCTGGCGGTGACCGACTGGCTGCGCCGCTTGCTCACCCAGATCACGAAGGATTACCAGGGCCAGATCGCGCTGACAGCAGACCTAGCGAATCGCCTCGATCCGGTTGGTCTGCTCGAGGCGGCAATCTCCCAAGACGAACAACTGATCAGCCTGCTCGCCAACCAAGCGGGCGTCGATCCCGCCGCGCTCGACGCTCTCGCCCAAATCATGGCCGCTCCAACGCTTCTCGCTTGCGCACGCGATCTCGCGGTCTCGGTCCCGCCCGATTGGAATGAGGGTTTTTGCCCGATTTGCGGTGCCTGGGCGACGATCACCGAACAACGCGGACTCGAGCGCTCCCGCCGCTTGCGCTGTGGTCGTTGCGGCGGCGATTGGATGGGAGTGGATTTGCGCTGTCCTTACTGCAAAACCATCGACCACAACAGCCTCTCCTCGCTGGTTCCCGACGGCGCCGGCGGCTCGCGAAAGGTCGAAACTTGCCGTGAGTGCATGGGCTACATGAAGGTCATGGCCGCGCTCCGCCCGTGGTCTCCCAACGAGGTCGTGCTGGCCGACTTGTCGACCGTTGAGCTCGACTTCGTAGCCGTCGATCGCGGGTTCTCCCGGCCGGAACGACTCGCAACGTCCTTCCGTATCGCGATCGAAGCAACTGGATCTTGACCATGACAAGCACGCAGACCGCGCCGCCACGTCCAGCCGAGATTTGCCAACAGCTGATCCAAGCAATGGAAGGCGCCGAAGGTCGCCGCAAGCGCCGGAAGCGCGATACGACGCCCGACTCTATCGGTATGGAGATCAAACGCGATCTCCTCGAGCGAGCGGCTGCAGCCGATCCCGATATCGGAGATTTCGAAGCCTGGCTCGCCGAACAGTGCCTCGCCGCGGGAACTTCCGCCGGTCCGACCCGCGCCATGGCCCTCGAAATCCTGGCCGAGTGGCAAGTCGCCATGGCCTCCGAAGGCTTCCTCGCCTGGCTCGAAGAAGGGGCTCCCAGCGACGACCGCCGTCCCGGCACGGACATGGGACTCGATCCTCGATAGCCGAAGGCGGGAACGAGGACTTTCGGCGCCAAGTAGTTATCGTGAGGCATTTGATGGAACGCGGAATCTATCGTTTCGCACTGGGCGGATTTCAGTGCGTCTCGGTCAGGGACGGTGCTCTTAATTATCCGGTGGAAACCTTCTTCGCGACCGTGGACAGGGATGAGGCGGAGCAGGCACTTCGCCAGCGCGGTTCGTCACCTGACCAAATTACTTCGACATACACCTGCTTGCTCGTCGACACCGGCGAGCACAAAGTGATGATCGACACCGGCGCAGGTAATTTGGGCGATCATGCGCCACAGTTTTTTCCAGATATCGATCATTCAACGACTTCGACCGGAAAAATCCCCGAGCACTTGACGGCGGCTGGCATTGAACCATCGACGATCGACATCGTCATCTTCACGCACGCGCATCCCGATCACGTAGGTGGCACGTTTATGGACGATGGCGGGCTCGTATGCGCCAACGCTCATTACTTCGTTGCGCGGGCCGAATAGGAGTTCTGGATGTCAGACGCCGCTCTCGCCAGCGCGCAGTCCGCGATGGTGGATGTCGCCCGCCAAAACCTCGGGCCATTGCGAGACCGCCTGACTCTTATCGACGGTGATGCAGAGATGGTCCCCGGCATCAGCAGTATCGCCATGCCCGGGCATACGCCGGGGCATATCGCGCTGTCCGTCAGTTCAGAAAACGAGCAGTTGCTCCACATCGCCGATGTCGTCCTCCATCCACTTCATTTCGAACATCCGGATTGGATACCAATTCTCGACCTAGCGCTGAATAATGCGGCATCGTCCAAGCGCCGAACTGCAGACCTCGCGATTGAACAGGACGCGCTTGTGTTTGCCCATCATTTCGCGCCCTTTCCGAGCCTCGGTCGCATGAGGAAGCTGGATTCAGGTTGGCAGTGGCAGCCGATTTAAGGAGTTCAAACGAGGCACAGCCTGCCACGTTCAAGCCGCCTGGCTACACCAGCTCCAGCAATCCGATTTCCGCCAGATGTTGTTCCGAAATCCTGCCGTCCGGCGCCCACCCCCGGACCGCGTAATACGCGTCAATCTGTTCATCAAGCCAGCTGCGAGTGAGTGTTGATCGATCGCTTCCGTGTTCGAATGCGCGGGCGGGCAAGGTGTCGTCCGCGCGCTCCCAGCCTTGTCGAATGTTGAACAGTTTCTTGAGGTTGTTGATGCGCTCCCCGGCTCGAAGCATGTCGCCACCGGATTCCTCGACGCCGGTCACTAAGGCGTAAAGGTCGGCAGCTTCCGTTGGCAAGTCATCGAAGCAGTGACGCAAGAACTTGCAGATCGTCAATGAATCGAGCAGGGCTGCTTGATCCTCGGCCGCTGCTGCCGCCTCAGCGCGGGCTTGTGCCTCAGCAGTCGGCGAGAGCTTGTCGGAGAGGTCGGCTTCGTAGGCGGATGAGCGGTTGTGACAGGCGCCTCGGGTACTGACCGCCAAGCCCAAAGCCAGGGTCGGCAGCTTGCGCGGATCGTAACCGGGCATCTCGAGTCCCTTCACATGCATAGCCCAGGCGTCGCTCCCCTGGCAGGTGCGCTCGGCGGCGATCCGCGATCCTTCCGCCAGTAAATCGCCCAGTCCGGTGCGCTCACCGATGGCGTCGATCGCGGTAATCAGCGATGCACCGTCGCCGAACGCCGGCAAATCATCGTCCGGTAGTCCGATGTTGATGCTTCGTTCTCGGCATTCCATCGCCCACGCGATAGTCGCACCCGTGCTCATTGCATCGATGCCAAGTTGGTCGCATCGCGCCGCCGCCCGGAGCACAACATTCGGATCCGAAACGCCGCAGAGTGATCCGAGTGCAAAGAGCGTCTCATATTCGAGCCGGGTTTCGGTCTCCGGTCCGCCGTCTTGTGTTCGGTAATGATGCTCGCAGCCGACGGTGCACGCCGCGCAGGCATGACGGTCGACGCGGTGGTCGAGCAGCAACGTTTCGCCCGCGATTGCTTCCGCCTCGCCGAAGCGGCCCGTTTGGAAGTTGCGTGTGGGCAACATCCCCATCCGATTGAAAAAGGCGACATTTGCCGCCGTGCCGATCTCGCGGTACTTGGCGGTTTCTGGACCAAGACTCCGCTCCGCGAGCTTCCGGGCCGCCACGGCGAGCCCACGCGGGTCAGCCACCGTCGGTAACCCGCTGCCGCGCACGGCAATTGCTTTCAGCCGTTTGCTACCCATGACCGTGCCACCGCCGGTCCGTCCCGCCAACCGTCCGTCGTTACAAACCGAGGCAAACCGCACGAGCCGTTCGCCCGCAACGCCGATCGCGGCCACCCGGTACGCTGATCCACGCTCGGTCCGCAGCGCATCCGCGGTCGCTTCCGGATCAAGGCCGAGCAGGCTCCCTGCGGAGTGGATCTCGATTCGGTCGTCGTCGATCACGAGATAGGACCATTCGTCCGCCGCGCCGGTGAGCACGACCGCATCAAACCCCGTTCGTTTCAACGCGATCGCAAGATAACTCGACGACAAGGAATCGCCGATCATCCCTGTGAGCGGTGATTTCGTGGCGAGCGCCAGCTTGCTGGCCGTCGTGATCCCGGTTCCAATGAACGGGCTGGTGGCAAAGACGAGCGGATTCTCGGGCGCGAAGGGATCGACGCTCACCGGGCAGAACTTGATCAGCAAATAGGTCGCCAGCCCGACGCCGCCGATCAGCCGCTCGTACACCAGATCAGGCAATTCGAGGATGCTGTTGTCGCCGGTTGCGAGATCAATGGTCAGGATGCGGCCGTGGACTCCGTTCATGCCCTAACCTCCCGCCACGCTGGAGACGAGCAGTACCGCCTTGTCCGGCGAAATCGGCGTGTGGGGATCTCGCGTGAACTGGTTGTCGACGACGAATGTGTAGCCTTTGAGCAGCCAGAAGCCGTCCAAATCGACGACTGTCCCTTGGAGTTCCGGAAAGGCCAAGGCAAGTGCTTTCGCGGCGTCGGCGAGGGTTTTTGCCGCGACCCAGACTGCGCGCTGTCCCGTTACGACTCGGGGCACACCGAACAGTTCAATTTCCACTGTAGCGGCTGCACCGGGCTTCCGTAGCGCAGGCATCATTTCACCGATCTCGACGCCGCAAAATTGCTATAGCAACCGTCGCCGGTTCGAGTCTGAACTGGACCTCGGTTTGCTTGCATTATCTTAGTTCGCTCTTGGGTTGCACGCGAAGTCTTCTCATTGACCTCTGCCGCCTGTATATCGCGCGCACAGCCTGTGCCGCGACCTCGCAAAGGAGCGGTCCATGCGTCGTCGATCGTTACTTGCGTTGTTCCTCGTGCTGATATTGGCCGGTTCTGCACCGGGATTCATCAGCGCAATGCAAGCGAGTCCGCAAGCTTCGCCAGTCGCGACGCCGACCACGGCGGCGACTTCGCCTGCCGCCACGGCCACGACTGCACCAACGACGGCCCCGACGTTGGCCTCGCCCACCGCTTCGCCGTCGCCCGCAGTGGCCATACCGGCTTGTGATCCCGCGGGAGCCGAATGGACCATCTACGGCGGGAACCTCTGCAATCAGCGCTTTTCCGGTCTCGATCAGATCAACACTTCGAACGTTTCCCAGTTGAAAGGCGCGTGGACGTTCCATACCGGCGTCCAGAGCAGCGCGACGTCGTTCGAGAGCTCGCCGATCGTAGTCGGCGGTGTGATGTACGTCACTGGTCCTCAAAGCCAGGTATGGGCGCTCGACGCTACATCCGGCACTCAACTCTGGAGCTACGTCCCTTCGATCCAGGGCGTTGAAGCTCTGCCGCTCTGCTGCGGGCAAGTGAACCGCGGCGTCGCGATTGGTGGGGGCAAGATATTCGTCGGCCAGGTTGACGCCAAGCTGACCGCCCTCAATGCCAATGACGGTTCGGTCGCTTGGAGCGTCGCCGTCGCGGATCCGCGGGCGGGATATTCGGAAACGATGGCGCCGATCTTTCACGATGGTTTGATCTACATCGGCGTGTCCGGCGCGGAATATGAAATTCGCGGCATGGTCACCGCGTACGACGCCAACACGGGCAAGCAGGTTTGGCGCTTCTACACCATTCCCGGACCCGGCGAACCAGGACATGAAACCTGGCCGCAAGACAATGACTTGTGGAAATACGGCGGCGGCTCAGTTTGGCAGGCACCGGCGTTCGATCCCCAGCTGGGTCTGATGTACATCGTGGTCGGCAACCCCAGCCCCGATCTCGACGGCACGCAGCGCGCCGGCGACAACCTCTACACCGAGTCGATCGTCGCCCTCGATTTCAAGACCGGTGCGTATAAGTGGCATTTCCAGGAGATTCATCACGATATCTGGGACTACGACGTCGTCAGCCCTGCCGTACTGTTTGACTTCGACAACAACGGCACGCCGGTCAAAGCCCTTGGGCAGGCTGGCAAGACAGGATGGGTGTATCTGCTCGACCGTGCGACCGGCAAACCGCTGCTCGGGATGGACGAAAAGGCCGTCCCGCAGGACGCGGCGCAGCACACCTCAGCCACACAGCCGTATCCCGAGGGCGACGCGTTCGTGCCGCTGGAGTGCCCCGAGAAGATCGCCAACTATCCCATGGGTCCAATCTTCTCGGTCTTCGGCAAGGATCCTGTGCTGATCTGCCCAGGCGCGAACGGCGGCTCAGAATGGTCTCCATCGTCGTACAGCCCGCAGACCGAGATGATGTACGTCTGCGGCATCCACCAGCCGCAAATCTGGACGACTAAGCCGGACAAGTTAGAGCCAGGCACGCTCCGCCTCGGTAGCGCGTTTATCACGCCGCCGGGCGGCAAGACCTGGGGCACCTTCACCGCGATGGACGTCCATACGAACAAGATCGCCTGGCAGAAGAAGCTCGACAACATGTGCATCGGCGGTTCGCTGGCGACCGCCGGCGGTCTCGTCTTCGCGGGCGAGGCGGACGGCAACTTCGACGCCTACGACGCAAAGACCGGCGATGTCCTCTGGCAGTTCCAGACGGGCGCCGGGGCGAACGCGCCGGCGATCTCCTATTCGATTAATGGCACGCAGTACATCGCCGTTGCCTCTGGCGGCAACTTCCAGCTCAATTACCCGCGTGGCGATACGCTTTGGGTCTTCTCGGTCAACGGCACCAAGGGGCCGGCTAAAGCGCCGCCACCGCCAAGCTCCGAAGTCCAGGCGAGCGCTGTTGCGGTCAACCACGTCGACATCATCGACTTCGGCTTCTCGCCGGGCGTCATCGTCGTTCCCCCGGGCACGACCGTGACCTGGACCAATACCGGCAAACAACCGCACTCGGCAACGTCGACCGTTTCGGAAACGAACGCCGTCCAATTCGATTCCGGCATCCTCCAGCCCGGCGAGTCGTACAGCTTCACGTTCGACAAGGCCGGCACCTATGACTATTTCTGCGTGCCGCACCCGTTCATGCGCGGAAAGGTGATTGTCGATCCGAATGCGCCGGCTCCCTCGGCCTCTCCTTCACCTGGGGCGCCGCAAGAGATACCGGAGCAGGCAGCGACTCCGACGCCAGCAGGCTAATCAAGCTGTCCTCACTCTGCGGGCGGCCCTCACGGGGCATCCTCTTCCCGAGGGGGCGAGGGTACGAAAGCGGCACTCGGCTTCCCTCTCCCTCGCGAGGGAGAGGGGCTGGGGGTGAGGGAACTCTATTCCGAATGAAGGCGTTCTCGATCTCGCTCGCGTTCATCGAAAGGGGGCTCAGATGCGTGCTCTCGGCGCACGTTCTGCGATGGCAACGGGTCTCCTCGCAGTACTCATGTTTTTCGGCCTCACGCCAGGCGTCGCCGCGCAGAACACCCAGACCGACCTGACGAGCCGGGCTTACGAGAAGGAAACCAAACACCTGCGCGCAGCCATCGAAAAAGTGCTCTCGCCCGAGACGAATCGTGGCGGGCAGCGCTTGCCGAGCGTGCGCATCGACAAGACAGGCGACGCGACAGTCGTCTTTGCCATGCGCGACGCCAAGACGCTGAAAGAACTCCGCGCCAAGGCGATCGCGGACGCCATCACGATCCTCAAAGCCACGTATGACCCACCGGTGTCTGACAAGATTATGACCGTTACCGTAGTCGGCACCTACCCCGTGACCAGCGAGCGCGGCACCCGCGAGTGGCCGGTCTTGCGCGTCACCCTCAGCGCGGACAGCACACGCACCTTGAAATTCGACAAGCTCACGGCGAAAAACATCGACCAGGAAGTCGACGTCTTCTGGATTTATCCGCCGCTGATCGAGGCCGAGGGATGAAAGCTCAGGCTAGAAAGATACACGCCATGACCGGACGCTGGTTCGCAGTCATTGCTGCCGCGCTTTTGCTCGCGGTCGGCGCTCACGGACAGGTGTCGTCCCAGCACGCGGACGACATCATCAGCAGCCCAATCGACATCGGCGGTCGCAACCTCTTCCTCCGCTGCATCGGCAGCGGCAGCCCGACCATCATCTTGGAAGCGGGATACGGCGATGATGGCACGATGTGGGCGCCGGTCCAGCTCCGCGTCTCAACCTTCACCCGCGTTTGTAGCTACGACCGCGCCAATCTCGCCCGCAGCGACGACGCGCCGGTCCCTCGCACCGCCCAGCAGGTGGTCGATGATCTCCATGCCCTCCTCACCAAAGCCGACGTGAAGCCGCCCTACGTGCTCGTCGGTCACTCCTACGGCGCACTCTACATTCGCTTGTACGCAAGCGAGCATCCGAACGACATCGCGGGATTGGTTTTCGTCGATGGCTGGCACGAGGACTACGATGCCGATTTGCAAAACATTGTTGCTCCCAAGCTGTGGACGCAGTGGCAAAAGTTGCTCGCCGAAGACCCCGACTACGAGGTGATCGATCTCAGCAAGAGCTACGATGAAATCCGACACGCCGCGCCGTTGCCGAAGGTGCCGCTCCTCGTCATCTCCCACGGGCTGAAACCGGACCCGAGTTGCTGCCCGTCCGGCTGGCCGGTTGATAAGCAGGAGGCGCTCTGGCAGAGATTGCAAGACAGGCTGGCAAGCCTTGAACCCGACAGCCGTCACATCGTCGACGCGAAGAGCGGCCACGACATCCACCAAGCCGACCCAGTATTCGTCGTCAACGGCATCAATGAGGTCGTCGACGCCGTCCGCGACCCTTCATGCTGGGATCAACAAGAAAGCGGGTAAGATTCGCCGGGCCTGATGAGAGCGAGCGATTTGGTCAAGTCGTGACCTTCGCTCCTCTTATGCTCAATCGCGACCGGAGTCACGCCCAGAGTTCAAGGCCGGCAACGAGGTCAGGATCGCGAACGATCGTGCGGCGCTCGGCTAAACCTGGAGCAGAAAGAGAGGACCCAACTGTGGATGTCTTCGAAGCAATCCGGACGCTGCTCGCAGTGCGGAGTTATGAGGATCGGTCCGTGCCGGACGACGTGATCCAGCGGATACTGGAGGCGGGGCGCCTCACGGCGAGCGGGATGAATAGTCAGCCGTGGCATTTCGTTGTCGTCCAGGATCGGGAAGCGCTCCGCCAACTCGGGAGCTTGGTTCGGACAGGACCGTACATTGCTCAGGCCCCCCTCGCGATCGTCGTCGCCGTCGACCGGACGCGGTTAGCTGTCTCCGATGCGAGTCGCGCGATCCAATCAATGCTCTTGACGGCGTGGGCCGAGGGGGTCGGGAGTAATTGGAGCGGGTTCGGCTCATTGAAGGAAGTGGGAGAATTCCTCGGGATCCCGGCGGATCTGGACGTACTCGCGGTGCTACCGCTCGGCTATCCCGTCGACGCCATTGGCCGGGGCAGGAAAAATCGCAAACCCTTGGATCAGATCGCGCACCGGGAACGATGGGGCCAACCCTTCGCGTAGCATTTCTGGAGTCGTTTCAACTCACCTTGGACGTGGTAACGAGGGGCAGACGGCTTGTCTGCCCCTCGCCCTTATGCGCCAACAGAGAGCGCCGAGAATCGGCGTCGGGCACCGTGGAAGTTGGCACCGAGACTTGAGCCATGACTTCCATATTTGACAGTCCAAATAGCCCGTCGATAATGCCTGCGTCTCAAGGTCTCGACATCCACGAGTGAGCGGAAGGCAGTGCTATGGACCGAGTGAAGGTCGGGATCATCGGTTCGGGCTTCATCGCAGGATTGCACCTGGAAGCGTTTCAACATGTCCACAACGCCGACGTCGTCGCCATCGCTTCCCCGAACGAGGAGCGTGGCAAGGCGCTGGCCGAAGAGTTTGGCGTGCCGCGACATCTCTCCAGCTACGACGACCTTCTCAATATCGACGACATCAACTTGGTCACCCTCGGTGTTCCGAACGATTTGCATGCACCCGTGACTATTGCGGCCGCCAGCGCCGGCAAGCATGTCGTCTGCGAGAAACCGCTGTGTCTCAACCTCGACGAAGCCGACTCAATGATCGATGCCTGCAAAAAAGCGGGCGTCAAGCTGATGTACGCCGAGGAGCTTTGTTTCGCGCCGAAATACGTGCGGGCCAAAAAACTCGTGGAAGAGGGCGCACTGGGCAAAGTTTTTCTCGTCAAGCAGAGCGAAGAACATTACGGCCCGCATTCACCTTGGTTTTGGGACGTTAACCGCTCCGGCGGCGGCGTTCTGCTCGATATGGGCTGCCACTCGATCGCCTACTGTCGTTGGATCTTCGAAAATCAACCGATCAAAAGCGTTTCCGCCACGATGGGCACGTATGTTCACGGCGACAAGACAATCGGCGAAGATCACGCGTTGGTCGTGCTGACCTTCGCGGATGGCTCGATCGGTCTCTGCGAGAACTCGTGGGCGAAAACAGGCGGCGTCGACGACCGCGTCGAGATTTACGGGTCGAAGGGCAACACCCGCGCCGATCTCCTCCGCGGGTCATCGCTGACAACTCACAGTGATGTTGGTTATGGCTACGCGGTGGAGAAAGCGACGTCCACCCAAGGCTGGACCTTCACGATGTACGAAGAAAATTGGAATTACGGCTTCCCGCAAGAGATGCAGCATTTCACTGATTGCGTCGCTCGCGACGAACAACCCAAGATTACCGGTGAGGACGGCCGCGTCGTGCTTGAAGCCATTTACGCCGCCTACCAATCCGCAGGTACGGGAACACGTGTCGATCTGCCCTTGGCGCCAATGTCCGTTGCCAAACCGATCGACCTCTGGCTCGGGACTGCGTAGAGAGCGCAACAAGAGATAGCGCTTCCTTCGCGATGATTGGTGTTTCGTACGGAAGCGCGCATCGGGGACTAGGCGCGACTCGTCGTCCCACGGCGAACCGCCGTCCTCACACGCGGACGCACACGAGGCGTTCCAACTTCGCAACTGCGTTGGTGCATGCAACATCAATGGTGACTAGGGACTTTCATGGCTGATTCGGGACTGCTTCCAGGCGTACATAGCGTGCTTGTTACGCCGTTTCTGCCTGATGAATCGTTTGACGAGAAGAGTCTGACTTCGTTGATGGATGCGTTTCGCAAGACATGCATTAGCGGCGTGCTCCTGCTCGGCGTCATCGGTGAAGCCGATCGCCTCTCCGACACCGAGCGTGAACGGATCTTCGAAACGGCTATCTCTGTACGGGACAAGATGCAAGTCACGGTCGGGGTGACGCATCAATCAACTGTCATCACGCGGGGCCGCGCACGGAAGGCAGCACGGGCCGGCGCTTCAGCCGTGATGGTCGCGCCGCCTACCGGCAGCAGTGCGGGTCCGAGTCTCCTCAGTCATTTCCAACGGATAGCGGATGGCCTCGATATTCCGGTTGTCGTCCAAGACCACCCGCCGTCAAGCGGCGTCAAGTTGTCCGTCGAGTTTCTTGCCAGTCTGGCCGAAGTCTTGCCCCCGGGCTCCGCGATCAAGCTCGAGGATCCGCCCGCGCCGTCGAAAATCGCCGCCCTCCGGGCGGCGACCAGCGACATCGCGATCTTCGGCGGTTTGGGCGGCGTGTCATTGTTTGAGGAGATGCAAGCCGGCGCGGACGGCACGATGACCGGCTTCTGCATTCCTGATTACCTCGTCCAGATCGTTATGTCGTGCCGCGAAGAGCGGTTCGAAACGGCACGCAGTCTCCACGAATACGCGCTTCCGCTCATCCTGTTCGAAACGCAGCCCGGAGTTGGCGCATCTTTGCGGAAGGAGATCCTTCGCCGGCGTGGGTTGATCGCCCACGCCACGGTCCGCCAGCCGGCGATCGTGCCCGACGCCACCATGCTCGCCCCTCTTGACCTTCTTCTGAAACGGACTTTGTCGAACTTCTCCTTGCCCTACACCGGCTACGCTGGCCAAACACACGAGGCGGCGCAGAGGTCATTTGATGCCTGAGCTCTTTGGCCGTTCGTATTCCGCGCCGGAGCTTCTCCGCCGCGTCGGACGTCTCGAACAGGGTGCAGGCGTTCGCTTGGTCACGCTCGGAGACGGGAATGAGCGCGGCGTGCGGATCTTGGAGTTTCACACCGGAACGGGGTTTCGTTTCGAGGTCATCGTCGACCGCGCGATGGACACCGGCCGTTGCGAGCTCGGTGGATGCCCGCTCGCATGGCAGTCAGCCACGGGCAGGGCTCGGCTGGCTATGCGGTTTCTTCGGCGGCATGCTCACCACCTGCGGCGTCGAGCACACGCTATTCATGGCAACCGACACAGCCGAGCACTACCACTACCCCGCCAAGCAAACGGAAACGTACGGACTGCTCGGCCGCATCTCGTACCAACCCGCCCGGCTCACTGGTTACGGCGAGCGATGGGACTACGATCTCGAGCTCGGCGCGCTCGACCGACTGTTCGCGATCGACGCCGTCGCGGCGCGTCGCCGCCATTGTTTAGTCAGCAATGACTGAACGCGTTGGCCAGACACACGACTACGGACTCGACCCCGCGGAGCGGTTCGAGCCGGAGGACGTCGAAGAAACGTTCGA
Organism: Thermomicrobiales bacterium; assembly: GCA_045804965.1. Classification (GTDB taxonomy): domain Bacteria; phylum Chloroflexota; class Chloroflexia; order Thermomicrobiales; family UBA6265; genus CAVTUU01. The sequence continues at coordinate 8,750 of JBJMMD010000041.1, read as the reverse complement.
CCTCGGCCGGCCCCACATCATGACCGCGCTTGGTCCGATCGCTCCTGGCGAGCTCGGCTTCACCCTGCATCACGAGCACGTCTTTGCCAGAGTTCCCGCCCTTGCCGAGGAAGACCCCGATCTCGTGCTTGACGATGCCGAGGCTGCCCTCGCCGAGCTCGAACTTTTCTACGGAGCCGGCGGGCGGGCGATCGTCGACATGTCTCCGGCCGATTATGGCCGGGACATCGCCGCGATCTCTCAGATCGCGGCCTATTCACCAGTCAAAATTGTCCTCGTCACCGGCCACCACAAGCACGTGCATGCCGCGCCGTATCTCGGCGACGACTCGATCAATCAGATCGCCGCCCGCGCGATTCGGGACTTAACTGAGGGGATTGACGGCACGTCGACAAAGGCCGGCGTGATCAAGGCCGGCACCGGCCTCAACGAAATTACGCCGGTCGAAGAGCGGGTGCTGCGCGCTGCCGCCCGCTCCCACCTCGCAACCGGCGCCCCGATCTCCACCCATACGGAACGGGGGACGATGGCGCTCGAACAGATCGCAATTTTGCTGGAGGAGAGTGTCGACCCTACCCGCGTCATTCTCGGGCACATGGACCATCGCCTCGACGAGCCCTATCTGCGGTCCGTCCTCGCCACCGGCGCCTACGTTTCGCTCGACCAATTTTCGAAAACCCAATACGGTCCAGACGAATCACGCGCGGCCATGGCCAAAACCTTCGTCGACGCCGGTTACGTTGACCAACTGCTGATCTCCGGCGACCTCGCCCGGAAGTCGAAGCTCCGCGCCTTTGGCGGTGACCCCGGTCTCACCTACTTCCTCGACCGCGCCCCGTTGATCCTCATGGATGCCGGTCTCGACGCAGCCACCGTCCACCGTCTGTTCGTCGACAACCCCGCCCGGGCGCTGACAATTACAAAGCCGAGATAACGATCAGAAAATCGTGGAACCACCGTCGGGGTCAACCGGTTCGTTACCCATGAGTCGCGGGGCGTATCGACGGATGAGCTTGCCAATATCGCCTTCTCGCCAATTCTCGTCGAAACCAGAAAGCGCGATCCAAGCCAAGCCGTTCCGAGGATTGCGAAAAGTTATTCCGCCAGTCGCCGACCGAAACGGGCTGCGCTTCTCGGGCACCCTTACGGACCGCCAATGTGCTCGAACGTCGACGGCTCCCGTGTTCAACCGGACGCCGACTGCATGAAATTCGAGCTCGGCTATGCGACCTACCGCAGCACGGTTTCGACGTAAATTACGGATCAGTAGTGCCAGGAATCCGTAGAAAGGCAATATTCCAAAAAGAACCACAAGAAGGCTCCCGACATTTCCATTTGCGATCTGCTCCATAGTTGGAAACGCCATAGGAATCGAAATCGCAAGCAGCACAAAAACGAAAACGTATGCAAAGCGATGTGATCCGGCGGAAATACTTGGACGCCCATGAGTGGGGTAAAAGGTTGCTAACGGGTCACAGAAGTATTCTGCTTTCACGTGACCAAGGTGAGCTGTTGCAAGTTCCTGAAGTTCCGTCGGAGATACTGTCGCGGCAGCCCAGCGCATCAACTCTTCGGACGAAACTACTTGAGCTCCGAATTGTACTGCCTGGGAAACTGCTTCCACGGGGCGGGCGGGGAGTTCGAACGAGCGACCGTCTTGGGTGACGAAGATACTTGCCCGGAAAGTGCCATCGACAAGATCCGTGATCGCGACCCTGTCCAGCGTGGCGCCACGTTGCTCGATCATCTCCATCCAGATCGCGCGTGAGGCATCTGGCGATGGTTGTTCGAGGCGCATCGCGCGACCGATCTCGGCGGCTTCTTTCTCGCCGAAACCGATATAGAGGTAGCGATCTCCTTCGGCCTCCTTCAGGGCAAGGATTTCTTTCGCCTCGTCGAATCGGTCGATCTTAAGCGTGATCATGACATCAAACTACCGACTTTAGGCGCCCACCGCGCTATCCTGTAGGTCCCGATAGATTTGGAAGATCAAAAGATCGGGCGGCCACCGTCTGGGTCGAGAGGTTGAATGCCTAGGAGGCGCGGTGCGTACCGGCGCACGAGAACGCCGATCTCGCCTTGTCGCCAGTTCCGCTCATACGGCGAAAGCGCGAGACCAGGATCGGACCTGCGATGATCGTCCCAATAAAGAAGTCCGTCTGCCGAGCGGAACGAACGCGGGATATGGCCGGCATTGGCAAACGACGTCCACCCGGCGCGGAAGGAACGCTTGTCTTGCGTGATCCGGACGCCCACTGGGAAGACTTCGAGTTTGGTTGTTCGCTGGCGGGCCATCCGATGTACTTGAATCAAGATGCCGGCGAGTAACACGACAGCCGCGTAGATCGCAAGCGCCTCCGCCAATCTCCGCGCGAAGCCGGGGAAACCGCCGGTGTTGAAGTGAAGGATCGCAGCGACGGCGAGTTCAACCGTCGTCGAGAAGACGGTCAGCGAAATCAGGACCCACCCGAGAGGCGCGAAATACGAGTTCGCACGCTGCAGCCAAATTGACTGAGATTGTTGAAACTCGTTCGCGGGCGGTCCGATCTGCCCATCTTCGAGCGCGAGCGATTTGCCGGCGAACACCTGATCGACCGCTTCGGGATGAAGATAGAGGCCTGCCATGTGGAGCACTTCGGCAGTCGCGAACATCGGAGCCTGGCATCGAATCGCGCACGCGAGCGCGTCCGCTGGTCTCGCGACGAAGTCGAACAATTGGCCCGCATCGCTAACGCGGGCGCTTGCCTGAAAGCCCCCATCGACAAGCGTGGTGATCGTCGCCGCCTCAAGACCGGCGCCATGACGCTCGACTAGGCTTAACCACTCCGGACGCGGGCTTTCGCGGGCGGAAGGCTCACACCGCAATGCGCGACCGATTTCTGCCGTCTCCTTCTCTCCGAAGCAAAGAAGCAAGAATCGATTACGCTCGGCCTGTCTCAGCGCAAGCAGTCGCCTCGTTTCGTCAAACCGATGGATGTGAAGCGACAGCATGCGGCGTCACGCCTGACCAGTCGAAAAGGGCAGCGAGCCATAACCGTTGGATTCCAATAAGACGAGATTAGCAAGTTGGTCACGTTGCGAGGCTTCCCCGTTGGTCCCGATTTGATGATTACGCAATTCGACGGATGTTCGCGCGCATGGTTCGACGTAAGATCATGTTCGCGGGATGATGAAGCCCGCGCCGCGACACACCTAGTTCGTTGGTGACCTGGGTCAGAGGAGAGTGGAGCATGTTTGGAACAATCGGACACGGGCGGCTGAAGCCAGGCAATGAGGCTCAGATGCAGACATTGATGGACGACTGGAAAGCCAACATCCGACCGAAGATCCCCGGGGGATTCCTGAACACCGCGGGGTTCAAAGCGGGCATGCCGAACGAGATGGTCTTTATGGCCTTGGCCCAAGACGAGTCGACCTATCGCGGGCTCGCAAACATGCCGGAGCAAGATGCCTGGTTCCGCAAATTGAGTGAGATGATCGACGGCGACGTGACTTGGGAAGACGTCCAAATGGATGTCTTCGAATCCGTTCCGCCGACGGCGTAATCGACCGAAAATGCGTTGAGCGGCCCCGGGCACTTGCCTGGGGCCGCTCTGTCATGTCGAGGTCTACTCATGTCATGCCGAGCGCTGACTCCGTCATGCCAAGCAACGTCGAGGCATCTGGCTCTGATGAACGCGGGAGGGGGCAAGCAGAGACTCTTCGCTTTCGCTCAGGATGACGGTGAGTGCCGCTCAGTATGACGGTAGTGGGGCGCTCATCTCGACGAGGTGAGGGCGCGCAGAGTGGCAGGACGAATGTGGCGTGAGTGTAGTTCAGTTGCGGGCCGTTCGGTCGATTCTGCTGGCTGCGCCGGCGGGCCGGCCGGCGCTGCAGAGTGTCCTACGGTTGGTTCAGCTGGTTAAGCCCCGCTTTCCGCGGTCGCCGTTGCGCCCGGGTCACCCGGCGGCGGTCCTCCCTGACCGCCTGGACCACCGGCCCCACCGCCGCCCGAGTTTCCGCTCGGGGTCGCGGTCGAGTCGACGCCGACCGTAATCATGCCGATGAAACCGTCGTCGAGCGAGTCCTCATTGATTCGCTTCAGGTCGAGCATGAACCCGGGTTCATCGGCGTGGTCGCCGAGAATGTTGTCGCCGTCGTTTCGCAGGCGCTGATCATTCTGCCGGCCGGCATACGCCTCGGTCTCGAAGACCTTATCGGAAATTGCATCGTCGAAGAAGAGCTGCCCGGTGTGCGAGACATGACCGCCCTCATAGGTGTCATCCGTCGTCCCATCAAAATGCACCTTCATGTGGATATGGACGGTCCGGCCCATATACCAGCCGGGATAGACGGTGTCGATTTCGGCGATGCCATTGTCGCCGGTCATTTGGATACCACGAAGGAACGTCGTGTCGAGATTGGCGTCGGTTGTGGCCGCGCCACCGCCTGGATTTTCGCCGGAGATGCCGGAATAGTACCCCTGGGCGTCGCAATGCCAAACATCGACCGCCGCATTGGCCAAGGCCGCGCAGGATTCCGTGTCGGCAACCTGGATGCGCAGCTTGAGCGGCAGCCCCGCCTTACCTTCGGTGATGTCCTTTCGAATCAACATGTCTTCGACGTAGTACGGCCCCTCGGTCAATTCGGGTGTCATCACGCAGGCGATCGGACTCGATGAAGGCGTCGCGCTCGTCGAACTCTGCGCTTTCGCCACTCCGCCGAACCCAACCACACTCAGGCCAACGGCTGCAGCGCCCGCCTTGATCACGGTTCGCCGCGATGCGCGCTCCCGCCCGCGCTCGTCAAGCCTTGTAGCCAGCCTGCTCAGTTCGCTGCCCTCACCGTTCATTGACGTCCCTCCTTGCAACCCCTTCGTCCATCAAGGTCGCGAACAAATAGCATGCTGCGTGGGTGCAGTACCGAAAAGTATCGAACTACGCGTTCAACTTTGGAGGAGCAACCTCGGAGAATCCTGAGACTACCCTGGGAAAAACCGGGGAGTTCGGCAAAGTGTTTCCGCAGGATGCACATTCCGATCGTAAGCGGCATTGTGTCAAGCGAGTGGACGGCTTGTTCGCATCATCGCGTCATGCGTTGACGGCGGCTTCGCCATGTGCCCGGGGCTGAAGGCCCGGGCCTGGCTCTACTCCTGTCTGGGACGCGAAGCGCTGCGCTCGCTACACTTGTCTCTCGTTGCCTGAACGACGTGGTAACGAGACGATCGGGGCGAAGAAATGGACGAATCACCATACGGGGCAAAAGCAATCGAGGAGGCGGCCGATCCGGCGAACTGGGAGATCTGGGCAGCGCCTGAGCGGCAGGCGGAGGTGCTTTACCAGCGGTTTCCGGAATTTACATGTCTCTGCCCGCGCTCGTCGTATCCTGACTTCGCCACGGTTCACCTGATCACAATTCCTAACCAGAAAGTGATCGAGCTGAAGCATCTCAAGCTCTGGCTGAACAGTTTTCGCGAGCGCACCATTTCACATGAGCTCGCGACCGCTGAAATCGTCGAGACGCTGTCGACCATTCTCGACTTAAACTATGCGTTCGTGCTCATGGAGTACACCCCACGCGGCAACTTAACCACGTTCCCGATGATCGAGCACCACCATCCGCGTCTCTTCGAGCTCGCGCCGAACGATCCCCTCCGGTTCGCGCTTGAGAACGCTTATGTCATCAAACGCCGCCTGATCGAACGCACCATCGGCTGAAGCCCAGCGCCGAGACGTTGAATTCATCTCGATGTCTGGTTTCCTGCGTAATGTGAAATGAGGCTCTTCATCTTGGCGAATGAGCGCTCTTGAATGAGGGGTTCATTTGATGGAAGATCGGCGTAGGAAAGACTCAGCCCATCGCCTCAACCTAAGATCGAAGAAATGGTTCTGGATTGCCGGCACGCTCGCGCTCGTGACGCTTGTCTTGTCGGTGAGCATGTACATGATTTCGAGCGGTGAGACATCGCAAACGCCGACGGAAGCCGCCTCGACGGCGTGCCCCCAAACCAGAACATCGACTGCGTGCGGGACCGAAGGGACAGTATCGGGCTTAGGCACGCCGATCGCCCTGTCAGGTCTGACCGTCGACCTGCACGCCACTGACGATCACGCGGGGCCGCAGACGTTAACCGTCGGCGTCACTCAACCGGATGGGACGCCGGTCGGCGGCGCGCACGTGATCATCACGGCGCGCAGCCTCGATATGGACATGGGCGAGTTCCCGCACGAAGCGAAGGAGACGGTGCCCGGCCGCTACGTTGCCGAACGCGTCGGCATGGGGATGGGCGGCGATTGGCAGGTCGAAGTCACTATTGACATCCCCGGCCGGCCACCTTCCGTCGCAACGTTTCTTGTGAGGCTCACGGGGTTGATGTAGTTGAGTCGATCCGTTCCAGCGCGATGACTGGAATTTGCCGAGTTGTATTCCGCTGATAGTCGGCAAAAGCGGGCAATTGCGCCGACTGGTTATCGAACAGGCGCTGGCGTTCCTCGCCTTCGGTAATGATTGCTTTTGCCGGGAATTTTTCGCTGCCGGCCTCGACCGTGACGTCTGGATTCGCCTTCACGTTGTGGTACCACTGTGGATTCGTCGGTGCTCCGCCCTTGGACGCGATCACGACCAATCGGTCGCCATCGGTTGTGTACGCCAGCAGATGCTCGCGCGGCAGACCAGTCTTGGCCCCTCTGGCGGTCAGTATCAACAGCGGCGTGTTGGCAAACATGCCGCCGACCTTGCCGCCGTTGGCGCGGAACTCTTTCATGAGCTTGCGGTTGAAATCGTCCGCTTCAGACATGCATTCCTCCAACATCGTCGCGAAAATCATGACAACATGATCAAGAACTACGAATAAACGACGCCGTAACGTCCTGTCAAGGGAACCGGGCCCGATTCCGGCAGCAGCGTCAGATTCCGCCGCGCGATTCACTGTCAAGCGCAAATTGATCCGGCAGCTCCGGGAACGCGCGGACGGCTGTCGCCATCGTCGCGATGCTGTGCGGAACGCGGCGGAACTCAGGAAGTGCTAAACCGCCTTGCCTGCACTCTCGGGGCCAAGACGTCGGAGCTTCAAGCCGCGCTCGCAAAGGCGACAGAATTGCCTGCTATATATCGCTGACAACGCGATTGCTGGCGGCCTGCTTGTTGCGACATGTAAGGACTTGGGCTGTCAGCTACCGCCTCACCTCGAAACGACTAAACGCTTGGATTGAATTTGACAACTGTTCGAACCTAACCGGCTGCACAGTCATTGGCCAGCAGGGTTCGGGAGGGTGATGGAACATGGATGCGTCTCAACGGACACGAGCTGGGCGCTCTGTGGAAATCTCCGACCCGGAGCAGATCTTGTGGCCAAACGACAAGCTGACCAAGAGCGATGCGCTTAATTACTACCGCGAGATGGCGCCGGTGCTCCTGCCCTATCTTAAGGACCGTCCGGTGACAACGCACGTCTTTCCTGAGGGCATCGAAGGCTCATCCTTTTTCCGGCGTGACGTGCCCGACAAAGCACCGGACTGGTTGCGCAGCGTCGATTATCGGCCGGCCAGTGGCACAGGCACGACCCGCCTCATCCTGATCGACGCCGCCGCGGGTCTGCTCTGGCTGGCCAATCAGGGCGACATCGAGTTTCATCTGTGGCTTTGCCGCGCGCAGAGCTTGCTGGAACCCGATCTTGCCATCTTCGATCTCGATCCCGGCGATGAGGCGTCGTTCGATGACGTCTTGCGTGCGGCTCGTTTACTGCGCGAGGCTCTGGCGGACGTTGGTCTGGTCGGATACCCCAAAACAAGCGGCCGCCAGGGTTTGCACGTCATGTTGTCGCTCGCGCCGGGCCATGCCTTTGAGCAGGTGCGTGCCTGGGTACGGACGATAGCGGAGGGCCTCGCGGCGGCGAATTCGGATCTTATAGCTGTGGCCCACCGCGGCACCCATACCGGCAGCCACGTTACAGTCGATCACGCTCAGAATGCAATCGCTCGAAATCTCGCTGCGCCCTATACCCTGCGGGGCGAGCCAGGCGCGCCGGTTTCCGCCCCGCTGTCGTGGGACGAAGTTGAAGCAGGACGAATCGCGCCAGACAATTTCACCATCAAAACGATGCCCGGCCGTCTCCGAGAAAAAGGCGATCTCTTCGTTGGAGTTCTCGAGCACGACCAGCGGTTGCCGTCCTGACGACATTTGACTTGGCTCGAAACTCCGATCTCTGAAGCCTGGTTCAAAGCACACGCTGGAACGTGACGCGACTGGAACCTGCGCAAGCCGGACACGGTCCAGCTTGAGGACTGCTGGGCGGCAGTCCTCAAGCTGGTGCCGTCGAAACTGCCAACCCCGCGATTTCCGGTGCTTCAGTTGATTCAGCTGGTGCCTTTGTGTGCATCAAGTTCAATGGCGTAGAGCATTGGCGAACCGGCACTTCCGCGACGGTGCCAGCCGGTTGAACGACTTGGGCGCTGTAGCTGACATGGTTTTGACATGGAGGACGAGCGGGATGCGATGCGCTTGTATGGCGCCAAGAAGCAAACTGTCTTCAGGGTTAGGGATCGCGCTTCTTCTTGGTCGATACACGGACGCGTGAAGTCCGAGGGGAAGCGTCCCGACATTCAATCAGAGGTGTTTTCAGGATGTGCTTGGAGGTGCATCATGACCAAAGTTACGAGAACCAGCACCTATATTGTGACCGCCATCGCAGCGGTGCTGTACCTGCTCTTGAACTGGCTCTTTGCCGACGGCTTGTTCAAGCTCAACGCAGACGTCCTCTTCTCTCAACAAGG